>CAZSXF010000001.1:0-352211 GCA_964611215.1 uncultured Chlorobiaceae bacterium
GTGCCGGAATAGGTGTTGGTGCCAGAGAGGGTGAGGGTGCCCGTTCCGGTCTTGGTAAGGTTGACCAGCCTGCTGGTGCCGTCAGTGATCGAGCCGCTGAAGGTGCCTGCACCGGTGGTCAGGGTTGCTGCCGAGGTGCTGCTGTTGTTGGTGACGGTACCGCCGGTTCCTGCCAGTGAGCCGATGGTAATGTCGTGGCCGTTGAGGTCGAGTGTCCCGGCTGAGATAGTGAGAGCCGAGTTGTTGCCGAGCGCGGAAGAACTTCCCGCCTGCAGGGTGCCGCCATTGATCGCCGTTGTGCCGGAATAGGTGTTGGTGCCGGAAAGCAAGAGTGTGCCGGAGCCGGTCTTGGTGAGACTGACTGAGCTGGAGCCGTCCAGGATTGTGCCGCTGAAGGTGGTGCTGGAGTTGTCCGTACCACTGGTCAGCGATGCCGAGGTGCTGCTGTTGTTGGTGACGCTACCGTTTCCCGCAAGTGAACCGATGGCGAGGCTCATGCCGTTGAGGTCGAGGATGCTCCCGCTGCTCAGCGCTACAGCGCCGGAGCCGAGGGCTGAGCCATTGCCGGCCATGATCGTGCCGACGGTGATGGCCGTGGTGCCGGAATAGGTGTTGGCGCCCAAGAGCGTAAGCGTGCCGGGGCCGGTCTTTGTGAAGCCGAAGCCTGTGCCGGAGATGGTGCCGGAAAGCGAGAGCGAACCGGTGGTGCTGATGGTGCTGTTGGCGGTGAGGCTGATGGTGCCGGAAGCGGAAGATGAGCCGGTTGATGCGGCCAGCGTGCCGCCATTAAGGATGAGAGCATTGGAGACGGAGATACTCTGGAGGTCAAGGGTCGCTCCGGATGATACGGATGCCGTGCTTGACCCGAGTGCCGAAGCGTTGGCGACGGCAAGGGTGCCGTTGCTGATGGTTGTGGTGCCGGAATAGGTGTTGGCACCGGCGAGGGTGAGGGTGCCCGTTCCGGTCTTGGCAAGGTTGACCAGTTTGCTGGTGCCGTCAGAGATCGAGCCGCTGAAGGTGGTGCTGGTGTTGTCCGTACCGGTGGTCAGGGTTGCTGCCGAGGTGCTGCTGTTGTTGGTGACGGTACCGGCGGTTCCTGCCAGTGATCCGATGGTAATGCTGTAGCCGTTGAGGTCGAGTGTCCCGGCAGAGATGGTGAGAGCCGAGTTGCTGCCGAGCGCGGAATTGTTGCCCGCCTGCAGGGTTCCGCCATTGATGGTCGTGGTGCCGGTATAGGTGTTGGCACCGGAGAGGGTCATGGTTCCTGAACCTGTCCTGACAAGGCTGCCCGTGCCGGAAATGATGCTGGTTATGCTTCCGGCACCATTCAGGGTAAGCGTTCCCCCGGCTACGGCAAGGGTGCCTCCTGTTGCACTGATCGAGCTGTCTGCATCGTCGATCGTGAAGCTGCCTGCGTTTACCGAGCCGGTGATGGAGATGGTTCCCGCTGTTGCAGCAGTATCGCTTCTTCCGCTGTTTGTGGCGGTGCCGACCTGCAGGACCAGCGTAGCGGTGCCATCATCCAGCGATGAGGTCGAGCTGATTCCCGCAGCTCCGCTTTCACGCCCTGAAGGGGTGCCCAGTTCGCTGCTTGGCGCATTTGCCAGCAGCGTCGTCGTGCGGTTGCCGAAAATGACCGGGTCGGGGGAGACGATGCTCATGCCGCCTCCGGACTGCAGGGTCAGGGAGTGGCTCGTATTGAGGGCGACGAGTTGGAGCCTGTCGATGGTCAGGCTGTTGTCGGCGGTATAGATCACATTGCCGCCTGCCAGTTGGGTCTGGATCGTTTCCTGGGTGTAGATGGTGTTGACGGCGTAGGGCAGGTAGACCAGGTAGGCGTCGCCACGATCGCTTGAGACCCCGGAAGCGCCGATGAGCGCATAGCTGTTGCTCAGGGCGACGGAAGTGCCGAAATTGGCACTGGCGTCAAGCGCAGAGCCATTTATGCTTCCTGACGGAGCCAGCTCGGTCCATGTTCCGTTTGAAAGCTTGTAGAGATAGGCGTCGCCTTTGTTGCTGTTGGCGCCGTAAGCGCCGATGAGTGCATAGGTGTCGTTCAGCGCGACGGAAGTGCCGAAATATGAGTTGGTTGCAAGCGCAGAGCCATTTATGCTTCCTGACGGAGCCAGCTCAGTCCATGTCCCGTTTGAAAGCTTGTAGAGATAGGCGTCGCCGGCACCGTTATGCGCATTGTTTGCGCCGATGAGCGCATAGGTGCCGTTCAGGGCTACCGAAGTGCCGAAACTGGCCCCTGTGCCGACGTTGTCGGAAGCCGGCAGGAGGGTCGTCCCGATTGCCTCGCCAAGGTCAGTCCAGCTTCCTCCGGTGAGATGATACAGGTAGGCGCTGCCCCTGCCGTTTGACACCCCGCTTGCGCCGATGAGCGCGTAGGTGTCGTTCAGGGCGACGGCAACTCCGAAATTGGCGCTGGTGTCGAGTGTCGCTCCGCCGGTCAGTGTGCCTCCCGGAGCAAGTTCCGTCCATGTGCCACCACTGAGCTTGTAGAGGAAGGCGTTGCCCTGCACCGTGCTGCTTCCGGAAGCGCCGATAAGTGCATAGCTGCCGTTGAGCGCAACGGACGTTCCGAAAGCGGCGCCGGTGAGAACATTCGTCGAAACCGGCAGGAGGGTCGTTCCGATTGCCTCGCCAAGGTCCGTCCATGCGCCGCCATCAAGCCTGTAGAGGTAGGCGCTGCCTCTGCCGGTTGATACCCCGCTTGCGCCGATGAGCGCATACGTGTCGTTCAGAGCGACGGAACCACCGAAATTGGCACTGGCGTCAAGGGAAATGCTTTGCGATGCCAGCGAACCGGCCAGGTCGGTCCATTTGCCGGTTGCGAAGTTGTAGAGGTAGGCTTCCCCCTGCCCGTTGGCAGCGCCATTCGCCCCGATGAGCGCATAGGTGCTGCTCAGAGCGACGGAAGCGCCAAAGGCTGAACCGGATGCAAGCGACGGGGTCGAGGAGCTTCCCGTTGCGGAAACCAGGTCGGTCCATGCACCGCTCAGCTTGTAGAGGAATGCGTCGCCTCGGCCGGTCGATATGCCGCTTGCGCCGATGAGCGCGTAGGAGCTGTTCAAAGCGACGGAAGTGCCAAAGGCTGAACCGGATGCAAGTGAGGAAACCGGTTGACCGGTCGTCGAAGCCAGGTCGGTCCATGCACCGCTACCGCCACTGAGCTTGTAGAGGAATGCGTCGCCTCGGCCGGTCGATATGCCGCTTGCGCCGATGAGCGCGTAGGAGCTGCTCAAAGCGACGGAAGTGCCAAAGGTTGAATCGGATGCAAGTGAAGAAACCGGTTGACCGGTCGTCAAAGCCAGGTCGGTCCACGATCCATCGCTCAGCTTGTAGAGGAAGGCGTCGCCTTTGTTGCTGTTGGCGCCGGGAGCGCCGATAAGGGCATAGGAGCTGTTGAGGGCCACCGACATGCCGAAAAGTCCGGAATCAAGCGAAGAAACCGGCTGATTGTTCGTTGCAGCCAGATCGGTCCAGGTTCCGGAGGTGAGGTTGTAGAGGTAGGCGTCACCACTATAGTTTAAGGCGCCGTAAGCGCCGATGAGCGCGTAGGAGCTGTTCAAAGCGACGGAAGTGCCAAAGGCTGAACCGGATGCAAGTGAGGAAACCGGCTGACCGGTTGTCGAAGCCAGGTCTGTCCAGGTTCCGGAGGTGAGGTTGTAGAGGAAGGCGTCGCCTTTGTTGCTGTTGGCGCCGTCTGCGCCGATGAGCGCGTAGGCGCTGTTGAGTGCGACTGAGCAGCCGAAATCAGCATTGGAACCCAGTGCGGTAGTGCTTCCCTGCAATGTTCCGCCTGGTGCAAGCTCCGTCCATGTGCCGTTTCCGATGTTGTAAAGGAAGGCGTCACCTTTGCTGGTGTTGGCGCCTTTAGCGCCGATGAGTGCGTAGGTGCCATTGAGTGCGACTGAGCAACCGAAATATGAGTTTTTTGCAAGCGTTGGCGCACTGGTGGTTGCCGCCAGGTCTGTCCATTTGCCGGTCGTGAGATTGTAGAGGTAGGCGTCGCCTTTGCTGTTGTTGACGCCGAAAGCGCCGATGAGCGCGTAGGTGTCGTTGAGCGCCACTGCCGTGCCGAACGCCTCATTGCTTTGCAGCGAGGTGGTGGACCAGGAGGTGGTCAGGAGTGACCTGAAGATATCGAAGGAGGCCATGGCGTCGCCGATGACGATATCCGTTGGGTCGACAAGGATAGAGCCTGCGGAGCCGTGTTGAGCACGAGCGAGGACGGAGACACCGTGCGATGGGGAGGAGATGGTGTTGAGCTTGCCGGAGCTGGAGAGTTCGACGTTGCCGCCGTTCCCGGAGTCGAGTCCGCCACGGGCAGAGATGCTCCCCCAGAAGCTGGTTGCCTGTGAGGACCAGAGGACGACCGAACCGCCATTGCCGGACCGAGTGGCATCGGCGGAGATGGAGGATGCGGAGTCGATGGTGGTGAAGCGGGAAGAGATGGCGGTTCCTCTGCCGTGCCAGCCGCCGCCGACCATGACGTTGCCGCCGCCTGTCGGACCGTTGGCGGAGATCGAGGCGCCGAGCAGGGTGGTGTTGCCGGAAGCGATGACGCTGACGTTGCCGCCGATGCCGGTTGTTGCGTCAGCGTCAATGGCGGCGGAATCGAGGATGAAGCCGTTGGATGCGGAGAGGGAGACGTTGCCGCCGCTGAGTCCGGAAGCGCTGATGCGTGATGCGGGTGAAAGGAGGAGTGCGCTGGATGCGGAGATGGAGATATTGCCGCCGATACCGTTGGAGGCGGCGGATCTGATGTTGGCGTCGATGCTGACGTAGTCGCCGGAGATTGAGACGGTTGGGTTGGCGCCCGAAGCGGAGATTGCGGCGGAATCGAAGATGGAGTTTGCGGCAATCGAGATGGAGTTGGCGGAGAGTGCTGCGCTTTTGGCAAGGGAAACGGTGTCGGCGGAGATGGAGACCGATCCGGCAGTAGCGGAGATGCTGCCGGAGGATGAGAGCTGTGCGCCGTCGGCGCGGAGAATGACGCTGGAGCCCTGCCGGATGAGGTTGTCGGCATCGATGAGGCCGGAGTTGTTGACGGCAAGGAGCTTGAGGCGCTGGGCATCGGAAGCGCACATGACGACCATGGAAGCGGAGATGCTGCCGGAATTTGTCAGGAGCGGATTGATGGCGCCGGAGCCGATGGTGTAGCTGAGCAGGGAATTGTCGGAAAAGGAGAGGTCGACGGAGCCAGCGGAGATCATGGCAACGGAGCCCTCGGGAGCGGAGATGTTGCCGGAGTTGGATGCCTTCGGGGAGATGAACGCGACCAGACCGCCCCTGGCGGCGGAGATGCTGCCGGCATTGGAGACGGGTCCGGGAGTTCCTGAAGTGGCGAAGGAAAATTTGCCGGCCAGGAAATCGGCATCGGAGATGTTCATGCTGGAAGCGACCAGGCTGCCGACGTCGACACGGGCGGAACTGCCGAAGATGATGCCGGAAGTGTTGACGAGCATGACCTGTCCGTTGGCGGAGAGTGACCCGAGTATCTGTGAGGGGTTCTGGTCCGATATGCGGTTGAGTGCGGTGGAAGCTGCATCGGGCTGGTTGAATCGGACGGATGCGTCCTGACCGATGTTGAAGGACTGCCAGTTGGTGACGAGCTGCCGCGACGTCTGGTTGACGGTAAGGTTGTTGGTAGCTGAGGAGATGGTGGCCGAACCGGAAACGACCTGTGCGCCGGAAGGGAGAGCGCCGGAGTCAATGGCGCAGGCTGGAACCGGCAGGAGAGCCTGGAGCAAGGCGAAACTGAGTGCGCCAACGGTGAGGATGGGGCAGCCTTTCGCAGAGCTTTTTTCGGAAACGACGATCCAGCGTTCCTTGATTTTTGACCAGACGATGCGGTGAATCCTGTTCATGTTGCCGTGGAGTTGGGGGTTTGCGGCAGCGGCAGGGACGAGGAAGGTCGTCCCTGCCGCCCGGAGGTCAGAAGTAAAGTGTTGCGGTCAGCCAGGAGCGACTGTGGTCCGCGGTGCCGTCGGAGTTGTTGGACGAGCTGGTGCGTCCCGGATTGTCGCCGAGGGTATGCGCCCAGACTGCACGGATGCTGAAGTGCCTCCCGGCGTTGTAGTTCAGGCCGAGTCCTGCGCCCTGCAACCAGTAGGTGTTCCGGTTGGTGGCGGTTCCGGGGGACTGGTTCTGGCTTTTCTGCAGTTCGATATAGCCGTAATCGTAGAAGCCGAGCAGGTCGAGGCCATTGCGTACCTGGTACCGGAGTTCCGCATTGGCCAGCAGTCCCTGGTCGCCCGCGGCTTCCCCGATGGGATAGGCCCGGATGCCATAGGGGCCGCCGAGCAGGAACTTTTCGCTTGAATCAAGGTTGGTGGATGCGGCCTGGCCGTAGCAGGCGATGTTGACGAGGGTGTTGCCGTCAATTCGCTGGACCCTGGTGCAGCCTGCATTGAGGCGCCCGTAGCTGCCGTTCTGCGCCGCATCGGAGCTGTAGCCTGCGGTGATGTTGGTTCGTTTGAGGCTGCCTGCGGTGATGCCGATGTTCCAGACGTTGTAGGCGGGCTGTCCGAACATGGTGTCGTAACTGTCGCCCGAAAGGGTGGTGTTAAGGGTGCCCGAATGTCCGTTGCTGATGGTGACGGCATGCTGCCGGTCCTCGAAGTCACGGTAGCGGTACTTTACCTGGACTTGCAGTGAGCCTGACTGGTGCAGGGAGATGGGGTAGCTGAGCCCGGCGTCGATGACCGAGCTGTTGCCTGCAAAATCATAGGAGGAGAGCTGTTCGGCCAGACGGTACGACATGCCGGAGAAGCCGAAGGCGGCACGCAGGCCGTCGGTGCCGACCGGGACCGAATAGTTCGCCTGCCCCTGGTGCGCGTGGGCCGATTGCGACCACATGGCCGAAAGCTGGTCCCCATAGCCGAACGGGTCGTTGCATGCGACGCTGGCGATCGTCCTGAAACTGCCGGTGTAGCGGTTTCCAAGGTTGTCTGCGGTAATGCCGCCGGTGAACAGCGGACCTTCACTGAGGTCGATGTTCACTTTGCTCGTCCCCGGAGTGGCACCGGCTTCGAGCCGTCCGTGCGCCGAGAGCCCCGGCTGGCTGGAGATGAGCAGCAGCGAGCGTTCGAGCTGTCCGGAGCGCAGGACGCCGCCGGCAACGACGGCATGCTGTCCGATGGTATCCAGATAGCGCTGCCGGAGCCGAACCCTGCCCTGCCGGTGGTATGCCAACTGCCCGTCGCTTTTTGCCGGAACGATGGCAATGGTGACCACACCGGTGCTGACCTCCTGTTCGGGAAGCACCGCCCTGGAGAGCAGGAACCCTTTTGTGTTCAGGTAGCCGGTGATCCGTTCGGTGAGCGACCTGAGCCCGGCACGTGAAACTTCATGGCCGATCCAGCCGGCTGTGATGCGCTGCAGCTCCTGTTCGGCAACAAGGCCCTCCGCACCACGGAACCTGACCTCTTTGAGCAGGAACCTGACCTCGTCTCTTTGCGATGGGTTTGCCGTTTCCTTTTCGCGGAGGTCGAGGCGTTCCGGGAGTTCCTGGCGTTGCTGCGTCTGTTGCTGCATGAGGCTTCCTGCGTCAGGTACCGGTGCGGCAACCAGCATGGTCGATTGCAGGAGCAGCAAGGCAGTTCCTGCGAGAAGGGGGGGCCTGGTCATGGGGGGTGACGTGTTAACAGGTGAACGTCGGTATCTTTCAATTGCTTAGATACCTATGTTTTCCGGATGGCGCAACAGACTATTGTTCGCTATTGTATGTTATTTTTATAAATGCAGATAGCTGGTTTTTTCGCGGGCGGTCGGCGTTATTCCGAGAAGGCAGGTGAACAGCCTGAAGGTTTACCGGTTCTGCCGCTGCCATGCTGCAGCAGCATGGCAGCGGCAGAACACGCATCATACAGGGATGTCCGGCGTTGGGTCGGGGTCACCGGAAGGGGTCAGTCCCTGACGTCGGCGGCGAGGCGCATCCGGATGATTCTGGTCGGGGTCGCCACGGCCCCGTTGTTGGCCTGCGTACCGGCATTGACCTTGTCCACGAACTCCATGCCCGACTCCACCTGTCCCCAGACGGTATACTGGCCGTCAAGGAACGGGCATGAGTCGAAGCAGATGAAAAACTGGCTGTCGGCGCTGTCGGGGGAGGCTGCGCGCGCCATGGAGACCGTCCCGCGCAGGTGGTGTGCGCTGGAGAATTCCGCATTGAGCAACCGTCCCGATCCTCCGGTTCCGTTGCCGAGCGGGTCGCCGGTCTGGGCCATGAATCCCGGGATAACGCGATGGAAGCCGAGGCCATCGTAGAATCCTTTCCGGGTGAGTTCCCTGATTCGTGCGACGTGCCGTGGGGCAAGCTCCGGCAGCAGTCTGATGACGACCCTTCCGGCTGGCAGGTCCATGTAGATCGTGTTTTCGGGGTCAAGTGGTTGGGCTGTCGACGTTCCGGGCAGGGTGGCAGCGATCAGCGTGAACAGAACGAGCAGCAGCCTGAGGGGTTTCAGTTGCATGTGCGTGGGGGTTGATGGTTGTTGCAGAACCTGCAACATACTCAAAATCTTCCTGACGGCAAGCGGATGGCCGACGGGTATTGGCATGACGCAGGCCTCAGGGCGGGCTGCCAATTTGCAGATTCGTTGCACGGATGGCTGGATTTTCAGCTTTTCGGGCGCTATCTATCCATGGATGCCCCGTGGGGCATTTTTCAAGGCAGGCAATTTACACATCCCGGAGGTGGCTATGCACAGATCTGCAAACAGGCCGAAACCCGTCGGCATCATGGTTGAATGGCGTGAAAATGGCGATTTCCTGTTTACCTGCCGTTACCGGAATCCTGATGAACTCTCAGGAGGCAGGAGCCCGGCGGTGCATGAGCGGCATGCATTCTCCTCGATGACCAGCGCCATGGGCAATGTGCTCAGGAAGCTGCGTTGCGAGCATATCTCCTTTCCGTTGTTTCTGGTTTCCCTGGCCATCGGCCATCGCCACCTGCTTGGCGAGATCGACCTGCTGCTGCAGGCGCTGCATCGGCATCTTGACGGGCAGGAGCAAAGCGGGGAGTACACCTGCCTGGTTACTGCCGCAGAAGGCGAATAGGCGCTCCGCAACCTTGCCAGGGCATGCTCTGCCGGTGCCGGGGAGCGGCATGCCGGAGCACCGCGGCTGGAAAAAGAAAACCCGCCGGGGGGAGCGGGTTTTCCTGGTGAAACGGGGGCGGTTCCGTTCAGCGGGCAGTCACCTTGCCGATGGCCGATCCTATTTTCCTGACGGCGCCCGAGGCCAGTTTGCCGATGCGCGAGTATCGGGCCGGAATTTCTTCCGGGGCATGCCTCGGGGTGACGACCGGGAATGCGTTGTCAGGCTGGTCGAAGAGTGTAAAGAGTTCGATGAGTTTCAGCGGGTTCCCCTTGATGGATATCTCGCCGGCAGCGATGGCATTCGGCACCGAGCGCTCCCTGAAAAGCAGCTTTCTCAGCGTAGCCTGTGACAGGGTGACGGCGGCGTCCGGTTTGTCGGCGGCATGTCCGGGGAGGTGGTTGAGCGTCGAGTGTTCTATGCTGAGCAGGTGTTCGCTGTCCAGGTCGGTGAAGTGCCAGTTGATGGTGATCCGTTTTCCGGCGGCCCGTCGGCTGTTGAGCCGTACGGCGAGGGCGTCGAACAGGTTGCCTGCATCCAGTGCCTCACGAAGTCCGGCGCCGAGGTCAGCCGCTGCCGGGGCAATGCCGTTCCTCAGCTCATGGGCCGCCTGCAAATATGCGTTTCGCCATGTCGCTGATTCAGACTGGTAGCCGAGCTGTTCGAATGCGGAGGCCAGGAGCAGGGCGGCTTCAAGGTTTTGAGGTTCGGCGTGGACGACCCTGGAGAGCACTTCGGCAACCCATCGGTACTCACCCCGTTCATAATCTTCGGTCGCGTGCCTGATGACAACGCTGCTGCCACCCGCGTATTCGATCCATTTTTTTGCCGAATCGGCAGGCGGAAGCGGGTCGAGATTCGCCGGATTGCCGTCGTACCAGCCGAGATATCGCTGGTAGATTGCCTTGGCGTTGTGCTTGATGCTGCCGTACAGTCCCCTGGTGGACCACTCCTGTTCCAGTTCATCCGGAAGGGTGATGATTTCGGCGATTTCGGCGGCGTTGTAGCCAAGGTTCGCCAGCCTGAGGGTCTGGTCGTGGAGGAACTTGTAGCTGTCCCGCTGTTTGCTCAGGTAATCGACGATGCTGTCGTTGCCCCAGATGGGCCAGTGGTGTTGCGCGAAGACGATTTCAGCCTTTCTTCCGAAACGTTCGAGGGCAATGTTGAGGTAGTTTGCCCAGGATTTGGCGTCACGAACCTTCGCACCACGGAGGGGCAGCAGGTTGTGCTGGGTGTGGGTCGCGTTTTCGGCCAGGTTGAGCGCTTTCCATTGCGGCAGATACAGGTGCAGTTCTGCCGGAGCCTCGGTTTCCGGTGTGAGCTGGAAAACGATGTCGACGCCGTCGATCCGGTGTGTTTCGACGGGGTCGCTGATTTCCCTTGTTGGCGCAATCAGGCTGATGGTTCCTGCTTTCGAGGCTTTGCCGAGCCCAGCGTCGAGCGTGGACCGTGCACCGACCTTGAGCAGCTGGCCGAACTGGAACTGCGACCGGCGCGACATGGCCGGCCCTGCGAGTACGTTTTCGCTTACCGTTTCGGGCAGGAATCCTGCCGGTGCGATGATCTGCACTTCCCCCTTGTCGACCTGCTCCTGGCTGACAAGGCCGCGAACCCCTCCGAAGTGGTCGGCATGGCTGTGCGTGTAGATGATGGTGTGGATCTGCCGGTGCGGTCGATGCCGGTAATAGAGGGCAAGGGCTGCAGCTGCCGATTCGGTCGTGGTCAGGGTGTCGACGATGATGAGGCCGTTGTCGGCTTCGATGAAGGTGATGTTGGCGATGTCGAGGCCCCTGACCTGGTAGAGGCCCTCTGCGACCCTGAAGAGCCCGTTGATGCGGTTCAGCCTTGCCTGTCTCCACAGGGCGGGATGTACGGTATCGGGGGCGTCCGTTTCGTCGAGGAAGCCGTAGTCGTTCAGGTTCAGGACTTCGGTGCCCGCCGCTGTCCGGATGATGCCGCCGTCGATGGTGCCGATGAATCCTCGGGTCGCGTTCTCGAAATCGCGGGTATCGCCGAAGGGAAGCTGCGAGAGCCATCTCCGGTTCCCGGAGAATGTCGCGGCTGTCGACGGGTTGGGCGCGATGATCGCGTTGGTGTCGGTTCTGGCGGTCTCATTGCCGCGGGTGTGGTTCGTGCTCATGCTGGTGGCAACAAATGTTGGTGATGTTCCTGGGCGGGTTCCCTGTTGTATGCAGGACGCCCCGGTGATCGATGCACGGCCAATAACGGCAAAATGGGCAAGGTTCCGGTCAGGAATACCGGAAATATACCGCATGTGCGGCAGGCGTCGCATGATGGGGACCCGAGTGCTGTCTCTGTGTCGCACGCAGGCGGCCCGGGCACACATTCCGGTTGCTTTGCAATGCCCCGGTCATGCAGAAAACGGTGTTGTACCGGGTGGTTTCTTCGCTCTTTTTGCGTTTCTGTCCCGAAAGGGGACGGATCGGCATATGAAGTGGCCGAAAATATCTCTATACTGACGGGTCAACCATCCTTCATCGCCCGTTGCCATGTCCCCTCGCCAAAAGAGAGCGACCATCCTTGTTGCCGATGACAGCGCGGTCATCTGCCTTGCCACATCGCGGATCGTCGAACAGCTCGGTTATCTTGTCGTGACGGCCTTTGATGGCGAACGCTGTCTGCAGGTCATCGATTCGCAGCATATCGACCTGATTCTGCTCGATATCCATATGCCGAAAAAAAGCGGCATCGAGGTGCTTTCGTATATCCGGGATCATGATTTTCCCATTCCGGTCATCGTCATTTCCGGCTCAAGCGATGTGGAGCAGGCGGTGGAGGCCTTGCGGACCGGCGCCTATGATTACCTGCTCAAACCGATTGACCGGGGACGGCTTGAAGTCACCATCAAGAACGCGCTGAGCGAGCAGGACCTCCGGGAGCAGCTTCGGCTGATGAATGCCGCGATGGTGCAGAGTCCCCTGTCCATTCTCATTACCGATCCTGACGGCAATATCGAGTACAGCAATCCGGCTTTTGCCAGGGTTTCCGGCTATGATGAGCACGATATCCGGGGGCGCAATCCGAGCATCCAGTCTTCCGGTGTGCATCCGGTGGCCTTCTTTGCCGACCTGTGGCAGACCATCTCCTCCGGCAGGGTATGGGAAGGCGAGCTGGTCAACCGGAGGAAGGACGGAACCCTGTATTCCGAGCTGGCGACCATCAGCCCGATCACTGACCGGACCGGCAAGATTTCCCACTACCTCGCCATCAAGCAGGATATCACCCAGCGCAAACGGGAGATCGAGGCGCTCGAAGAGAGCGAACGGCGGTTCCAGGAGATGGCCGATCTGTTGCCGCAGCCGATTTTCGAGTGCGATACCCAGGGTCTGATCACCTACACCAATCGCCTCGGATTCGACCTTTTCGGGTATTCCCGGCAGAATCTTGAATCGGGTATCAATGCAGCCGATCTTTTTGCTCCTGCCGAACGGGAGCGGGTCATGTTCAACCTGTCGAACAGCCTCAAGGGCGTTGCATTCGACAACCATGAATACCTGGGCCAGAAATCGGACGGTTCGACCTTCCCGATCCTGATCTATGCCGAGCGGATCGTTCGCGACGGTGTGCCGGTGGGCATTCGCGGTATTGTGCTCGACATTACGGAACGCCGTCGGATCGAAGAGGCGCTTCACCATCTCAACCAGACCCTGGAGCAGCGGGTCGAGGAGCGCACCCGTGAGCTTGAGAAAACGCACCAGCAGATGATTCTGCAGGAAAAACTGGCTTCGATCGGCCAGCTTGCCGCCGGGCTGGCGCATGAGCTGAACAATCCGATCAATTTCGTGCGGATGAATTTTGCCACGCTCCAGGAAGATGTCAGCGACCTGAAATCGCTCATCGACCGCTACCGGGCTTTCATCAGGAGCGTCGAGGCCGGGGAGGAGTTCAGCGGGGAGCTGGCGATGATCCGGCAGAAGGAGTCCGAGGTGGCCATCGAGACCCTGCTTGCCGATATTCCGGATATTTTCTCGGAGTCAAGGAACGGGTTTGAACGGATCAGGACCATTATCGAGAGCATGCGGAATTTTTCGTTCAGGCATGCCGAACATGAACTGGTTCTGTTCGATATCAACAAGGGTATCCGTGATACCCTGATCATTGCGCGGAACGAGTACCGTTATGTCGCCCATGTCCTGACGGATCTGGACAGCCTTCCGCAGGTTTTCTGCAATCCGGAACAGGTCAACCAGGTGCTGCTCAACCTCGTTGTCAACAGTGCCCATGCCATCGCTTCCCAGAAACGTGAGGCCAAAGGATCGATCACGATCCGTACCTGGCACGACGAGGGGCAGGTGTACTGTTCTATCGCCGATGATGGGCCAGGCATCCGTCCTGAGGTCATCCGCCGCATTTACGAGCCCTTTTTCACGACCAAGGAGCCCGGTTACGGGACTGGCCTCGGGCTGAGCATCTCCTACGACATTATCGTCCAGAAGCACGGTGGGCGGCTCGATGTCCAGTGCCCGCCGTCGGGGGGCACCATCTTTACCATAGCCCTGCCGAGGAAAAGAAAACCAAACGTGTTGCCGCATGCTTTCACGCGATGAGATCACGGTGCTGTTCGTTGACGACGAGCCGGACATCCTTCGTTCCCTGAACCGTTTCCTCCGGCGCGAACCGTACCGGAAACTGTTTGCCGAGAGTGGTGCACGGGCGCTTGAACTGGTTGCGGAACAGGATGTCGCCGTTATCGTCTCCGACCTTCGCATGCCGGAAATGAACGGGCTGCAGCTGATCAGCGAGGTCAAACGGCAACGGCCGCTCGCCCTTCGCCTGATTCTCAGCGGCTCCCAGGATTTCGAGATGATCATCAATTCCATCAACAAGGGCGAAGTGTTCCGTTTCGTCCCGAAGCCGGTGGAGCCGGACGAGTTTCGCGGTATCATCGATGACGCTATCGACTATTATTGTCTGAAGGCCGAACGGGAAGCGCTTTTTCAGGAACTGTCCCGCAAAAACGGGGAGCTGACGCAGGCCAACTCGGCCCTGGAGGCAATGGCCATTGACCTTCGCCGAAGCGAGGAGAAGTTCCGTTCCATGACCGATGCGGCGCATGATGCGGTGTTCATGGTCAATCGCCAGGGCACGATCGTCTACCGGAACAGCGCCGCCCAACTGATGTTCGGGTACGATGACGGGGGAGCGCGAGCGCAGCCGTTCATGGATATCGTCGCTCCCGAATGCAGGCATTTTGAACTTCCGGATGCCGTTTATGCACCCGGGAGCCCGTTTCCCGGGACGGACGCCGCTGGAGTACGGCGGATCAACGGTATCCGGCGGGATGGTTCCGTTGTGCCGCTTGAGGTTTCTGTGGGCAGCGTCCAGCTCGATGCCGTGCCGCATCTTGTTCTGGTGGCACGAGATATCACTGCACGTGTAGAGGCTGAGCGCAGCCGGCAGCGTTATGAGCAGCTTGAGCAGGAGCTTGAATCGGCAATTGAACAGAAACTTCTGCAGGGGACGTTCGCCCCGATGCTCAATGGGGCTGCAGCCAGCAGGATGACGCTTTCCTCGGGGCATCTCAATGGCGATTTCACCGATTGTCTCGTCTATAACGATCACCATGCCGATTTCATCATCGGTGATGTCATGGGCCATGGCATCCAGTCGGCGCTCATCGGCGCCGGACTGAAATCGATGTTCCTCAAGGTCCATGCAGAGAACGGCTCACGGGGCAGCGTGTTGCCGCCTCTCGGCGAAATAGCGGCAGGGCTGCATGAACTGTGTATCCGCGAACTGTTTGACCTGGGTTCGTTCGCCACGCTGTTGTTCCTTCGTTGCGATTTCCGTGCCGGTGTCTGTTCGATGGTCAATTGCGGCCATCCTCCGCTGTTGCATTTCCGTGCCGCAGAAGGACGTTGCCATCTGCTGGAGGGAGCCAACCTGCCGATGGGCATGATTGCCGAGCAGGAGTACCATACCTCCTCGTTTCGCATTGGGCCGGGCGACCTGCTGTTGCTCTATTCTGACGGCATTACCGAGTGCTGTTCCGGGGATGGGCGCCTGTTCGGGGTGGAACGGCTTGTCGCGCTGGTTGAATCGGCGGGGGCGGTCGAACCGTCAGTGATCGTGCAGCAGATCACCGGGGCACTTGCCGCCTATTCCGGGCGCAGTACCTTCGATGATGACATGACCTGCATCGCCGTGCGGGTCGGTTGAAGCTGATGCCCTGAAGCAGCCCGGCGCTCTTTTGAACCGCCGTATAACCGGTCATAACGGAGAAGGGGACCACACGGGCCCCCTTTTCCATTTCATCAGCTTTTTTTTTGCTCAGAGTGAGTACCTGACGCCCAGCAGCACGTTGCTGCTTGCGGCAGTGACCTTGGCATCCCTGAAAGCCGAGTCGTCGACGGTGTACGACGAAGGCTTGAAGTAGCGGTACCCGAGGTCGACCACGAGCTTTTTGGTGGCCTTGAAGCCCAGGCCGGCTCCGGTCTGCCAGGCAAAGACATTCTGCCTGGATGCATCGAGATGCGTTCCTTCCGGGTTGATGGATGCGCCGCCGATACCGAACATGACATACGGGGCGATGCGTGAGCCCTGGATTTTATAGTCATAGTAGCCGTTGGCCATGTAGGAGAACACCGAGACTTTGTCCGTGCTTGCCGCCGGGAACGAACCTGACACCGTGCTCAGTCGGTTTGCTCCGTTCCTCTGGTAGCCGAGGGCGGCTTCAACCCTGAACGCACCGCTCTTGAGGCCGATTGCCCCGGTGACCGGTACTCCTGCCTTGTAGGTGATGGCGTCGTCAACCGACGTGCCTCCCCTGGTGGCTTTGGAATCGAGTGCGTACCCAAGCCCGAAATTGCCGCTCACATAGGGGGTTGCCGCCTGAGTGACCGACGGGATGGCGCAGAGGCCGGAAAGGAGCAGGGCCGTCGCAAGTTTTCTTTTCATGGTTATCTTTTCTCCGTTTGGTTGACAAATTCTGGATACAACGATCCAGAAAAAAGCCTGAGGATAGTCATATCGCGTAGGATGCCTCATGAGGTGAGACGATAGTATGCAGCGATTCTTGCGCACAATGCGCACAATAATTACCGGATTTTGGGCAATGCCGGGTGCAACTCCTCCTTTTTTTCCGGCTTGCGCAATCTTCCCTGGCGCTCTACATTGCCCGACAGGCCCCTCCTGCACGTAACCTGGTGCTCATGGAAAAGAGATGCATCCATCCACTTGAAAATGGTCCGCCTGGCCCCTGCCGGCAGGTGTTCCGTACCCTGCTCCTCCTGGCGGCAGCGGCACTGCTCTTCCCGTGGCCGGTGTTTGCCGGGGGGCGCATGCTGCGTCTCCTGTTTACCCACGACCTGCATTCGTACCTTGCTCCGCATTACGAGAAAAATTCTTCCGGGCAGGTGGAGCGCGTGGGCGGGGTCGCACGTATCGCATATGTCGCCCGGGAGGCTCGCCGCCGATGGGGTGAGAGCGTGCTGCTGCTGGATGCAGGCGATTTTTCGGAAGGCACCCTGTTCCATACCGTGTTTTCTGACGCGGCCCCTGAGCTTCGCATGATGGGTGCTGTGGGCTATGACGCCACCACCTTCGGCAACCACGAATTCGGTTTTTTCCCCTCCGGCCTTGCGGCGATGCTTGAGACTGCTCGTGCGCGTGCGGGTCGGCGTTTGCCGCTTCTCGTCGCTTCCAACATCCGTTTCAGCAGCGGTGAGGCCCGTGACGCTTCGTTGCGGCGCGCCTGCCGCGACTATCCGGTGCGCGATTATGCCGTGCTTGTCCGGAATGGTATCCGGATCGGCATTTTCGGCCTGCTCGGCCGGGATGCGAGCGACGATATGCCGTATGCCGACCCGGTGCGGTTCGAAGATCCTGCCGTGGCCGCCAGGAGGGTCGTCAGGCAGCTTCGTGAGCGCGAGCACGTCGCCCTGGTCATCTGTCTGTCGCATAGTGGAACCAGCCCGGTGCTGGCGCGTTCCGAAGATGAGCAGCTCGCCGCCAGGGTGCCGGGCATCGACCTCATCGTCAGCGGTCACAGCCATACGGTACTGCAGTCACCAACGCGCGTCGGGAAGACGCTGATCGTTTCTGCGGGGCCATATGGAACGAGGCTTGGCGAGGTTGACCTGCAGGTCGGCAGTGACGGGGTCGTTTCGCTCGTCGGCTACCGCCTGAGGATGATGGATGCCCGGGTGCCGGAAGATCCTGATGTCGCCAGGCAGGTCGCGGGGTTCAGGGCAATTGTGGAACGTCGTTACCTCTCCCGTTTCGGGTATCGTTTCGGCCAGGTGCTTGCCGTGATGCCGTTTGACGCTCCGACGCTTGATGAGTTGTATACGCATCCTGGTGAGAGCGGTATCGGCAATCTTGTCACCGATGCCTACCGTTATGCCGTGAAGCGTGCCGAGGGGGCTTCGTACCGGCGGGTGGATGCCGCTGTCGATGTGCTCGGCTGTATCCGTTCTCCGCTGTTCCGTGGCCCCGTCACGACCGAAGATGTGTTCCAGACCGCATCGCTTGGCCCCGTCCGCTACGGGTTCTGCGGCAATACGCTGGTTGCGCCATATGTGACGGGCAGGGACCTGAAGAATCTGCTTGAGGTTGAAACTTCGATTGCGCCGATGAAGCGCGATGGTCAGCTGAGCGTTTCCGGCATCCGGTTCCGCTACAATCCCGAACGCCTCTTTTTCGACCGGGTGACCTCGATTGCAGTGCAGGAGGATGACGGGACTTTCCGCCAGGTCGAGCCCGGCCGCCTGTACAGGATCGTGGTCAATTCCTACCTTGCCCATCTGGTCGATCTGATTCGTACCAGATCCTTCGGGCTGGTCAGGGTGACCTTCCGTGACGCTTCGGGAAGGGCCGTCGCCGACCCGGACCGGTTTACCGTCAGGGATGCAAAGGGGCCTGTGCGGGAATGGGTCGCCCTTGCCGGATACCTCGGCTCATTTCCCAGGGTTCATGGGTTGCCACAGGTTCCGGAACGTTACCGGCATGCGGAGGGGCGCATCGTTGCGGTTCCGTCCCGAAATCCGGTTGATCTGGTTGCCGGAGGGAACTGGATGACCTGGGGCCTCATTGTGGCTTTTTCCGTCTGCTGCCTTTTGTTCATGCTTGTGCTGTGGCGTCTGTTCCGCCGCCTGGGGGGTGGTTGAGCGGCTTTTGTTTTTCTGTCCCGCAGTTCCTGTTGCGCAGATTCGGTGGCAGGTCACCGGAGCCGCCCGGCGAATCCTCCGATTTCCCGTGAAAATGATTTTATTAGGGTGACCAGACCGACTGGAAACAACCATGAAACCACCATCAGCAGCATTGCAATGAAAACAGTACTTGTCGCCGGGGCAACGGGCTACCTCGGACGTTTTGTCGTTCAGGAATTCAAAAACAGGGGCTACAGGGTTCGTGCGCTGGTTCGCAACCCTGAAAAGTTCCATAAGCCGGGTGCCTGGTTTTCTCCGGCCATCGACAACCTTGCAGACGAGGTGTTCGTCGCCGATGTAACCCGGCCGGAAAGCCTTGCCGGGGTGTGCGACGGCATCGATGTCGTCTTTTCGTGCCTTGGCATGATCAAGCCGGATTTCGTGCATACCGTGTTTGAGGTGGATTATCAGGGCAATATGCATCTGCTTTCCCAGGCATTGGCTTCCGGGGTCGGGAAATTCATCTATGTTTCTGTCTACGATGCGCATCGCATGATGAACATCCCGAACGTTCTGGCGCATGAGAAGTTCGTCAAGGAGCTCCAGGCTGCGCCGCTTGCCAGTACAGTCATTCGTCCGAACGGTTATTTTTCGGAGCTCGGCCAGTTTGTTTCCAGGGCAAGGCGGGGGTTCATGTTCTGGATCGGCGAAGGCCACATCTGTTCCAATCCCATCCATGGGGCGGACCTTGCCGAGGTGTGCGTCGCTGCCGTGGATCGGGAAGACCGTGAAATCGGCGTGGGCGGGCCGGAAGTCTTCACCTATTACGAAATGGTCGATCTTGCCTGTGAAATCGCCGGTACGCAGCCGTTCATGCTGCCGCTTCCGTTCTGGGTCGCCGACGGGCTGGTTGCCGCGGTCGGCCTGTTCAATCGCGATGTCCATGATGTGGCGCTGTTTGCGACCACGCTCAGCAAGATGGATGTCGTTTCACCGAAGTACGGCAAGCGGCGCCTGCGTGATTTCTTCAACGAGTGCGGCCGCCTGCCCGCCTGAGACAGGGGGTGCAGGCCGGAATGGTTTTCGTTGTCGGCGATCACGCGCATTTGTACTGTTTTCGCGTAACCGTCTGCATTGTATATTTCCATAAAATGATGTGCAATTACCAACGAAAGGAGCGGACATGCTGAAAGAAGCTGCTGGTATTGCCGGAGGTGCGGTACTTTTACCGACGCTCGGTGTTTCTCTTGTCGCCTGCGGGTTGCCCGGGCTTATGGTTGCCGGTGCTGGCCTTTTTTTCGCCAATGCGGTGATGACGGACATCAAGGCGAACCTTGAGGAACGTCAGGCAAAAGAGGCTGGTCAGGATAGTGCTGAACGTGAAGATGGAGGTCTCTTTGGCTGACTTTCAGAACAGCGCGTTGCTTGAGGAGCTGTTCGACGAGTATTCGGCGTGGTATCTTGAGCTTGCCCGTACAGAGGGCCTCCTGCCCCGGTCCATTTCAGGGGTTTCTCCGGAGGGACGTCAGTTCATACTGCTGATCGATGATCTCGAACTGCACCACATGGCACGGAACAAGTACCTCCGTTTTGTGCTTGCGACGACTGGGTCGGTTGTCTATGCCTATGGTGGTCTTGCGCTTCGTGGCGACAGCGGGCAGGGCGAGATCGTCGAAGTGCTGGACGTCGTGGCTGCCGATGCAGGTCATTACCGTATCGGGCATTGGGCGGTGGAACGTGGTGAAGACGGGAGCCTGCAAGCCTTGCGGCATCTGGCGACGAACTGCGGCGATGATCCGGAAAAGCAGCCGGGGGCCTGGTTCCTTGCCGGCGCTCTACGGTTTTCAGAGTCTGAAGCCGCGAAGTACGGCGAGCTGTGGGAGTGTGCGCGGCAGCAGGCCATGTTCAGCGACAGGAACTGCGACACAGCCTGATCCCCGTTTTTCCTGATGCAGCTGCCGCTTATTCCCGCCTGACCGGTGCGAAGATGATCTCTATTTCCCCTTTGTCGATAACCGCTTGCCCTTCCTGTGGCGAGGGGGATGGTGCCGTACCGCCTGCCTGGAGTATCCTGACCTTGGTATAGATTGCCATTTTGCCCGGCTTGCCTGTGTCCTCCAGGAGCAGTCCCTTGCGGTTGGCGAGGTTTTTCCTGAGCAGTTCGATGCCCGTGCCGCTCTCCAGAAGCGGCCTCAGCGTTGCCGGTTTTTTTTCCAGTTCAATGATGAACGGCAGCTTCACCCGCAGGTTTTCAATGTTCATGACTGCCGAGCTTTTCCCAAGTTCGGTCCCGCTTCGTGCAGCGACATCGGCGATGTAGTCCACCGCACTTTGCACTTCGTTCTGGATTGCAAGGATCAGCTCGGTCAGGTAGAGGTCATTTTGCTTGACGACAGCCATGTGTTTCTGGTTAGCGATTGATGATGGCATCCGCCATCAGAGGACAACCGTCTTGAAGGTGATCTCCATTTCACTGGTGATGTCCGTTTTCATGGTCAGGAACTCGGCGCCGCTGGCGTTGACCGGCCGTACGAGCAGTCTGCCCGGCAAGCTGTTCGGGCCTGTCGCCGTGTTCTGGAGGTGCATGGTCATTCTGGCCGAGACTTTGCCATGGTCGACCAGCACTCTCGGGACCCCTCTTGCCAGAATGGCCTTGTAGCCCTCCTGGCGTATGGCGGCAATCCGCATGCCGACAGCTTCGCGGATGCCGGAGCAGCCGGCGGCGGTGAAAACGAAACCGCCTTCCGCTTTCCGGAAATCGGTGTCCTGCATCTCGTAACCGGTACCCTGCCGTATTGCCGGCTCTTCCACCCGGTTCACGCCTGCCGGGACATATGGTTTCCCTTCGGCAATACGGGGCTCCTGCGCATGTTCAGTGTCGGCAAAGAGTTCCGCCAGCCGTGATTCGACCTCGCTCGGGTCGACATGGCGGGCCCTGAACTCTTCAGGCGAGAGGGCGGCGGCTTCCGCGAGTCTGGAGATCCGTTCTTCCTGCTGGAGCTGGCTTGCTATGACCGCGTCCAGTGTCTGTGTGACCAGCATGGACGCAAACTCCGCGAAACCAAGCGTTTCAAGACGGTTGTCCATGGTGGCGGTTTACTGGTTCAGGGAGACGTAATCGGTCTTGAAGTCAAGCTGCACCCGGCCGTAAATCTGCACCGAACTTCCCGAAATGTCTCTGTTCGACTCGTTGGTGGTTGCAACCCTGATGTTGCTGAGCGATGTCGACGCCGACGCGCTTGCGAACAGGCTGGAGAAGAAGCCGGTTCCTGCCTTTGTCCGGAAGTTGAAGTCGCTTCTGGTGTAATCGGAGCTGTTTTTCTGGTAGAACGTCGAGCCGTAGGTGTTGAAGGTCAGCCTTGTTTCGATGACCCCGTGTTCAACGACAAGCCTGAGGATGCCGAGTTTGACCATCTCTTTGAGCAGGCTGTATTTGTCTGCCGCGATGCGTTTGGCTACGGCGTCAAGGATCGCATTGAACTTGTCCGGTTCGTTGACCTTGTCCCCGGCAGCGACGACGTTTGCCTGGATGGCCGTGCCGGTTTCGTCAGTGATTGCAAGTGCCGTGTTCAGCCTTGTTGCCTCGACAGCGGTAAGCGGGGTGGTGTTGGTTTTCGATATGACCGTGCCGTTGTCGCTTTTCGGGTCGGGAAGCACTTTGGCGAGGAATTGCAGGAGCTGGTCTCCGCTGATGTCATCCTTGGTGTCGTTAATGAATGTCGTGAGCGATTTCGCAACCTGGTTGAGCAGCTGGATGTACGCATCCGTCTGCCTCAGGTTTGCCGAGATGAGCGCATCGAAAACATCGGTGATGAGCTTTGAGGTGAATTCGGGAAATCCGATCTCGCCGAGCCTGGTTGCTTCGGTGACTGCTGTGCTGGTGCCGTTTGCCATGGAGCGCCTCCCTGGTTGTTTGGGTGGAATGGGGTATGGAACGATGCCCTGGATAGCTCTCGATACACGTTAAATATACGCAAATCCGGAAATCAATCTATATTTTGATCATGTTGCTTCGACTGTGGTTACGCGGTTTTTTCAACGTTTTAAGGCAGATTGGGTGAAAAAAAATGGTCTGGATAAAGAAATACCTACCTCCATGTAGGAACGGTTTGTATTTGTGTGCATAAACCTTGAAATTGTTCCTGCGGTTGACCAGTATCCGCTTTTTTCTGGAAGTTCGTTATGTGATTATGTAAATAACGATTGCCTGGGCACCGGCAGGTGATGATTTGAAAACATGCCCCAGTGTTCCGGCAGGAGTGACGTCGAGAGGGTTTTTCAGAGGTTCCGATATGTAGTTAGGTAAATAGCGTTCCTGTTGTTCTCTTCCTTGTGGCGGGGCGGGTTGCCGTTTGTAACCTTTCAGTACACCACACACCGTTTACGCTCCATGTCATCAACTTCAGTCAGACACACAATGGCATGCCTGATGGCACTGCTTGTTTCCCAGGCGGCTTCGCCTGCCAAGGCCGATCCTTACCTCTTTGACGCAATCAATGTGACCGCCTCCGAGTCCGAAACCCGTCCCGATCTCGATCCGGACAGCATGAACAATCTGCATCGCGTGGAGTCGACCGCCCGGTTCGGCACCGAGGTGATCACCAGGCAGCAGATCAGGGATTATGCCCCAAAGGATATTTTTGACCTTCTGGGCAAGGCCGCAGGCATAAACATGACCTACCAGGGAAGGAAAAGCCCCTTTTTTCTCGATGACCGTGGCGGCGGACAGCTGACGTATATCCTCGATGGTGCGGTGTTGCCGCAATCTGCGAACCGTATCCTCATGAAACTGCCGCTGTCCGACATCGAGGAGATCCAGGTTGTCCGCGGATCCACCACTCTGAGCCTTGGACCAACCATTCCGGTTGGGTCGGGAAATACCGGTTCAGGACTGAATACCGGTTTTGTGATCATCCGTACGAAGCATCCGCAGAAAACCGAAGGCGAGGTGGTTTCCTGGGCAGAGAAATCCCTCTCCTTGCCGACAGCCAACGGGCAGACGGTTTATGCGGGTACGAAACTCGGCAAGCAGGACGCGTTCACCAGCGGCTATCTTGCCGCAGGCCTGTCGAGGTACGACCGTCCAAGCAATGACACCTGGTTCGACGCGCAGAACGGGCAATCCCTCCTGCTCAATGGCGGCGTCGGCGTCGGAAAGCTTACGGTCGACGCGATGGTGTACACGGACAAAGGGAGCTTCCAGATGCAACGTGGCGTCACCCTTCAGGGAACGCTCGATACGTCGAAATGGTACTATGACCCGTTGTATACGACGCTTTTTTCCACCAATGCGGCCATGAACTGGAGCAAGGACCAGGTTACCCTGTTTTCGGCCTTCAGTACCCATTACGACCAGACAGAGCGGGATGAGAGCTTTGCCAGCAGCGCAGCGGCCAATGCCCGGGTTGCACCGAAGTACTATACGGAAACTTCAAGTGGTTACAGCCTCAAGCATAATGCGCGGTTCGGCAGTACCTTCATGCAGCTTTCAGGACAGTGGACGACCAGTAACGGCTTCGGTCCGAACCTGAGCAGCGCCTACAACAACTTCGATACCAGCGTCAGGGGCTGGTCGGTGCTTGCGGAACAGAAATTGTTCAAGGATCGGGTTGGCATCGACATCGGGTTCCGTCAGGATAGCAAGCATATCGATGTGTCAAGTACGAGTGCAGCCACCAACAAGGTGAACACGAATGTCGATATGCCTGCCGCGAACACCGTCGCATCCGGCATCACCTGGAAGGCCAGCGACCGGGTGGCGCTTAATGGCCGTTATTTCCTTGGGGGAGAGGGGACAAACGGTGATTTCGCCCTGAGGACGCAAAGCGGCCTGCCGCTGCATGCTGAACGGCAGCAGCGGGTGGAGCTGTCTGTCGAGACCAAACCGGCCGATTACTGCATGCCGATGGTGACCTGGTTTGATTACCGGATATGGAACCAGAAGGCCGCGACCACCAGCACCTACGTGGTTGACGGGGAGACTTACTACTACTATACGGAAACTGACGCGAGGCGGACCGGTTTCGAACTGGCGGTCAAGGGCAACCTTTCCAGCCGTTCAAACTACAGCCTTTCATGGACGCACCTGGTCAGGGATACCACGACCAGCGGCGGCGTGACTTCCGAGGGGATCGGTGTTTCATACCCGGAGAACCTCTGTACGTTCGCGGTCAGCCAGGTGTGGGGCCCTTACCGGATGAATCTTTCGGTGAAGCAGGTCGGCTCCTGGCAGACGACGACCAGCCCGCTGGGAACACTGTATGCCGACCTTGGCGATTACACGAGCATCGATGCCGGTATTTCGCGCGATTTCAGGTTTTCCGGATGGAAACTCACCGCGATGGTGTACGGGCGCAACCTTGGCAATGAAAAGTATGCGACCAAATACGTTACCGGCTACTATCCCGACCGGGGGCGGACATTCGGCGCATCGCTGTCCATGGCGTTCTGAACCGGAGGATGCTATGTACACCATGAATGCGAAGGAGTATAACGAAAAGGTCATGAAGGGCCATTTCAGGAAGGTTTATCCGGTCATAGCCGACCAGATCCTGCGTCGCACGGGGGTTGTCGCCGGCAGTTGCCTCGATCTTGGCGGTGGGCCGGGTATGCTTGGCGTGTCGCTTGCAATGGCAAGCGACTTGCGTGTCGTCATCGTTGACCCGCTTCCGGAGTGTGTTTGCCTTGCCGGTGAAAATATTCATGAAAACAGGGTTTCGGGGCAGGTTTCAGCCCTTGTCGCCGCAGCCGAATCCTTGCCGTTTGAGGACGGGAGCATTGATCTTGTCGCCAGCAGAGGTTCCGTTTTTTTCTGGGAAGACCAGCGCAAGGGGATTGCCGAGGTGTTCCGGGTGCTTCGCCCTGGCGGCTGGGCCTATATCGGCGGAGGGTTTGGGACGGTCGAGCTGCTTCATGAGGTGCAGGCCGCACGGGCAGATGACCCTGATTGGGATGAGCAGCGCCGCAAGCGGCTCGCCAAATCGCCGCCGGGACATTTCGAGACGATTCTTGAGGAGCTTGGCATCAGCGGCCTTGTGGAGCGCGGCGAGGCCGGGGTATGGATCATTTTTCAGAAACCCTGATGGACGGTGATGTCGCCCATTTTGCCGCAGGTTCCGGGGAGCGGCATGAGGCTGGTCCGGCGTTCCCCCGGTCGTTGCCGAGATGGCTGCATGCAACGGAGTACCTTGATACGGACAGGATGCGGAATCTCCATTACGGGAACCTCGTCCTTCGCCGGAGTGCGCATCTCTACCTGGGTTATGGCGTTCTTGTCGCCATTTCGTTCCTGGCGGTTGTATGGTTTGTGGTGGCAAACCTCGATGTGACGGTTGCCGGCAGGCGGGGTGGTGCTGCCGGGGCGGGGTCCGGAAGCGGCGGACTGGGCGCGGTCATCAGCATGGTGCAGGTTTCCGTTGAGCCGGCATCCGCAGCCCATGGGCCACAGCCTCTGCCGGAACCGGCGCGGCACGAGGCCTTCCGGAAGTTTTCCGACGTTTCCAGGATCAGACGGAGCACCTCCGGCCAGGTCGTTGCCGCAACCCGCCTTTCTTCCGGATTTCCATCATCACCAGGCGCTGCCACGGCTGGCGCCAGCCACTCGGGTGGAGGGTCGGGATCAGGGACAGGCCCGTCGGGTGCAGGTTCCGGGACGGGTACCGGAGGCAGCGGTTCCGGTTCCGGCTTTGACGGCGTTGGTGACGATGCTTCCATTTTCGGGACTTGCGACCAGATGCCGTCGTTCATCGAGCAGTGCAGGCCTGAATATCCGGAAGCTGCAAGGAGGGAAAGAATTGAAGGGCGTGTCGTCCTCAAGGTGCTGGTTGGCGAGAACGGCAGGGCGCTCCGGGCGCAGGTGCTGCATCGATATCCGTCTGAATGTCTCCTCTTTGATGCCGCGGCTCTGCGTGCGGTGCTGGATTCCCGTTATGCCCCGGCTCTGTCAGGCGGGAGGGCGGTCCGTGTATGGTGCCTGGTCCCGGTTAATTTTCGGCTTGACCGGCGCATCCGCTGATACCGCATGCGGCGCCAACCGGCTCAATTGATGGCGCAGAGGGCCTGCTGGACGATCTTCATGAAGTCCTGGAGGCCGAATGGCTTCTGGATGAAGTCGACCCCTTCCCTGAATATCCGTTGCTCTGAAACGGTCTCCGGGGCGTATCCTGACATGAAAAGCACTTTCATCTCAGGGCGTTCCGCCTGGAGTTTCCAGCTGAGCTGCACGCCGTTCATTTTCGGCAGGATGATATCGGTGATCAGCAGGTCGATGCCGTCCCGCTGCCTGTCGGCGATTCGACAGGCGGTTTCGGCATCCTGGGCGGTCAATACGGCGAACCCCTTGTCCTCCAGGACCTCCTTGATGAATTTCAGGATGTTCACTTCATCTTCGACAAGCAGGATGGTTGCCTGTCCTTTGCTGCAGGTGCCGGCTATTTCCGGCGTCACCGGTTCAGGTATGGCTTCCTGACGGTATTCGGGGAGGTAGATCGTGAAGGTGCTTCCTTTGCCTGGTTTTGAGGTGCATTCGATATGGCCGTAGTTCTGCTGAAGGATGCCGTGGACCATTGCCAGGCCGAGCCCGTTTCCCTCGCCTGGCTTTCCAGCCGAAAAGACCGGTTCGAAAATGTGCGGCAGGCGGTCGGCGTCGATGCCGCATCCGGTGTCGGTGACCGAAAGGATGATGTAGTTTCCCGCCGTCATTGCCGGATGCAGGGCGCTGGCCGCCTGGTTGCCGATACGGCGGGCTTTGGTGGTGACGGTTATGGTTCCTGGGCCGGATATGGCGTCCCGGGAGTTGATGCAGAGGTTCGAGACGATCTGCTCAAGCTGTCCCGGCACCATCCGGACCATGTGGTCGTTCAGGCCTGGTTTCCATTTGAGCAGGATATTTGCGCCGAGGGTCCGTTGCAGCACCTGAAGGTGATTGTCAATGATTGTGTCAACGACGAGCGGTTCGGCATCGGTGCCCTGCTCACGGACGAAATTGAGGATTTTCCTGGTCATTTCAGCGGATTGGAGGGCCGCTTTCCGAATGTCCCGGATATTTTCGATGAAGGGCAGTGAGGGGTCGAGTTTTTCAAGCAGTATCTCGGTGTTGACAAGGATGGCGGTCAGCGAATTGTTGAAATCGTGTGCGATGCCTCCTGCCAGCTGTCCGAGCAGCTCCATTTTCGGGGCCTGCCGGAGTTTGTCTTCCTGGAGCTTTCTCCGGTCCTCGGCGGTAAACAATTCGGTCGTTTCGGTCACGACGGTGACGACACAGGGCTTGTTTTCGATGATCACCTTTTTGCCTCGTGCCGTTGCCCAGACGTACGGTGGACCGTTCTGGTGGAACATTCTGAATTCGACCGAGTCTTCGATATCGAAGTTAAGGATGTTCAGGAAGGTCCGTTTCACCTCGTACAGGTCGTCCGGGTGGATCCGCTGGAACGGGTTGATGCCCGCCGCACGCATTTCGGATTCGCTCTTGCCGTTGATGGTATCCTGCGAGAACTGGTTCCAGCCGACCAGCCGCATTTCGGCATCGATGATGATGACGGATGCCGGTATGGTGTTGACCAGCGCTTTCAGGAGCGCCTGGCCCTGTTCAGCGTTCCGTGCAAACCGCTTCTGTTCGGTAATGTCCTGGATGATGACCAGGAGGCGGCTTGACCTGTAGGGATAGATGGTATACTTCAGTGACTGGTCTTCCAGGTCACGTTCAAAAGCCCGGCGTCCTCCGGCCTGTATGACTTCGTTTCCCATGGTTTCCCAGTCCGCGTCGAGCGCAAGGTTGAGGGGCCGGACGGATGTGCGCTGCATGAGGTTGTGACCGACAAGGTTTTCGGAACGTTTCTGGAATCGCTCTGAAAACCTCTGATTGGTGTACAGGATGGTTCCGTCCGAGTCCATGACGAAAAATGGTTCTTCGAAGGACTCGAAAAGCGCAAATTCTTTGAGATCGACTGAATCTCCCGGCATCGAGGCATCATTCATGTGTGGCTGGCGTAAGAGCTTAAACGTCCTGCGGGGCGTGATAGGGGTGGGTCTGGAAGGGTTTCACGATCCCGAGCGGTATGATGTATCTAAAAAGTAATAAATGTCGGGACAATATCTGCAACCCGGAGTAAACTTTCATCTGCTTTTCAGCCGTAAACTTGCGCCATTGCGGTCGGTCGGGATGCTCTCCGGTCCTGGTCACGGGGTGATGGCATCTCCAGCCCATTGGAGTGGCGCTGTTCTGCCGTATATTATGAGCTGCTTTCAGCAACAGCCTGGCTTGGAATCGCAGGCGAGACGTATATAATGAACCGTTGATGAAACTTCTTGACCGATACATTCTCAAGGCACATGCCGGGCCGCTGTTTTTTGGCTTTTTCACCATCATGTTTGTGTTCATTCTTTCGTTTCTGACCCGTTTTATCGACCGTCTTGTCGGCAAAGGGCTTGACGTCAGGGTCATGGTCGAGATGGTGCTGCTCGAGTCAGCATGGATGGTCAGCCTCGCCTTGCCGATGTCGGTTCTTATTGCGACGGTCATGGCGTTCGGCTCGCTGACCAACAATTCTGAAATGACGGTCATGCGCTCCGGCGGCATTTCCGTCTATCGCCTTGTCGCCCCGGTTATTGCCGTCAGCATGCTCCTTGCCTTCTGCAGCGAGCGCTTCAACAACGTGCTGCTTCCCGAGGCAAATTACCGCGCCAATGCCCTTCTGTCCGACATCACCCGACTGAAGCCGGGTTTTGCCCTTGAACAGGGGGCCTTTTCGAATGTCATCCAGGGCTTTTCCATCATGGTCCGCAAGGTCGACAGCAAGAGCGGCGCCCTTGAAGAGATCATCATGTATGACCGGGAGCGGCCAAGTCTCCGGACGGTGGTGACGGCACGGAAAGGGCGTATCGCCTTTACTCCCGATTACCGTTTTCTCATCATGCACCTTGATGATGGTCAGATCCATGAGCTTGCCCTGCCGGGGATGGACCGGTATCGCCGCATTGCATTCGGTCGGCACCGGTATGTCTTTGCGGCCAGCGGTTATGGCTTTGAACGGAGTGACGAGCGCAATGGCAAGCGTGGCGGGCGGGAACTTTCGGCCGATGAGCTCTGGATACAGGGGGCTTCGCTCAAGTCGAGTGTGGACTCCTGCGCACGAGCGCTGCAGCGTGGGCCTTCCGGGTTGGGGCAAGATGCAGGCGTGAGCGCCCGGAACCCTGAACGGCAGGTTGCCGATACCACCTCGGGGACAGTCGGCGGTGCGGCGGGACACGACACCGTTGCTGCCCAGTCTCCACTCGAAGCCTTACGGCTGCTGCAGGAGCAGTATGTGACAACCATGATCGAGTATCACAAGAAATACTCGCTTGCCGTCGCCTGCGTCGTCTTTGCCTTCGTCGGCGCCCCTCTCGGCGTCATGGCGCGGCGAGGCGGGCTCGGGGTGGGGGCAGCCCTTTCCCTGCTGTTTTTCGTCATGTACTGGGCGCTGATGATCGGCGGAGAAAAAATCGCCAGGCAGGCGATGGTGGCGCCGGCGGTTGCCGTCTGGGCTCCGGATGTGCTGATCGGTGCTGCCGGCATGTTCATGCTCTACCGGCTCAACCATTCCATTTCAGGCTCGACCCGTTGAGCCTGAAATGGCTTTTTTCCCTTCCTGTCAGGCGTCTTTCGGCTTGCAGATCATTTTTTTCCTGCCATTGTCATCAACACTCACAAACGTGATGTGTGTGGTGAAGACCAGCTCTTTCTGCCCGTTGACGATCTCTTCCCTGGTGACATTGACCAGGTATTCGACCGACGTCCTGCCGATCCGGTTTCTTCTCGTGTCAAAACAGAGGATTGTGCCTTCCCGGATGCTTTTGTGGAATTCGATCTTGTCCATGCCGACCGTGACGAAATTGCAGCCGGGGAACTCGAGCGTGACGGCGATGTAGGCGATTTCGTCGGTCCATTTGAGGAGGTTGCCGCCGAACAGGAACCCGAAATGGTTCAGGTGTTCAGGCATGACGAGCTTATAGGTTTCCATAGGTGCAGTTGACTGGTTGTTGTTGTTGCTGGAGCGCCGCCTGCGGCGGTTGAAAAGACGGAACGGGAATGTCTCCCCGGTCAGGGTCGGTCTGCTCTGCGTGTCGCCGGTCAGCCTTTCCTGGGCTTGACCATGATGACCCGCTCCCGTTCGACGATCACGCTTCCGGGGGCTCCTTTTGCCTTCCGGACAAATTTTTTCTGGGTGAACATGACGGGTACCAGACCTGCGGTCCTGGCGGCAGAATACCAGGAGGCGATTTCGGCTGCAAGCCGGATTTCGCCCATTCTGTCCATGGTGGCCCCCTTGAGGATGCAGTGTGAACCCGAAGCCCCGCGGGCATGCAGCCAGATGTCGTCAGGCCGGGCATAGCCGAATGTCAGCAGCTCGTTGTTTCTCGCGTCCTTGCCGACGTACAGGGTGACGCCCGGGGCAAGGGGGACCGTCCTGAACTTTGCCTGGCAGGCTGCCTGCGGGCGGTTCGCTTTCGGTGCTTTTTGCCCGGGGCCTTTCCGTTTGCCGACAAGCAGTTGCAGCGCTTCTGGCGATTCGGCAAGCTCAAGCCGGTCAAGTTGCAGCCGACACGAACGGAGCTGTTCTTCAAGCAGGTGCATCCTGTCCCGGGTAGCCTGGATCTGTTCGCGGCATTTTGCGGCACGCTCGAAATACCATGCCGCGTTCTGCTGGATATTGAGCCCCGGCCTGAGCTGGATGCTGACCGGCGGGGCACCGGGGTCAAGCATGTTGGCAATGGTGATCCGGTCGCCTTCCGGCATCGTGGTGCCGATGGCACCGGTCAGGAGGTGCCCGAAGGTTTCGTATCGGGAGGCCGCTTCGTTCCGGTCGTTTGCGTCAAGTTCGGCGAGTTCCCGTTCTGCCCGGTCAATACGGACCATGAGATCTCGGCGGAGATCCTGCGCACCTGCATGGAGATGCAGGAACCGGTGCATTTTCCGGGTGTAGTGATTCAGTGCTTCGAGTACCGTGTCGAAGCACGCCGCGATACGGGGTTCGCCGGGTTCGAAGAGGGAAAATTCCGGTCCGGTTTCCGTGTTGTCGATAACACAGGGCGTCGGGGAAGCCAGCGAGAAGAACATGTCGTTGAACGCCTCAAAACGTGCGGCTACGGTGTCGTTGCCTCGTGTCCGGGCGAGGAGCTCACGTGCAAGCGCACGGTCGAAGCCGGGTAACGCCATGGCCAGTTTTCTGTCGTCGGCCATCAGGTTGTCCTGCGCCTTCTGCTCGATGCAGGCGGTGAAGCCTGTTTGGTCAGCGGTGAGCCGTTCGAGCGCACGGAATGCAGTTTCTTCGGTGCCTGGTTGCCACGGGGTGCCTTCAAGGGTTTTCCTGTCCTTGAAGGCGTCGGCGATATAGCCGTCACGGACGAGGAACAGGTTGGTGTCGGCGCTGAAGAACCTGATGACGAGCAGGCAGCCTTGTTCGAGTTCGACAATGATTTCCCGGTCACGGGGAGCCATGCTGACCGAGATGACCTGAAACTCGCAGATGTCACCCATGATGGTCGCTGCATTGCGTCGCTTCCGGTTGAGTCCCTCTCTTGTCGACAGCGAAAACTCCCTGGCGCGGACCGTGACGATGAGCTGTAGGTGTCTGCCGTCGGCAGCGACGAAACTCAGGGTGATTTCGTTGCGTGTCTGTGAATGGATTTCAAACAGGTAGCCTCCGGCAAGCTCTTCGTGCAGTTCGAGGGCGGCATGGTACAATGCGAAGTAATTTCTGTGCACGGGTCGCCGAGGAGTTGCTTGAAGAGGTTCTATGCTCTATTTTTAACTTATTTTGAGAAATTACCAACCTGTTCCATCTAAAAAGTCATCGATTATGCACGAAGGTGAGAGCGCGTCATGCGGTTGCGGCAGTACGGCCGGTGGGGCCGGACAGGAACAGCGGCTCGGCTGGCATGAGTATTTCATGAGCGTGGCGCATCTGATATCCCGCAGGGCGACCTGTACACGTGGTCACATCGGGGCGGTTATCGTTCGTGACCATAACATCCTGTCGACCGGTTACAACGGTGCTCCGTCAGGGCTGCCGCATTGCAACGAGACCAATTGCAGGATCTACAAAAGTACACATCCCGACGGAACGGTTGAGGAGAACTGCGTCAATACCATTCATGCGGAGATCAACGCCATCGCCCAGGCGGCCAAGCACGGGGTTTCCATCAAGGATGCGGATATCTATATCACCGCGAGTCCCTGTATCCACTGCCTCAAGGTGCTGATCAACGTGGGGATACGGACCATCTATTATGACAAGCCCTACAAGATCGAGCACATTGCCGATCTGCTCCGGCTTTCCGGTATCAAACTTGTCCATGTGCCCGCTGAAGATGTCTGACGGTCGGCAGCATACCGACGATGCGGTTTTCCTGCAGCGGTGCCTTGATCTTGCCCGTCGCGGTGCCGGCAATGTCAGCCCGAATCCGATGGTGGGATCGGTGATCGTCCACGACGGGCAGGTTATCGGCGAAGGGTGGCACGAGCAGTATGGCGGTCCGCATGCCGAGGTCAACGCCATCGCCTCGGTTGCGGATCAGGAGCTGCTGCGGGAATCGACGCTGTACGTCAATCTTGAGCCCTGCTCGCATTTCGGCAAGACGCCGCCATGTTGCGACCTCATTATCGCGAGGCGCCTGAAGCGGGTGGTCGTCGGTTGTCTCGATCCTTTTGAGGCGGTTTCGGGGCGTGGTGTCGAGAAGCTTCGGCAGGCAGGTATTCCGGTGACGGTCGGGGTGCTGCGCGAGGAGTCGGAACGCCTGAACGAGGCATTTCTGACCTATCACGGCAGGAAACGGCCGTTCGTGATGCTCAAGGTCGCGCAGACTCTCGATGGCCGTATCGCCACTTCGCTCGGCGTGTCGAAATGGATTACCGGAGAGGCGTCGCGGGACGAAGTGCATCGCCTCAGGAGCACCTCTGATGCGGTGCTGAGCACTTCATCGACGGTCATTGCCGATGGCGCGGAGCTGACGGTCCGCAGGCACGCCGCCCGGCGTCAGCCGCTCAGGGTGCTGCTTGACCGGCACCTGCAGGTGCCTTTCGATTCGCCGGTCTACAATGACCGGGCCGGGACTCTCGTGTTCATGTGTCCGGAGGTTGCCGATCCCGAACGGGTCCGTCAGCTTGAACATCGTGGTATCGAGGTCGTCGGTGTCGGCCAGGCTGCCTCAGGTCTTGATCTTGACGCGGTCTTTTCGGAACTCTACCGAAGGCAGGTGCTTTCGGTCATGGTTGAGGCGGGGGGGCGGCTTGCCGCTTCGCTGGTCAGGGCGAAGCTTGTCGACAAGCTCCAGCTGTTCATCGCGCCACGGCTGTTCGGTGGCGACGGGCTGCCCTCGTTTGCGACGCTTGACGTGCAGGTGCCCGGAGCATCGTTCAACCTCCGGTTTTCGTCAGTCCGCATGGCCGGGCAGGATATTGTACTGGAAGGCTATATGGTCTGAATATCAACCACTTATCACCAGGAGTCTTCATGGCTGCTTTTTTTAAAAAGGGATACAGAAACCGACGGAATTTTCCAATGAGCGGTACGTTTCTGAAAAACGATGATTTCGGCAAGCTGCTGGTCCGGCTTTGCGTCGGCGGGCTGATGCTTGTCCATGGCATCGGCAAGCTGATTCACGGGCACGGTTTCATCGTGGCCAAACTCAGGGCCGCAGGGCTGCCGGAACTCCTGGTTGCCGGTGTCCCGCTCGGCGAGGTCGTCGCGCCCCTGCTGATCGTGTTCGGTGTGTTTACCAGGCCTGCGGCCCTGGTCGAAGCCTTCCTGATGGCCATGGCTGTCTGGCTGGTTCATTCCGGCCAGCTCGCCTCTCTGTCGCCGATGGGCGGTTATGCGCTTGAACTGCAGGCGTTTTACTTTTTCGGCGCGCTGGCGATCTTTTTTTTCGGGCCCGGCAAGTACAGCATTTCACGGGGAATGGGCAAATGGAACTGACGCAGGGGCGGGATGGTGCCCCATCTCCGGTTGCCGGAGAGGAGTTCGTGCTTGCCTGCAGGAACGTCACGGCCTACCGGGAAGGCACTCTGGTTTTCGATGGGCTGGACCTTCGTATCGGTGCGGGAGTCAACACGGCGATACTTGGGCCGAATGGCTCCGGGAAATCAACGCTGATCAAGCTGTTGTCACGGGAAATCTACCCGGTCTGCAATCCTGACAGCAGCCTGCAGGTGTATGGTCGTGAGCGCTGGAATATCGAGGAACTGCGTTCCCGGCTCGGTATTGTCTCCAACGATCTGCAGCAGGCGTACGATCCTGATGCCACCGGCCTCGAGGTCGTCCTTTCCGGTTATTATTCGAGCATCGGCACCTACGGCCATCAGCGGTTCAGCGCCGTGAACCGGACTCATGCCGAGGCGCTCATGCAGCAGCTGGTGATCGGGCACCTTGCAGATCGACCTTTCGGCAGGATGTCGACGGGGCAGCAGCGCCGCCTGCTCCTCTGCCGTGCCCTGGTGCACCACCCTCGGGCGCTGCTTCTCGATGAACCTACCAGCGGGCTGGACCTTGCGGCGACCTTCAGGTATGTCGATACGATCAGGGAACTGATGCATGGTGGCACGCAACTGATCCTGGTGACGCATCACCTGCATGAAATTCCTCCGGAAATTACCCGTGTGGTTTTCATCAGGGATGGTCGCATCGAGGCCGAAGGATGCAAGGAGGAGCTGCTTCGTTCGGAACGGGTTTCGGCACTGTTCGGCTATCCGGTCAGGATTATCAGCAGCAACGGCTATTACCAGGCGGTTCCGGCTTCCGCCTGAGCCTGCCGGAGTCCTGAAGGAACTTCAGGCGTCGCCTGGTGGTTACTGGTTGCGTCTTCTTTCGGCAATTTCCAGCAACCTTTCAATTCGCTGATCCTCATGGCTACCATTACGCTCAAGGGCAATCCCGTATCCACCACCGGGCATCTTCCCGCCGTCGGCAGCTTGCTGCCCTCATTCAGCCTGGTCAGGGCCGACCTCTCTGAAGCCGGGCCCGGTGATTTCTCCGGCAGGAAACTTGTCCTGAACATCTTCCCGAGCCTCGATACTCCGGTATGTGCCACTTCGGTCCGGAGGTTTAACGCCGAGGCGGCAGCCCACCCCGACACCGTTGTCTTGTGCATCTCTGCCGACCTGCCATTCGCGCACAGCCGGTTCTGCGTCGCCGAAGGCCTTGAACGCGTCGTGACGCTTTCCTCGTTCCGTTCACCGGAATTTGCCCGGGACTACGGTCTTGGCATTATCGACGGGCCGTTGACGGGGCTGCTCTCCAGGGCGGTCATTGTCGCCGATGCCTCGGGCAGGGTGCTGTATGCTGAACAGGTGCCCGAGATCACCCAGGAGCCGGACTATGCAGGGGCGCTTGCGGCGCTCGCCTGAGCCACCGCCTTCCGGGCGTTTGCATTCCCGGTAGCTGCCGTACTTGCCGAGGGGTGTCCGTTTTTTCTGTCAGTTGTTGCCAACCATAAACGGGGAAAAGTTCATGCATGAACGATACGGAGTACCCTTTGCCGGCCAGGGTCGTTCACTGGAAGAGATCGACCTGCAGGCGATGACCCTTGGGCGGAGCTTTCATCCCTCCCCGGAGGACTGGGAGGATGAGGTGCTGTATTTCCTTATGCTCGACCGGTTTTCCGACGGCCGGGAGTACGGCGGATTTTCGGACTGTGCCGGCAACTCTGTCAGTGGCCCCGCGCCCGGCCGTGATACCGGGCTGTTTGTGCCTTCGCGCGACACCGGCAATGCGCCATTCGACGAATGGTTTGCCGCAGGTCGCCGCTGGTGCGGCGGCACCATTGCCGGCCTCAGAGACAAGCTCGGTTACCTGGCGCGGCTCGGAGTGACCGCCGTCTGGGTAAGCCCTGTGTTCCGGCAGGTTACCGGCAGCGAAGATTACCATGGTTACGGAATCCAGAATTTTCTCGACATCGATCCTCATTTCGGGACCAGGGAGGCGTTTCGCGATTTCGTTGCCGCGGCCCACGATTCCGGCATCAGGGTTATTGTCGACATCATTCTGAACCATGCAGGGGATGTGTTCGCCTATCGGGGCAACCAGCCGTATTACTATGACCGGGGTCAGCAGTGGCCGGTTGACGGTTATCGGCCGGGGAGCGGGGAGGGGGGCACCATTGCCTTCGACGGCCTCGATGACCACCAGCGGGATGCCGCCTGGCCGGACGGCGCCATCTGGCCGCAGGAGCTGCAGCGGGAGTCGACATGGACCAGGGCGGGGCAGATCCGCGACTGGGACGCCTATCCCGAATACCTCGATGGTGATTTCTGTTCGCTCAAGGATATCGATCTCGGCAGCACGATCAGGGACCTTTCGCAGAGCTGGGACCTTTTGCGCAGGATTTCCGCTTTCGTTCCTTCCCAGGCCCTCGATGACCTGATCAAAGTCTACCGTTTCTGGATCGCCTATGCGGACATCGACGGTTATCGGCTCGACACCGTCAAACACATGGAACCGGGAGCCGTCCGGTATTTTGTGACCGGGATTCACGAGTTTGCCCAGTCCATCGGCAAAGAGCGCTTCGCCGTCATCGGCGAGATTACGGGTGGCCGTGCGAGGGCGATCGATATTCTCGACGTGACCGGTCTCGACGCCGCGCTGGGCATCGACGATGTTCCCGTCAAGCTTGAATACCTGGTCAAGGGCCAGATGACTCCGGGTAATCCCGATACCCTGGAGCAGGAGGGGTATTTCGACCTGTTCATGAACAGCGAACTGGACGGCAAAAGCAGCCGCCAGTGGTATTCAAGCCATATCGTGACCATGATCGACGACCACGACAAGGTCGTTCAGCAACGGAAGGCACGTTTTTGCGGGGACGGAGCCGGCCGAGGCGCCTCTCGCGTGAAGCTTGCGCTGGGCCTCAATCTGGCCTCGGCAGGGATTCCGTGCGTCTACTACGGTACCGAGCAGGCTTTCGACGGCGCTGACACGAGGCGCGGGGATGACTGTTCGTATGGCGATGTCTTTCTTCGGGAATGCATGTTTGGCGGTCCGTTCGGAACACATCGGAGCGTCGGCCGCCATTTTTTTGACGAACGGCATGAGGCGTACCGTTTCATGGCCCGCCTGAGTGCGCTCCGCCGCAACGAGATAGCCCTCCGGCGCGGCCGGCAGTACCTGCGGCCGGTTTCCGAATCTGGCAATGACGGCGATTTCTGGTATCCGCAACCGGTTAACGGCCAACTCTTCTGGGTGGTCGCCTGGTCGCGGATTTTCAGCGAGGAGGAGTGCCTTTGCGCGATGAATACCAGCCTTGAACGAGCGTTGCGTGTCTTCGTCGTCGTCGACAGAAAACTTCACCGGCTGGGGGGCACCATGTCGTGCCTGTTCTCGACGGATCCCCGGCAGGAGGGCATGTGCACTGCCATCGAGTGGCGATTGTGCGGTGCGACGGTCAGTATCGAGGTGCCGCCGGGCGGGTTCGCTGTCTGGCGGTGAGCGGCGGCGTTTTTTTTGTTACCTTGGAATCGGTACAGTTTGTCGAAGGAACCCTTTGCAGCAGTCATGTTTACAGGAATTGTCAAGGATATCGGTACGGTGGCCGGTGTCACACCGTCGAAAGGCGGGCTCAGGTTGCAGGTCCGTTATGCTTCCGCCACGGCATTCGGCGATCTTCAGGTTGATGAAAGTGTCAGCATCAATGGTGCCTGCCAGACGGTCGTTGCCTCTGGCGGTGGGTGGTTCGAGGTCGATACCGTCGCCGAAACCCTGAAAAAAACGACGCTGGGTTCGTTCCGGAGCGGCATGCAGGTCAACCTTGAACGGGCGGTCCGCCCGATGGATCGTCTTGGAGGCCATTTCGTGCTCGGCCATGTCGATTGCGTGGGCCGCGTCAGCCGTATCGAGCCTGACGGGCAGAGCCGCCTGGTTTCGATCGACTTTCCTGCAGGTTTTGACCAGTGGGTCGTGCCGGTCGGTTCGATTGCCGTGGATGGTGTCAGCCTGACGGTGGCGCGTGTCGAACCTTCGTCCCTGACGGTGGCGCTCATACCGTTTACCCTTGGGAACACCACGATTGCCGGCCTGCGCGAAGGCGTCGAAGTCAATCTTGAATTTGACATCCTCGGCAAATACATCTCGCGCCAGTACCAGGCGGGGACTGCTTCCGGCAATTCCGGCGGTATGACCGAATCGTGGCTTTCTGAACAGGGGTTCGCATGAGTGCGACGGAGATGGAGATGACGGACCTTTTTGGCTATGGTGCTGACGCCGATGCATCTTCAGGACGATTCCGGCCCCTGGCAGAGCGCGTGCGGCCGGAATCGGCAGATGAGCTGTTCGGCCAGGCGCACCTTGTCGGGCCGGATGGCCCGGTCAGGAGGTACCTCGCCCAGGGCCGGATTCCCTCCATGATCTTCTGGGGACCTCCCGGTTCCGGAAAGACCACGCTTGCCGAAGTGTGCGCGCGTTCGCTCAACTACCGGTTTGAGCAGCTGTCGGCGACCGAAGCCGGGGTCAGGGATGTGCGCCGGGTGCTGGAAACTGCCGTGAAGACCCGACGGATCGAAAACCGCCAGACCCTGCTGTTCATTGATGAAATCCACCGTTTCAACAAAGCACAGCAGGACACCCTCCTGCATGCCATCGAACAGGGGCTTATCGTACTCATCGGTGCCACCACCGAAAACCCGTCGTTCGAGGTCAACCGGGCATTGCTTTCGCGAATGCAGGTCTATATTCTCAAACCGCTCGGCGACGATGACGTCCGCCGTGTGCTCGACCGTGCCATCAGGAGTGATGCGGCGCTTTCCGGGACTGAAATCGATCCTCAGGCCCTGGAATTTCTGCTGCACTATGCCGGTGGTGATGCCCGCAAGGCCCTGAACGCGCTCGAGGTTGCCGTGTCGCTGCTGCCACAGTCCGGCGGGCAGCGCCCCATGCTTGATCGAAAGCTGTTCGAGCAGGCGCTGCAGCATCGTGCCGCCGAGTACGACAAGGGCGGTGAAGCACATTACGATGTCGTTTCCGCTTTCATCAAGTCCATGAGGGGTTCCGATCCTGATGCCGCCCTGGTGTGGCTTGCCCGGATGCTTGCCGGTGGCGAGGACCCGAAATTCATCGCCCGGCGCATGCTGATTTTCGCAAGCGAGGATATCGGCAACGCTGACCCGTATGCCGTGACGCTCGCTATGACGGTATTCAACGCCGTCGAGGTGATCGGCATGCCCGAAGCGCGGATCAACCTCGCCCAGGGGGTGACCTACCTTGCGGCGTGCCCGAAATCGAATGCCAGTTATGTGGCTTTCAACGAGGCCTCGGCTGCCGTCAGGGAGGCCGGGACCCTTGAAGTTCCGCTCCATCTGCGCAATGCACCGACTTCGTTCATGAAGGGAATCGGTTATGGTGCGGGTTACCAGTATCCCCACAGTTACCCCGGCCATTTTGTCGATGCCTCATATTTTCCGGAGCAGTTCTCCCCGAAAGCGTTCTACCGCCCAGGCACCGAAGGCCGTGAACGGTTTCTCAAGGAACGTCTCGAATCGCTTCGGGCGGACCGTTATCAAAACTGATTGGTGCCGTATGAAGGCGGCGCTATATTCCTGAAAATCCGTTTATTTCAAACACGTTGCGATGATTCCTACCCGATCCGCCATCTTTTCGCTCCTGTTTTGCCTTTTTCTTGCCGGGGGATGGTCTTCGTATGCCCACGCTGCAGAGGCCAAGGCCCAGTCGGTCAGCCTTGATGAGGCGATACGGATAGGGCTCAGGCAGAATCGTTCTCTGGAGGTCGCCAGGCTGGATCGTGACTTCGCCGGTCAGAAAGTCCGGGAATCGTGGGCGGAGGTGTTGCCGCATGTCTCCTCGAGCCTGACCTATACCCGATCACTGAAGCCGACCGTACTGTTCCTTCCCGGCAGCATCTTCGGCCATCCGGAGCTTGGTACCCAGGCGTACGATATCAGCCAGGACAATTCAGGGCTTGCGGCAGTGAACGTCAGCCAGAACCTTTTCAAGCTCTCTGCGATCGCAGGAATTCGCGCTTCATCCCTGGTCAGGAAGATCAGCGATGAATCGTACCGGCAAACCAGTGCGGATGTCGTGACCTCTATCCGCCGGGCCTATTACGATGTCCTCATTGCCGCTGAAAAGCTCAAGCTCGTTGCACAAAGCATCTCCAGATGGGAGGCTTCCCGGAAAGATACCTCCGCACTTTTCCGGCAGGGGGTTGCCGCCGACATCGATACGCTCAAGGCGTTTCTGTCGGTTGAAAACCTCAAGCCCGACTTCATCCGCGCCAGAAGCAATGTTTCCATTGCCGAGACACGCCTGAAGACGGTCATGGGGGTTGACCAGGATGTTCACATCTCACTTTCGGATTCGCTGGTTTTCCATGAGGTGCCGTGCCCGAAAGACCTCGCTTCCGCCTATGCCGAGGCCATTGACAACCGGCCTGACGTACGCAGCCTGACCTACCAGTTCGAGGCTGAAGGACAAAAGGTGACGGCGGCGCGTTCCGAGGGCCTGCCGACCCTTTCCGCATTCGGGCAGCTCCAGGCGCAGACCCAGTTCAATGACGGCACGGCGATCGACAAGACCCGCTGGCCGGTATCCTCTTCCGTCGGCCTGCAGCTCAGCCTGCCGATTTTTTCCGGGTTTGCCACCAGCTCCCGCATCGAGGAGGCGAAGATCTCACGACTGCAGACCCGTACGAAGCTCGAAGACCTCAAGGAACAGGTCCGGGCTGACGTTGAAGTTCGCATGTCCAACGTTGAAGAGTCCAGACGGCGCATCGCGGTGCAGTCGAGGACGGTCGGTGTCGCAGAACGGAGTTACCGGATCACGCGCCTGCGTTTGCGCGAAGGGGTCGGTTCGCGGCTTGAACTGACCGATGCCGAATTGCAGCTGAACACGGCAAAGACCAACTATCTGCAGGCGGTTTACGATTATCTGGTCGCAGGTGCCGAACTGGAGAGATCTCTTGGCCGGATTCCGGCGGCCAATCCTGGTTCATGACCTGACGGCGTGACAGACGAATCCCGAGGCTTGTTCCGGGTTCCTTCCCGCCAGGATTGAGCGTGCGGCCTGCAGCGCGGCCGACACCGGCAGGATGGCTGGTTTCTGCCCGCACGATTGCCGCAGTTTTTCGCTGTACCAGGCATTGTACAGGGCATCAGGAGCGTAGCCCTGCATCCGGGCAACCCTGAATCCGTGTTTCTCCAGGAGCATTGCCAGTGTTTTCGGCGTGAAGTGGTACAGGTGGCGTGGGGCATCGTAGGCGACCCATGTTCTGCCGTAGTGGCTTGCGTCTTTCCCGCCTGCATTGGGCAGGGCGACGACCAGCATGCCCCGTTTGTCCAGGAGCCGGTGTGCCTCGTCCAGCGTTTCCGTTATCCGGTGGATATGTTCAAGGGCGTGCCAGAAGATGATCCTGTCGAATGGTGCCGTGTATGCCGTTTTATGGAGTTCGGTCGTCCGGATGTTCGCCAGCCCTGAACTTCGGGCGGTTTCGGCAGCGTTCCGGTCCGGTTCGATCCCGAAAAGGTTGTCCATCGGGATCGAGTACTTGCGGTGCAGTCTCAGCAGCAGCCGACCGGTCGAGCAGCCCACTTCGAGGATGCGGAGCCTGTCGGCGGGTGGCCTGGCCTCTTGCATGACGATTGCCGCTCTCAGGTTGAGCAGTGCCGAGCTGAGGGCCAGGTAAGCGCGGTCCCGGAAAGTTCGGGCATTGTTTTGGTGGAGGAACGGATCGTAGGTCAGCTGGCTGTAGTGAAGGAGAATCTCCGCTTCGTCGGGCCTCGGGTTGAGCATCAGCATGCCTGAGGCTGAAGACCTGACTATCCGCCACGGGGTGCCCGAAGATGGGGCGAACCTGTCCGGGACATCAAGCCATGCCGAGAAGTCGCGGCTTCCGGTGATCGGGCAGGGGGCGTGTTCCATGCGTGCCCGGTTCAGTCCGCCTTTTCGGCTTGCAGCGCGGTAATGGCTTCACGAATCTGTACGTAGGTCTTGCGGAGGTCGTTGCTCAGCACCTTGGTTTCGCCGAGGACCGGCATGAAGTTCGTGTCACCTTCCCAGCGTGGTACGATATGGAAATGGATGTGGGTATCCACACTGCCGCCCGCCACCTTGCCGAGGTTGGCACCGAAATTGAACCCGTGGGGTTTCAGCGCCTTTTTCACTGCCCGCATGCACAGGTCCGAGAGCTGCATGATTTCGAGCATGGTCTTCTCATCGAGCTCCGAAAAGTCCGGGGTCTGCCGATAGGGAATGACCATCAGATGGCCGCAGTTGTACGGGTAAAGGTTCAGGATCGCAAAGCAGTATTTGCCCCGGCAGAGCACATATCGCTCCTCATCCTCTTCGGGTGGTATGTCGGCGAACACTGATTTGCCTGTGGTCGGCGCGGGCTTGTCATCCTTGAAGGACTGCATGTAAACCTCTCGCCAGGGTGAGTACATTCTTTGCATGGTGCAGCGAATGTCCTGAAGGATTGGAATGAGTAAAAGATAAAAATCCGTACCAAAGGTGGGACTCGAACCCACACGAGTTTGCACCCACTGGATTTTGAGTCCAGCGCGTCTACCAGTTCCGCCACTTTGGCTTGAGTGACATGTGCGAGAGAAGGGGCTCGAACCCTTACGCCTTTCGGCACCAGTTCCTAAGACTGGCGTGTATACCAATTTCACCACTCTCGCGGCATGGACGGGTAATATACGCGGATTTTTGATATAATAAAACTATCTTCCGGGTAGCTTGTGCGGTACTGCAACGCACGGGTTTACAAGCCGTAACCATCCGATCATCCATCTGTATTTCAATGCAAGCTGACTTACGCCGGTTCGCATCTCTCGTTTCCTGGGTTATCAGCCCTGTTGTCGTCGCACCGGTCACGTACCTGTTTATCGTGCTGACCGGGTATGCGATGCAGCCTCACGGCATCTCCTGGTTTTTTGTACTCCTTGTTTCCGCAACGGTCGCCCCGATGCTGCTGATCTACGGCCTGAAAAAGATCGGGCGCATCTCGGACTACAATATCACGTTCCGTGAGCAGCGGTTCCTGCCCCTGCTCGTCATGGTCGCCGTCAACGTGCTTGGTTATGATCTGATGAAGCAGCTCGGCGCTCCACGTTTTCTGTCCGGCATCGTGTTTTTCAATGCCGTCAACACCGTGCTCATCCTCCTGGTGACGCTGCAGTGGAAAATCAGCATCCATCTGTTCAGCCTGGCTTCAGCCATAGCGCTCGTCTTCCTGCACTCAGGGGCGCAGTCGCTCTGGCTGCTTGTTTTCATCCCGCTGCTGATGTGGTCGCGGGTCCATCTCCGCGCCCATAATTTCATGCAGACGCTGGCCGGTGCCCTGATCGGTTTTCTGCTGACGTTTGCCGAATTCAAGTGGTGGCTGTCGTTGTGAGTCGGAAACGTTATGGTGTCGTGCTGGTGACGTATGGTGAAGTCGAGAAGCTTTCCATACGGTCGCTTCTGCCAAGTTCGAGGAAGATCGTGCACACCGTTACCCGGCAGATCGTCACCCTGCCGACCGCGCTCATTTATGCTCTTGCCGATTACCGGACACTCAAGCACTTCATCGACTGGAAAGTCAACCGGTACCGTTCCCGCCTGGTCGCGATCAACCACGCCCAGACGGCAGCGGTTTCGCGCGTGCTTTCAGGCAGTGACCGTCTTGCCGCCCTCGGCATCGAGCTTGAGGTCGCCGAGGCATATTATTTTGTTCCGCCCTACCTTGAAACCGTTCTGCAGAAATTCAGCAGGAGCCTTGATGGCGTGGTGGTCGTTCCCATGATTCCGGTCGAATCGGCATTTTCCTGCGGCGTCGCATGCCAGATGGCCATGGAGGCGTATGGTGAAGCCCTTGCGGGAAAGGTTCGGGTGATGCATGGGCTCTGGAGCCACAGGGAGCTGCATACGGTCTATCTTGACCATATTTTCAGCACGTTTGCAGGCCAGCCGCAGGTTTCAGGATCCAAACCCCGCCTGGTCCTGGTGATTCACGGAACCATCGTCCGTGACAGGAATGGTCGTGAGCCATCCGTTTTTACCGGTCTCGATGAGACCTATGCGTTTTTCGGCGCCGTGCGTCAGCGGATCATGGCCGACCCGCGCAACCCGTTCTGTGAAGTACGGATCGGTTGCCTGAACCATGTCGCCGGTGGAGAATGGACTGCGGAGACGGTCGAGGCGGCACTTGCCGCGTTCCGGGCAGACGGGTGCGAATCCGTCGCGATGTTTCCGTTCGGCTATTTCGCCGACAACAGCGAAACGGACTATGAGGCCCGTAAGCTGCTCGATGCCTCGGGTATTGCCCGAAGGTGCTATATTCCCTGCATCAACGAATCGCCGGCGTTCATCGAGTGGCTTTCCGCGCGGATTGCCAAGGAGGTTGCCCTGCTTGATCGCCAGCGCGGATTCTGGCTGGGCGGGGACGACAGTGAACGAAACAACCATGAAGCAGCAAATGACTGAGGCATCTTGTCCGGAACCGGCCGCACCGGAATCCGGCGCGGTATATGAGCAGGAATACCGGGCCACGCTCGACCGGATCACAGCAGGGGAGTACGCCGAGGCAGGCGCGGTGCTTGATCGCCTGGCCGGGGGGGCGTGCCGTGACGCTCGGGTGCGTTATGCCCGGGCCGTCGTCAGCCTTTCGGTCGGTGAATACCGCAAGGCGGGTACCGACCTTGCCTTCGCGATCGCACTTGACCCGACGTTTCTCCCGGCCTATCGCCATTACGGTTTCGTCCTGCTGACGATGGGGCGTGAGGCTGCTGCCGTCAGTGTCCTCAGGAGGGCTGTCGGCATTGATCCGGGATATGTCGATGCATGGTGTGTTCTCGGTGATGTCTACATGGATCTCTGCGAGCCGGAGCATGCCCGTGAAGCGCTTGAGACGGCGTCGGGCCTGGAACCGGAAAACCCTGAAGTCCATTGCAAGCTCGCCATGTTTTACCTGTCGAGGGGTGACATGGGCGGGCTTCGCCGTGAGTATGAACTCTTGCGTGCGCTTGATCATGAAATGGCCGACCAGGTCGGAGCGTTGCTTCCCTGACCGGTGTCGTGCCGCGGTTGTGCACCGCGGCGCCGGCCATCCGATACCATTCAACCTATCAATGCCGAGGCTATGAAACTGTTTCCCGACAGGGCTCGAATGAAAGTGCTCATGGGCAGGGGCCTGCCGCTTGTTTTTGCCATTGCCTGGGCCCCTCTGGTCTGGATGCTGCTTGCCGGAGTTGTCGGAAATGCCCTGACCTCGATTTTCAGGTCATGGCAGCCGGTCGTTGCGGTGCTCGCTACGCTCACCATTGCGGTGATGTGCGGCCTGGTGCTCGTTTTTCGTCGGTTCGCCTTAAAAATTTTTGATGACAATACATCTAATTGAAATATATTAGGCGCATGTCCTCCCGGGGGTATCGGGATGGCTGTCCCGGAGGTTCTTCCTCTGCTTGGAAGATGTGAAAAAATCAGCTTTTTAAACTGTGGATGCGCAGAATTTTTGTTATATTTGCCGCACTTGTTTTCAAGGCATTTTTCCGACAGGACAGGGGCTTGATCCCCTGAACATAACGACAAACAGCAGCACATGGATCAGACGTTGACCGGTTTCGGTACCGTTTTTGTGTTTCTTCTCCTCGGTATCTTTTTTGTGGTTATGGGTTTTCTGACTGCGCGGCTGTTGCGGCCAAGCCGTCCGAATCCCGAGAAGAACTCGACGTATGAGTGCGGCGAGCCTGCGGTTGGCAGTGCATGGGTCAAGTTCAACATCCGCTTTTATGTTGTCGCCCTTATCTTCATCATTTTCGACGTCGAAGTCGTTTTCCTCTATCCCTGGGCAACCGTGTTCAAGCAGCTCGGTGTCTTCGCCCTTGTCGAGGTGCTCATTTTCGCCGTCATCCTTATCCTCGGTCTCGTGTATGCGTGGGTGAAGGGGGATCTGGATTGGGTCAGGCCGACGCCGAACATTCCGAAAATGCCGGAGCTTCCGAATCGCGAAGTCGGCCGCAGCAACGGATAATCTTTCAATTACCATTGATTACACGCTATGGGTTTGCTTGATGCCAGGATATCGAACCGCAACGTCCTTGTAACTTCGGTCGATAATGTGATGAACTGGGCCCGCCTCTCGTCGATCTGGCCGATGGGCTTTGGCCTTGCCTGCTGCGCCATCGAGATGATGGCGACCAACGCATCCAACTACGACCTCGAACGTTTCGGTATTTTTCCGCGCTCCTCGCCTCGCCAGTCCGATCTCATGATTGTGGCCGGTACGGTGACCCTGAAGATGGCTGAGCGCGTGGTGACACTTTACGAACAGATGCCTGAGCCGCGTTACGTGCTGTCCATGGGAAGCTGCTCCAACTGCGGTGGCCCGTACTGGAAGCATGGCTATCATGTCCTGAAGGGCGTCGACCGCGTCATTCCGGTCGATGTGTATGTTCCCGGCTGTCCTCCGCGCCCGGAAGCACTGATTGGCGGCCTCATGAAAATCCAGGAGCTTATCCGCATGGAAGGGATCGGGATTTCCCGGCAGGATGCCCTGAAAAAACTTGCCGAACAGAGCGTCGATCCCCAGCAGATCATCGACCAGGCCCGCAGGGCGACGGCATAAACTCAAGAATGGACAAGGTGATGGAAGAATCAGGAATCGTCATGTCGGCGGCAGTGCAGCAGAGTCTGGCTGCCTATACACTTATCAGGGAGCGCTTCGGGGATGCGGTGTCGGAGTTCGATGCCAATCCGACCATGCCGTTCTTTGAGGTCCTTGATGTCTCGAAATGGGTGGAGATCGCGCTGTTCATGCGTGACGACCCCCGTCTTCAGTTCAACTGTATGGCCTGCCTGTCGGGCGTGGACTATATCGAGCAGAACCAGCTCGGCATTGTCTGCAACCTCGAGTCGGTCGGCCAGTATCCGCACCGGATAGCGGTAAAGGTCAAATGCCCGCGTGACGGCGGTGTCATTCCTTCGGTCGCCTGTGTGTGGCATACGGCAAACTGGCATGAGCGGGAAGCGTATGACATGTACGGCATGACCTTCGAGGGGCACCCCGATCTGCGCAGGATTCTCTGTCCGGAAGACTGGACCGGTTACCCGCTGCGCAAGGATTACCAGGTGCAGGAGACCTATCATGGCATCAAGGTACCGTACTGAGGCCTATAACACGTAAACAAGCAGTCCGAGCATGCAGGAATTAGGCAAAGCCGATCTGAACTCAACGAGGATCATCCGACAGGACGACAATCGTGTCGTCATAGAAAAGGATCTCGATACAGAATACATGGTTCTCAGCATGGGGCCGCAGCATCCGTCGACGCACGGTGTTCTGCGTCTCGAATGCGTCACCGACGGTGAAGTCGTCGTCGAGGCCGAGCCCTATCTCGGTTATCTCCATCGCTGTTTCGAGAAGCATTGCGAAAAGGTGGATTATCCGGGAATCGTTCCCTATACCGATCGCCTCGATTATCTCACCGGCATGAACAACGAGTTCGCATTCTGTGTGGCCGTCGAGAAGCTCCTTGATATTGAGATCCCCCGCAGGGTCGAATTTATCAGGGTCATCGTCGCTGAACTCAACCGCATCGCCTCCCATCTGGTCGCCATCGGTACCTACGCCATCGACCTTGGCGCCTTCACTCCCTTCCTTTTCTGTTTCCGTGACCGTGAGCACATCCTCAACCTCCTTGAGTGGGCTTCCGGCGCCAGAATGCTTTATAACTATATCTGGATCGCCGGTCTTGCCTATGACGTGCCGGCGGATTTCAGGAAGCGGGTCGCTGAGTTTATCACCTATTTCAAGCCGAAGGCTCTCGAACTCTCCCGCCTGCTGACCGAAAACGAGATTTTCGTCAAGCGCACCAAGGGTATCGGTATCATGCCCGCTGATGTTGCTATCAATTACGCGTGGTCCGGCCCGATGCTTCGCGGCTCCGGTGTGCAGTGGGACCTTCGCCGGAACGACCCCTATTCGGTCTATCCGGAACTTGATTTTTCCGTTGCCGTTCCTGACGGCAAGTTCTCCGATATCGGCGATTGCCTTTCGCGTCATCTCGTTCGCGCCATTGAAATCGACGAGAGTCTCAAGATTATCGAGCAGTGCCTTGACCGTATGCCGGAGGTAGAGGGTTTTGACGCCCGAGGCGTTATTCCGAAGAAAATCCGTCCGAAAGCCGGCGAGGTCTATGGCAGGGCTGAAAATCCCCGTGGCGAACTCGGCTTCTATATCATCAGTGATGGCAAGTCGACCAAACCGCTCCGCTGCAAGGCAAGATCTTCATGTTTCGTCAACCTTTCCGCGATGAAGGATCTTTCGAAGGGGCAGCTGATACCGGATCTCGTGGCCATCATCGGCAGCATCGACATCGTGCTTGGCGAGGTCGACCGATAAGCGTTTCAACAAGACAATAATTCAGGTTAGCCGTTTTCTATGAGTCAGTCACCATCTCTCAATACCTGGTCCGACGCCCTTTCAGGATTTTACCTCGGCTGGTTTCCACTCGGGCTTGTCATCGTCGCGGCCATTCCGCTGGTTTTCATCGCCCTGTATGCCCTGACCTACGGCGTGTATGGAGAACGCAAGATTTCCGCGTTCATGCAGGACCGGCTCGGGCCGATGGAAGTTGGTCCCTGGGGGTTGCTGCAGACGCTTGCCGATATCCTCAAGCTGCTGCACAAGGAAGACATCGTGCCGACGGTTGCCGACAAGTTCCTGTTCGTCATCGGCCCGCTGGTCATGTTCGTCGGCTCTTTCCTCGCCTTTGCCGTTCTTCCGTTCGGCCCGGCCTTCATCGGCGCCGACCTGAACGTGGGTCTTTTCTACGCAGTCGGTATCGTCGCGCTTGAAGTCGTCGGTATCCTTGCTTCCGGATGGGGCTCCAATAACAAATGGGCGCTGTACGGCTCGGTCAGGAGCGTTGCGCAGATCGTCAGTTACGAAATTCCTGCCTCGATGGCGCTTCTGTGCGGTGCCATGATGGCCGGCACCCTGAGCATGCAGCAATTCTGCGTCGCCCAGTCTGGTCCGTATGGTTTCGTTCACTTTTTCCTGTTCAGCAACCCGGTTGCCTGGCTTGCCTTCATCATCTATTTCATCGCTTCGCTCGCCGAGACCAACAGAGCCCCGTTCGATATTCCGGAAGCTGAATCCGAGCTTGTCGCCGGGTTCTTCACCGAATATTCCGGGATGAAGTTCGCCATGTTCTTCCTTGCTGAATATGGCAGCATGTTCATGGTCTCCTCCATCATATCGGTCGTATTCCTCGGCGGTTGGGCCTCACCGCTGCCAAACCTCGGGGGCTTCGCGCTGAATACCTGGACCAGCGGTCCGGTCTGGGGGGCGTTCTGGATCATCATGAAGGGCTTTTTCTTCATCTTCGTGCAGATGTGGTTGCGCTGGACGCTTCCCCGTCTCCGCGTCGACCAGCTTATGTATCTCTGCTGGAAGGTGTTGACTCCGTTCGCCTTTGTCGCCTTTGTCCTGACGGCGATTTGGGAGATTTACAAGTAACAGGCGGAGCAATAACGAGTTTACCGGCAAGAAAGACGAATCATCAACTATGAGTGAGTACTTCAGCAATATAAAGGTCGGAGCTTCGACGATCGCGACCGGCTTGGCCATCACGCTCAGGCATTTCTTCAATGCCGTCAAGCGAAAGGGTGATGCCGGCATCGACGATGTCAATTACTTCAACCAGGTTGACGGCCTGTGCACCCTCCAGTATCCGCGCGAAGCGGTGCCGACGCCGACGATCGGCAGGTATCGGCTCCATAACGATATCGAGGACTGCATCGGCTGTTCACAGTGCCAGCGGGCCTGCCCGGTCGAGTGCATCACGATCGAGACGATCAAGGTGACCAGCGACGACCTTGCCGCATGCGGCAAGACTTCAGGTGGGCAGCAGAAGCGCTTCTGGGTTCCAGTGTTTGATATCGATGTGGCCAAGTGCATGACCTGCGGCATCTGTGTCAGCGTCTGCCCGACCGATTGCCTTGTGCACACGCCGGTTGCGGATTTTTCCGAGTACGATGTCCGGAACATGCTGTACCATTACGGCAATCTCTCGAAGATCGAGGCTGAAGCAAAACAGAAGAAGCTTGCGGAACAGCAGGCCCAGGCCGCAAAGGAAAAGGCTGCAGCCGCAGCGTCCGGAGCAGCACCGGCCGCAAAGCCGGCTCCGGCACGGAATCCCGAACCGGGACAGGCAGGGGAGTAACAGGGTACCGAATAACCAGTGCAGACAATCATGAGCCAACTGACCATATCCATCATCTTCTACATCTTCGCGGCAATTACCGTACTGTCGGCCGCGTTTGTGGTGTTTTCGAAGAACATCATCTACTCGGCATTTTCGCTCCTGTTCACCTTTTTCGGTGTTGCAGCGCTCTATGTGTTCCTGAGTGCCGATTTCATCGCAATCACCCAGGTCGTCGTCTATGTCGGCGGTATTCTGGTGCTGCTCCTCTTCGGCGTGATGTTCACCAATACCGTCATGCAGACCGAACTCCGGGCCGATGTGCTGCATGTCGTACCCGGCACGCTCATACTGCTTCTGATGATTGCCGGTATGCTGTATACCTTCTTTACGACCGGCGACTGGATGCCGGGCGAGGTGCAGCTTCAGGGCAGCATCGTGCAGCGGGTTGGGTTCGAAACCATGTCCCGCTTCATGCTTCCTTTTGAAATGGTTTCGATTGTCCTGCTCGTCGCGCTTCTCGGCGCCGCGTTCCTGGCCCGCTACGACAAGGCACACAAAAAAGAACACTAAGGAGTCGACCAGAATGCAAATGTTCACAACGATCGGTCTGAATCACTTTCTGACCATATCAGCCATCCTCTTTTCACTCGGCATGTTTGCCGTCATGACCCGCAAGAACGCCATCGTCATCCTGATGGGCGTCGAGCTGATCCTGAACGCGGCAAACATCAATTTCCTGACTTTCTCCAAGTACAACGGGGGAATGGGCGGCGTCATGTTCAGCCTGTTCGTGATCGTGCTTGCAGCGGCTGAAGCTGCCGTAGCCCTGGCTATTGTCATCAACATATTCAAGACTTTCAAGACGGTCGACGTCTCCAGCGTCGATACGATGAAAGAGTGATCCGTATCCTAACCATTTCAGCTGCAAATTCTCTGTAAAACGAAACATGATGCACAGTCTCATCCAGTTATCGATCGTAGTCCTGCTCTTGCCGCTGCTGTCGTTTGTGGTGCTGATATTTTTCAACCGCAGACTTCCGCGCGGAGGGGATTTCATCGGCATCGGCATGCTTGGAACCGCCTTTGCCCTCTCGGCATATATTTTCTGGTCGGTGATCGTCCAGCATTACGATCCGGCATACAGGATCGCCTGGAATTTCACCTGGCTTGATTTCGGCAATGTTCCCGGCTACGGGCCGCTGCAGATAAAGATGGGCATCGTCATCGACAATCTGACCGCCATCATGCTGGCGATGGTCACGCTCATCAGCCTGCTCGTTCATCTCTATTCTACCGGGTACATGGCTGGTGAGGAGCGTTATGGACGGTTCTTCGCCTTCCTCGGGATATTCACCTTCTCGATGCTCGGCATCGTGCTTTCGGACAATCTCTTCTCGATTTACATTTTCTGGGAACTCGTCGGTCTCTCCTCCTACCTGCTTATCGGTTTCTACTTCGAGCGTGAAAGTGCCGCAAATGCACAGAAAAAGGCATTCCTGGCCAACAGGATCGGCGATATCGGCATGTGGCTCGGCATCCTGATCATGTATTCCCAGTTCCATACCTTCGGCTACCAGGAGATTTACCAGAACATCGCGGCAGGGAAGTTCGGTCTTTCCAGCACGTGGCTGACAGCCGCAGGTCTCCTGCTCTTCATGGGTTGTGTCGGTAAATCGGCGCAGTTCCCGCTGCATGTATGGCTTCCTGACGCCATGGAAGGTCCGACCCCGGTTTCGGCCCTTATCCACGCGGCAACCATGGTCGCCGCAGGTGTCTATTTCGTCGCCAGGATTTTTGTCATCCTGACTCCCGATGCCCTGCATGTCATTGCATTCATCGGCGCCATAACGGCGTTCATGTCTGCGACGATCGCAATCACCCAGCACGATATCAAGCGCGTTCTCGCCTATTCGACGGTTTCCCAGCTTGGTTACATGGTTATGGGGCTCGGCGTCGGTGCCTACTCGGCAGCGCTGTTCCACCTCCTGACGCACGCGTTTTTCAAGGCTTGCCTCTTCCTTGGTTCAGGCGCGATCATCCACGCCATGCACCACGAGCAGGATATGCGCTGGATGGGTGGCCTCCGCAAGAATATGCCCTGGACCTTCGCAACCTTCAGCATTGCCACATTGGCCCTTGCCGGTCTTCCACTGACCAGCGGATTCATGAGCAAGGATGCCATCCTCGCGGCAGCGCTCGGCTTCGCCAAGGTTGAGGGGGGCGGCATCTACGCCATCGTCCCGCTCCTGGGTTTCGTTTCCGCGATGATGACGGCGTTTTATATGGGCCGCCAGGTCTGGCTTGTCTTCTTCGGAGAGAGCCGTACCCATCTCAAACCGGCAGAGGAACACCATGGCCACGCCGCTCATGGACATGACGACCATGCCGAAGAGCACCACGGTGTGCACGAGGTCGGCTGGATCATGCGTGCCCCGCTGGTCATTCTGGCGACACTTTCCGTCTTCTTCGTCTTTTCCCCTGACCCTCTTGACGGAGCCAAGGGCTGGTTCATGCACCTGATTCCGACTCCCGAGACGGTCGTCCATTCAGGCGAAGCGCCCGCACACACGGCGGCGTTCGGGACCGAAGGCGGCAGGCTGCTCGCAGAGGCCTCGAATGATGCGGAAAAGGCGGCAGCACCTGCTGAGCCTGCAGCAGCTGCAGGCGAGCATGCTCCTTCGTTCAGCGATCCCCGTCAGGCGGAACTTGCCCATGCTGCCCATGAGAACCACTTCACGGCGATCTACCTCTCCTCCGGCATGCTGGTTTGCGGTATCGGCCTTGCCCTTGTCGTCTATGCGTTCGGGTTCATCGATCCGGAAAAGACGGCAGCAGCGATCCGTCCTCTTTACCTTTATTCGTTCAACAAATGGTATTGGGACGAGATCTACCAGGCGACCTTCATCAGCGGCTGTGTCATGATCTCCCGCGCACTTTCATGGTTTGATTCCAGGGTTGTCGACGGCATTGTCAACGGTGTCGGCACCATCTACCGGAAGCTCTCGTTCCTCGCCGGTGCGTTCGACAAGTATGTTGTCGACGGTACCGTGAACTTCACCGCGTTTTTCGTCCAGACCTCTGGCGCGGTCATGAGGAAGGCACAGACCGGAAAGGTGCAGACCTACCTGGTCCTGGTGATGGCTGCCGTTCTCGGTTATTTCGCCTTCTACCTCGTCCAGCTCATGAAATAACGAAGCATTTAATTGTAATCTCCGAACATAACAGGTACTGAACATGCTGAGCTTAATTGTATTTCTGCCGATCATCGCCGGACTCATCATTTTGGCTGTCCCCGCGTCGCAGAAGCAGATCATCAGGATCGTCTCGCTCCTTGCGGCGATTGCGCAGGGCGTGATAGCCGTGCTTCTCTGGCGTCAATACGACCCGACGCTTGCCGGCATCATCGCCGGTCCCGGCGGTTCGCTTGCCGGGTCATTCCAGTACGTCGAGCGCGTCCCCTGGATCTCGCTTAACCTCGGTTCGTTTGGCCCGCTGACCATCGAGTACTTCGTCGGTGTCGACGGACTCTCCATTACCATGGTTATCCTGACTGCACTGATATCGATTATCGGTGTCCTGTCGAGCTGGCCGATCCAGAAGCAGGTCAAGGGATATTTCATCCTGTTCAACCTGCTCAGCACCGCGATGATGGGTTGCTTCGTGGCACTCGACTTCTTCCTTTTCTATGTGTTCTGGGAGCTCATGCTGTTGCCGATGTACTTCCTGATCGGTATCTGGGGCGGTCCCAACAGGGAATATGCGGCAATCAAGTTTTTCCTGTATACCCTGTTCGGTTCGGTTTTCATGCTGCTGGTGATGATCGGCCTCTATTTCAGCGTCGTCGATCCGCTTACCGGACACCATACCTTCAGCCTCGTGGCAATGGCCAGCCAGGAGAATTTCGTGAAAGGTTCGATCCTCGGTCCTGACAACGTCACCTGGCGCTACATCGCCTTTATCGTGCTCTTCATCGGTTTCGCCATCAAGGTTCCGATGTTCCCGTTCCATACCTGGTTGCCTGATGCACACGTCGAAGCCCCTACGCCGATTTCCGTCATTCTGGCCGGCGTGCTTCTGAAGCTCGGTACCTACGGCATGATGCGTATCAATTTCCCGCTTTTTCCCGAGGTCTATCAGGCCGGTCTGTATGTCATTGGCGTCTTTGGTGCGATCAACGTCATCTATGGCGCATTCTGCGCGCTTGCCCAGCAGGATCTTAAAAAGATGGTTGCCTATTCCTCGATCAGCCACATGGGTTATGTGCTGCTCGGCCTTGCCGCAGCGAACTCCGAGGGCATGCTTGGTGCGCTGTACCAGATGTTCAACCACGGCACCATCACCGCAATGCTCTTCCTGCTCGTCGGTGTCATCTATGACCGTGCCCACACCCGTGCCATCGACAAGTTCGGCGGCCTGGCTTCCTACATGCCGGTGTACGTCGGTCTCGTCACCGTCGCCTGGTTCGCTTCGCTTGGTCTGCCTGGCCTGAGCGGCTTCATCTCTGAGGCATTCGTGTTTGTCGGTGCATTCTCTTCGACGACCACCCGGTCTCTTGCAATGGTTTCCGTCCTCGGTATCCTGTTCGGTGCCGCTTACCTCCTGTGGTCCCTGCAGCGCATGTTCCTCGGCAAGCGCAGACCCGATGCCGTTTACGACGTTGAGACGGATGCCGATGGTCACGAGCACATCCATTTCCATGACTGGAACGGAAAGCTTGACCTTGACGCCCGTGAGCTCACCATGCTGGTTCCGCTTACGATCATCGTGATCGGCCTGGGTATCTATCCGATGCCGGTTATGGGTCTCCTGACGGCGAGCATCAACAAGCTTGTTACTGTTCTTGGTCCTGTGGCGGCCGCAGCTGTGCACTGATTCTGCATTTCCGTGTAAAAGAATAAACGTTGGAGCAATATGTTCGATATGCCATCAGGCGCTGAAATACAGAGCATCATTTCGACCCTCAGGGCAGGTGCCGGCTATTTTATTCCTGAACTTTATCTGTCGGCACTCTTCATGGTGCTGATCGTCCTGGACCTTGTCCTGCGGGGCCGGAAAAGCAGGGTTCTCGCCACGGCGACGATCATCGGTCTCCTGGGCAGCCTGTTCTTCATCTACCAGCAGCATGCGCTGCCCGATGCGGAGATTTTCTTCGGCATGTATTCGCTCGACCGGTTCGGCATTTTCTTCAAGTACTTCTTTGTGCTGACCGGCCTCCTGACCGTGGTCATCTCGCTTGCGGATGAACATTTGCAGGGGCTCAGCTCAGGAGTGGGAGAGTATTATGCGCTGATTGTCGCGATGGTCATCGGTATGATGATGATGGCATCGTCGACGGACCTGCTGATGATGTTCATCGCCATGGAGCTTGTCGGCCTTGCCGCCTATGTTCTCACCGGTTATTTCAAGCACGAGTGCCGTTCGTCGGAAGCCGCCCTGAAATACCTGGTGTATGGTGCCGTCTCTTCCGGTATGCTGCTGTATGGCTTCTCGCTTGTCTATGGTATTACCGCCCAGACCAATATCTCGGCCATATGCGCCGAACTCGCGCAGCACGGCTACGATCCGCTGGTCATGATTCTTGCAAGCCTGCTGATCATGGCAGGACTTGGCTACAAGATGGGTGCGGTGCCGTTCCATTTCTGGAGCCCCGACGTTTATGAAGGCGCACCGACCCCGGTTACCGCCTACCTTTCAGTCGGTTCGAAGGCGGCCGGTTTCGCCATGCTCATGCGGTTCTTCTTTGTCGCTGTCCCGCATGCGGCACAGGGTGTCGAGGACATGCTGAGTGTCGACTGGCTCACGATCCTGATGATCGTCTCCGCTGCATCGATGGTGTACGGCAACGTGGTCGCCATCTGGCAGAAAAACGTCAAGCGACTCCTTGCCTATTCGTCCATCGCCCATGCAGGTTACCTGCTGCTCGGCGTCATCACGCTGGACCAGATCGGCACCCAGGCCGTGCTGGTGTACCTGTCCAGCTATCTGCTCATGAATATCGGGGCCTTCTTCGTTGTCGTCGTCATCGCCAACAAGACCGGCAGTGAGAACATGGACGACTACAAGGGGCTCGGCAAAAAGATGCCTCTTGAAGGTGCTGCGCTCACGGTGTTCCTGATTTCGCTTGTCGGCCTCCCCCCGACCTTCGGATTCGTCGGCAAACTCTTCATTTTCTCTGCCCTTATCGCAAAGGGGTCGCTGTTCATGTGGCTTGCCCTGATCGGTATCCTGACCAGTGTCATTTCGCTCTTCTATTACATGATGATTCCACTCAACATGTTTCTTCGTGAATCGGAGCGCAACCTCGACAAGGACTATCGTTCGGGCATGGTGACCAACCTGGTGACGACGGCCCTGATGGTCCTGACGATCTATTTCGGCCTCTTCTTCCAGCCGATCGCCGAGTATGCAAAATACTCAGCCTCACTGTTTGGCGCGGCGCTGCACTGAGAAAAGAAGGCTTTGGTATATAAAGGCCTGAAAAACCCGGTATTTTTTGAAGAAAATGCCGGGTTTTTTTATGTTTATACCCGACCAGCTGCCGGACGGAACGAGAAAGCGTTTTGTAAATAGCGGCCGTTATGTATATTAGATGAATCACCCATTTTTTATTTCCACACAGCATTTCAGACCAGAGAAGCCGGTTCCCCGGGACAGCTTCCTTATGACACTGCATCCAAATCTACGGAGGTGTTAATGCCCAGCAAGCAAACGTTCGCGGAAGTATTCGAGTCCCGGGGTGTCTCCCGACGGGATTTCCTCAAGTTCTGCAGCCTTACATCGGTCGCACTCGGCCTTTCGCCCGCGCTTCTTCCCCAGGTGGTCAGCGCAATGGAGAAAAAGCCGCGCACGCCGGTCATCTGGCTCCATGGCCTCGAGTGCACCTGCTGTACCGAGTCGTTTATCCGTTCTTCGCATCCCATCATGGCCGACATGGTCTTCAACATGATTTCGCTCGACTATGACGAAACGCTCAGCGCCGCTGCTGGCGACCAGCTCGAAGCGGTCAGGAAGCAGATCATGAAGGAGTACAAGGGCAAATACATCCTTGCCGTCGAGGGCAATATTCCTACCAAGGACGATGGGGTGTACTGTATGGTCAACGGCGACTCTTTCCTCAATATCGTCAAAGAGACGGCGGCTGATGCGGCCGCAGTCATAGCCTGGGGCTCCTGCGCATCGTTCGGTTGCGTCCAGAACGCCCATCCCAACCCCACCGGGGCGGTTCCGGTAGGGGAGATCATCAGGGACAAGCCTATCGTCAAGGTTCCCGGCTGTCCTCCCATCGCGGAGGTGATGACCGGGGTCATCACCCATTTGCACACCTTCGGCACCATTCCCGAGCTTGACAGAATGGGGCGTCCGAAAGCTTTTTACTCCACCAGAATCCACGACAAGTGCTATCGCCGGGCATTTTATGACGCCGGTATGTTTGTCCGCGGTTTCGACGAGGAGTCGACCAGGAAGGGCTGGTGCCTCTATAAAATGGGCTGCAAGGGGCCGACGACCTACAATTCCTGTTCAAAAATCCAGTGGAACGCCGGTACCAGTTTCCCGATCGGGTCCGGCCACCCGTGCATCGGCTGTTCCGAGCCGGGATTCTGGGACAAGGGCCCATTCTACACCAGGCTGGCCGAGGTCTCTTTCCTCGGCACCGATACGACTGCGGACCACATCGGTATCCTCGCCGTCGGTGCAGCTGCAGCCGGAGCTGTCGGTCATGCAGCGGTGACCGCCGCAAAGAAGAGACATCACGACGAAGCGTCAGAACAGTAAACCAAGGGAGCTCAAGGCATGACCAAAAAAATAGTTGTCGATCCGATCCCGCGTATTGAGGGTCATCTCAGAATAGAGGCGAAAGTCAGCGATGCCAACGTCATCGAGGAGGCCTTCAGCACCGGCACCATGTGGCGTGGCATTGAAGTCATCCTCAAGGGGCGCGATCCCCGTGACGCCTGGGCTTTTGCGGAACGTATCTGCGGTGTCTGCACCACGGTGCACGCGCTGGCCTCGGTCCGTTGCGTGGAGGATGCGCTCGGTATCGAGGTGCCGACCAACGCAAGAATCATTCGCAACCTGATGGAGGCGACCCAGCACACCCAGGACCACCTGGTCCACTTTTACCATCTGCATGCACTCGACTGGGTCGATGTGGTCAGCGCGCTCAAGGCTGATCCCAAGCTGGCTTCGGAGATCGCCCAGAGCATTTCACCCTGGCCGAAATCCTCGGTCGGGTATTTCAGGGATCTCCAGAAACGCCTTGTGGCATTTGTCGAAAGCGGTCAGCTGGGCATTTTCTCCAATGGCTACTGGGGCCATCCGGCCTACAAGCTTCCTCCGGAAGTGAACCTGATCGCCGTTGCCCATTACCTTGAGGCGCTTGATTTCCAGAAGGAGATCGTGAAGATCCAGACCATTTTCGGTGGCAAGAACCCGCATCCGAACTACCTTGTCGGCGGTATGGCGTGTGCCATCGACCCGAACAGCGATACGGCGATCAACATCGAGCGCCTTGCGATGGTCAAGAAGATTATCGATGATACCCAGACCTTCATCGACCAGGTCTATATTCCTGACCTGCTTGCCATTGCCAGTTACTACAAGGGATGGCTCCATGGCGGGGGACTCGGCAATTTCATGTCGTACGGCGATTTTCCGCTGAAAGGGATTAGTGATGTCAAGTCGCTGCTCTGGCCGCGGGGCGTTATCCTGAACAAGGACCTCAATACCGTTATCGATGTCGATCCGAGGGATACGACGCAGATCCGTGAGGAGATCGGGCACAGCTGGTATACCTACACGAAAGGTGCTGACCGTGGTCTGCACCCCTGGGAGGGGGAGACCAAGCCCAATTATACCGGTCCGAAACCTCCGTTCAAGCATATCGACACCGACAAGCAGTACAGCTGGCTGAAGACTCCGCGCTGGAAGGATCACCCGGTCGAGGTTGGTCCGCTCGCCAGGGTGCTGGTCGGGTACGCCAAAGGCGACCCGATGCTCAGGGAGACGGTTGGGGCCGTACTGGGCAAGCTCGGCGTCGGGCCCGAAGCGCTGTTCTCGACCCTTGGCCGGACGGCAGCCCGCGGCATCGAATGCAAGCAGACCGCAGGATTCATGGGCAGGTTTTACGACGATCTTGTCGCCAATATCAAGACGGGGGATTACAAGACCTTCAACAGCGAGCGCTGGGAGCCGTCGACCTGGCCCGGCGAGTGCAAGGGCTTTGGTTACACCGAAGCGCCTCGTGGCGCCCTTGGCCACTGGATCCGCATCAAAGACCGGAAGATCGACGAGTACCAGATTGTCGTGCCTTCGACCTGGAATGCCTCGCCACGTGACAATCGTGGCAACTCCGGAGCCTATGAGGCGGCCCTCAAGGGGACGCCGATGGCCGATCCTGCCAAGCCGCTTGAGCTCCTGAGGACCATTCACTCGTTCGATCCCTGCCTTGCATGTGCATCGCATGTCTTTGACATGAATGGCAATGAAATCACCAAGGTAACCATCGTTTAAACGGAGCCTGCAATGGGAAGGTTAATCGAGGAAATCTATGTCTGGCGGCTGCCGGTCAGGGTCTATCACTGGGTGAACGCGCTCTGCATCGTCACCCTGGTGGTGACCGGCCTGTATATCGCCTCTCCGGTGCTGGTGCCACCGCTTGGTGAAGCGGTCTGGCAGCATAACTTCGTCATGTGGCGCTACGTGCATTACTGCGTCGCATTCGTGTTCACCGGCAATTTCATGTACCGGATGTACTATGCCCTGCTTTCCGACGACAAGTATGCGCGGTTCGGCGGTTTCAGGCCATGGTCCCCTTCATGGTGGGGGCATCCGTTCAAGGAGCAGGTCGCATCGTATCTGTTCCTCAGGAAGGATGAACCGAACTATGTCGGCCACAACCCGGTGGCCGCACTGGCGAATTTCATCTTCATCTTTTGTGGTTCGATCGCCATGATACTCACCGGCCTGGCCATGTACGGCGAAAACAGCCCCGGCAGTTTTGCTGAACGGTTTTTCGGCTGGGTGCTGCCGATTCTGGGAAGCAGTTACAACCTGCATTATGTGCATCACACCCTGGCCTGGATTTTTCCGCTGTACGTCGTTATCCACCTCTATGCCGTGATTCGTCACGATGTGGTCGACCGTACCAGCGTCACCTCTTCGATCATTACCGGCTTCAAGCACAAGGTCGAGGATGAACAGAGCCTGTGAGCGATCCGCATTTCTGTAAGTTGCATTCAAAGCCCGTCAGGTGAGCATCAGTTGACGGGCTTTGCCTTTTTCGACGCACATGTTTTTCTGCCCGGGGTGGAGGTGTGCGGCAGACATATTTATCGGAGGAATAGTGCCAGTTGAAAAAATCAATGTCGTCGGGCTTGGCAATCTGCTGTTCGGCGACGAGGGGTTCGGGGTCGAGTGCGTAAGGTCTCTGGAATCGGTAGCCCAGTGGCCTTCTTCAGTCAATTTCGTGGACGGCGGTACCCAGGGTATCTACCTTCTCGACTATTTTGAGTCGTGTGATGCCCTGCTGGTGTTTGATTCGATTATTCCCGTAGAGTTCGAGCCCAAAGTCTACCTGTATCGGGATGAGGAGTTGCCCGCCTTTATCCACAGGAAGATGTCGGCACACCAGATGGGGTTGAGCGAACTTCTCGGAGTTGCCAGGTTGCATGACAGGGTCCCCGGAAGCATTGTCCTCATCGGCGCTCCACCGCACTCGCTCGACCTCGGTTCGGGATTGAGCGACCTCATGCGGCGCCATCTCGCCGAAGCCGTCTGTCTGGGAAGGGAGGTGCTCGATGGCTGGTTGCAAGATGATGTCGTCTGAAACCGACGATGCCCGGCTCCCGGCAGTGAAAGCGCTTTTTTGTCCTTTTCTGACTGGCCTTTTCCGGTCAGCGTGAGCGGATAAGCCGTAAAAATTCGCTTCTGGTGGACTGGTTGGCGAGGAACTCGCCGGACATCGCCGAAGTTGTCGTTATCGAGTTCTGTTTTTCAACCCCGCGCATGACCATGCACATGTGCGTCGCTTCGATGACGACCCCCACTCCCCTCGGGCAGAGCACGTGCTGGATGGCATCACGTATCTGCTGGGTCAGGCGTTCCTGGACCTGCAGGCGTCTGGCGAAGACCTCCACGACCCGCGGTATTTTCGAAAGCCCGACGATTTTTCCATTGGGGATATAGGCGACGTGCGCCTTGCCGAAGAAGGGGAGCATGTGGTGTTCGCACATCGAGTAGACGTCTATGTCCTTGACCAGTACCATCTCGTCGTATGATTCGGTGAAAACCGCCTGCTTGAGGAGCTGTTCGGGATCCTGACGGTAGCCTTTTGTCAGGAATCGCAGGGATTTGGCCACTCGTTCAGGGGTTTTGAGCAGGCCCTCGCGTTCAGGGTCTTCACCAATGCCTTCGAGCAGCCGACTTACCGCAAGGGACAGCAGTTCCAGGTGTGCCGGTTCATCGTGTTCTTCAGGGATGCAGCAGGCATCGTGAAGATGCTGGCCTGACTGGTCGATCCGGTTATGGCTATTGTCCGAGGTATCTGACACGGTTGTTTTCTGTTTCATGGATGGTGACTTCATGGAGGCGAACTCCCTTGTTTGTTGTTTCCTGGAGCTTCGCTTCCAGGATTTCCCAAATGGTTACGGCAAGAATTTCCGTTGTCGGCACGCAGTTCTCCAGTTCAGGGACGTCGTGGTTAAGGTGCCGGTGGTCGAAACGGGAAACGATTTCCGCTTCCAGTAGTGCCTTGAGCGCCTTCAGGTCGAACAGGTAGCCGGTTTTCCGGTCAATCGGGCCCTGAAGGGTTATTTCCACCACGTAGTTATGGCCGTGGCCGTGAACCGAATTACATTTGCCGTACAGCAGTGAATTCTCTTCATCGGAGAGCTCCGGGTTGAAAAGACGGTGTGCAGCGTTGAACTCGATTTTCCTGGTGACGTACACGTATCTCGGTGTGGCAAGAAGGTCATTCATGCGAACCGTTCCTGTTTGCAGGTTTCAGATGCTGGAGGCATTGCGTGGGAGTCAAGAGGTGAATGCTGACCTTGAGGTTCAACCCTGCCGTGGTGCTATAAGTTTCCGGCAGTATTGCCGACGTCTCCGGTGCGGTTGATGACTGGTCATGTTCCGGTTATAACGATACGGAACTTCGGCAAAGAAAAGAAACGGCAAAACGCACTGAAGCGAACCATTTTTGCTGTATACGGGGTCTGGGGCAGGGATGTATGACCTCTTTTTTGCGCAGAGCAGGCCACGTACGCTTCGATCAACGGTTTCGGGTGGCCTGCTTTCACGCAAGTGGTACTTCGGTCAGTCGTTACGCCGGTTCAGCAGCGTCAGGTAGTAGAGGACCTGCATGATTGCCTGGGCTGCCGCTGCCACATAGGTCAGCGCTGCGGCGTCAAGTACGGCGTTGACACCCTCCATTTCACGCGGTGAGACGATTCCCTGGGAGACCAGCAACTGCTTCGCCCTCCTGCTTGCATCAAATTCAACCGGGAGCGTGACCAGCGCAAAGAGTGCAGTGCCTGCGAACAGGATCAGCCCTGCCCATGCCAGTGAACTGCCAAGCACGCCGTTCATGAACAGGCCGATCATGAACAGGATCGGGCCGAGGCTGCTGCCGATGGAGACTGTCGGCACCATCGCGGAGCGCAGCTTGAGCGGTGAATAGCCGGTTTTATCCTGCAGTGCATGTCCCGCCTCGTGGGCGGCGACACCGACGGAGGCGATGCTCGGTACGGAGTACACCTCTTCGCTCAGGCGCAGTATCTTGCTGGACGGGTCGTAATGGTCTGAAAGCATGCCTTCCGTCGGCTCGACCTCCACATGGTTCAGACCGTTTCCGACGAGCAGCTTTCTGGCGGCTTCCGCACCGGTTATACCGCTCTGGGTAGGAACCTGCGAGTATTTGTTGAATGAGGATTTCACCTTGTATTGCGCCCAGAGCCCGAGCAGGAGCGGTGGGCCTGCAAACAGCAGGTATGACGGATCGAAGAAAAACATGGATATACGTATTTATGGTTGTTGCAGTGGCATGTCGCCGCTTGTTGCCGTATCGAACGCGCAACGGCCTGCATAAGTTTCATGCGGGGCCCGGGGAGTGCGCGATAGAGCGCTCGACCGGCTGAAGCGGCGTTTACGGTACAGGTCTGTCTCCCGTTGCGGATTTGACGACAGGATGGAGATGGTTCTTGCATGACGATACAAAAAAAACGTCGCGGCAGAAGGCTGCCGCGACGCCATAGCACGTTTGGGCGAGAGAATGTCAGAACCTGTAAGCCATTCCCAGCGCGATGACCGGGTAGTATTTGATGTTGTCTGTGGTATCCTTGATGTTGTTTTCCTCCTTGGCGAGGTTCGCCTGGAAGGTCGGGTCCGATGCGATCGGGCCGCTGGCTGCAAGGGAGACTTTCGGGGTACCCTGGAACATCACCCCGAGGTCGAGGGACAGCGAGAGTGGTATGCCTCTGCCGACGGCGTTGCCGAAACCGATGCCGAGGTAGGGGGCTGAGGAGTTGAAATCGATTTTTCCGGTCAGGTTGCCGATAGCGGCTGCAGGATAGGTTGTATCACCGATTTTGTAGCTTCCTGAGGGTTTTGCCGTTGCGTCGATCTTGTTGTTGTTGATCATCAGCCCTCCGGAAATCCTGAATCCGCCGGGAAGCGGGTACCAGTCGACAAGTAGCGGCAGGTTACCGAGCTTGAGGTTGTAGCTGTACTCGTTGTCATCCTTGGTGGCCGAGCCGTCGTAACTGAAGGCGTTGTAGCCGGTTCTTGCATTGAGGTGCGGCAGAATGCCGATGGTCACTTCGCCTCCGAGCCCGGTCGTTCCGGCCTTGATGCCGAGGGCGACGTCTCCGGTTCCCGCGAGGGAAGCCGGTGAAAGGCCAAGCAGCAGGGCAGCAGAAACCAGGGTGCTTTTGAGAAGCATTTTGTTCATGGCAAACAGGTGAATGGTGAATGGGTGGTAGTGGCAAACAATGGGAACTGCCTTTAAATATAGTAAATTACGGCGAATTTACCACGTAGTTCACCTCGGCGGGCTTCATGGCGGCGGGGAAAAAACAAAAGCCGCCTGTAACGGCGGCTTGTAGTGGTGGGGACAGGACTTGAACCTGCAACCTTCGGGTTATGAGCCCGACGAGCTACCAATTGCTCCACCCCACGATGTTGTGCCCTAAAGCTAATCCATTTTCCGTTCTTTCCTAATGCGGCTGGTAAAAAAACGGGAAACATGGTTTTTTCCTGCTCTCAGAGCCTTTCCGTCGAGAACGGAATCGGTATCTACCGGGGTTTGAAGGCTGCTTCTGCATTGCGGTCGCAATGGTTGCCGAGGCGATAATTTTCGTTTTTCGCTTTCTTTTTCTGACGAAGTCCTGTTATTTGTCAGTATGGGGATGTTCGGTGAATCCAACCACGATACAGTATGCTGACGTTCAATTTTCTTGTTCTCCTTGTCCTTCTGGGGCTGTTTTTCTGGTCAGCCGTCAAGATTCTTCCCGAGTATGAGCGAGGTGTCGTCTTCAGGCTCGGACGTATTCTTCGGGCCAAAGGGCCGGGGCTGATCCTGCTCATACCGTACATCGACAGGATGGTCCGGGTGGATTTACGAACGGTGACGCTCGATGTTCCGCCGCAGGATATCATCACGCGGGACAACGTTTCCGTCAAGGTGAGTGCCGTGGTGTATTTCCGTGTCCTTGATCCGGTGCAGGCCATTGTCGACGTCGCCGATTACCATTTCGCAACCTCGCAACTGGCCCAGACCACCTTGCGCAGCGTCTGCGGGCAGGGTGAGCTGGACAACATCCTTGCCGAACGCGATGAAGTCAACGCACGGATACAGGGAATTCTCGACAAGGATACCGCTCCGTGGGGCGTCAAGGTCTCCAAAGTCGAGGTCAAGGAGATCGATCTCCCTGAAGAGATGCGGCGGGCGATGGCCCGCCAGGCGGAGGCGGAACGTGAACGTCGTTCGAAAATCATCAATGCGGAAGGGGAGTATCAGGCTGCGGAGCGCCTTTCAGAAGCGGCGGCAATCATTTCACGAAATCCTGCCGCCCTGCAGCTCCGTTACCTGCAGACGCTTCAGGTTATCGCTGCGGAAAACAATTCGACAACTGTTTTTCCGATTCCGATCGATCTTTTCAAGGCCTTTTTCGACAAGTACCAGGGACCGCAGCAGTGACCTGTTGACCACCTTCAACCAAACCTAACGGCCATGATTACCATCTCATCGATTCTCTGCCCCCTCGATTTTTCCGATGCGTCGAAAAACGCCTTCAGGTATGCCTGTGAGTTTGCCCGTTCGATGGGTTCGAAAATCCATGTGCTGAATGTCGTGGAGCCCCGCCCGATGGCCGCCGATATGACGCTGACCTATATCCCTGTCGAGGAAGACCTTGAACAGGCGGCGACCGAGGAGCTTGGACCGCTTGTCGCGGAGGCACGGCAAACGGGGCTTGCTATTTCCACCGAGGTCGTTGTCGGCATCCCGGTGGATACCATCCTCGAAAAGCTCGATGAGCATGACGTAAGCCTCCTGATCATGGGGTCCCATGGCAAGACGGGCCTGACACGTTTCCTCATGGGAAGTGTGGCAGAAGGGGTGGTCCGCAAGGCGAACATTCCCGTGCTGATCGTCAAGGCAGAGGAAAAGGAGTTTATTTCGGAAGGGTAGCCCTCTCAGGTTCCGGTCCATGGGTGCCGCCGAATGCCTCAAGCAACGCGACGGCACCGCTGAACGGGCTGAGCGTGCCGGAGAGCACCCGTTGTTCGATGGAGCCCTGCAGGGCCGCAACCGCCGGGTTCCTGAAGAATTCCCGCTTCAGCCGCTCCTGAATGATGGTGTGCAGCAGCAGCCTGAGCTGCTCCCGGCGGTCTCTCTGGAGCTCACCACTTGCGGTCATCGCCCGGATAAAGGCCTCGACCTGTTCCCATACCTGGCCGATGCCCACGCCGTCAACTGACGAAGTCAGCAGTACCTTCCGGTCCCAACCAGGATGTTTTTCAGGCAGGAGCCGCAACGCGGACTCGAAATCGGCTTTTGAGACTCTGGCTATGGCCATGCGGTCGCCATCGACCTTCGTGATGGCGACCGCATCTGCAATTTCCATGATGCCCCGCTTGATCCCCTGCAGTTCGTCTCCCGAACCGGGTAACATCAGGAGCAGGATGAAATCGACCATGGAGTTGACGACGATCTCCGACTGGCCGACGCCGACCGTTTCGACGATGATGACGTCAAAACCGGCAGCTTCGCAGAGCAGGATCGTTTCATGGGTGCGGGGTGAGGTGCCTCCAAGGTAGCCTGAAGAGGCCGTCGGTCTGATGAACACCTCAGGTCTTGCCGAGAGCTGCTCCATTCTTGCCTTGTCTCCCAGGATGCTGCCGCCGGACCGGGTGCTGCTCGGATCGATGGCAAGCACGGCGACCCGCAGCCCCCGGCTGATGAGCTCAAGTCCGAAGGCTTCGATGAAGGTGCTTTTGCCTGCCCCGGGCGAACCGGTTATCCCGATTCTTGTCGCTCGTTTTCCTGCCTGGAGGCAGCGGTCCAGGATTTCGTGCGCCTTGGCTTCGTGGTCGGGCCGGTTGGACTCGACGAGGGTAATGGCCCTGCTCAGGAGGTGGCGGTTTCCCCCGATGATGCCTTCGACGAACTCGTCGACGCCAGGTTGGCGCAGGGCCTTTGCACACATACCGCTATCGGTCAGTTTTTATGTTGTTCAAGAAGCAGCCCGAGCAGGTTGATCGCCGCCTCTGCAATGACCGTCCCGGGGCCAAAGACGCCCGCGACACCACGTTCGTAGAGGTAGTCGTAGTCACGTTCCGGAATGACGCCACCGGCGATGACCAGAATGTCTTCGCGACCGATGGCTTTGAGTTCTTCGACAATTGCCGGGACAAGGGTTTTATGACCCCCGGCGAGGCTGGAAATGCCGACGATGTGGACGTCGTTGTCGAGTGCCTGCTGAACCACCTCCGAGGGAGTCTGGAAGAGCGGGCTGATGTCGACGTCAAAACCGATGTCGGCAAAAGCTGCGGCGATGACCTTGGCTCCCCGGTCATGACCGTCCTGGCCGACCTTGGCGACAAGGATTCTGGGGCGGCGGCCTTCGATGCCGGCAAATTCGTCTGCCATCCGCTGCGCTTTCAGAAAGAGATCGTTTTCCTGCATCTGGGAAAGATAGATCGTGGTATTGAGCTTGACGGTCGCCCGGTAACGGCCGTAGACCGTTTCGAGCGCCGAGGAGATTTCTCCGAGCGTCGCCCGTTTCCTGGCGGCGTCCACCGAGAGTTCCAGCAGGTTGCCGTTGCCGTCTGCCGCACACCGTTCGATAGCGGCGAGCGCAGCGGTGACCTCCGCTTCGTTGCGCGATTCGCGGATCTTTTTCAGGCGATTGAGCTGCTGCTCGAGGACAGCCGTGTTGTCAACCTCAAGCAGGTCGATATCGGTCTTGCTGTCGGTACGATAGGCATTGACGCCCACGATGGTCTCCTTGCCGCTGTCGATACGGGCCTGCTTTCTTGTTGCGGCCTCTTCGATCTGCATTTTCGGCAGCCCTGCTTCAATGGCTTTGACCATGCCGCCGTTCGCCTCGATTTCGCTGATAATTCCCCATGCCTTTTCTGCAAGCTGGCGGGTAAGCTCCTCGACATAGTAGGAGCCGCTCCATGGGTCGATGGCGCGGCAGATGTCGGTCTCCTCCTGCAGATAGATCTGGGTGTTTCGCGCGATGCGTGCTGAGAACACCGACGGCAGGGCGATCGCTTCGTCAAGGGCGTTGGTGTGCAGCGACTGGGTATGGCCGAGTGCTGCGGCGAGTGCCTCCACGCAGGTTCTGGTCACGTTGTTGAACGGATCCTGCTCGGTAAGGCTCCAGCCGGATGTCTGGCAGTGGGAGCGGAGCGCCAGCGATTTCGGGTTCTTCGGATTGAACTGGCTGACGATTTTCGCCCAGAGCATTCTTGCTGCCCGCAGTTTTGCGATTTCCATGAAGTAGTTCATGCCGATTCCCCAGAAGAAGGAGAGTCGCGGCGCAAAGGCGTCGATGTCCAGGCCTGCTTTCAGGCCCGTGCGGATATACTCAAGGCCGTCGGCAAGCGTGAATGCGAGTTCCAGGTCCGCGGTCGCGCCGGCTTCCTGCATGTGGTACCCGGAGATGCTGATGGAGTTGAATTTCGGCATCTTTTCGCTGGTGTACCTGAAGATATCGGCAATGATGCGCATCGACGGCTCGGGCGGATAGATGTAGGTGTTCCGCACCATGAACTCCTTCAGAATGTCGTTCTGAATGGTGCCGCTGAGCCGTTCCGGGCTGACCCCCTGTTCTTCTGCGGCGACGATATAGAATGCCATTACCGGCAGCACGGCGCCGTTCATGGTCATCGAGACGGATATGTCGCCGAGCGGTATCTGGTCGAAGAGGATTTTCATGTCTTCGACAGAATCGATGGCTACGCCCGCCTTGCCAACGTCACCGACGACCCTGGGATGGTCGGAATCGTAACCTCGGTGGGTTGGGAGGTCGAATGCTACGGACAGGCCTTTCTGGCCGGCGGCAAGGTTCTGGCGGTAAAACCGGTTCGATTCCTCTGCCGTTGAAAATCCTGCATATTGCCGGATGGTCCACGGTTTGGAGGTGTACATGGTCGCGTACGGGCCGGCCGTGTAGGGAGGAAAGCCCGGGGCGAAATCGAGATGTTCGAGGTGCTCAAGCACCGAACGGTCGTAACGGGGTGCAACGGAAATACCTTCAGCGGTCGTCCAGCTGTCGGCGCACCCGGTCGGGGCGGTGGCTGTGGCGAGGTCAGCCGCGTAAGGTTCAATCTTGGAAAAGTCGGGTCTCATAACACGCCGGTTTTGTGTTGGAGCGAAAGCAGGGACGCATAGGCGTCGCTACCCAGGTGGATGAACTGGTCAAGGCCAGCGCGAATCAGTTCTTCAGCGTTTTCCGGAGGTTTTGCCGCCATGATGACGACAACCTGCTTGTGCAGTTCATGGATCGTATTGAGGATAGCGGGAAGCGACTGCATGTCGTCCTGCCCGGTCCAGCAGAGAGCGACAATCTCAGGGCGATCCGCAAGGATGGTGCGGCAGGATTTGGTTTCGAGGGGCAGCGTGAGGCTCGTGGCTGTCTCGAAGCCGCCGCACCTCAGGAAGTCTTCGGCGAATGCGGCTACCCGGAAGCATTTTGCAGGGTCGCCATGCATCCAGACGGCGACTTTCACGGCCGACCCGTGCTGGGTGGCGTGCGCCAGCGCCCGCAAGCGCAACTGTTCGAATGCCGGTGCCGTTGCGAAGGCGTCCGGGGCAGCTCTGAACGCGGCAACGACCTCCTCTGCAGGGGCTACGGCATACCTGTTCATGCCGATCAGGGCGCGTTTGCGGCTGTTGATCGCTTTTTTGCCGGCAGCGGCAGCGGGGGAGATCATGGCTGCAACCGAACCATCCTGTTCAGCCTGTCCGACTCCGCCTGCAGTTTCGAGCTCCTGGAAGAGTTTCCAGGCTTCCCGGCAGAGTGACGCGGTCAGGGTGTCGATATAGAATGACCCTGCCGCCGGGTCGACGACTCGGTCAAGGCCTGACTCTTCCCTGAGCAGGTGGTGGATGTTGGCGGTGATGCGTTCCGCAAGGTCTGAGGGGACGGAGCCTGCCGGATCGAATGCGGGAAGCTGCAGGGTGTCGCATCCACCAACGATTGACGACAGCGCCTCGGTCGAAAGACGGAGGATGTTGGTGTACGGGTCGAGCACCGATGCAGCCCGTCCCGAGGCACGGACGAAGAGTTCCGGCTCGGCATGTTCAGTTGCCTGGAGGCCGTAGGCGGTGAGCATCTGGGCCCACATCGCCCGGAATGCGCGCAGCTTCGCCAGTTCCGGGAAATGGCTTGTACCTGCCGAGAAGATGATGGTGATGGCTTTTGCCGCATCTGCTGCGGTGAGGCCTGCTTCGGTGGCGCGGCAGATCAGGTCGCTTGCCCCGGAGAGTGCGAACGCGAGTTCCTGGGTGATGGTCGCTCCTGCATTGTGGAACCTCGTGGTGTCGACGGCAAGCGTCCTGAATCCCTCAGGGCCCGAGCTGACAGGCAGTTCGGCGGTGTTGTCCGTTTCCTTGAGGATGGCGCCGCCGAGGGGCTTGCCAGAAGCCAGTTTGCGTAACCGCGCGGCCAGTGCCGCCGTATCTCCGACCAGGCCGGAGAAGTAGACCACGACCTTTCCGGTGGCAATCTGATTCAGGAGCCTTCCCAGATTTTCCTCGCTGGCTTCAGACGGGTCGGAAAAGAGGAACTCCACAGCATCGGCGCCTCCCTGTATGGCTGTGCTCGCCGCTTCCGGCCGGTTCGCCGGAACCTGGACGCACATTTTCCATCGGTTGGTGGCACGTGAAAACGGAACCGACGGGGACGCAAGGGCGGTGTTGCGGTTGTACCACGGCTCCATAGGGAAGCCGTCAGGTGTTTTCCAGACGATTTTATCGTATTCGGCGCCCTTGAGTTCCTGGAGAACTCGTGATTTCCATCGGTCATGGTCAACCGGAGCGAACCCGGTAAAAAGCGGTGCTGCCTGGGACATTTGTTGTGTTGGTTCTACTGGTTCAAGCATATTCCCCCACAGCACCGGATCGTGATCCGGTGCTGCAAAGGGAACGGTTCATTTCGTTTTACGGCTCTCGATGATCTGTCTGATGCAGGACTTCATGTCAAGCGGTTTGGCGACCATGTCGACAAACCCTCTCGCCTGGAGCCAGCTCGTTGTCTGGAAGTCTTTCGAGGTTTTCTTGCCCGTGTACTGTTCAATGACTCGTTTGCCCGAGAATCCGATGTTTCCGGCGTTGTGCTCAAAGATTCTGATGCCTCTCGAGCCGAATCCGATGGCCACACCGCCAAGCGTCGGGTCGGTCACGATCGTGATCAGCGGCAGCCCGGCTTTTTCAACCCGGGAGAGCGCGACATGGATTTTCGGGATGCTCACCATCGATGAACAGCCCTCGTGCATTCTGGCGCCGCCGCCTGCTGCCTGGATGATGAGCGGGCACTTGTTGTCGATGGCGATCTGCGCCGCCTGCCACACCTTTTCGCCGGTGGACATGCAGAAGGAACCGCCAAGGAAGCTGAAACTTGTTGCACAGAAGACGACCGTATGGCCGAAGATTTTCCCATTGCCCGTGATGAGCGCAGCAGACATGCCGTTCTTTTCGCGGGCCTCTTCCAGCTTGTCGGCGTACTCGGGGAATTCAAGGATGTCACGGTCGATGATGTAGCGGGTTTCCTCGTGTTCCCTGAACGTGTCCTTGTCGATGATCAGGTCGATGTAGTCGTATGCAGAAAGCCTCGCATAGCGGTGCCCGCAGGTATCGCAGACGAAGTTGTCATCGACGAGCTTGTTGTAGCGCACGGGGTCGGCGACATGTCGTCCAAGTTCATTCCGGCAGCGTTTGTGGCGCGGGATGAAATGGTTTTTTTCGGGTTTCGGGATGAAGAACGAGACATGGCGTTCATAGGCCTTGATGGCCTCTTCATTGGTCAGGTCCCACTGGCCGATGCGTTGCCAGCGATCGATGCGGCGGTTGAACATGTCGGTGTCGCGTTCGCTGGCGAGTTTGCCTGCCCAGCGGGCGACAACCTCCTTGAACGACGAGAGCGCCTCTTTGCGGAAGCGGTGGGCAGGTCCTGCATGTTCGGGAATCAGCTCGTCGACGATCCTGTTCTGGAGCGCCTCCTTGGCCGTGATCTGAGAAATTTCCGCGGCCAGGTTGGCTTTGTCCCTTGTGCGGAAGAGGATCGATGAACAGGCTTCCGGGGAGATGACCAGGTAGGTGGAGTTTTCCATGGCCAGCACGGCGTCGCAGCCGGTCAGGGCGATGGCGCCGCCGCTGCAGCCGCGGTTGATGATCACGGAAATTGTCGGGACTTTCGATTCGGCGAGTGCCTGCATGCACCGGCCGATTTTCCATGCGATGCCGCCGGTTTCGGAGGCTTCTGTCGGGTCGGCGCCTGCGGTATCGATCATGGTGATGACGATACGGTTCTCCTCCTCTGCAAGCCGGATGGCGTCAATGGCCCTCTGGTACGATGCGGGAGTCGGCATGCCGTGGTTCCAGCGGGTTACCTCGGAGTGGTTTTTCATCACCCGGTGGAGTTCGCTGAAGCTGGAGGTGGGAGCGGACTGTTGTCCGATAAGCATGACCGGATGGTCGGATTCGTTGTAATGAATGCTTGCGCGGTGGGTCTGGATCAGGCAGCTGCCGTGGAGGTCGTTCTGGAGACATTCGGATACGTTGTCAAATACCTCAAGGTAATCAAGGTATTTGGGCCGCTCAGGGTGGAACGAGAGCTGGTATTTCTCGTATTCCGTGAGGTTTTTGATAGCCTGTCTCGAATAGGTGAACTGCTCGTTTTTTTCGAAAGAAAGGTAAAAATGTTTCACGGTTTTCGTCGGATGTGGTCTTAGTGGTGATGAAGATTGTGTTCCACCAGTTCAAAAAGAACACGGTTTGTCTGCTTGGGGTGGAGGAAAAGGATCTTCTTGCCTCCTGCCCCTGTGGATGGCTGTCCGAGAGGATTCAGTCCAAGTTCCGTTACCCGTCCGGCCTCCTCGGCGAGGTCGTCGGTTGCCAGGGCGATGTGGTGCATGCCTTCGCCGTTCCGGTCGAGGAACTTCGAAATGGCACTTGCCTCGCTCAGCGGCTCCAGAAGCTCGATATGGGTGTCACCGATGGGGATGAATGCCACTCGGACGTTTTCCGATGGCACCTCTTCCACCACGATTGAGCCCGGGTCGCACCCGAGGACGTTACGGAACGTCCCGAGTGCGGTTTCGAGGTTCTGGACCGCTATGGCGATGTGGTCAATTCTGTTGATCATGTCAGCGCGGTCGTTGTTGTTTGTTTATGAACGTTTTTTCGCATAACCGATACTCTGGAGCGCCTCGGCGATTTCGTCGAGGATCGCCGGGTCGTCGATGGTCGGCGGTATGGTGAATGCCTCTCCATTGGCGATTTTACGCATGGTGCTCCGCAGAATTTTGCCTGAACGTGTCTTGGGCAGGCGATTGACGATGACCGCCTGTTTGAATGATGCCACTGGCCCGATATTTTCGCGGACAAACTCGACCACGTGTTTGATGATCAGTTCCGGCGGGGTGTCGACACCGCTTTTCAGTACCAGGAATCCCATCGGGATTTCACCTTTCAGGTCGTCGGCGACACCGATGACCGCGCTTTCAGCGACGTCCGGATGCTCGCACAGCTCGGCCTCGATGGCTCCGGTCGACAGCCGGTGACCGGCAACGTTGATGATGTCGTCGGTACGGGACATGATGTAGATGTAGCCGTCCTCGTCGATATATCCGGCATCGCTGGTCTGGTAGTAGCCGGGGTAGGTTTTCATGTAGCTCTCGTTGAAGCGTTTGTCCGCTTTCCAGAGCGTGATCATGGTTCCCGGAGGCAGCGGCAGCTTCACGACGATGTCGCCCATCTGGCCGGCCGGAAGCTCTTCCAGTTCCGCATTGACCACTTTGACGTCATAGCCGGGGACGGCGCGTGAGGCGGAGCCGTACTTGATCGGGCCCGGTTCGATGCCCTGGCAGTTGGCCGCAATCGCCCATCCGGTTTCGGTCTGCCACCAGTGGTCGATTACCGGCACGTTGAGTTTGGTTTCAGCCCATCTCACCGTATCCGGATCGGCCCGTTCACCGGCGAGGAACAGGGTTCTGAATTTCGAGAAATTGTAGCGTTTGATGTAGGTCCCTTCGGGATCCTCTTTCTTGATGGCCCTGAACGCCGTCGGTGCGGTGAACAGTACCGAGACGTCATGTTCGCTGATGATTCTCCAGAATGTTCCCGGATCCGGAGTGCCGACAGGCTTGCCCTCGAAGATGATGGTGGTGCAGCCGTGGAGCAGCGGGGCGTAGACGATGTAGGAGTGGCCGACGACCCAGCCGACATCGCTTGCGGCCCAGAAGACTTCACCCGGCTTGACGTTGTAGACATTTTCCATGCTCCACTGCAGGGCGACCATGTGGCCGCCGTTGTCGCGGACAATGCCCTTCGGCTGTCCGGTCGTTCCCGAGGTGTAGAGGATGTAGAGCGGATCGGTAGCTTCAACGGGAACGCACTGTGCGGGGGCGACGCCGAGGAGGGCCTGCTTCCAGGTCATGTCACGTTCCTCGTTCAGGAGCGCCCGCATCTGTTCCCGCTGGTAGATGATGCAGATCTCCGGCTTGAAGTGGGCAAGCTCGACGGCGAAGTCCAGCAGCCGGTAGTAATCGATGATTTTGCCGTGTTCGATGCCGCAGGAGGCCGAAACGATCACTTTCGGTTTGCAGTCGTCAATGCGGACAGCGAGTTCGTGAGAAGCGAACCCGCCGAAGACGACGGAATGGATGGCGCCGAGCCTTGCGCATGCCAGCATGGCGACGACGGCTTCCGGGATCATCGGCATGTAGATGATGACGCGGTCGCCCTTTCTGACGCCGCGGGCCTGAAGCGCACCGGCGAACAGTGCGACACGGTCGCGGAATTCGCGGTAGGTGAATTTCTGGATCGTACCGGTGACGGGGCTGTCGTAAATCACGGCCAGCTCGTTGCCGCGGCCTTCATCGACGTGCCTGTCGAGGGCGTTGTAGCAGGTGTTGGTCACGCCGCCCTGAAACCACCGGTAAAACGGAGGGTTCGAGTCGTCAAGCACCTTGTCCCATTTTGTATACCAGTGAAGCTTCTCTGCAGCTTCGCCCCAGAATTGCTCCGGGTTTTCAACCGACTGCCGGTGGACGGCCTTAAAGGATGATGACATACAAACAACCCCCTTAGATTTTTATGAGAGATTTAAAAGAAAGTAGGGTAACACCTCAGGATTGAACAAAAAAAGACAGAGGATGAAGACGCAGGTGCGGCATGCCTGTGAGTTGGAATAAATTTTTGGGAAAAACCAATGTTAACAAAAATACCTGATTAAGCAATGCAACGATTGCTAATCCCTCGTTTCCCGGCCTTTTTTTATGGTTATGGAGCCGGATGGTGGGGCCTGAGCAGGAGAAACAGGTCGATGAGTGCCGCGATGTCCAGGGCCTCGGCCCGGAGTTGCAGGGTTCCGGGGGGAACTTCCGAAAGGTTGTAGGCATCCCTGAGGTTGTTGAGGAGTGTTTTCCTGCGCTGCCGGAAGGCTGTGCGCACGAAGCTGCGGAATCCTTCGCTGTCTTCGACGGGGTCGGTCTGGCGGGGGATCATCCGGATGACGGCGCTGTCGACTTCCGGCCGTGGCTTGAAGACGGAACGTCCGACCTTGAAGAGGTAGTTCACGTCGCAGAATGCCTGCATCTGCACGGCAAGGATGCCGTATTCCTTCGTGCCTGGTGCAGCCGCCAGCCGCATCGCCACCTCGTGCTGCATCATGAGCGTTGCCGACGAAATGAGGTTCCGGTTGTCAAGGAGCCTGAAGAGGATCGGGGTGGTGATGGCGTAGGGGATGTTGCCGAGTACGGCGATCCGGCCACCGGCCGCCACCGGTTCAAGAGGCACGTCAAGGAAGTCCCCTTCGATCAGCGCTATCGACGGGTGCTCTTCCCGGATGAAGCGGGCAAGCTCGCGGTCTTTCTCGATTGCGGTGAACGATGGGACGGTTTCGAGGATCGCCGTGCTGAGGGCGCCGAATCCGGGGCCGATCTCAAGGACACGGTCGCCAGGGGCGATGCCTGATTCACGGACAATCTTTCTCGGAATGTTCCGGTCGATCAGGAAGTTTTGGCCCAATTTTTTTTTTGCCGCTATGTGCGTATGCTTATATTCAACTTTCATTGCAGGTCAGAGCCTATACGGGAACGCAACTAAATATCCTGAATTGGGTTAGCCTTCCTGTACCCGTGTCGGGTTTGTGGTTTTTTCCGGGATTTGCATCCGGGTAAGTTTTTACAATTTAAGTTATTCAGAGGCATTAATGGGAGAGAAAATTACCGTCGGAGAGGTGGGAAAGTACGAATCCCGGGCAAACAAGGCGACCCGTACCGGATTTGGTGAAGCGCTTCTCGAGGCAGGCCGCCAGAACCCTTCGGTCGTTGCCCTTTGCGCCGACCTTACCGGTTCGCTGAACATGAACCAGTTTCGGGATGAATTCCCTGAGCGTTTCATCCAGACCGGCATTGCCGAGGCGAACATGATCTCCATGGCCGCCGGACTGGCGACGACCGGCAAGATACCGGTCGCGTCGAGCTTTGCCGTTTTCGCTACCGGAAGGGTCTACGACCAGATCCGCCAGTCGGTCTGCTACTCGAACCTCAATGTCAAGATTTGCGCATCGCATGCGGGGCTGACCCTCGGGGAGGATGGTGCGACGCACCAGATACTTGAGGATATCGGACTCATGCGCAGCCTGCCGAGAATGACGGTGGTCGTTCCCTGCGACTACAGCGAGACCAAACGCGCCACCAGGGCGGTTATCGACCATGAAGGACCTGTCTATCTGCGTTTCGGTCGTCCCAATGTGCCGGATTTCAGCAGTGATGACGACGGGTTCGAGATCGGCAAGTCGATTCGCCTCCACGAAGGCAAGGATGTGACGGTGATCGCCTGCGGCATCATGGTCTGGAAGGCGCTCGAGGCCGCACGAATTCTTGAAGGCGAAGGGGTTTCCGTCCGGGTCATCAACATGCATACCATCAAGCCGATCGATACGCTCGCCATCGTGATGGCCGCCCATGAGACAGGTGCCATCGTCACGGCCGAAGAGCACCAGATGTATACCGGGTTGGGGGAGGCTGTCGCCGGCGTCTGCGCCAGAAACATTCCGGTGCCGATCGAAATGGTTGCGGTCGAGGATACGTTCGGCGAATCGGGCAAGCCTGACGAACTGCTGAAGAAATACCGGTTGACCACCCAGGACATCCTTGAAAAGATTTACCTCGCCCTGCGCAGGAAGAACTGACGGATGCTCTTTCTCCGCAGGCCTGCCCGGCAACGTTGCGGAAATTTGTTTTTTCCCCGATACCCTGCCTGCCGAGGGTATCGGGCCATGTCTATCCACCAAGAAGGAGCCAGCGATGTCAATGCCCAATTTCAACGACATGATGAAGCAGATCCGGGAAGCCGGCGAAAAAATGCAGGATGTCCAGAAGCAGCTTGAGCGGATCGTCGCCGAGGGTGAAGCTGGCGGCGGCATGGTTCGCGTCAGGGTCAACGGACGCCAGAAAGTCCTGGACCTGAAGATCGACCCCGAGGTTATGGATGATGTGGACATGGTGCAGGACCTTGTGGTGGCGGCGGTCAACAACGCGTTTGAGGCAGCTGCCTCACTTGCGCAGGCCGAGATTGCCAAGGCTGCGGGGGGGCTCAATCCTGCCGATATTCTCAAGAATCTGAACCTCGGCAGATAACCCCGCACTGCATGCGCTACACTTCAGGAGCCATCGAAGCGCTGATCGAAGAGTTTGCAAAGCTGCCGGGCATTGGCCGGAAAACGGCCCAGCGGCTGGCCATGCACGTGCTTCAGGAGCGACGTTCGGAAGTCGAAAAACTCTCAAGGGCCCTTATCGATGTCAAGGAAAAGGTCGCCCGCTGTTCCCTCTGCCAGAATATCACCGATGTCGGTACCGACCCCTGCGTCATCTGCGCTTCCCGTGGCCGGGACCGGTCGGTCATCTGTGTCGTCGAATCGCCGACCGAGGTGCTCGCCTTTGAGCGAACCGGCCATTACAAGGGCCTGTATCACGTTCTCCATGGCGTCATTTCGCCTCTTGATGGTGTCGGACCTGACGATATCAAAGTCAGGGAATTGCTTACCCGCATTGCTCCTGCGGGGGATACGGAGGTTCGTGAGGTCGTTCTTGCTCTCAACCCGACCGTTGAGGGGGAGACCACCTCGCTGTACATCGCCAAATTGCTCAATCCCCTCGGCGTCAGGGTAACCCGGATAGCCAGGGGGATTCCTGTCGGTGCCGAACTTGAATTTATTGATGAAGCCACCCTGTCACGGGCCATGGAAGGTCGGTCGGCCTTGTGAACATGGGCTTTCTGCCGTGAAGTAATCCAGAATATCAACGTCATCTGATGAACGGAGACAAACCAAAGGTACTGATCATCGGCGGCGGCCTTGCCGGACTGACTGCAGCCAAACGCCTGGTCGACCGGGGTTTTCAGGTACGCATTCTCGAAAAACGCCCGATTTTCGGGGGCAAGGTCTCGGCCTGGAAAGATGATGAAGGGGACTGGATCGAGTCGGGCACCCACTGTTTCTTCGGCGCCTATGATGTGCTTTATGATCTCATGCGGGAGATCGGCACCTATCACGCCGTTCTCTGGAAAGAGCACCAGCTGACCTACACGCTTGACGGCGGCGGCAGCTTCACGTTCGGTACCTGGGACCTTCCCAGCCCGTTGCATCTGCTGCCGGCGATTGTCAGAAACGGCTATTTCTCTTTCGGTGAGATGGCGGCATTCGCCCGTTCGCTTGTTCCGCTTGCGCTGCAGAAACAGAAATATGCGCCGACGCAGGATCATCTCAGTTTCGCACAGTGGGCGGTGCAACGCCGGTTCGGTGTGCGGCTCATGGAGAAGATGTTCCGTCCGATGGCCCTTGCCCTCAAATTCATTCCACCTGAAGAGATTTCCGCCAAGATCATCCTTGATGTCACCGAAACCTTTTACCGGCTTCCGGAGGCATCCTGCATGGGCTTTCTGAAAGGTTCCCCTCAGGAGTATCTGCATCAGCCGCTTGTCGATTACTCGGCAAAGCGGGGAGCACTTTTCCAGACAGGGGCCGCAGTTGACGAACTGCTGTTTGACGGCAGGAAGATCCGTGGGGTGCAGCTTCGCACCGGGGAGATCCTTGATGCCGATTATTACCTGTCGGCCCTGCCGATCCATAACCTGCAGAAGGTCATGCCGCAGAACCTGCGTCGTTGCGACCGGTTTTTCTCCAATCTTGACCGGCTTGAAGGTGTCCCGGTGATCTCCGTACAGATCTGGTATGATCGGGAAATCACCCCGATCGATAATGTCCTGTTCAGTCCTGACGGTCTCATTCCCGTCTTTGCCAACCTTGCGCAAACCACGCCTGAATATCGGGCTTTGCGTGGCGAGCCTTTTGCTGGCAAGTCCCGTATGGAATTCTGCGTGGCGCCTGCACGGGAACTCCTCGGGCTTGGTAATGAAGAGATCGTGCGGATGGTGGACCGGTGCGTCAGGGCAAATTTCCCGAAAAGTTCGTCAGGGGCTGCAATACTCAAGTCGACGGTGGTCAGGATTCCGCAGTCGGTCTATGCGCCGCTTCCCGGTATGGAACAATTCCGGCCGACCCAGGTCACGCCGGTCTCCAACCTGTTTCTTGCCGGTGGCTTTTCGCAGCAGCTTTTCTACGATTCCATGGGTGGGGCGGTCATGAGTGCGAACCTTGCCGTGGACGGGATCGTCAGGGCGCAGAGGAGTAAGGCGGGCTGAACGGTTTCTGTTGAAATTCCTGTGCCGGGAGAGAGCGGTGAAATGCAGGAATTTTTATAAAAAAATTGGTCTTTTATCCTGAATAGCGTATCTTAAAAGCCTTGATGAACGACTGGCCTTCTGGCCAGAAGGCCCTTGTAGCTCAGTGGATAGAGCAGCAGTTTCCGGAACTGAAGGCCGGCAGTTCGAATCTGTCCAAGGGCACAAGGTCAAGGTTTTGATATGATCGGGGTGTGGCTCAGCTGGTAGAGTGCTGCGTTCGGGACGCAGAGGTCGTGGGTTCGAGTCCCGCCACCCCGACAGCAAAGGCGATTACGGCATGTCTCGTAGTCGCCTTTTTGTTTTTGTTTCTTTTGCATCATCTTTTGCCCGCCTTATTTTTTCTGTCAGAATGCATCATATTTGTTAGTTTGCTATTTTATTATGGATAGCGGATTTTGTGACCGGCATTTTTTGCTGGTTGTGATGTTTTTGTGTATTTTTTCCCTTAAGTCTTGCTTATGGTGAGCAAGACGCGCTTCCTTCGGGGAGCGTGTCCTTCCCCCACACCAGAAGCCAACGGACGGCGCCACGGCGCCGTTTTGGCTTTCTTCCCGGAGCGTCTGCCTGCCACCATGGTCATCAGGCTTGGCAATTCGCCCCTCCTGCCGCGTATTTGCCTCGGCATCGTGAACGTTCAGGCGACCTCCAGGGTTTTGATCTGCAAGGCTTGGTGCCCGTATGCTGTATCTCAAACATCCCGACATGCTTCCATCAGGACAGGAACAGTGTTCTGCTCATTGCCATCATCCGGAACTGGTTGGGCAGGTGAAGGCGACCATGCCCGCGACGTTGCCGCAGGAACGTCTCGCACTGCTTTTCAAGGTGCTTGGCGACCATACGCGGATCAGGATTCTCAACGCGCTGTTCCATTCCGAGCTGTGTGTTTGCGACCTGACGGCGGTGCTTGACATGAACCAGTCCGCCGTTTCACATCAGTTGCGTGTGCTCAGAGATGCAAATATCGTGCGCTCAAGAAAGCAGGGCAAAAACGTTCTGTACCGTCTCGACGACGCCCATGTGCATGAACTGATCCGCCTTGGCCTCGAGCATGTTCTTGAGGAGCGGTGAACTTCTTTTCTCTTTTTTTGTTATTATGTGAACAAGTGATCATATGTTTGTGCGTTAAATTAACCGTAGCGGCATGATGGCTTTTCTTTCATTGGCTGAACGTATTCTCCTCGCCTCCTGGAGCGTACTGCTGGATGCGGCGCCGTGGGTGCTGTTTGGCTTTTTTATGGCAGGGCTCCTGAAGGCCTTCGTTCCGGACGACCTGGTCGCACGGCACCTTGGCGGACGGGGGTTTGCAAGTATTCTCAAGGCATCCGCCATCGGCGTGCCGATTCCGTTGTGCAGTTGCGGCGTCCTGCCTGCAGCCGCGGGCCTGAAAAAACAGGGGGCAGGCAAGGGGGCGGTGGCTTCGTTTCTGATTTCCACGCCGGAAACCGGTATCGACTCCATTGCGGTCTCCTACGCGTTGCTCGACCCGGTCATGACCGTCGTCCGGCCGATTGCAGGCTTCATCACCGCAGTCTCGGCGGGGCTTGCCGTTTCCGCCTCGGAACGTTTTTCCGGAACGGAGCCGCAGCAGGAACCTCCGGCCGCTTCGGGGAGCTGTTCATGCGGATGCGACCATGGCCACGGCCACGAGCATCCGGTGGTCGTAAGCTTTGCCGGAAAGCTCCGGGGGGGGATGTCGTTCGCGTTCGGTGAACTGCTGCAGGATGTCGGCGGCTGGTTGCTGTTCGGCGTTCTGATGGCCGGGACCATCTCCACCGTGGTATCCGCCGATGTGGTCGAGAAATATCTTGCCGATGAATGGCTTTCAATGGCGCTGATGCTGGCGGTTTCCGTGCCGCTGTACGTCTGTGCCACCGCATCGACGCCGATTGCGGCTGCATTTGCAATCAAGGGAATTTCGCCCGGAGCCGCCTTGGTCTTCCTGCTTGCGGGGCCGGCAACCAATGCTGCCTCCATCAGCGTGATCGCGAAAATGCTCGGCAAGCGGGCTACAGCCATCTACCTCGCGGCCATCATCATTTCGTCGCTGGTCGCCGGAGTTCTTGTCAATTACCTGTATGGCCTCCTTGGGCTGGACATCCGCCACTGGATTGTCCGAAGCACGGAAGCTGAGCCCGGGTTGCCGGCGTTCCTTGCCGTCCTCTTGCTGGCTCTTCTTCTGCTCAGGTCATACCTGCCACGGCTGGCCTGGCACCGGCGGCCGCACCACCACTGACCGCCGCCTGTTCGTTCCGCTTTCCCTCGTTCCACTGCGTATCCAGCCGGGCACTGTCTGCCCGGCTGGATACGCAATACCGCAAAAAGGGGAGGCCGCCTGCCGTTTTCCGGGGATTTCCGGTTTCATGGTTTCTTGCGATATTGGAGCTGAAATCACCTATGGACCCAAAGGACTTTTGGATATTCAGCCATGGCCATCACCCTCGACGAGCAGCGCAATACCTGCCAGAACGGCGGCTTTTTCCGGAACCCGGAACAGCTTGATCCCTGCTTTCTCATACCTGCCTACAGTGAACTGGCTGCGGTTTCCGGCCAGACGGTCGCGGATATGATCATCTCACCGCTCTTTGCCTGCCACAACCATCGCGAAGCAACTGATAACCGGTAGCTTTTTTCGTTACCATCCGGTGCTGCCGAATGTCGTCAGAGGCGTTTTACCTTAAGCCTCAGGGAATTTGCGACCACCGTGACGCTGCTGGCTGACATTGCGATGCCGGAGAAAACGGGGTTGAGGAAGATGCCGAGGAGGGGGTAGATCGCTCCGGCGGCCAGCGGAATGCCGATGATATTGTAAATGAATGCCCAGAAAAGGTTCTGGCGGATGACGCGCATGGTCGCTTTGGCGAGGTTGACGGACTGGGCTATTTTCCTGATATCGCCGCCAAGGATGGTGACCCCTGCCGATTCGATGGCGATGTCCGAACCGGTTGCCATGGCGATGCCGACATCGGCTGCGGCAAGGGCTGGCGCATCGTTGATGCCGTCGCCTGCCATGGCGACTTTGGCGCCCTCTCGCTGCAACTGCCTGATGTGATCCGATTTTTCCCTGGGAAGCACCTCTGCGACGACTTCGCCGATTCCCGCTTTCCGAGCCATGAACTCCGCTGCCGGACGATTGTCGCCGGTAAGCATGATGACCCGGATTCCCTGCCGGACAAGCGACGCCACGGCAACTGCCGTGGTTTCCTTGATGGTGTCGGAAAGGGCGATCATCCCCGCAGATTTACCGTCTTCTTCAAGGATGACGACTGTTTTGCCCTGCTGCTGGAGTTCCCTGATGGCCGAGCCTGCGGCCTGATCGCTTTCGCGTGGTTTCCGTATCTCCATCCGCCTTCCGCCGATCATACCGGTTACACCGATGCCTTCCATGTTTGTAAACCCGGTGACGGGTTCTGCCTGCAGCCCACGCCCTTTTGCTGCCGCCACGATAGCCTGGGCGAGGGGGTGTTCCGAGTTGCTTTCCAGGCTTGCCGCAAGGAGCAGCATATGGTTTTCTTGCATGGCTTCGTCGAACGGGACGATATCGGTGACTGCCGGTGCGCCCACGCTTACCGTTCCTGTCTTGTCGAGGACAACGGTGTCGATGGTGCTGAGCGCTTCGAGGCTCTGGGCGTTGCGGATGAGGATGCCGTATTCCGCCCCCTTGCCGATGCCGACGATGATGGCTGTTGGCGTTGCCAGGCCGAGTGCGCAGGGGCAGGCGATCACCAGAATTCCGACCAGGGCCATGATGCCGAAGGAGAGTGCCTGGGGGAAGCCCACGAATGCGCTGCCGATGGTAAGCCAGAGGATGCAGCTTCCGACGGCGATCAGGAGCACTGTCGGCACAAAGATTGCGGCGATCCGGTCGGCGATGTTCTGGATCGGGGCTTTCGAACCCTGAGCCTCTTCGACCATGGAGATGATGCGTGCCAGCATGGTGTCCGGGCCCACCCGTGAAGCGGCAAAGACAAATGCTCCCTGCAGGTTGATCGTGCCGCCGACAACCTCGTCTCCGATGGTTTTGTCGACGGGGAGCGGTTCACCGGTGACCATCGATGCATCGACAGATGAGCTGCCTTCGGTGATGACGCCGTCAACCGGGATTCTCGCCCCGGGCCTGACCACCACCAGCTCTCCTGAACGTACCTGTTCGACCGGGATTTCGACTTCAGTGCCGCCGCGTCGCACGATTGCGGATTTGGATTGCAGGCCGATGAGCTTTTCGATGGCTTCGCCGGTTTTCAGGCGTGAACGGGCTTCAAGGTATTTGCCGAGCAGGACGAACCCGATGACGACGATGGTCGTGTCGAAATAGGTGTCGTCAGGGAGCCCAAGCTGTTCGGCGAGTGCGGGGACGAGGGTGACGATGGTGCTGTAGACCCATGCCGTGAGGGTCCCGATGCTGATCAGCGTATCCATGTTTGCTTCGCCGGTCCGGGCGAACTGGCCGATGCCTCGTATGAACGTGGCCCCAGGCCAGAATACCGTCCAGGTCGCCAGAACCAGGAGGATGACCTGAAAGAGTTGCATCGGTACCGGAAGATTCGGCATATCGGGAAGCGATCGGGCGGTGACATCCCACATCATGAGCACCAGGACGACCAGCGATATCGGCAGGACGGCCTGTACCTGCCCCTTCTGGTTCAGCAACGCCTCCTCTTTTTCACGCTTCTGCCGTTCATGACCGCTCTTGCCGTCGTTACCTTCACCCGACGGGGTTGCCGGCGCAACTGCGTCAAGAGCTTCAAGTCCATAGCCGTACCGGTTGAGCAGCTCATTGAGGGTTTCGTCGCTTACCGCCGAACCGGAGAATCCTATTTTTGCCTGCTCGGTCGCAAGGTTCACCTCGGCGGTATCGACCCCGTCAAGTTTTGAGAGCTTCCTGGTAATGATGGCCGCGCAGCTTGCGCAGTGCATGCCGGTGACATGGTAGGTTCTGGTTGTCATGGCTGCTGCAGATCGCTGATGTGGTACAGGTTCGTTCTCATCGTGCAGAGGGTGGCAAGGCTGCCCTTGAGGAATGTTTCGACCTTGTCGGCATTGTCGAGTATTTCGGACCGGGAGGATTTCAGCCGGATCTCCCTCGTCATCAGGATGCCATTCCGGTGATGGGCGATGAGCGCATTCAGGAACCGGAGATCAAAGGTCCGGTCGTACTGCCCGAGATGCGGCACCAGGGGATCCCGTACCGGCCGGATGTCGCCATACCAGGCTTTTTTCCATCGATACAGTTCGGCGATGTTTGCCGGTTCATCTCTGAGGATTCCGGCGGCGAGGTTCTCGATTTCCCGGTTTCCGCTTGTGCTTGCCTGTTTTGCAAGGAGCATGGCGCCACGATGATGGGAGATCATGGCGTCGATGTACCTGAGGTCGATCCATCGGTCAGGCTGGCCGAGGTCCATGACGTTCCTGTCGTACATGGAGAGCCGGTATTGGGGGGTGAGCCAGTATCCCAGACCTGTGCCGACAATGCAGGAAACGATCATCAGCGAAATGGTCAATGGCAGCGTTATGGTTTTCATGGCGGCAAACTATCGTGATTATCTGACGTTGATGACTCCTCTGTCGACTCCCATGGCACAGGTGATGCGGTAGTTCCCCGGCTTGTCCGGAGTGAATTCCATGACGACCGGTTTTCCGCCCACGAGATTTTCCGGGTGATTCCAGAGGCCCTGCACCATAATGGTGCTCATGCACCCCGAAGCGGTATCACGTGGTTCGACAATGAAACGTACCGGTTGTCCGGCATGCAGCTCAAATCTTGACGGCGAAATGTCGGCGGCATTCGTGTAGACGGTCCGGATGATTCTTTCTTGCGCTGCAGGGGGAGCACTCCTGACGGCTTTCTGCTGGCCGGGACGGGCGGCGATGCCGAACTGGTTGTTGAGGTTGAAAAGGGTGAAGATGATCACCAGGGCTCCGGCGGTTTTGGTGAAGAGCCGGTACCTTTGGGGGCTGGCCCCCGCTGCGGCTCCGGTCAGTCCGATGATGAAGAGTGATGGCGCTGTTCCCAGGGCGAATGCCGCCATGATGCCCATGCCATGGATCGGGTTTCCTGAAAGCATGGCCACGCCTTCCGTCGCCAGCGTGAATCCGCAGGGGAGCAGGACGGTGCTCATGCCGGAGGAGAACGGATGAATGCGTCCGGCATGCATGAGCCCCCGACCGAGCGTTTCGACAAGATGTTTGGGTATGCTGAGGCTGCGCATTCCCGGCCAGGGGATGCCCAGCATCTGGATGCCTGTCATGAGCATCAGTATCGAGACGGCAGCGACCAGGAGTGCGCTGAACGCGGGAGAGACTACGGCGGAGTGCCCGAGCATGCCGAGAAGCGCTCCGGCAATGGCATACGCGGCGATACGGCCGCCGTTGAACAGAAGCTGCGGCCTGAGCTTCATGGCTGTCGTCATCTTCGGTGCCGGGGGTGGCGGTGTCCATGATGCGGTCATGGCGATGACAAGGCTTCCGACCAGTGCCAGGCAGCTCGATATGCCGGCAATCAGGCCGAATACGAAAAATGCGCCCAGAGAACTGCTGGTGTCTACGGTGACCGAGGGCAGCAGGCCGGAAGCCGAAAGTCCGAAGACGAGCGTCAGCGCAAGGGCTGCGTAGCCGAAAACCCGCAGGGTTCCGGACTGACGGGAACTGGCGGTCTCCTGGAGGGCAAAGGTGTAATTTCCTTCCGGAAAAAGACGGTCGAGGGTTGCACCATCAGGGGGATCGTTTTCGCAGGTGATGGTGAGGGTTCCCGCCGACACGCGGGCATCAGCCTTGGTGACCCCGGGAAGTTCAAGAACCCTTTTTTCGATGATTGCCTCGCATGACGGGCAGTGCATGCCGGTCACGGCATAGTTTTTCTTGTATGTTATGGGCACAGGCAGGAATGGTTACTGCATACGTACCGGCATCAACCCGGCAGCGCGGGAAATAATTCCTTGTGTCCGATGCCCGATGCCCGATGCCCGGAGCCGGGTCGGATCGGATCGGGTCAGTCCCGGTTTTCCGTCTTGAATTCGGAGGTCGCGTGGAACTCGATGTCCGGGAAATCTTCGCGGGCTATTTTAAGCATCCACTCGGTTTCCGCCAGAAACACCGGATGTTCCTCCTTGTCAAGGGCTATAGCCGTCGCTTTCCGGCGGAGAAATTCGTCCAGCTGGGTTTTGTTGTCGCTGGTTATCCAGAACGCCTTGTGGTAGCGCAGCGGCATAAAGGAGCATTGCGCCCCGTATTCATGTTCAAGGCGGAACTGGATGACGTCGAACTGCAGCTCTCCGACCGTACCGATGATCTTCCTGCTGCCGTACTGCACGAACAGCTGTGCGACCCCTTCGTCGGTGAGCTGGCGGATGCCTTTTTCGAGCTGCTTGGTCTTGAGCGGATCACGGTTTTCGAGGACCTTGAAAATCTCGGGAGAAAAACTGGGAATACCCCTGAAGTGCAGATCCTCCCCTTCGGTGAGGGTGTCACCGATCTTGAAGGTGCCGTTGTCGTAAAGGCCGATGACATCCCCAGGCCATGCCTCGTCGATGACGTTCTTCTCGTTGGCCATGAACTGGGTCGGGTTGGAGAATCGGACTTTCTTGTCCAGCCGGGTGTGCTGGTAGAAGCGGTTCCGTTCGAACCGGCCCGAGCAGATCTTGAAGAATGCCGTACGGTCTCGATGGTTCGGGTCGAGGTTCGCATGGATCTTGAAGACAAATCCGGAGAGCTGCTCTTCGGATGCCTTGACCATGCGTTCGGAAGCTTCGCGTTCGTCGGGGCAGGGAGCGATGTCGATGAAGGTGTCGAGCAGCTCCTTGATGCCGAAGTTGTTGACGGCGCTGCCAAAAAAGACCGGTGCAAGCAACCCCTCAAGGTAGAGCTCCCGGTCGAACGGTTCATAGACGCCGTCGACGAGTGCGACATCTTCGCGAAGTTTGTCGGCATAGCCTTTGCCGATCCAGTTCACAAGCGCAGGATCGTCCAGCCCGGAGATATCGGTCAGTTTCTGGCCGATTTTCGATGCGTTCGCCTCGAAAAGGTTCAGGGTGCCGTCGAACAGGTTGTACACACCCTTGAAATTCTGGCCCTGGCTGATCGGCCAGGTCATGGGCGCGGTGCTGATGTCCAGCTTCTGTTCGAGTTCATCGAGCAGCTCGAAGGGGTCCCTTCCTTCGCGGTCGAGTTTGTTGATGAAGATGATGACCGGCGTATGGCGCATGCGGCAGACCTCCATCAATCGTTCGGTCTGTTCCTCGACGCCCTTCATGCTGTCCACGACGAGGATGACGCTGTCCACGGCCGTCAGGGTGCGGTAGGTGTCTTCCGCGAAATCCTTGTGGCCCGGGGTATCGAGGATGTTGATCCTTCTGCCGCTGTATTCGAATCCCATGACCGATGTGGCGACCGAAATGCCTCGCTGCTTTTCGATCTCCATGAAGTCGCTGGTCGCCGTCTTTCTGATTTTATTGCTTTTTACGGCACCTGCGGTATGGATGGCGCCGCCGAAGAGCAACAGCTTTTCGGTAAGGGTCGTCTTGCCGGCGTCAGGGTGGCTGATGATGGCGAATGTTCTTCGTTTTGCAATTTCCTTCTGCAACTCCATGGTGTGTCGTACTCGAATGATAATGGCGCTCAGGGAGAGCGCAGTGCCGAACAGTGGCGCAAAATAGCCTTCAGGCAGCTGGTTTCAAAACCCGGATTTCCTGCTGCCGGGGCGGCGCGCCTGCCTGTGCGCCTGAGCAGGGAGCCCCAGGTGTGCCGCCGGAAGGGGCATTCGCCGCTCGTCCCATCAATTTTTGCGATGCTCGGGAAAAAGTCTTATCTTCCGACGCGCTTTTCTTAACCATTTACTAAGATACAGAGGCAAGCAACTATGAACTTCAATCCGTGGCATCACGTCGAAATCGGTGCTGACTGCCCGAACGTCGTGAATGCGATCGTCGAGATTTCCAAGGACAGCAAGACCAAGTACGAACTTGACAAGAAAACGGGCATGCTCAGGCTGGACAGAGTTCTTTTCTCTTCCATGCTCTATCCCGAAAACTACGGCTTCATCCCCAAGACTCTCGGAGAGGATCGTGATCCGCTTGATATCGTCGTTATTTCCCAGTGCTCCATCGTCCCCATGTGCATCGTTCAGGCGCGAGTGATCGGCGTCATGCGCATGATTGACCATGGCGAAGGTGATGACAAGATCATTGCGGTTGCCGAAGATGACATGAGCGTCAGCGACATCAACGACATCAACGACCTCGGCAAGCATTTCAAGATGGAGTTGCGCCACTTCTTCGAAGAGTACAAGGCTCTTGAACAGAAGACCGTCCGTGTCGAGGAGTTCATGGACGCAGCCACGGCCAGGGACATCATCATCGAGTCGATCGACCGCTACAAGGAAGTCTACGCATAAGCCTTCGTCCTGAATTCAGGAGCTGCAGCAGCGCAAGAAACTTTCGTGAAGTCCGGCAGGATCATTTGGCCTGCCGGATTTTCTTTTCACCGATACGTCATGGAGTAGTGCCCGCCGGTCGCTCCCTTTCCGCCAGCAGAACCGGCATGCCGCCGGGCTGCCGTAACCGCAGCTACAGATGTTGAAAAGCTTTCCGCCGCAGTGTCACGGGTGTTTTTTTCCTCGTCGTTTCCGGGATACGGTGAGTGGCCATATCGATGGTTATTTATCGATAACTTTATGTTATGGAATAAGATAGTTGTTGGCGCGGTGTTGTTTTGCTGTAGTTGTGAACTGCGCAAAATCCCGTCATGACGTATCTTTTGCTGGTGTGGATGAAATGTTGATAACCTGTTGCTGCCTGCTGTTCCGCCTGACGTAAAATGGGTAACTCAATTGGTCTGACAATACGGATGAAAAGTGATATATTTGCCGGGTGGCAACTGCCTCCGGGCCGTTTTCTGAACCGAACCATTCCGCAACGATGATCGTCCTCTCCCCTGAAGAACTGCACGCACGAGCATTGAACATCAGGCTTGTCCTTTCCGACAACGACGGGGTCTTTACGGACAACGGCGTCTACTATTCGGAAAAGGGTGAAGAGTTCAAGCGGTTTTCAATCCGGGACGGCATGGGGGTTGAGCGTCTTCGGGCGCATGGCGTGCAAACCGGCATCATCACCGGGGAGGTCTCGCCCAGTCTTGTCAAGAGGGCCCAGAAGCTGCATATCACCGCGCTCTACCTCGGAGTGTCCGACAAGCTTTCACGGCTTGACGATGTGCTCCGTGACACCGGACTCCGGACATCGGAGATCGCCTATATCGGCGATGACGTCAATGATGTGGGGATCATGAGGGCGATTTCCAAAGACGGACTTGCAGCGACTCCCGCCGACGGCCTGCAGTTTGTCGAACCGTTTATTCATTACCGCAGCCGTGCGGATGGCGGCAGGGGGGGATTCAGGGATTTTGCCGAATGGCTGATCGCGCTGCGTATCTCCTGAAACATGCAAAAACGTTTACACAACCTTTTACAACAACCTGAACGTGCGTGCCGACGCCGGCATGCAGGTTCTCCTTTATTACCTTACAGTTATGGCAGAAGTTAGGATCGGACAGTCGATGGCTGGTGACGGGCATCCCGTCTATGTTATTGCCGAAATCGGCATTAACCACAACGGATCGATGGATGTTGCCAAAAAACTTATCGATGGCGCGGCTCTTGCCGGCTGTGATGCCGTCAAGTTCCAGAAACGCACCCCGGAACTGTGCGTGCCCATGGAGCAGCGCAACGTCGAACGTGATACGCCCTGGGGACGTATGACCTATATGGAGTACCGGTACCGTGTCGAATTCGGATTTGACGAGTATTCCGAAATTGATGCCTATTGCCGCAAGAAGGGGATCGCCTGGTTTGCTTCATGCTGGGACGAAGAGGCGGTTGACTTCATGGAGCAGTTCAACCCGCCCTGCTACAAGGCTGCATCCGCATCGCTGACGGATCTGACACTGCTCAGGAAGACGAAGGCCACCGGCCGACCGCTCATTATTTCGACCGGCATGTCCACGATGGAGGAGGTCGATGCCGCCGTCAGGACGCTCGGCCGCGAAAACCTGATGGTAGCCCACACCAATTCCACCTATCCATGCCCGGTCGAGCAGTTGAACCTGAAGATGATCTCCACCCTGAAGCAGCTCTATCCCGAGGTGCCGATCGGTTACTCCGGCCATGAGGTCGGCCTTGCAACCACCTGGGCCGCTGTCGCACTCGGCGCCGTGTTTGTCGAACGCCATGTGACGCTCGACCGTGCGATGTGGGGATCGGACCAGGCCGCATCTGTTGAAATTTCAGGCATGTCCAGGCTGGTCTCCAACATCAGGGATATCGAGAAGGCTCTCGGCGACGGCGTCAAGCGCGTCTATGAGGGCGAGGCTGCGGCGCGCAAGAAGCTGCGGCGCGTCTGACGGGTTTTCTTTCCCGTCACGATTCCCTTTGCTGCCGTTCCGGCAGTCTCCTCAGAAGGCGCCCGGCAAGGCGCCTTCGACGCTTCTTCTTGCCATGGGGAGTTGCGTGATTTATCCTGCACGATTAAATTTACCCCGAAATTGTCAGCACCCTTCCGAGGGGCACCTTTGCAACCTGACCATCTACGAAACATGAGCGACACGACCGCACCATCGGTGAAATCCTTCGAATACAAGGCCGAGATGAAGCAGCTTCTCGACCTGATCGTCCATTCACTGTATACGCATCCGGAGATTTTCCTCCGGGAACTGATCTCGAACGCTTCGGATGCCCTGGGCAAGGCCCGTTTCCGGATGCTCTCTTCTGACGAAGGCATTGACCGGGAGGGCGAGCTGAAGATCACCATTACCGTCAATCCCGAAGATCGGAGCTTCGTCATCGAGGATACCGGTATCGGTATGACCGAGGAAGAACTGATTGCCAACCTCGGGACGGTTGCCCGCTCCGGGACACTTGGCTTCATGGAGGCCATGAAGGCCCGTCAGGATGGGGGGGCGGTCGATGCGAATCTGATCGGCCAGTTCGGTGTCGGTTTTTATTCCGTGTTCATGGTGACCGACGAGGTCACGGTCGAGACCCGAAGTGCCGAGCCTGGTGCGACAGGATGGCGCTGGCGCTCCGGCGGCCAGGGAACCTATACGGTCGAACCTGCTGAACGTGCTTCACGGGGCACGAGAATTTCGTTCGTCCTCAAGGAGGAGTTCAAGGAGTTTGCCGAGGAGCACCGCCTCGAACAGATCATCAGGAAGTACTCGAACTTCGTCGATTACCCGATATTTCTCGCAGATCGTCAGGTCAACAGCGTCACGGCACTCTGGCAGCGTTCGAAAAGCGAGTTGCAGGACGACGAGGTCCGGGAGTTTTACAAATTTATCTCCAACGATTTTCAGGATCCGCTCGATTACCTGCATATCTCGGTCGAGGGCGCGGTCAGCTTCAAGGCGCTCCTCTTTATTCCCTCCGAGGCTCCCATGGAGCTCCTCTACCGTCAGGGGGCGCTTGAGCAGCGGGGCCCACAGCTGTATGCCAAAAAAGTGCTCATCCAGCAGGAGTGCCGAGACCTGCTCCCGGAATACCTGCGTTTCGTCGCAGGCGTGGTCGATACCGAAGACCTCTCGCTGAACGTTTCTCGCGAGATGGTGCAGTCAAGCCCGGTCATGTCGAAGATACGGCAGATTCTCACCGGCAAGCTGCTTGGCTGGTTCGAGACGCTTGCATCGGAGCAGCCGGAGAAGTTCAAGACCTTTTACAAGGCGTTCGGCCCGATCATCAAGATCGGCCTGAACAGCGACTTTACGAACCGCGACAAACTGATCGATCTGCTGCGTTTTGAAACGACCCGGACTGCCGAGGGGGAGATGATCACGCTCAGGGAGTATGTCGGCCGCATGGCGGCCGACCAGGGTGAGATCTACTACCATGCGGGCAGCAACCGCAGCCAGATGCTCGGACATCCGAACCTGGAATATTTCCGCAAGAAGGATATCGAAGTGCTGCTGCTTTCGGACCCGGTCGACCTTTTCGTCATTCCGTCCATTTTCGAGTATGACAAAAAGCCGCTGAAGTCGATCGAGAAGGCCGATATCGATCTTTCCGGCACGGCGGTCGAGCCGGAAGGCGAACGGCTTGGGGCTGAAGGCGCCGCCGGCGTGCTCGCCCTGTTCCGGGAGGTACTTGGCGACCGCGTTGCCGACGTGGTCGAGTCGAAGCGTCTGGTCAGTTCGCCGGTGACGCTGGTCAGCGCCCGGGACGCCATGGACAGCCAGCTGGAGCGGATGATGAAGATGATGCAGCAGGGTGGACCGGCGAGCCGGAAGATCATCGAAGTCAATACCTCCCATCCGATCATTCGGAACCTTGCCGGCAAATACGCTGTCGGTCTCAAGGAGGACCCTATCGTGCAGGCTGCCGTCATCCAGTTGTACGAGGGAGCGCTGCTGCTCGAAGGCGATCTCGAAACGCCCGCAGACTATGTGTCCCGGATGCATGCGCTGGTGGAAGCGGCGACGAGGCCCTGAGCGGTTCACGGTAGTAACACAACATTAAAAAAGGGGTTATTTTTGGAAGACCGTAACGGCATGGATCTGCAGGCTATTGCAGGGTTTCAGAAGAACGAAATCACCGAGCACCATATCTACAAAAACCTTGCGAAGCGGGTGCCCGGTGTCAAGAACCGGAGGATTCTGGTCCAGATATCCGAAGACGAGCTCAGGCACTATGAAACATGGAAGAAGTATACCGGCAGGGAGATTGCTCCGAGTCGCTGGCGGATATGGTTCTATTCAACGGTGAGCGTGCTGTTCGGTTTCACCTTCGGCATCAAGCTGATGGAGTCGGGAGAGCAGAAGGCACATGATGCGTACGGGCGCCTGGCTGCCTCGTTCAGCGAAATCAATGCCATCGCCAACGATGAAGAGGAGCATGAAGAGGCTTTGCTCACGCTCCTGGACGAGGAACGGATGAAATACACAGGTTCCATCGTACTCGGGCTGAACGATGCCCTGGTTGAGCTTACCGGCGCTCTGGCAGGTCTTACCTTTGCTCTGCAGAATACCAGAATCGTTGCATTGACGGCTATCATCACCGGATTTGCGGCGGCCCTCTCCATGGCGGCTTCCGAGTATCTGTCGACCAAGACGGAGGCAAACGGCAGAAGCCCCTACAAGGCATCGCTCTATACCGGCATCGCCTACATCATCGCCGTGACGGTGCTGATCGCGCCCTACCTGGTGCTGACGAACCTGTACCTGTGCCTCGCCTCTGCATTCGCCGGTGCCATGGTCATTATCGGTCTGTTCAATTTTTACATTTCCGTTGCCCAGGGAGTCCCGTTCCGCAGCCGTTTCCTGGAGATGGCCGGGCTTATCCTGGTGGTTTCCGGCATCAGCTTCCTTGCCGGTCTTTTGATCCGCAGCGCGTTCGGCGTTCAGGTCTGAGCCGCCTAACCGAAAACCGCCGCAGCTATTGCGGCATGGTCGATCCGGCCCTGGGTGTCAACCGTGATGCCCAGGGTCGCTTCCCGATCGTCAAGTCCTTCCAGCGACAGAAGCTGTCCGGCAAGTACCTGCAGGTTTGCTTCCGATGGGTCGCATCCTTCTTCCAGCCTTCCGGCGACCCTCTGCCTGAGTGTTTCTCGTTCAGCCGTCGTCGTGATGATGCGGCACCTGCACCCCAGCCGTTCGGCAAGTTCCATGAATGGCCGTCGGTTGGACCTTTTCAGGAACGTGGCATCGATGATTACCGAAAAGCCTCCCGAAAGGACTTCACCGGCTTGATCGAAGAGGGTTGCATAGGTTTTTTCGCCGGCTTCCGGGGTGTAGATGTCGACACCGGAGGATCGGCTGCCCTCATGGGCTTCCAGGCCGAACAGCCGTTTACGCTCGACATCGGAACGGATGACGACACAGCCGGCGGTTTCGGACAGGCGGGCGGCAAGCTGCGACTTGCCTGAACCGGAAACGCCGTGCATCAGGACCAGCACGGGCCTGGGTGACTTGAGGTAGCCTGAGGCGAGGCGCAGGTAGGAGCGGTGTGCTTCAAGTGCAGCCGCCTTTTCGATGGGGGAGGCGCTTTGGGAAAACCTGATGGCGGTCACCTTCGCCCTGACCATGGCCCGGTAGGTGAGGTAGAGCCGGAGCATGCGAAGCCCGGCGTAATCGCCCGTCGCCGAAAGGTAGGTGTTCAGCAGGAGCCATGCGTAGTCCTTGCGTGCGGCATGTTCCAGGTCCATGAACAGGAACGCGATATCACTGATGACATCGATGATGCTGAGCTTCGGGTTGAACTCGATGCAATCGAATATCCTGATATGGCCGTTCAGGATCACCATGTTGCTGGTGTGCAGGTCGCCATGGCAGGCACGTATGAACCCTTCGGCCTTGCGCTCCGAAAGCCCTGGTGAAAGGCGGCGGTGCTCGTCGAGCGTCCACTGCCGTATCCGTTCCATGGCAACGGTTTCTTCAGGAGCATGGCGCAGCTGTTCGGTGATGTCGAGGTTTTCAAGCATCGGTTCCAGGAGGACGGCCGGAGTTCCGTACGGCGTTTCCGGCGCTGCTGGTTCCGCGCACTGGTGGAACCTTGCGATCATGGCGGCAATTTCCCTGATCCGTTCCGCCGGGAGGCGCTCCGCTGCCAGCAGACGGTCGATTTCAAGGTTCCGGTCGAACTGCAGCATGCGGACCAGGTAGTCGGCGACCCTGCCCTGGCCGTCGACGCGGTAGACGCCGTCGGCAACCGTTACCGGAGAGACGCCCAGGTAGATGTCCGGGCAGAGGCGGCGGTTCAGGCGGACCTCTTCATGGCAGCACAGCTCCCGGCGTTGCAGCGTCGAGAAATCAAGGAATCCGAGGTCAAGGGGTTTCTTGAGCTTGTAGGCCCATTTGCCTGTCAGAAATATCCATGAGATATGCGTTTCGACAAGCTGGATGCCGGTTTCCGCAGATACGGGATGCGGGTAGGCTTCCGGACGGAGCAGGGCTTGAGCAACCGGATTCATGCTGGCGGGATTTGTCGGGTTTCTCTTTCTTCATTCTACATAAAATTTTGCTGCGTGCCGTGCTTTCCGTGGGGTTTTGCGGCTTTCGGGCTGCGGTTGCGCGGGGCATATCGGGCGTATGCTGACAAAGCAGGGCGGGCAATGAGAATTTTCGGGAAAAGTTGTAAATTTAATGCTTGTGACCAGCCATATATTACAGCCAGAACATATCAGCAACCAGAGCCGCATCAATGATCCAGCTTTCAAAAATACTTTGCCCAACAGATTTTTCGGACACCTCCGACAAGGCTGTCCGTTATGCCATAGAGTTTGCCCGTCGGGTCAGCGCCCATGTCCGCTTTCTGCACATCCAGGAGCACGAGCCTAAAAGCCCCGAGGAACAGAACACGCTTTCGGAAGGGTTTTCCAGGATGCTCATGGCGGAAAAGAAAAAGGGGCTTTCCGCAGACGTGAAGATCGTGACCGGCGTGCCGACCGAGGTGATCATCAATCATGCGCACGAGTGGTTTGCCGATCTGATCATCATGGGTTCTCATGGCAGGACCGGCATCGTGCGGCTCATGATGGGCAGTGTGGCGGAAGCGGTTTTCCGGTCCGCTGCGGTTCCCGTCCTTCTTGTCAAGCAGGATGCGGTCGACAAAGTCGTTCCCGGATAATCAACCAGATAATCCACGCTATTTCCAACATCTACATGATTCAGCACATGCAACACTTCAGGGATTCCATCATCGCCTTGATCAGCGAAACTTCGACGAACCTTCCGAGCGATGTGCGTGCAGCCATCGACAAGGCGATCTCCAGCGAGGCTCCCGACAGCCGGGCAGACCTCGCGATGTCGACCATTTCGGTCAACATCGACATGGCCGTTGACTGCTCTTCGCCGATCTGCCAGGATACCGGCATGCCTACCTTTTTTGTCCATACCCCGAAAGGTGCAGACCAGCTGTTCATGAAAAAGGAGATCGAAGCCGCCATCGTGGAAGCCTCCCGCCAGGGCAAGCTCCGGCCCAACGCTGTCGACGCCTTCAGCGGCAAGAATTCGGGCAACAACCTTGGTGAACACTTTCCCGTGATCCATTTCGAGCCATGGGATCGTGATGAGATCGAAGTGAAGCTGATTCTCAAGGGTGGCGGGTGCGAAAACAAGAACATCCAGTATTCGCTGCCGCTCGAGGTTCCGGGCCTTGATCGTGCCGCCCGTGATATTGACGGGGTGTTCAAGTGCATCATGCATGCGGTGTTCCAGGCGCAGGGGCAGGGTTGCAGTCCCGGTTTCATCGGTGTCGGCATCGGTGGCGACCGCACCAGCAGTTACGACCTGGCAAAGCACCAGCTGCTGCGTCGTGTTGACGACCGGAATCCTGACCCGGAGCTGGATGCACTTGAGCAGGAGATCCTGGAAAAAGCCAACCGTATGCATATCGGACCGATGGGCTTTTCCGGCAATGCAACCCTTCTTGGCTGCAAGATCGGCAAATCCCACCGTGTTCCGGCAAGTTTCTACGTCTCTGTCGCCTACAATTGCTGGGCGTACCGCAGGCTTGGGGTCTTGCTTGAGCCCGAGGGCGGCTCGATCACCTCATGGCAGTACCGCGACGCGGATGAGATTCGCCGGATGGCGCGCGGCGAAGGCATTCCGCTTACCGGAAGGGAGGTCGTGCTGCAGGCGCCGGTGCGTGAGGATGAGGTGCGCAAACTCAAGGTTGGCGACATCGTTATCATCAACGGCCAGATGCATACCGGAAGGGACGCATTCCACCACTATGTCATGAACCACGATCTTCCCGAAGGCCTTCAGACCGAAGGCGGGGTCCTGTTCCATTGCGGTCCGGTTGTCCTGAAGAACGAGGCAGGCGAGTATGTCGTCAAGGCTGCCGGCCCGACCACCTCTATCCGTGAGGAGCCATACCAGGCCGACGTTATCAGGAAACTTGGCCTGCGCGCGATCATCGGCAAAGGGGGGATGGGGCCGAAAACCCTGCAGGGGCTGCAGGATTTCGGTGCCGTCTATCTGAACGCCATCGGGGGCGCCGCCCAGTATTATGCCCGCTGCATCAAGAAGGTGACCGGAGTGGATTTCCTCGAAGAGATGGGTGTCCCTGAAGCGATGTGGCATCTGGAAGTCAAGGATTTTCCATGTATCGTCACCATGGACGCGCATGGAAACAGCCTGCACCAGCAGGTCGAAGACGAATCGTTTGCTCGCCTCAGGGAGGCTGGTCAGCGCTGAGGTTTTACCGTCGGCGGCAGTAGGATCATCTCGTTAAGCACTGAAAACAAATCAACCTTTATGAAGAAAACAATACGGTTCATGGATGTCTCCTTCCGTGACGGGTTCCAGTCCTGTTACGGAGCACGGGTTAAAACCGAGGATTTCCTGCCGGTGCTTGAAGCTGCCGTCGAGGCGGGGACCGACAACTTCGAAATCGGTGGCGGGGCACGGTTCCAGAGCCTCTACTTTTATTGCCAGGAAGATGCCTTTGAGATGATGGATGCCTGCAGGAAGGTCGTCGGGCCGGACATCAACCTGCAGACCCTGTCGAGGGGGGCCAATGTCGTCGGCCTGGTATCGCAGTCGAGGGATATCATCGACCTGCATGCGCGGCTCTTCAAAAAGCATGGCATTTCAACCATTCGTAACTTCGATGCCCTCATGGATGTGAGGAACCTCGCCTGGTCCGGGCAGTGCATCGTCAATGCCGGCCTGAAGCACCAGGTCGTTGTCGCCCTCATGGGCCTTCCTCCGGGGCTGAAAGAGTCTTATTGCCACACGCCGCAGTTTTACCTGGACAAGCTCCGCGAGATCCTTGACGCGGGGATTCCGTTCGACAGCGTTGCGTTCAAGGACGCATCGGGCAGCACGACTCCGGCCGTCATCTATGAAACGGTCAGGGGTGCCAGGAAGCTGTTGCCTGAAGGGACCGTCCTGCAGTTTCATACCCATGATACCGCGGGCATGGGCGTGGCGTGCAATTTTGCCGCCATCGAGGCCGGTATCGATGTTATCGATCTCGCCATGGCTCCGGTCAGCGGTGGTACCTCTGAGGTTGATATCCTCACCATGTGGCATCGCCTGCGCGGGACCGACTATTCGCTCGATATCGACCAGGAGAAATACCTGAAGGTCGAAGCACTGTTCATCGAGCATATGGAAAAATATTACATGCCTCCGGAAGCCAAGGAGGTCAATCCGCTGATCCCGTTTTCACCGATGCCGGGCGGTGCCCTGACGGCAAATACGCAGATGATGCGTGACCATGATACGCTCCATTTCTTTCCTGAAGTGATCCGCAACATGCGTGAAGTGGTTGCCAAGGGCGGGTTTGGCGCTTCGGTGACGCCTGTGTCGCAGTTCTATTTCCAGCAGGCGTTCGCCAATACCGTGCAGGGGCCATGGAAGAAGATCGTGGATGGTTACGGCAGGATGGTGCTCGGCTATTTCGGCAAGACCCCGGCGGCTTCCGATCCCGAAGTGGTCCGGCTGGCCGCCGAGCAGCTCGGCCTGGAACCGACCGTTCAGGACGTCCACGATATCAACGACCGGAACCCGGAGCTTGGCATAGAGCATAACCGCAAGCTGCTTCGCGAAGCACACCTTGAGGAGAGTGACGAGAATATTTTCATCGCTGCTACCTGTGGCGCAAAAGGTATTTCGTTCCTGCAGGGCGAAAAGCCGCTCGGCATCCGTTACAAGAAAGATGTCGAAGTCGAGGAGCAGGCCAGAAAGGATGAAGAGGCGCTGAAGGTGACCTCGAACGGCAAAGACCTGTCTGAGCGGCTGCAGGAGCTGATCCGCCCGACTTCACACGGTCTGTCGGGTAATTACCTTGTCATGGTGGACGGCAAATCCTTCAATGTGGTGATTGCCGATGGTGTTGCCATGGCCCAGTCCGTCGGCCAGGGCATGCAGCCGGTTACCCTGCCGCAGATGGTACAGTCCCGTCCGCAGCATGCCGGTACGCCGGTAACGTCGGCCATGCCCGGCAATGTCGTCACGATTATGGTCAAGGTCGGTGATACCGTGACTGAAGGTCAGGAGCTTGCTGTGCTTGAAGCCATGAAGATGGAGTCGCCCGTCAAGTCTCCCGTATCGGGCAAAGTCGGCGCTGTCCTGATCAGGAAAGGGGAGAGCGTTACCGCAGGCCAGGCGATCATGTACGTCGAATGACCCGCAGCACCATTTCCCGGTTGCGTCGTTGCCGCAGTGCGGAGGCGCGACCGGGGGTGGGGCGCGTTGTGGAAATGGAAAAAGAGGCTGTCCCGGTGTCGTTGCCGGGGCAGCCTCTTTTCAGTTTTGCCCTGTGCCGTTGCGGACGACCGCCTGCTGCCGTCTCAGCCCTTGAGAATGACTTCGCAGGTGGGATGCTCCTGGACGAAGCGGTCGAGTTCGAATTCAGGCACTACACCGGAGGAAAGCTCGAGTTTTTCAAGGCTCTCCAGGTGCATGATCGGTACGATGGAGGTTATCGGCGAACCGGTGATGATGAGCTCCTCCAGGTCTTCGAGGCCGGCAAGTGGTTCGAGGCTGTGCACCTCGGTCTGTTCAATGCTCAGTTCACGCAGGTTTGAGAGGTTCCTGAGCGGTTCGAGGCTTCTGATGGCAGTTTTGCTGCAACGGAGGTATTCGAGGTTCACGAGCCCCGCAACGGGTTCGAGCGACGTCACCGCCGTGTTGTTGATGCCCAGTTCGATCAGGTTCTCAAGTCTTCTGAGCGGCTCGATGGTCCTGATGTCCGTCTTGTAACAGCTCAGCTTTTCGAGGTTCACGAGGCTTGCGAGCGGTGCGATGTCAGCGACAGGGGTTTCGGAGCAGTAGAGTTCTTCGAGGTTGATGAGTCCCTCGATCGGCGACAGGTCGCTCACCTCGGTGCTCGATATCCAGAGCAGCTTCAGCGAGAGCAGGTTGCGTAACGGCTCAAGCGATTCGAAGTTGCAATCGAAGGCGTAGATCCGCTTGAGGTGCTTGAGGTGGCGCAGCGGTTCGAGGTTTTCGACAGGGGTTTCGTCGCAACGGAGCTGTTCCAGGTTTTCCAGGAGGCTGACCGGACCGAGGTGATGGATCCGGTGGTTGTCACAACGGAGCGAGGTGGCGTTGAGGAACTTGAGCATGTCGGACTCGCTCGGGTCGTGCTGGATTTTCAGGGCGTTGCGCACCACCTCTTTCCAATCGCGGTCAAGCCATCGGAACAGTTCGATGCGTTTCTGCGGATCCCTGAGCAGAACGGTTCGCGGCGAAGGCATGGCGGTCTCTTCTCCGTGCGGTGGGCGGAGTGGCGCGGATGGCTGCGAGGTATTGGCATATTCCGGGGTAAAGCTCACGGTTGTCCTTTTGCCGGTATCGATGTTTTCAGCCAGGCATCTGATGTACCAGTCGGCTTTTTTGTCTTCGATGATCCTGCAGTGTTTTTCGAGGTTCTGCTCATCGAGGGTCGAGATGTCTTCGAGGATATCGTTGCCGCACCTCGGACATATGGCGTTCTGTTCTGCCAGTGGGAAGTTGCAGACAGGACACTGCTTATAGATGTTCTGCTCCAATTCGGGATCTGTTAGCTTTCAGGTTTGGAGGGGCTGCTTCGTATCCCATAACATACGAAAAAATCAGCGGCAAGCCATACTGATCGCCAGCTTTACCTGCCCGGCGCGAAGATAATCATGCAGCGCGGCCCCGCCGTCGTCGAGTGGCAAGTTTTTCCATCCGGTGGCCGACGGGCCACGGATGGCGCTTCTCCGGCAGCATCCGGTGAGGGTTTGGCGATTGGACTTGGAAGAACCGGTGTAAACGTTATAATGAACCATGCAGTCGCGTGCTGTCACGCCTGCGAAAAACCTTCCGCCCGCCGGGCCAATCTCCCCGGCAGCCGCCGGGGGGGCGCCTTGCCACAGACCCAGAACCGATAGCCCAATGGAGTTTGTTCATCTGCATACCCACACGCACTACTCCATGCAGAGCAGCCCGATCTTTCCCGATGAGCTGTTCGCAGCATGCAGGAAAAAGGGGATGTCGACGGTCGCCGTGACCGATTATGCGGCAATGTTCAACATGCCGGAGCTGTTCAGCCATGCCAGGAAGGCTGAGGTGAAGCTCGTCATGGGGTCTGAGATTTTCCTTGCCGGGACGGAGTCCAGGGATGGGCGGCCGGCGACGCTGGTGCTTCTCATCAGGGATGACGAAGGGTACCGCAACATGTGTATCCTTCTCTCCCGGGCTGCCCGCGAAGGCTTCACCAACGGGATGCCGCAGGTGGACATGGAGGTGCTTGCCTCGTGCACGGGTGGTCTCTTCTGCCTTTCGGCCGCACATGCGGGGCTTGTCGGAAGGGCGTTGCTTGACGGCGACCTTGCCGAAGCCGCCAGGTGTGCCGGTGTGTACAGAGAGCTCTTCGGCGACCGATTCTTTCTTGAATTGCAGCACCATGGGGCGGATTATGACGACCAGCTTCGCGAGTCGACCATCCGGCTCTCGAAGGAGATGGCGATAGCGCTCGTGGCGACCAACAACGTGCATTACCTCGACCGGAGCGATTCCGGATGCTATCGGGCCATGACCGCCAACAGGACCAAGGAGAAGCTCGATAGCCGCAATCTGCAATGCCTTCCCGGCAGCGAGAACTATTTCAAGTCTGCCGCGGAGATGTCGGCGATTTTCACGAACGAGTACGGAGAGCTCGACAATACCGTCAGGATTGCGGATGCCTGTTCCTACGTGTTCAAGACGCAGGAACCGCGCCTGCCGCATTTTCCCGTCCCGGACGGGTTCGCCGATGAAAAGGCCTACCTTCGGCACCTGACCTATGAAGGGGCGAAGGAAAAGTATGCGAACCCGGAGAGCCTCGGGCTCGATCCGCGGGCGGTGCAAGATCGGATCGAACTTGAACTCGGTGTTATCGAAAAGATGGGGTACAGCTCCTATTTCCTCATCGTCAGCGATCTTATCGCCGCGTCGCGTCGTCTGGGCTATTCGGTCGGCCCCGGCAGGGGGTCTGCTGCCGGCAGCATTATCGCCTACCTGACCGGCATCACCAGGATCGATCCGCTCAAGTACAAGCTCCTGTTCGAGCGCTTTCTGAATCCGGAGCGGGTTTCCATGCCGGATATCGATATTGACTTCACCCCGGTCGGCAAGCAGAAGGTGCTTGATTACACGGTTGAGAAGTACGGGACGGAAAGCGTGGCGAAGGTGGTTGCAATCGGCACCCTTGGTGCAAAAGCGGCGATTCGTGATGCCGGCAGGGTACTCGACGTGCCGCTCAAGGCGGTAGACCAGCTCGCCAAGCTGGTCCCTTCGAAGCCGGGCACGACCCTTGACGATGCGTTCCGGGAGGTCAAGGAGCTTGGCCGGCTGGTCGAGACCGACCAGCAGTACCGCCAGCTCATGCAATATGCCCGGGCGATGGAGGGGCGCGCACGTAACGTCTCGATGCACGCCGGTGCCGTGGTGATCACCAACGGCGCGCTTGAAGAGCAGGTTCCGCTCTACGTTTCCAACAAGATCGAGACCGAAGAGCGCAAGTATGCCGACGAATTCGACGCGAGCGACATCGACGGGACCAGCGGCAAGTCCTCCGACAGTGCCGATATGAAGCAGGTGGTGACCCAGTTCGACAAAAACTGCATCGAACAGTCGGGTCTCCTGAAAATCGACTATCTCGGGCTTGAAACGCTTGCCGTCATCGACGAAACCCTGCGTCTCATCAAGAAGCGCCACCTTGAGGATATCGACCTTGAAAAGGTGCCGATGAACGACCGCCAGACCTTCAGGATCTTCCAGGAGGGCAAGATGGCCGGCATCTTCCAGTTCGAGTCTTCGGGCATGCAGAGCTACATGACCCGCCTTCAGCCGACGCAGATAGGCGACATCATTGCCATGAGCGCCCTGTACCGCCCTGGTGCGCTCAATGCCGAAATCGACGAGGAGCGCAATGCGGTCGACCTGTTCGTCGACCGTAAGCACGGCAGGGAGGAGATCGATTACATGCATCCCATGCTTGAGGAAATTCTCAAGGAGACGTATGGCGTTATCGTCTACCAGGAACAGGTGATGCAGATTTCCCAGGTCATGGGCCGTTTCTCGCTGGCAAAAGCCGACAACCTTCGCAAGGCGATGGGCAAGAAGGACCCGAAGCTGATGCAGAAATTCAAGGACGAATTTGTCGACGGAGCTGTCGGCATCGGTGTCAACCAGGCCCTTGCCACCAGGATTTTCGACCTGATGGCCGAGTTCGCCGGTTACGGCTTCAACAAGAGCCATTCGGCAGCATACGGCGTGCTGGCGTACTGGACCGGTTACCTCAAGGCCCACTATACGATCGAGTTCGTGACCGCGATCCTGAACAGTGAAATCGGCGACACCGCGCGTATGAAGCACCTGACCGACGAGGCCAAAGGGTTCGGCATTTTTACCCTTCCGCCGTCGATCAATCGGAGCGATGCGCTTTTTTCCGTCGACGAGGTCAGGGGACGGGCGTATATCCGTGTCGGTCTGAGCGCCATCAAACAGGTCGGCAGCGCTGCCAAGGCGGTTGTTGCCGCAAGGCTCAGGAGGAACGGCAAGCCCTTCGCAAACCTGTTCGATCTGACGGCTTCGGTCGACCTTCGGGCGATGAACCGCAAGGCGCTTGAGTGTCTCATTCTTGCAGGGGCGCTCGATGAACTTGACGGAAACCGTGCGAAGCTGCTGGCCAATGTCGAAAAGGCCATGAAATTCGGCCAGCTCCAGAACAAGGCGGTCACCCTCGGCCAGGGGGGCTTTTTCGGCGATGATTTCAGCGATGACCAGGCAGGGGTTTATTTCCCTGAGCTTGACAATGCCGAGCCCATGGCCGACACTGAGAAGCTCCAGCACGAGAAGCGCCTGGTCGGTTTTTACCTGAGTCACCACCCGCTCGATCCGTACCGTCGTGACTGGGAGGCGTTCGCCAGCCTTCCGCTCGACAAGCGTGATGTGCATGCACAGCGCCTGTACAAGGCGATCGGGGTCGTCGTGTCGCTCAAGCCGTACCAGGACAGAAAAGGCAAGCAGATGTGCTTCGGGGTGCTTGAGGATTTTACCGGAAAAGCCGATTTCACGGTTTTCGCCAGCGTGTACGAGCAGTTTCGCCATCTCCTGCGGCCGGATGAGGTGGTCATGCTTGTCGTTGAAGCTGAACTGAAGGACGGGAGCCTGAAACTGCTCGTCAGGGAGGTGGTGCCGCTCAAGAACGTCCGGTCCAGCCTTGTCCGGAAGGTTGTCCTCCGGGTAGATGCCGACGATGCGCGGCAGCTTGAAAAACTTCAGGCGGTTCATGCCATTTTTGCGGCCCATAAAGGGGGCACACCGGTTGACTTCGAGGTGAAGGCTACCGTGTCCGGCAACAACGAAACCATCAGGATTTTTGCAAGGAACACGCCGATCGAACCCGATGACGAGGCCCTGGAGCAACTGGAAGAGATCCTCGGGCCGGACAATGTGAAAATCAGCGGCTGATTGTTCAGCAACGGGATTTTTTTTACTTTGGGCCTATGCCCACTGTATTGGCATAGAGTTGTAGCGATTTCCTTCCAACCCTTATTCCATTTATATTATGAGCGGAAAATATTTTACGGCTACCGACCAGAATTTCCAGTCTTCCATTCTCCAGGCTGACAAGGTCGCCCTCGTCGATTTCTGGGCTTCGTGGTGCGGCCCGTGCATGATGCTTGGCCCGGTTATCGAAGAGCTGGCTGCAGACTATGAAGGCAAAGCCATCATCGCCAAGGTCAACGTCGACGAGAACCCGAACACGGCGGCAAAGTATGGTATCAGGAGCATTCCCACGATGCTGGTCATCAAGAATGGCCAGGTTGTCGACCAGATGGTCGGTGCCATGCCGAAAACGTCGATTGCCAAAAAGCTTGACGAGCATATCGGCTGAATCTCCTGAAGTTGGTGACGATATCCCGGCCATCGTCCGGGATATCTCTTTTTTTATCCTTTCAGAAATACCTTAACGACGCAGCCAGAGATGGAGCAGGAGACCAGGGACGTTGTCATCGTCGGTACCGGCCCGGCCGGGTATACCGCAGCAATTTATACCGGCAGGGCAAACCTCCGGCCACTGGTCATCGAGGGCGCTCAGCCCGGTGGCCAGCTCATGATCACGACCGATATCGAAAACTTTCCGGGTTTTCCCGAAGGCATTCCCGGGCCCGAACTGATGTCGAGGATGCGCCGCCAGGCGGAACGCTTCAACGTCGAGTTCATGTCCGCTTCCGTGACCGACGCCGACCTTTCCCGGCGCCCCTTCAGCCTTACCCTCGACGGGGGAAAAGAGCTTCTGGCCAAAACGCTCATCATCGCCACCGGCGCCAACGCCAAATGGCTTGGCATCGAATCCGAATCGCGCTATCGCGGCCGGGGGGTTTCGGCATGTGCGACCTGTGACGGTTTCTTTTTCCGGAATTGCCGGGTCTTCGTGATCGGCGGCGGCGATACGGCGATGGAAGAGGCGCTGTATCTCACCAAGTTCGCTTCCGAGGTGGTGCTCGTGCATCGCCGCGAGGAGTTCCGGGCCTCAAAGATCATGAGCCTCCGGGTGAAGAAGTGCGAGAAGATTTCCGTCATGCTCAATCAGGTCGTCGATGAGATTCTCGGCAATGATATGGCGGTAACCGGTATCCGGCTCAGGAATGTCAAGACCGGTGAGCTGGTCGAACACGCCTGCGAAGGGGTGTTCATGGCTATCGGCCACGAACCGAACGCAGCGCTGTTCCGAGGGCAGCTCGACATGGATGATTACGGCTACATCAGAACCCGTCCGCATTCCACGGAAACCAGCGTTTCCGGCGTTTTCGCCTGTGGAGATGTTCAGGACTTCGTCTATCGTCAGGCGGTCACGGCAGTCGGTACAGGGTGCATGGCGGCTGTCGAGGCTGAACGTTACCTCGAATCAATCAGGTAAGTCCGGTGCCACGCTACCGGTCCGCCCCGCGCCATTGAAATAGTCGTCGAGCACGGTATCGAAGCCGAAGGCGAGTTCGAGCCCTTCGAGTTCATGGCTGTGGAACCAACGGAGCCGCTGGCCTTCATGCAGCGGGATCTGCTCCGCGGGGCGTTCGTAGGCCATTTCGAAGATATATTCGATGCGGTCCGGAAAGTCGTATCTGCTCCATGGCCGGCATTTGGTGACGTCCGTTTCAATTTCTTCCAGCATCTCCCTGATGATGCACCCGAGCGGTGTTTCCCCCGGCTCCACATGGCCACCGGGAAGATCCCACATGTCCGGGCAGCAGATTTCCGGCTTGTCATCCCTGAGCATCAGCAGCACCTGGCGGGAACCGTTGACAAGGATAATGCTTGCGCCGGCACGTTTTTTCAAGGTCGGTTCATGCATCGTCGGCATCGGCAATTCCGGGGCTGAACGGTGCCTGGTCAAATGCGCCGTTGCCGTCAAGTTCCGGATATGGTCTGCCCTGTTCCCGAAGGATTCCCGACATGCGCGGATAGCTGTACTCGAAGAGCAGTCGCTTGAATTCTGCGTCGGTGTACCCCCTGGTGCCATACATGCCGGCAAGCTCGCGCTGCCGCTGTGCTTCAAACAGGATAAGGGCGGCGGCAACCGAAACATTGAGTGATTCGACCATGCCCGACATGGGGATGTAGATGCTCCGGTCGGCCATTTCCAGCGCTTCGGCCGACGGGCCGTTGAGCTCTTCGCCGACAATGATAGCCGTTGGCCGGGTGTAGTCGATGGACCTGAAGTCAACGGCATCGGGGCGGAACGTGGCGACGAGAACCTGCATGCCCTGCCGTTTCAGCTTGTCGATGATCGGGGCGGCTGAGGAGGCGAGTTCGACCTGCACCCAGCGGCTCGCACCAGCCGCGGTGTGCTGTTTCGTCCTGATTTCCGGCTTGCTGGAGACTGCGTGGACGACAGGGATCCCCACGGCGTCGCTGCTTCTGATGATTGCGGCGAGGTTGTGCGGTTTGTTCACGTTGTCCATGACCAGGGTGAGGTCGACCTGCCGCTGTTCCAGCAGGCGGCGTATTTTGGCGAATCGTTCGGGTGCGATCACTATCGACCTTTTTTTCTTGGGGTTATCTGCCTGCAAATACATCGAAAGAAAGCTATTTTTTGTGTAATGTTCAATTAGGTTCCCGGAAAGGAATTTCCGGCCATGCGGCAAGAACCCTGTTGCGGGTTTCAGCGTTACAGGTTATGCCGGTTTCGTGAAACAGGTGCGGCCGACCCGGACCGCCCTGGCGCAAGTGTATGTATCCATGAGTCTCCACCAGAAAAAGCATCCCAACCTCGAACGCCTCCTGGCAACCGCAAAACCGATTCCGCTTGATGACAGCTCGAAGGTGCTGATCCTGAGCGACCTGCACATGGGTAACGGCGGGCGTCGGGACGAGTTCAGGCGCAATGCGGACCTGGTCAGGACGATGCTGGAAAGCTATTACCTGCCAGAGCGTTACAGCCTTGTGCTGAATGGCGATATCGAGGAGATGTTCAAGTTTTCACTGGAGAGCATTGTGGCGCAGTGGCGGGAGATCTATGATCTGTTCCGGAAGTTCGAGCGCAACGGCTTTTTCTGGAAAACCTGCGGCAACCATGATGCCGATCTGTTCGAGGAGCGGAACTACCTGTTGGCGGCCAACATGCTCGAATCCATCACCTTCCGGTATGGTGACGAAATGATGCTGCTCTTCCATGGCCATCAGGCCTCGATTCTGCTGTGGGAAACCTACCCGCTGGTAAGTCGGCTTGTGGTCCTGTTTCTCCGCTATGTCGCCAAGCCTCTCGGCATAAGGAATTTTTCTACTGCGTACAACAGCACGAGGCGGTTTGCCATCGAACGCTCGATCTATGATTTCTCGAACCAGGCAAAGATCGTCTCCATCATCGGCCATACTCACCGTCCTCTGTTCGAATCGCTCTCCAAGGTCGATCAGCTCAATTTCCGGATTGAGGACCTGTGCCGGGCCTATCCTGCCGCAGGCCCCGAACTCAGACAGGCGATAAGGGATGAGATCTCGGAGCTTAAAGTCATGCTTGACGCCTGTTTCAGCGAAGGCAAAAAGATAGGCCTCCGGAGCGGTCGCTATAACAACATTGCCATTCCGAGCCTTTTCAACTCAGGTTGTGCCATTGGCAAACGTGGCGTTACCGCCATTGAAATCGGTGGTGGCCACATACGGCTGGTCTACTGGTTCAAAGGCAAACCGGGGCGCCGCTTCGTCAGCGACAAGAACGTCGAACCCGAGCCCCTCGGCGATACCGGCTTCTGGCGTATCGTTCTGAACGAAGACTACCTTGATTACGTGTTCACCCGCCTCCGCCTTCTGGCCTGAGCATGACCGTCCCGCCAGGGCCCGGGAAAGTTTTCCGGGAGTTCACAGAACCGCACGGAAGAATATCCTACCTTGTCCCACATGGGGTTGCCTGAACGCCGGTTCAGCCCGTTTCCTTTCCACTCCTGACCATGCGTTATGGTGCATGACCTTCGCCGGTACCCTGACCTGGGACGACTGTTGCGGGATGCCGCCCGGATGCCGCTTGACGACTCGTCGAAAGTCGTCGTTTTCAGTGACCTGCATCTTGGCAACGGGGGGCGTAACGATGAATTTCTGGACAATTCCCATCTGTTCCGTACGGCGCTGCTCCGGCACTATCTTCCGGAGGGTTTCGGCCTTGTGCTCAATGGTGACATCGAAGAGCTGATGAAGTTTTCCTTCAGGAGCATCTACCGCGCATGGTCACCGCTGTATGCGCTTTTTGCCCGGTTCGCCCGTGAAACCTTTTTTCTCAAGATATGGGGAAACCATGACCTCGGGGTCGTCGGCGTTCCCGCCTATCCGCTTGCCCCGTATCTCCACGAATCGCTTGCATTGCGGTACGGCACCGATACCATACTGCTGTTCCATGGTCATCAGGCCTCTCCGTTCCTGCGTCAGTCAGGATCGCTGTTCACCCGTTCCCTCCATTATCTGCTCCGCTACATTGCCCGGCCGACCGGCATCCGCAACTATTCGGTCTCCCATGAAAGCCGCCGGCGCTATGCCATTGAAAAGGCGATCTATGAATTTTCAAACCGGGCAGGTATCATCTCGCTCATCGGCCATACGCATCGGCCCCTGTTTGAATCGCTGTCAAAGGTCGATTACCTGAATTACCGCATTGAAGACCTCTGCCGGGAGTACGCCGGCGCCGATGAGCGGCGACGGGGAGAAATCGAATCCGAGATCGGGGTGCAGCGGGATGAACTGGACGCCTGCTACCGCAAAGGGTTCCGGAAAAGCCTCCGGAGTGGCCGATACGGCAATATCGTCATTCCAAGCATTTTCAATTCGGGGTGCGCCATCGGCAAGCGGGGCATCACTGCCATCGAGATCGACTCCGGGGTCATCCGTCTGGTATACTGGCAGGATGGGCGTCGTGTCCAGCTGCACGCTCCGGCTACGCCGGTCGTCAGCCTGGCGGGCGGAGATGGCCATTTCAGGACGGTACTGAACGAAGAGCGGCTGGATTACGTTTTTTCCCGTATACGGCTTCTTGCGGGCGAACGGGTCGCCTGCAGGCGGGTGACCTCCGGAAGCGGAAGTCCCTCGTTGTCCTGTGCAATGAATGATAATGTTGTTTACGATGCCGAACCTGAATATTTCCATACCGAAGATCAAGCGTATAGCCCTCGTCGCGCACGACAACAAGAAGCGTGACCTTCTTGAATGGGCTAAATACAACCGCAACCTCCTGGAACGTCACAAGATATGTGCGACGGGGACAACCGGCGACATGCTGGGAAGGGAACTTGGCCTTGTAATCGAGCAACTCAGGAGCGGGCCTCTGGGCGGTGACCAGCAGATCGGCGCCAAGATCGTCGACAACGAGATTGATTTCCTGATTTTTTTCTGGGATCCGCTTGAACCGCAACCCCATGATCCCGATGTCAAGGCGCTGCTTCGCATGGCGGTTGTCTGGAACATTCCGATAGCCTGCAACCGTGCCACGGCTGATTTTGTCATTTCTTCTCCCCTCATGGTCGGCGAGTACTCTCGGATCGTCCCCGATTACGGCGGTTACCTTTCCCGACCGATCGACACCGGGGAGCGGTGAACTCCCGCAATACGGTCCTCCGCGGCTGGCATCACCAGGCAGGCCAGTTACCCGAGCAGCTCCCGGACCTCATGCCACAGGTTTCCGTAGGCTCCGGCTGCTGCTGAATCAGGGCGTATGGCCGTGAGCGGAGCACGATACAACCCCATTTTTTCGATTTCCGAGGTGTAGGGGATCGACTGTTCGAGGATGTCGGGGTTCCTGCGCAGCATCGAGGTGATCTCCTTGTGCATGCTTTTGCGTTTTTCTTCCATGGAGAAAAACGCCCTGATCTTGGCGGTATCCAGGTTGTTGTCGTCGAAAAAAGCGCGCAGCTGGTCGTAAGTCCTGACCGAGAGCGTTGTCGGGATCAGCGGAACCAGAATAAGGTCGGCTGCGGCGAACACGCTTTCAGAGAGCAGCGTGAGGTTCGGCGGGCAATCGAAAAAGAGGTAGTCGTAGGCATCTTCCAGCTCCGCAAGGTTTTTCCTGAGCTTCTTGCGCGGATTTTTTTCGTCGGACAGATCGATGTCAAGATTCCTGTAGGAGAGGTCGGAGGCCAGCAGGTCAAGGTTTTCGAAATCGGTCGCTTTGATATGTCGGCTGATTTTTCGGCTGCCTTTGAGGAATTTGCTGCTGTTGTAGCTTTCCGCGGCAGTGATCCTGAAATAGAAGGAGCTTGCCCCCTGGGGGTCAAGATCGCAGATCAGGGTGCTTGCCGGGCGCAATGATGCCAGATGGGAAAGGTTGACCGCAGCGGCGGTTTTGCCGACGCCGCCCTTGATGCTGTAGAGGGCGATGGTTTTCATGGGCGATCAGTGCTGTCGCAGGCTGTCGAGGAGCTCGTCGAGCAGGCTGCGTATCTGTTCATCGTCAAATCTGGTGAACGTTTCAGTAAAACGTTTTCTTGCCCGTTCCCGTTCCCGCCAGAGCCCGGTCGCCAAACCGCCTACGGCTGCAGCCAGCCCGGTATCGATGGTTGTCGTCGGTGCCGATTCGAGCCGTTCAAGCAGGAATGCGATCTGGACCGACAGGTCGACGAACTCCCCGAGGTTGTCCTGGAGTTGCTTCAGGTGGCTGATCAGCCGCGAGGCGAGTTTTCCGGGGAAGAGGGAGAAGAAAAATTCCAGGAGGTAACGGAGTCGCTTTGCGTCGATCCGCAATTCATGGAGTTCGCGATCCGTCGCTTCGGCACCAATTCGCCGACCATGGACGATAATGCGTTTCCATGCCTTCCTGATCGACCTTGCCGAGACCTCCCTGGTCGAAAGCGCCGCATCGGGGGCGGTTGTTTCCTCCGGCAGCCGTTCGTCGGCGATAAAGGTGAGCCACTCCTGCATGAAATTGCGGTATTCGCTGCCTGCAAGATAGCTGGTGAAGCGGCGGTGCAGCTGCTTGCGCTCGGCTGCAAGTTCGTCGAAGAGCTTCTCTGCGCCTGGACGGAATTCCGGTGGGAGCATGCCGAGATAACGTTCCCTGGAGAGCAGGCAGACATCGTCGTCGCGGATGGTGTTGGTCCGTTGGGCGATTTCCCGAAGTTCATGCAGGGCCCACGCGGTTCGGTGTGGTTCGAAGACACCCTTGAACTGCCTGATGATTGAGCGCGCACGCCGAAGCGCCACCCGGTAATCGTGAAGGAACTCGGTGTCCACATCCCGTCGCAGCCCGGGTTCGTTGGCCTGCATGACGGCGGTGGTGAAGCGGAGCAGCCGACGGATGTTTTCATGGATGCTTGCATCGGGGTCGAGCTGCATCCGGATTTTGGCGGAGTAGGTGCCGATTTCATGCCCCGTGGATGCGACGAGTAGCAGGAACCGTTCGCGGTATCCCGTCAGACGGTACGTGTCGACCGGCTCGGGCAGCGCCTGCAGCATGCTGGCCAGTTCGCGGTGGTACCCCTTGAGCGGCGTGATCGTGTGGAATTTCGCAAACGCCGGTTGATCCGGCCGGTCAGGGTGCAGCAGCTCTTCGGTCGTCAGGGTGCCGACCGTTTTGCGGTTTCCGTCCAGGATTTTCCATGAAGTGCGCATGATTTCCACGGAGGAAACCCGGATGAACGCCCGGATGCCTCCGCCGCTGCATTCAAGGAGCATATCCCGTGCCGTCCCCTCCTGGAGCGTTTCGGCGAAAAAGGAAGCCGGCGTTCCGGGGAATGGCGTTTCCGCGATGACTTTTCCGGAATCGAGCGAGATGATTTCCAGGTGTGCCTTGCTCCTGACAATCAGGAGCCCGTTGTGATATGCCTGGCTTTCGAACGTATCGTAGAAAATCTGGCGTTCCCTGCGCGAAAAGAGCACTTCGAGCCCCCAGCCTTCCGGAAGATTCTTGCCGGGCCCGGTATCCGGGTGTTCCTGTTCGATAACCCGGAAGTAGATCGTGTCAGGGATGGCGGTCATCAGACGGCATGCTGCAGTTGGCAGGGCCTGATGGCGTCGTGGTGGGCCATGATGCGGGTACGCGGCATGCCGCCGGCAATCGGGTTCGCCGTGCAGTCAAACGTGCCGGCGACCGAACGCGGGGCATGGCTGAGCGAAGCTATCCGGTTCCCGGAACAGTCATAATCGCCGGAGACGTCGACAGGCCCATGCCTGAGTGTTTCGAGGCGGTTGCCGGAGCAATTGAAGGCGCCGTGCACGAAATCCGGGCATCCGGCAAGCGAGATGATCTGGTTTTCGGAGCAGTCAATGTCGCCATGGAGATCATCAGGTGCGCCCTCAAGGGTACGGAGACGGTTGCCGGAGCAATCGAATGCGCCGGTTTCCAGCGGTGCGCCTTCAAGCGAGCCAAGCAGGTTCTCAGAACAGTTGAAACGACCGCCGACCTTTTTCGGTGCGCCTTTGAGCGAGACGAGAAAATTTGCGGAGCAGTTGAAGTCTCCTTTTATGCGTACCGGCGCACCGGTCAGCGCCTCAAGCCGGTTTCCGGCGCAATTGAGGTCGCCGTTGACCAGTTTCGGTCCACCTTCGAGCGTCGTCAGCAGGTTTCCTGAACAGTTGAAACTTCCGGTCGCGACGGGCCCGCCTTCGAGCGTCGTCAGCAGATTTCCCGAACAGTTGAATGTGCCCTCGATGATTTCCGGGCACCCCTCCAGCGAGGTGATGCCGCGGTTTGAACAGTCGATGTTTCCCGTTCCGTCAAGTATACCCATAACTTCCCTGAATGTCGGCATGGCTGGCAATCGTCGTTAATGTGGAGGAGTTGTCGTTGCAATTGCTGCATACATGCAGCATCGTTACCGTAAAATAGATGTTCCATGGCCCAATTCTGTATGCGCCCGCCTGTTTTTGCCGAAATGTGACAAAGCGCAAAAGCCTGTTCCGGATTCAGCAGCCTTACCCTCTTTTGATGCCGTGGCGTTTCTGGTGCAGCGAGGCCTGATGCATCAGGAGCAGCTGGCTGTTGACTGCCGCTCCTTCCGTCATGATTTTCCTGCTGCCGCCGTCGGCTTCGATACGCCATGCCTTGACATTGTCGGCAAGTTGCAGCTCAAGATCGCTCCTGATATGGCGGACCAGTTCAGGATCAAGGATGGGGAACAGGGTTTCAACCCGCTCGTCAAGGTTTCTGGGCATGATGTCGGCGCTGCCGAGGTAAAGCTCCGGGGTTGTGCCATTGGCGAAATAGTAAGCTCTGCTGTGCTCCAGGAATCTGCCGACGATGCTGACGACCCTGATGTTTTCGCTGAGGCCGGCAACACCAGGCCGCAGGCAGCAGATGCCCCGGACGATCAGGTCGATGGGTACCCCCAGGCATGATGCCTTGTAGAGAGCCCGGATCGTTCTTGCATCGACCAGGGAGTTCATTTTCATGATGATCCTGGCATCCTCACCGCGTTGCTTCCCGGCGGCTTCCCGTTCGATCATCGAAATGAGCCGGTCCCTCGTATTGATCGGCGATACCAGCAGGTGCCGGTACGCGGCGTAGCGCGAGTAGCCTGTCAGTGCGTTGAAGAGCTCGGAGACCTCTTCGGCAATGGCGGCATTGGTGGTGAAGAGGCTGTAGTCGGTGTAGAGCTTGCCGGTCGACGGGTTGTAGTTCCCGGTGCCGAGGTGCAGGTAACGCTTCAGGCGATCGCCCTCACGCCGGACGACCATGGTCAGCTTGGCATGGGTCTTCAGGCCGGGAAGCCCGTAGATGACATGGGCGCCGACATCTTCAAGCGCTTTTGCCCAGATGATGTTGTTCTCTTCGTCGAAACGTGCTTTCAGTTCGACGAGCACGGCGACCTGTTTACCCAGTTCTGCGGCCCTGATCAGTGCGCTGACGATCGGTGAATTGCTGCCCACCCGGTAGAGTGTCTGCTTGATGGACAGCACCGCCGGGTCGGTCGAGGCGCGGTCAATGAAATCGACGATCGGCTGGAACGAATCATAGGGGTGATACAGCAACCGGTCGCGAGATCTGATCGCGTCAAAAATATCGTTTCCCCACTCCCTGCCCACCGGGTTGTGAGGGATGTGGGGTTCATCCTTGAGTTCCGGCTTCTCGGTTTTCAGAAGCTCCATCAGGCAGGACAGGCCTGGCTTGCCGTCAAGTTCGTAGATCATCCGTTCGCTGACATCGAGGTGTGCCGCGAGCAGCCGCTTGAGGCCAGACGGCATGCCGGGCGAAATGTCGAGCCGGACCACCTTTCCGTATCGCCGGGAGCGGACTCCTTTTTCGATCATCTGGAGCAGGTCGCCGGCTTCATCTTCCTCGATGTCGATGTCAGCGTCCCGGATGACCCTGAACAGGTGCGATTGCAGCACCGTCATGTCGGGAAAGAGCTCCCCAAGGTTGTTGGCGATGAGGTCCTCAAGCCAGATGAACCGGATATCGCCCGATTCCGGAGAGAGATCCCCGACGTCGTCCAGCCGGACAAGCCTCGGCAGACTGCCGGGGACCTTGACCCGTGCAAGTCGCTTTCCCCCTGTCTGACGATCCTTGAGCTCGATGGCAAGATTGAGCGACAGGTTGGACATGAAGGGAAACGGATGGCTGGTGTCGAATGCAAGGGGGGTGAGCACCGGGAATATCGCTTCCCGGAAATGGCGGTTCAGGCACTGCTGCTCGTGGTCCGGGAGTTCATGGAAGGCCAGGAGCCTGATTCCCTGCCGTTCCAGTGCCGGAAGGATATCGCCGTACAGAGAGTCGTTTCTGCGTTGCAGCTGCCGGAAGACGACCGAACGTATCCGTTCAAGCTGTTCGGCCGGGGTGAAACCGTCGACCGTTCTTTTCTGGAGTCCTGCCTCGTACTGGTGTTCAATGCCGGCAACCCGGATCATGAAGAATTCGTCGAGGTTCGAACTGAAAATGGAGATGAATTTCGCCCGCTCAAGGAGCGGATGGGCATCCGGTGTAATTGCCTCTTCGAGTACCCTGCGGTTGAATTCCAGCCAGCTGAGTTCCCGGTTGAAAAAAATGGAGGGTTCGGACTGATTCGCTTCAAGGGGCTCGTGAAGGTTCCGGGGCGGTGCCATTCTGCCGGTTGAGGCCATTGCCTCTGGTCCTGTTGGTTCCATGCCGATACTGCCGTTTTTTTTCTGGCGACTTCGTTATCTGCCGGGGATGTCGCCTTTGGCGAAACGCGGTTTCCCGCTGCAGCTTCAGTGGGGGATAACTTCTTCAGGCAACATACGAAAGCGGCAGGACAGCCCGTGTTACGGATATGTGAAATCCGTAACACTCCTGTTTCATCTGGTCGGGCGGTGGCGGATGGCGGGGGATAGCCGGCCGGCCGGCATTATTCCTGTTCGAGCAGGCCGATGATTTCGTCAGCGGTTTCTGCAAGCCGCAATGCCCCTTTTGCAAGCAGTTCGTCGGCAGGGCGGAAGCCCCAGAGGACGCCGAGCGGGAACATCCCCGCCGCTGCGGCTGTCTGCATGTCGATGCCGCTGTCGCCGACATACAGGATCTCTTGCGGCCTGACGCCGAGCATCTTCGCCACCAGGAGGGCTCCTTCAGGGGCCGGCTTGTGCGGTATGCCGTCGTGGTGTCCCATGACCACGTCGAAACGCCAGGCATCGAGCAGCTCTTCGACGCAGAGTCTGGTAAACTCGTCGGGCTTGTTGGACAGGACCGCTTTTTTGATGCCGAGCCGGTCGATGGCGTCGAGCAGCCGGTCGATGCCGTCAAAAGGCCGCGAACGGTCATTCCACTGCCGGCTGTAGGCCGCCTTCATTTCGGGGAGCAGCGTCGCCACGGTTTCACGGTTGCGGGCCGGTTCAGGCAGCGCACTGCTGACGAGTGCCTCCATGCCGAATCCGACCAACTGGCGGCAGGCGTCGAGCGAATGGGTGGGGTAGCCATGCTGAGCGAGCACCTCGTTCAGGCTTGCGGCGATGTCTTCAAGCGTGTCGAGCAGGGTGCCGTCGAGATCGAAGATTACGGCACTGAAACGTTTCGGGGTGATATGGTTCATAATGCTTCTCTGCTTTCGGGTTTACGTGCCGTGACGAGGAAGACCGGGTAGCTGGCGATTTTGCCGTCACGGTTGGTTTTTTCAATGGTATGGGCGGTTATGAACGACACGCAGCAGAAGCCTGCCTGTTCGAACATCTCCCGGAGTCGGCTCCGTTCAAATCCGTAATGGACAAGGGTTGAGCCATTGTCATGAAAGCTCCCGTCCTCGCTGTCCAGGTCCGCGATGGCCACCATGCCGCCCGGCCTGATGCAGTTGCAGAGGGTGGCGAGGAATAACTGCGTGTCGGGAATATGGTGCAGCGTCATGCTGCTGAATGCGAAATCGAACGTCATGCCGAGCTCTGCGGCGGCTCCCGGAAGGCTGAGGTCAAGCATCCTGGTGCGAATATTGGCGATGTTCGTGTCCGCGATTTTTTCCTGCAGCACCTGCAGCATCTGGCTTGAGGTATCTATGGCGGTCACGGTGCCGCAATGCGGTGCGACCCGCAGGGTAACCAACCCGGTTCCGGCACCGAATTCGAGTGCCGCCGGAGGTTCGGCCACCGGCATGTGGGCGACGATTGCCCTTGCGACGGCATCGGCCAGGGCTGCGCGGACAGCGCTCGCATCCCAGGCCTGTGCCCTGTTGTCGAAGCCTTGCGCGTCGGTCCAGTTCTCTTTTTTCATGCTTTTTTCCCGGTCAGGTTTGCGTCGTGCTGTTCATGGTGCGTCAATATACGGTATGCGACGCGAAAGCGCGCAGTGCTGATTGCAGGGCAACTTCCACGTCCAGGCACGCCACGACATGAATTTGCAGAATCGTATCCCCTCCGCAACGCGCCCCCAACATTCCTTCCGTTACTTCCACCAATAGCCCGGCCTGATCGGCCGTGCCGTTCGAAGCAACACACACAGGCCGCATGTATCCATGATCTCTCTGTCTGAACTCTTCCGCGCACCCTTGCCGTATCTGGCCACCGCCGATGCGTGGCTGCTCAGGGGGCTGATGCTGCCGAACCTGTTGCTTGCACGGGTGGAAAATGCCGAGGTGCTGCCAGGTCCGCTCCGGAAGCCCGCAGCCGGGCCATGTATTTTCGCCTTCAACCATAACAATTCGTTCGAGGCCCTGTTTGTCCCGGTGCTTCTGATGTTTCTGCTTGGGGGCAGGCGGGTCAGCTTCGTGGTCGACTGGATGTTCGGCTGCCTGCCGTTGCTCGGCAGGCTGATGCGCCGCATCGACCCGGTGTTCGTCCATACCAAGCGTTCGACGATCCCGATGCTTGAGAAACGGCGGCCCGTTGGCTCAAAGCCTGTCGTCGAGCAGTGCATGCAGCGTCTTGCTGCCGGCCGGAGCATCGGCATTTTTCCGGAAGGAACCAGAAACGGCAATCCGTTCCACCTCAAGCGCGCACGATCCGGGATCGGCCGTCTGGCGCTTCTCTCCGGGGTGCCGGTCATTCCTGTGGGCATCAGTTTCACCGCATCCCCCCGACTTGGCCGTGCACCGCTGGTCGGCAGGATGGTCGTCAGGTTCGGCGAGGAGATCCTTTTTGACGACATGGCGACACGCTACCGGTCACTGGTCGCTTCAGGTCGGCAACAGGCGGCCAACCGCCTTGCCGCGCATGCTTCCGCAATGGTCATGGGCGCCATCGGGCGACTGTGCGGGAAAAGCTGCCATGAACAGTCTCCAGAACGTTACGACAACCAATCAACAACGGAGGTCATATGTCCGGTATCACCGTCATGAAATTACGTACGCCGATTGACCGCAGGGATGCGGCCATGGTGATGGAGCAGGTATTCGTCAGGGAAAAGCAGTGGATCGATGGTGTCTGCGACCAGCTTCCCGCAGACCTTGACGATTCGCGGGAATCGTGGTTCCTCGCCCGGGTTGCCGGGAGGCCAGCCGGCGTGATGCGCCTCCTGTACGACCCATCTTTCGCCCTGCCGGACGCTTTTCAGGTGCGGCTCGAACCGGGCGTCGATCTCGAACGGGTCCAGGCTTCCGGCAGGTTCGCCGAAATCGGCCGTTTCATGATCCTGCCGAAGTACCGGCGGCAGTATCTCGTCGCGCTCCGGCTCATGCGGTCGGCGACCACAGAGGTGGTCGAGCGTGGTTACACCCATTTCATCACCGATGTGTTCGAGGGTGAGCAGCACTCGCCCTACAACTTCCACACCAGGGTGCTCGGGTTCGAGGTGATCGGCCGCCACCTGTTCGGCGAGCTCAACTGCAGCTCGACCCGGATCATTCTGACCCTGGATATCCTCAAGCTGTACAACCGGATCAAGGACAGCAGAAACCGCATTCATCAGGAGCTGAGCGAGGGCATTCGTGCCGTGATACAGCGTCGCAGCTGCCTGCCGGGAGCCGTGGAGTGAGTCTGACAGGGGGTGTGCACCTTTTAACAATCTGTTTGCCGGGCCGTAACGAACCTGCAATAGTTGCCGACATAAATTGCCCGTCATGAAATGAACGTGAGTTCAGCCCCCTGTGTTCATGGATGGTTTTTATCCAACGCAAAGACAAACACAACCGCATCATGAAAAAATCCCTGTTTTTGATCGCCATAGCCACAGCGATCGGATTCAAGACTGCAGAAGCTGCGGAACTGACGCCGTACGGCGATGTCAGGTTCCGCTATGAAACGCAGCAGACCAACAAAACGACGGATACCAAGGATTACGCCCGTGACCGGTACCGCACCAGGGTCAGGTTCGGCGTCAACGCCTGGGTCAACGAGGAACTGTCGGCCGGCGTGCAGCTTGCAACCGGCGATCTCGGTAATTCGCTTGCCGAAACGGTTTCCCGGAACGAAACCTACAGCGGCCTGTTCCAGCCGAAGTCGATCTATCTCAACGAGGCGTTCATCAACTACCACCCGATGAGCTATGGCCTGAACGGGAACGTCAACCTGATTTTCGGTAAGCGGGATGTCGCCAAGACCCTCGTCTGGAATAACGACCTGGTCTATGACGGCGACCTGACCCTTGAGGGTGCGACGCTGCAGTATGGCAAGGCTGAGGATGGCAAGGAGAAAGACGGCCTGATTTTCATCGCCGGTTACTATTTCCTTGACGAGCGCTTCAATGCAACCAGCAACGCCCAGGAAAACGATCCTTTCCTGACGGTCGTGCAGGCGGCCTACAAGGGAGAGGCGTATGACCTGAACTACACCATCGGCGTCAGCGACCACAATTTCCGGAACCTGAACCACTTCAACTTTAACGGTGCGAGTGCGTCAGCCACCGATGTATCTCCGACCACCTATGCAAACAGCATCAATGTCGCTGACCGCAACGTGGTCGAGCTTTTCGGCAACCTCAACGGACAGGTTACCGAAACGCTGCCCTGGAAGCTCTATGGCCAGTATGCGTTCAATACCTCGTCGCATGGTGATGATGCCCGGATCGACAACGGCAAACGGGGCGCATGGCTTGCAGGCGTGAGCCTTGGTGATGCCAAGCAGCCGGGGCAGTGGGCGCTCGATTTCAACTACAATCGCATCGAGCGCGATTCGGTGTTTCCGATCTTCACCGACTCCGACAGGAAAGTGGGCAACTGGAACACGAACACCAAGGGCTGGGAACTTGGCCTGGTGTACCAGCTGGTCCAGAACATGACCGTCGGGGCCAAATACTACAACTACCGTCAGATCGATCCTGATGCCGGCAACCCGAGGCTGCATACCCTTCAGGCCGATCTTGTCGTGAAATTCTGAGGAGTTGCGCGCTGTTCTTTCGCCTTGCTTTGTGTGGTGTTCTTTCCACCGGGCAGGAGGGGTGCTGCCCACTGGTGCCTGTGTGATGAAAGGGGGGGGCCCGGAATGGTGCCGGGTTCCTCGCTTCACCGGGCGATCGCATGAGTTTGATTAATCTTTAACATTCAATCACTAACAGGACAGACGACCATGAAACTTTTCAGGAAAATTCTTTTCAGTGCGGCAATCTTCGGCCTTGTGGCAGCTTCCGACGCTTCTGCGGCTGCAGGCAAGCTGGTGCTTGACGGTTCGACGACCGTCGGGCCGATCGCCAAGGCTTTCGCGTCACACTTCACCAGAAGCACCGGTGTGCAGGTGACGGTGAGTGAATCGGGTTCGGGCAATGGCGCCAAGAGCCTGATCAACAAGACCTGTGATATCGCCGACATGTCGCGCCCGATGAAGGATAACGAGATTGCTGCGGCCAAGGGTCATGGCGTTCATCCGGTTGAACATGTCGTGGCGCTCGATGGCCTGGCCATCATCGTTCATCCTTCGAACCGCGTCAACGGGCTGACCAAGGCCCAGATCAGGGGTATCTACATGGGCCGGTTCACCAACTGGAGCCAGGTCGGCGGTCCCAACGCCCCGATCGTCGTCATCCAGCGCGAATCGAACAGCGGTACGCAGGACTCGTTCAAGGAACTGGTCATGGGCAAGGATAACCCGATTTCAAAGCGGGCTGAAACCCAGGCGAGCAACGGCGCCATCAAGAGCCGTGTCGCCACGACCCCCAATGCCGTCGGCTTCGTCGGTCTCGGCTTTGTGGACAATTCGGTCAAGGCGCTGCATGTGGACGGCATCGAGCCTGACGCCCGGACGGTCAAGAACGGTACCTACCCGCTGCATCGCGCGCTGTTCATGTACACCAACGGCCAGCCGACCGGAGCGGTCAAGCAGTTCATCGATCTGCCGCGTACCGAGGAAGGCAAGCGTATCATCAGCGAAATCGGGTTCGTCAATTACTACTGACCCAGACGCCTGAAGTGCATGTCGCGCCGTTTCATCCCTGACTTTCGCAGTTGGGGGTGGAACGGCGATTTTGCCATTTCGTTACACAGGCGCAACGCTTCTGTAACAATTCCCGCCGTAGATTCATCTCCAGGTCCAGGATGGCCCGGAGCCGCCGGATGCTCCTGGAGCCGACACAGAGATGAACCAACCAACCAATTTGATCATGAAGACAGTGCAGATGTTTAAAAAAGTGCTCTTCGGTGCAGCGATGTTTGGCCTGATGGCTTCCGGCAACGCCCTGGCCGAAGGCAGAAAGCTGGTGCTCGATGGCTCGACCACCGTTGGGCCGCTGGCAAAGGCGTTCGCCGCCCACTTCACCAAAACCACCGGTGTACCGGTGACGGTCAGCGAATCGGGTTCGGGCAATGGCGCCAAGAGCCTGATCAACAAGACCTGTGATATCGCCAATATGTCTCGCCCTATGAAGGACAATGAGATCGCCGCCGCCCGGTCGCAGGGTGTTGTGCCGGTGCAGAATGTCGTCGCACTTGACGGCCTGGTCATGATCGTGCACCCGTCGAACAGGGTTCGCGGACTGAGCAGGACGCAGATCAGCGAGATCTACACGGGTAAGATTTCCAACTGGAAGGCGGTTGGTGGCCCCAATGCGCCGATCGTCGTCATTCAGCGTGAGTCGAACAGCGGCACGCAGGAGACTTTCAAGGAACTGGTCCTCGGCGAAGGGCAGAAGGTTTCCGAGCGGGCTGAAACCCAGGCCAGCAATGGCGCGGTCAAGACCCGCGTCGCAACCACGCCGAACGCGATCGGTTTTGTCGGCCTCGGATTTGCGAACCATTCAGTCAAGGCAGTGACGGTCGATGGTATCCGTCCGGATGTTTCCACCATCCGCAAGGGCGTCTATCCGCTGCACCGCAAGCTGTTCATGTACACCAACGGCCAGCCGAAAGGTATCGTCAAGCAGTTCGTCGATCTGCCGAAAACCGCTGCCGGCAAGCGTATGATCACCGAGATCGGTTTTGTCAACAATTACTGATCGGCAGCAGCATCACTGTGCAAGGCGTAACCTCTGTGTTGCGCCTTTTTTTTGCCCGGAACGGCGGCTTTACGGCGCTGTTTTAATAATTGACCGGTTCGAGTTAATTTCATGCTCTGAAATTCCAACAAACCAGGGGAGAGAGAGGAGTATGAAGAAACCGTGGGGGAGATCGCTTGTCGCGCTCGCAGTCGCACTGCTTGCGGTGACCGGAACTGCCGAGGCCGCAAATGCCATCGTCATTGACGGGTCGACGACCGTCGGGCCACTGGCGAAGTCGTTTGCCTCGTTTTTCATGAAAAAATACCGGGTGCCGGTGACGGTGAGCGAATCGGGTTCAGGCAATGGGGCCAAGAGCCTGATCAACAGAACCTGCGACATCGCCACCATGTCCCGAGCGATGAAGCCGCAGGAACTCGCTGCCGCGAAATCGCGGGGGATCACCCCGGTCAGCAGCATTGCCGCACTCGACGGCATTGCCATTGTCGTGCATCCATCCAACCCGGTCAGGAACCTGACCATCGCGCAGCTCGCCGATATTTATAAAGGTCGTGTCTCCAACTGGCGGCAGGTCGGGGGGCCGAACTCGCAGATCGTCGTCATCCAGCGGGAATCCAACAGCGGTACCCAGGAGTCGTTCAAGGACCTTGTGGTCGGCAAACGGACGCTCATCGTCAGCAGTGCTGAAACCCAGGCCAGCAACGGTGCGGTCAAAAGCCGTGTTTCGCTCACCCGTGGCGCCGTCGGTTTCCTGGGGCTCGGATTTGTCGACCGTTCGATCAAGAAAGTTGCCGTCAACGGTGTCCTGCCAAGCCCTGAGACGGTCAAAAACGGGACCTATCCGCTTGCGCGGCCACTCTTTTTCGTAACCGGGGGAAAGCCTGCGGGACTTGTCCGCCAGTTCGTCGAACTGCCCAGGACTCCTGACGGCAAGCGTATCGTCAGGGAGCTCGGTTTCGTCAGCAAATATTGACGGTTCACTGCTGGCCCTCCGTCCGGACGCCTTTCGGAGGGCCGGGGAGTGTTTCCATAATCGTAACAAATGTGCGTTGTTTTCTCCGGCCAAAGAGCATAGATTTGGTTCGTTCGTCATCAGGCAATCAGCAGATGGATCGGTGAAGATCCAAAAAATATATCGTTATGAATGGTGAAGGAATCGAAAGGGCTGGCAGGTCATCGGCATTCGTTGTCAGCGCCAGGAAGCGGAAGGTTCAGAAGGTTACGAGGATGGCCGGGGAGTCTCTGCTGTTCCTGATCGCTGCCATTGTCGCCATCATCGTCCTGTTTATCTTTTATTTCGTCGCCCGTGACGCAGTTCCCTTTTTCCAGCTTCGCGGGTTTACCGAGTTTTTCACCACCACTGACTGGTATCCCGCCGACGACCCTCCCCGGTTCGGTGCGCTTGCCATCATTTACGGCAGCCTCATGGTGACCTGCGGTTCGGCGTTGATTGCCGTCCCGATGGGGATTGCCGCGGCAATCTGCCTTTCCGATGTGCTTCCGTTCAGGGTACGCCAGTACATCAAGCCGGTCATCGAGATGCTGGCGGCGATTCCCTCGGTTGCCTTCGGTTTTTTTGCACTGGTCATTCTCGCGCCGCTCCTCCAGAATTTCGGCGGGCCGATCCTGATGTGGACCTGGTGGATCGTGGCGACTCCGTTTCTCCTGCTTGCCGCTGTCGTCGCCTCCGAGCTGTTTTCGACGAGGGTCAGTGACGAGGCCCGCAAGAAACGGGTTCAGCGCGTCCTTCTGGTTCTCTTCTCGCTTTTCACGATTCTCTTCCTTTTCTTTGTCGGCCGCCAGCTGCTTTCCATCCAGATACTTACCGGAACCAATGCGCTGAACGTGTCGATCATTCTGAGCTTCATGGCCCTGCCGACGATCGTCAGTGTTTCCGAAGATGCCCTCCAGGCGGTCGGCCGCGAGCTTCGCGAAGGGAGCTACGCACTTGGCGCGACCAGGGCGGAAACCATCGTCAAGATCATTCTGCCGGCGGCAAGCAGCGGCATCCTTGCCGCAGTCATCCTCGGCATCATGCGCTCGCTTGGCGAGACCATGGTGGTCTGGATGGCATCCGGCAACTCTTCGCATATCCCCGAACCATGGTTCAATTACCTTGAATCGGTGCGCACCCTGACGGCGACGATTGCCGGTGATATGGGCGAAGCTGACCAGGTCACCGGTTCCGCCCGTTTTCATGTGCTGTTTGCCATGGGTCTTCTGCTCCTTGTCATCAGCTTCATCAGCAATTTCATCAGCGAACGGATCGTCGTCCGCCAGCGCAAGATTCTTGCAGGCCAGTGACGGGGCACATCCCGTCCGGTCAGTACCGATTGTGAATAACGAAAACCTCTTGTCCAATGAATCTCGGGACCAGAAAGCTGCTTGATCGCTCGTTTACCGCACTTGGCATAGGCTCCATCGTCATCATGGGCCTGATGCTCCTGGTCGTGCTGGTACCGATCGTCACCAATGGTGTTACGGCCAATATTTTCCAGGGGACCATCGAGCATCGCAAGCTCCTGTTCAATGAATTCCGCCGGGGAGACCAGGCTGAACTGCAACGGCAGATCGCCACATCCGATGCCGCAAGAAAGAAGGCTTTCGACATCATGGCTGAGTTCGATGCCGAATTGCAGGGGATGGACGAGACCCGGCAGGCGGAGTACCGTGAAAAGTACACCCAGGTCAAGGAGTCGATGCGCGCGCTCTTCGGGCCGCTGCCCGGCGACGAGACTCCGGAGCTGACCCGCTATCGCTACGGCCAGACCCGCTGGAGCAAGGCCGAGGAAAAACTGCACGACCTGCTCTTTGACAAGCAGTGGGACTATTCGAATCCGGATGTCGAAGCCAAGGAGTACTACACGAGCCGTGCCGCGGCTTTCCAGGGGACCGCTCTTGCAAGGCTTTTTCCCTATGTCGAGTCGAACATCGACAAAATGCTGCTGCCGGAATGGACGATTTACTGGGGCTTCGTGACTGACAGTTCCATTGATTCGCATATCTTCGGCGGTATCTGGCCGGAGATTCAGGGTACCATTTTCCTTGCCATCGGCGCGATGCTCTTTGCCTTTCCGCTTGGCGTCATCGCTGCGGTCTATTTCACCGAGTATGCGAAAGACGGATTTCTGACCAGCCTGCTTCGCAGTGCCAACAGCACGCTTGCCGGGGTGCCCAGCATCGTGTTCGGCCTGTTCGGCCTCGCGTTTTTCATCAATACGCTCAGGGTTTCCGAATCGAAGAGCGTTCTTGCCGGATCGCTGACACTGGCGATCATGATTCTTCCGACCATTATCCGCTCTTCCGAAGAGGCGATCCTTGCCGTGCCGAAAACCTATAAGGAGGCATCGCTCGGCCTTGGTTCCTCGAAATGGAACACGATCATCAAGGTCATCCTCCCGGCTGCGCTGCCCGGCATCCTCACCGGCGGCGTGATCAGCCTCGGCAGGGCCGCTGGCGAAACCGCCCCGATCATCTTCACCGCAGCGGTGAGCGTCGGTTCGGCAATCGGTCTTGCAGACGTCTTTTCATCCCCCACTCCGGCCCTCTCCTGGAATATCTACAATCTCGCCAGCGAGCATGAGGCTGCCAGTGAGATCCGGCACATCCAGTACGGCATGGTGCTTGCTCTGGTGACCATCGTGCTGCTGCTCAATCTGTCCGCCATCATCCTGAGGGCGCGTATTTCCAAAAAATTAAAAGGGTGACCGACCATGCAATCTTCTGCTGAAACGATCGAGACATCGCAGAACACGACCCAGAAAGCCGTCAGGGATATCTACCTGCCACCGGAAAGAAAAAAGATCGTCGGTGGGGGGACGCCCCATCTGTCCGCCAAGAACTTTTCCATCTATTATGGTGAGTTCGAAGCGGTCAAGAAGGTCAACGCCGACATCCTGTCGAAATATGTGACGGCCATCATCGGACCGAGCGGGTGCGGCAAGAGCACCTTCCTGCGCTCCATCAACCGGATGAACGACCTGATCCCGAACTGCCACACGACGGGCGCGCTCATGTTTGACGGCGAAGACGTTTATGGTAAATTTACCGATGAAGTCCTGCTGCGCAAGAAGATCGGCATGGTCTTCCAGAAGCCGAACCCCTTTCCGAAATCCATTTTTGACAATATTGCCTATGGTCCTCGCCTGCATGGCATCAAGGACAGGAAGACACTTGACGGCATCGTCGAGACCAGCCTGAGGAAGGCGGCGCTCTGGGATGAGGTCTGCGACCGGCTTGACCGGAACGCGCTTGGCCTTTCCGGAGGTCAGCAGCAGCGGCTCTGTGTCGCCAGGACCCTGGCCGTCGAGCCGGAAATTCTGCTGCTCGATGAGCCGACTTCGGCCCTGGACCCCAAGGCAACGGCAAAGATCGAGGATCTGATCCAGGAGCTTCGCGGCAGCTACACGATCATGATCGTGACCCATAACATGCAGCAGGCATCGAGGGTTTCGGATTACACCATGTTCTTCTACGAGGGCGTCCTGGTTGAGCATGCGGCCACGGCGCAGTTGTTCACCAAGCCGAAGGACAAGATGACCGAAGACTATATTACCGGAAGATTCAGCTAACGTAACCAACACATTGCCATGTCGGAGAGACCGGTACACGAGTACATCAAGGAGTTGTCCGAGGTCCTTGTCCAGCTTTCGGAGAAAGTGCTGCGTAATTTTTACGATGCGCTTCTTGCCGTCAGGAATCAGGATGTCCAGCTCGCCATGAACGTCAGGAAGGTTGACAATGAAGTCAACGCGGCCGAAGTCCGGCTGGAGGAGCAGTGCCTTGCGTTCCTTGCCCTCCAGCAGCCTGTTGCCCGGGATCTCAGGACGATGGTGACGATCGTCAAGATCAATGACGATCTTGAACGTATCGGCGACCTTGCCGTGCATATTGTCGAGCGAATGTCCGACCTCGGACCTGAGGTCATGAACCATTACCAGTTCGACAAAATGGGCGATGTCGCTGCCGGGATGGTCCGCAAGTCGATCAGGGCGTTCGTCAGTACGGACCGGCATCTCGCCGACGAGGTCTGCAAGTCGGACGAAGAGGTCGATTCGATGCATCGCCTGGTGTTCAAGAAAGTCGCAGAAGTGATGAAGCAGGATGGATCGAGCACCGACCAGCTGCTTGCCGTGCTGAGCGTGTCGCGGTATATCGAACGCATGGCCGATCATGCGACGAGGATCGCCCTTGAGGTCATCTATCTGGTGACCGGTGAGATCGTCCGTCACAGCGAGGATACCTTCGAGAAGCTGATCCAGTCTTTGAAGGATTAACGCGCGTTTTCTTTTCTGCCGCTGTTGCAATTGACTCCGGAAATCCCGCTCCTGAAGCGGGATTTCCGGTTTTCCGCCTGGCGGCGGCAGCCATGATGGGCCCCGGTTGACGGCGCCGGAAACAACAACGGGCCCATGGCGCTGGCGCCGTGAACCCGCAGTTGCTCTCTCAGAGTACAGTTGGACACCATGCGACAGCAGGGCAACCAACCTAATGTACAAAAATTCAGGATGTTAAGGGGGCTCATGTTCCGGAGGGCCTTTGCTGCAGGGGCCGCTTTTTTCTCGCTATTGCTTGGTATAACCCGTTCGGCACCTTAAATTAACAGCTCTTTCTGCTGTGCCTGCGGCAGACCGCAGGCGGAAAACCAGACAATCCCGAAACTTTCGAAAAGAGCTCATCAATTATGGCACTGTTAGGCAAGCTATTCGGGGATGGCCCGAAGACCACCGAAATTCCGAAGGCGTTCACCATCCAGATCGATCCGTTGAAATTCAGGCTCGCCACCAGACCTTCCGGGCCCGTGCATGAACAGCTTGAAACCCTCAAGCAGAAGCTGACGAAGCTTTCTTCGAATGTTGAAAACAACCTGATGCTCGTCGTCCGTGCATCGACCAAGAAAAACCGGGATCTGGCTGCTTCCGCCTTCACTTTTGACGAGGAGTATATCCAGAAAGGCAAGTTCGAGGTCGAGTACCTGACCCTTGCCTACGCGAATTTCCAGCAGCTTGGCGAAGAAGACCTGAACATCGTGCTCAAGGCACGCATGATTCTCAAGGAGCTCGAAAAGATCGCCCAGTTTGCGCTGAACATTGCTGACAAGACCGAATATGTCCAGCTGGCCAATATCCAGGACCTCCACAAGGATGAATACGGGTTGAAGCCAATGGGGGACATTACCGCGGAGATGATCAAGAAATCCGTGGAGGCTTTTGTGAGCGGTAATTCCAAGCATGCCACGGAAACGATCGAGATGATGAAGGAGATCGATTCGCTCTATGAAGCTGCGGTCAGGAAATTGCGGGCAGAGGTCACCGATTCGAACATCACGAATTTCACCGGCATCCTTTCGGTTGTCGAGCATGTCAGGGCTTCCGCGCAAATATCCTGCGTGATTGCACGTCATTTTTGCTGAGCCTGTTTTTTTCTCGCAAGCTGAGGCGGGCTATTGAGGCCCGCCTTTTTTTTTGACGTCGAGCGCCATGCTGCATGACGGAATATTGCGGCGAGGGAGTATCTTTGGAAAGCCTGCCGGCGGTATCCGGAGGCTTCCTCTCATCCATGTGAAGACAATCGCCCATAATGACAGGACGAAAGCGTACGGCAGCAGTGACCGTTCTTCTTGTAGCCATCGCTTCGGGCTTCTGGCTGGTTCAGCGCCGGCAGATGGCCGGCAGCAATGGTGCGCCTCGACGTGATTTTACCGCCAGCGTGCCGGTCACGGTTGCCGTGGCACGGCCAGGTGCTGTACGTGACAGTTTTTCTGTTGTCGGGGTGAGCAGCGCATGGCGTGATGTCGATATCCATTCAGAGGCATCCGGAACCGTACGGGCGGTATCGGTCGAGGTTGGTCAGAAAAAAGCCGCCGGGGCGGTACTGCTCCGTATTGACGATGAACTGGCGGCATCAGCCCTCAGGAAAGCCGAGGTGAACCTGGAAATCGCAAGGCGGGATTTTGAACGTTATCGCAACCTGCAGCAGGAGGGTGCCGTACCGGTTTCCAGTTACGAGTCGAAACGGCTGCACCTCGCCGATACGGAGGCCGACCTGGTAGCCGCACGAAGGAAGTTTCGTGATGCCGCCATCAGGGCTCCTTTTTCGGGAATCGTCACTTCCCGGCAGGTCGAGGTGGGTGATCTGGTCCAGCAGGGTATGAAGGTTGCCAATATGGTTGACCTCTCGCGTGTGAAGATCAGGGTGTCGGTTCCTGAAAAAAAGGTGCCCATGGTCGTCGAAGGCATGCCGGTGCAGGTGACCTCCGATCTTTTTCCCGGAAGCCTGTTCAGGGCGGTGGTCACCTCCGTCAGTTCCAAATCGTCGAAAGACCATACCTATCAGGTCGAGGCGGTCATGGACAACCCGAAGGAGCATCCGTTCCGGGCAGGCATGTTCGCCAGGGCGGCTTTTGTCGGAAATGCTGAACGGCAGTCGCTGCTGATTCCGCGCAAGGCGCTTGTCGGCAGCATCGGTACGCCGGAGGTGTTCGTGGTCAGGGGTGGTGTTGCCCGGAGGGTACGTCTGCTCCTTGGTGCGGCCCCTGGGGAGCGGGTCGAGGTTCTTGGTGGCATCGCATCGGGTGAGCAGGTGGTTGTCAGCGGCCAGAATGAACTTGCCGAAGGGACTCCGGTCGCAATTGTCAGCCAGGAACAGGGAGGCTGAACATGACCCTGACCGGCCTTGCCATCAAACGCCCCACCCTCGTTGTGGTGCTTTTCCTCGTGCTCGGCATTCTGGGTCTTTTCAGCTATTTCCAGCTGCAGTACGAACTGCTGCCGAAAATGAGTACGCCCTATGTGACCGTTACCACCGTTTACGATGGGGCCTCTCCGGCGGAGATCGAATCTTCGGTTACCAAACCGGTCGAGGACGCCGTTTCGGCCATCGAGAAGATCTCGACGATCAACTCGACCTCAAGAGAGGGGGTCTCGGTCGTCGTCATCGAGTTTCTGAATTCGGCTGATATCAACGTGGCGCTCCAGGAGGTCCAGCGCAAGGTCAATGAAACCCGGGGCAAGCTGCCTGAGGGTATAAAAGAACCGGTGGTTTCACGCTTTGCATTGGATGAACTTCCGGTGTTGCGGCTTGGCGCGACGGCGAAACTGCCAGATACCGATTTTTACCGGTTGCTGAAGGATGAGGTCAAACCTGCCCTTTCCAACATTGCGGGTGTGGGCCAGGTGGTGATACAGGGCGGTCGGGAGCGTGAAATCAGGGTCAATCTCGATTCCGAACGCCTTGAAGCCCTTGGCATGACCGTTTCGGATGTGCTTGATGCCGTGCGGCGGTCGAATGTGGAGGCCCCTACCGGCTCGGTCGATTCGCATGACCGGCAGTTTGTCGTGCGGCTCGCCGGCAAGTTTTCGAGCCTTGAGCAGCTCAGGGATCTGGTGATCCGTGCCGACGGCAAGGGTGGAGCAGTCTGTCTGCGGGATGTCGCAGAGGTGCAGGATACGTTCCGGGAAATCAGGACCATCTCCAGGATCAACGGGCATAATGCCGTCGGGCTTATGGTCATGAAGCAGAATGACGCCAACACGGTCGATGTCAGCCGACTGGTTCGCAAGAAGCTCGACGAACTTGCGGTGATGCATCGTGATATCGGCCTGAAGTTCGACATCGCCCAGGATGGTTCCACCTTCACGCTCGATGCGGTTACAGCCGTCAAGCATGACCTGATGCTGGCAATCGTGCTGGTTGCCCTCGTGATGCTCCTGTTTCTGCACAGTCTGCGCAATTCGGTGATCGTCATGGTTTCCATCCCGACCTCCCTGGTCACCACCTTCATCGGGATGTACCTGTTCGGGTACACGCTGAACCTGATGACCCTGCTGGCTCTTTCCCTGGTGATCGGCGTGCTGGTCGACGATTCGATCGTCGTGCTCGAAAATATTTACCGCCATCTGGAGCGGGGTGACGAACCCCGTAAGGCTGCACTCGCCGGTCGAAATGAGATTGGTTTTACCGCAGTCTCCATCACTCTGGTCGACGTCGTGGTCTTTCTTCCCCTGTCGCTCATCAGCGGCCTTGTCGGCGACATCATCCGGGAATTTTCGGTTACCATGGTCATTTCGACCCTGGTGAGCCTGTTCGTTTCATTTACGGTCACGCCCATGCTCGCTTCACGGTGGTCGAAGGTTGAAACGCCATCTGCCGACCGGCTTGGCGGGCGACTTGCCATCGGCTTCGAAAAGCGGTACGTACAGGCTCGCGACCTCTACCTCCGGTTGCTCGACTGGAGCCTCCGCCATCCGGGACGGGTGATTTTCCTCGCTGTCACACTCCTGTTTTCATCCTTTGCGCTGGTTGTGTCGGGGCGTATCGGCGGGGAGTTCATCGAGGTCTCGGACCGCGGTGATTTCTCGGTCATTGTGGAACTGGAGCCCGGCACGAGCCTTGAAGAGACCAATGGCTTTGCGCGCCGGGTGGAGGCCCGGTTGCACGCATTGCCGGAAGTCGACAAGGTGCTTGTCAGCGCGGGCGCTTCAAGTGAGGGGATGATCAACCAGACGTCGGACAATGTGGCCGAACTCAATGTCCATCTGATCCCGAAAGAGCGCCGACGCCGTTCGACAGATCAGATCATGCAGCTCGTCCGTCGGGAACTGGTCGGCATACCCGGTCTGAAGTCAAGCATCAATCCGATAGGCATTTTCGGTACTGCCAACGAGACTCCGGTCACCGTGGTGCTCAGCGGCGCAGACCGTCCGGCCGTCGAGCGGGCGGCCAAAGTGCTTCGAGACAGTCTCAGGGCCATTCGGGGGACGGCGGATGTTCGGCTCAGTTCACAGTCCGGAACTCCTGAAATGCGTGTGGAGACCGACAGGGAGCAGATGTCCGCATTCGGCCTCTCCATGGCTGATGTGGCATCGGTCATGCGGATCGCCTATGCCGGTGACGATGTCAGCAAATATCGCGATGGCGGTGACGAGTATGATATCCGCATTATCCTTGACGACCGTTTCCGCAAGAACACCGACGGGATTGCCGACCTTGCCCTCCGGACTCCCGACGGGCAGATGGTTCGCCTCGGGCAGTTTTCTTCAACGCAGCAGTCGCAGGGGTACTCCCTGTTGCAGCGTCGTAACCGGAACAGCTCTGTCTGGGTCAAGGCGCAGGTTGTCGGCCGGCCGGTCGGCGATATCGGCAGGGAAGTGGAACGGGCCCTGAACAATATGGAGCGAAAGGGGCTCCTGCCGAAAACCGTCAGCCGGGTCTACGAAGCTGACCTCAAACGGCAGGGGGAATCAAACAGCAGCCTCCTTTCCGCGTTTCTGGTCGCCATTCTTTTTGTCTATCTGATCATGGTTGCCCTCTACGATTCCTGGCTCTGGCCGGGTGTGGTCATGTTCTCCATTCCGCTTGCCATCATCGGCGCCTTGTACGCCCTGGCGTTTTTCGGCAAATCCCTGAGCATTTTCACGTTGCTCGGTATGATCATGCTGGTGGGGCTGGTTGGTAAAAACGCGATTCTCCTGGTTGATTTCATCAACAAGTTCCGGCAGGAAGATGGGATGGAGCTGTCTGCCGCGATTACGGAAGCCGGCAGGGAGCGGTTGCGCCCGATCCTGATGACGACTCTGACGCTGATTTTCGGCCTCATGCCCATCGCGTTGTCTGCAAGCTCCGGTTCGGAATGGAAGTCCGGTCTTGCCGTTGCGCTTATTGGCGGCTTGTCAAGCTCCATGTTTCTGACCCTTCTGGTCATTCCTGTGGTCTATGTCTGGTTTGACGGTCTGCAGCTCCGCCTGCGTACACTGCCTCGAAAAATCGGGAAATATCGTCGCTGAGGAACCGCCTGGTGCTCATGCCGGTTACGACTATGTCAGCGCCAACCATTATCTTTCAGTATACGGCAACCCTGATCACCGCTCATGAAATCATCGCAGCCTCCATCTCCTGCGCTACTGGTCTGCCGGACCGTTCTCGGTTTTTCCTGGATCTACCAGGGAGTTGTGCCCAAGATCGTCTGCCGCACGAAGGGTGAAACGGATCTCCTGGCTCCGCTGGCCCAGATGTACCGGATCACTTGCGACCTGGTGGTTCTGATGGGGATTGGTGAAGTCGTTTTCGGCCTGGCGTTGCTGGCGTTCGGGACGACGTTGCTGTATCGCCTGAACATCATTGCGCTCCTCTTGCTTGTCGGCTGGGTCGCTGCCGTGGAACCCGGATTGCTTGTCGAACCGTTCAACCCGGTCACGCTCAGCGCTGCCCTGGCCGGATTGTCCCTCGTTGCCCTGTATGAATCCAAGAAAACCGCACCATGACTGTTGACCGATCGGGTGAGACCATGACAGGAAAAGGAGCTGCGTCACCAGATTTGCGTGATGCATCGAGGAGTTTTCTCACCTTTGCGGTCAGTGTCGTTTCGCTTGCGGTTCTTGCCGGGGCCCTGGGCATTTTGTCACGTAACGCGTTTCTGCTGCAGGTGCATCCCTATCTTTTCTTTACCGGGTTCGGCAATGCCGCGATTCTTATCCTCAACAGGTACCTGATGGCTGCCATCTACCCCGGGCTTTCGATCGACCCCCGCCGGCAGCTGCGCTTCCTGGCTGCCGTTTCGGCCGCACTTGTTCTGGTTGTCCTGTCGGTCCTTGTCGGCCAGCCCCTGCTGAAGGCCGCAGCCGGTCTACTGCTGCTCGCGCTGGTTGTGCAGCCACTCGCCGAGTTGCTGGGCAAGCTGCCCTTGTCGGTGATATGGGGGAATGTCTCTGGACGTTATTACATCTTTGACGTGCTGTTCCTGCTCAATGCAAACCTCGGGCTTCTGACTCTTGGCATTCGCGAAGCATACCCGGCCAACGGGGTCATTCCCTTTTTTGTCACTCAATCCGCATACTTCCTTGGGTCTTCGTTCCCGCTGAGCATCAGCGTCATGGGGTTTCTCTACACCTATGTATGGCGCCAGAGCCCGAAACGGGAGCTTGCCCGTCAGCTTTTCAGCCTCTGGTTCTATCTCTTCATCGGCGGCGTCCTGTTTTTCCTGCTGATGATCCTCAGCGGTCAGTACCTCGGCATGATGCTGGTCAGCCATCTCCTCATGCTGGGCGTTCTGGTTCTTCTGGTTACCTTCGGCGCTTTCCTGAACGGCTATTTCCGCACAAGGTTTGCGCACCCCGCGCTCGCCTACCTGTTCGGAGCGCTGGCATTCCTTTTTGCGACAAGCGCGTTCGGGATCCTGAACATTTTTTATGGCAAGGGTATCCTGTTCGGCAGTTATCCGCCCATTCTGGACGATAAGATGTGGATCTATCATGCCCATACCCACGCGGCACTTCTTGGATGGATTACCTTGTCGTTTACGGGCATGATGTACATCGTCATTCCGGTCATCCAGAAAACAGGCTCACTCGACCTGCTTGAGAACGGCGACCCGCTCCAGCAGCTCCTTGACCGTTCAACCATGTCAAAGGCCTTTGTCCAGCTCAGTATTCTTTTGCTGTCGGCAGGCGGACTCATCATTTCGATATGGCTCGGCAGGCCTGATGCTGTCGGTATTTGCGGCCTCGTGTATGGTGCCGCCATCTACCAGTTGCGAGGGAACCTGATGCGAGATACCTCGCTTGGCATGCGCACCCGAAAGGCTGGAAACGGAGGGTCGGAATCTCCATGAGCCGATGGGGTTCCGATCTTGTCACCAAGAACTCCGTCTGATGAAAGGCCAAGAACACTAACAGACCGTTCTCCCGTCAAAGTTTTATGAAATCTGGTTCAACACCACTGGTCAGCGTTACCATTCCGCTCTATAACAACGAGCAGTTCATTGCCGGCACGCTTGAATCTGTCCTTTCGCAGACAATGCCGGATTTTGAGTTGCTGGTTTACGACGACCATTCGACCGACCGCTCTCTGGAGATTGCCCGTTCCTATGCCGACCCGCGCATACGGATCGTCACGAGCGACAGGAACCTCGGTCCGGAGGCCAACTGGAACCGCGCGCTCAGCGAGGTTCGCGGCACCTGGGTCAAGCTGCTTTGCGCAGATGACCTGCTGTTTCCCGAATGCCTTGAAAAGCAGGTCGCCTGCTTCAGCCAGCCAGAATCCTCGGGTATCAGTCTGGTTTCCTGCCAGCGGACCATTATCGATCCTGAAGGGAAGACCCTCATCAGGAAGGTCAACTTTATCGACGGGGGAAGGAAGGAGGCTTCGGATATCGTCCGCAAGCTGGTCCGCATGGGCACCAACATTATCGGAGAGCCTGCGTGCGGGCTGTTCCCCGCAGCGCTTGTCGGCAAGACCAGGGGGTACCGCGCCCATATTCCCTATACGATCGACCTCGATTTCTGGTTGCAGCTCCTCCGGCTTGGAGATCTCTGGATGATCGACGAACCGTTGTGCGCTTTTCGGATTTCACGTGATTCATGGTCTTCGAGGATCGGGCAGCTTCGACACCAGCAGTTTCTGGCATTTATGGAAGGCGTGGCCGAGATCGATTGCTTCAGGGTCAGCGATCTTGACCTGTTCATCGGGCGCTTCAATTCGGCAGTGCAGTCGATGACCAGCCTTATGGGGTTCAGGCTGTTCGCCGGATCGCAGGACGAGAAAACCCTTGTGTCAGGCCGTTGAACTTGCCTGGCGGCAGGGGGGAGTGGCAAAAAACCAAACCGGAACATAACCGTTCAGGAAGGAGGCATGGCCATGAGGTTGCAGCAGAAAACAGCGTTGATCACCGGTGCTGCCGGCGGTATCGGAAGCGCGACGGCCCGCAGGTTTGCTCGGGAAGGAGCGGAGGTCGTTCTTGCGGATATCGACGGGACGGGGCTCCAGAGCGTTCTGGACGATATTCTTGCCGATGGCGGGCAAGGTTGGGCACTTCCGGTCGACCTGACCGATGAAGCCGGAATACAGGAGCTGTTCGGGCAGGTCCGGCAGCGATCCGGGCGCCTCGATATCCTGGTCGCCATTGCCGGTGGCGATGCCGACCCCGTGGCTTCGGTCGAGGAGCTGGACGCGGTCCGCATCTCCCGCAACCTTGACATGAACCTCTGTTCATGCATGCTGTGTTGCCGTGAGGCGGTGAAGATCATGAAACCGCAGGGAGGGGGCCGCATTGTGACCATGAGCTCTCTGGTATATCGCGGAAGCCCCGGACAGTTCAGTTACTCGGCAGCTAAGGGTGGGATATTTGCCTTTACCCGTTCGCTCGCCCTGTCGCTCGGCAGCCATAACATCACCGCCAATGCCCTGGCTCCGGCACTGGTCGACGTCGAGGCTTTTGCCCGGGTGCTTGGCCCGGAGCGCTGGCATGCACTGGCCGAGGCTTCGGCTGCGAGGTACCCGCTTGGCAGGATCGCCGTGCCGGACGATGTGGCTGCCGCAGCCCTGTTTTTCGCCTCGGACGATGCTGCGTTCATCACCGGCCAGCTTCTCGAAATTTCCGGAGGGGCAAGGCTGTGAAGGTGTTCTGCCGTTGTTCGCCTGGCGGGCATATCTCCCTGGTGGCTGCGTCCAGGCAGGATTTTCCTAATTGCAAACAAGGAGGTTGTTATGTCGCATTCTTCAGCACGCGCATTTCTTGCCAAGATCATTGACGAGGAGGGGTTCCGCCACAAGCTTGCCGCGGACCTTGCCAAAAAGCGGATGGAACTGATACGTGAAGCCGGTTTCGAGTTTACGGAAGCGGAACTGGAAGAGGCCAAGGCTGCTTTTTCTCCCGGGGCATTCGGGCCTGTAGCCGGGTGGATCTGCGGTGGTGTGTCGGAGCGTCCGGACAAAGCCGGTCACTGCTGCAGCAGTGGGCTCTGGCACTGACGCCGGCAGGTGCAAACTCCCGTAATTGCGGGAGGTGAAAGCTTGAAAAATATCGTAAATTTCCTGATGTGTCGTGCCGCTGTCTCACTGATGGCGGCACGACGCCGATTGCGAACCAGACCCTGCCGCGCAGGGTTTTCGATTAACCAAGAACCCTGTTGAACCGGTGAAAAACAGTTTCAGGAAAAAATCCCTCGCCCTTCTGCTCGAAGAGATGAAGGGTGAACATCGTCTGCATCGGGTGCTTGGCCCGGTAGCGTTGACCAGTCTTGGTGTAGGCGCGATTATCGGTACGGGCATTTTTGTCCTGATCGGTGTTGCCGCCCATGACAAGGCGGGTCCGGCCGTCACGCTTTCGTTTGCGCTTGCCGGCCTGGCCTGCGTCTTCGCCGCCCTCTGTTATGCCGAGTTCGCCTCGATGGCGCCGGTTGCAGGATCGGCTTACACCTATGCCTATGCGACGCTCGGTGAGCTGTTCGCCTGGATCATCGGCTGGGACATGATCCTTGAATATGCCGTTGCCTCCGCGACGGTAGCTCACGGCTGGTCGCACTATTTCCAGGATTTTATCGGTATTTTCGGCTTTCGTCTGCCCCATGAGTTCACCCGAGCTCCGCTGGATTTCGATCCGGTGAGCGGGCTCCTTTCCATCACCGGCTCGATGTTCGACCTGCCCGCAGTCGTCATCACCGCCATTGTCACGGTGGTGCTGGTCAAGGGGATCCGGGAAAGCGCGGGCTTCAATACCGCCATGGTGATCATCAAAGTGCTGATCGTCTTCCTGGTGATTATCCTCGGCGCCATGTATGTCAACCCGGCGAACTGGCATCCCTTTGCGCCGTTCGGATATTCCGGCTTCAGCATTTTCGGCAGGACCATCATGGGCGAGACCGGTGCGACAGGGACTCCTGTCGGTGTCCTTGCCGGAGCCGCAATGATTTTCTTTGCCTACATCGGCTTCGATTCGATCTCCACACATGCCGAAGAGGCACGGAATCCGCAACGCGACGTTCCGATCGGCCTTATCGTTTCGCTCGTTTTCTGCACCCTGCTCTACATCGCCGTGGCAGCCGTCATTACCGGGATGGTTCCCTATTACAAGATCAACATCGACGCCCCGGTATCCGACGCTTTCCGGCAGGTCGGGCTCGGCTGGGCACAGTTGCTGATTTCCCTCGGCGCCATCGCAGGCATCACGTCGGTACTTCTGGTCCTGATGCTCAGCCAGCCCCGGGTGTTTCTTGCAATGGCGCGTGACGGCCTGCTTCCGAAAAGCTTTTTCGGCGCCGTTCACGAACGCTTCATGACCCCCTGGAAATCGACCATCCTCACCGGTATTTTCGTCGCTACGCTTGCAGCCTTTCTTCCTCTCCGCCTTCTTGCAGAACTTGTCAATATCGGCACCCTTTTCGCATTTGTCATCGTCTGCGCGGCCGTGCTCATCATGCGCAGGGCGCATCCCGAAGCGGAACGGCCTTTCAGGGCACCGCTGGTACCGTTCGTGCCGATTGCCGGCATTTTCACCTGCATGCTCCTGATGTTTTCGCTGCCTCCAGAAAACTGGTACAGGCTGATTATCTGGCTGCTGATCGGATTCTGCATCTACTTCTTCTATGGCCGCCACCACAGTATTCTTGCGCAGGAAGGCAAGTGACCCGCCGCGCTTTTTCGACAAGCGGCAGCTTTTTTTATATTCACGTTCAGGGCAGTTCGCGCTGCCCTGAGTTTACCGAGTAACCCTAACCGAGGAACAACCATATGCAGAGCATTTACGCGGACGGAATCGCCAACATGAGCCTGATTGATGGCGTCATCCGTATCGATCTCGTCAACATCACGCAGGTCGACAAGGAACAGACAAACGTCAGCCCGGTTGCGATGGTCGCCATGTCGGTGCCTGCGCTGCTCCGCACCCACGATCAGCTTTCGAAGATGATCGGCAAAATGGTCGAAGACGGTATCCTGACCAGGAACGAGCAGGAAAACTGATTCCTCGTTTGTTTCCGGCTGGTGGCGGGGAGCTTCCCGTCCGTCACGACGAACATGATCCATGAACCCCTGCGGTTACGATTTGCAGGGGTTTTTTGTTGCTGTTTACTGGGAAGTATTTCGTTTGAACTGTTCAACGTGTTCCCGTATGCACGAAGATGAGTGGCATGATGGATCGGTGACCGGCCTCACCTCGGAAGAGGCAGCCGCGCGCCTGAAGACTGACGGCTGGAACGAGCTGACTCCGGTGGTTCGCCATACCCTGTGGTCGCTCCTGCTCAGCGTGGTGCGGCAACCCATGCTGCTGATGCTGATTGCCTGCGGGTTGCTCTATATCGTTCTGGGCAGTGTGCGTGATGCCCTTATGCTTCTCGCCTCCATCATCCTGATCATCGCGATAGCCGTTGTCCAGGAAGGCCGCACGGAACGTTCGCTGGAGGCGCTGCGTGATCTTTCGAGCCCGAGGGCGATGGTGGTTCGGGATGGCCGCCGTCAGCGGATTGCCGGCCGTGAAGTCGTCCGGGGCGACATCCTCCTTGTTGCCGAGGGTGATCGGGTACCGGCAGATGCCGTCCTGCTCTCTTCCGTCGCCCTCAGTGTCGATGAATCGCTGCTGACCGGTGAATCGCTTCCGGTCGGCAAACGCAGCCCCGCAGGCACGGAAGCTGCGGAAAGCCTTCCTGAAAACGATCCGGCGAGGATCTTTGCCGGGACGCTGGTGGTCAGGGGGCATGGAACTGCTCGTGTCCTGCGGACAGGGGCGGAAACGGAGATCGGCAGGATCGGCTACCGGATGGCTACCATGCGGCCTGAAAAAAGCCTGCTTGAACTCCAGGTTAACCGGCTTGTCCGCACGGTCGGACTTTTCAGCTTTTCACTGTGCCTCATACTGGCGTTGCTCTATGGCCTGAGCCGACATGACTGGCTCAACGGTCTGCTTGCCGGTCTGACCCTTGCCATGGCGACCCTGCCGGAGGAGTTTCCCATGGTTCTGGTCATTTTTCTTGCCATAGGTGCCTGGCGGATTTCACGGCACCAGGTGCTTGTCCGGCGGCTGCAGGCGGTCGAGATGCTTGGCGCCGCATCGGTCCTGTGTGTCGACAAGACAGGTACGCTCACCGAAAACCGGATGATCGTGCGCCGGATTTATGGCGGTGACGGCAGCTATGCCGCCGTTGGGGATCGCCCGGAAGCGATGCCTCCAGAGGCGCAGGCGGTCGTCAGGTATGCTTTCCTGGCGAGTTCACGTGAGACCTTCGATCCAATGGAAATCGCCATACGGGAACTTCGGGAGGCGATTGGCACATCGGACGGTCGGCCCTATGATGATTTGCGCTTTGTCCGGGAATATCCGCTTTCCGAGCGACTGTTCGCCATGGCGCTCGCATGGCGTTCCGAGACGTCGCCTGATCTGTTGCTTGCCGCGAAAGGTGCTCCGGAAGCGATCGCCGAACTTTGCCGGTTCAGTGATGAACAGAAAGCATCACTGCTTGCGACGGTGGGTGTGCCGGCATCGGAAGGCATGCGAATCATCGCTGTCGCGACTGCCCGTCCTGGCCGGGAGGAGCTTCCGGAGGACATGCATGAGATCCTGTTTTCCTTTGCCGGCCTGCTCGCGTTTGAGGATCCTGTGCGTCGGGGGGTGCCCGAGGCGCTTCGGGAGTGTCGGGAAGCCGGAATCCGGGTCATGATGATGACCGGGGACTATCCCGGGACTGCACGCCGCATCGCAGAGCAGATCGGGCTTGACGGCAGTGCCGGGATCATGACCGGAGCGGAACTTGAGGCGCTTGGGCAAGCGGAGCGTTCCCGGGCGATCGACCGTACGGCTGTTTTCGCCAGGATGCGGCCCGGCCAGAAGTTCGGGATTGTCGAGGCGCTCAAGCAACAGGGTCTGGTTGTCGCAATGACCGGTGACGGCGTCAATGACGCACCTGCGCTCAAATCGGCGCACATCGGCATTGCCATGGGTCGTCGTGGAACCGATGTCGCCCGCGAAGCATCGTCGATCGTCCTGGTTGACGACCATTTCGAATCGATTGTCCGCGCGGTACGGATGGGTCGGCGCATCTACGACAACCTGAAAAAGGCGACGGTTTTTCTGCTGGCCGTGCATATCCCCATTGCCGGCATGTCCCTCATGCCGGTGCTCCTGAACTGGCCGCTTGCGTTACTCCCGTCGCATATTCTGTTCCTTGAACTTCTGATCGATCCATCCTGCAGCATGGTGTTCGAGATGGAGGCGGATGAACGCGGCCTTATGAAACGTTCCCCCCGTAACCTGGATGCCCCGCTTGTCGGGCGGCAGGTGTTGCTCAGGGCGCTTTTCCAGGGGATTGCCGTTTTTCTGGCCATTGTTACCGCCTATGGGATGATGCAGGCGAGCGGCTTTTCCGCAGAGGAAGCTCGACTGGTCGCTTTCATCGGTATCGTTGCCGCCAATATCGGCCTCATTTTTGCAAACCGTTCCTGGGACGATTCCATGTTCCGTACGTTTGTCGTGCCGAACCGCGCACTCTGGTGGGTGACCGGGGGGGCAATTCTGTTTCTCGCGATGGTTGTTTCCGTTCCGTTCCTGCGGGAACTGTTCAGGTTCGGCCAGCCGGAGCTGCATCATCTGCCCCTGACGGTCGTACTGGTTCTCATCTGCTTCCTGCTGCCCGACCTGGTCAAATCAACTCTTTTTCGAAAATGGCTCCATTGATCTCCTCCTCTGCACGGTTCGAGTTTCAGCAGTGGGGATGCTTGGGGCTTGGCATGAAAACCCTATATTTGAGCCTCAGGCAGCAATGCCGTTCCCTTGACCGCTAACCTGTTTTGCCATGGCCCCGCTTCCTCCCTGTCCAGCAACAGAAAACGTATCGCTCGCCGGGATTGGCTATTACGGCATAGGCGGGCTGGCAAGATGGCTGGCGTCGCCGCGGAGCGTGGGGGAGATAGGTGCACTCCTCGGCTGGTGTCGCAGCGAGGGATTCCCGGTGATCGTTACCGGCAGGGGAAGCAATATGCTTTTTTCCGACGAGCCGTTCGATGGTGTCGTCGTTTCGACGGCGGCAATGAACCGGATGTTCTGGCTTTCCCCAACCGAGCTGTTCTGTGAAGCCGGGGTTGACAATACCGATCTTTCCCTCGCCCTGCTTGCGGCTTCCAAAACCGGTGGGGAGTGGCTCTATCGCCTGCCCGGTATGGTCGGTTCGACGGTACGCATGAATGGCCGGTGTTACGGACGTGAAATTTCAGAGGTAACCAGAGGGATCGTCGCCATGGGATTGGATGGAACGCTCCGCTGGCTCGACCCCCATGAGGTTTTCCGTGGTTACAAAGAGACCAGCCTCATGGGCAACAGGGAGATCGTGGCCGGCGTCGTTCTCGGTTTTCCCGAATCTGCCGACCAGTCGGCGATTCGCGCGGCCATGGACGGCTATGGGGCGGATAGGGATGCGAAGCACCAGTTCGACTACCCCAGCTGCGGGTCAACCTTCAAGAACAGCCGTGCCGCAGGTCGGCCGAGCGGAAAGATTTTCGAGGAACTCGGTTTTCGGGGGCGGCGGATCGGCGGTGCCATGGTGAGCGAGCACCACGCAAATTTCATTTTCAACACCGGAAATGCCCGTGCTGATGAGGTGCTTCAGCTTGCGGCAAGTATGCGGAGGGCCGCAAGGGAAGTGGCGCATGTGGAGCTTGAACTTGAACTGCAGTGCGCCGGCCTTTTTGACCAGGGGCTTCTCGATGCCTGCGGTATTCCGTGCGTGCCGCATCCCGAAAAACCGGGCATGGCATGGGCCGGGCTGATGGACCATGTCATCAACGCTCCCGATGCCTTTCCCCGGATGCTGCTTTCCGGCCCGCTTCTGGATTATGGTTGCGGTCCGTCTGGATTTCCCTCCGGCAGTATGGTTGCCGTTCAGCAGCTTGCCTCGCTTACCGATGCTGCCCGAAACCCTTCGGCCCCCTTCATCCGGTGGGAAACCTTCGTCGGTCAGGGCCATCCGTTCCGGTCGCTTCCCGACGAGCCGGACGGGAGCTTCGTCGACCGTCTGTGGGCGTTTGACGTCGCGGAGCTGTTCATCGGTTGGCCGGATGGGTACCTTGAATTCGAGATGACGCCGAAAGGCCATTGGGTCGCGCTTGGTTTTTCTGCGCCCCGGCAACGAGCTCCGGGCCATGCGGTGCCTGACGCACGCTTGTGGTCCGGCGTGCTCCGTCGGCTCTCCGGCGATGGACGTTTCGGCATGGAGTTTTCCTATACGCAGCTCGCTTCGTGTATCAGGCGGGATATCCTGCCGTTGCAGTGCTGTGCAAGCCTTGCCCTGGGGATGCATGGGCTTTTCCCCTGGTGGAATGATGCCGGAGCTCCCGATTTCCACCAGCCCTCCCGTTTTTTCATGGCAAGGCTTGCCTGAAAAAGAGCAGGGCCCAGCAGCATGGCCGGACCCTGCGAGGTACGGCCTGCAGAAACAATGTTCTTAGCCCGTACCGAATGTGTTCTTGTCGCCTACAGGTCGGCCTGCGGCATGGCCGCCACCTCGGTCGCCGTAAAGACCGGACCTTCCTTGCAGATATAGACCGGCCCAACGTTGCACCTGCCGCATTTGCCTATGCCGCATTTCATACGGTTTTCGAGCGTCGTGTAGACATTGTCCTCACTGAAACCCAGCTTGCCGAGGGCATTGAGGGTGAACTTGATCATGATCGGGGGGCCGCAGAGAACCGCCACGGTGTTTTCCGGAGACGGAGCCACCTGTTCCAGCACCGATGGTACAAACCCGACACGGTCCTGCCAGTCGGGAGTTTCGCCGCCCGGGTCGACCGTCAGTACCAGATCGACGTCGCTCCGCTGTTTCCATTCTTCGAGTTCATGCTTGTAGACAAGGTCCGCCACTGTCCTGGCTCCGTAGACGATGGTAACCTTGCCGAATTTTTCCCGCTGGTCCAGGCATGACCAGATGACGCTCCTTGTTGGAGGCAGGGCGATGCCCCCGGCGACGAACAGGAGGTTCTTGCCTTCGAAACGTTCGATGGGGAATCGGTTGCCGTATGGTCCCCTGAAGGTCACCATATCGCCGGAGTCGACGTTGGCGAGTGTCGTGGTTACCCTGCCGGACTGGCGGAACGTGCACTCGATGTACTCCGTTCTGGTTTCCGGGCTTGCGACGCAGAAGGTGCTTTCTCCTTCACCGAAAATGCCATACAGGCCGAACATGCCGGTCCGGTAATGGGCCCTGAAATAGTCAAGATCTTCCTGCTTGATGAACTCCAGCCTGAGTGTCCGTACTCCCGGCGCCTCTTCGCGTTTCGATATGACGCGCATGAGCATCGGGGTATAGACCATGGCGTTGCAGTGGTGGTATCGGTCTTGTGTCACTTCGGTAGATTTGAAATCGCTTGCAAGGTTTCGGTTATTCCCATGTCCACCGGGCATTGGCGCGTACAGCGGCCACAGCCGGAGCAGCTGTTGACCCCGAATTTCCCGTGGAAGTAGTTGAACTTGTGCATGATGCGCTGGCGCCACCTGGCTGACCGGGTGTTTCTCGGGTTGTGCCCGGAGGTATGCATCGTGAACATGGCGAACGAACAGCTGTCCCAGTTTTTCCTTCTGGTGCCGCCGTAGGTGTCGCCCTCATCCTGGATATCGAAGCAATGACAGGTCGGGCACAGGAAGGTGCAGCTGCCGCAGCCGATGCAGCGTTGCGAAATCTCTTTCCAGAACGGGCTTTCGAAGCTGGATCGGTCGGCAAGCCATGCTGCGGCACGTTCCAGGTCAAACCGGATGGGGACAGCCGCTGGTGGGGCCGTCGCCGCCTCGCCCTCCTGGAGGATCGGTGCGATGAGTTCCACGGCAGCAGTACCCCGTTCGGAAATCGGCTGCACCGTCCAGCCTTTGCCGTCTGAAAGCGGCTGCAGGAGCAGATCGGAGCCTTTCGGGTTGTCCGGGGAGAGCTGCAGGGAAGTGCACATGCAGAAATCGTCGGATTTCGTACAGGCGATGGTGACGATCACCGCACGGTCACGGCGCCCGAGCCAGTATTCGTCACGATAGTCCCAGGAGAAGAGGGCGTCGTCAATGTCAAGGCCGCAGGCGTCGCATGGGCGGACGCCGAAGATGATCCGCTTTCCTTCTTCAGGACGGACCTCCTGTGCATCGGCCGACTGTTTGCCGATCTGGTAACGGAGTATCGGTTCGGTCTGCGGGAAGAACAGCTCCTTGACGGAGCGGTCGGGAAGGATCGACTCCAGGTCTATTTCCGATGCCTGCCGTACCTCTGCAAAGCTTGTCACGTCGCAGTTCCGCGTCGGGGCAACGATGCCGAAGCCTGCGGCGCGCCATGCGGCAAGGCAGTCGTCAAGTCTGCTGTGGAAGAGTATTCTGGTCATACCGGGCGCAAGAGCTTAAAGAATGAATGTCTCGGGATCATCCTGCCTGAAGGTGGCGAGGACGGGTTTCTGTGTGGTGTTCTGGCCTGCGAAATGGTCGAATGTATCAAGGGCTTCCTTGGCCATCCGGTGGTTCATCAGGCGGAGGGGGATGTTGACCGGGCAGGCGCGATCGCATCCGCCGCATCCGACGCAGCGGCCGGCCAGGTGGAATGCCCTGACGATGTTCCATTCGAAGTTGCCCAGCGTATGTGATGAGGTGTTGACCCACTGCGGCTGGTTGACGTCGGCGATACAGCGGCGGCAGTAGCACATGGGGCAGACCTGCCTGCAGGCATAGCATTTGATACATTTGGAGAACTGCGCCTCCCAGAACCGGAAGCGCTCTTCGGGATTCATCTGTTCGATCCGGTCCGCCTCAAGCTGCAATTCGGAGGAAAGGCCCTGGGATTTCAGGGATTCCATGAAGGTGTCGAAATCCGGGGCTTTCTGCCCCGGGAGCGCGACAGGCTCCCCGCCACGGATGTCGAAACCAAGGACAAGCACCTGCTCGACGTTGAGCTGGGCTTCAGCCGCGAGGATGTTGATGCTCCTGATGCCGTCGGGCTTGAGGAACACGGCGACGGTTTTGCCGTCGCTCAGGAGCCCTTCGGAGACGAGGTAACCCGACAGGTTCGCCAGGCATCTCGCATCCAGGACGAGGCGGCTGGTTTCTGCAGGCGTTCTGGCGAAAACCGGACGCCGCCTGTCAGGGGTTGAGCCTTCGCCGAAGCCGATGACCAGTTTCACTTCGCCCGACTTGAGCAGTTCGGCAGCTCTGTTTCTGTATTCTTCCTGTATTGCCATGAATGAGCGTTTCTTAATACGTCGACTGGGTTTCGATGATTTTCCGGAGTTCCCTGTACTGCTCGAATGGACCGAGTTCGCGGATCGAACTGGTGATTTCGTTGATCAGTTCGGCGAACTTCGCCCCCTCCGCGGCACTGACCCAGGAGAACCGGATGCGTTCCTCGGGAATGCCGGTGAATGCCAGGAGTGAGCGGAAGATGGTCCAGCGGCGGCGCGCATGGTAATTACCCTGTGCGAAATGGCAGTCACCGGGATGGCAGCCGCTGACGAGTACGCCGTCAGCTCCTTTCTGGAGGGCTTTCAGGATGAACATCGGGCTGATGCGCCCGGTGCAGGGGAGCCGGACGATCCTGACGTTCGGCGCGTATTTCAGGCGGCTTGTCCCCGCCAGGTCTGCTCCTGCATAGGTGCAGTAGGTGCAGACAAACGCAACTATTTTCGGTTCGAAGTTCTCGCTCATCGGCAAGGTTGTCGGTCCATGGTTGATTGCTGTTGACGGTGCATGGCTTCAGAGTGCCATCACCTCCGCAAAGATCTGTTTTTCGGTGAATCCTGCCAAATCGATGCTGTTTGAGCGGCAGAAGGAGACGCAGGTGCCGCAACCCTGGCAAAGCCCCGGGTTGACGCTGGCGACCCGGCTGATCACGTTGCCGTTCCGGTCGGTGATATCCCGACGGTCGATGGCGTTATAGGGGCAGGCGACCACGCATCCCCAGCATCCTGCACAGGTCGTTTCGTTGACCATGGCCACAACCGGTTCGCGTTCAAGGTGTTCATTGCTGAACAGACCAAGTACTTTGGCTGCGGCTGCGGAGGCCTGGGCGACCGAGTCCGGGATGTCTTTCGGTGACTGGCACGCACCGGCAAGGTAAATTCCTGCCGTCGCCGTTTCGACAGGACGGAGCTTGAGGTGTGCTTCGTTGAAGAACCCGTATTCGTCGTAGCCGATGCCGATTCGCTTGGCAAACTCTTTCGCATCCGGTTGCGGGACCATGGCGGTTGCCAGCACCACCATGTCTGCGGCAACCTCGACCGGCCTGCCGAGCAGGGTGTCGACGCCGCGAACGATCAGCTTGCCGTTTTCCTCATAGACCTTGCTGACGCGCCCCCGGAGGTATCCGGCATCATCCTCCTCGACAGCCCTGCGGGTGAATTCATCATATCCTTTGCCTGCGGCCCTGACGTCCATGTAGAAGATTCTGGTCTGTCCGTGGTGCACCTTGTGGGCGTAGAGCATCGCATGTTTTGCGGTGTACATGCAGCAGATTTTCGAGCAGTACCTGACGCCCTTGGACGCATCGCGCGACCCTGCGCACTGGATGAAGACGACCGTTTCCGGCTCCTTGCCGTCGGAAGGTCTGAGTATCTTGCCGGCAGTGGGGCCGCTTGCCGAAGCGAGTCGTTCAAAATGGAGGCTGGTGATGACGTCCCGGTATCGTCCATAGCCATATTCACCGTAGACGGCGGTGTTCTGCACCTGGTAACCGGTGGCCACCACGATTGCCCCGACCTCGATGGTTTCGACCCGATCCTGCTGGCTGAAGTCAATGCTGTTGATCTGGCAGGTTTTCTTGCAGATGGCGCATTTGCCGTTTTTGAAGTAGATGCATCGAGTCCGGTCGATGACCGGTACATTGGGAACGGCCTGGGCAAAAGGGGTATAGATGGCCGAACGGTTGCCCAGCGAGCACTCAAACTCGCTGGGTATTTTTTTCATCGGGCATTTCTGGATGCAGTCGCCGCATCCGGTACAGGTTTCCGATTTGACGTAGCGGGCCTTGCGTCGAACCTTCACCGTGAAATTGCCGATATACCCGTCGACCTCCTCAATCTCGGAGTAGGTCATCACCGAAATCTTCGGGTGCTGCACGGCTTCGACCATGCGGGGCGTCAGGATACACTGGGAACAGTCGAGTGTCGGGAAGGTTTCCGAGAGCTGTGCCATGTGCCCGCCCAGTGATGGTTCCCGTTCGACCAGGACGACCTCCTGGCCGGCGGACGCGATGTCAAGTGCCGCCTGGATGCCTGCAACCCCCCCGCCGATGACCATCGCTCTCCGTGTGACCGGCACCGTGATCGGCCTGAGGTTATTGTTCCGTTTGACCTTTTCGACCAGGGATCGGGTGATTTCGATCGCTTTTTCAGTCGCCTGGTCCCGGTCGGTATGCACCCATGAACACTGCTCCCTGATGTTAGCCAATTCAAGCATGTACGGGTTGAGGCCCGCTTCGGCACAGGCTTTTCTGAAGGTCTGTTCATGCATCCTCGGCGAGCATGCCGCCACGACGACTCCGGTGAGGTTGTGATCCCGAATCGCCTTTTTGATGGTTTCCTGCCCCGGTTCCGAACAGAAGTACTTGTATTCCGTTGCGACCGCCACACCAGGGTGTTCGGCGATGGCCGCAACCAGCTGTTCTGTATGAACCATGGAGGCTATATTTTCGCCGCAGTGGCAGACGAATACTCCTATTTTTGCCATCCTGATACCTTCGGTTTAAGATGTTTTCCCTGCTTGCCGCCAGCGTTGCCGCTGCAGGCGTCACAGGCTGCGTACCATGGCTTCCGCAGGTACGAAATGCTTTTCGAGAGCGACCTCTTCCGTGCTTGCCCCACAGGCAAGCGCAACCAGATCGGAAATGTAATAGACCGGCATCTGGTCGACGTCACCGTAACGCTTCCGCATCCCTTCCTGCCGCATGTCGAGGTTCGCATGGCACAACGGGCAGGCGACCGAAAAGGCTCCGGCACCGTTGGCTGCAGCATTTTTCGCGATCCGGTGCGTCAGGTCTTCGATCATCTCCTGATGTGCCATGGTCATGCCCGCCCCACAGCACTCCACTTTCAGGGCCCAGTCGACAGGTTTTCCTCCAAGCGCTTCGATGACCGCTTCCATCCGTGTCGGATTTTCCGGGTCGTCGTATCCCATCGTCTCGAACGGCCTGACCAGCAGGCATCCATAATAGCAGGCGATTGGCAGCTCCTTGAGGGGGCTGGTTACCCGTTTGCGGAGTTGTTCCGCGCCGAATCCTTCGAGGAGCTGCATGATTCCGATAAACCTTGCCCGGAGCGATGTTTCGTCACCCATGACATGTTCGAGGTCGGCGCGCAGTTCTTCTGATTCGATGAGTGACTTTCTTGCTATAACCTGACGGTTGAGGCAGGCGGCGCATGGGGCGAGCACGTAATCGAGCCCCTGTGCGTCGGCAAGTGCCTGGTTCCGCGCCGGGAGCAGCAGGCCGAGCTTGTGGTTCGTCGCATGTGCTGAGCTTGCACCGCAGCAGTTCCAGTCCTCGATTTCCCGGAGCTTGATGCCAAGCCGTTCACACATTTTCCGCACGGAGATGTCATAATCCCTGGCGGTTCCGGAGAGCGAGCAGCCGGGATAGTAGCCGATCGTCATGCCGGGCTCGATTCTGACCGGCGTGTCCGGCTTGAAGGTACGCTGTACCGGTCGGCGGCGGCGGGCATGCGTCTGGGTTTCCTGTTCCGAGATTTCGAAGATCCGCTCTATCTGGGGCTTGGCGTGGACGCTGTCCCTGGCGATGACGGAGACGGGGTTGATTTTCCCCTGGCGGATCATTTTGACGCCGGCGCCGGCATCCTGGAGAAAGGTCCTTGTCCGGAGTTTATAGCTGTTGACGAGGGCAAGCTCCTGCAGGCGGCCGGTTTTGCGGACCGTGGACAGGAATGCGGTATGGAAGGCCCAGACCAGCTTTTTCGACTTGTCCGAGGAGATTTCACCCGTCCGGATGGCCAGCTCGCGCAAGGCATCTATGGTTCCGGCTATTTCGAGATTCTGCGGGCATCTGGACGTGCAGGTCATGCACCCGAGGCAATACCAGAGCGAATCGCTCCGCATCGCCTCTTCGACGTGCCCGAACTGCACGAGCCGCATGAGCCTTGCCGGGGGATTGTCCATGAATTCACCGGCAGGGCAGCCTGCCGTGCATTTGCCGCACTGGTAACAGCAGGCGAAATTGTTGCCCGTCGCTTTCTCCAGCTGCTGTTTCAGTGAGTCTGGGCGTATGTCGTGCTGCATCGATACGATGTTTGTGTGATGGTATTCAGGATGATATCGTGCGGGCGTAAAGCATAGGTATGAAGTTTCATTTTAAGAAAAAATAAGCTAATGTCCAATTAAGGCCCTTTATTTTGTCGGTCAAAGGCTCTCTGCCCGCAAACCCCTACCTGCCGGTTTACGGAGGTGGAGCCACGCTTTCTCCAATAAATAGGAACCATTCTTATGCTGAAAGAGTTCAGGGAGTTTGCCATCAAGGGTAACGCGCTCGACATGGCTGTCGGAATTATCATTGGCGGCGCGTTCGGCGCGGTCGTCAATACACTGGTCGGCGATATGATCATGCCGCCGATCGGCCTTTTGCTGCACGGCGTGGATTTTAGCAACCTGTTCATTGTCCTCAAGGATGGAGCGCGTTCGGCGGCGCCTTATGCGACGCTTGCCGAAGCGAAATCCGCAGGGGCGGTGACGCTCAACTATGGCCAGTTCCTCAATTCCATCATCGGCTTTCTCATTGTCAGTTTTTCGGTTTTCCTGCTGGTCAGGTCGTTCAATCGCCTGCGGGGCCCGAAACCGGCTGCACCGGCCCTGCCGCCGACAAAGGAGTGTCCGTTCTGCTGCACAGCTGTCCCGCTGAAGGCGGTGCGTTGCCCGGCATGTACCTCTGAACTCTGAGGCGTCTCCCATGACTGGAGCGGTTCTTCGCGGGCCGAGAAAAATGCTCCATGACATGGAGATCATGAGCTTTTTGTTTATGATGAAGTTGCAGTGCCCGCGTGTCCGTTCATGCCCGGCATGTTCTTGAAAACCGTTTCACAACCAGTTTTACCAGATACAAGCCATGTTCGATGAAATCCAGTTCGACAAGATCAAGAGACTTCCCAAATACGTGTTTGCCGCCGTCAACGAGCTGAAAATGGCGGAGCGCAGGGCGGGTGAGGATGTTATCGACTTTTCGATGGGCAATCCGGACGGTCCGACGCCCCAGCATATCATCGACAAGCTGGTAGAAAGCGTCAACAAGCCGAAAACGCATGGCTATTCGGTATCCAAGGGTATCTACAAGTTGCGTGGCGCAGTCGGCAACTGGTACCGGAACAAGTACAACGTCGATCTCGATCTCGATCGCGAAGTCGTCGTGACCATGGGTTCGAAGGAAGGCTATGCCCATCTCGTCCAGGCGATCACCAATCCCGGCGACCTCGCCATCGTTCCCGATCCCTGCTATCCGATCCATTCCCAGGCGTTCATTCTGGCGGGGGGGAACGTTCATCGCATGAAGCTCGAGATAAACGATGACTATACCCTTGACGAAGAGGCGTTTTTCAACAACATCGAGACGGCGCTCAGGGAGTCTTCTCCGAAGCCGAAGTATCTTGTGGTCAACTTCCCGAACAACCCGACCACGGCGACCGTTGAACTGCCGTTTTACGAACGGCTTGTCGAACTTGCCCGCAAGGAGCGTTTTTATATCCTGAGTGACATCGCTTACGCTGAAATCACCTTCGACGGCTACGTGACCCCCTCCATTCTTCAGGTGCCCGGGGCAAAGGATGTGGCGGTCGAAAGCTATACCCTGTCCAAGACCTACAATATGGCCGGATGGCGTGTCGGATTCATGGTCGGCAATGCAAAACTTGTCGGTGCGCTTGAAAAGATCAAAAGCTGGCTGGATTACGGTACCTTCACGCCGATCCAGGTGGCGTCGACCATTGCCCTGACGGAAGACCAGAGCTGCGTCCAGGAGATTCGTGAGGTGTACCGCAAACGGCGGGATGTCCTTATTTCGAGTTTTGCCAATGTCGGCTGGGATATCGTTTCACCCCGCGCATCCATGTTTGTCTGGGCGCGAATTCCTGAGCCGCTTCGTTCCATGGGCAGCCTTGAATTCAGCAAAAAACTGCTCATCGACGGCAAGGTCGCGGTGAGCCCGGGTATCGGATTCGGAGCCTATGGCGACGAGTATGTCCGGGTGGCGATGATCGAAAATGAAGAGCGTATCCGCCAGGCTGCCCGCAATATCAGGAAATTCCTGAAAGCGAGCGGCTGCAACGCGGATTGATTTTGGCCAGCCGACCCTGACTGCCCGAAAATGAATACGGAGGCCATCGGGCCTCCGTATTCATTTTCGGGCAGCAAACCCCCAGGCACCGCTTACTCCAGCGCAAAGAACTCCATGATGGCCTTCGGGATGTGCTGGAGCACATCGGATGCGGAGACCAGGCTTGCCACATCGCTGGCGAGGTCTCCGGCACGGCCGTGGATCCACGACGCTGCCGCAGCGGCATCGAAGGTATCGAGTCCCTTCGATGCCAGCGCTCCGATCACGCCAGCAAGCACGTCGCCGCTGCCGGCCGTTGCCAGGGCTTCGGTACCGCTGTCGGCAACAAGTACGGTTCCTGCCGGAGCGGCAATGAAGGTCGGCCGTCCTTTCAGCAGAAGGTTCATGTTCCACGCGGACGACAGGGTCCGTGCGGTTTCAAGCGGGGCTCCGAGGAGTTCTTCGACGCTCAGCCCGGAAAGGCGGCTGCATTCGCCGGCATGCGGGGTGGCAACGGCATCGTCCACCGTGATGCCATCGTCGAGCAGGCCACGCTCTGCGACGGCGAACAGCGCATCGGCGTCAATGACCAGTTTTTTTGCCGTTATTTCGCGGTTGCCGAGCAGGGCGGCGACAAGCTCCATCGACTCCTCGCTGCGGCCAAGGCCGCAACCGATAACCAGCGCATCAGCCCATCTGGCTTTTTCAAGCAGCAGCTCCCTGTTTCTGCCGATGACCACCACTTCCGGCGCAATACCATGCATCGCAGCCGCCTGTCCATCGGGCAGGGAGGCGCAGACGTAGCCGGCGCCTGTTTTTACGGCAGCCATCGAGGCAAGCATGGCCGCCCCAAGCATTGAACCATCCGGGCCGGTCGAACCTGCGACCAGGAGCACCTTGCCGTTCTGGTGCTTTGCGCTGCGGGGTTCCCGCAACAGGAAGCTCTCTGCGGCAAACGCCTCGTCAACCAGCATGCATGATGGCGGTTCAACGAGAAAGCCGGGAATCGAAATTTCAGCGACCTGCACCTCGCCACACAGTTCCGGTCCTTCGTTCTGGTAAAAACCGGTCTTGAGAAAGGCCATGGTAATGGTATGGTCGGCCCTGACGCATGGGCTGGCTGCCTGTCCGGTAGTCGCATCCAGCCCGCTTGGCAGGTCGATGGAGACCGTCTGGCTGTCGGTGGCGCTGTTGAGCGTGTTGATCAGGCTGATCGCTTCCCTGGCGTTGCCATCGAGCTGTGCATGCCCCGGGTCGAGCCTGAAGCCTGTGCCGAACACGGCGTCGATGATTGCATCATAAGCGGTTCCCCGGACGATTCCTGACGCCTGGTCGAGGTTGCATATACGCAACCGTTCGTTGTATCGCCGGTATGCCCGGAGGATATTGAGGACCTCCAGGTTGACGCCGGAGAGTTCACTGTCTGGCCAGGCCATGACGACGTCGACATTTGCGCCGAGGTTCAGCAGATGCCGGGCGGCTACGAACCCGTCGCCGCCATTGCTGCCTTTGCCGCAGACCACCAGGAACGCGTGCCTCTGCAGATCGCAGTCACTGGCGAACAGTCCGGCAATCAGCCTGGCGGTTTCCCTGCCGGCAAGTTCCATGAGGCGGGATTCTCCTGTGCGCAACTCTTCAATTGCCGCACGGTCGGCCAATGCCATTTCGTGAGCGGTCAGGATGGGCAACATGTCGGTGCTCCGCTGGGGTTTACTGTTCTTTGCCCGCCCCTGCCGCATTTTCCGATGCGGCAGGGGCGGCTCTCAGGATCAGCTCGCGGCTTCTTCAGGATGAAGGGCGCTTTCGAGGGCATGGTTGAACGCGTACGCCAGCTCCTCAAGCGAGAATTCCGCCACGGGCCTGCCGTTGACGGCGATATGCGCTCCGGATTCGAGGACCTTGCCGATAACCATCACCTGGACGCCGAGGCGTTCGGCTTCGGCGATCACATCGTCGGCGCAAGCCGGGTCAGCCGAAATGATGACCCGGCCCTGGGCTTCGGAAAAGAGCTGGCGCTGGATGTGGTGGTTGCCGGTTTCTGCATCTTCGAGCTGAACGTCAAAGCCGAACATGGCGTCAGGGTTCATGATCGCCTTTTCTGCGATGGCGACGGCAAAGCCGCCGTCTGAGATGTCGTGCGCGGAATTGATCAGCTTTTTTGAGGCCAGTGAAACAAGCAGGTCCTGGAGTCGCTTTTCATGATCGAGGTCAATGGCTGGCGCATCGGACCCGGGTGTACCATACTGCATGACCTGGTATTCCGAGGCATCGAGCGTCAGCTCGGGATTGCCGAGGAGCATGATGACATCGCCTGGCTGGCGGAAGGTCGAGCCGACAAGGTTGTCGATGTCATCGAGGAGGCCGATCATGCCGATGGTCGGCGTCGGATGGATGGCCTGCCGTATGCCGCCATAGGTGGATTCATTGTAAAAACTGACGTTTCCTCCGGTCACCGGGGTCTCGAATCTTCTGCAGGCGTCGCCCATGCCTTCGACCGCCGTTTTGAACTGGAAGTAAACCTCAGGCTTGTACGGATTGCCGAAGTTCAGGCAATTGGTCACCGCAAGCGGACGGGCGCCGGAACATGCGATGTTTCTTGCACACTCGGCAACGGCGATAGCTCCGCCAGCCTTTGGATTCAGGTAGACGTACCTGGAGTTACAGTCGGTTTTCATGGCCAGCCCCTTGCGGGTTCCCTTGATACGGATGACGGCTGCGTCGGTGCAGCCTGTCGGGGTGAGCGTGTTGGTCTGCACCATGGAGTCGTATTGCTGGTAGACCCAACGCTTGCTGGCGATATTCGGACGGGAGATGAGCTGCAGGGTGAGCTTCCGGAAGTCAAGCGTTTCGTCGGCGGCAAGATCTGCCGCAGGCAGCACGGGCTTCTGCTCGACGGCTTCACGGATGTAGACCGGTGCGCCTCCGCCGAGTACCAGCGAGCACGCGGGGATCTCCGCAACGACGTTGCCATGCCTGCTGACCCGCAGCATGTTGTCGTCGGTGACGCGGCCGATGACAACGGCGCCGACGCCCCATTTCCTGTACACGTCGATGATCTCCTGCTCCCGGCCTGCTTCGGCGACAATGAGCATGCGCTCCTGGGATTCCGAGAGCATCAGCTCATAGGCGGTCATGTCCTTTTCACGTGCAGGGACCAGGTCGAGGTCGATTTCGATGCCGCCCTTGCCGGTTTTTTCAATCCCCCGTGCGCTCATTTCCGAGGTCGAACTCGTCAGGCCTGCGGCGCCCATATCCTGGAGGCCGACAATCGCTCCGGTGGCGATGGCTTCGAGCGTTGCCTCAAGGAGCAGCTTTTCGGCAAACGGGTCGCCGACCTGCACGCTGGGGCGTTTGTCTTCCGATGCTTCACTGAGGTCCTCCGACGCGAACGTTGCTCCATGGATGCCGTCGCGGCCGGTCGACGACCCGACGATCAGCACGGGGTTTCCCTTGCCCTTCGCCGTGGCGCTCACGGTCATATGGTGTTCGACAAGCCCGACCGACATGGCGTTGACCAGGGGGTTGTCGGTGAAGCACTCTTCGAAATAGACGTCGCCGCCGACGGTGGGGACGCCGAATGAGTTTCCGTAGTCGCCTATTCCACGAACAATGCCATCGACCAGGTAACGCACCCGGGGATCGTACGGAGAGCCGAACCTGAGGGAGTTGAGCGAAGCGACAGGCCTGGCCCCCATGGTGAAGATGTCACGATGGATGCCGCCTACGCCGGTGGCCGCGCCCTGGTAGGGTTCGACGGCAGAGGGATGGTTGTGCGATTCGATCTTGAACGCTACGGCAAGATTGTCGCCGATGTCCACGAGGCCGGCATTTTCCTCGCCAGCCTGGGTCAGCAGGGATGCGCCTTCACGCGGCAGCGTCTTGAGGACGGCGATCGAGTTCTTGTAGCTGCAGTGTTCCGACCACATCACCGAGAAGATCCCGAGTTCGGTGAACGTCGGTGTGCGCCCGAGAAGGGAAACGATGTTGTCATATTCCTCTTCGTTCAGGCCATGTTCCCTGGCAAGTTTACGGTTCACTTCTGGTTCCGTGGTGTGCATCGTCATGTGTTCTTGGACATTACTGAATTTCCTGGACGGCCTCAATCGAGCTGGCCATGGCAGTTTTTATACTTTTTGCCGCTGCCGCAGGGGCAGAGGTCGTTTCGCCCCGGTTTTTCCTCGGCCCTTGCCGGCTGCTGCTGCGGAGCCTGCTCCGCAGGGTGTTCGCCCTCCTCGTCGATAAGGTCGAAGGTGCTTTCCGCTTCTGCATGCTGGGCGACAAGCCGCTCCTGCCTGACCGCTGTCTGGCGTTGCCGGGCCTCGATCTCGCGTGATTCCTCCTCGGTGATGGGGAAGAGCTTGAAGGCCAGCGAAAGGGTTTCGTTTTCAATATCCCGAAGCAGGTCGACAAACAGATGGTATGCCTCCTGTTTGTATTCGAGCAGCGGGTCCTTCTGGCCATAGGCGCGGAGGTTGATGCCCTCGCGCAGCGAATCGATCTCCCTCAGGTGTTCGCGCCATTTCTGGTCGATCACCGACAAGACCGCATATTTCTCGATCTGCCGCATGATTTCAGCCGGAATCGCGCTTTCCTTGCGCTGATAGAACTCCTTTGCCGCCTTGAACAGCGATTCGGCGATCTTTTCCTCGTCATCGCCTTCGAATGTTGCCGGGTCGACCTTGAATTCGACGGAGAGGTCGCGAAGAACCTGTTCTTCGAGGCCGGTGCCGTCATTTGCGGCATGGAACTTCCTGACCGTGTTGGCGCTGTAGTCAAGCAGCAGGTCAAGGATGTCCGCAGTCAGCCGGTCCATTTCAAGGGCCTTGCGGCGTCGGCTGTAGATGACCTCTCGCTGCTGGTTCATGACGTCGTCGTATTCGAGCAGGCGCTTGCGGATGGCGAAGTTCTGCTCTTCAACCTTTTTCTGCGCCCGTTCGATCGATCTGGTGATCATCGAGTGTTCGATGACGTCTCCCTCTTCATGCCCGAGGCGGTCCATGACGGCAATGACCCGCTCAGAGCCGAACAGGCGCATCAGTTCATCTTCGAGCGAAACATAAAAGATCGATTCGCCCGGATCGCCCTGACGGCCGGCACGGCCGCGAAGCTGCCGGTCGATGCGTCGGGATTCATGGCGTTCGGAGCCGAGGATGAAGAGCCCGCCCAATTCGCGGACACCGGGGCCGAGCTTGATGTCCGTACCACGGCCGGCCATGTTCGTCGCAATGGTGATCGCGCCTTTCTGGCCCGCCATGGCCACGATATCCGCTTCACGATCATGCTGTTTGGCGTTGAGCACGTTGTGTTCGATGCGCCGGGCCCTAAGCATCCTTGAAAGCGTTTCCGATACTTCGACGCTGGCCGTTCCGACCAGCACCGGTTGCCCCTTTTCCTTCAGTTCGACAACCTTGCCGATGATGGCATTGTACTTTTCACGTCGGGTCTTGTAGACCAGGTCGTCCATGTCCCTGCGGGCGATGGGGCGGTTGGTCGGAATGACGACGACGTCGAGCTTGTAGATTTCGTAGAATTCGGAGGCTTCGGTTTCCGCCGTACCGGTCATGCCTGCGAGCTTCTTGTACAGCCGGAAGAAGTTCTGGATGGTGATGGTCGCCATCGTCTGGGTCTCACCTTCGATCTTGACGTTCTCCTTTGCTTCGATGGCCTGGTGAAGCCCGTCGCTGTATCGTCGTCCGGGCAGCACCCTGCCGGTGAATTCATCGACGATCATCACCTGACCGTCCTGGACGACGTATTCGTCATCCTTCTGGAACAGGGAATAGGCCTTGAGCAACTGGCTGATGTTGTGCAGGGCTTCGGACCTGTCGGCGTACAGCCGGTAGGTATCGTCCTTTTTCTGGATTTTCTCCTGGGTGGACAGTGACGGGTCGGATTCAATTACCGCAACCTCGGAGCCGACATCCGGCAGCAGAAACAGGTCCCGGTCCTGGTGGCTCAGCCGGCTCAGGAATTCCCGCCCCTTGTCGGTAAGATCGATGGTGTTGGCCTTTTCGTCGACCGCATAGTAAAGCTCGTCATCGACTTCATGCATGCGGCTCGAGTTGTCCTTGAGGTACTCGTTCTCAACCTGCTGGATGAGTTTGCCGATGCCGCCCTGTGAGAGCATCTTGATGAACCTGTTGTTTTTCGGCTGGCCCCGTTTCACCCGAAGCAGGGCAAGACCTGCATCAAAGTCGTTCGGCTTTTCCTTCAGGAGCTTTTCTGCGCTGTTGAGCAGCGAGGCGATCAGATTCTGCTGGGCACGAACCAGCTGTTCGATCCAGGGCTTTATGAGTTCGAACTTGCTGTTGTCGGCATTCGGTACCGGGCCTGAAATGATCAGCGGCGTCCTTGCCTCGTCGATCAGGACGCTGTCAACCTCGTCGACGATGGCGAAATAGAAGTCACGGTGCACCATCTCGGCGGGCGTGCCCGCCATGTTGTCGCGGAGGTAGTCAAAGCCGAGTTCGTTGTTGGTTCCCCAGGTGATGTCGCACTGGTACTGTTCCCGGCGCTCTTCCGACTGCATCCTTGTCAGGATGACGCCAACACTCAGCCCGTGGTATTCGAAGACCGGCGTCATCCACTCCTTGTCGCGCTGTGCGAGGTAGTCGTTGACGGTGACGACATGGACGCCCCGGCCGGTCAGGGCGTTCAGGAACACCGGCAGGGTCGAGACCAGCGTTTTACCCTCACCGGTCGCCATTTCCGAAATCTTGCCCTGGTGCAGAACGATGCCGCCGATCAGCTGGACATCGTACGGGACCATGTCCCAGACCAGTTCACGTCCCATCACGGTGTATTTGTGGCCGTTGAGGCGGCGGCAGGTCTCCTTGACAAGGGCAAAGGTTTCCGGCAGAACTTCGTCGAGCATCTCTGCCGTGACGGATTCATATTCCTTCTTCGCTTCTTCGAGTTGCTGGTTGAGCTGTTCGTTTTCCCTCGGGTCGGCTTCTGCGTTGTCCAGTTTCCGGGCAAGCTCCCTGATCCGGTCTTCAACCGGTGAAAGGCGGTTTCTGACCCTTGTTTTCAGCTCCGTTCCCTTGCCCTTGAACTCCTCTTCGGAGAGTTTCTGCAACGGTTCATACAGCTCGTTGATCCTTGCGACGATCGGCTGGATTTTCTTGATATCCTTCTCGTGCTTCGATCCAAAAATCTTTTCGAAAAGTTTCAGCATTGATACCTGGGTGACTCGATGATTCATGACGTGAAAAACAGCCTGAGGGCGGGTTTTCACAGACGGTTCCGATGCGCTTCGTGCGCACCCGGGGCCCGTCGGGTGAACCTAAAAGTATGATATTTACGGCATCGGAAAAAACTGAATGTCCGAAAAAAAAAAGGAGTTGGAGGCGATTGCGGTGAACAGGGGGGCAGGGCATCCGTCAGTGCCCTGCCCCGGTTGCCAGCTCGATGAAATAGTCTTTCAGGTGTCGGGTGCCGAATGCTGGCGCGACACTGTCCGTTTTGCTGACCGCAGATGCGAACCGGGCCGCATCGCCGACATCACGGTTGACAAGTCCTGCAATGCCGGCCACGCCGTCGACGAGCCAGAGCGGCAGGGGGATGACCATCGGGGATGTTCCGGCGATTTCGGCAGCAAGGTCGTTGATCTGCCGGAAGGTGAAGGTGTCCGGACCACCGGCTTCAATGACCGTCGAGTCGCCTTCGATAGCGTCGACGCACACGGTCGCAAGGTCGGCTCCATGGATCGGGTTCGAGCGATTGTCCCCATTGCCGAGCGCGACCGAAAAGCCGTTTTTGGCCATACGCAGGAATTGGGCCATGTCGGAGAAATAACCGGTCGGTCGAATGATCGCATAGTTCATGCCCGACGCACGGAGTTCGTCGACGAATTTCTCATGCGCCTGGATATTCTGGATATCCATCATTTTGTGCGCATTGAAAACCGAGACGTACACGAATTTGGCCACCTTTGCCTGCATGGCGAGGTGCAGAATGTTCAGATTCGCCCGATAATCGACATCGAAGCAGGAGTGTACAAAGTCGGGCTTCGTCATACCGAGTGATGAGAAGACGATGTCGACCCCGGAACAGATATCCGCAATGGTTTCCGGCCTGGTCGCTTCGCCGACGCGGAACTCGTCCACCCAGGGGGATAGCGGCGGCTCCAGATTCGGCCCCGTGGCGTCGATTTTTGCGGTGCTCCGCACAAGCGCTCTGACCTGATAGCCTCGTGACTTGAGTTCCCGGACAACATGCCTTCCCAGATAGCCGGTAGCGCCGGCGACAAGTACTTTTTTCATGCCGAGAGTGTGTTTTCTGTTATCGCTCCTTTCTCAAGCAGCAGGGAGATTTGCCGGGATACGGCAGGGTAGCCGTTCCTGGCTCTCATGTTCCATCCGTTTGAAAACCACGCGGGCAGGGTAGGGGTTCCCCTGTCAGAAGTTCTTCATGTTTCTGACCTCCTTTCGCCAGCAATGGAACAGAATGTGTCCTGCGATACCGGCATGGTTCACGCCGAGGAGTTCCACTGCCGCAGCCTGTATGTCACGGTACTGCCTTGTGGAGATATTCCTGTTTGTTGTGCCGATACCGAACCACTCCTGAAGGTACTGCCGGACATGGGTGTCAATGGGAAATGCCTCCATCCTGCCAAAGCCGAACAGCGCGATGCAGTCGGCGATCTTCATGCCGATTCCCGGCTGCGAACAGAGCGCTGTCCGTAATGTTTCCAGCGGAATATCACGTGCGGCCACACGTGATTTCGGTATGCATCCTTCCAGGTAGGCCTGTGACATCCTGACAATGTTTCCCGCACGTATCCGGTTGTTGTTGGTGCATGCGGCGAGTTTCGCCGGATCGGCAGAGGCGAGGATTTCCGCTGCAGGGAAACGCCTGATGGTGGCGTATCCGGATTCGGTGCTTACCGTTGTCCAGCCGCCAAAATGTTCGGCGATCATCGCGACCTGCCGACGTATCAGGTGCATGCCGATTCCCTGGGCACACATGAACGTGACCATGGTTTCGAACGGGTCCTGACGCAGCAGCCGGATTCCCATATGCCGCTCAGCCAGGTTCCAGATGCGCGGAAAACGCTGCCGGAAACATCCGGGAAAAACCTGTTCATGGTTGACATCAAGTGAAAAATAGTCTGAGACCACATCTTCGACAGGTCGCCCATTGACCTTGTTTTCGATTGATTGAACCGTTATTTCTCCCCTTTTTTCCTGCGTAATAATCAGTGGGTCATTTTCAATTATACCTGCAAAAGTATTGTCATTATAAGGTGATTTTTGCCATCCGAATGTCTGTCCACTGAACAGTGTATCTTTTATGTTTATGGTTGCCTGTATGTGTAGTGTTTTTTGTGTTAAATATGTCATTTCTGTATCGTTTTCGGTGCCATAAACAGGGGTCTTCTTTCTGTCTGTTTTTGTGAGCTTGGTTTTTTTATTTTATTGAAATGCAATAGTATAAACATGATTATCTTATAAAGTGTTTAATCTTGTTTGTGCCTGATAAAAAACCACATAATTATTATAATTTTTTCTATTTATAATTCTTATTCTTGTAAATGACTTCATTTCATGTTATGATGTTTTTTTCTTTTTCCTGTTTTGATTTTTGCGCTTTCTGTTTATGGTAAATGACTTATTTTGTTTTTTAAGCGATTCTTACTGTTAGTCTCATCTTTTTTTATTGTGAGTACATCAGGTGGTGATTGCCGCATCAATGATGGCCATTGCCGGATATCATGCGGATGTTTGGCTGAAGTTTTGGCTTTGTTACACAGGGGGATACCCGGATGACCGCATTCCCTCGGCCTCAGGATCTTGATGGGCGTGAGCGTCGTATCTTCTTGCCGATTCCGGTTGGCCGTGCCTGACAGGCCATGCCGCCCATATGCGTTTGCCTGGCGTTTCGGTCTATGACGGCTGTTGTCCTCAAGATGGAATGACGGTGCGATAACGCAGTAATCGGGGCGATCGTTCTCTTTTTCCCGATTACGTCGCCTGGCGGCTTTTGTCGTTACCAGTGGTTGCCTGGTGGAAACAATACTTTTTTTTTACCGCTGGTATGATTACGTTATGGGTAAATATAAGGCGTACTATACCCCCCGTAGTGTCTGCTTATGTCCTGTTCCAATGAGTTCTCTTCTGCAAGGACTTGCTTCTGTTCTTGCGGTGTGTTCCGGTTGCCGGTTGTCGGCCTTATGCGTGCGGTTCAGGCGGCATCCTCCCGGATGCGTCCTCCGGCCGCACTTCTCATGCAGTTCCGGAGCGCTTCCTTCCGCAGCTTCATTCAGAATACAGGGAATCCACTACGGTTCGGGTGTCCGCTGATGCCGCTACGGCATCTTTCTTGCGGACGCCTCAGGTGATTGCGTCTTGTGTTCGTTTCCCCCAACGTATTGAACCGAAAGATTATGTTACAAAAACAAGGCATTCTGCCGACCCATGGTCGCAGGCAGTCGGTCCCGGTCGAATGGCTGGCCCGGTCCGCAGCCATTGCAGAGCGTATCCATGGTGTGCTGAGGGCAAAAATGATGCTCCAGAAAGATCTTGCGGCCACCATTGGCATAAAGCCGCAACAAGTCAGCAAAATTCTGAAGGGTAATGTCAATCTGACGCTCGGGACGATTTCAAAGCTTGAAGCGGCCCTTGGCATACGGTTGCTGGAAGTCGTCGTCCATGATCCGGAGGTCGCCCCGCATGGTGGCGTCAAGCGGGAGCGTAAGCGGCACCAGCTCAGCCATCGGGTATTTGCCGATATCGGCGGCGTTTCTGACACCGCAACGGGAGCAGGATCGCCGACGGCCAGATGAGCGGCGCGTCATTGCAGTTTCAGGCAGGCAGGGACAGTTCAAAAGGAAAAACCACCGTTTCTTTCATCAGATCCGGTGGTTTTTTCTGTTATAGGCAGTTTCGGGACTCGGCGGTCAGGCTTTCGGCGTCGTGTTGCAGGAACAGCAGGACGATACCGCAGTCGAGAGGTCCTGGATCAGTTTGCCCGCCGTATCGACGGTGCTGGTCAGCACGGTTGCGCAAAGGTTGACGCAGGACTGGCCGATGGACAGGAGGGCGTTGAAGGTGTTTCCCGCCAGGTCGGCAATGTTCTGGACCGGTTCGCCGATTGCGTTGAAAAGGTCCGAAAAAACGCCGTTGTTTGCCATGTTGGTACAGTTTAGGAATGGTGAAATGAGATTGCACTTACCTGAAGATAATATAAACGGAGGCCTGAACCGAATGGTGTGACATTCACTTTCGTCCAGTTGCTGGACGGCGTGCCGGAAAGATGCCGTGCGACAATTTGCGTTTGCGTATCTTGTGCCATGCCGAGCGGCACGGGCACATCTGCCGTGGTGTGTGTCGGGGGGCCGGAGTTTCAACCTTCGTGCCGACCGGCCATGGGTAACCTGGCTGGGGTTTTGCCGACGGGGGGAGCTTGTACAAACGAAACTGATGACGGAAACAAGAGATGAAGATGCCATCCAGAATCATGCTTCTCGGGAGCGGGGAGTTGGGAAAGGAGTTTGTGATTGCCGCCAAGCGACTGGGGCAGTTCGTTGTTGCGGTAGACAGCTATTCCGGGGCCCCTGCGCAACAGGTGGCCGATGTGGCCGAGGTGATTGATATGCTTGATGGCTCTGCCCTTGATGCGCTGATTGCCCGCCATCATCCGGATATCATCGTTCCGGAGATCGAAGCTATCCGGACCGAACGTTTCTATGCGTATGAACAGCAGGGGATTCAGGTGGTCCCATCGGCGAGGGCCGCCAACTTCACCATGAATCGGAAAGCGATCAGAGACCTTGCGTCGAAAGAGCTTGGTGTCCGGACAGCCAGGTTTCGTTACGCAGCATCACTCGCAGAATTGCAGGAGGCGGTCGCGGAAATCGGCCTACCCTGCGTGGTGAAGCCCTTGATGAGCTCTTCCGGCAAGGGGCAGTCGACCGTTCGTTGCGCCGGAGATGTCGAGGCGGCATGGAACTATTCGCAGAGCGGCAAGCGTGGTGATCTTTCGGAGGTGATTGTTGAAGCGTTCGTCGCGTTTCATACGGAAATCACCCTGCTGACCGTAACCCAGAAAGATGGCCCGACGCTGTTCTGCCCTCCAATCGGGCACCGCCAGGAACGTGGGGATTACCAGGAAAGCTGGCAACCGTGCAGGATCGGCCCGGAGCAGCTGCTTGAGGCGCAGCACATTGCCGCCATGGTCACCAGTGCCCTGACTGGTGCGGGAATCTGGGGTGTCGAGTTTTTCCTTGCAGATGACGGTGTCTATTTTTCGGAACTCTCACCCAGGCCGCATGATACCGGAATGGTGACCCTGGCCGGCACCCAGAATCTGAATGAGTTCGAGTTGCATGCCCGTGCCATCCTTGGTCTGCCGATTCCCTGCGTGGTTCTGTCCCGTTCCGGGGCCAGTGCGGTTATTCTTGCCGACGGCACCGGTGCGCATCCTGTTTTCGATGGGGTAGCTGACGCACTTGCTGCGCCGGGGGCGGACATCAGGATATTCGGCAAGCCGGTGACCAGACCTTTCCGGCGGATGGCGGTCGCTCTCGTTTCAGACCAGCCTGAGGCGGATGTGGACGAACTCCGGGAACGTGCCATTGCTGCGGCAGGAACTGTCCGTGTGCTGCACGACGGCCAGTAAGCCGAAGAGGGGGACGGGGGTTATCTGAAGCAAGCCGGTTCCTGCCGCACCGGCCGGGTAAACTTTCCCTGACGGGCGGATTTGCGGGCTGAAAAGTCGTGAATATCGGCAAAAATCCGCTATCTTCCCGTCAGTCAAAAAGAACACGTTTCAGGAAATTCAAAGTTATACCCAGAAAGATGCTTCAATTCCAGGTTAACGGAGCCGCATGCACCCGGTGCGGTGAGTGTATTTTCGATTGTCCGTCCCGCATCATCGGCGTCGGAGACGGGGCATTGCCCACCATTCCGGCAGAAAAAGAGCAGTTCTGCATCAAGTGCGAACACTGTCTTTCCGTCTGTCCGACGGGAGCCATATCGATTCTCGGCTACCAGCCATCCGACAGTATGCCGGTCGAAGGGAAGTTTCCGGATCCGGCTGAACTTGAGACCCTTATCAAGGGGCGTCGTTCGGTCCGGCGCTATCGTGAGGAGAATGTCGACCCGGCACTGATCCAGCGGTTGCTGGAAGTGGCATGGCATGCCCCTACCGGCGTCAACTCCCGCCAGGTATTGTTTACCGTGCTCGATGACCGCGAAAAGGTATCCCGTCTGCGGGATGAGGTTATGGATGCCTTGGTCACACTCTCCCAGAATGGGGGAATTCCGAAACAGATGGCATACTTTGCCCGTTTTGTCAGAGTCTGGGAGCGGCAGAAGCTTGACCTGATATTCCGGGATGCACCGCATCTGCTCGTCGCATCTGCTCCAAACTCGGTTTCATGCCCGAAAGAGGATTGCATGATCGCCCTCTCCTATTTTGAACTGTTTGCCCAGACCAATGGTGTCGGGACTGTCTGGAACGGCCTGGTGAAATGGGCGTTCGACCTGCTTCCCGAGTTCCGGGAACGGCTTGGCATTCCTGCCGACCATACGTTCGGGTATGCCATGACGTTCGGTATTCCTGCTGTCCGTTATGCGCGCACGGTCCAGCACCGGCCGGCACTGGTCAACCGGCCGTATTGAGGTCTTTTTTTCCCTGTCACCGGTAACTTCAGAATGACCGTTTCATTCCGCAGCTGCTGGTGGCAGGTTTTTTTTGTCTTGTGTGTTGACAAAGAACTTTACAAAGTAAAGTAGCAGAGATTGGATTCTGAACGATACATCATTTCAGATATGGGAGAAAAACGCATCAAACGGGTATTCGTCGCTGGTTCGACCGGTTATATCGGCAAATTTGTCGTACGTGAACTGGTTTCCAGGGGCTATGAGGTCGTCAGTTTCGCCCGTCGTCGTTCAGGTGTCAACTCGAACACGACCGAAGAGCAGACGCGCAGGGAGCTTGCCGGATCGGAGGTTCGTTTCGGTGATGTCTGCAGCATGGAGTCGCTGCTGAACGACGGCTTCAGGGGCGAGCCGTTCGACGCGGTCGTTTCGTGCCTGACTTCCCGCAACGGCGGCATACGGGATTCATGGAACATTGATTATCAGGCTACCAGAAACACGCTGGATGCTGGCATTGCATCGGGAATCAGCCATTTTGTCCTTCTGTCTGCGATTTGTGTCCAGAAACCGAAACTTGAGTTCCAGCGTGCAAAGTTGAAATTCGAAAAGGAGCTGGCCGAATCAGGTGTTTCGTGGTCGGTTGTCCGTCCGACGGCGTTTTTCAAGTCCATATCCGGCCAGATAGCTGCGGTCAGGAGCGGAAAGCCGTATATGGTGTTCGGAGACGGGAAGCTGACTGCCTGCAAGCCGATCAGTGAAGGTGACCTTGCCCGTTTCATTGCTGATTGCCTGGAGGATCCGGCCAGGAAAAACAAGATTCTTCCGATCGGCGGCCCTGGCAAGGCGGTGACCAACCTCGACCAGGCACTGATGCTTTTTGAGCTCCTTGGCCGCAAGCCGAAGATCCGGCATGTCCCTCTGCAGATCTTTGATCTTATCATCCCGTTTCTCGATTTTCTTTCCCGTTTCTTCCCTGATTTTGCCGACAAGGCTGAACGGGCGCGTATCGGCAAATACTATTGCACCGAGTCGATGCTGGTGCTGGACAAGGCGACGGGGAAGTACGATGCCGAAGCCACGCCGGGATATGGTACCGAGACGCTGCGCGATTTCTACGGCAGGGTATTGCGTGATGGCCTTGACGGACAGGAACTGGGCGAGCATGCCATGTTCTGAGGTCTGAGGCCCGAATCAGTTTTTCCCAGGACCCCTCTCTTTTTGTTTATGTTTTGATGTAAAGTTCTTTACAGAACAAAGCACGTAAACAAACGAAACATTCACTGCCAGAAGAGAGTTACAGCAACGACTGGCAGCAGGAACAAATGAAAAAGAGACCATGATAACTGAAACGACGCTTGCGTTTCTTCGAAACCTGAAGTCAAACAATAACCGTCCATGGTTTCAGGAACACCGCCAGGAGTACGATGCCGCAGCCGCAGATTTTTTCGATACGGTGGTTCGCCTGATCGGCGGCATTGCCGCGTTCGACTCCGGTATAGCCAGTTTCACCCCTGATCCGAAGCGTTGTATCATGCGGATTTATCGCGATATCCGTTTTTCAGCAGACAAGACTCCGTATAAAACCGGTTTTTTCGCGTATGTGAACAGTCGTGGCTGGAAGGCGCCTGAAGCGGGGTATTATCTGCATCTTGAACCGGGGGCATCGTTTACCGGGGCCGGGCTGTATATGCCGGCTTCCGACCTTCTTGTCCGGACGAGGCGGGCTATCGACCAGCGATTTGAGGCGTGGCAGTCGATCGTCAGTTCCCCGCAGCTTCTTGAGGCTTTTCCGGAAGGCGTGCGCCCATCTGGCCTGACCCAACGGCCGCCGAAGGGGTACGATGCATCGAACCCAGCCATTGCATGGCTCCGCTACAAGGGGTATTACACACAACATCACCTTGATGACCGGCAGGTGACCGCCCCTGATTTCCCTGATATGCTGGTCGGTCTCCTGCAAACGGCGCTGCCGATGGTCAGCTTTCTGAACCGGGCGCTCGATGTGGAGGCCAATCGCCGAGAAGGGTGATTATTTCCATGGCTCCAGGTTGTAACTATCGCGTCATGTAACGTATATTTACCCGATTTTCTTTTCGGGAAATCGTTACCCCCAACCCCCAGATACCATGTCGATAATGGTGAACCAGCCTGTTACCGCCTTCCGGAAAGCGTGGCAACTTTCCGGGAACGTCTATCGGTACGCTCCTGCCGGGCTTCGCAGAAAAAACCGTATCCGTTTTTCACTTGTATCGCTGCTGCATTCCACCGATGCCCTGGAGTGGTTTTGCCGGCTCGAATCGACGGATTGGATGCAGCCGCTGGTCAGCAGCATGCCAACCATCTTTTTCAAGCCGATGCGGGCGTATCTTTCAACAAGATGGCCCGTCTCCCGCAGGAAAAAAGTCATAGCCGATACCTGCGAGCTGTTACGGAAGCATCCGGTTTTCCTGAATGCGCTTCTGGACGACGAGGGCAGGGTTCTGGCATCGTATGCCGATGGGCGGTATGGGGCACTGGACATCCTGCTGTGCAATTGCCGGCATTCGACCAGCAAGGAAGGGGAGCTTGCCGTCAAGCTCAGAAACCCGGTGACCGGCAAGGAGATCATCAAGATGGTCTTTTCATTCGAGGAGCTTGATTCCGGTGCCTATGCCTGTTATATCGGTTGCATTCAGGGGTGCGAGCTGGAACAGCTCGATGATTTCCGCGCCGTAACCCGCGCAATGCATGGGCTTCGTCCGGCCTCCCTGATGGTTTTTGTCGCCAGGGCGCTGATAAACGCGCTGGATGTTCGAGTGGTTGCGCTCTATGGCCTGGGTGACAGTATCCATCCATTCCGGAAAAAACATCTTGTCCACCTGCCTTTTGTCCATCGCATCAAGTTCAGCTATGATCGGCTCTGGATGGAGGCCGGCGGCAGCCGGCAAGCCGACGGATGGTTCAGGCTCCCCGTCGAGCCGGCCCGCCGTGAAGCCACGGAGATAAAATCCAGAAAAAAAGCGATGTACCAGCGGCGCTACCAGATGCTTGACGACCTTTCGCTGCAGATACGGCAGTCGATCCGCGGGGAGCGACGCTCCGGCCCGGATCGGCCGCCGTTCACGCCCGAACCCCGTACAACTCCTGAACGGACGGCTTAAGCCGGGTTGCGCCAGAAAGCATGCAGCCGGATAACGGAATCGGTGAGGATATCGACCATTTCGTCTTTTTCAGCGGGGGTCATGGTGGAATAATCATCGGTGATCTTGCCAAGTATGAAAAACGGCCCGACCAGCGTCGCCTGCTCTTCATGTTCAAAGAGCGGCTGCCAGGCCTCGTGGCAAAGCTCGATACCGAGGATGAAGCCGATAGACCACTCTTCAATGGCAAGATCGCGCTCATCCTCTCCGGCATAGCCGAACATTTCGTATATCGGAAGGAACGCCTCGGGATCGGTCACGAACTGTTCTGCGACCGTTCCCAGATGCCGTTCAAGAAGTGAGGTTATGCGTTCCTGCTGTTCCGGGGTTTCAAAAAAATCCATACGCCGCTGTTCGGGATTCAACAGGTAGGGGAGCCACATCTCCCTGTCGACCAGTTCGGGGCCGACGACGAGTGCTGCCATGAAGCCATCGATCATTTCCAGTGATGGCATGCAGTCTTCAGGCGTTATGTCAGAGGCGAGGAAAGACTCAAGTTCAAAGAGATCTTCCTGGGTGAGAGGTTCATGGTGCTGCGTTGCGGTTGTGATCATAGCGGTATGGATGGTGGATTCGTGATTGCCTGTACCGGCGTGAAGCGGGCGGCCTCATCCGGTCAAAAAAACTTGCCGCCCCCTCTGCGCGCAGTTCAGGATTTTGGGGCCCAATAACAGCGTTTTGGCGATTCGATCAGCCCATCGTCCTTGAGGGTTTTCATGGCTTTGTCGACCTCTTTGCGGTCAATCCCGCTTTTTTCCGCTATCTGGCCCGCGCTCATCGGCTGTCCCTCTTTGCGCAGGGTGTCGAGAATTGCCTGTCTGGTATCCATATGCTTGCCTTTGTTGATGGTTGTTGCTGGCACGCTGCCGGCGATGGTGCACCATGCCTGGACATGGTACAGGTTAACCTATGGCCGGTCATCCTCGGGTGACGACAGCCACCGTTCGGCCGAACCGGTATCGATGAAGCTCCTGACATGGATGGGCAGGTCAGAAGCCTCCAGCCTGAAAATCTCTGCAAGGGCAGTGTGCAGCCCGGAAGAGGTGACGATCGCACATTTCTTGACCTGCGGGATTTTCGGGTAACGGGCCTGCAGGACATCGACAAGACTGGTGAGGCTCTGCTGGGAGAAGCCTGCAGTGCATCCGCTGAAGCACCAGAGATCGTTTTTCCCGAAATAGCCGGGAAGCATCGTTACGCTGGTCATGGCTTCCTGGAGCTGCTCCTGGTCAATGGTGCCGGAAAAAAAGAGCCAAACCGATTCAGGGCGTTCTTCTATTGTGAACATTGGGGGTAACATTGAGTTTCCATGCAGCAATTTACGGAAACGCCGATGCAATACCATCTATCTTTTCCCTGCTGCCTTGCGCCCGATACCGGAAATCATTACTGTTAGGTGCAGGGGTCTTCATACGGTTCCGCCGGCAGCCATTTGCCGGCAAGCAACCTTTTTCTGGCATCAGCGCGAGCTTATGACGTTCAGACTTTTTTCCGGTAACCGAATGGAGGCGCTGGCAACGGCATTCGCCGGCGTCTTGAAGCGGGCGCCCCTTGCGGCGCCGTTTGCCAGGGAAATCATCGTCGTGCAGAGCCGCGGGATGCAGCGCTGGCTTTCCATTGAACTGGCCGGGAGGCTCGGGGTCTGGGCCAATGCCGATTTTCCGTTTCCCAATGCGCTGCTGTTCGACCTTTTTTCACGGGTTGGGCTTGCTGCAGATGCCTCATGCTTTTCAAAAGAGTCCATGCAGTGGCGACTGATGGGGTTGCTCACCGAAGAACGTCTTTCCGGGGCGGCTTTCGCGCCGCTTCGCGCCTATCTTGCCGGTGACGGCGACGGCCTGAAGCGGTTCCAGCTTTCCGGAAAGATTGCCGATGTGTTTGACCAGTATACGCTGTTCCGCCCGGAGATGCTCTCCCGATGGGAAGCGGGGGAGTCGATGCCTGAAGCCTGGCAGGCTGAGCTGTGGCGGGCCCTTGTTGCCGGTACCACTGGCCTCCACCGGGGGCAGCTCGGAAAGGCGTTCTGCCGCAGACTTGCGGAATCCGATTGTCGGCGCTTTCTGCCCGAGCGGATTTCGCTTTTCGGCATTTCGTATTTGCCGCCATTCCACCTTGAAATCCTTGCCGCTGTGGCAGGGGTCACGCAGGTCAATATGTTCCTCGTCAGCCCAACGCAGCACTACTGGGGAGACATCGTCCCGTTGAGGTCGATGAACCGTATGCCCTCGGCACTGCGAGAGGCAAGCACCGAAGGCAATCCGTTGCTTGCTTCGCTGGGCAGGAGCGGCCGGGATTTTTCGGAAATGGTTATCGACCTTGATGTCGGGCCTGATTTTGATGAGGATGTCGGGCTTGAAGCATCGCTCTCTGTCGATCCCGGCCATGATACGCTCCTGCATGCGCTGCAGTCCGATATCCTGAACCTCGTCGGCACCGGCTCGGAGGGTCGCCACCTGCTTGAACAAGGGGACCGTTCGGTGCAGGTACACTCCTGCCACAGCCCGATGCGTGAAGTGGAGGTGCTGCATGATAACCTGCTTGAACTGTTTTCCGGGCTGCCCGGCCTTGAGCCTCGTGACATCCTGGTGATGACGCCGGATATTGAGCTGTATGCCCCGTACATTACGACGGTTTTCGGTTCGGCCGACGACGGGTTGCCACTGCTGCCGTTTACCATTGCGGACAGGAAGCTTTCAGACGAAGGCCAGGTCGCCTCGTCGATTCTCAGGCTGCTCGACCTCTATGGCAGCCGCTGTACGGCCCCTGCGGTATTTGATCTCCTCTCTTCTCCGCCGGTCTCAGGGCGCTTCGGGATCGATGCCGAGGAGATTGGAACGATCCGAAGCTGGATCGAGTCAACCAGGATCCGCTGGGGTTTGCATGCCGGAGACCGTGATGGCCGTTCGTTGCCGGCATACGAGGAAAACTCCTGGCGTGCAGGGCTTGACCGCCTGCTGCTCGGTTATGCCATGCCTGATGAAGGAGTGCTTTTTGACGGCATCCTTCCTGCTGCCGGGGTGGAAGGACCTCTTGCGGTGACGCTCGGGAAATTCCTGACCTTCATCGACAGGCTTGAGGCATTCCTGCATGCCATGACGCTTCCGGCAGGCATCGACGAATGGCGAAGCCGACTTGCCGGGATGGTTGAAACGTTCATCATGGCCGATGCGGCGACTGAGCGTGAGTTGTCAAGGATCCATGAGGAGATAGCATCGCTTGGGCAGATAGCGGCGATAGCTCTCCCGGATGAGGCGTTGCCTGCTGCGGTGATGCTTTCCTGGTTGCGGGCGAAACTTGAACAGGCCGAACAGGGCCTCGGGTTTATGACGGGCGGCATTACGTTCTCTGCAATGCTGCCGATGCGCAGCATTCCGTTCAGGGTTCTTGCCATGCTGGGCATGCATGACGGTGCCTTTCCCCGCCAGCAGCGTTCGGCCGACTTTGACCTGATCGCGCGGCACCCTCGCCCCGGAGACCGTTCGGTTCGCGGTGATGACCGCTATCTGTTCCTGGAATCCGTTTTGTCTGCACGGGATGTCCTGTATATCAGTTATACCGGCCAGAGCGAAAAGGACAATGCGGAAATTCCGCCATCTGTCCTGATAGGCGAACTGCTCGATGCCATTGACCGTGGCTTCGAACTCGCCAATAGCGCAGGCGATGGTGGGGCGTCGTCGGTTCTGATCACCAGGCACCGCCTGCAGGGGTTCCATCCTGATTATTTTACCGGGGACTCGAAGCTGTTCAGTTTTTCCGCAGACAATTGCCGTGCACTCGACGCCAGATACCGCCAGCAAGCACCGCACTTTGCGGCAGCCCCGCTCGCTTCACCGGCTGAAGAAGAGCTGAAAAACGTATCGCTGGAACGCCTGGCGAAGTTTTATGCCAACCCGGCGGCCTTTTTCCTTGAAGAGCGACTTGGCATGCGGGCCGGATCGGCAACCTCGCCGCTTGAAGATCGGGAGCCGTTTGCCGTAACCGGCCTTGACGCCTACCTGATCAGGAAGGAGCTTCTGGAGGCGAAGCTTGCCGGAGGGGAGACCGACCCGATGCTGCCGATGTTCCGGAGCCGGGGCATGCTGCCTCCAGCCCTCCATGGAGAGCAGGTTTTCCGGCAGCTGGAAGCGGAGGTTTCGGAATTTGCCGATCAGCTTCAACCATACCTTGACGCCTTCCGGTCGCAGCATTCCGTCGCCATCGACCTCCATATCAACGGATTCCGACTGACCGGAACGCTGCAGGCGATGGTACCCGGTTCACAACTGTTTTTCCGTTGCGCGTCGATGAAAGAGACCGACCGGATACGGGCCTGGATAAGCCATCTGGCGATGCAGGCGGCTTTCGGGCATGGCGAACCTGCGGCAGGGACGGTTCTGGTCATGCGGGACAGGGCATTGCGCTACGCTTCGGTCGCAGCACCGGAGGAGTTGCTCGGGCCGCTGCTCGATGCCTACCGGGCCGGGCTTTGTGCACCGTTGCCATTCTTTCCTCGGGCCTCGACGGCATGGGCCGAAAAAGCGGGACAGGATGAGGAAAAACGCTTTGCGGCGGCACTGAGTGAATGGGAAGATGGATTCGGCGGGCGCACGGGGGAGGGCGCCGATCACTCTTTCCGGCGGTGTTTCGGCCAGCAGCCGCCATTCGGCGCTGAGTTCCGTGAGATTGCCGACAACCTGCTCCGGCCAATGCTCGAACATGGAGAGACACTATGAAATTCCGTGAACTCGAACATGGGACGGTTCCGCTCGACGGTATGCATCTCGTCGAGGCAAGCGCCGGAACGGGCAAGACCTGGGCCATAGCTTCGCTGTACCTTCGACTGCTTCTCGAAAAGAACCTGAACCCGGAAGAGATCCTTGTGGTGACCTATACCGAGGCGGCCACCAGGGAACTCCGGGGTCGTATCCGCAACCGCGTACGGGAGGCGCTGGCGGTTTTGCGGGGCGAACCGGCCGGAGACGCTTTTCTGCAGGACCTGCATGCCCGCCTGCTTGCCGAAGGCCGGATTCCCGAGGCCGAGACAAGGCTCGCCGCCGCGCTTGCTTCGTTCGATGCCGTCGCGATATTCACGATTCACGGATTCTGCCTGCGGGCATTGCAGGATCATGCATTTGCAAGCGGATCACTGTACGATACCGAACTCGTCAAGGACCAGCTTCCACTCTTCCGTGAAGTGGCCGATGATTTCTGGCGCCGCCATTTTTTCAGGCAGGAGAGTCCACTGCTCGCTTATGCCGTCCGGAAAGGATTGACGGCTGACGGTTGCATGAAGCTGCTCCAGGAACTGCATGTATCAGGGTTTGCCACGGTGCTGCCGGACTATCCTGCAGCAGCGGTCGAGCAGATTGAATCCGACTGCCGGGCGGCGTTCGATACCGTCTGCGGGATATGGAACGCGGAAAGGGGGGGAATCGTATCGATTCTGGAAAACGACAAGGGGTTGCGCCGTACCCGGGAGACCTATCGGCAGGATATGCTTTCCGGGATTATTGAGCAGATTGATGCGTTTACCGCACAGCGCAATCCGTTTGACCTTTTCAAAAAATTCGAGTTGCTGACCGCATCGGGTATATGTCAGCAGACCAAGCCGAGCGGTTCGCCGCCTGAGCATCCGTTTTTCGATGCCTGCAACCGGCTTCAGGTTGCGGTCGACGAGCGCCTGCTTGCACTCAAATCGGAACTCTGGCGGTTCTGGAAGGAACAGGTGCCGACGAGGAAACGGCAGCAGAATGTCCGCTTTTTTGATGATCTTCTTGCCGATCTTCGCGCGGCCCTGTGCGATGTCCGGCATGGGGGCGCTTTTGCCCTGTTGCTCAGGGAGAAGTATCGGGCGGCGCTGATCGATGAATTCCAGGATACGGATCCGGTTCAATACGATATTTTCAGGACCATCTATCATGGTTCCGGGTTGCCGCTGTTTCTGATCGGCGACCCGAAGCAGGCCATATACAGCTTCCGCGGGGCGGATGTTTTCGCCTATCTTCAGGCTGTTGAGGATGTCGGCGCCGAAGGACGGTTTACCCTGACATCGAACTGGCGCTCGGACCCGGACCTGCTCAAGGCATTCAACCTCCTTTTCGACCAGGGGCGGCAACCGTTTTTGTTCACTGGAATTGCCTATCACCCCCTCCATTCCGGCAGGTCTGAAGGAACGTCGGCGGCTGCCGACGTTACGCAACGCCGCCCACCGCTCGAAATCAGGCATCTGGCCGCTTCCGGCGCCACAGGAGGCATGATTACCGCGGGAAAGGCCGTGCAGCTTGCCGCCGTAGCCTGTGCCGATGGCATTGCCGAAATGCTCGGAGGTAATGGTGAGGAGCCTGAATGCAGCAGTGCCAGCGATATAGCCGTCATCGTTCGGACGCACCGGCAGGCCCGTATGGTGCTGGATGCCCTGAAGCAACGAGGTATCGCGGCGGTCATGCGCAGCGATGAGAGCGTTTTCGGTTCTCGGGAGGCGGAGGAGGTGCTGCTGCTGGTGTCGGCGATCGCCGAACCGGGACGGGAGGCGCTGGTCAAGGCCGCCCATGCTACGGAAATCATGGGCTGGACGGCTGCCGATATTGCCCGGGCAGATGCGGATGAATCGGTTCTGGTCGATTGCCTGCGGCGCTTCCGCGACTACCACCAGGTATGGCAGGAGCAGGGCTTCATGGTTATGGCCCGCAGGCTGCTGCTGCAGGAAAAGGTGCGTCAGCGCATGCTTGCCGCACCGGGCCTCGAAGGTGACCGGCGGCTGACCAACCTGCTGCACTGTTTTGAACTGCTCCATCGTGCTGCCCATGAACAAGGCCTCGGCATGGAAGGTCTGGTTTCCTGGTTCGGTGAACGCGTGACGACCAAAGAGCCCGGAGAAGCGTTCCAGATCCGTCTTGAAAGTGATGAGCCTGCCGTCAGGATTGTCACCATTCATGTCAGCAAGGGACTGGAATACCCTGTTGTGTTCTGCCCGTTCATGTTTGGAGGGATTCCGGCGCAGGGAGAGGTGGTCCTGTGCCATGACGATTCCGGCCGACAGGTCATGGATTTCGGCTCGGATCGTATGGCTGAGCACCGTTGCCGTTCCGAACGCGAAGCGATGGCAGAAAACCTGCGCCTGCTGTACGTTGCCCTGACCAGGGCGAAGCACCGGTGCATTGTGTTTACGGCTGATGTCCCCGAAAGAAGAGGCCTGCCCAACCCTTCTCCGGCACTTTCCGCGCTCTCCTGGCTGCTTTTCGTCGATGAACAGGCAAAGACGGGTGCCGATCCTGTCGGATCGGCACGGGCATCGCTTGCGGCGATCGGTCTGCCTGCAATGGAAAAGGGGTTTCTGGAACTTGCTGCGCAATCGGGAGGGACCATCGGTTACCGGCGTGTCGAAACATCCGGGGCCACCGTATCCCCGGCGATTCCCGTCATGGCCCGGTCGAGGCCGACCGGAGGCCATGCCGCAAGGCGGTTCACGGGGCAGATCGCCAGCGACTGGGGGATCGCAAGTTTCACCTCTTTCAGCCGGAACAGGAAAAAGCATGCCGAACTGCCGGATCGGGATGAGGCTTCGGATGTTCCGCTTCTGCAACCAATGCCCGTAGAAGAAGAGGCGGGCGGCATCGCCTCGTTTGAGCGTGGTGCGCGGGCAGGCATCCTGATGCACGCCCTGTTTGAAAATCTTGACTATGCCGCACTTTCAACCCAGGCGATACGGGAGCTTGTCCTGCGGGAATTGCAACGGCAGGGATTCGGCGAGAGTTGGGAACCCTGTCTGAGCGAAATGGTCTCCAACATGGTCTCCACGCGAATTATCACTCCGGCAGGGACATTCAGGCTTGACGGGCTTGCCAGGGGAGCCTGGGCAACCGAGCTTGAGTTTTACCTGCCGCTGAAGCTGCTGACCGGAAAACAGCTTGGTGAACTTTTCGCCGGATGCGCTGCCATTTCAGGCGCTGCAGATGACCTGGCCAACCTTGCAGAATCGCTTGAGTTCCGGCCTGTCGAAGGACTTCTGATGGGATTCATCGACATGGCGCTGTATGCGGATGGGAAATTCTGGCTGATCGACTGGAAATCAAACCATCTCGGCAGTACCCCGGGCGACTATACGGCGCCGGCGCTCAGGGCGGCCATGCTGGAGCATCGGTATACGCTCCAGTACCTGCTCTACACGGTTGCGTTTGACCGCTATCTTGCTCGTCGCGTCCCCGGCTACAGCTACGACTCGCATTTCGGCGGCGTGGTCTATGCATTTCTCCGGGGGATAAGCCCGGAGCCGGACGACCAGAACGGGTTGTTTTATGCCAGGCCGGAACGGGAGTTGGTCAGCAGGCTCGGAGCTCTCATGCTTGAAACAGACAAGGAGATTGCATGAACCTCGACTATAATGAGCGACCCATCGACCGGTTTTCGGCCCTTTTTTTCTGCAGGGGTGTACCGGCGGACGAGCAGGAGCTGCTTGTGGCCGTACTTTCGCTCCTGAGCCAGTCTGTTGGAAACGGCAATGTCTGCCTGGAACTTGGACAGATCGCAGGCTGTTCGATCGAGATGCCTGGCGGGAAACGCCTCACCTTCCCGGATGCAGAAACTCTCGCCGGGATGCTGAGACGCCTGCCCTCCGTCGGCAGGGATGGGGAGCATCGCCCACTGGTCTTCGAGGATGCGGGCCATCGCCTGTACCTGTACCGGTATCGCCGCTACGAACGGCAGCTGGCGGCAGGGGTCGACGCACGGGCGATGCTGCAACCCGGTACGGCTGATGCGGCAAGGCTTGCAGCAGGCCTTGACCGGCTGTTCCCGCCGACCAGTCCGCAGCTGGCTGAAGATCTGCAGCGTGTCGCGGCTGAACGGGCAGTGGCGAGAATGTTTTCGATCATTTCCGGAGGTCCAGGGACAGGGAAGACCTCGACAGTCGTCAGGATACTCTGCCTGTTGCTTGAACAGCCAGAAGGTTTGCAGCATCGTATCTCACTGGTTGCGCCTACAGGCAAAGCGGCGGCACGTCTCAAATCATCAATCGCCGCACTTCGCGGCGGCCTGTCTTGTGCCGAACCGGTCCGACAGGCCCTGCCCGACCAGGTGACGACCATACACCGCTTGCTCGGCGTCCTGCCTGATGGCGTCGGGTTCCGGCATCATGCGGCCAATCCTGTTGCCGTTGACACCGTCATTGTCGATGAGTCCTCCATGGTTGACCTGCCGCTGATGGCTGCGCTGGTAGAGGCATTGCCGCCCCATGCACGACTTATCCTTATCGGGGACCGCAACCAGCTTGCCGCCGTTGAATCCGGAGCCGTTTTCGGAGATCTCTGCATCGCTGCCGCTGAACCCGCTGGCAGGCTTTCCGGTTGCCTGACCCATCTGGACAGAAATTACCGTTTCCTTCCTGGCTCGGGTATTGCCGAACTCGGTAACGCCATCAATACGGGTGATGCGACGCTTGGCCTCGGATTCCTCAGGGACGCCGGGTTCGGAAGTGTCGGATGGTCGTCCTATGCCGAAGCCTCCCGCCCGCTTTCCGGAACTGCCGGCAGCATGGTCGTCGATGCCTTCCGGCCATTTCTTCTGGCGGCGACGCCGATGGAGGCATTACGGCTTTTTGACGCATGCCGCCTGCTCTGTGCGCTGCGTGAAGGGCCGTTCGGTGTCGCCGGTCTGAACCATGCGACCATCGAGGCGCTTGCATCGTCAAGCCTGGTGCGGCCCGCAGGGGCATTCTGGAAAGGTCGTCCGGTCATGATTACCACAAACGATCCCGGTTCCAGGCTTTTTAACGGTGACATCGGCATCGTGTGGCCCGATGCGGGGCAAGGCGGTGAACTCCGCGTCTTCTTTGCCGATACCGATGGTACCTGCAGGAGCATTTCACCAGATCGGTTGCCGGCTCATGAAACAGCATTCGCCATGACGGTGCATAAGAGCCAGGGTTCGGAATTCGGACGGGTTGTCCTGTTTCTTCCACCCGCAGATACACCCCTGCTGACCAGGGAACTCCTGTACACGGCAATCACCAGGGCCAGGGAATCGGTGCTGATTTTCGGTGACGAAGCGGTATTTCGTTCCGCTGTCTCGAGGCGTACGTTCAGGACTTCCGGCTTGGTCGATCTGCTGGTCCGTCAGCCGTGACCAGCCGTTATTGCACAGGCAATCCCCCCATCATCACCTCTCCGCCATGTATCGCTTCCTGATGAAACCGGAGGCGGAATTTCTGATTACGGTGGTGGATACATATTTTTTTTGCGGGAAATTTTGTATTCTGAACATGCAGCACCGTTCAGGGATCTGCCGCTGATACATGGCCGGTTCCTGTTTCCAGCTCCCCATTGCTGCAATATCCTTCGAGTGTTTTCCCGTTGTTTTTCCCGTTCAAGGTGCTTGGCCGGCAGGTTGCCGCCTGCCGATTTCCTGTGGTGATGAGCCGCATATGATCCCCATGTGCTTGCCGTGCCGACGGGGTCGTCGGTACAGTTCAAGAACACCGACAAAGTCAACCACAACATTTTCTCCGCCGATGTCTGCAAGAAATTCAACCTTGGCACCTATAACCCGGGAATGTCGAAAACAGTGGTCTTTGACAAGCCCTGCGTCGTGAACCTGCTCTGCAATGTCCACTCTGAAATGTCCGGCTATGTCGTCGTCGTGGACAGCAATTACTACACGGTTACCGGTGCCGACGGGAAATTCACGATTTCCGGCGTTCCGGCAGGAACCTATGAAGTCGTCGCCTGGAACGAAAAGCTCAAGGGCGCTGGCAGGAACACGGTGACCGTGACGGATGGCGGAACCTCGAACGTTGTGGTAAAGCTGGCCAAATAGTCACGCGGTAACGTGTGGCGGGTCAGCCAATTGTACCCTGGCAGGGCCAAATTTTCCATGTATCGGCAGACGCAGGCGCCTTGAGGAGGCGTTCTGCGTCTTTTTTTTTGCATAATATCGCCTACATTGTGACGATGTCCCTCCGTCGCATCCAGAAGAGGTCGTAACCATGCGCAAGCGTGTGCATGTTCCGGTCTGCCGCAGCTACCGACGGGATTCCAGATTCACCATATGATTTATGCTACGCCTGTTCAGACTTTCTGTACTGCAGCTGCTTCTGCTGCTCGCCCTTCCACAATGGTCGGCATACGCGGCTGACGCCGCCGTCGGCCCGGAGCGCGCTTTTCAGCTCAGGGCCCGCCTTGAGCAGGATGGACGCAGAGTGACGTTGCTCTGGGATATCGCTCCGGGATACAAGCTGTACCGTGACCATATCAGTGCGACTGTCGCAGGCGGCAGGGCCGTCGTCGGCCCCCTGGCGTTGCCGAAAGGCATTGCCACTGCCGATCCGCTGTCCGGAGAACGCCAGGAGATTTACCATGGCCGGTTGACGGCTGCCGTTCCTGTCGCGGAGGCCGACGGCCCGTTCGAACTCGCGGTCACTTACCAGGGATGTTCTGATGCGGGCGTCTGTTACCCGCCTGCCAACAGATATTTTCGGGTCGATCCCGGCCAGCCAGGAGCGCTGCCGGAAGTGATGGCTGCCACCGCCGCCGCCGATCCAGGGATGAGCGCAGGGCTTCAAACCGGGCCACCACCGGCACCGTCGGCTACCGCTTCAGATGCGTCGACCCTTGCCCGTTCAGTGCTTGAGGGGGGGCATATCCTGAAGGTTTCTGCAGTTTTTTTCCTCTTCGGCGTGCTGCTTTCCCTTACCCCATGCATTCTTCCCATGGTGCCGATTCTCTCTGCGATCATCGTCGGGGGAGGGGAGCATTCCCGCCGGAAGGGCCTGCTGCTTGCGGTGGCCTATTGCCTTGGCATGGCCACCGTCTATACTGCGCTCGGCGTCGCGGCCGGCCTCGCCGGGGAAGGCCTCGCCGGAGCATTCCAGAAGCCGTGGGTACTGGTGTCGTTCGCACTCTTCCTGCTCGTGCTCTCCCTCTCAATGTTCGACCTCTACCAGCTGCAGCTCCCGCTGGCTCTCCAGAACCGCCTGAACAATGCTTCATCAAGGCTCCCAGGTGGCCGCCTTGCCGGTGTTTTCCTGATGGGGCTTATCTCCGCACTTGTCGTCGGCCCCTGTGTCGCCGCGCCGCTTGCGGGAACGCTTATCTACATCAGCCAGACCGGCAACGTGCTGCTGGGAGGTGTTGCCCTGTTCTGCATGGCATGCGGCATGAGCCTCCCGTTGCTGCTTGTCGGAGTTTCCGCACGCCATCTGCTGCCCAAAGCCGGGGGCTGGATGGTCGGGGTGAAACGGCTGTTCGGCATCATGCTGGTCGCCGTTTCGATCTGGATGGTCACGCCGGTTTTTTCCCAGAGGGTGCTGATGCTCTGCTGGGGTGGGCTTGCGCTCCTCTGTGCGGTGCTTGCAGGCCTCTTTTCGCCCGTACGCGGAACGCCGTCGCCATGGCGCAGGGCGGGCCGGGCAGCAGGCATCGTCTTTTTCACCATTGGGCTCGTTGAGTTCGTCGGAGCTGCTTCGGGAGCCGAAGGGCCGTTGCGCCCGCTTTCCGGCCTGTTTCGTAAAGGGGAGTCGACGGTTGGCGGTCAGGACGCGCCCCTTGTCTTCAGACCGGTAAAGAGCATCGCCGAGCTGGACAGGGAAGTCACCGCGGCAGCCGGCAGGCCGGTGATGGTCGATTTTTCCGCAGACTGGTGCGTTTCCTGCAAGGAGCTGGAGCAATTCACCTTCACTAACGGCGCTGTCCGCCGCCGACTGGCGGAAATGGTGCTGCTCCGGGTAGATGTGACCGCCAACACGGCAGAGGACCGGGCGCTGATGAAGCGTTTCGGGCTGTTCGGACCTCCGGGAATCATCTTTTTCGATCGTAACGGCCAAGAAGTCGCCAATGCGCGAATCGTCGGCTTCATCAGGCCGGATGCGTTCCTGAAACAGCTCGAAGCGGTGTTCTGACCTGAGGTGGCTCCGGTGCCGGCCAGAAATGTCGGCACCGGAGCGGGAGGCTGGGAAGAAGGTTCAGCTGAACAGGGAAAACCTGACGTTCAGCGCCATGGTCATGTCGACGATGGCATGCAGGAAGAATACGGTCCGCACATCACGATACCAGAGAAAGGCAAGGGCCCAGCTGGTGGCGATCAGGATCTGGGTAGGCATGAACAGCGGCTTGAACGGACTTGCCTGGTTGATATGCTCAGGAAGGATCCGGAGCCAGAACATGCCGTGGATAATTCCGCTGAAAATCATGAAAAACACGAACCCAACGGCAAACTGCGCCCACTGGTTCGGGGTGAATTTTCCTGCAAGCGTCTGGCCCATGCGGAACATCGCATAAAACATGAAGGTTTCTGCAATACCGTTGCCGATGCTGAACACCAGGACAGTCATGGGATCAATCGGCCGATTGGTGACCAGGGTCGAGTTGGAATAGACCAGGGCATTGATTCCCAGAATCACGATCGAGGCACCAAGCAGCACCTTGCGTCTGGTATCGAACTCGGGATTGAAGGTGAAAATCTCTTTCCTGAAAAAGGTCAATCCGATCAGGATCGCAATGCTCCAGTAGCCATAGATCATCAGTGGTGCTTCGTGCGGCATAGTAGGTACAATGGTTATGTTACAGGAAATTAAGACTTTAAGCAGTTTTCTGAAATACTGAACGCTTCCGCGTGATAGGAACTCCGGACAAAGGGTCCCGACATGACATGGCGAAACCCTGCCGTTTCGGCAGCAATCCGGAACTGGTCGAACTCGTCGGGAGTGACGTAACGGGCGACAGGCAGGTGCGCCGGTGTCGGCTGCAGGTATTGGCCGATGGTGACCATCTCACACCCGGCGGCACGGAGGTCGGCGAGCGTTGCCAGAACTTCGTCGGCAGTTTCACCCATACCGACCATCAGCCCGGATTTCGTCGTCAGGCCGAACTGCCTCCGAGCCAGGGCAATGACAGCCAGTGAACCGGCGTAATCCGCCTGCGGACGGACCTTCCGGTAAAGGGATGGAACGGTTTCGATATTGTGGTTCAGGACCTCCGGGCGTTCAGCCATGACCAGTTCGAGGCTGGATCGGCTGGCGTTGAAATCGGGAATGAGGCACTCGATGCTCACAAGCGGGTTCTGCGCCCTGATGCTCTTTATGGTGGCGGTCCAGGATGCGGCGCCACCATCGTCAAGGTCGTCACGGTTCACACTGGTCAGCACGACGTGCCGGAGCTTCATGGAACGGACCGCTTCGGCGATATGACGGGGTTCCTCCGGATCTGGCGGAGCCGGCATCCGGCTGGTTGCGACAGCACAGAATCGGCATGAGCGCGTACAGGTATTGCCAAGCAGCAGAAATGTAGCCGTTCCGCTCGACCAGCATTCATGCAGGTTCGGGCATAACGCCGAGCGGCAGACCGTATGCAGGCTGTTGCTGTCGAGCAGCTTCCTGGTGACGGCAAACGTGTCGCCGGAGGCATTCAGCCGTTTCTTGAGCCAGATCGGTTTTCTTCCTGGGCCTGGTTGCATGGGACGTACGAACGTGATGGTCTGTGCTTGACGGAAATCGTCAAATATAGCTATTTCAGGTCGATTAGGCCGCACCTATTCGTCCTCGGGGTATGGAGCAGCAGGGGCGAATGATATGATTATGGGGACAGCTTACTTTACATAATTTATATTATACAACAAAAAGGGAATAGCACATCCCGGAGCCATCCGGCTGCCGTTGTCACTTCTCCTGTTCAAGGCGTCTGCGAATTTCAAGGAGCTCCTTCCGCCGTTCGGGGCTGGTAACAGGAAAATCGAGCTGCAGGCGTTCAAGCGTGTCGAGGATGATCCTGGAGACGATCAGCCGGGCGTTTTTTCTGTCGTCGGCAGGAATGACGTACCACGGAGCCTGGCTCGTGCTTGTCGCGCCGAGGCAGGCCTCATAGGCCTCCATGTATCTTGGCCAGTACTGGCGTTCTTCGATATCGTCGATACTGAACTTCCAGTTTTTTTCCGGTTTGTCGATCCTTGACAGGAACCGCCGTTTCTGCTCATCCCTGGAGAGGTGCAGGAAAAACTTCACGATTCTCGTACCATTACGGTGCAGATGCCGTTCCTGGTCGATGATCGACTGGTATCGTTGCTGCCAGACCCGCATGCCGTCGCCCTGTTCGTGCGGGATGTTCTGCCTGGCGAGTATCTCGGGATGCACCCTGACGATAAGCACCTCTTCATAATAGGACCTGTTGAAAATGCCGATCCTTCCGCGCTCCGGCAGGCAGCGGCTCGTTCTCCACAGGAAATCGTGTTCAAGTTCTTCTGCTGACGGGTGCTTGAAGCTGAAAACCTCGCATCCCTGCGGGTTGATTCCGGACATCACATGCCGGATCACACTGTCTTTGCCTGCAGCATCCATTGCCTGGAAAATGAGCAGCACCGCAAAGCGGTTGTCCGCATAGAGCTTCCTCTGCAACTGGTCAAGACGGCCGATATGGTCGGCCAGCATGGCCTGGTACTCCTGTTTCGAGCCGTAGACCGGATGAATGCGCGTCGGACGATCCGCAAGGTCGACCTTGGCGCCTTCGGCGACTTTCAGCATGTCCGGTTCGAAATTCATCGGCTGTGTCTTGTGATGGCCATGGTCATTTGATCCGCCCTTCCCGCCTGGCAGCTGCGACAAGCACGGCCAGGGCGCAGGACAGCAGCCGGGCACGAACGTTGTCCGCACGGCTGGTCAGGATCACCGGCACGCGGGCCCCCATCACGATGCCTGCCGCATCAGCCCGGGACATGAAGGTCAGCTGCTTGGCAAGGATGTTTCCGGCTTCTATGTCGGGAACGAGCAGGATATCGGCATCACCGGCAACCGGGGAGACGATTCCCTTCCGTTCAGCGGCCTCCCTGCTGACGGCGTTGTCGAATGCCAGCGGGCCGTCGATCAGGCAGTCGGTTATCTGGCCCCGTTCAGCCATCTTGCAGAGCGCTGCCGCGTCAATGGTGGCCTGCATCGCAGGATTGACGACCTCGACGGCGGCAAGCACCGCAATGTTCGGAGGGCGGTTTTCTCGCGTCAGGACATGCCAGACATCGGTGGCATTTCGACAGATATCCGCTTTTGCGCAAAGGTCAGGCGAGATATTGACAACGGCATCGGTAATGATCAGCCATTTGTCATAGCCTGCCGTATCCATGACGAAGGAGTGCGAGATACGCCGTTCCGTCCGCAGACGGGAGCCATGTGCAACAACCGGCGACAGCAGTTCGTCGGTGTGCAGCGACCCCTTCATGATGGCCTCGACGGAACCCTCGGAAGCCAGCCTGGCAGCGGTTTCCGCCGCTGCGTGGCTATGCTCGGTGTCAATGATTTCCCAACCCGAAAGATCAATGCCTGCAGTTGCCGCCGCAGCTCGTATCCTTGCGGATGGCCCAATCAGCACCGGCGTGATCAGGTGTTCACGGACCGCATCCTGAACCGATTCCAGGTCCGACTCATGGACCGGGTGCACGACGGCCGTCACCAGCGCCGGCAGCGACGCACAAGCTGCAATGGCCTGATGGTAACGCTCATGGCTTCGAACCTGTATTTCTGGAGGTTCGTCTGTTGAAAATGTATGCCTTCTGCTGCTCATGCCTGAAATATATGCACTTATTTTTGCGCTTTTACAGACTATAGTTGTCACAATTGTGAAAAATCACTCCTACGAATTTGTGCGGACACTGGTTGCAGTTTATTTTTCACATTACAGATCAATAGTCCCCCCACAGGCACACTATTGTTTTCATTTTATTCAAGAGCAAATGGCTGCGTTTATTGCAATTGCCATTGCAGCTTTGTGCGCGTTTTTTTTCTGGTTTGCGGGCAGGTATCGCCGTCATCTCAGGAAACGTAAACTCCGCCGAAGCCGCGAGACATGGGCCATCGGCCTGTATCAGGGGTCTTCGCCGCTGTCACTGTCGCCTATGGTCGGCGGTTCTTCAGCACCGATACTTCAGGCCGGTGATGTTTCTGATATCAGGGCGAGGTTTGTCGCCGATCCCTTCATGATAGCAACCAGTGATGCATGCTATCTTTTTTTCGAGGTTTTGAACGATAAACGAAATCTGGGAGAGATCGGTTATGCGTCCAGCAGTGACGGGCTCACCTGGAAATACCAGAAAATAGTCATCCGGGAACGTCATCATCTCTCCTATCCCTACGTCTTTGCCTGGAACGGCAGCTATTACCTGATTCCTGAATGCCATGGTTCCGGAGGCATTCAGCTTTACCGGGCGGACCGCTTTCCCGATTCGTGGCGACGTATCGCTACGCTGCTCAGGGGCGGCAAGCATCACGCAGCGCTTATCGACCCATCGATCATCAGGCATGGCGAGTCCTGGTACCTGTTCTGTTACGGCAAAAACCGGGGACTGTACCTTTTTGTCGCCAGCGACCTGACCGGTCCCTGGCGTGAACATCCTGCAAGTCCTGTCATCGCCGGAACACCCCGATTTTCAAGGCCCGGTGGGCGGATCATAGCCTATGATGGCGCACTGTACCGGTTCGCGCAGGACGAAACTCCCCATTACGGCAGCCGGGTGTGGGCGTTCAGGATACTGGAACTCACTCCGGAACGCTACCGCGAAGAACAGGCCATGGAGCATCCGGTCATCGATGCCGGCAATTTGCCGTGGAACCGTGATGGCATGCATACAGTCGATCCACACCAGCTGCAGCCAGGCGGCAGCTGGTATGCCTATGTCGACGGCTTCACGATTTCTGAACACGAACAGGGAAAATCACCATGAAGATCATGCATTTCGATGCTTCCCGGGAATGGTCGGGAGGCGCAAACCGGGTGCTTCTGTTCAGCAAGGAGCTTTCGCTGAGGGGACACCAGTCCGTCGTCTGCTGCCTGCCGGCAAGCGATATGTCCCGGCGCCTTGAGCGCGAAGAGTTGCCGTTTTTCACCATCGATCTCCGTTCCGACATCAATCTGCTGACGCTTCCCGGAATCGTCGAGAAGCTGTATCGGCATGATATCGATATCATCGACATCCACTCGCCCAAGTTTTACTGGCTTGGTCTCCTTGCGGCACGTATTGCGGGTCTTCCGGTAGTCATCACCCGAAATGTTCCCTTCCGCAAAACCGGTTTCAAACGCGCGGCCAACCGCTTCCTGTACCGATCGGTCGACCGGGTGATTGCCATTTCGGACAAGATCAAGCGTGAGCTTGTTGCAGATTACCGGCTTGCCGAACACACTATCGACGTGATTCATGACGGGCTTGAACTTGACCGGTTTCTTCCCGGAAAGCGCCACGATACCGGGTCACGCCGGGGTATCGTCACCATTGGGGTGGTATCCCGCCTCGTCAGGGGCAAGGGACTTGAATGCTTCATTGATGCCATTCCCCTGATTGCCGCAAGAATCCCTGAATCACGGTTCCTTGTCGTCGGTTCCGGGATCATTGAAGCCGAACTCCGATGCCAGGCCGAAGCGCTTCAGGTGGCTGACCGGATAACCTTTACCGGATTCAGCAATGATGTCCCTGCCCTGCTTGCCACCATGGATCTCACGGTCATGCCCTCTCCCGAGGAGGGGATGTCGATGAGCGCCCTGGAATCCATGGCCAGCGGTGTGCCGGTCGTCGCCACGACCGGTGGTGGACTGGTCGACATTATCAGAAATATGGAAAACGGCGTTGTCGTTCCGCCGTGTGACCCGCTTCTGCTCGCCGATGCGGTCATCGGTCTGCTCAATGCGGACCGTCAGCTCATCGGCGGCAATGCACGCCAGGTCATCGAAGAAAAATTTGCGCTGGGCCGGGTTGCCGAGCACTACGAACAGCTTCTTGGTTCTTTTGTCGGCTCCCGGAGCTGACCCGCACGCCTGACTCCCCTCGTTTCAGTCATATCATATCGTTTCGGATACCGCTCTTGACCATTGTTCGATAATAATGGGCATTTGCTTATATTATTTACAGGACAGCTATGAGGACGGCACCTCGCGTCTCCTGCAAATAATGCAACAGTGCTTTTCTGACCAACCAAACAAACAACACCTTCATTCGATATGGCTCATGCAGCACGTGTTCTCATTCTTGGCGGCGGCATTGCCGGTGTTGCGGCAGCCCTTGCGTTCCGCAAAAGGGGTTTCGAGGTGGAACTGGTCACGGATCGGCCGTACCTCTACATCTTTCCGCTTTCCATATGGGTTCCGGTTCGGCTTGCAGCGTTCAGCGAAGTGACCATTCCCCTTTCCGAACTGGCCCGCAAACACGGTTTCGAACTGACCATCGACCGGGTTTCAGGTATAGATCGCAACTCCGGAACCGTTACCCTCGAGGCATCCGGCTCACGCATTCACTCCGGCACGGTCGTTATAGCCCTTGGCGCCGGAAAGGTTCCCTGTCCGGGAATCGAACATACCCTCTCGATCTGTGGAGTGCCGGAACAGGCCCTTGCTTTGCGGGACCGTATCGACTGCCTTTCTGCGCGGGGGTACGGCAGAATTGCCATCGGATTCGGAGGAAGCCGGGAAGACCCGAGCGCCGTTCGTGGCGGCCCGGCATTCGAGCTCCTCTTCAACCTGCATTACCGCCTGACGCAGCTCGGCATCCGCGAGCGGTTCGAGCTGACCTTCTTTTCACCGATGCCGAGCCCCGGAGCCAAAATGGGTGCAAAAGCATTGGGGGCGATGGATCGGATGTTCACGAGCAAAAAGATCAATAAACGGGTCGGCACGGGAATCGTTCGTTTCGATGACACGGGCGTCATCCTGTCAGATGGCAGCACCATCGCAAGCGACCTGACGATGTTCATCCCTGCATGCCGGGGCCATGAGGTCGTCAGGAATTCCGGCCTGCCGCAGAATGCAGCCGGATTCATCACGATCGATGATCACTGCCGGATTGCGGGCATGGAAAACTGGTATGCCATTGGCGATGCGGCTGCGCTTGAAGGCCCTGAATGGAAGGCGAAACAGGGGCACCTGGCCGAGGTGATGGCCGATTGTGCTGCGGCACACGCCGCTGCGCTCCTCAAAGGGCAACCCCGCGGCGGGGAATTGCCGGGTTACGGCAAGCATCTGCAGGTTCTCTGCGTCATGGATACCGGTGATGGCGCCGGACTTGTCTATCGTGATCAGCATCGGGAACTGTTTCTGCCGCTTCCGGTTGCCGGCCACTGGCTGAAGAAATTGTGGGGCGGATATTATAAATTTTCGAAGACAGGCCATTTCGCGGTACGCCACGTTCAGGCCCCCTGAGGCGTTCCTTACTCCAAAGCCGTTGCCGGGATAACAGAAAAAGCAGGCTTTGATGGCCTGCTTTTTCCAAGGAACACGGGATGGTCTTTGGCCACCCCTTCACGAGATGCGTCTGTCTGTCTACTTTTTGTCAGGGACCTCCCGCTCCGGCTTGACCGCATAGTTGATCAGGTAATCATACAGGCGGATCAACCGGGCATTCTGGTTGTTCTGGTCGATCCAGTGTCCGATCATGCCGATGGTTCGTGCCAGAACAAAGAATCCGTTCAGCGAATGTTCCGGGAAGTTCAGATCCACGAGAATGCAGCCGATGGTGCCGTCCACATTCAGGATCAGGTTATCTTTTTTTGCCGTCGTCACCTTTTCGACCTCAAGTGCGTAGTCCAGGCACGGCGTATGCAGCGATGTCCTGTTTTTCACATACTCGACAAGGTATTTGACGCGTCTGTCGGGATTTTTCAGGCTTTTCACCCGATGGCCGATACCGGGAACCGGCCCGACATTATCCTTCATCCAGGAGAGAAATCCGGCGATATCGTTCGGATACTCCCTGACGCCCATCCTGAAATATTTCCCGGCGTTGGTCACCGCTCCCCCGAACCTGGGGCCGATCATGGTCATGCCTGCGGAAACCGCCTGCGGCATGTCAATGCCCGCACAGGCGGCGATGATGGAGCCAAAGGCCCCGGATACTGCCGGGCCGTGGTCGGCGGAAATCATGATGATCCGTTTCATGATCTCGGATTCTTCCCGGGTCGGTAATTTTTTATTCCAGAGCAGACCGATGACATCCTCGATGCCATAGCCCTTTTCGCAAAGCTCCGAAGCCGCATATCCGTTATACCGGGGCTCTTCGCCTCGATCATCTGAAATGGTGGTACGAATCAGTGGCTCGACGACCACTTCTCCCTGCCGCATGACCTCCTGGACGCTCGGAGGAAGCTGCGGCAGCACCGCTTCGTCAACCTCAGGCTCCGGCGTGATTTCCCCGCTGGCAAGCAGCTCCTGGTAAACCTGCCTGATCGCCTTGCTGAGACCGCCGAAGGTATCCGGGACGGAGGCCCCCGCAGCACGGAGGGCATTCATTTTGGATCGGGCGGACCCGAGGCCCTTCTTGCCTTCCTTGGCACCGGCATGGCCGAATTTCATGCCCTGCGGCAACACCTCCTGGCATGTACCGCCGATTGCGGCAATCAGCCGGATCCGCCGTTTGCCGGCGGCAAGCCATTCGGCGGCCTCCTCTTCAAGCGTACCACCGACCTCCCCGATCAGGACGACCGCCTTGGTTTCGGGATCCTGCTCGAACATTTCGAGGTAGGTGACGAAATCTGTTCCGGGATAGGCATCCCCACCGATAGCAACGGCAGTGGTAATGCCATTGCCATTTTGCGCACACAGCCACATCGCCTCGTTCGACAGACCGCCCGACTTGGTCAGGACGCCGAACGAGCCAGGACGATAGAGGTTGCAGAGCTTGAGGTTCCTGAACTCCCCACCGATGACACCCAGACGGCATGCGCCTGCGGACATGATGCCGATGGATGACGGGCCATTGAATATCTTGCCGTGCTTCTGGGCGAGTTTGCGCAGCCGCTTGGCGTCTTTTTCCGGAACGCCCTCGGTAATCATGGAGATCAGCCTGATTCCCGGTGATTCGATAGCCTCCTTTGCCGCCTGGAACCCTCTGGACGCACCGATGTAGATCAGCGCCGTGTTAATGCCGGGGTGCTCCTGGACGGCGCTGGCAAGGGCCGGATAGACGGTAATGTTTTTAAGTTCTCCTCCGCGGAAAATCTCTTTCTGCTGGCCGGCTTCCGGCGGATAAACGAAAGCCTGGACAGTCAGGGGACGGTTGATCAGGAAGTCAAACTGCGCCATGCGTTTTGCCGCATTGACGCCGGCGACGCCGCCGATGATGACCGCCCGTGTATCTCTATTTGCAAGAATGCTCACGGTTCTGACAGTTTATAGAGTTGCTCGATTCTTGAATTACCAGACGCAGGAGGATGCGTCACGACTTGAGGGCCAGGTCGACGATGTCGGTCATGGGCATGCTCCTGTCGTAGACATGGATGTCAAATCCCTCTTCCTGGAGCTTCCTGATGGCGGCAAGCCCCTGGGCTTCGTTTGGGCCGCCGCGGCGAACCCAGATTTTGACATTCTCCAGGTACCCTTTTGCCTTGCTCGACCGAAAGCCGTTGATAATCCCGCCAAATGTCGCCTTCACATCGGTAAAATTGGCAATGGCCCCGCCGACGATGATGTGCCTGATTTTCGGGAGTTTGCAGATGGTCTCGGTCAGGGCCTCGACCGCCCAGTCGGCAGGGTCCCCCGAATACTCCGCATAATTGGCGATGGTACCGCCGCGGGCCACGACCGCATCTGCATAAAACACGGAGGCCCCCCCGCCGGCCGTAAGCAACGCGATCTCTCCGCCGGGGACTTCGACGAACTTGACCGACCCCTTGATCCGTGAATCAATATCCATAATCTGCTGCTCCGCCTCGGTGAATGGGCGCCCGATCTCGGAGACCGGCTTGAAGTCCCAGTCGGCATGGCGGAACCGTGCATCCCAGTCGACGTTCATGACCGCGTCAAGCGCCGCAAACCGCATATCGCTTTTCCGGATGACCAGCGGATTGATTTCAATGGACTGGGCATCCTCGTTATCGAAGCACAGGATCAGACGGGAGGATATCTTGCCGACACGTTCGGCAATCTCCCCCGCAAACCCGGCTTCACGGGCAAGCACGGTCAGTCGTTCGATGGTCGGATTTTCATCGATGGGAATGAACATCCTTTTGACGGAATCCCAGTTGTCTTCGATATCAACGCCCCCGTTCCTGGAAAGCAGTATCTCTGCCCCATCCCGGTTACCGATAATGGAGAGGTAATATTCTTCGTCATGTTCGAGCATTTCAGCGACAATGACCTGCCGGATGACGGCCGAGCCGACACTGGTTCCGATCATCTGTTTCGATGCCTCGATCGCTTCGTCGAGGTTGAGTCCTATTTTGACGAGTCCGAGTTTGAACCTGCCTCCGATGGCTTCATGGGCCTTGACGACAAGTTTTGATTCTCGCAACCATTTATTAGCTTCGCCAAGCTGCGAAAGACGGTTCGGGTCCATGATCACAACATAATTGGGCACAGGAATGCCCCATTTGTTGAATAATTTCATGGCAGGCCCTTCAAGGATTTTAGCCATGCCTGATGAATTTATGTTACGGGTAATCGAGAGTAGCGCGAAATGATGAGTGCAAGCACAATATATAACTATATTCGAATGTCATCAAAGGAATCGGGTAGGTCCACTTCCGCAAAAACGTCAGAAAACTCAAAAAAAAGCTCAAATGAATGATTTTGTCGCCTGGTGGCAGCATCTTCCATCTCAGATGAATCCGGTTATATTTACCGTCGGCGGCGTGGCGATACGCTGGTACGGCACCATGTACATTATTGCGTTCGGCATTGTCTACCTGTTGTCACAGTACCGGATATCAAACGAAAAACTTCCTTTCGACCGCTCTTTTCCCGGAGATGCCCTCACCTGGGTCATGGCAGGTGTCCTGCTCGGCGGCAGGATCGGTTATATTCTCTTTTACGGGTTCCACGATTTTCTGGCCAACCCGCTGGGCAGCCTGATCCCGATCGGCAGTGCCAACGGTGGTTGCAGCTTCAGCGGCATTTCAGGCATGTCTTACCATGGTGGCCTGATCGGGGTCGTCATCGCCATGACGCTCTTCACGAGAAAAAGCGGCAAGAAGCTGCTCGACTCATTTGACCTGTTCATTCCGGCCCTGCCCCTCGGCTACACCTTCGGGCGCCTCGGCAACTTTATCAACGGCGAACTCTACGGCAGGATAACGGATGCGGCCATCGGCATGCATTTCCCCCTGGCTCCGGGCACGGCGCTCCGCCATCCCTCACAGCTCTACGAAGCGTTTTTCGAGGGTGTTGTGCTTTTCGTCATCCTCTGGTCGATCAGGAAGAAGGCACCCTATCCGGGGTTTCTTTCCGGCCTGTATGTATTCGGGTATGGTTTCGTCAGGTTCTGCATCGAATTTTTCCGTGAGCCCGATGCCCAGCTGGGGTTTGTCCTGCTGCATTTTTCGATGGGACAGGTGCTGTGCTTCCTGATGATGGGGATCGGACTTGCGATCCTGCTGCTGAACAGACCGTCAGCGAAGCGTCAGTAGCAGCTCTTCGCCCTTTCCGAAACAGCGTCGACGGATGATGAGCATCACGATGATGGAGCTCATCGCCGTCGATCCCACCAGCATGAACATGACCACGATCTGGTAGCGGATGGCGACAAGCGGATCGGCACCGGCAAGTATCTGGCCGGACATCATCCCCGGAAGAAACACCAGCCCGACGCCCATCATGGCATTGATCGACGGAATCATCCCCGCCTTGACCGCCTTTCGGAATATATCCTCGCTGGCTTCCCGGTAATCAGCACCGAGGCTGAGCTTCATTTCGACAAGATCCCGCTGCTGCCGAAGTTGCGAAAAGAGACGTTCAAGAGAGATCGCCATAGCGGACATGGCGTTGCCGATCACCATCCCTGCCGTAGGTATGAAATACCTCGGGTCCCACCATGGCATGACACCAACGACTCCCCTGGCGACGAAGAGCGCCGTCATGAAATAGCAGCAGGCCATCGTCAGGAGCGTTGGGAGCAGGTAGGAAACTTCGTGCTCCCTGACCCGCCCTTTCACGATAAAGACGGCAGAAACAACCATAACCAGAAAAATGGCGATGGTCAGCCAGGGGTTTGCCGCCCTGAAGACGAAGGTCAGCACATAACCCATAAGGAACAGCTGGGAAACGGTGCGGACGGCGCCGATGGCGATGTCACGGTTCAGCCCGAGGTGCCAGACGAAGGAGGTTGCCTGCGCGATAAGGATAAAAACCAGCGCAAGCAGGAGCTGGCCATAGGAGATATCGATGATTGCATTCATGCCGGTTCCAGCTTTCTGTTGCGGAGCACAAGGCGCAGGGCCTCGCATGTGGCCGGTCTGAAATCGCTGTGGGTAACCATAATGGTGCTTCTGGCCGCGCTGAGGTGTTGGCGTTCGATCTTCGAAAACACCTGCGTAGCGGTTTCAGGATCGAGCGCAGAGGTGGGTTCATCGAGCAGCAGGATATCCGGTTCCTGGAGGAGCGCCCGCAGAAGTGCCAGCCGCTGTTTCTGCCCTACAGAAAGCTGCTGGGCCGACTGGCCCGGATCGATGCCGGCAAGTGAAATCCCGTCAAGAAGCTCCCGGACGGCGGCGGCTGACGGAGGGGTTTTCTTGCGGTTTGCCGCAAATGCGAATGGCAGGAGAAGGTTTTCGGCAACCGTCCCGTCGGTCATGACCGGTACCTGCGGCACGTAACAGATCGCCGATCTCAGAACCGCAGGCCTGAGCCCGGTGACCGGTGCGCCCTTGAAGTGTATCGTTCCGGAGGCGGGCTCCAGCAAACGGCAGATGATACGGAGTATGGTCGACTTTCCGGAACCCGAGGCTCCCGTGATGATCGCGAAATCCCCGCTGTCGACAGCAAGATCCAGATGCTCGAGGACAAAGGGGGCGGAGCCTCCCCTGCCGTACGAAAAGCTGATATCACGAAGTGAGAGCAGCATGGCCGACCATCCTGGTTGACGGGTTCTTCAGTTGCTTCCGACGGTATCGGCAGAAGTTTTCGGGCGGCGACGGAGAAAGGCGACGCCCATGACGACAATGACGAAAAGCGCGACGCCCCAGACTTCAGGCCCGAACCCGCGGCCGCCTTCGTACATCTTCCATGCGCCAAAGCCGAAAAAGATCATTGCAGCCCCGATGCTGATGGCCTTTTCCGGCAACCTGGCACCGAGCATCTTGCCGACGATGACGGCCAGACCGTCGGAAATGACCATGCCCAGTGTCGATCCGATCCAGACCGGCAGAAACGGGTTGTCAGCCGCAAGGCTGATGGTCGACAACATGGTCTTGTCGCCGAGCTCTGCCATGAAAAAGGTTGAAAAGACGATCCAGAAGGGGCTGATACCCGTCTTGCAGGCATCTTCATCATCATCGAGGCTGTCGCCCCTGAGCGTCCAGAACCCGAAGGCGATAAACGCCAGGCCTGCAGCGAATGCAATCCATGCGGCAGGCAGGAGTCCGCCGAGCAGCGAGCCGATTCCGGCTGAAAAGATATGGACGGCAAGCGTCGCCCAGAAAATGCCGAACAGCACCACCCGGGTCGAATAACAGGTTGCCAGCGTCAGGGCTACGAGCTGGGTTTTGTCACCAAGCTCTGCAAGGAAAATGATGCCGAGCGACAGAAAAAATGCGTGCATGGCGGTTTGGCGATGGAGCTGATTTTTATTGCATGGCCGTGGCCCAAAATAGGTCAACGGCAGTCATTCTCCAAACCGGCCATGCCGTGCCTGAGGGGGGCGGTTGCCCATGTCGCGCTTTTTTGATACCATGCCATCGGAACCATCCCGATTCACATTCAGCACCCTGGACCATGGAAACCATTCGTGCCGCCGTCGAAACCGATATCCAGCAATGCGCAGCCCTGCTCGACATCCTGTTCAGCCAGGAACACGAATTCCGGCCGAACAGAACGGCGCAGGAACGCGGGCTTGCCATGATCATCGGCCATCCATCGACCGGTACCGTGTTCGTCTGCGAGGAAAATGGCTCGCTTACCGGCATGCTTCTGCTGCTCGGCACGGTCAGTACCGCACTCGGTGCGAAGGTCGCCATGCTTGAAGATATGGTCGTCCTGCCCGGGCACCGGCACAAGGGCATCGGCTCGCGGCTGATCGCCCATGCCTGTGCCTGGGCCCGAACACAGGGCTACGAGCGCATCACCCTGCTCACCGACGGCGACAACGCGACGGCGCACCGGTTCTACGCCGGTAACGGCTTCATGCGCTCTGAAATGGTCGTGTTCAGGAAACGGATCATCCCGATTGGATGCGGCCCGGACAGGCAGGCATGAGCGTCACTCCGCCCGGGTTTCCAGCGATTGGCTGGTGGCAATCGCTGCCGCCCTGCTTGCCGGGTAGAGACTGACCAGAAGACAGAGCAGGAATGTCGAAATCCCGACCACCAGGAAATCCTCCGCATGCATGCTGACCGGATAGGCATCGATGATAAAGGCACTTTTCGACGGCAATTGCGCGAACCCCCAGACCTCCTGCGCACGGCAGATGGCCCAGCCGAGGACAGAGCCGATTGCCGTTCCCACCAGGCCGGTGATGCCGCCCTCAACGAGGAATATGGTCATGAACTGCGGGCGTTCGAGGCCGAGGCACCGCAGGTAGAACAGCTCTCGACGTTTATCGATGACGGTCATGGCGAGCGAACCGGCAAGGCTGAGCACGGCAACCACAATCACCAGCATCAGCACACAGAAGCTCGCCCACTTCTCAAGCTGCATGACCGCGAACAGGTCCTGGTATTTCTGCTCCAGGCTCTGTACCCTGAAACGGTGCTCGAAACGGTTTGCCCTGACCCACTGCGACATTTTCGTTTCAAGTTCGCGGTCACCGACACCCGCCGCCGGCCTCACGGCAATTCCCGAGTATGTCTGCGGGCCGAGCATAAGCACCTGCCGTGCAGCATGGTCTGGCATGAGCACATAACGGTCGTCAAAGATTTTCTGAAGGGAGAACAGCGTGCTGACGCGCAGTTTCGTAATTGAAAGCGCCGGAAGCAGATACGGGTCGGCAAGCGAACGCAGCCCGACAGAAATCAGCTCCGGGCTGAACATCCGGACTTCGTCGCCGGGCATGCACCCGAGCCTGAGTGCAAGGACCTCCCCGACAGATATGCTCCCCTGGTCGAAATAGGGCATTGCCTGCCGTTTCTGGCTCATGAGACGCTGCTGCGAGGACTCGGTAAGGCCCCTGACGATGACCAGTTCGCTCCGTTTTCCCGTCGACAGAACAGCCTGGCCTTCGGCAAACGGCTGGGCGAGGCCGACCCCGTCTATCCGACTGATCGCCTGGAGGAGTGAGTCCGGGGCTTCGATCGAACGCCCTCCGGCAGAAACAAGCTGCACCGGGCTTTCAATCGACAGGAACAGGTCTTTTGAGAGTTTCTGGAATCCGTTGAGGACGCTCATGACCACCAGCAGGGTTGCAACACCGACAATGATGCCCATGAGGCTGATGGCGGAAATAATGTTAATGACGCGGAAGCGCTTCCGGGCGAAACTGTACCGGCCGGCAATCCAGAATCCTGTATTCATCTGCGGCAACTCTTCATACGGTTAGGGCCGTTCCCGGTTTGAGCGATGCGGCAACCCGGGATGGGACAAAGGCAAACACAAGGGCAAGGATGGCGATGCCTGCCGACACGAGCAGGTAATCCTGCGGGTTGATCGAAATCGGAACGTGCTTGATGAAATAGCTTTTTTCCGGCAGGCTGATCAGGTGGAACCGCTGTTCAAACAGTGAAAGGCCCAGCGCAAGAAGGTCGCCGATGGCGATGCCCACCAGCGAAATCATGAGCGCCTGTGCCATGAAGATCCTGCTGATGCTGCCGGGAGGCAGGCCGAGGGCAGAGAGCATGCCGATTTCACGGGTTTTTTCAATGATCAGCACAAGCAGCGTCGAAATGATGTTGAAGACGGCGACGACCGTAATGGTCACCATCAGGAGCGGCATGATGTTTTTCTGGAGCTTGAGCCACTCGAAGAGGTTGGCATACCGTTCGTAGACCGTGTAGGCATAAAACGGGTACCCCATGTTCCCTGCCGCCGCCACGGCTACGGAATGCAACTGCTTCAGGTCGGAAACGTTGGCTTCGTAGCCGGTGATCATGCCCGGATGATAACGTTCCTGTACCGCCTGGAGGTCCGCAAAGACGACCACGTCGTCAAAACCTTCGGTCAATCCGGTTTCATAGATTCCGGCTACCCGAGCGACCTCCAGGTCGAGACTGGAAAGGAGGTCGACGACCGATTCCCGGTTGAGCGCATTTTCCGGCCTGCTGTCGCTGCTGCTGCCCACAAGCATCAGGCGATCCCCTGTCCGGACGCCCAGGGTTTCGGCCATCGACCTGCCAAGCATCACCGGCATCGGCTCACCGGGCTTGCGTTCAAGGCTTGCCGCCTGGGCTCCGGCTGCATTGCCGAGGAAGCGGCGGGCCTCCTCGGGCGGCACCCCTCTGATAACTGCGGGAGCGATCCTGTCGCCGGTATCCTGTTGCAGGCCGCGGCTCCGCAGCATCACCTGCATCTCGATGAACGGCGAGGCCGACGCTATGCCGCTGGTCCCCTGCAGGACGGCAAAATCATGGCGGGTTTCCGGAAAAAGCCTGTCGTCAGGCTGGCGAACCTGGATATGTGAGGTGAACCGGATGAGCTTGCCTTCGATGACCGCCGCAAAACCGCTCACAATCGACAGGGTCAGGATCAGCGCAGCCGTCCCGACGGCAATACCGGTGATGGCAGCGGCAACAATGAAGGTCGGTTTCGACATTGAGCGCGGCTTGAAGGCAAAGCGCCGTGCGATGTAAATTTCAGTTTTCACGTGTCGTCTAGTTCCTGTTCTGGTCGGCAACAAACCCGACCACCTGGTTTCTTCCGGTATCCTTTGCCTGGTAGAGCGCCTGGTCCGCATTATTAATAAGCGAGTACCAGTCAACCGCATCGTCAGGCCAGGTAGCCACACCGATACTGACCGTAATCTGGCCGCGATGCCCTTGCCCTGAAATCTGGCCGAACGGTTCGATCGCGATAATCTGCCGTAGCCGTTCTGCAATTTCTATGCTGAGTTGCCGGTCCGTTTTGGGAAACAGGATGGCAAACTCCTCTCCGCCGAACCTCGACGGGATGTCCGTAACCCGGCAGGTTTCCCGGATGATGGCAGCGATCCTTGCCAGAACGCGGTCTCCGGCGACATGGCCGAAGGCGTCGTTATAGCGTTTGAAATGGTCGATGTCGATCATCGCCAGCGAAATACTGTCTCCGAAACGTTTGGCCCGTTCGACATCGATGATCAGATGCTCCTTGAAATGCCGGTAGTTGTAAAGGCTTGTCTTTTCGTCACGTATGTAGATTTCGTCGAGCTTCTTGTTTTTTTCCTCGATATCCCGGCACAACCCGGCGACCGATTCGGTGACATACCTGATCTCTGCAGAAGGTTCGGGGTCGCTGAGAATCGTCGAGGCGGCCTCTGCCGTATCGTGTACGCTTTCGGGGATATTCCTGTTGAGCTGGGTAAGGCGGTTGGCCAGCTGGTGCAGCGGCAGAAGCGAATGGCGGTAGTTGGAAACCAGGAGGCGCCAGGCGGCAAGCAGGATCGCAAACAGCGACAGGACGATGAACACGAGAAATGCATGCAGGCTCGCGGCAATCATCTGGTTTGCCGTCGAGATCTTTTTCGCAGTCCCGGAGATCAGCCCATCCATCTCGATGAGCAGCAAGCCCAGCGACTCCCGATCGATCTGTTCACGTGTCCCCAGGAGTCCTCCGTTAAGCCAGGCAGCGATCTTGCCATCCTTGCGCAGTGCCTCCCGCCTGCCCGTTTCGGCGAACCGTGCGCGTTCCAGTACCAGTCGGTCCTGGATGGAACGCTGCTCTGAAACAGAAACGTCTGGATCTCCCATGCGCGCGTCGAGAGCGGCAAGGGACGCCCTGCACTCGACGAGGTCCTTGTAGAATGCCTGGTCTTCGGAAATAGAACGCAACAGCCCGAACTGGTAAGTGCCAAACCATGCGGTACCGGCAAGGGCGAGGAGCAGCGCCAGAACACCGACGGTAATGGCTGCACCCATCGGAATTTTTCCGATGGCATCCTCTTCGGTTTTCATCGGATCACTTCAGGATAATCGTTCTGACCGTCTGCCGGAACGGGGCCATATCACCACGTTCGAAGAGGGTCTGCCCTTCTCTGGACAGCCATGCGCCGAATCCGGTCGCCGCAGGATTGAAGGGGTCGTACAGGTAATAGATGATGGATACCAGCGGATAGGCGCCGCTGTAGATGTTTTCAGGAGTTGCCGCAACAGGAGCGGCATCCTCGGTCCTGCTGACCGGCAGTGCCTTGATGCGCATCCCGCCGCCGGCACGAAGCGCGGCGGCATACTCGGGCAGGCTCACCACGGCACAGGCATTCGGATCGCCACCCACACGGGTGATCAGCTCAGAGACATCCGGCAGGGCCGAAGCGGAAAGCTTCCTGGCCTTGCCGAACAGGGATTCGGAAAGTACGGCCTGGGACCGGAAGTCGCTGCCGTCGACAAGAGGGATGATCCGCCCCGAACCACCGCCGAGCGACTGCCAGCTCGACAGGCTGCCGGAAAACAATCCCTTGAGTTCGCCAATGCTGACCGATTTTGACGGATTGCTTCTGTTGACAATGAACACGAGGGCATTTCTCGCGATAGGCTCCTTTCTGACCGGGCGTTTCAGCGAGGCGACAACCGAATCCTCCTCACGGATCAGCCCTCCGTCAACCACGGCGGCACCGGCTTCACGATCGAAAAGCCGGAGAAGTGTCCGGCCTGACGGCTCCGGCGAGAGCGTCACCCTGACATCGGGATAATGGTCGGTGAAATTTCTGGATTGCTGTTCCATGATGCGGATCAGCGAACGGTCGACCGCAACCGCAGCCGCCCCCCTGGTCGGGGTTTCGACGGGAACAATCGCCTCACGGCCGTCGGGTCGCTCGGGAGCGCTCATCCAGAGCCATAACGGCACCAGCACCCCCAGAATGAGAACGATTGCAACGATACTTCTGCGTACCTTGAGGCCCATCTGGTGAACAGTTCGGTTGACAACGGATCGCCTGCAATGGCAAGTCCATTCATAAAGATATGAAAAAAAAGAACATGACAGCAATTGTCACGGAGCTGCAAAAAAAAGCGGAAAAGCGGTCCCCGGCTATTGAAAATCGGCCGTAATTCAGTAATATATCCGCCTTCCCGGATATTTATTCATTCCGGCACCTCTCTGCACCATGCAGAAACAACAAGGATCTGGCCATGACACAGCAGACGCATGCAGGCGGCAAGCCGACCGTTTCAATCATCGGAGCATCCGGATATTCAGGTGCCGAGCTTGCCGGAATCCTGATGCGCCATCCCGCAGTGGAACTGGACAAACTCTATGCCCATACCCAGGCAGGCAAAAAGGTTTCCGACCTCTACCCTGCGCTCTCCTGTGACCGGATCTATGAATCATGGAACGGGCAGGCCGACAGTGACCTGTTCTTCCTGGCCCTGCCCCATGGCGAGGCCCTGCAGATCGTCCCGCAATTGCTGGCTGCAGGCAGAATGGTGATCGACCTTTCCGGGGACTTCCGCTTGCGTGACGTTGCCGAACACGAGGCATTCTACGGCGTCGGCAAAGGCACAGGCGCATTCCTGCAGTACGGCATGCCCGAACTGTTCCGCAATGACATTGCTGCATCCACGGCAATCAGCAACCCTGGATGTTATGCAACCAGCATTATCCTCGGGCTCGCTCCGCTTTTCAGGTCAGGCCATTCGCTGCCGAGCGTCGAGGCCGTCAACGTCACCGCTGTTTCCGGCCTGTCCGGAGCCGGAAGGAGCTCGAAAACCGAACTCTCCTTTGCGGAGATGGGCGACAACGTCAGGGCGTACAAGGTCGGTCGGCACCAGCATACCCCGGAAATCATGCAGGCCCTCGGTACCTCGGTGACCGACCCATCCTTCAGCTTCACCTTTACACCGATGATCGCTCCGTTTGTCAGGGGCATCTATTCGGTGCTGAACGTCCGGTTTGCCGGAGATGCTTCCCGGGATGCCCTCGGGGCGCTTTACCGCAGCTTCTACGCCGACGCACCGTTTGTGCGCCTGCGTGAGGGCGTGACTGAAGTCCGCCATGTCGCCCATACCAACTTCTGTGATATCAGCATGGCATGGCAGGCAGGCGACTCGCTGGTCATCGTCACCGCCATCGACAACCTTCTCAAAGGTGCTGCCGGACAGGCCGTACAGAACATGAACCTCATGCTGGGCATCGAAGAGACGACCGCCCTGCGCTGACAATCAAACGTACAGAATGCCACCCGTGAACCTATTTGCAAAGGCCGCATCGGCCATCGAATCCCTGGTTTCCAGAAGCGCCATCCCCGATGGGGTGCGGCTGCTGGATCCCGAAACAGAACAGGCATCATTCTGGCCTGCAGGCTTTCTGCTTTCCGGCATCAGGGCCGGTATCAAGGCGGATCGCAAGGACATGACGCTCCTTTACTGCGAACATGAGGCCAGTGCCGCTGCCGTTTTCACAACGAACCTCTGCTGCGCGGCGCCCGTCACGCTCTCCGTGAAGCATCTGGCCGCATCTGCAGGTCGTGCGCGTGCACTTGTCTGCAACAGCGGCAACGCCAATGCCGCGACGGGATCAGAAGGACTCGACGCCGCCAGGCGCATGGCTTCCGATACTGCGGCAGTACTTGGCCTTTCGCCCGAAGAGGTGCTTGTCGCCTCGACCGGCGTCATAGGCCAGCAGCTTCCGATCGACCGGATCAGCAAAGCCATTCCGGAGCTGAAGGCCGCCGCCGGGCCGCAGAACTGGAAGGATGCTGCCGAAGCGATCATGACGACCGATACGTTTCCGAAGTATGTCGCCGTGGATGTCTCGCTCTCGGGAGGTACGGCAAGGATTGCCGGTATAGCCAAAGGTTCCGGCATGATCTGCCCGAACATGGCGACCATGCTGGCGTTCATCGCCACGGATGCTTCAATTGCGCCTGAACTGCTGCAGAAACACCTGGCTGCGGCCAACGATGTCAGCTTCAACGCCATTACCGTCGATGGCGACACCAGCACCAACGATATGGCTGCAATCCTCGCCAGCGGCAAGGGCCCGCAGGTTCTGGCCGATTCCGCGGACGGCCGGAAATTCGGCGAAGCCCTCCGTTTCGTCATGACCATCCTGGCGCAGCTTATCGTCGTCGACGGCGAGGGCGCGACCAAGTTTGTCGAAATACGTGTCGAAGGCGCCAGGGACGACCGTGACGCGCAGAAGGCGGCCATGACCGTAGCCAACTCTCCCCTGGTCAAGACGGCGATCCACGGCGAGGATGCCAACTGGGGCAGGATCATCGCCGCCGTAGGCCGTTCGGGAGCATCATGCAGGCAGGAAGAGCTTGCCGTCTGGTTCGACGACCTGCCGATCCTGAAACCCGGCCTCGATGCCGGATTCAGCGAGGATGCGGCCCTTCGGATCATTTCGAAGGATGCCTACGTCATCCGTATAGGGCTTGGCGGCGGACCGGGCAAGGCCGTGGTGTGGACCTGCGACCTGAGCAAGCGGTATATTGAAATCAACGGCAGCTACCGCAGCTGACCGACACTCTTCACCACGTAGCAGGATGACCATGAACGGCATGTGCAGCGAATTCAGGCCGGCTCACCGGAAAAGCCCGGACCAGGCAATCGGGAAGGTGCTTATTGAAGCGCTTCCCTACATCACCAAATTCGAAGGGAAGACCTTCGTGATCAAATACGGCGGTGCCGCGATGAAGGATGAGGTCCTGAAGAACCGCTTCGCCCAGAATGCCACCCTGCTGCGCAAGGTCGGCATCAATGTCGTGCTGGTCCATGGCGGCGGCGATGCCATCACCAGAACATCGGCACGCCTCGGCATTGAAACGACGTTCGTGCATGGCAAGCGGGTGACCGATCTCGATACGATCGAGGTCGTCCAGATGACGCTTGCCGGAAAGGTCAACCAGGATATCGTCCGCCTGATCAGCGAAAACGGCGGCAAGGCCGTCGGCGTCAGCGGGCTCGACGCCGACACCATCCGGGCGGTGCCATCTCCGAAGGCCGCGCAGCTCGGCCTTGTCGGAGACGTTACGGAAATCAACACCGGCTATATCGACCTGCTCTGCAACGCAGGCCTGATTCCGGTCATCGCCCCGATCGGCGTCGATGGCGAAGGGAACATCTACAACATCAATGCCGACGATGCTGCGGCCAGCATCGCCGTAGCCCTCAAGGCGGAAAAACTCATTTACGTCAGCGATGTCGAAGGCGTACGGGTCGGGGATCGGTTCCTCAAAACCGTCTGCAAGTCCGATGCCGCAGATTTCATCGAAAACGGCACCATTACCGGCGGCATGATCCCCAAGGTAGTGTCGGCTTATCTGACGCTCGACGGAGGTGTCAGGAAAGTCCATCTCATTGACGGCAAGCAGGTGCATTCACTCCTGCTTGAAATTTTCACCGACGAGGGCGTCGGAACGCAGTTTGTCATCGATATCGACAACGATCATCCATCAAAGGAAACAGCATCATGAGCCAGGAGCAGGTACAACACTCGCAGAAACGGGATTTTCTCGGTTTCACCGGCCTTGATGCCGGCAAGATCATCGAGCTTTTCGAGTATTCGCTGTACATCAAGAAACATCGGCAGGCAAACCGCGAAACCGACGAGTTCAGGCCGATCAGGCATAAAACCGTCGCCATGATCTTCAGCAAGCCCTCACTTCGCACAAGGGTATCGTTCGAACTCGGCGTGTACGAGCTTGGCGGCCACGCCATAAGCCTGGAAGGCAAGGCCATCGGTGTCGGCAAACGCGAATCGGTCGAGGATATCGCCAGGCTCCTGTCCCGCTACAACGACGCCATCGTCGCCCGCCTGCACGAACACGAGATCATCGAAAAGCTTGCGGCGCATGCCGATATTCCGGTCATTAACGCCCTGACCGACCTTTCCCATCCCTGCCAGGTTCTTGCCGATGCCTTCACGCTTTATGAAAAAGGGCTCTGGAACGAAAAGACAAAAGTCGTGTTCGTCGGTGACGGCAACAATGTCGCGAACTCCTGGATCGAACTGGCCGGTATCATGCCGTTCCACTTCGTCCTGGCATGCCCCGAAGGCTACCTTCCTGATGAACACCTCTTGCAGCAGGCGAGGAACAATGCCTGCGGGACCATCGAGATCGTGCACGACCCACTGGAAGCAGCCCGAAATGCAGATGTCCTGTATACCGACGTCTGGACCAGCATGGGACAGGAAGAGGAGTTCGCAGAACGGCTCAACGCCTTCAAGGCATTCCAGATCAACGCCGACATGATGCGGGTTGCCAAGCCGTCGGCCGTCGTCATGCACTGCATGCCGGCACATCGCGGCCAGGAGATCAGCGCTGAGGTGATGGACGGCCCGCAGTCGATCATCATCGACGAGGCTGAAAACCGCCTCCATGTCCAGAAAGCGTTGCTCGTCAAACTGATGAACCATGAGGAGTACCGGAAGTTCCACCTGACGCACCGCCTCCTGAAAGCGGCCAACGGCCTTAACGACTGAGCGCGGCCATGCTGATGAACAAGACCAACAGGCAGCGGAAGATCAGGGAAATCGTCGAAACCCGCGAAGTCTCCGGACAGCTTGAATTGCTTGAACTGCTCCGCCAGTCCGGCATCAGCATTGCCCAGGCAACGCTGTCGAGGGATTTTGCCGATATCGGCATCGTCCGGAAGCGGATCGGGCAGGGCTATCGCCTGGTGGTTCCGGAAGACGCTGCCGAAGATATCCTCAAGGACCTGGTCGGCATGGAGGTCCTGTCGGTGGCATCGAACGAGACGGCTATCATCATCAGGACGCTTCCCGGCCGGGCACACGGGGTCGGCTCGTTTCTTGACCGGATAAAAAGCCCGGAAATACTCGGAACAATTGCCGGGGACGATACGGTTCTGGTGATTCCTGCAACGGTCACCAGAATATCCGCCGTCAAATCCTATATTCAGAAAAGCCTTTCACAACCATGAAAAAACGTATCGCAGCATGAGTAAGGAAAAAATTGCAATCGCCTATTCCGGCGGCCTTGACACGTCAGTCATGATCAAATGGCTGAAAGACAAATATGACGGGGCCGATATCGTTGCCGTCACGGGCAACCTCGGCCAGACCAAAGAGGTGGAAAACCTTGAACCGAAAGCCCTGAAAACCGGCGCATCCTCGTTCCATTTCGTGGATCTGCGCGAGCAGTTCGTCGAAGAGTATATCTGGCGTGCGCTGAAAGCCGGGGCACTTTACGAGGATGTCTACCCACTTGCGACCGCGCTCGGCCGCCCACTGCTTGCCAAGACGCTTGTGGACATCGCCCGTGAAGAGAACTGCACGATGCTTGCACACGGCTGCACCGGCAAGGGCAATGACCAGGTCCGTTTCGAAGTCACCTTCGCGTCGCTCGCCCCTCACATGAAAATCCTCGCACCGCTCCGCGAGTGGGAGTTCACCTCGCGTGAGGCGGAAATTGCCTATGCCCTTGAACACGACATCCCGGTATCGGCAACCAAGAAGAATCCCTATTCGATCGACGAAAACCTCTGGGGTATCAGCATCGAATGCGGTGTGCTCGAAGATCCTATGGTTCCCGCCCCTGACGATGCGTTTCAGATCACGACCGCCCCGGAAAAGGCTCCCGATACCCCGACCGTCGTTGATATCGAGTTTTCCGAAGGTATTCCCGTCGCGCTTGACGGCAAGAAAATGAGCGGCCTTGACCTTATCGTCAAGCTCAACGAACTCGGTGCCAAAAACGGCGTCGGACGCCTTGACATGGTGGAAAACCGCGTCGTCGGCATCAAGTCCAGGGAGATCTACGAAGCACCGGCCGCGACGATCCTGCATTTCGCCCATCGTGAACTCGAACGCCTGACGCTCGAAAAATCGGTATTCCAGTACAAGAAGAACATCAGCCAGGACTACGCGAACATCATCTACAACGGCATCTGGTTCTCCCCGCTGCGCCTTGCGCTTGACAGCTTTGTCAACGAGACCCAGAAACCGGTAACCGGCATGGTCAGGCTGAAGCTCTTCAAGGGCTCGGTCTCGCTTCTCGGCAGAACCTCCCCCTATTCGCTCTACAACGAGGAGCTGGCCACCTATACCGAGGCAGATACCTTCAACCACAAGGCGGCAGCCGGGTTTATCCACCTTTACGGGCTCGGCCTCAAGACCTTCAACGAGGTCAACGCGGCCAGGTAAACGCCGATCGACCATCCCCATAGTACAGCAGGCACGGACCGTTACCGTGCCTGCTTTTTTTTCTGCCGCGAGCATACGCCCCCCTTCCGCCAGCCGGGAAGCGCAATCGAGCATTTCTGTCAGGGATTGTGTATCTTGCTGTACGAGTATCCGTTATCGCCAAAATCTGATTGTACCGTCATGTCCAAGCCCAAGGAGCTTCTCTGGCAAAGCCGATTTTCACAGCCGTTCGATGAGGAAGCATTGAAATTCTCTTCGTCAGTTCATGTCGACGGCCTCCTTTACCATGAAGATATCAAAGGATCCATCGCCCACGCGACCATGCTTTCCGAAGAAGGGATCATCACACCCGATGAAGCCCGGCAGATCGTCATCGGGCTCAGGACAATCGAACAGGAGCTGGAAGCTGGCGCCCTCATCCCGGTCTGGGAAGATGAAGACATTCACACGGTCATCGAAAACCGCCTGAAGGAGCTGATCGGCCCCGCGGCAGGCAAACTGCATTCCGGCAGGAGCCGCAACGATCAGGTGGCTACGGACACCCGGCTCTACCTGCGGGGCCAGATCGACCGGATAACGGGCCAGCTTTCCCGGATGCGTGCCACCCTGCTCGACAAGGCCGAGAAGTATGCGAAAACGATCATGTTCGGCTATACCCACCTGCAACGCGCACAACCGATGTCCGCAGGCCATTATTACATGGCATGGCACGCCATGTTCGGTCGCGACCAGGACCGCCTTGCCGACCTCCGGCGGCGGGCAAACATCTCCCCGCTCGGCGCAGCTGCCTTTGCCGGAAGCACCCTGCCGCTGAACACCGCACGATCGGCCGAGCTGCTCGGTTTTGACGGCGTCTTCTCAAACAGCATCGATGCGGTCAGCGACCGTGACCTGGTCATCGAATTCATCTCGTCCTGTGCAACCATCATGATGCACCTCTCCCGGTTTTCGGAAGATGTCATCCTCTGGAGCAGCGCGGAATTCAACTACCTCGGCATCAGCGACGCCTTTTCGACCGGCTCGTCGATCATGCCGCAGAAAAAAAACGCAGACATCGCGGAACTGGTCCGGGGCAAGACCGGCAGGGTCTACGGTAATCTGATGAACATATTGACCATCATGAAGGGCCTGCCGCTCTCCTACAACCGCGACATGCAGGAGGATAAGCCGCCGCTTTTCGATACGGCAGAAACGACGGCCGGATGCCTCTCCATATTCAGGCGACTGCTTGAAAACACCTGGCTGCACGAGGAGCGGCTCGCCAGGCTCACTGCCGACGACCTCAGCCTGGCGACGGAAATCGCGGAATACCTTGTAAAAAAAGACATTCCTTTCCGTGATGCCCATCGGATCACCGGCAAGATCGTGGCATACGCAATCGAGCATGACAAAACCCTGCCGTCGATCAGCCTTGCAGAGTACCGCGAGTTTTCCGATGCCTTTGACGAAGGTATTTTCGATGACCTGAAACCCACCGCAAGCGTGAACGCGAAAAAAACCGCAGGAAGCTGCTCATTCCGCTCTGTTGAAGAGCAGATTGCCCGTGCCCGTGCAGCAGCACAGCAGTAAGTATCGAGACCTGCCGGGCAAAGCATGAAGGGCAGGCCACGGGAATGAAAAAGCAGAAGAGGCCGTCTCAGCATTGTGTCTGAGACGGCCTCTTCTGCTTTTTGGGAGGCGCGAAGCCCCGTACGTAAACGGTTACCGGAGTGGCGCCGTACGTGCTGAAGCTTTCCTGACGATCAGGTCGGCCATAATGCGATCAGCCTCCTGGAGTATGATGTCCGTAGGTTTGTTCTTGCCGGTCTTTTCCTGTCCCCACCGCTCCTGGATACGCTTCAGGGTAAGGCTTTCCGTTTTGAATGCCGACTCGGACAGGGAAACCTCTTTTTTCTTCCGGATCTTGCCGAGCGCCGTCAGGTCGCGAAGATAGGCACTGTAGAGCGTGTCCCTGGCGGCACGGTCCTGGAATTTCTGCTTCAGTACCGCAATATCATCGCGCGTCACCTCGTTTTCCGGCGTATAGGGCGCCTTGGAAATCGTGCTCCATGGCAAGCTGCTGGAATAGGTGTCCTCGCCGACGACTTCAGGGTCGATCATCGAGGGCAGCGCGATGTCCGGAATCACGCCGATATGCTGGGTGCTTCCCCCTGACACCCGATAGAACTTGGCAACGGTAAGCTTCAGCTGCCCAAGGTCAGGCTGCTTCATGAACATGTTGAACGGGCGTTCCAGCTTGACGATGCTCTGGACAGTCCCTTTCCCGAAGGTCCGTTCGCCGATGATCACCCCCCTGCCATAATCCTGGATGGCTGCCGCAAAAATCTCGGAAGCCGATGCACTGTAGCGGTTCACCAGTACGGCAAGCGGACCTGCGTAATGCTGGCGAGCGTCATCGTCCCGAAGCACGCTCTTGCCGCCTGTCGAATTGCTGACCTGGACAACCGGCCCCTCATGAATGAAGAGGCCTGACACGGCGACCGCCTCCTCCAATGAACCGCCGCCGTTCTCACGAAGGTCAATGATGACGCCCTGTACCTTTTCACGACGCAGCTCCTGGAGAATCCTGGCCACGTCCCTGGAGGTGCTTGCGTAGTTTTTCTTCTGCTGCCGCTCGCCCTCGAAATCGAGATAGAACGACGGAATGACGATCACACCGATCTTGCAGCCATTCTGCATGATGATTTTCTTCTGCGCAGCCTGCTCCTGAAGTTCGACCTTGGCCCTGACCAGCATCACGATCCTGGAAGGCCCCTTGCCTGCCTGGCTGGCCGGAAGGATTTTCAGGCGCACGACTGATCCTTTCCTGCCGCGGATCAGCTTGACGACATCATTGATCCGCCAGCCGACGACATCGACAATCTCCCCTTTCAGGCCCTGGCCGACACCAACGATGCGGTCGCCCTTTTTCAGAAGGTTGCTCCGGAAGGCGGGCCCGCCAGGAATGATTTCGTTGACCACGGTATACTCGTTCTCCATCTGCAGCTTCGCACCGATGCCTTCAAGCGAACGGCTCATATCGATCTGGAAATTCTCATACTCCTCCGGCGAGAAATAGCTTGTGTGCGGATCGAAGGAGGTGGTAACCGCATAGGTGAATGCCGTGAAGGCATCGTCAGGCTTCTGCTGGGCAAGCAGTTTCAGGCGGTTCGTATAGCTCTTGATCAGCGCCGTCTGAATGTTCTTGTTGCTCTCACCTGCATACTTCATGTTGAGGTACTGGTACTTCAGCTCCTTGCGCCAGAGTTCCTCAAGTTGCGTCCGGTCCGCAGGCCACGGCTGGTTCTTGCGATCCAGATCAAGCGTCTCCTGAACCGAAAAATTGAACCTGCTGGTACGCAGGGTCGAGATCATATAGTTCATTTTTTCACGGGCACGCTGCAGGAACAGGTTATAGATCGTAAACCCGGATGAGGGATTTCCGGAAACGAACTCATCGTCAATGCGGTTGCCAACCTCCCGACGCAGTCGGTCGACCTCAGGGGCCATGAAATAGGTCCTGTTGCCGTCCAGGTTTTCAAGGAGCCGGTTGAATACCTGTTGTGACAGGGAATCGTTTGCCGGAACCTTACGATAATGGTTCTGGAAGAGATATTGGGCAATATAGCGTGAGGCAACCTCTTCTGAGGGCGTCGGTTTCAGGATCGGGACGGCTGCCCTGGCAGGAAGCGCCTGGAGCCCGGAACCGGAGGTCGTCAGGGCAACGCCAAGCATCAGGGCCGACAAAAATGGTACGATAATCTTCTTCTTCATCGTTGAAGGCTGTAGTTATGGTATTCGCGGAACGATTCATGGTGAACAACCGGGCAGGACATGCACAACCCGATCCCTTTCGGGAAAGGAGCCGACAACGCCGTTCACAGTGTTTATGAATATACTCAGGTAGTAGTAAAAACAATGCGTTAAACGATTCCACCCCTAAAAACCCTGCTGTAATTTTGCTTTTTTAATACTTTGTTCTGTAAAGTTCTTTGCTGCAAAAGCAACACAGGAAGAAAAAAAGGATGGACAATTTTTTGCATCACAAACAGGGAACTGCTTCCGGAGGCCCATTCTCTTGAATTATTGCTATATTTCACCGCAGTATAGGTGCCTGAACGACCAGCTACCCGAGGCACACGCGATTGTTTTGTCACTGTTTTCAAGCCAATTTCAAACGGAGAGTCTTATATGCAGAAGAAATCAACCAGTTACAAGGAGCTTGGACTGGTAAACAGCCGGGAAATGTTCGCAAAGGCAGTCAAGGGTGGGTACGCCATCCCTGCCTATAATTTCAACAACCTCGAACAGCTTCAGGCAATCATCATGGCCTGCGTTGAAACCGCATCTCCGGTTATCCTCCAGGTCTCGAAAGGTGCCCGCAGCTACGCGAACCAGACCCTGCTCCGCCATCTGGCCGCCGGCGCCGTCGAATTTGCCGCTGAACTCGGCAATCCGGTCCCGATCGTCCTGCACCTTGACCATGGCGACAGCTTCGAGCTCTGCAAGGATTGCATCGAAACCGGCTTTTCGTCGGTCATGATCGATGGCTCGCACCTGAGCTATGAGGACAACGTGCTGCTTACCAGCCAGGTTGTCGACTACGCACACAAGCATGACGTGACCGTCGAAGGTGAACTGGGTGTGCTTGCCGGCATCGAGGACGAAGTCCATGCGGCGCAGCACACCTATACCGAGCCGGATCAGGTTGAGGATTTTGTGACCAAGACGGGGGTTGACAGCCTTGCGATCGCCATCGGCACCTCGCACGGCGCATTCAAGTTCAAGCCCGGAGAAGAGCATCTGATCCGCCTCGACATCCTCGCAGAAGTCGAACGCCGTATCCCCGGATTCCCGATCGTCCTGCATGGCGCATCGTCTGTACCACAGGATCTGGTCCAGATCATCAACGCGCATGGCGGCAAGCTCAAGGATGCCGTTGGCATTGGCGAAGACCAGCTCAGGGAAGCCGCCCGCTCCGCAGTCTGCAAGATCAATATCGATTCCGACGGCAGGCTTGCCATGACGGCTGCAATCCGCAAGGTGCTTGATGAAAAGCCGGAAGAGTTCGATCCCAGGAAATACCTCGGGCCTGCAAGAGATTCGCTCAAGCAGCTCTACATCCACAAGATCATCAACGTGCTCGGCTCCAACGACAAAGCCTGAATGGGCCCCGGAGAAAAGCTGTAGTGCGTCCATCTTTGCCGAAACGGCTGCATCTTCCCAGGGAAGGGCAGCCGTTTCGGCATTTTTGCGGCCCTGCCCTGCCTCAGTCGGACGAACCGGACAGGAACCGAAGCGCCAGGTAGCTCATGAACCCGACGCCGGTTTCCAGCGTCGCCTCATCCGGGTCATAGGTCGCGGCATGAAGGTTGTTGCCGGGAGAGCCGTCTCCCCTGCCGGTCCCTATCTGCCAGAATGCGCCTGGACATACCTGGAGGTAATAGGCGAAGTCTTCCGCGGTCATCAGCGGCTCTGAACGCAGCACATGATCTTCACCAAGGAACTCCTTGCCGGCATTCCAGGCGAAATCGGTCATCACCGGCTCGTTGAGCAGAACCGGGTACCCATGCCGGATCTCCACATCCGCCTGAACGTCAAAGGCATCGGCAACCCGGGTGACGGTCCTGGTGAACCGTTCATGCAACTGCGACCGGACCTCTTCGCTCATGGTCCGCATGGTGCCCGCCATGCGGACTTTAGCGGGGATCACATTGGTCGTATTGCCCCCGTTGATTGACGCTATCGAGACCACTGCCGACTCATGCGGCGGGGCAACCCTGCTGACGAGGTGCTGCAGGGCGGCGATGATATGGGCGGAGGCGACGATCGGGTCTTTGGTCTTGTGGGGCGCCGACGCATGACCACCAAGCCCGTGGACATCGATGTAGAGCTCATCGGCAGCAGCCATGAACCCTCCCTTGCAGAGCGCGATGCATCCGGTCGGAACGCTCGGAAAGCAGTGTTGCCCGAAAATCGCCTCAGGCCGGTACCGCTCCAGGAGACCTGCGTCGATCAGCGGCTTGGCGCCACCGGGGGCAGTCTCTTCGGCAGGCTGAAAAACCAGGAGGACATCGCCGGCAAGCAGGTGCCGCATTCCCGAGAGGACTCGCGACACCCCAAGAAGCATGGCCGTATGCATATCATGCCCGCACGCATGCATTCGCCCGGGTTCCGTGGAACAGAAGTCGTGCCGGTTCTCCTCCTGCACCGGAAGCGCATCGATATCGGCACGCAATGCCAGGGTACGTGGCCGCACGCCAGGCGCCACCGCCTCGCCACGGATCAGTGCAACGGTTCCGGTAGGAAGCAGCTTCGGCTCAGGAACAATGCCGAGGCGCTCCAGATACTGCTCGATGAAAGCCGTCGTCCTGAACTCCTCATAAGAAAGTTCGGGATGCCTGTGGATTTCCCTGCGCAGGCCGACGACCTCAGGGAAACACTCACGGGCGGCAGCCCGGACCTGACTGACGAGGTTGCTGATCAATTCCTTCTGCATAAACGATCGGAATAGAGGTGGCGTCACATATCGATGTAACGGATGAACTCAAGAGCCTTTTCACGCATTTCATCGTCTGAAAAATCGGGAAATGGGGAATGGAAACTTACCAGGTAACCATAGTTTTCAAGGTTTCTGACCAGCCGGAAGAAATCATGCGCCAGGACCCTGAACAGCAGGAACTGTCCAGAATTCTCCCCCTCTGCCGGCATGGTCGAAAAACTCACGATGACGGCATCGTTCTTTTCTATGGCGGCAATGACAGCCGACAGCCGTATCCCCGGAGATGGCGCCTCGATAACCAGGCTCAGGCTGGCATCGTCAACATGCGCCAGACCGGCCAGGATACCGACAGCCTGGCGTCTGGTGACAACGCCGAGATATTTCCCGTCACCGCCCGTAACCGGAACGACATCGTTGCCGCCGGACACCATTGCGTGAAGGCCATCAATGAGCAACGCATCCTCGGCAAATGCCGGAACGCTGGCAAGCGACAGCGTCCTGATACTGGATTTGGCTGACGGCAGGCTGCGCTTTCCGGCCATCAGCCCCGAAAGCGTCGCCATCCCGAGATACCGCTCACCATCGAGCACCGGCGCCATGGAGATACCCCGGTCAATGAGCAGACGCGCGGCATCGGCCGCGGCATCGTCGAGGCCAAGAACCGGGTACCCCTGGTCAACCAGGGATGCAAACCTGATATTCATTCAGCAACAGGGCTCGATCTTGTCAATGCGGCGCTGATGGCGCCCACCCTCGAATGCTGCAGAAAACCAGCTTTCGAGAATCCTGTCAACCGCGGCAGCGTCATTGAAACGCGCAGAAAAGCAGAGCACATTGGCATTGTTGTGCTGGCGGGCAAGCGCTGCGAACTCGGGCCCGCAGACAAGCGCCGCGCGAATGCCCCTGACCTTGTTGGCCGCGATGGAAACCCCGATACCCGTGCCGCACATCAAAATGCCCTCATCGAAGCGCCCATCGGCAACCGCCTGGGCAACTTTCCTGGCATAGTCCGGATAATCGACGGAATCTTCTGAATAGGGCCCCATGTCCTCGACGGTATGCCCATGGACTTCAAGCCATGAAAGCACGTGTTTTTTCATTTCATAACCGGCATGGTCGCTGCCAACTGCGATGTTCATATTCTGTTCACTTTTGTTTTTGTGTGTTTCTTCCGACGAGCGGACTGTCGCATAAAATATTTCTGGCTATCGAGCGCAGGCCTTCCGCCGCGCTTTTTCGCATAGGTTCCGTCCGAATGCATCTGCCAGGCCTTGCGGTTGTCACCGAGCATCACCTCAAGGTCGGCACGGACCGACACGATCAGCCGTGGATCCTTGACCGGGAAGATCGTCTCGACACGACGGTCGAGGTTTCGGTTCATGCAGTCGGCACTGCCGAGGAACAGTTCGGCATCGCCGCCGTTGTTGAAATAGAATACCCTGCTGTGTTCGAGGAACCTGCCGATAATGCTGACGACACGGATGTTCTCGCTCACACCGGCCATGCCCGGCTTCAGGCAGCAGATCCCGCGAACGATCAGGTCTATCCTGACCCCCTCCCGGGAAGCGGCATAAAGAGCACCGATCACCTCCTCGTCGACCAGAGCGTTCATCTTGAGGATGATCTGGCCCACACCCTCCCGGTGCTGCCAGTCGACCTCACGCCTGATCATTTCGAGTATCCATTGCCGGGTATTGACCGGAGAAACGATCAGCGAACGGTAGCTCTTGTTTCTCGAATACCCGGTCAGCGCATTGAACAGCTCGGAAACGTCGTCGGCAAGTTCCCTGCTGGTGGTGAAGTAGCTGTAATCCGTATAGATTTTTGCGGTGACCGGGTTGTAATTGCCGGTTCCGAGATGCAGGTAATGGCAGAGCCTTCCCTGCTCCCGCCTGACGATGAGGGTGAGCTTCGCATGCGTCTTGAGCCCTGGCAGGCCGTACACCACATGTGCACCGACATCTTCAAGCGCACGGGCCCAAACGATGTTGTTCTCTTCATCGAAGCGAGCTTTGAGCTCAACCAGCACGGCCACCTGCTTGCCCTGCTCGACGGCGAACATCAGGGCGTTGACCACCGGGGAATTGCTGCCGACACGGTAGAGGGTCTGCTTGATCGAAAGCACGTCAGGATCCCTGGCAGCCTGCCATATCAGGTCCACCACCGGGGCGAAGGAGTCGTAGGGATGATGCAGGAGCATATCCCGTGAACGGATGACCGCAAAAGCATCGCCGTCGCACATGGATTCGAACGGATTGTCCGGCACGAACGGCTTGTCCTTGAGATCGGGCCGGTCGATACGCAACAGTTCGATGAGCGAACTCATCCCGAGAACCCCGCCAATTTCATAGACGTTCCGTTCGTAAACCTCAAGGTTCTGAATTAGGAGGTTCTTTATGGAAACCGGCATATCAGGCGTGATGTCCAGACGGACAACCTTGCCGTAGCGCCGGGACCGCACACTCTGCTCAATGCTTTCAAGCAGGTCGCCGGCCTCGTCTTCCTCGATTTCAATGTCAGCATCGCGGATAATCCTGAACGGATGGCACTGCAGGATCCTCATTTTCGGAAAAAGCTGGTCAAGGTTGTGCTCGATCAGCTCCTCAAGCCAGACCAGCCGTATCGTATCGTCGGCGAACCCCAACCCGCTGATCTCATCAAGCCGAACGATCCTGGGCAGAATCCCCGGCACCTTGACCCTGGCGAAACGCACCGCCCTGGTCTCCTCGTCCTGGAGTTCGATGGCAAGGTTCAGCGAGAGGTTGGACATGAACGGGAACGGATGGCCGGTATCGAACGCCAGTGGCGTCAGCACCGGATAGATCTCCTCACGGAAATACTCCCGGAGAACGGCCTGCTGCTCCACGCTCAGACTCGCACAGGTGACGAAGACAATCCCCCGACGTTCGAGCTCCGGACAGATATCATGGAAGAAACAGTCATTACGGACCCTGAGCTGTTCAAGGACCCGATGATGGATCCGGTCGATCACCTCCTGCGGGGAAAGACCGTCCACCGTGCGCTCCATAACACCGGCCGCGCACTGGTCATCGAGCCCGGCAACCCTGATCATGAAGAATTCGTCGAGGTTGGAACAGAAAATGGACACGAACTTGACCCGTTCAAGCAGCGGATGTGCTTTCCTGTCGATAGCCTCCTCAAGCACACGCTGGTTGAAGTCCATCCAGCTCAGTTCGCGGTTCGCGAACAGTGACGGATCTGCCGGAACCGGCTTTGGCTGCACGGGAACCATGATCGATGTCAATCCGCCATTCATATCCTGCCGATGCTGCAATTACGTATACCGTTTTCAGTTACGACCAGATCAAGGTACTGGTCCCAGGGATCTGCCGGAATTTCGGCAAGCACCTGGAAATCAAAGCAAAAACCGATCCTGACCGGCGAAACGCCGGAATCCTCCAGATCGGCGAAAAACCGGTCGTACCACCCCTTGCCATATCCGATACGACGGCCGAACAAATCAGTGCCGACCAGAGGCACGATCACTGCATCAAAATCGGTGACATCTTGAAAAAAAAGAGGATCGGGAACCGGAGGACCAGATTTTCGAAGCAGAAACCGTTGCCCGGGCAGATACGATGCTACCCGCATCCTGCCCTTTTCAATATACGGCATGAAAACCGCTTTCCCTTCACCCTGAAGGTGTTCGAGTACCTCCATGGTGCCGGTTTCACGGTCCTGTTCCATGGAAACATAGCAATGCACCGACGCGGCGTTCCTGATGGCATCGACGCCCATCAGGTTCAAGGCCGCCCGGTCACTTTTCTGCCGCCACTCGTCGGTGCCCAGCGCCCGCCTCTGGGCAAGCAATTCCCTGCGGATTGTGGTTTTGGCGATGTTCATTCGTCCAGTTCAGTTTTCGGCTTTCGGGGAGCGGCAACTCTCCGGAAGGCATAAGTTCAAGATAAAAAAGCTTTTCGGAGAACCATACCCGTCACTCCGCTGAAAATTCCGTGCCGTTTGCCTGCTGCCGGAATCTTTGACGAAAGCCGCTGTTTGTCGTACATTTAGTTTTATATGGCATTTTGTAAGACTTACTCTTCCCATCCATCCACAGTAACCGATAACCAGAACAAACATGGCAAACGAAAACAATCCCGCAGGAGCGGTCAACGAACTGGTCGAGGTCGTCGCCAAAGCAGCAAAACAGCAGGCCGATGTCCTGAACAACGCCATTTCGTCAGCCGTCCAGCTGATCGAACCGCTCGGCAAGGCAGTCGTCACCCTGCTCAGCACCGTCACCGGCGCAGCCGCACAGGTGTTCCAGAGCATCGCCGACGCCATCGGCCCGAAGCAGTAACCGCCTCCCTGTCCTTGCGTATTGCCCGGCGCGGTTGTGCCGGGCAATGCATACCACCTTTACCGCCACCAGATCGTCACCACCCTGCATCCCGTCAGGAAACGCTTCCTCCAACGGGCCAGGAGAGCCCCATTTGCCAACAAGTCCGAGCAATAACCATGGCCATGTCGTATATTGACAAACTTCAGGAGGTTGAACCGTCGGCTGTCGGCCGACACGCCATCCCCTGAATCCCGCCACCTGCAGAAAGACCTGCCTGCAAACTCACGCAGTGTAACCGGGGCGGGATATTCTGAACCCTATCAGCCGCCGAGCCATGAGCATCATTTTTCAAAACGCCCGCCTCGTCAACCCGTCAGAGCAACTCGATACGAAAGGTTCCATCCGAATCGACGAAAACGGCGTCATCAGCCGGCTTGCCATCGGGGCCGTCATCGAACAGAACCCGGAGGATCAGGTCGTCGATCTTGATGGCAAGATCCTCGCCCCGGGATTGTTCGACATGCATTGCCATTTCCGGGAACCCGGCCAGGAGTATAAGGAAACTCTGCAGACCGGCTCCGATGCCGCCGTCGCAGGAGGGTTCACCGGGGTCGCCCTCATGCCGAACACGCGCCCGGTCATCGACAGCCCGCTTGGCGTTGCATATATCCGCCACCACAGTGCGGCGCTGCCGATCGACCTTGAAGTCATCGGCGCCATGACCGAGTCGAGCAAAGGCGAAACGCTGGCGCCGTTCGGCAAATACTGCGCTTACGGCGTCAAGGCCGTCTCCGACGACGGTACGGCGATCCAGAACACCCAGATCATGCGACTGGCAATCGAATATGCGTCGAATTTCGACCTCCTGCTCATCCAGCATGCCGAAGACCTGCACCTCAGCGCAGGCGGGATCATGAACGAAAGCGCCACATCGGCCATGCTCGGACTCAAGGGCATCCCGGAAATCGCCGAATCCATCATGATCGCCCGTGACCTGCAACTGCTTGCCTGGCTGAAACGGCACAAACTCAACGGGTCGATGCACGAACCTCGCTATCACATCGCCCACATCAGCACGGCAGCTTCACTCGACCTGGTCAGAAAAGCCAAACAGGACGGGCTCCGCGTCACCTGTGAGGTAACGCCGCACCACTTCTCGATGTGCGATGAAGAGCTTGAACACGCCATTGCCAAAGGCAATTACCTGATGAAACCGCCGCTGGCGTCGAGGGAAAGCATGCTTGCTCTCCGGCAAGGGCTGCGTGACGGGACCATCGACGCCATCGCAACCGACCATGCCCCACATGCCAATCATGAGAAAGAATGCCCGCCGGACCAGGTTTCGTTCGGCATCATCGGCCTGGAAACTTCGGTCGGCCTGACATTCACGGAACTTGTCGACACGGGCGTGGTTTCGGTCACGAAGGCGATCGAGCTGCTTTCGACCAACCCGCGAAGTATCCTCGGGCTCGAACCGATCCGGTTCGCAGAAGGCTCCAGAGCCAACCTGTGCATTATCGACCCGGAAGCGACATGGAAGGTGACCGAAGATTCGTTCAGGTCAAAATCGCGGAATTCACCCTTCATCGGACGGACACTCAAGGGAAGGGCTCTCGGGATCTATCACAAAGGAACCTATCGCCCGGTGACGGCATAAGGCATAAATGAACGATGACCCCGTTAAGGTATTGGTTATTTGACCTTCATTTATTACCTTTGATATCTTTTAAAAGCAGGATAGGGCCCGTATGTCGGACTCGCCAAACTCCGGAAAGACAGGCACCGGAGCGGGTGTCGACCAAAAAGGCCGATGATTTCAACCACAAGCATTTCTGATACACCATGGCCAAGAAACAATCGTTCGGCGACAAGGCAAAAAAGGGCACGGCTGACTTCAAGGTTGCGAAACTGGTTTATTCGGTGAAATCCGAAAAAACCAACGCATGGAAGTTTGTCGAAAAGAATGTCAGGATTCCCAACGGCGAAAACGACCTGGACATCCTCAACAAGGTAATCGCCGGTTCGGCAAAATAAACTGCCGATGGGCGGTTTCTGCCCGGCAGCACCTCATTGCGCGATATGACCGATCAGCAAACATCCTCCCGGGAAGGCGACAAATCCCGGGAGTGGTTTGAAGACTGGTTCTCCAATCCCCTCTATCTCAAGGTATATCAGCATCGTGACGACAGCGAAGCAGTTCGCTGCGTCGACACGGTTCTCGCGCTGACCCGTCTGCAAGCGGGCCCCGCCATTGCCCCGGCCGTGCTCGACATAGCCTGTGGAGCAGGAAGGCACGCGCTGGCCTTCGCCAGAAAAGGATTTACCGTTGCGGCAAACGACCTCTCGCCGTTCCTCCTGGACATGGCGAGGCGTGAAGCACGTAACGCAGGGCTGGAACTTTCATTCAGCTCGTGCGACATGCGCACAATACGCCTCGGTAGGCACTTCGACCTTATCGTCCAGCTTTTTTCGAGCTTCGGCTATTTCGAGACCGACAGAGAAGACCGCCTGGTGCTGGATAACGTTTCTGCAATGCTTGGCGATGATGGGTGGTATGTTCTCGACCTGATGAATCCGGCATGGCTTGCAAGCCATTTCCGACCACGTACCGAAAAAAACATCGGTTCGCTCCACATCATTGAAGAACGAACGATGAAGAGCGACAAGGTGGTCAAACGACTTACCCTGAAAGACACGCAAAAAGACGAAGTATACCGGTTTACCGAATCAATGCGGCTTTTTGGCCAGGAACGGATAACGGCGATGCTCGCCGATGCGGGTATGCAGGTGAGCATGACCATCGGCGATTACCAGGGCAACCCCTTTGAACAGGCAAGCTCTCCGAGGCTGATGCTTTTCTGCAGAAAACGCTGACAGCTCCGACCTGGTTACCCTCACCCCAGAACCCTTTCAGCCAAGCAGCCCCTCCCTGCGGTACCACTCGAACGTACGCCGGATACTCTCCTCATGCGGCTCGTATCGCATATCGAGTTCGCGACGAGCTTTCGACGTGTCGAAATAGAGGAACTCGGAGGCAACGGCAAACATGCTCAGGTTCAGGAGCCTCGAAACCTTTTCACGGTTCCTGCCGATTTTCAGGAGCGCATGGATGACCTTCACCGCCCAGAGCGGCAACGGGTACATCCGCTGTCTGACGCCGGTCACCCTGATGATGGTTCTGGAAAGCTCACGGAAGGAAACGTTGTCACCGCCGACGATGTACCGCTCCCCTGTCCGGCCCTTCTGCATGGCGGCAATGATGCAGTCGATGACGATTTCGACATCGACGACACAGATACCGCCCATTGCAAAGAACGGCAGCTTCCTGTTGTAGATATCCTTGACGATCCGCCCGGCGTTGAAGTTCACATCCCCGGCGCCAAAGACGAACGCGGGAACAACGATGACACAGTCGAGACCGTTGCGGACCTCCTCTGCCACGAGCTGTTCCGCGAGATGCTTGGTGAGCGCATATTCCAGCGGAATACGGTCAAAATTCCAGGGACTTGATTCGTCGAGCGGCCTGTCGGCCTGACCGATGCCGACTGCAGTAATCGAGCTGAGATGCAGCACCCGGCGGACCCCGGCCTGCTTTGCCGCAGCAAGCACGTTTCGGGTGCCGTCGACATTGATCTTCCGGAGCATCGGATTCGGCCGCCCCCCCATATAGGTCAGTCCGGCGACATGGTAGACTTCGTCAATCCCGTTAAAAAGACCTTCGAGGCTTTCCGGATTCGTCACATCCCCATAAACCAGCTGCACACGGTCAAGGCAGCCCTGCAGGGCGGTCAGATCGGAACTTTTCCGAACCATTGCGTGCACCCTGATGCCATCGATCGAAACAAGCCGGTGCACCAGCCTTGATCCTATAAAACCGGTCGCGCCGGTTACCAATACCTGCTTATGCGCCACTGCCTGCAAACGGAGAGATCTGTTGAACAATACTTCGACACCTGGTCGTTTTTTTTATTCCGAAATGGAAATCTTCCCGGCAATAAGCCCTTTCCTGACCTGTTCGAGACGCTCGTGGAGCGATGGCGGGATCAGTGCCGAGTTTTTTTCATTGAAGACATAATCGGTATACCGCTCATCGATACCGAACACGCGCTGGCGACCGCCCTGGAAACGGTTGTTCATCCCATCCTCCACCGTCTTCAGCACCGCCTTGTCCACCGCCTTGGTCATGCTGGTCAGCACCCTGCCGGGGGCAAGGTACTCCTGGTCCATATCGGTGCAGATCACCAGCTTGCCGGTCTGACGGGCAGCTTCGATGATGCCGAGGCCGCTCGCTCCGGCAGCCTCGTAGACGATGTCAGCTCCCCTGCCGTACTGGCCAAGGGCAAGCTCCTTGCCTCGTGCCGGGTCGTTGAACGCACTGCCCGTCATGCCGATGAAACCTGAAATGACCTTGATGTCCGGCCTGGCATAGCGCGCACCGGCGATATAACCGCTCTCGAACTTCCTGATGACGTTCGAGTCCATACCGCCGATAAATCCGATCGTACCTGTCTTCGATTCAAGTGCGGCGAGGGCTCCAACGAGGAATGAGCCCTTTTTCTCTTCAAAAACGATTCCGGAAAGGTTTTCAGGGATCTTCACGCCCGGCTGCGGGTTGAAGTCGATGCAGACAAATTTCTTGTCAGGAAACTCCCTGGCTATGGCAATGATGTCGTCAGTGAAGAGCAAGCCGACACCGATCACCATCTTCACATCAGGATCTGCCGCCATCTGGCGCAGCGCCGCTTCACGATCGGCCCCCTCGCCCTGGGGTTCGATGTAGTCAAACGCGATGCCAAGCTGCTTCTTCGCCTGTTCCAGGCCGTTGAACGCGGCGTCGTTGAACGATTTATCACCCCTGCCACCGACATCGAACACAAGGCCTACCTTGTAGGCTGCCGGGGCAGCGGATTTGCCGGGCTTGCCCGTGCAACCGGAGATCAGGAGCATCAGCACCAGCATGCCTGCCATTGCGTGCCGCAATGGAGGAAAAGCGAAACGGCGGATCATGACCGTAGTAAGCATAAAGTTTAAAGATGAAGAACGCAAGCTAAGAAAAATGAGGCGCTTTTCGCAATGATCCCCTGAAAAGAGCATGTTTCAGGGCACTGCCCGACGCCTGCTTGCCGATCCTCGCTTATGCGTATATTTGTGGTTTGCATCTCCCCATCCGCTCACGAACGGCCGGCTGGGGATGGCCCATAACCAGCTCAGCACATGCCGCACCAGCGACGACATGAACACGCAGAACGACAGCATCGGCTTCGACTCATCGCCGCAGTTGTCGCGGGGCTTGCCGTGGTTGCCGCCATGTACACCGGATGGCTGAAACGCCAGCAGAAAATGGACGGCCACGACCTTGCCGAAATCAGGAGGTCGGGAAAACTCAAGGTGCTGCTTGCCTACGACCCGATCAACTATTTCATCTACCGGGGCGCACCAATGGGCTACAGCTATGAGCTTGCCGAACGTTTCGCACAGGAAATCGGCGTCCAGCTTGAAGTCGTGCTTGTCAGGGATATGAACCTGCAGGTGCCGCTGCTCAGGAACAGGGACGCCGATATCATCGCCACCCCGATGGCGGCAACCAGCCAGCAATCGCGGATGGTCGATTTTTCACCTCCGATCGACGCTTCGCCCCAGGTGCTTGTCCAGCATGTCGCGACCGCCCCTGCAGCCCTGGTCCGCTCTCCAGAGGAACTTGCAGGCAAAACAGTCTACGTCCACGAAAAATCGGCATTCTACAACACCCTGAAAGATCTTGCCGAAAACCGCGGCATCAAGGTGAGGATCATCTCCGTAAACGGAGCCCTGACAACCAGCGAACTGGTCAGGATGGTCGACCGTGGGAAAATCGGCTACACCGTCGCCGACAGCAACCTTGCCGTCACGCTTCGCCCCATCTGCCCGAATATCGATATCCGGACCAGGCTCAGCGTTACCCAGCAACTCTCGTGGGCAGTCCGGAAAGATTCCCCGAAACTCCGGCACGCACTGGCGGAGTGGATCGGGAAAGAAAGGAAAACCGGGACGCTCCAGGCCATCCGCAACAAATACGCCAGCCAGGAAAACGGGCTCAGGAAAAAGACGGTCAGCACGTTCTATGGCTCAAGAACCGGCGCACTCTCGCCTTACGACAGGCTTATACGCCAGGAAGCCCGCAGAATCGGGTGGGACTGGCGCCTCCTGGCTTCGCTCATCTACGAGGAATCGCAGTTTGATCCGGACATCGTTTCCTGGGCAGGAGCCGTCGGGCTGATGCAGGTGATGCCGGCAACCGGCACCATCATCGGGATTTCCGACCTCACCACCCCGGAATCAAACATCAGGGCGGGTGTGGCCTACCTTGCAACACTGGAGAAGGAGTGGGGGGATATCAGGGAAAGAGAAACCAGACTGAAATTCATCCTGGCATCCTATAACGTCGGCCCCGGCCATGTCCGGGACGCCCAGAAACTGGCAGTCAAATACGGGGCGCAGCCGAACCTCTGGGAAAACAACGTCGAGAAGTTCCTGCTGCTCAAATCCGAAGCGAAGTTCTACAATGACGCCGTCGCCAGCCTCGGCTACTGCAACGGAGCGGTTCCGGTCAGCTACACCAGGAACATCCTCCGCCGGTACCGCCAGTACCGGCAACTCATGCCAAACTGACCATCGGTCGGCATGTACGAAGGTCAGCCAAGGCTCTTCAGGTTGGTCAGCTCCGTCTCACGTTCGGCGAACAGGTTCCTGAGGCGCTTGAGCTGATGCAGGGCGAGCTGTTCGTCACCCCTGCGGACGGCATCGGCGACCGAGTCAAGTGCTCCGGCGATGCGCTGGTTCAACTCAAAGGTATACGATCCGTCATCACTTGCAAGATAGCGGGTCTCCCCTGCGAGTTTCAACAGGCGGGGCTTGAGGAACGGCATGCCGCATCCCCTGGCGATCCCTTCGAGGCGGTCCGCCCAGGAGGTATGGCTGCTGACGGAACTCCCGCGCCGTTTGCCGGTGTCAGCCTGCGGCTGAACATGTGCTCGCTTGACGATAAACAGGGCGATAAAGCCCGCAACGGCAACGATATCAAGTGCGAGGGAAACCTTGTCAAGGCCGGAAAGCGCACAGCCGATACCCACGGCAGCCACAAGGAACAGGATTATGGCGCCAAAGGTACCGATACCCAGCGGCCCCACCCTTCCGGAACCGGCTGCATCAGGATCGCTTTCGGCCAGCGGCAGGTAGACGAGGGTCCCGGATGCAGCCGCGGCGACCAGTACGGCCAACGGCAAGGTCGGACCATCAATGAAACGCTCGGGATAGAGGACGTAAAAAACGCCGGCAACGGCAACGACCACCGTCAGCGACAGCAACAGCGACCAGATCGATTTCTTCATACTTCCCTTTGGGTTACGGTGACCAGCAGCACGTGCAGGAAGGAGGGATCGCGCCAACCTGCCGTGCCATCGCAAAAGATATAAAAATAACAGCTTTTGCCGATGTTCGAAACATCGATTCTGCCGCCTTGCCGCCGAAATCGCCATGGCGGGTTCCGTGATCGTGAAAATATCTCTGGTGAATCGGCTGGCGGATGCTACATTGAGCCGGCATCAATTTGTTCACCCCACACTCCGTCCTTCATCATGCAGTTCTCATCCCTCGGCCTCGTCAACCCGCTCCTCCGGGCGCTCGACGAAGCCGGATACCAGACCCCGACACCGATTCAGGCTGAAGCGATCCCGGTGATTCTTGCAGGCGACGACCTGCTCGCATGCGCCCAGACCGGTACCGGCAAAACCGCAGCATTCGCACTGCCGATACTGCAACGCCTCAGTGAAAGCCATGCCCAGGGCCAGAAACGAAAAATCAGGGCCCTGGTCCTCACGCCGACCAGGGAACTTGCAGTCCAGGTCGGCGAAAGCTTCGGCACCTATGGCAGGTATACCGGCATCACCAATACCGTGGTGTTCGGCGGCGTCAACCAGAACCCCCAGACCGCGCGGCTCCTGGGTGGCGTGGACATCGTGGTCGCAACCCCGGGCCGCCTGCTTGACCTGATGGGTCAGGGGCATGTGCGCCTGCACGACCTGGAATATTTCGTCCTCGACGAAGCAGACCGGATGCTCGACATGGGCTTCCTCAACGAAGTACGCAAAATCATCTCGGCACTTCCCTCACGCCGGCAATCGCTCTTTTTCTCGGCGACGATGCCACCCGAAATCGTCCGCCTGGCCGCATCGATCCTGCGGCATCCAAAAAAGGTACAGGTAACCCCTATCTCCTCGACGGCAGAGATCATTGACCAGAAAATCCTTTTCGTCAACCGCGAAAACAAGAACCAGCTGCTCGTCCACCTGCTGCAGGATGCATCCATCAGAAACATCCTCGCCTTCACCAGAACAAAGCATGGCGCCGACAAGGTGGCGAGGTTCCTGCAACGCCACGACATCGCAGCCGAAGCGATCCACGGCAATAAATCGCAGAACGCACGCCAGCGGGCCCTCAACAATTTCAAATCGCAGGAAACCCGAGTCCTGGTGGCAACCGATATCGCCGCCAGGGGTATCGACGTCGACGATCTTGCCTATGTCATCAACATCGACCTGCCGAATGTACCTGAAACCTACGTGCACAGGATCGGCAGAACCGGGCGCGCCGGGATGAAGGGCACGGCCCTCTCATTCTGCTGCGAAGAGGAAAAACCGTTTCTGCGCGACATCGAAAAACTGATCGCACGAACCATCCCGGTCATCCATGACCATCCCTATCCGCTGACCGATACACCGCAGACGGAAGCGATCGGCGGCGTGGCAAAGACAAAAACGACAGGCACAGCAAGGCTGTCCTCGCAGAAACCGGCAACCCAGGGTACCCGTTCGCCGAAACAGCACCAGGCAGCACCGGCGAAAAGCGACACGTGGAAAAAACGGCGAAGCTACGGCAGGAAGGACCGGAACACGTAAGGTCGCTCCGGCGCGCGCTCATGCTCCTGGTGCCGCCAGGCGGGGCTTGCGCAGGCAGTTGCCGAACGGCATCTCCGGCGGGATGCACCTGAACTTGCGATGAGCGTATTCGCTGTAGTGGTTCACTGCGGTCAGCGGACGGTTCGAAACCGTAAACTGGCATACGGCGTCGATGATCGCATGTTTGTTGAACGGAATGTGGATTGCTCTGGCCACGCCCCCCTGAATCCGCTGGCGAAGCTCGTTCGGCCAGTATCCTGAAAGCGCCGAAGGATCGGCGACAGCCCTGTAGTCGATATAGGCAAGAATGAGCGGCAGGTTGAAATGGTCAACGGCCTCGGCAATTTCAAAAGAGAGCAGGCTGCCGCTTTTGCGCGTTTCACCGCTCAGGATCACCAGGATGTTGCCGCAGACGGCAAGCGATTGCCTGACCCTGGAGGCGAATGCCGAACGGAGGCTTGACTTTCTGAGCGCATAAAGCTTGTCCTTGCGCTCTTCGTACACTGTTTCGAAAAGCTGCCTTTCCGCAGCCCATCGGCGGACAGTGGCGCAGAACCGGTAATCGGAGGGTGAAGTATCCCCCTCCTGCTGGCCAAGCTCGTCGAATGCGATATAGGTAAGCTTTCCGGAATCCATGCTGCGATAGTTCGTGCTTCAGCCACGAAGCACCGGTTTGCGAAGCAAGCACGCGCCTCTCATGGACACCATCCGTTGCCAGCGGCGCGCGGGAACGGCATGAAAAGGTAGTATACGATCAAAGCAGGGCAAACGGCAAGCCCGTTTGCCGAAAAAAAGAGGAACACGAAACTTCCCGGCCAGCCGCCACCCTATCGGCATCACCTCCATCGGCGCACAGGCATCGCAGGTTAAGGGGCTTAACAGGCAGGGAACGACTTACAAAGACTTTCGTTATATTACGTAACGGCAAGGCTGCGACGAAGCCTGCACAGCTCCAATGAATCGCGAGTACGAATATCATATCATGACCATGACCACCGCCAAGGAACCACGACGGAGAGAACCGGCTGCAAAACGTGAAATCCCCTATAATTACACCTCGGCGGGAGACAGCCAGGCGATATCGTTCATTCTCGGGGAGCAGGTTCTCAGACAGCTTGACGAACTCCGTGACGTCAGGGTCACCGGACGTTCTGCGCGCCTCCTGATGCAGATTCTTGGCGATATCCTCATCCATGGCCGTAACCCCTACCTGTTCCAGGAGCTGATCGACTCGGTTCCAAGGCGCACGCGCATCTTCGAGCATGCCAGGAAAGACCTTGAAACCATCGCCGCCGGAGCCAACGGCGAACCGCGGGTCATGTCGATCATCGAAACACTCCGGACGAAACTCGATAAACTGCGGGGCGAGATCGAACTGGTCCCGGAGTACCGCAGGAGGATCAAAAAGGAGCTGGCCCCGATCGTCGGAGCCAAAAACATCCTCTTCGATCCCTTTTCGCTCGTCGCCCACGCAACGGATGCGACGGACTGGCGCCTCTACCTGCCTGTGGCGGTCGTCACACCGGACGACGAATCGCATATCGCGGCCCTGATCGGAGCCATCGCCAGGCTCGGGTTGAGGATAATCCCCCGGGGAGCCGGAACCGGGCTTACCGGTGGGGCCGTTCCGCTCCGCTCGGACTGCATCATCATCAACACGGAGCGACTGAACCACATCAGAGGCATCCACCAGCGCAAATTCTACCTGCGCGACGGCCAGACGGTCAACGCCCCGGTACTTGAAGTCGAAGCCGGGGTCATTACCGAAGCTGCCATGCACTTCGCGGACCAGCACGGCCTGGTGTTCGCTACCGACCCCACCAGCGAATGGGCCTGCACCATCGGCGGCAATATCGCCGAAAATGCCGGCGGGAAGATGGCCGTACGATGGGGCACCTGCATCGACAACCTCCTCGAATGGCGCATCGCCATGCCCGGGGCGAAACTCTGGACAGTGCGCCGTACGGACCACCAGCTCCGCAAGATCCTGCCGGAGGACACGGTGACCTACGAAGTGCTCGATCAGCATGGTGCGCCGCTGAAGCGGATCACGCTGCGAGGTACGGAGATCCGCAAGCACGGGCTCTGGAAGGATATCACCAACAAGGCGCTGGGCGGCGTTCCTGGCCTTCAGAAAGAGGGAACCGACGGGGTGATCACCTCGGCGACCTTTGTGCTCTATCCGAAGTACGAACAGAAGCGGACGATCTGCCTTGAATTCTTCGGACCTGACATGGACGAGGCAAGCCAGGTCATCGTGGAGCTTTCAGAGGCATTCCCCTATCAGCACACCGACCACGAAACGCTGCTGGCGCTTGAGCATTTCGACGACGAATACATCCGCGCAATCGACTACAAAGTCAAGGCGACTCGTCCGCAGACACCGAAAGCGGTGCTCCTGATCGATATCGCCGGCCATACGTCGGCTGAAGTGGAGGCGGGTATCGAGCGGGTCAGGAACCTGCTCGGCAAGCACCCGAACACCCTGATGTTCGAAGCGCGCAACAAGGCTGAATCGGTGCTGTTCTGGGCGGACCGGAAAAAACTCGGGGCGATCGCCAAGCGGACAAATGCCTTCAAACTGAACGAGGACATCGTCATCCCGCTGGACCAGCTCGCCGTCTTTGCCCGGTTCATCGATGAACTGAACATCGAGGAAGAACGATACAGCCAGATACTTTTTGCCGACCGAATCGAAGACATCCTGCGGGCAAGCATCGGCAATGAGCATCAGACCCCGTTCGAGGCGAAAATTCCTGCAGGTCTCGGCCTCTGCGACCTTATCCGGAAACGGCTCGAAACAGCTGACCCACTGCTGCTGCGTTCGCTGACGCTGCTCCAGGAGTTCAGGAGCGAACTTGGCGAACTGTTCCGCGGCTATCCGAAAATCCTCGAAACCATCGAAAAAACACATCTGCACGTCAGGGACCGGCGCATTGTCCTGGCGACGCACATGCATGCCGGTGACGGCAACGTCCATGTCAACGTCCCCGTCCTGTCTAACGACCGGGACATGCTCGACCGGGCCAACCTCGTCATCGACAAGGTGATGGAAAATGTGATCGCCCTCGGCGGCGTTGTTTCGGGGGAACACGGCATCGGCGTGACGAAGCTCAAATACCTTGAACGCAGCATCATCGACGACCTGTCGGCCTACCGGAAGGAGGTTGACCCTGACGGTATCATGAACCCGGGGAAACTCGAAGACTACGAGGCGCTCAACCATATCTTCACCCCCTCGTTCAACCTCCTGGAACTTGAAGCGCACATCCTCAAGCGAGGCAAACTCGAAGAGCTGTCGAAAAAGGTCGATTTCTGCATCCGGTGCGGCAAATGCAAGCCGGACTGCTGCGTCTTTTACCCTGCCAGGGGCATGTTCTACCATCCGAGGAACAAGAACCTCGCCATCGGTTCGCTCATCGAAGCGCTCCTGTACGATGCCCAGAGGGAGCGTTCGACGGACTTCGAACTGCTGCAGTGGCTTGAGGAGGTCGCCGACCATTGCACCATATGCCACAAGTGCCTCAAGCCCTGCCCGGTCAATATCGACACCGGCGAGGTCTCGATCCTTGAGCGGGAAATCCTTACCGCCAGGGGCATCAAGGATTCGCCGGCCATCACGAACCTGACCCTGAAGTACCTTGAAAACCGCTCGCCGTTCTTCAACACCATGTTCAGGAACATGGTGCTCAGAATGGGCGGATCGCTCCAGCGGATCGGAACCAGGCTCAGCGCACCGCTCCAGGTGTCGGAAGAAGCGCAGGCGTTTCCGCCGCTCCGCCTTTTCCGCTCGCCCGTCCCGCCAGTCCCCGAACAGACCCTGCGCGACGTGCTGCCTCCCTGCGACCCCGACGAGGTGCTGGTGTTCGAACCGACCGACCGACCGGCGACGACCACCGTTTTCTACTTTCCCGGATGCGGATCGGAACGGATGCATTCGACCATCTCGATGGCCGCCATCCATATCCTGCTCGAAACCGCGACGCGGGTGGTGCTCCCCCCTCCCTTCCTCTGCTGCGGGTTCCCGGCGGGAGTCAATGCGAAAACGGAACAGCAGACCTCGATCGTGCTCCGCAACACCGTCATGTTCAGCCAGATCAGGGAAATGTTCTCCTACCTCGACTTCGACGCCTGCGTGATCTCCTGCGGTACCTGCCGTGACGGTCTTGAAAGCATGGAAACGGCCAACCTGTTCGGCGAACGCATCGTGGATGTGTCGAAATACGTCTATGAAAAAGGCATGCGGGTCGAAGGCAGCAACCAGGAATTCCTGTATCATGCCCCCTGCCATGACTCGCTTTCCGGCAAGGCCTGTGAGCTGTTGCGTGATTTCGGCGGATTCGGCACCGTCAGGCCGGTCCCCCACTGCTGCTCCGAAGCCGGAACGCTTGCCCTTTCCAGGCCGGATATCACCGACTCCATGCTCCAGAAAAAACGCGAAGCGCTGAAGGAATCACTCGAAGGCAATGCCGGCAGAACGACCATCCTGACCAACTGTCCATCCTGCGTTCAGGGACTCGGCAGGAACCGGGACCTTGGGCTCGCCCCAAAACACATCGCCGTGGCCCTGGCCGAAAAATTCTCCGGCCCCGACTGGCTTGACCGCTTCTACTCGCAGGCTGCACGGGCTACCGCCATGCTGTTCTAAAAGGGCAAAAAAGGCTGCTGCAGAGGCCGGAGAAGGCCGAGAAGCGGCACATCTTGCCCCCCCCTCTGGCATCAGCGTCAATCGCCATCAGCCTGCGCGTCATCGAAAAAACGGCCCCTGCGGTAGCCGAACACGGAAGCGGCAAGCCGCACAAGCATCAGTGCGATCGGCTGGAACCGGATCTGCGTACCGGAACCGGAAACACACCGGATTTTCGGTACAAGGACAGCTGCGACGGTTTCGGCAGGTTCCGCAACGGCGTTGAACACCTGGTGTTCCCTGGCGCCGGTATCCCTGGTCAGCAGATCGGTCAGGACAAGCCCGGGGCTGATCTCGTGGACACCGATCGAGCGGATGCCGGCCGAACGAAGCTCACCGTTGAGGAACTCCGTCAGCAGTGCGACAGCCCGTTTCGATACCCGGTGGGGAACGGCAGTTTTCGAGGAGCGGACACCCGTCCGTGAAAAACCCATGTTGAAGATATGGTAGCGGCTGTTGCCTCCGGCAGCGAAGGGTTGGCGAAGCATCAGCCTGACCGCCTCCGAACAGAGCATCATGCTGCCGGAAAGATTCGTACGGCAGGTCTGGTCGATGTCGTCGGCATCAAGCTCCCAGAGGGGGCGCTTCCGCAAGCCCGCCGTCCCGGCATTATTCACCCAGCGGTCGACGACACCGATGCTGGCCGTGGCAAATGCGGCGAATGCGGCGACATCCGCCATGCTGGAGACATCGCACACCATGCCGAAGATGGTGGCCCCACGGTTTTTCGCACGAAGTACGCCAATGGCCGCATCGAGCCGCTCGCGGTTACGGCCACAGATGACCACCCGATCCCCATACTCCAGAAACTCATTGGCCATTGCAAGACCAAGACCCGAAGTTCCGCCGGTAACCACCACGCCCAGCTGACCCGCGCTATCCGGCGCGGACGGTCTCACCGTCGATCTCATTATGAGAATAACATCAAAGTTTCGATCTGTACGCTTCTGCAACAGGCACCGATAGCCTGTAAGCAACCATCATACCAAGATATTTAATCTCAATGGCTTAACAAACCTCATCATTTACGGCATGATAATTGCACAATGCTTCATGTCGTAAAGTAAACACCAGCGAAAAACTGGTGTGACGTTCTCGATCCATTATTTGTATGGAGACATTCTCAATGTTTACAGTCAACAACAGGGGGACGTACATTCAGGTCAATTTTTCCGGCATCATGAACGAAGCCCTGCTTCGAAGTTCAATCCAGAACCTTTCGCTGCTGCTGGAAAATGAGAACAAGAATGAAATCTGGAGCTTCGACGGCTGCGAACCGGCACTCAGCTATTCCAAGCTGTTTTCCATCATCGCCGGCATGCGCGCGAACAGCCGAAAGCCCTGCAGCAGGTCACGAACGGCCATAGTCGCCAACCGGGGACTCAACGCAGCGCTTTCAAGCATCTCATCGTCGCAGGGCAACAGGAACCCGATCACCATCAGAATTTTCAGCAACTACCGTGACGCTGAAACATGGGTGCAGGCCCAGACGGCCAGGCAACGCTAAAAAAAAGATGATACCTTGTTTTCCTGAAGGCAGGGCGAATGAGGATGATACCGGAGCCGCAGGTGTAATTCAGACTATTTGTGTAAATTGCACCACGATATGAAGCGGCCATCCCCAGGCCGGGATGTCGGGACATCGCTTGTGGGACCCAGGGGAAGCCCCCACCAGGTTCCGTCGATGGCCCGAAGCAACCTCAAGCCAGCAGCCTCCAGAACATGGGATCCTATTACGAGCAGCTCCTTGAAGAATTTCACCTGCCGTTGACCAACCCAGTCCTGGTCTTCTCGCTCGTGCTGTTCATCATTCTGCTCTCCCCTATCCTGCTCCGTCGCATCAACATCCCCGGCACGGTCGGCCTGATCATTTCCGGAGTGGTCATCGGTCCCCACAGCCTCAACCTGCTCGAAAAAAACTCCGCGGTTGACCTGTTTTCGACGATCGGCCTGCTCTACATCATGTTTATCGCCGGTCTCGAACTGGACCTTACCGAATTCAGGAAAAACCGTTACAAAAGCATCCTGTTCGGCATGCTGACCTTCGCCATTCCGATCGCCATCGGCTTTCCGCTCTGCCACTACCTGCTGAATTACGATACCAACGCAAGCTTCCTGACCGCAAGCATGTTTGCGACCCACACTCTGGTGGCCTACCCGATCGTCAGCCGAATGGGGGTATCGAAAAACCAGGCCGTCGCCATCACCGTCGGAGGCACCATGCTGACCGATACGGCGGTCCTGATCATCCTCGCCGTCATCCTCGGCTATAGCAGCGGCACGGTCGACAACGATTTCTGGATGCGCCTGACCATCTCCATCGTCATATTCCTGGCCATCATTTTCCTGCTCCTGCCGGCACTTGCCCGCTGGTTCTTCCGGAAACTGGAGAGCGAAAAACACGCGCACTACATTTTCGTGCTCGCCATGGTCTTTTTTTCGGCATTCCTGGCAAAGGTAGCCGGCATCGAACCGATCGTCGGCGCATTCGCCGCTGGGCTTGCCCTGAACCCGCTGATCCCGAACTCCTCGGCGCTGATGAACCGCATCGAATTCATCGGCAACGCCCTTTTCATCCCCTTCTTCCTGATCAGCGTCGGAATGCTGGTCGACCTGCGAGTCCTTTTCAACGGCCCGATGGCGGTCATCATCGCCGTCACCCTCACAACAGCCGCGCTTGCCGGAAAATGGTCCGCGGCATTCCTGACCCAGAAGCTCTTCAGGTATTCACCGGCACAGCGGCAACTGATTTTCGGCCTGAGCAGCTCGCATGCCGCCGCAACCATAGCCGTGATCCTCGTCGGCTACAAGGCCCGGATCCTCGACCTGAACATTCTGAACGGCACAATCATCCTCATACTGGTCACCTGCATCGTCGCCTCCCTGGTCACCGAGCGGGCCGCGAAACGGATCGTGACCGGTGACGGCGCGGAACCGCAGGATCAGGCCACCGAGCGGGCGCTCACCTCCGAACGGATCCTCCTGCCGATCACCGACATACCGGCTTCCGAAAAACTCCTTGAGCTTGCCCTCCTGATCAAGGACAAAATCTCCGCCGACCCGCTGACCGTACTGACCGTCGTTCCCGACGACGATGCCGCAGAACTCAACGTGCAGCGGGCCAGAAACAACCTTGAACCGATGGTCAGCCATGCGGCATCGTTCGACGCCCGCCTGAATGTCATTGCAACCATCGACTACACGATCTCCAGCGGCGTCTGCAGAACGGCCAAGGAACTGATGTCGGACATCATTGTCTTCGGCTGGCCCCAACGGCAGCGTCTGCTTGACTGGGGGGCCAACGACACGACCGGCAGCATCGTGGACTGCACCAGCAAGACCACCCTGCTCTGCAACTTCACCAGGCCTATCGCCACCCACCGCAGGATCGTCGTCATCTGCCCGGCATTCGCAGAAAAGGAAAAAGGGTTCACGCAATGGGTCGCCAAGCTCGCCCGCCTTGCCACCGAACTGAGCGTCCCCATCGTCTGCCACTGCGAAAAAAAGAGCAGAATCGACATCATCACCACGCTGAACCGGTACCAGTCCGGGGTAACCATCGGCTTTGAACCGTTCCGGAGCGTCCGTGAGTGGGCCGAGGTCGCGGCAATCACATCGCAGCTCCGGGACAACGACCTGCTGGTGGTCATCGCGGCAAGGCCGGAATCGGTATCCTACCGGCCCTACTTCGACAAACTCAGTGAACGGCTTGAACAGGAGCGGCCCGACCTCAGCAGCATCATCATCTACCCGGCCCAGTTCGAATCGAGGCAACTGACGGAAGGCTATGCGGATATCGTTCCCAACCCGTTTTCCTTCGGCAGGTCTGCAGTCCAGAACATCGGCCGCAAGATCGGTGGAATCATCAGAAAACGAACCACGCCATTACGGGAAACGGAGACGGATGCCGAAAAAAATAACGACCACCCCGAACCCTGAGTTTGGATTTCTTGGAAAAGAACCGTTACTTGAAATAATAAAGAGTTTCAATTCCTGATGGCAGGCATCGGGAACAATGCTGCACAGAAGCAGACAGACCTATTTGCCTATGCGACGACAGCACCATTCCCGACAGGACCATTCAAGTTCCCGCTTCAAGCCGTTCCTTCTTGTCGGCGCGATCTCCGCATCGCTCCTCATGATGACGGCAAACCCCCTCCAGGCAGCAGAAACCAGCGCAACAACACCCATCTGGGAGCTTGCCCCGACAGGCGCGACCCCGCCAGTACCCCAGACATCTTCCACGGCAACCCCTGCAGCAGCAAAGATCGGCGACCTGTTCAAGGATGTCCGCCAGTATTTCGGCATCAGATACCGGTTCGGCGGCACCACACCTGCCGGCTTCGACTGCTCCGGGTTCGTCAGATTCATGTTCGGCAAGATATTCAACATGCAGCTTCCCCGTTCGTCCGGAGAGATGGCTGCTATCGGCAGAAAGGTAGACCGGAGCGATCTCAGGCCGGGCGACCTGGTACTCTTCCGCAACGCACGTAACCGCATCAGCCACGTCGGCATTTTCGTCGGCAACGGCGTCTTCGTCCATTCGTCGACCTCCAAGGGCATCACCAAGGACCGGCTCAGCGAGAACTACTACGAGCGGCGGTTTGCGACAGGCATCCGAATACTCGACCTGCCTGAACACCTGCTCCAGCAGGATTTCGAGAAACTGCTCCGCGAATCAGCCGACAACGACGGCGCTTCCTGACCGCCCCACCCCCCGCCACAGCACACACCGAACTTCCCTGCCTGACCGGTACGGACAGGCGCTCAGCGCCTGCCGAAGGAGTGAAACGTTTCCCCGTCGATCTGAAACAGATTGTCGTCGCCGCTGCCCATTGGTTTCTTCGGCTCCGGGGTATCGTCATCGGTGGATGCCGGATCATCCTGGTCGGGATAAAAACGCCATTCCCGGTTGACAATCCTTGCGGCATGGCCGAAAGTGAAATAGGACCACCCCCATTGCAGCAGCACGAAAAAGCGGTGCTTGAATCCGCTCAGGAAATAGATGTGCACCAGCAGCCAGATGAACCAGGCAGGAGTCCCGGAAAGCCGCAAGCCGCCTTTCTCAACGATGGCAAAGTTCTTGCCGACAGTCGCCATCTGCCCCTTGTCGAAATAGGCGAACGGCCGCATGGGCTTGCCGGAAATCGCCCTCAGGATATTGCGCCCGATGGCCTTGCCCTCCTGTAAGGCGACGGAAGCGAGCCCGGGCAGAGGCTCTTCCTGACCAGGAAGCTCAAACCGAGCCTGGTCGCCACCGCAAAACACCTCCGGATAACCTTCAACCGAAAGGGTTTCCGTTACCGGGATGCGCCCTGCGCTATCGGTTTCGATGCCGATCTTCCTGCCGATGCTGCACGACCTGACCCCAGCGGCCCAGAGAACCGTTGCCGCCTCGATCCGCTCACTGCCGATCTGCACGCCGTTGGCGTCGATGCAGCTTACCCTGCTTGAGGTCCATATCTGCACCCCGAGCTTTTCAAGGGCACGGGCCGCCTTGCCCGACAGTTCGGGGGAAAAGGTGTTCAGGATGCGTTTGCCGGAGTGGACGATAAAAATCCGCGTCTGCCGCGGATCGATGTTCTTGTAGTACCTCGACAGGTAATACCTGCTCATCTCACCGATGGAACCGGCAAGCTCGATACCGGTCGGGCCGCCACCGACGATGACAAAGGTCAGCAGCTTTTTCTGCTCGGTGATGTCCGAAGTCCGTTCGGCATGTTCATAGGCCTCCATCACCCGGCGTCTGATTTCTGATGCCTGACCGATCGTCTTGAGCCCCGGAGCATACGATTCCCATTCGTTATGGCCGAAATAATGGTGCTTGGCGCCGCAGGCCAGCACCAGATAGTCGTACGCGATATCGCCGAAATCAGTCCTGACGATTCGGTTCGCAAGGTCGACATTCTCGACCGCACCCTTGTAGATCGTTATGTTACGATACTTCGAGAGCATCTGACGGAGCGGATAGGATATTTCTCCGCCGTTGAGCGCAGCCATCGCCACCTGATAGAGCAAGGGCTGGAAAAGATGGTAGTTGTTCCTGTCGATCAGGGTAACCCTGACCCCCTTCCGGTTGCCGAGTTCCTTGGCCGCGTTGATGCCTGCGAACCCGCCGCCCACAATGACGACATGCTTCATGTACGGTGAAAAGCTGATTGATCGAGTGTGTACACATAAATCAATATAGTTTTTTAAAGATATATTGCATTTAACGCCACTGCTCCACATGCCACCCCTCCCGCATGCAGTGGCAACTTCGTATATTTCCCCATCGCGGGAAGCTGCGAACCAGGCAGTATCGATGCGATCACGTGTTTCCGGAGTACCGGCCCCGCCCGGCCACAGGGCGAACTGCAAACGAAGGAGATGCATCGTGAACCAGCAAACCGGCAATTCCCGTCCAGACAGCATAACCCGAGAGATCCGGTTCGCCGTCGTCATGTATGGCGGTGTTTCCCTTGCCGTCTACATGAACGGCATAGCCCAGGAACTGCTCAACATGGTCCGCTCGACCTCGCCGTCAGCGCCGGAAAAACCAGACGGCACCTGCGGAGTCTACCGTGATGTCGCCAGGTACCTGACCGAAAAAGACCATGAGGCGTTCGGGCATACCTTCGTCGTCGATATCATTTCCGGAACCTCCGCCGGCGGCATCAATGGCGTCTGCCTCGCCAAAAGCCTGGTACGGGGGATCGAGAGCCTGCAGGCCCTCGAACACACCTGGCTGGCAAAAGGTGATATCGACACCCTGCTCAACGACCAGCGCTCGGATCAGACACGTTATCCATCTGCAGAACCGAAAACATCCCTCCTCAACAGCCAGAGGATGTACGGGCTGCTGCTTGAAGCCTTCACGGCCATGGAAAAGGAGGCCCAGGGGGAAGGCACGGACGCACCCGGCCGCAACCACGTCAAATCCATGGATCTGTTCGTCACCACAACAGACATCATGGGCCTGCAGCTGCCGATACTCATCGGCAACGGACATGCAGAGGAACGTATCCACAAACATGTATTCCCCTTCGTATTCAGGGAAAGGGGATGCTGCGGCGAGCAGGAACTGAACCACTTCGAACGGAGTTTCGACCCGATGCTGGCGTTCGCCTCACGCTGCACCTCATCCTTCCCTGCAGCCTTCGAACCGGTCACCATAGCATCGGTCAGGAACTGGCTTGACCAGCAGGCTTCCCCTGATAGCTCCTGGAAGCAGGATGCGTGGGCCCCGCTTTTCTTCAGCCCCTACCTCGACATCAATGACGGCATTCCGCTCGAAGAGCGTCCATTCGCCGACGGCGGCTATCTCGACAACCGCCCGTTCGGCCATGCCATCCGGGCGATCCATGCCCGTCAGGCCGACTGCCCGATCATGCGGAAGCTGCTGTTCATCGACCCGAAACCGGAAATGCCGGATAAAAAGCGCAAGCCGAAGGAAATATCTTTCGTCAGGAACCTCGGCGCCGCCATGACCCTGCCCCAATATGAAACCATTCGCGAAGAACTGGACTCCATCGCGAAAAGGAACGACTGGATCGGTACGGTCAACAGCATCATGGAGAACCTGCAACCCACCAACAGGCAAACATTTCGGGAAGCTGTGGCCAGGGATTTCGCCTCTCAGGAAGAGCAGGCGGAGCTCTTCGCCAGCCCGGGACGGGCTCCCTCCGGGCGGACCGGGAAGCAGAACGAGGAGGCAAACAGCTTCTGGTTGCGCGTCTCCCGGGAGGGGCTCAGGCGCAACCCTGAGCCGGAACTTCGAGAAACTCAGCCAACCACCCGCCCGCAAGGCAACGGGCCTGAAGACTTCGACACGATGTCCGGCCTGTTTGGCAATACCTACCCTCCCTACCACTATACCAGACGGGAAGACACCTCGGCACAACTCGGGAACATGCTCATTGGCGCCATGAACGTCCGCACGATGCGCAAAATCGCCGGCACCGTGCCCCAGATCGTCGCCCTGTGGCGGACCATGACTTTCGATTCCCCGCCGCCATCGCCGGAATCGCTCCAGCAAGAACGGACCGATACGAATTTCTTCAGGTATTTTGACCTGGATTTCAGGATACGACGCCTGAATTTTTTCCGGAAAAGAATCGAAACGGCAATCCAGGAACAGTCGGCAACGCCGTTGATCTTCGGACTGTCGACGGAAGACGCTGCAGGTCCTGCATGGAACGAGGCCATTGAAACCGGCCTGAGGCGGTTGTATCTCAAGCTTGTCGAAGGCCTGCGTGCCCTCTACAGCCTGCGTTCGCTGCTGTTGTCCGGACCGACGAGGAACCCGCTGGCGGAAAAGGCGAAAACGTTCGGCAGTCGCCTGCAACACCTGCTGGCAACCGCTCATCGACCGGCAATCGTCAGCGGTATCGACGGCGTTCCGCTCATCACCTGCGGATTCGGGGAACTTGCGAAACTCTTCGACGCCGACCGGGAGGAAAACGAGGCGACACCGTTTGCAACCCTCTTCCCTGCGATGATGGAAGAGATCAAGAGCATCCTTGAACAAGGATGGCATGCAACGAAAGGATGCGTCGCCGTCCGCGACCTGGTCTGCGGGGCATTTGCGGAATTCGGTGAATGCTGCCCTGAACTTGCCGGGCGCATGCGTGCGACCTACGATCTCGGATATGAACTGTACGACTGTTCCCGTTTGCCGCTCATGTCCGGAGGAGAATACGGAGAGGGTACCCAGGTCGATGTCTTCCGGATCAGCCCCTTCGATGCCCAATCCCTGTGGAACAGCCACGACGGCGATGAGCTGCACCCGAAACTCGCGGGCGTGGCATTTGGATCGTTTGGCGGATTCCTGGATCGCCAGTGGCGCCGCAATGATGTCATGTGGGGACGCCTCGATGCCGCCGAACAGCTCATCAGCACCCTCGTGCCGGATACCCGGAAACGTTCTGAATTCGTGCTGAAAGCGCAGTACGCCATCCTTACGGAAACCATTGCGCCCTGGATCGCAGAGCTCAAATCCGGGCCTCTTGAGCTTGCAGAGGAGCGCCGTCAGCTCCACAGGCTGGAGGAGATCCAGAAGTCGCTCGAAGCTGCACGGCAGCAGAACCCGGAACAGCCGGAATGCGATCCGGAGTGGAAGCGCCAGTTCATGCGCAGCTATGACGTCGAACGGCAACTTGACTCCGCAAGAAACCTCAGGCGGGCGGGACGCAGTTCGGCAATCCTCTCATCGATGCTCAGGCGTCTTGACGGCGGCAACGGCATGCAGGGACGTCTCGCCGCGTACATCAAGGCCTTTGGCCGGATACTGCTCGGCATGCTCGATTTTTCAACGCCCAAGACCCTTACGGCCATCATCGGCACCTACTGGCTGCATCTCGTGACCCTGACCGGTATCATCCTCGTCGCGGGCAGCATCTTCATCGGCAGGGTGTCGGAACTTTCGGCCACGGCGACCGACATCCGGGGATTCGGCATCACCCTGCTCTGCATCTCAGGCATGGTCTGGCTCGCCAGGCAGGGCTTTGAGCGCTGGATACTCGGCAGGTCCGGTTCAGGCGGCAAACGGTTGCTTCTGCGGGTGGCCGGCGGCGTGCTGCTGTTCCTGCTGGCACTCCTCCTGCTGTTCGCCAGTGAAACACTCATGGTATACGGAGGCCAGATGGCCAGCCTGTTCTGGAACGGATTCACCGGCATCATTCACCGCCAGACAGGATGGCTGCCGTTACGCTGAAGGAGGGCGCCGACGCGGGATGTGCATCACCGGGAGGGGGCGGAAGGAAGCAATCCGGCCAGGGCGGCAAGGTTTTCGAGCTGGAATTTCATGAAGTAAAAACCGACACCGATCAGTTCTCGAATGGCAAGGCTGGACTGGTTCAGCGCTTCAGCATCGGGAAGCACCAGCAGCAGCAGGCTGCTCCGTCCCGTCGCCGAACGGATATCGACCGGATAGGGTTCGACATGGAAGCCTGCACGGTTGAACAGCATTGCCGCGCGACGCATGTGCGAGGCGCTGGTCACCAGCAGGATGCGGTGCTTTCGCCCCATTGCACCGCCAGCAAGCAACCGGGCGACGGCCACCGACTCTTCGGAGGTGTTCACGCCATAGTCGGTCACCCTGATGGCCTGCCGGGGCACACCAAGCAACTGCGCCCGCTTCGAGAGCATCTCACCCTCGGAAATCTCGCCGGGAATTTCCGCACGGTCGCCGATGGTGAACACCAGCACAGGAGCCTTCCCTGCCTTGTACAGTCCGACGCCGCCTTCAAAACGGTCTGCCGCATCGCTCCACTCACCCAGCGGGGCACCCGGCGCACGCACGATCATCCCGCTCAAGACAACAATGGCATCCGCCGACCGCACCGATTGCAGCGGAATCCTCCGGTAGGGCCATTCTGCCGCACGCATCAACTGCATCCCGACCAGCGGCATGCTGAAAAGAACAAGGAGCCCGACACCGAGCCAGGTAAGCACCCGCCGTTTCCAGACACTGCCGGCAACCATCAGCATCAGACAGATTCCCGGAGGGATGAAGAACAGGGGCAGGAGCTTGTTCAGAATGATCATGAGGGATAGCTGTCGAGATGGTTGCGGCAGCTGGAACGGCTGCACGGAGAGAATGCAGGCTCAAAATGTTGCCGCGAACCCGCCGGTATTCATTATATTGGGTACTGTCTGATATACCGAAACAACACGTAATCTCAAAACAGTGCCATCCCAATCCCCACAGGATGCATTGCAGGAACAGATTTTCTCAACACTGCTTGAGATCAGGGACACCCTGCTTGACCGTGAGTGGCAAGACAGCATCGGCAAACTTCCCAAGGCTCGCCAGCATGAGGTCATCCTGCTCATTTCGCAGGCTCAGATGACCTGCATGGGCCTGCAACGATCTTCGTTCGGGGCAGTTGCCAAAGGATTGCAGGAAAACGGCAGAGAGTTGCAGGAGTCAATAAACCTTATGCGGGAATCAATGAACGACGTATCCAGGATTGCCACATTCATCAGCAGCTCGGCCACGTTCATCAGTATTGTCCAGAACCACCTCAAGGTCATCCCGCCCCTTGCCTGAAACCTGCCAGGAACATTCGAGAAACCACCATAAAAACAGGTTGTACAGCAATTTATGGTTGCATAATTCTGAAAGAGAATGCATCATGTCTGATGCCGGGAACAGCTCCCCCCTACAGGAAACGTTCAGTTACCAAAGCATCACCCACGATAAGAACGGCATGAAACCACTTGTCACGACATGAAATCGCTGTTCAAACTTTTCACGCTTTTCCTCCTTATTGCGGTAACGCTGAGCGCCGGGCTTTTCCTGAGCCTTGGCCTCCTGGTCTCCACCCATGCATCCAGACCACACGCATCGGATGTCATCGTCATCCTCGGCGGAGATGAAGGGCTCCGGGTCCGCAAAGGCGCCGAACTGTTCAAGGCCGGATTCGCACCCCACATCATTTTGACCGGCATCGACAGCAAATACTACCGGCCGAACCATCCCAACTGGCGCGAACGGAAGCTCATGGCGCTGGGTGTGCCGAGAAGCGCCATCTCCGTCGACACCTGGTCGGAATCGACCTGGGAAGAAGCGGAAAACGCCGCCGAGACCATGGACCAGAAAGGCTGGAAACAGGCTATCGTCGTCAGCGACCCGCCGCATCTGCTCCGGCTCTATAAAAGCTGGTCAAAAGCTTTCGAGGGAACGCAAAAACAGTTCATCCTCGTTCCGACCTCCCCGGTCTGGTGGAACGCGCTGCTCTGGTGGCACAACCCCACCAGCTATCATTTCGTGATCAGCGAACTGAAAAAAAACCTTTTCTACTCGGTCATGTATTTCTGAGCAGGAGTTTCACGCCCCGTGGCGAACGCCAGGACCGGAAAGCGAACTGCGCCCGCCATTGCGTGGCGTGACGACAATCCTCGTGCCGATCCGCTCCCTGATGGCCGGCACATGGGAAATGACACCGATAAGCTTGCCTTCCTGCTGGAGGCCGGAAAGGGTTTCCAGTGCCGTTTCAAGCGCTTCATCGTCAAGAGTGCCGAACCCTTCATCCAGAAACAGCGAATCAACCCGGACGTTACGGCTCGACAGATGCGACAGGCCCAGTGCAAGCGCAAGGCTCACGATAAAGCTTTCTCCGCCGGAAAGGTTACGCGTTGAACGCACCTCCCCTGCCTGCCAGGTATCGATGACGTTGAGTTCGAGCGGAGCCGCGATATCGCCGACAAGCTGGTAACGGTCGGTCATCAGGGCAAGCTGGGCGTTGGCGTGGGCGATCATGACCGCAAAGGTCATCGCCTGCGCAAAGTTGCGGAATTTCTTGCCGTCCGCAGAGCCGATCAGTTCATGCAGCTGCTCCCATTGCCGGCATTCGGCATCCTGTGCCGACACGGCATCGAGCTTGCCACGCAGTTCCTCTGCGGCGGCGGTATCATCGGCAAGCCTGCGCCGAAGCACCCCGATCTCCTCCCGTGCCGAACCAAGCTCTTCCTGCAGGGCAGTAATGACGACGGCAGGTTCTCCGCCGTCGGCAGGCTCCTCGCCCAACGCCTCACGTGCGGCACCAAGCCGTTCGGTACGGTCCTGCTGCAAGGCGGCAAGCTCCTGCGCCTTTCGGCGGATATCCCGAAAAACCGTTTCAAGCGCATCCACTTCCGCAGCACCAAGAACCGCTGCACAGAAATCCCCTTCGTCTGCAAAACCGCAGGAACGGACGCCATCCAGAAAAGCTGTTTCAAGGCGGGAAAGCTCCGCCCCCATCCGCCCGATCCGCTCCTCCTGTACGGCAATTGCAGCCTCCAGGCCAGCAAACTCCCGACCCGTTTCGGCAAGCCGGGTGCGCAAGCTGTCGAGCCGTTCCCTTGCGGCAGCCACCGCGCCGTCGAGCACCCCGGAAACCTCCAGAGGGTCCCGATCCCCGAACAATTCGCCGCGCTCTGTACGACATGCCTCCAAAAGCAGCTCTTCGGCTGCAAGCCGCTCCTTCTGCCGTGCCAACTCGGCAACGGTCGCCCCCAGCTGGGCGGCAAGCTGCTGCATCGCGGCAGTATCGGCGTGAACCATATCCCCAAGTTCACGGCAGCGATTGCTGCAGGCATGCCACTGCCTGCTCCGGGATTCGAGGAGCCCGATGCCGTCCGATTCCGGGTCAGCCACGCCGTCGACATCCAGGCCAAATGGTTCGATAAGGGAAACGAGACGCTCCCGGCGGGTTCGAACCTCAAGATCGATTGCCCCGATTTCCGCTTCAAGGCGCTGTAACTCCAGGGCTGCACCATCGTACCGGGCAAGGCACCGCTCATGATCACGGCGGTCGGCGTTACACGCTTCAAGTGCTTCCTGTCGCTGCTGCCCGACGCTACGAAGTCGCTCGTCAAGCAGCTCTGCCGCCGTGACCAGCTTCTGAAGACGTTCCTGCTCACCGGCCGCCGTAGCCAGGGCCTCGACCACAGCAGGCTCTGCCTGCCGGGGATGGTCGGCGATGCCCGTCTGCACCAGCAGCTGGAGACATTTCTGCCCATATGCGGCACGCTCCTGCTCCAGTTCGGAGAGACGCTGCCGCCGCTGACCAATCACCGCATCGACACCGGCAATGGCGATCTCAAGCCGCCGCAACGTCGTATGATGCTCCTGGAGCGCAGCCTTGGCCTGCTGCAACCGAGTATCATCCGAAGACGGCAACGCGGCAAGGCCGGAAACATATGGATGGGATGTCGAACCGCAGAGCGGACACGGCGTCCCATCAGGAAGTGCCGCCCGCTCATCCTCATAACTCCTGACACGGGCTGAAAGCGCCAGGTTCTCTTCAAGCAATGCCAGCTCCCGCTGCGCGGCTTCCAGCAGCCTGGAGCATGTGGTGATTTCCGAGCGCAACCCCTCACGCCGTGTCTGTTCGCCGTCAAGCAAGGCCCTGAGTTCATCGATTTTCGGCGCAAACGTCCTGCCGACGGCATACACCTCGGCAATCGATTCCAGAAGGGCGACACGCTGCCGCACACCGTCAAGCTGGAGGCGAAGCTCACGAAGGCTGCGGCAATCCAGCAGGGAATCGAGATCGGCACGAATGCCGGAGATTGCGCTGTCGGCATCGGCCAGCCGGGCGGCGCTGGCGGCGACGGCCGCGTCATTCATGGCGAGCGCCTGCCGTGCAGCTTCGAGGTTCGCTACCGCCGCTGCAAGGCGGACGTCCGTAGCAGCACGCCGTAAGGTTGCCGCCCGAAGTTCACGAACAGCATGGTCGATGCCGGACAACGCGGGTTCGATGCCACCATCGGCCTCATGATCGGCAAGCCACGACTGACGGCCACCAAGCTCTTCCCGGCTGGCGGCAATTCGGGCCGCAAGCGAAGCCCGTTCACGTTCAAGCGACTCCAGATGGTCGGAAACTTCGCTGCAGGACTGGCGATGAACGGCGACAAGGTTCTGCCGTTCGGCAAGCTGCCGATCAAGCGCCCCAACCTTCTCCAGGAGGGGACGCTGGGCATCCTGCGCCGTAATGGCACGCTGCAACTCCGCAGCTGCCGCATCATGGGCCACCGTCGCCGCATCAAGAACACCGGCAAGCCCAGGCTGCCGCTGGCGCATGCCGGAAAGCGCAGCGGTCTCCCGATCGAGTTCCTGGCGCTGGGCTACCATCGGGGTATAGCGACCCATCTGGGAAGAGGCCTTTTGCGCCAGCATGAGACGCCGGGCATCGGGCTCGAGACGTTCCGTTGCAGCGGCAAGCTGCGCTGCCTGTCGACGAAGTTCCGAAAGTTCCGCCTCCAGCCGTTCGACCTCCTCTCGTTTCCGCATCAGCCGCAGCAACGCATCAAGCCGCACCTGGCCGTTGCGTTCCGCAACCAGCAGGGCATCGAGCCTGCCGTGAATGGAATCGAGTTCGCCAGGCTCAAGCACCCTGATGCCGCCCGTCGCTGCCCGAAGCAACTCAAGCCGCGCCCGCTCGGCACGATGCCGTTCATGCACCAGCATGGAAATTCGTGAATAGACCTCCGTTCCCGTAATCTGTTCGAGCACCGGCGCACGCCTGTCGGCATCGGCCTGGAGAAATGCGGCAAACCCGCCCTGTGCCAGCAGGATTGAACGGGTAAAACGGTCGAAGTCCATTCCGGTCAGCTCCTCGATGGCGCCCTGGGTCTCCTGGACCCTGCTCTGGAGCAGGTTTCCGTCGGCGTCGGAAAGCTCGTGCTTCTGCATCTGCAACTCCGCGCCAGCCCGACGGCGGGAACGGTGCTGGCTCCAGTGCGCCCGAAAGGTCCCTGATGCGACCGAAAAGGTGACTTCGGCAAAGCAGTCCCCCGCATGGCGCGACATCAGTTCATTGCCGGATCTGGTGATCTTGCCGAGCCTGGGCGTCTGGCCGTACAACGCCAGGCACAACGCATCGAGAATGGTGCTTTTACCCGAACCTGTCGGACCGGTAATCGCAAAGATGCCGTCAGCGACATATTCCGGACAGGTGAAGTCGATGCACCAGCGACCCTCCAGCGAATTGAGGTTCGCAAACTCGAGCGTCAGAACCTTCATGGCAGAGCCTCCGTTTCAGCCATGGCGTCATGCTCGTCGATTTCGCGGAGAATCTCGCGGTACCGTTCAAGCATTGCCGGGCGGCCTGCCGGTTCAATATCATTGAGGTCAAGGCAACGGAGGAACACCGCCTCACGGTCAAGGCTTTCAAGCGTGGCCAGGCCCTCGGCCCCTGTGGCCGACGGCGCTTGCCCGCTGCGGCAACTGCGGATGCGCCTGATCTCAAGGCTGCTGCCGCCGACTGCCGATTCCAGGGTTTCCTGGACGATCCGGGCGGGTTCACCTCCATGGTACTCGATTTCCAGCCAGGCGTTGCTGCCGGCAGCCCGCAGCTCAAGGATGCTTGCAGAGAGCTCCCCAAGATCGCCGGAAAGCCGCCGGAGCGCCTGAAAACAGGGAACCGGCAACTCCTTGACCGATGGCACACGGCCGGAAAAGGTAACCAGGAGCACCAGCTTCCGCTGGGTCGCCTCACCGAAACCCATGGGAATCGGCGAGCCTGAATACCGCAACTGATCCTGTCCTGCCACCCGCTGGGCGACATGCAGGTGGCCAAGCGCAAGGTAATCGATGACCTCAGGAAACGTCGATCGGGTAACCCGCGCAAGTGAGCCCACATAGATCTCACGGACTCCGTCGCCGTCGACGGTCATCCCCCCCGAAGCGAAAAGGTGGCCGGTCGCAATCAGGGGAATCTCCGGAGCTAGTTCCTGCCGCATCGATTCGGCCAGGGCGCATACGTCAGCATAATGCCGCTGCACTCCTTCGAACAGCTTCCTGCTTTTGTCGGCGGCGTCCTCCCCCGGCTCGACCGTGCGGATATCGCGGTCGCGGAGATACGGAACCGCGCAGACCACGGCTTCCGGCAGGCCTGCCCCATCACGGAGCACCAGCACCTCGTCGGCAGGGTCCCCGGTGGCAGCCCCGAGCACATGGACATGCAACTCCCGGAGCAGCACCTTCGGCGCATCGAGCAAGGTCGGCGAGTCGTGATTGCCGCCGACGATCACCACGTGGCGGCAATCCAGTTTCGAAACCCTGTGCAGGAAACGGAAATAGAGCTCCTGTGTGCGGTTGCCCGGCGTAGTGCTGTCGAAAACGTCACCGGCCACAAGCAGCAGGTCGACCTTTTCCGACGCCACCACATCGGCAAGCCAGTCCAGAAAGGCCTCAAATTCCTGATGTCTGGCCCGGCCATACAGCGGACGACCGAGGTGCCAGTCTGAGGTATGCAGGATTTTCACGATTTCCGGAGCTTGGCAAGGTTACAGGGGCAAATGGCGGCGCATCCAGACGGACGCCTCAGCAAGTATACGGAAATCGCCCGATATGCGCCATGCCGCACGCCAGACAAGCTCCCGCACGGCACATTTCGCCAGCCGTATGAAGATACTTTGATATGTAAAGTACTTTATCAGAAACAAAATCAGGCATCCAGCCCATCGGTAACGTCTGGCGGCAACTGACGGGAAACCTTCGCACCGAGTTTGCGGATCTCCTCTGCTCGTCCGGCAAGATTGCCACGCCCATCCACCAGCCGTTTCATGGCAAGATCGAACGCCTCGGACACCCCGGCCAGTTTTTTGCGTGCATCTGCCATTGCTTCAGCCACCAGGACGACCTGGTCATAGATTTTTCCCGCCTTGTCGGCAATCTGCTCGGCATTGCGGTTCTCGTTTTCTCGACGCCATATCTGCGCAATGAGCCGCAGCGTGATCATGAGGGTCGACGGGCCGGTAATGACGACGTTACGCCCGGCAAGACGGTAAAACAAGTCCGGGTCTTCCTGCATTGCGACCTGATAGGCTGGTTCGAGCGGAATGCACATGATCACGAAGTCAAGCGTCAGGTTCCCCCGGAGCGATGCGTAATCTTTCGATTCCAGTTCGGCGATGTGTTTCGACACCGACCGGAGGTGCTCCTGCAGCGCATCCGCCTTCCGACGCGGGTCCTCTTCGTTGCAATAGCGTTCGTAGGCCGTCAGAGAGACTTTAGCATCCACCACGACGGCCTTCTGGCCCGGAAGATGGACCAGGAAATCGGGCCGGACCAGCCGGCCATCTTCGAGGCGAACCCCCTCCTGGACCGAATACTCGCGACCCCGCTCCAGTCCGGAGGCATCGAACAGGCGTTCTATGATCAGCTCCCCCCAGTCGCCCTGTTTCTTGCTGTCCCCCTTGATCGCCCGTGCGAGGTTATTTGCCTCTTCGCTGACCCGCTGGTTCAGCGCATGCAGTTGCCGGACCTGTTCAAGCAGGCGTGATGAAAGTTCCGTATCGCTCCGATGCACCTCGTCGACCCGCTGGCGGAAGGCATCGAGCTGCTGGCGCAAGGGTTCGAGCAACACGTCAAGCCGCTGCCGGTGCTGCTCGGAAAGCGCCGTGCCACGCTCCTCGACGATACGGCCGGCCAGGTTACCGAAGGCATCCTGGAGGCGGGCTTCAGCGTTGCGCCGCTCCTCGGCCTTTTCCCGGGAGGCTGAACGCTCGTGTTCCAGTTCGGCCTGCAGGCGGGCATTCTCGACAGCAAGCCGCTGGGCCTCGCGTTTGGCGCCAAGCAGCAGGTAACCCGATACGGCGAGCAGCAGGCACAGGAAAAAGGAGATGATCAGTTCAGGCATGGCGGCGGCGGGGTTGTGTTTTGTTCAAGGTACAACGCACGGCAACGCCGGGCAAGAGCGGCAAGAGAACTCAGGCGTAAATCGTGATGAGATCGTCCCATGAGGAGGTATACTGCGGAGAAAGCCTCGCCTGACGCGATTTCCAGACCTCCGCCGTTGCAGCGCCGACTCTGACGGTCCCCTGGCCGTAACGCTCGTTGAGCGTATCCATGGCCTCCATGAGGCGTGACGACCGCTCCGCGGCGGCAAACGCCCCGGAGGAAAACAGCGTCGGAGCAGATGCCGAAGCATCAGCTGGTTCAATCTCCGAAAGTACCACACCGGCCTTCCGGTAACGGAACCCCGGACGGAACAGCTCGGCAAGGGCGGCTGTCGAGGCCGCGACCATCTCCAGCGTATCCTGCGTCGGCTCCGGCAGCGGTACCGTCCGGCTTGCCCAGTACCGCCCGCCATGGGACTCGAAGGGGCTGGTGCCGGCAAACACCGTCAGGAAGCGTGCCGCGCTGCCTTCCGACCTGAGCTTCAGGGCGCATGCCGATGCGAAACTGGCAACCGCCTGCGCCAGATGGTCGTAGGTGGTCAGCACCGTACCAAAGGATCGTGAGGTGCAGATGCTCTGCCGGGAAGAAGGGACCAATTCAAGTGGCAGGCAGGAGTGACCGTTCAGTTCTGCCTGTATGCGCACCCCGGGGATCTGCAGATGGCGGCGGACCCAGGGTGCCGGGGCATCGGCCAGGTCAAGCGCCGTCCTGATGCCATGGTTGAGCAACAGGTCACGATGCCGCCGACCAACACCCCACACTGCCCCGACCTCGATCTTTTCCATGGCCTTGCGGGCGGAGGCAAGGTCGGAGAACCGGCAAACACCATCCATGGCGACATCCTTTTTGGCAATGCGGTTTGCCAGCTTCGCCAGCGTCTTGGTCGGCGCAATGCCGATGCTGACGGGAATGCCGGTATCCCGACGTACCCGCCGCCGGATCGTCCGGGCCTCTGCAACGGGATCAAGCCGCTCGAAACCGGTCAGGTCAAGAAACGCCTCGTCGATCGAATAGACCTCCATCCCCGGCACCAGGTCGGCAAGGGTATTCATCACCCGAGAGGAGAGGTCGCCATACAACGGAAAATTTGCGGAGTGGACAACGACCTGGTGCTGCCGGAGCAGGTCGCGATACCTGAACGCAGCCCCCCCCATCGGCAACCCGAGCGCCTTTGCCTCTTCAGAACGCGCGATGAAACAGCCGTCGTTGTTCGACAGCACCACCACCGGGCGCCCTTCCAGCGAAGGGTTGAACACCCGCTCGCACGAGACGTAGAAATTGTTGCAGTCAACCAGGGCAAACACCACGCACCGATCCTTTATGAATTATCCATCCTGCCTGATGCTCCCACGCGCGTCAAGGCAGGATGTGGAGAAGCCATAGAGTCAATGAACAAAAAAAGGATGAATTTGAGAGGGATCCATGTTTCCATCCGCGCCCCCACCTTGTCATGTGGAAAACAGGATGCCCCCTGCATTTGAACGGATGAGCGGCCCGAACACCTCGCGCCAAAAGTCCGAGGGAAATGTCGTGCGCGACCCGTTCAGCACATGACAATGCGACAAGAGCTGATGACGAAGGCCCCGGATTCGGGGCCTTCGTCATCAGCTCTCCTGCCTTACCAACCGGGGGCGCACTGGCCCACGCCGGATCGGCAACGTCTCATTGCATCAGTTTGCCGGTCGAGCAGGCGCTGCCTCTGCAGGGGCAGCTTTCCTGGCGACCTTCTTCGCTTTCTTGACTTTCTTGACCTTTTTCCTGGCCACTTTCTTCACCGCCTTTTTCTCCGGTGCCGGCGCCGTCGCCGCTGGTTTCGCTGCAGGAGCTGCGGCGGTGTCTGCCGCAAAGGATACTCCACCAAAAAGACCACTCATCACCAGTGCGATAACCAGACCGAGGGATACATGCTTTTTCATTGCAGTCCTTTATTGTTCAATTCAGTGGAACCGAAATAGCCCCACCATCTCTCAGGTATTACGAGCGCTCCCGCCGACGGCTTTCAAAAAATCTTTCGGCTTTTCGCCACAGGTTCAGAAAAAACACCCTGGCAGCGTAACGGCACAGGCGCGCTGAACCGAAAACACGCCGGAATCGGGATAGGGGCGATCAGGTTACCTGACCGTTCCCCTCCCACACCACCCGGCATGCGGGTCCGCACCGGGCGGTTCGAAAAGTTGAGGTTATGAGAGACGGGGCAGTCCCATTCGATCAAACCAGGCAATGGGAACGATCCTGTTCAGCTCCATTTTGCTGTTATGCCACCACCTTCTGGAGTTGGCCGCTATTCTGGCCGCTTGCTCCTGGCTTGCACCCATCATCCGTAGTTCGTCATACATCGTTCTTCCCCGCCGCCAGTGCTTCAGTTGCAATGCGCGCAGTCGGTGACGCAGCCATTCGTCCAGTTCCCTGAACTTCTTTGGCGTCTGGGCCATCCCAAAGTAGGACTTCCATCCCAGCAGATAGCTTCTCAGCTCGCCGATGACCTGTTGCATGCTACGCCCCCCCCGACCTTTTGGTCTGCTTTCTCACGCGATCCTTGAAGTGCTTTGTCGCCTGTTTCGATACTGCACGTTTGGCTTCTTTACCCCGAGTCTTCCAAAACACATATCCCAGGAATTTCCGTCCGTATGCCGGGCCTACTGACGTTTTGGCTTCGTTGACCTTCAAGTGAAGTTTATCGTAGAGTTTGCGCAGTCCTTTCAACACCCGTTCACCTGCTTTCTGACTGCGTACATACACATTACAGTCATCCGCATAGCGGACAAACTTCAGACCTCGCTTCTCTAATTCCCGATCCACTTCATCCAGCAACACGTTGGCCAGGAGCGGCGACAGCGGTCCACCCTGCGGCGTTCCTTCGTGTCGTTCCATGGCCATACCGCCATCCATAATGCCCACCTCAAGGTAACGCCGAATCAGCCGCAGTACTCGTTTGTCACTGATTCGCCTTGACAGGCGTTCCATCAGGATGTCGTGATTGACCCGATCGAAGAACTTTTCCAGATCCACATCGACGACTACCTCATAGCCATCCTGCACGTGTCGCTGTGCTTGCAGCACCGCTCCATGCGCGCTCCTGCACGGTCGGAAACCGTAGCTTGAATCTGATAATGTGGGATCAATCATTGGTTGCAGGACTTGCAACAGGGCTTGCTGGATCAGTCGATCGGTTACGGTCGGTATCCCGAGTTCTCTCTGGCCTCCTCCGACTTTGGGAATCTGCACCCGGCGTACCGGTACGGGGCGGTACCTCCCCTCGAACAGTTCCTCTTTGATCCTGAGCCAGTCGATCCTCAGCTTCTCCATCGTCTCCTCGATCGTCAACCCATCCACCCCTGCACTGCCACCATTGGCCTTGACCCGTTTCCAGGCCAGTACCATGTTGGTTCTCGCGAACGCTTGCTCCAGCAAGTCGGTTCGCCCCAAACCTTTGTGTTCCTGTTGCGCCAGCCTCACTTCATCGCCTCCGTTACCTGCCTCGGCTTCACCTTGGCTTTCCACGGCCCGCCCCGATTTCCCGGGCTTCTGATGCCTTGCGCGGTCGAGCAACATGACCTCCGGTTTTCCTTTTCGTTCAGCCCTTCACTCGATTACTACGAGCTACTACGGCCTCTGCTGACTTCTCGCTCCGGATTTACTCCGTCGCCCTTTCAGGCACAAGGCGAGATCTCCCCAGGTAAGCACGCAATCCTTCCCCGCGCAACCGCCGGATTTACGCCGCCTGAACCTTGACCACGAGAGCTTTGCAGTCTGTTGCCTGCTCGCCCTGTTCGGCATCGCCTTCTATCCGGTTCTTGTCCATCGGCTCGCGGGTTCGCTCCACGCTTCCTCCCCACACTTGGTCACCCTCATGCAGTTGCGCTTCACTTCGTTCGCTGTGGTCAACTCACGGGAGGACTTTCACCTCCAGGATTGCGCCCATGCTGGGCGCACAACACGAAAACCCTTGATTGCTCAAGGGTTTTCAGACTTCTCTGCATGTCATCAGATGGGCCAAAAGTAGATGGCGGGACTCGAACCCGCGTCCAGAACATTGCTCAGGAGCAGGCCCATGTGCAATCGGGCCACCAAAACGTCATAGACGAGAAGACCGGCACTTATGAATGACGTAGGTGACGATACCCCATATCTGGAAATCGCGATCCTCCCCGATACGGATCGGCTGGAATTCATGGTTGGCTGGAATGAGGTACAAGCCGTCATCCCTGCGGGAAATCCGCTTGACGGTGAACTCACCGTCAAGAAAACAGACCGCGGTGTCACCGTCCCTTGGATCAAGCGACTTGTCGATGACCAGAATGTCACCGTCTGAAATACCGGCATCCACCATCGAGCGCCCCTTCACCCGGCCATAGAATGTCGCATTCGGGTGACGGACAAGCTCCCGATTGAGGTCAAGCTTCAATTCAAGGCAATCCTCGGCAGGCGATGGAAACCCTGCGGAAATAGGCGTTGCCGCAAGCGGAAGCGCAAGCTCGCTGGCCGGGTCCGCCGGGGTGATGACAAGCGTGTCGGTGCTGCTGGTTCGGATCTGTTCCATGGGGCTTTCAGGATAACGGAGCGAGTGACAGGAAAAGGTAGGAAAATCGGCGGTAAACCAAAATCCCGGCCTCGGCAGCACCGTTTTTCCCCGGTCTGGTCAGGCTTCCTGACGGCGGCAACAACGCCCCGGAAAAGCACCCGCCGGAGGACGAACCAAGGGACACCCGGGGGTGCCCCCCCTGCCGCTTCAGAGTGTTATCCGGACGCCGCTCATGGCCCTTCGCATGCAGTCAAGCTGCAGCAGGCGTTCGCTCATACCGACGACATCCAGCAGCTGGGCATCTGAAGATTTGTAGGCGTTCGGGTATACCGTCGATGTCCGGCCGCTTTCAAGGAATGGCGAATAACTCAGGTCACGCTTGTCTGCCGGCAGACGGAAATAGTGCCCCAGGTCCTCGGAAAAGGCCATCTCTTCGCTGCTCAACAGCGTCTCGTGCAGTTTTTCTCCATGCCTGGCGCCAATGACATCTACAGGAATATCCGCGTCGAGAAGCTTCCTGACAGCCTGGGCAAGCACCTCGATGGAACAGGCCGGAACCCTGGGGACGAACAGGTCCCCGGAAAGCCCACTCTGGAAGGCATGGGTCACCATGTTGACCGCCTCGTCCATGGTCATCATAAACCGCGTCATGTGCGGTTCGGTGATCGTCATCGTACGGCCATCCTGAATCTGCCTGATGAACAGCGGGATCACCGAACCCCGGCTGGCCATCACCGAACCGAGACGCACCACTGAAATGACCATATCATGGCCCGGCATGCGGGACTTGGCCAGGGCAAGCTTCTCCATGAGCCCCTGTGTCATCCCCATGGCACTGACCGGATAGACCGCCTTGTCGGAACTCAAAACAATCATGCGTTTGACCCCGGCGGCGATCGCCGCGTTCATGACGTTCTCCGTACCGAAGGTGTTGGTCTTCAGCGCTTCCATCGGGAAAAACTCGCCTGAAGGAACCTGCTTCAGCCCGACGGCATGCAGTACGAAATCGACCCCCCTCATGGCGTCCGTCAGGCAGGAGGCTTCACGCACATTACCTATATGGAAACGGATTTTCGGGCTGAGGAACTGCTTGCGCACATCCTCCTGTTTTTTTTCATCCCGACTGAATATGCGGATTTCACCAATATCGGTCTGAAGAAACCGCTGCAGGACCGCAGTTCCGAAACTCCCTGTCCCCCCGGTAATCAGCAATGTCTGACCTCTGAACATAATCAATACCTCTTCGTATAACCAGTTGAAATAAAAGTCGATCGGGGATCGACTCGCGACCGTCGCCCCCCCGGTGGACGGCCACGGTCGCAAACGCGGGGAAACCGGCAGCACGATGACCGTCCGGAAATCTTCGCACAATTATCATGCCAAGCCCGTCTATACTTATATAGACATTTTTATAATAACAGGTTAAGCAAAATCTCAACAGCACGAACAAATCCCGGTAGGCTGCCAATTATGAGAAAATGACCTGAATAGCATCATCCGTCTCACCTGCAACTGTCTCAGGCACGAGCCCTGCCGGAGCGGAACGTAATAACTGCATAATTCGAGCGGGATCGGCGGGAAAACGGTCGGCTGGGCACGCATAAAAAAATGATCACCACGATTTTGGGAAACTCCTATTTATTCTTACATTTAGCTTCTGTTTGGCGAAGTGGCCGAGTGGCTAGGCAGAGGTCTGCAAAACCTCGTACAGCGGTTCGAATCCGCTCTTCGCCTCTCCCTGGCAGTTTCCATATGCCTGCATACGCAGTACGAACCCCTGAGCCATCAGGGGTTCCGCGTTTCCGGGCAAAACCCGGCCGTCGGTATTCCCCCAACGCCTGCCACCCCAGCCTAAGGCCTCGCCAGTCAATCCGTTTCCATCGCGGAGCATATGCTCACGTACGGGCATCTCGGGGAAAAAGGTGCAAAAAAAAGGCTGCCTCAGACGAAACTGAGGCAGCCTTTTTTCATGCTGTTGCGGCGAAGCCTGCGTCAGCCGATCTTCTCGGCTCCGGAAATAATGGCGGCAACCAGCTTGTCGATCGTGGCATCGTCCATGAGAACGGGGATGTTCAGGCAAATGCTGCTCTGCAGCAATGCGCCGGTCTTCGGCCAAAGCTCTTCCAGATTCGCATCGCGATAGCGGTCATAGGCCTTCAGGAGGTGCCCCCATACCGAGGCGTAATGCCAGTCGATCGCCTCAGGAAGAATTTTCGTGCCGAAACCGTGCTCCATGAGGTGCGCCTCGAACTGCAAGGCAGTCTGGCGGTCACGCAGCTTGAAAATCAGCGTATCGCCCTGTGCCCCGGATTCGTCCGTGAACGGCCTCATGGCGAGGTTGTCCAGATGGCTGATGCGCTCCTTGATCTTGTATTTGTTCTCTTTCGCTTTCGAAAGGATATAGTCGATCTTGGCCAGCTGGGCGATGCCGACGGCGGCGGTAAGCTCGCTCATGCGGTAGTTCAGGCCCTTGGCGCGCCGTGGGTCCTTGCCACGCGGAAGGCCGGGAACATGCATGTGGCCGTGGTCGGAAAACTCCGCGACGCGGTCGTAGACATCCTTGTCGTTGGTAATGACGATACCGCCTTCACCGACATGGAGAGTTTTGCCTGCATCGAACGAGAATGCGCCGACCTTGCCGATCGTGCCCAGCTTCCGGCCCTTGTAGGTAGCGCCAAGCGCCTGGGCGGAATCCTCGATGAGAATAAGGCCGTGGCGATCGCAAATCTCTTTGATCTCGTCCATTTTCGGCGGTGCCCACATCGGAATCGCAACAATCGCTTTGGTCTTCGGCGTGATCGCCTTCTCAACCTCTTTCGGGTCGAGGTGGTAGGTCTCGTCGATCTCCACGGGAACCGGTACGGCACCAAGAGCCGCGGCCGCCTCGACAGGCGCGATGAAGGTCCATGCCGTGGTGATCACCTCGTCACCGGGGCCGACACCTGCGCCGGCAAGGGCGCAGTGAATCGCCGCAGTCCCGGAGGAAACGGCATGGGCATAACTGACACCCATATATGCCGCAAACTTCTCTTCGAATTCCCGTGCCTTGTAATTGCCGGGCCCATATCGGTACAGGGTGGTCTTCTCCCTGCTGAACAGCTCCTGGATTTCAGCCAGTTCCTCACGTCCGATCAGTTCTGCTCCTGCCATAGTAGCAAACACTCCTTTTTAATTGGTTCTTGTACATCTCTTTATCATGTTCATGGCGTCCATACCGCCATTGCCGGCCTGCCCTCAGGTCAGCGCATCGATCACGGCGACAGCCGAAGCTTCGGTGAATTCGACCGGGTTTCCGGAGAACGAGCCGGAAAGGGCCGATGCCGCGCTTCTGGCAAGTTCGGCCATGTTGCCTTTCCCGTAGCCATAGGGAACCAGATTCGGGATGGAAAGCTGACTATAGAGCGAATCCATCTGCTCAAGCAGTTCGGCGGAAACATCCCTGGCCGAACCGGCGCACTGCGACGGGTTGAGCAGGGCATATTTGTCATACCCATGGTTGAAGTTGTAGCGCATCACCTCTTTCAGGAAGATCGCGCCCGCAAGCCCATGGGGAACCTTGTGCTTGACGCCGATGTAATAGGCGAAACCGTTGGTCGGGCCATCCCCCGCGTTCATCAGCGCGGTAACGCCGCAGATGCTGCCAAGAGCAAGGTCAACGCGGGCCTCGGCCCTGTCCAGCTGCCCCTGCTGCAGAGCCGAAAAGGTCCGTCGGAACCCTTCGATTGAAAAGATGCGGCTCATCGGCGTCTGTTTGTTCGAACCGAAGCTGTCCACGCAATGCACCAGGCTGTCCATGGCTGAAGCGATGACGCTTTCCATGGGAGCCGTCATGGAGAGTTTCGGGTCGACGACCGCCTTTTTGGGAAAATTCTTGCGGCTGTTGATGCCAAGCTTGCGGCCTTCCGCCTCGTCGATGAACACGGCGTTATAGCTGATTTCAGCACCGCTGCCGATCAGCGAGGGAACGGTGACGAGCGGAACCGGATCACTGACGTCCTTGGGGAATCCCTTGAGGGACAGTGCCGGGACATTGTTGGGAAGCAGCAGGGCAACACCCTTGCCGAGATCCATAGTGCTGCCACCACCGATGGCCACGATGCCGTCCGGCGATTCCCTGCGGAAAAAGTCCGCCACGTTTTCGAGATGGGCGTAGGTCGGCTCCCCGCGGAACTCGTTGCAATAGATGACGCTGTTCGAATACCCCGCGTTGATGTTGCGCAGCACATCCTGGAAATAGGGGCTCCCGTTCAGGACGGCGTCATAAATGATGCCTGGCTTCTTGACGCCAAGCGTCCTGAGATGCTCATGAACGCTAAGCGCCTCGTTGACACCGATGCAGAGATCGGTGGACAGGAAGAAATTCATGGTTCGTTGGGTTCTTGATGGTTGTCTGGTCGTTCGACCGGCAGGAACCGGCCATAGTGCAAGCTGTTCTTGTCTTAAAAAAGGCTGGCAGCGCATCTATACCGGATACCCGCCATGGGCCGACCATAGCCGCGAAAACGGGATGCGTCGGAATCATATCCGGGACATGCCTTGCTGCCCGTACGAAATGTAATATAACAAAAAAGCAAAAGTCGGGTATCCGGCAAGGCTGGAGCCTGCCGTTGCATGCTGCGAAAACGCCGGGGCGGCTGTGCCGAAGAGGAACGAGGTGGGGCCGGCACAGGCTCCTGGAAGAGGGAATGCCGCTCAAGGTTGCGGTGCGGTCAGCCCCTTTTGGGTGATGTAAAATTCGACAAGGGGCACCTCTTCGATGGTATCGATCTCCCAGGTCTGCCAGAACTCCATCGTGTACACCGCAAGCCGGTCGCCGATGCGGTTGCCGCACCTCCGAAGCACGTCGGGGGTAAAGAGGTAAATCGAACCGTTTTCAATGAACTGGGCCGGGCGGTCCTGCCGCATGCCCCGATTCCGGTAATCGAAGTTCACGCTGTCCCAGCGTTCACCACGACGCTCCCAGATCGTCAGGTCGTCGGCCTTCGTGACCGATATGAGCGAATCGGCACCTTCACGTCGGAAGGTCCCGATTGCATGATCGATATCACCGGGCAGGCGGAGCGGCGAGGTCGCCTGCAGAAACACCACCAGCTCAGGCCTGATGTCACGCTCGTCGGCAAGGTGTTCAAGCGCATGGGCTATGGCGGCCTCAGAGGTCGCCTTGTCGCCGCTGATCGACGCCGGGCGGTCAATGACCTCTGCGCCGTAACGGCGAGCGACCTCGGCGATAGCCTCGTCGTCGGTGGTCACGAACACCCCGTCGACCTGTACGGAAGCCCTTGCCTGAAGCACCGTCCAGGCAAGCAGGGGCAACCCGCCTACGGGGTATATGTTTTTGTTGGCAAGGCCTTTTGAACCACCCCTTGCCGGGATTACTGCTATGGTTTTCATCTTGCTCCGTTCACAACGGTTTCGGGTAATGCTGCCGCATCAGCCATCGATGACCTGCCGGCAGACTTTTGCGATTTCATGTGCGGCGGCATTGTTCTGCAACGGCGTCAGCGCCTTGAGCACCTCCGGTTCGAGGCCGCACAAAACCGGCTTGTTCAGGGCCGAACCGACAAAAATGGTTGAAGAAAACTGTGCAATCATCATGTTCGAGTTGGCGATCATCTCCTCGGTCTTGCCCTCGGCAAAAACCATGCTCCCCGGGGCATAGCGCTCTATCTCCCTGATTGCACGTTCGACATTCTCATTCGGATGCAGCTTGAAAAGAAGCTGGCGTCCGGCGGCCAGCTCACGATATGTTTCGATGTTCTTCCTGCGGTTTTCGTACACGAAAGTTTCCCGGTTGTCCGAGGTGCAGACCAGCACGTAATCACGGTGCGGGAAATCGTTGACAAGATACCTTGCGCAGTTGTCGAAATTCGGGATGCTCGTCACGACGATCTTCTCGGGCCTGACCCCTTTTCTGATAAACAGGTCGCGGTATCCCTCACTGGCAACGCAGAATTTTTCATAGACGTCCGACAGCCCGGTCGTCGAGGTTCCTGCGACCCAGCGCGGCACCCAGCGGAAGTTTTTGGCCAGGTGGAACAGGAGCGTTTCCGGCTCGGTCATCCCTTCCTGGACGAGGACGAGCTTCCGGCTCCTGAAGTGCCTGGGAACCAGCAGGTCGGTACAGGTGACGATCAGATCGTAGGGATGCCGGAGGCCGCCGGCGTCGATCTGCAACTCATGCTCATTCAGGAATGCGATAGCGCGGCTGGAGCGCTTTTTACCCATGATCGTGAATTCGAGCAGGCCCATGTCGCTTGCCTTGCCGAGCACGCCGTCGCTGAAAAAAGGGGAAAACCACTGGTCGTACTCCCCGAGATGCCGCGAAATCTGGTACATCTGGGTCGTCTGGTTCATCGAACCGCAAACAAAAAGGATCTTTTTCTTCATACGGCAGCCTCTCCCTCCTGTTGGGCATCGTCAAGCCGGATCCCTTCAAGGAACATCACGAGGTAGCCGATCGCATACCACAGAATCTCCTTCGCCCTGCGCAACAGCAGAAAGGCGGCAAGGTCGGCCGCTGAAACACCAAGCGCCCCGAGGAAGGCAAGGTATCCCACCTCCTGAACGCCAAGTCCGGACGGAATGAAAAAGAAAACGGCCCTGAGCATGAGCATAGCCGTATCAAAGGCGATCACCTGCCAGAACGCGAGCTTGATGCCAAGCAGGTTCAGAATCAGGTAACTCTCGATCGACAGCATGAGCCAGGCCCCGATATACATGAGCATGACCGGGACAAGACCGGCAAGCCCATCGGCCTTGACGCTCTGGAGCTTCCGGTCCGTTTCGACGAACCCCTCCTCACGTTCCAGCAGCCACTCCCGGACCTTCGCAAACGGCACTTTGAGCAGAAACCGGTGCAGCGATGCCGCCGCATTGCCGTTGATCATCAACAGCAGCATGCCCAGAAACGCAAAGGTGACGACAATGCCTGTGGCGACCATGACCACGCCAAGCCCCTCAAACCCCAGCACCTGCAACGACGCGGCCTGGAGAATGGCGAAGCCGGCAATGGCCCCGATAATGGTATACAGCCCCTGTGCCGCACCGAGCAGGAGCTTGCGGATGGCGACGCTCGCGAAACCATCGGGAAGGGTAATCCCCATGAAACGGCGGCACAGCCATGGCCTGAGAGGCTCACCAATGGCGACACCCGCCGGGAGCGTCATCGAGACGGTTTCGGAGACAAGCTGTATCTTGAAAAGCTTCAGAAGGTTCACCTTCCCTGCGCTCCTGGGAAAAAGCCTGCCCCAGGCGAGGGTTTCGAGGATATGCAGCCCGAGGTAGGGCAGGAGGATAAAAACCGATGCAAATCCGATGGCGCCGATTCTGCGGAACGCCCCGGCCAGATCCATGGTGGACAGGAGGTACCCGATAAGCAAAACACCAAGGACAAGCCCGATATAGCCGATCCGGTTTTTTCCTGCTTTTTGTTGTGGAGAAGTCATTGAAAATAACAAGAATGAATGTCGTAACTGCAGTAAAGACAGCGGTTTCACAAACGACAGCACATTTCCGGAACAATTCGCCGCACTCCCCCTCCACGTCAGACCGGCGCTTCCGGATTGCTGGCACCGGAAAAGAAATCGCCATCCGGACATATCTCGACAGAAATCGGGGGAACAGAGCCGGACGGCGACAGAACCCGCTCGAATATACGTAAATAAAGCTTGCACCCGAAAAAGATGACGTGCAATGCAGCGGGCAGCCGCAATCTGCGCCTGAACAAAAACCTCCTGCAGCAGCGCACCGTGGGGTTCCGGAGGATCAAGACACCACCTGCCCGTGAAAAGATGTTGCAGAAAAAGGTATCTATTGTTAAATAAATGTTACGAACAGGTAGACCTGATCATTGCTGCTTCAGGATTGGAACCGGCTACGCTCCCCAGGCATGACGGCAGAAAACGTAGCTGATGACAGGGTTCCCGTCCGCTTTCCTCGAAACCAACCGGTAGTATATGGGACTTATCAACCCTGATTTTCAGACCCTGCCCGAGCTGTTCACCTCAGTGTTCTCCCATTTCAAAGGGCAGCCAGGCAAAGCGCCAATCACACGAAAAATCAATGGCACCTACCAACCGATAAGCTACGATTCGCTTGAGGAGGATTGCCGACATCTTGGAGCGTTCCTGCGCGAACAGGGTATCGAAGTACGGGACCGGGTCGCCATTCTGTCGGAGAACCGCCCCGGGTGGTACCTGGCCGACATGGCGGTGCTCTCCATCGGCGCCATCGACGTCCCCCTCTATCCCTCCCTTCCCCCGAACCAGATCGAGTACATCCTGAACAACTGCGGAGCCAAAGGCATCATCGTCTCCAACATGCTCCAGCTCGGCAAGATACTCTCCATCTGGCAGAAACTTCCGAACCTGAGCCTTGTGATCGTCATGAACCGGCTCGAAGAGCCGATCGAAGAGGTGATCGACCTGCCGACGGCCAAGCTCGAAGGGAAAAAGATCCTGCAGGAAAAACCGTGGCTCCTCGAAGGGACCAGGGTCGAACCTGAAGATGTCGCAACCATCATCTATACTTCGGGAACGACCGGCCTGCCCAAAGGGGTCATGCTGACCCATCGCAACCTGTGTGAAAACATCAAGTCCTGTTCCACGGTCATCCGTCTGGACAGTACCGACTGCAGCCTCTCCTTCCTGCCGCTCTCCCACGCCTACGAACGAACGGGTGGCTACTACCTCATGTTCGCCTGCGGCGCCCCGATATTCCTTGCCGAAAGTATTGAAACCGTTTCTCTCAACATCACCGAAGCCAAACCCACCATCATCTTCACCGTCCCCCGGCTCTTCGACCGGATGAAGACCGGCATCCTGAAATCGGTTACGAGCGAAGGAGCGATGCAACAGAAAATCTTCTTCTGGGCCGTCAGGACCGGTGAAAAATTCCATCGCCAGGAGGCGGTCGGCAAAGTCTCTCCGTTCCTCGAAATGCAGCACCGGATAGCAGAAAAGCTGGTCTACGGCAAAGTGAAGAAAAAATTCGGCGGTCGGTTGCGGTATTTCGTTTCCGGAGGTGCTGCGCTTCCCCAGAAAACCGGGGAGTTCTTCCAGGCCGTCGGCATCACCATTCTTGAAGGGTTCGGTCTTACGGAAACCTCCCCGGTCACCCATGTGAACCGGCCCGAAAAAGTCAAATTCGGCACCGTCGGCCGGGCGATCAAAAATGTCGAGGCCAGAATCGCGGAAGACGGCGAAATACTGCTCAAGGGGCCGAACATCATGAAAGGCTACTGGCGTGACGAAGCCGCAACCGCCGAGGTGCTCCGGGACGGCTGGTTCTACACCGGTGACATTGGTGAGATCGACGCGGACGGCTACCTGAAGATCACCGACCGCAAGAAGCACATCATCGTGACCTCCGGCGGCAAAAACATCGCACCGCTGCCGATCGAGAACCTCATCCATGAAAGCCCGTTTGTCGAACAGGCGATGATCGTCGGAGAGAAGCGCCCGTTCCTCATCGCCATCATCGTTCCGGATTTCTCGAAGCTCAAGGAGTTTGCCGCTGAAAACGGCATCAAGGCGGCAAACAACCGGGAACTGATCACCAACAAGGAGATTTTCAAGATTTACGAACGGCTCCTGAAAAACATCTCCCGTCAGCTCGCGACCCACGAAAAAGTCCGCAAATTCCTGCTTGTCGACGAACCGTTCACCGTCGATAACGGCATGATGACCCCTACGCTCAAGCTCAAGAGAAAGGAGATCATCAAGAAATTCATTCCCGAACTCGACAATCTCTACAACTCTCTCAATATGGTCTACAACTCGGAGTAAACCAGCTCCGGGTTGCCGATCCCCCCTGCCCCGTCATGCCCCCGCTACGGAACAGGTTCCGTTCCACCGTCAACCATCGCCGCCGCCCTCTCCTGCGATGGCGACGCTCCTCCCGGAATCACGCCATTCAGCAAGGCCCTCGCCGACAAGGGCGCCGATAATTGCACTGATGCCGTATGGACAATCAGGATACCGGTCTTCAAGAAGGGAGACCGGCAGCTCCGCCTCGGCGACCAGCGCCTTGAGCAACTGTCCGCGATACCAGCGGCGGGACCCCTTGAAGCTCGACTGCCGGGAGTGCGGCGAAATCCCCGTCCTGCGGCTTGTCAGTTCGAGCGCCCCGTAATCCATGAGTGCATTGTGCCAGTCACGGCTCCGGCCTTCGGGAAGCAGCTCCCTGGCAAGCCGACGAAGTTCCGTCATTGGCAACTGTTCGTCGAGCGTCAGCTCATGGATGAGCACCCTCCGGACATTGGTATCGACGGCGGCAAGGTCCCGGTTGTCGGCAAACACGGGTATGGAACAACTGGTGTAGGGGCCGATGCCCGGCAGGGTCAGCAACTGCGCGGGCTCTCCTGGCATCACGCCACCGAATCGCTCCGTAACATCGATTGCGGCCTGCCGGAGGCGTTGCCCCCGGGCGTTGTAGCCAAGGCCGCTCCACAGGGCGAGAGCCTCCCTGAGCGAAGCCGAGGCAAGAGCACGGACATCCGGAAAACGATCCATCCATTCCAGGAACCGCGGCACGACGCGCTCTGCCTGTGTTTGCTGAAGCATGATTTCACTCACCATGACGGCATACCGGTCGGTGGTGTTCCGCCAGGGGAAATCGCGCCGGTTCGCATGATAGAAGGCAAAAATTTTCTCCCGCAGGCGGTCTGCCGTTACCGGGTCCAGAGAGACGATCATGCGAAACGATTATAGGTTCAGAACTCCGGAGCCGGACCGGGCACGAAGCCGGCTGGCCCCCGATGCACCGTCGCGGCATGCCGGAAGGGGTCGTGGCCGAAAAAGAGAATCCAGCCACCGGCACACGCCTGTTCAAGGATAGCAGCCTTTTCCTCAAGAACGGTACGCGGATCGATATCGTTGCCGGTGACCCTTGTCGACGGGTAATGAGCCGTCGTGGGGATAAGATCCGCTCCATGCAGCAGCGTCGTCCGGCCGTCGGAAATCCTGATCAGCTGCTGGCCACGGGTATGTCCATTACTGACAATGACATCGACGCCGGGAAACAGCTGGTGGGTTCCCGAAACCGTGCGGAACTGCGAGAGCTGGCGGAACTCCTCCATGATGGTTTCATTGTAGCTGGCCTGTTCGCGGGCATCAGGACGGCATGCCGTCCTGTAATTCTCTTCCTGGACAATGACTTCCGCGTAGGGAAAGACCGGCACGAGACGGTCACCGCCGCAGGAGAATGCGCCACCGACGTGGTCGCTGTGCAGGTGGGTCAGGACAAGATGGGTAATATCCCCCGGTTCGAGCCCCAACCTCGCCAGCTCCTCACGCAACCGGTAGGGGCTGGTTGCGTTGGCCGCCCATCGGCTTGTCCAGCAAAGCTCGCCGACACCGGTATCGACCAGGATGCGCAGGCCCGGAGCGACAAGCAGCAGGAGCCGCGTCGCGAGCCGCACTTTCGGCCTTGGTTTTGCGGGGTCGATGTTGGCGACCGGCAACGGGCCGCCGTCAAACAGGAATTCCTGAATCTTCAGGGCGTGCAGCTGATAATCACCGATAACAAGCATGGGGATAAAGGATACTGGTGGAGTGGGACTGACCGCGCTGGCCGTGGGGGGGCACACACACCGTCACCTTCCGGCAAAAGCCGGAATTGCGGGACACGAATGGAGTTCAGAAGCCGTCCTCCGAAAGGCGCGCAAGAGAGCGGCCTTCCGGAGACAACCAGGAAATTGGAAACCGGCTCAGGCCTGTGCCGCTGCGGACTTGCGCTCCTTGACCTTCAGCGCCGCCTTGCCGGTGCGCTTGCGCAGGTAGAACAGCTTTGCCCTTCTTGCCTTGCCCTGCCTGACGACCGTCACACTCTCCACGTTCGGGGAGTTGATCGGAATGATCCTCTCGACGCCGACACCGTGCGAAATCTTGCGGACGGTGATGGTCTTGGAAGCGCCGGCTCCCCTGTCGCTGATGACGACACCTTCGAAAGCCTGAAGACGCTCTTTCTCACCTTCGATGACCTTCAGCTGGATACGCACCGTATCGCCAGGACGGACTTCAGGAATATCGGTCCTGTTCTGGGTTGCTTCAACCAATGAAATTAACTGCTCCATGATGACAATGTTAGCTTATGTTGTCTTTACTCTTCTTCCCACTCTCCGTTCTCCGACAGGAGGTCCGGACGGCGCTGCCGCGTACGGTTGCGCGCGTTCTCCTCACGCCAGATCCCGATTTTTTCGTGATGTCCTGAAAGCAGCACCTCGGGCACCCCCATCCCCCTGAACTCGGCAGGACGCGTATACCAGGCGCAATCAAGCATGCCGTTCTGGAACGAATCGGTCAGTGCCGACTCACCATCTCCAAGCACTCCGGGCACAAGTCTGGCAAGCGCATCGGCAACCATAAGGGCCGGAAGCTCCCCGCCGGACAGAACGACATCCCCAACGGAGATATCCATGGTGACGAGTGTCTGCCGGATCCTTTCGTCCATGGCCTTGTAATGACCGCACAGGATGATGAGGTTCCCTTTTCGGGAAAGCCGGTTTGCCATCCGCTGCCCGAAAGGTGTTCCGTCAGGCGTCATAAAAATGACTTCGTCGTACGCCCGTTCAGATTGCAAGCCTTCAATGCACGCGAAAACCGGTTCGGGCCTGATGATCATTCCCGCGCCCCCGCCAAACGGCGTATCGTCCACCTGACGGTATTTACCCAGCCCGAAATCGTGCAGGTTGTGCACATGAATATCGACAAGGCCTTTCTTCCTCGCGATGCCGAGCAGTCCCGTTTCAAGCGGCGATGCGAAAAAATCAGGGATGACGGAAATAATATCGATCCGCATGGCTTTCACACCTGAGACATTGCTTCAATCAATCTTGTCAAGAACATCTGGTGTTACAGGAACTCGGAAAAGCGCCGTACCACCATGACCCCCTTCCGAAGGTCGATCTCTTCCACAAACTCATCGACTGCAGGGACCAGCACGCTGGCGCCTGCAGTCTCGATATCGTAGACATCATGCGCCGGCATCGACAGCACGTCACGTACCCTGCCGACCCGGTTCCCGGCTTCATCCTGCACCTCCAGGCCAATAAGCTCATGGAGGTAGGCACGGTCACCAGGCAACGGTTCAAGCTCCGCTTCCGTCACATACAGCCGGTAACCGGCGACAGCTTCGGCCTCTTCACGGGAACCGATGCCGTCCAGAACGATCCAGGCGAACCCCTGGTACAACCTTGCCGACACAACCTTGCGCGACACGGCCTCCCCGGGATTCCTGCCAATATAGAGATGCTTCCGCTTCAGGAAGCTCTCCGGAAAATCAGTCACGGGCTGAACCTTCAGTTCCCCTTTCAGCCCTTTGGGCTTGAGAACGAGCCCTGTCTGATACAGCTCCATCCCGCGACACAATACCTGTTATCCAGCCTGAAAGGCCTCAGGCCTCTGCAGAACCGGCTGCCTCAGCGGCTTTCTTTGCCTGCCGACGACGGGTCTTGAGCGCAAGGCGCTTCTGACGACGCTCGGCCTCTTTCTGAAACCAGCTTTCCATTTGTGCAGCAATTTCAGTCTCGCTGACGCCACGGCGCTGCAGGTTCAACTCATGCAGGAGGCCGGTGCCGCGAATGAGGCTGCGAACGGTATCGGTCGGCTGCGCACCGACGTTCAGCCAGTAAGCAACACGATCCTTCTCGATGGTCACCGCATGCGGCTTGGCTGTCGGATTGTAATGGCCGATAACTTCAAGGAACTTGCCATCGCGGGGAGAACGGCCATCTGCTGCAACGATCTGGTAGAACGGCATTTTTTTCCTTCCGGCTCTTTTCAGTCTGATCTTAACCAAAGCGTAATGGATTTAAATTAATTAAGAGACATTGGTCATTTATCGTTTCAAAAACTTGTCCAGCGAGAGGTTCTGCGTGGTGAGCTTCCGGCCGGACTGGGTCAGGCGGGAAACCGAACGCATCATCTTCTTCATCTCCTGAAACTGCTTCAGGAGCATATTCACCTCCTGCACCCTGGTGCCACTGCCCTGAGCGATCCTCTGGCGGCGGCTGCCATTGATAATATCGGGATTCTTCCGTTCACCCTTCGTCATGGAAGAGATCATCGCCTCGATCGGCTTGAAATCAAGATTCTCAAGATCCTGCTTCGGCACCATCTTGTTCAGTCCGGGGACCATTTCAATCAGGCCCTGGATGGAACCCATTTTCTTGAGCTGCTGGAGCTGGTCATAAAAATCGTTCAGGTCGAACTCGTTTTTCATGAGCTTCGACTGCATCTGCATCGTCTTTTCGAGGTCCAGGGTCTCCTGGGCCTTCTCGACGAAACTGACAATATCGCCCATGCCGAGAATCCTCTGGGCCATACGATCCGGATAGAACAGATCGAGATCGTCGACCTTCTCGCCAACACTCATGAACTTGATCGGCTTCTCCACCACCTGCCGGATCGAAAGCGCCGCACCGCCGCGGGCATCACCGTCAAGCTTGGTGAGGACCACGCCGTCAAAATCGAGCCGATCGTTGAAGGCCTTTGCGGTATTGACCGCCTCCTGGCCCATCATGGAATCGACGACAAAAAGCAGTTCATCAGGCTTGAGCGCGTTCTTGAGCGCCTCAGCCTCGGCCATCATGGCCTCGTCAATCTGGAGGCGTCCCGCCGTATCGATGATGACGACGTCGCGGGCCCCTGCCCTGGCAGACTCAAGGCCGCCAAGGGCAGCCTTCATGGCATCCTGCGCGTCAATCGAAAACACGGGAACCTCTATCTGCTCGCCGAGCGTCCTGAGCTGCTCGACTGCAGCCGGACGGTAGACGTCAGCAGCGACGAGCAACGGGTTCTTCCCGCCCTTCTTCAGGCGCTTCGCAAGCTTGGCGCAAAAGGTGGTCTTGCCGGATCCCTGCAGTCCCGCAACCATGACGATCGCCGGGGTTTTCTTCGGGGGCAGGTTCAGCGGCCTGTTCTCCCCGCCCATGATGTCGGTCAGTTCGTCATTGACGATCTTGACGATCATCTGCGCCGGAGAAACGCTTTTGATAACCGACTCCCCGAGCGACTTCTGGCGGATATCCTCAACCAGTTTCTTTGCGACCTTGTAGTTGACGTCCGCACCAAGGAGAGCCCGCTTGATATCGCGCATGGCGATACCGATGTTGACCTCGTTTATGGTCGCCTGACCGGCAAGTTTTTTGAACGTCAGCTCAAGTTTATCGCTGAGATTGTCAAACATGTGAACCAGTTACATAAATTCTAAAAATGGATAGCTTTAAATATAAAAAAATTCACGTAAAATAAAATCACGAAGAACAAGCGATCTTCGGCTTATTTTCTCCAACGCAACCCTGCGTGATTCCACGCGGCAAACTGGACCAGAATTCCCCGAAAATGCCCTGCCAGGGGCATTTCGGCAACGTCGAACGCCATCACCCAATGACCAGCGAACGGATTGAAAGCATCCTTGACTCATTCAGCAGGCAGCGAATCGCCGTCATCGGCGATGTCATGCTTGACAAGTACATTTTCGGCCATGTCTCCCGTATCTCGCCCGAATACCCGGTACCGGTAGTCGACGTGACCGGGGAAAGCAGCCGACTGGGTGGGGCAGCCAACGTCGCGCTCAACATCCGTGCGCTTGGCGCCGAGAGCTTCCTCTTCGGCATAACCGGCGACGACCGGAACCGGGAAGAGATGGTTCGGCTGATGGAGCAAAACTCCCTTTCCGCCGCGCATCTGCTCGCCGACCCGTCAAGGCCGACGACCTGCAAGACGAGGGTGCTTTCCCAGAACCACCACATCACCAGGGTGGACTATGAGAGCCGACGCGAACTCGACCCGCAGACCGAAGCGCGGCTGCTGGAGATGTTCAGGGAGGTCGCCGGAACGCTTGGCGCCGTGGTGCTCGAGGATTACAATAAAGGCGTGCTGACCGGAACGCTCGTCACCGCAATTATCACCCACTGCAGGGAACTGGAAATCCCGGTTCTGGTCGACCCGAAAATCAAGGGCTTCTTCGGCTTCCAGGGCTGCACCGTCTTCAAGCCTAACCTTTCGGAACTTTCGGCCTCGCTCGGCATCGCAATCGGAAATACGGACAGCGAAGTCGAAGAGGGGTGCCGCCTGCTCAGGGAGCGCCTGGAAACGGAAACCCTTGTCGTTACCAGAAGTGAAAAGGGGCTGACGATCTACGACGGTTCGTTCACCCACCTGCCGGCAACGTCGCTGGAGGTGGCAGATGTCTCCGGCGCCGGCGATACGGTCATCGGCATGCTGGCCCTGGGCATCGCCTCAGGCCTCGACCTGGTGACCAGCGCCAAAATCGCCAACCTTGCGGCCAGCACCGTCTGCCAGGAGGTCGGGGCTGTACCCGTCAGGCGCGGAAAACTGCTCAATGCGTGCCGGGATCTGTTCCGGCAATCCCCAGCTGCTCGGCAATGACCGTTGGCCATGGCGGATTGTACGCAGGATCCTGGGCAAGCGTGCGCAGTTTCTGCAACGTGTAGAACGGCACCTCGAACAGGCCGGCATTGCTGAGCGCAGGCGGCACGTCGTTACCGGGGTTCATGTGCAGCACGAAGGTAACATGCACCTGCCCACCCTCGACAGGCATGAGCACCCATCCGCCCCGCGACTCGCAGACCCGGTGCAGGTCCGGCCGTTCAGGAAGGTAGTCCGCAACCCCCTGCATGGTGAGGGCAACCGCACCAGAAGGCGCCGTATGCAGGGTGGTCCTGACAATCAGCTCACGCTTCGGCATCGGCCACGGGGTATTGATAACCTGACGGACGACATACTCAAGTTCCTCGCTGCCCGAAAGCACCTCCATCTCATCCAGCTGATGCACCCACCGGTGATAGCTTCCGAAATCATGAAACAGGCTGACAAGCTTTCGAAACGGAACATCGAAGGCGACCTCCCCCTTGAAACCGAGGATGTCGGAATCCTGCACGGTCGACGAGTAGACCCGGATCCCCTTGTGTTCGATACGGAACTCCCAATTACCGTCAAGAGCGGTAATGACATCCATAAGGCTACGCAAGTTTAGTTATGGGCGAAACGCAACTGCAGCAAATCAGTCGATGAAATCCTCATAATTCCGGATGATCCCGTCCGAGGTGCTCCGAAACGGAGCATTGACCGGTGTCCGGTACTTCTCACGCCGAACCATCTCTCTGAGGTTGCACATGGTGTGATAAGGCGTATCGATAACCGCCAGGTTCGCAAGCCACGAGGGAATTTCCCCGGCAGGTTCGATATGCAGGCGGAACACCACCCGACAACGCTCTTCCGATACCGGAAGAATGTTCCAGGCACCCTCCATGCGCCGGACCCTGACGTAGCGGTGATCCTCGGGAATATGATCCGGAAGGCATTCGATCCTGATAAACGCCTCGGAGGTGACCGGATCCATGAAGGCGACCGAGCGGGAAACGATTTCACGATCGGTAACCGGCCAGGGAGCGCTGACCAGCTGGTAGACGACACGCCCGTCATTGTTCTCGGTCAGCTCTTCGAGCACCCGCATTTCCCGGGTCTTCCACACCCATTCGGTAGCTGCATCGATGTCATAGAGCAGGCTCAGCACCGATTGCTGGGATGCCGGAATATCCGCCACGGCTACGAACGAAAGAAATCCTGACGACGGAACCGGACAGGTCGAAATACGCAGCCAGTCGTTCCTGAAACGCTCGGCGCAGGTCGTGCTGTCGATTTGTTCGAGAAAGGAGGCCATAGAAGGTTGCCCGGATTGGTTTGCGAGAGGCAAAGCTGAAGCTGCAGACGGGGCAGCTTCACGATGCTTTTTTCGATATGATCCTGGTGGCGACCTGCATGGAGGGATCGCCTTCACGAATCAACACCTTCAGTTGCCCTTCCGTTCCAAAGAGCTGCCTTGCAATTCTCGCCTTCAGGGCAACCCTGATATATCGCGCATCCCTTGCAAAATCCGCGTGGCTGAAGACAATGCCCTGGACTGCGCACGCCTTTCGCACGAGCGACTCAAGGTCTGCAGGTATCGGGTTTGCCAAAATGAAATCATCAGGGGTTTTCCGGTGCCGCTGTACCGCACTCGACGGATCGTCGATCAGCTTCAGTGCAAGTTCCTCAAAAACGCCCTTGGCAAACAGCTCCTGGTACAGATTGGTGGTAGCCCTGCCGAAAACCCAGTAATCGGGCATGATCCCCCCCGCACTGGCAAGCATCTTTTTGAGCTTTTCCCCCTGAGCCGTTCCGGAAAGACCATCGGTGCAGTAAACGGCGACATCACCGTTGTCGAGATAGAGCTCACCTCCGGAACGCCTCATCATCCCGTCCGACAGGTTCCTGCCCAGGGCCGCCCGGTAATACTCCTCCCGGCCGCGGACACCCTCGTCATAACTCCGCTGGATCTGACGTCCCAGCGGCGTGTAATAACGGGAAACCGTCAGACGCAACGCAGAACCGTCAGGGAATGCGAACTGACGCTGGACGAGCCCCTTGCCAAAGGTAAGCTCGCCAACAAGAAACGCCCGCCGGTTATCCTGCAGGGCACCTGCGAGGATCTCGGCCGCCGAAGCGCTGCCACGGTCGACCAGCAGGCCGACCGGCCCGTTCTCGAAAAGCCCCCCGGGGCGGGCCACATAACGAAGCTCGTCAGCGCCGCCATGCCGGCTTTTGGTATAGACAATAAGCCGCTTGTCGACAAGCAGTTCATCGGCAACCGCAACCGCCTGGTCAAGGAAGCCGCCCGGATTGCCTCGAAGGTCGATGATCAGGCGCCGCATGCCCTGCTGCTTCAGGGAAAGCAGCGCCTTGTGGAACTCTGCGGCAGTCGTCTCCACAAATTTGCTGACCCGGATATATCCGGTACCTGCCGCCTTGTCGACCATAAAGGCCGCATCGATGCTTGATGTCGAAATCTTCCCCCTCGTGACCAGGAAGTCAACCGTCCGCTTCGTCAGAGGACGGTAGACCTTGAGGGTCACCCTCGTCCCGCTCCTGCCCCGAAGCTTCCGGAGGACGGCGGCTTTGGTAATGCCGACCGCACTGGCGGAGTCAATGGCGACAATCCTGTCGCCCGGCATGATACCTGCCGATTCACTGGGGCCCCCGGCAAGGGGGGTCACCACGAGAAGGGTATCATGGACCACGTCGAACTCGATGCCGACCCCCTCGAAATTCCCTTCAAGCTCTGCATGGGAATATGCTGCCTTTTCCGGCTCAAGATAGATCGTATGCGGATCGAGCGATTCGACCATCCCCCTGATCCCCGCATTGGCAAGACTGTCCGTATTGACAGGATCGACATAGGATGAAATGATCTTCCGGTAGACATCCTGGACCTTTTTCTGTGCAGCGTCTTCAGGAGCCCCCCCGTCAAGCCGCAACCGCGTTCCGATGAATATGCCGAAGACGAGGACGGCCACCATCAGAACAACACTAAAAACTCGGGACATGTGCTCAGTATTAAATGTCAGAAAAACCGTGGGCCCGGCAACGAACCGGAGATGCGACGAAGGATGCGGGAGACCTCAGGCCGCAACGGTTGCCACCGTCAAAACGCCACGGTTTTCAATCAGTATATCGCATGAGATTTGACAAGGCATACGCCCCGAAACCATACGGGTGCATGTAGTTTACCGAAGTGGCGCCTAATTCGCAACAAAACAATACCCTCGCAAAGCATGCCCCGCAACCGCGGCATGACGCCCCCGTAATCCGGCATAATTTTCACCAGATAAATAAACCCAAAAACAATCGAAAATGAGAAAAAAAACAATCAGATACGACCAACAAAAATGAACAACAAAGCACCAGACAAAAGACAATAATAAAGCGGCAAAAAAAACAGAGGATTCACAAAATTAAAAGCACCAAAAGAAGATAACCGAACATAAAAATCAAAACAAATAAGACAACACAGCCAAGAACCTATTACAATAAACACAAAATTTTATCAAAATTAAAAACACTAATAAAGACATAAAAAAAACTTTATCAAAAATCTGTTATCAAAATTTAATACAATAACTTAAATAAGTTTATCAAAAGTAAAAATCATTATGTTACCATAAAAATTAAATGACAAAAAGCCAAGAACAAAACGCAATAAAAGCAAAAAAGACAAAAAAAATATTTGAACGAAATAGACGGGTTAATAAAAAAAATATAACAGCATAAACAACAAATGCCTGTCGTTTTAAACGCAAATAAGGAGCGAAATGATTCAAAAATAAGTAAAGACGTAAACGACACAGGTCATCATGATTGCTTACGCAAAATAATGAGCTGTTTCGAATAGTTTTTTTTATCAAAAAAAGGAAGGGTCCTGCCGGGGCGAGGCGACTGCCCCGGCAGGATTTTCAGAAGGAAAACAATTCCCGGAATGCGGGTTTCAGCATGAATGACAGGTGGCAATGAGCTCGACTTCGACACTCGCGCCAAGGGGCAGGGCGGCGACACCGACGGCACTCCGGACATGGCGGCCTGCCTCGCCGAAGATATCACCAATGAGTGAGGAGGCTCCGTTGGCGACAAGATGTTGCGCATTGAAACCGGGAGCGCTGGCGACAAAAACAGTTACCTTGACAATGCGATCGAGCTTGTCGAGAGAGCCTGCGGCGGCACGAAGCGCCGCCACGGCATTGATTGCGGCGATCCTTGCTGCCGCCGACGCCTCACTGACGGAGCCGTCTGTCACCGCCCCGGCCCCCCCCGGTTCGACGAGACGGCCATCGACCATCGGCAACTGCCCTGAAGTATAGACGAAATCCCCAACGCGCAAAGCCGGCTGGTAAAGGCCTGCCGGAGGCGCTACGGTCGGCAGGACAAGCCCTGAAAGGGTAAGCTGTTCCTCAAAGGATGGCATGGATTGACATGGTTTAATGGTTGGCACACGGCCCCTCCCCTCTCCCCCACCCGTGTGCAGAAGCGTGGCGGATGCGGTCATGGCTATTACCTGAAAAATAGTTATCGTGCCTGAAATTCACAGCAAATGAACGTACCAGCACAAAAGCTGCCCCGCCTGATGATCGTCAGCGGCGGCAGGGAGCACCTTGATGGCGCCGGCCTGGCCATGTTGCAGGCCAGGCGGATTCCGGAATCCTTCCCGGTCATGTTCCAGGTACGTGAAAAGGGCCTTGCCGGACGCGACAGCTGCAGACTCGCCGAAAGCCTGCAACCCGTGCTGGCCGCCTCGGGCTCGCTGCTCCTGATCAACGAACGGCCGGATATCGCCATGATTGCCGGTGCGGCAGGCGTCCATCTTCCCGAAGCATCCTGTCCGGCCACAAGCATCAGGAAACGCTTCCCCGACCTCCTGACGGGCCAGAGCGTCCATAGTGTCAGAGCCGCTGTCGAGGCATGGAAATCAGGAGTCCACTACCTGCTGTTCGGCCCCGTGTTCCCCACCCCTTCAAAAGAGCGGTATGGACCGCCGCCAGGCCTCGGGGCACTCGCAGAAGCATGCCTGAGCGTGCCCATCCCGGTTATCGCCGTCGGGGGCATCAGCCCTGAAAAAAGCGCTGCATGCATCGAAAAGGGCGCGTGGGGCGTCGCCGCACTGTCGCCGTTTCTGCATCCGGACAATCTGGAGCAAACACTTGCAACCTATCGATCATACCTGCCATGAGACTGCCGCACCGCTTCCTCTGCGTCATCACCGATGAACACCGCGATCCCGTAGAACTGGCAGGCCTGGCCCTCGAAGGCGGCGCCGGAATGATACAGCTCCGCCGGAAAAACGCCGCCGGCCGCGACCTGTTCGAGTGGGCTGTCCGTATCCAGGAACGATGCCACAGGCATGGGGCGCTGTTCATCGTCAACGACCGGCTCGATATCGCCATGGCCATGCACGCCGACGGGGTGCACCTCGGCCAGGAGGACCTGCCGGCATCCGCGGCCAGGGCTCTGCTCGGACCGGACATCCTTATCGGCGTTTCTGCCTGCGATGTGCGCGAAGCAGAGGCCGCCAGGCTGGATGGCGCCGACTATATCGGCCTGGGCCACATCTTCCCGACCATCTCCAAGGAAAAACCATTCCCCCCTGTCGGAACCGGCTGCATCGCCGAAGTGCGAAACGCAACCGGCCTTCCCATTGTCGCCATCGGCGGCATCAACGCAGGAAACACCGCAGAAGTCATCAGGGCCGGAGCATCCGGGATCGCCGTCATTTCTGCGGTTGCGGGCGCCGGCGACCCTGTGGCGGCGACGAAAGACCTGGTCAGGAGGGTATGGGAATGAACCTGCCGGTCAGCACCGTTCCGACCGTGATGACCATCGCCGGATCCGATTCGAGCGGCGGCGCAGGCATCCAGGCCGACCTCAAAACCATTGCTGCAACGGGTTGTTTCGGGCTGAGTGTCATCACCGCAGTGACGGCGCAGAACACCCTCGGCGTCCAGGGCGTCCATCACATCCCTGTCGCATTCATTCGGGAGCAGTTCCTCGCACTTGCCTGCGACATCGGTATCGATGCGGTCAAAATCGGTATGATCGGCAGTATCGAGGCCGCAGAAACGCTCTCAGAGCTGCTTGCGACGCTCAACGATGTTCCGGTCGTCCTTGACACTGTTTTCCGCTCTACGGCCGGCCAGGCCCTCTTCCCGGAAGCGTCGGCACAGGTGATCCCTGCGCTCCTGTTCCCCAGGGCATCGCTGGTCACGCCAAACCTTCCCGAGGCTGCCGTACTGACCGGAAGACGGCAGCTCCCGTCAGGAAAGCGGGAGATCGAGAGCACCGCCCGCGAGCTGCATGCACTCGGCGCAGCATCGGTGCTGGTCAAAGGTGGACATGGTACGGGGGCGGAGCTTGTCGACGGCCTGCTCCACAACGGGGAAATGCACTGGTTCTCAAACCCGAGGATCGCGACAGCCAATACCCATGGCACCGGCTGCACCCTCTCTTCAGCCGCTGCCGGCTTCCTCGCCCGCGGGCTGGACATGGTCAGTGCGGTCGAAGCCGCTATCGCCTACACGCATGCATCGATAGCGGCAGGCACAGGATGGCGGATCGGCAACGGCAACGGGCCGCTGCAGCATTTCCACGGCCATGGTTGAAGGGAAAACGGCTGCCTGCCGCAGAAAAGCATTCAGGCCAGCGTTCTCGGACGACGGCCGATGGAGTAGTAGGCGAATCCAAGCTGTTCCATAAGGTCAGGATTGTACATGTTGCGCCCGTCGAATATGACCGGCTGGAGCAGCATCTGGCGGATTTTCTCGAAATCCGGGCTACGGAACACCATCCATTCCGTCATGACCGCCAGCGCATCGGCCCCCGCCGCCGCAGCTTCCGGATGCTCGGCGAAATAGAGGTCCTCCCGCTCCCCATAGATGCGGCGGGCCTCATCCATGGCGACAGGATCATACACCCGGACCTTCGCACCTTCACCCCATAACGCCTCCAGGAGGCTCCTGCTCGGTGCCTCACGCATATCGTCCGTGTTCGGCTTGAAGGAGAGGCCCCAGACGGCGATGACGCGGCCATTGAGGTCGCCGCCGAAATGGATGCGCATTTTTTCGAACAGACTCAGCTTCTGGTCGCGGTTGACCGCCTCGACCGCCTGCAGGATCCTCGAATCGTACCCGAACTTTCTGGCCGTGCGTTCGAGGGCCTGGACATCCTTCGGGAAACAGGAGCCGCCATAGCCGACCCCCGGGTAGATGAAGGCGAAACCGATCCGGGAATCGGAGCCGATACCCCGCCGGACCGACTCGACGTCAGCACCAACCCGCTCGGCGATGTTGGCGATTTCGTTCATGAAGCTGATTTTGGTCGCCAGCATCGCGTTTGCAGCATATTTGGTCAGCTCGGCGGAACGGACATCCATGGCAATAAAGCGCTCGTGGCTCCTGTTGAACGGTGCATAGAGGTTCTTCAGGAGCTCCCTCGTGCGTGGATTGTCGACGCCGACCACAATCCTCTCGGGCTTCATGAAATCGTCGACCGCATTGCCCTCCTTGAGGAACTCCGGATTGGAGACGACGTCAAAATCAAGGGTAATCCCCCGTTCAGCCAGCGTCTGCTCGATGCGTCCCCGCACCAGGTCGGCGGTTCCAACCGGTACGGTCGATTTGTTGATGATGATCCGGTACTCGTCCATGTTCCTGCCGATGCTTTCGGCAACGGCAAGCACATGCGTCAGGTCGGCGGAGCCGTCCTCGTCGGGCGGCGTTCCGACAGCGATGAACTGATAGAGGCCGAACCCGGCGCCTTTCCGGGCATCGGAAGTAAACGCGAGCCGCCCTTCCCGGACGTTCTCCTCGACAATCTCCTGCAAACCGGGCTCGTAAATGGGTATTTCACCCTGCTGCAGCCTGGCGATCTTTGCTTCGTCAATGTCGACACACAGCACGTCATTGCCTACCTCGGCAAGGCAGGCACCCGTGACCAGGCCAACATATCCTGTTCCGAATATCGTGATTTTCATATCGTCGGTTTTCAAATTCAAAGCCCGTTACCGGAGGGGGGAACGGGCTTGCATTATGCGTTACTGCGTCAAGAACGAAAGAACCCGGCCGCAGGCTGCGGAAGCATCACTCCCGGACAATGATCAGGCAGCGGGATTTCCTCCAGAATTCATCAGCGTCCTTGATCATGAGCAGCGCCGAACTCTTCCCGCCCACAAGCTCATAGGAGGCTTTCGAATGGGGTGTCAGGATATGGATGGTGCTGACCGGCTTGTCAAGAAAAATATCCCGGGTTTCGGTCATGTCGATCTGCCGGAACGAACGGGTATCGAAATCGCTCGCCACGACCGGCGTGGCATTGAAAAACTTGGCCAGAGGTCCGGTCCTTACCAGTATGCCTTTCCGGGTAAGCTGCTCCACCGTACCGATGATGTAGTAGGCCCTGGACATCCTGACCTCCTGGTCGTTGATGACCTCGTCCATGACATCAACGGTCGAAGAGAGGCGGGAAACCTCCCGGTTCAGTTTTGAAATCTCGCTCTTCATGCTGGCGATCTCCAGACTGCGCGCAGCCAGGTCGCCTTTCAGCTCCCGGGTCAGGCGGTCAAGCGCCTCGACCTTGTAGTTCGACGAGCGGTTCTCGGTCTCCAGCTTGCTCACCAGCGCCTGGCTCGCCGTCAGGGTGGAATCAAGATACCGGATATTGCCGTAGATCTGCTTGCCGATCTTGTCGGCGCTCACCTCCTGGCCCCCTTCGATATCGGAAGAGAGTCGCTCGACAACGGCCTCTTTCTGGCGGATGCGGCCAAGGTTTTTCTGCACCTGCAAAAGAATGGCCATCATGGATTCGACATGCTGGCGCTGCTCGTCGCGTTTCTGCTCTTCCGGTCTGCAGGCTGCAAGGCCCGAACCAAGGGCAACCAGCAGGATCAGGCCGACGGGACGCCGCCAGGATTTCAAAGCCATTGTATCCATTTTTCGATTCCTTCTTTGGTGCCGTACCACCTGGTATGGGGAGTCGGCAGATGCTCCGTTTCGGATATAGTAACATTTTCAGCCCCTTCAAGAAAACAGCTTTTTGCGGGAACGATGCCGTCTCCTGAAACTTCACCGCACGCGTCGACACTCTGGTAGAACAGATAGCAGAGTTTTTCGGTCAGGGTTCCCCCCAGAGAGCCGCGGTACTGGTCGCTTACGACAGAGACCACCGGATAGGTTCTGAAAAAATCCGGCCGGACATGGCTGAAGATAAAATCTGTCTTGATTTTTGCGAAACGTTCATGGGTATGAAACGGCGTTCCGAGCGTCACCAGCCGCCCGACCGATGAACCGACATGATAGGCGTCACCCTGAAACGGCTTCTGCAGGAGATAAACCATCGAAATGGTTCCACCTCCGCTGTGGGCGACGATCGTGACCGGCTCTCCGGGAAAGCGCTGCGCCATCTGGCGTACGGTCCGGTCAAGAGAGGCCATGACGCGGTTCGTCGATCGTTCCGGCGATGGCGGGATGCCGATCCAGTCAGCGAGGCTGACCGGAACGACAGCGATTTTTTCTTTCGGGACCCATAACGACAGGGCATCTCGCATGACATCGTACAGGGAATCCCAGAAAAGGACGCCCGGGACGATCACCACCGGGTTCTGTCTGACGGTCGGCATAGAAGTACGGTTTATGGTTGGTGACGCCCCGGCATGTCGCAACGGGCAACGCGCCACAGCCTTGTCAGGACCAGGATTTCAGCAAATCAAGGAGCAGGCGGACGCCGAACCCTGTCCCTCCGGAAACGCCCCCGCCCTTGGTTGCAAACGACGGTCCGGCAATGTCAATGTGCGCCCAGCATGCATGGCCCTCGACAAAATTCTCAAGGAATTTCGCTGCGGTAATGGTGCCGGCCCCTTTGCTGCCGGTATTGCTGACATCGGCAATTTCCGATTTGATCTGCTCGGCGTAGTCACTCCAGAGCGGCAGGCGCCAGACCTTCTCGCCGGACGCCTGACCGGAGACGTAGATATCTTCTGCCAGCCGATCGTCGTTGCTGAACATGGCTGCGACTTTCATGCCCAGGGCAACGATGCATGCCCCGGTCAGCGTCGCAAGGTCGATGATCACGTCGGGAGCATATTCACGCTTCGCGTAGGTAAGCGCATCGGCAAGAATCAGGCGCCCCTCGGCATCGGTGTTGCCGACTTCAACCGTGATGCCCGACATGGTGGTGATGACATCACCTGGCTTCTGGGCGGAACCACTGGGCATGTTGTCCGTTGCCGGCACGAGGCCGACAACCCGTATCGGCAGCCCCAGGGCGGCCACAGCTTCAAGAACGCCAATCACGCATGCGGCTCCGGCCATATCGCTCTTCATCTCGTCCATACCGGCAGAAGGCTTGATGGATATGCCGCCTGAATCGAAGGTGATACCTTTGCCGACCAGCGCAACCGTTTTTTTCACCTTCCCTTTCGGGCGGTAGTCCATAACCGTGAAGGTTGGCGGATCCTGGCTCCCCTTGTTGACGGCAAGCAGGCCGCCCATGGCGAGTTCGGTAATCTTTTTCCTGTCGAAGACCTGCACCTCGAAACCGCCACGCCGACCGGCAGCCGTCGCCGCAGCAGCAAGGTCTTCCGCGGAAAGCAGGTTGCCGGGAAGATTGACCAGATCCCGGCATGCATTCTGGCACGAACCGATGACCAGTCCGGCCTCGGCGCCCTTGCGCACCTCTTCGGCATGCTCCCCGCAACCGGCGAAGGTCAGGCCGGCAATGGCTTTCGGCTTGCGCTCATCCTTCCGATCCTTCTCTTTTTCCAGGCGGCCGCTTTTCAGCCGGTCAAACCGGTAGGAGCCATACAGGATACCGGCAACGATAACCTCGGCAAGCTGGCCCGGAGAACTTTTGGTGTGCTTCGACCACGAAGCCATGCCGGAACAGTCGACGGCAATGGTTTCACAATGGATATCGACCCCCTTTTTGCCAAGGGATTCGGAAGCTTTACGGACATCGTCGTTTTTCCGGGATTCACCGAGGCCAAGCAGCATGACCCTGCCGGCCCCCTTCCCGCCCGGCACAGCACGGTACAGCACCGCCGTTTCTCCGGCAGAAGCCTTGAAGTCCCCAAGTACGGCAGAATCGAGGCCAAGCTCCGTCAGGATCGCGGAAGCCTCTTTTTTGAGGTCTTTCGAACCGAAAGGCAATACAAGCAGATCTGCCGGTTGCGATGCGGCCGGTTTTGCCGTCACGACAATGGCCGGAACATGCGCCGGCGAATTCCCCGTCTCTTTACTCATGATATCTTGTTAGATCGTTTTTTTTGTTGCCAGCCATCACGGGGATGGGTGGCAAAAGTTGCTGCAAACAACTCCCTTACCGGAAAGTACCAATTTTATCGTCATTTCGTTGTCGTGCCGACCGCATCGGCCCGGATGCACTGTAAAAGAACGGCAACGGGGCTCATGGGACCAGCATGTCTGCCGCCGGATCATGCCGCGAAGCCTTCCGGGTAACGGCGGCATCGGTACCGTTCGCATAGCAGTAGGCGCAAAGATGCCTGCAGGTCCCGTAGATGCCGATGTCCTTGCTCACCAGGCAACCGCAGGTGGGCCGCTGACCGCGATCCTTGAGATGGGTCCAGTCGGACGGGGCAGCAAGGGGGGACCGCCCTTCGACGAGGAAACGCCGCAAGACCGGATCATGGCCGAAATTCGACAGCAGCATGTCGCCGTCGATGCAGCGGTTGGCCGCAATGCCGGGATAGGCGTCCTCATCGGCACACGTGGCGACGCTCAGGCCCCAGCCGGGGGCAGCCGCCGCCAGACGTGCCGCAAACGCCTGCCGTTCCTCAGGCGTGAACTCCCTGACCCCATCACGCCGCCCGGCAAGGCGGCAACGGACTTTGCGATAGCGTCCGATCTGACCGAAGCTGAAAACAAGCTTCCGCGAACACCCCTGCAGAAGCACGGCAAGCCGTGAAATGCGCCCGAAAAGGTCTTCGGCGGAAAGGTTCGACGTGAGCAAGAGCGGATCGAAACGCCAGACGAGCCGCTCCGGCCCGACAAGATCGGCAAGGCGCCTGAAGGTGGCGAGACGAACCGCTACCGGCGGCAGCCGGGGCTCAAGCGCCTCCTGCACATAATCGTTCAGCGTAAACTGGATAATGCTCGCAATACCCCTGGCCCCGATGCCCGGAAGCAGCGGCAGCAGCGGGCGAGGATCCTTGCTCCAGAACACGACGACCCGTGTCCTGGCAAAGCTGATCAGCTCGACCTGCCGGGGATTGAAGGGGTTGGGGCGCCGGACGAAACCGGCTTCGAGCCTCTGGGCGAACCACTCTGCATAAAAGGCGGGAATATCGGTGGCACGGCTTGCCGAGATGATCACCGGAGCGACGGCCAGTCCGGAACACCCGGCAGGCCCGTCGAGCCGGACCCGATCCCAGCCCCGGAAATGCGGCATCTCAGGCCTTGCGGTCGAACAGCGGGGATTCGGTGAGCTCGACCTGCTGGCGGGTGAACTTCTGCACGTCGTCGAAAAGCACCTTCTGGGCGCGTTCGGCGGACATCTGCATGAGGCATCCGGCGGCGTTCATATGTCCACCGCCCCCGTACTGACGGGCAAGGTCGTTGACGTGAATCCTCCCCCTCGACCTGAAACTGACCTTGGTCCTTCCATCCTGCATCTCGACGAGCAGGACGGCGACCCGGACCGAGGGAACACTGAGCAGGTAGCGGATGATGATATCGGTATCGAACAGCTTGCTTCCGGTCTGCTCAAGCATCTCTCTGCTGATGAAGAGCCAGGAGATCAGCCCGTTGTCGAGAATCCTGATACTCGAAAGGGAGAGGCCGAGCAGCTTCAGTCCTTCCGGGCTCAGGGAGTTGTAAATGCAATCGTAGACCATATCGGGGTTGGCCCCCTTCTCGACAAGATGGCCTGCCTGGCGGTAGACATACGGGGTCGTCTTCGGGAACCTGAAAGAGCCCGTATCGGTCATGATTGCCGCATACAATCCGGAAGCGATATCCGGAGTCAGCAGCTCCCTGCCGACATGTGCCGCAAGTGCCGCCAGAAGGTCACACACCAGCTCACCTGTCGATGACGCGTAGTTTTCGCAAACCATGATGTCGGCGAAATCCTCAGGCTCAAGATGGTGATCGATACAGGCAAGCCTCAGCTTGCCCATCTCCCGGGCAAACTCGATATGGGGCCAGAGCTTGCCGGTACGGTCGTGATGGTTGGCATCGAGGACGACAAGAAGATCGGCGATAAAAAACTCCTGGATGGACTCCTCGTCCCGGTCACGGAACAGGTGGATATCGTGCAGCTCTTCCAGAAACCGGTAGTTCCGGGGAACCTCCGTGGGGTTGAACACCTGAACCTCCTTGCCAAGGGCCCTGAGAGCAAGTGCAAGAGCGACCTCACTGCCGAGACCGTCCCCGTCGGAGTTTTCATGCGTTGTCAGAATGATGTGGTTTGCGGCAAGCAGCTCGTCGACAACCGGCTGCCATTCCTGGAAGGTCAGCGTGCGGCCTCGTTCAGATAGTATCATCGGATCAGATCATATTTAGACAAAAAGGGGGCTTTGCTCCTGTACGGCGAAAACCGATGCCGTTCATGAGATACCGGAAACCTGCAACATCCTCAGGCCATCTGGAGACCGGGCATGTCGGCGCAGAACATGGCGACATGCTGACGATGCCTGAGAAAGGCTTCGCGCCCCTTCTCGGTCACCTTGTAGCAGGAAAGCGGTTTCCTGCTTTCAAAACTTTTCATGCATTCGACATAGCCTGCCGCTTCAAGCTTGCGCAGGTGAATGCTGAGATTACCGTCTGTGGCGTTGATGCTGTCACGGAGTTCGACAAAGGAGGCTTCGCTGACGCTGAGGAGATAGGCGAGCGCGGCGAAACGGATTCTCGCATGAATGACCTTGTCGAGTAACTGATGATTGTAATCCTTTTTCTGCCTGGATGGTTCCGTCGTCATTATATTCCGGGTGGATGCTACTGCCTTGACAAGGAATTATTTCGTGCTGTAAAGTACTTTTTTAATTGCACACCAACAAGGAAAGATGAGAACATCAGGATTTCAGGGATATAACGCATGGACAAGGGACAAACAACGCCGGCAATGAACCCGCAAGGGAGTCCGGACGCGGCTGCCGTGAAGCCGAACATCCTCGAACTGGACCGCCGGGAACTGCAGGCGGAACTCTGCAGGACCGGGCAGGCAGGATTCAGGGCCGCACAACTCCATCGCTGGCTCTACAGCCAGGGGGCGCCCGATTTTGCCTCCATGAGTTCGCTCGGGGCCGCATTGCGCGACCAGCTTGCTGAAAACTGGTCTATCCGCCACGCCGCGCAGGTCGGCCGGGTTGGCGACGAGGCCTGTGAACAGGAGCAGACAGTCAAGTACCTTGTAAAAATGCCCGATGGCGAACTGATAGAAAGCGTCCTGATCCCCTCCGGCGGGCGGATGACCGCCTGCGTCTCCTCGCAGGCTGGATGCGCCCTGCAATGCAGCTTCTGTGCGACAGGCCGCATGGGTTTCCGAAGAAACCTGCACGCTTTCGAAATGACCGACCAGGTCTTCCTGCTGCAGCAGGAAGCCTCGCGGCGCAACGGAACCGGCCTGACCAACATCGTCTTCATGGGCATGGGAGAACCGCTCCTGAACTTCGACAACCTCCTCGAAGCTGTGGCGACCCTGACAAGGACGGACTACGATTTCGGACTGTCTGAAAAACGGATCACCATTTCGACCGCAGGCATCGTTCCGGGCATCGACCGCCTGGCGGGCGCCGGGCTCAAAACGAAACTGGCCGTTTCGCTGCACAGCGCAGACCAGAAGCGACGGGAAGCGATGATGCCGGTCTCGCGCCAGTATCCCCTTGAGCTTCTCGGGCAGGCTGTCGAGCGCTACAATGCCGCAACAGGGCTGCCGGTCACCTTCGTCTACATGCTGCTTGAAGGAATCAACGATACCACACAGGACGCCCGCTGCCTGGCTCGCTTTGCACGCAGGTTTTTGTGCAAAATAAACTTGATTGATTATAACTCAATCGTTAATTTTCAGTTTAGGCCTGCCTACACCGAGACCAGAAACGCGTTCGTGCGGCAGTTGCTGGATGCCGGTTTGCAGGTGACCGTGAGGAAAAGCCAGGGCGCCACCATCAACGCGGCATGCGGTCAGCTCGCCACACAACCCGGCCCTTACGATTCCGAACCGCAGTAATTATTCTAACCGGCATATCACATCATGAATCTGTTCGATTTCCTCCCCTTCAGAGACGAAATGGTCAAGGTCTACCATGGCCTGACGGACAATGCGACGCACACTTCGGAAAACCCGGTTTTCAGCGAACTGCGGGTCCGCCGCTACGAATGCTCGCTCGAAGAGGTATCGGGATTCATAGGCAGCAAAATCGAGCACTGGGTCGGCTGGACGCTCAAGCACAACAAGACCGCTGTCGGCGGCATGAGAAGCATCCGTGCGGAGGTCTCCTCCTTTGCACTGCTGGGCATGAAAATCGACGTCACCTTCGGGCTCATTGAAGAGACCGACGCCAACGGACGCCAGATCACCACGGTCAATGGAAAGGCCCACACCAATATCGACTCGAAAGGCGACCTCGGGGAAAGCCGCCGCATGCTGCGCATGATCCTCTCGTCACTCGACTTCGAATTCCGTCGGCAGATCGTCAGCGAAGAAGACTACGCCCTTCGTTCGCTCGCACCGAAGGATTCGGATTCCGCATTCCAGCAGCTCTTTGACGAAACCCGTCTTGAGCACCGCCCGAGCAACCCGAAACCGAAAACAATCGAGTTCAAGAAACCGGCGAAGCAATCGGTCCCCTTCAGGGCATCACGCCCTGCATCGGAAGAGGCCGAGCCCTCCGTTGCCGCAGCCACGCCTGACCTCACCGCCCCGGAAACCGCAACCGGAGCCGAAGAACCTGCCGCAGCCCCAAAAATCTCCAAGCCGAAAATCACCGTCATTTCCCTGAAAAAACATTCATAAAGGATACCAAGTACATGAGAGTCATCCTGTTGGGCGCCCCCGGCGCCGGCAAAGGGACACAGGCCCAATACATCACAGAAACATTCGGCATACCGCAGATTTCCACCGGCGACATGCTCCGTTCGGCAGTCAAGGCACAGACACCGCTCGGCATCACGGCAAAAAAGATCATGGATGAAGGCGGCCTTGTCCCGGATGACCTCATCATCGATTTGGTGAGGGAACGCCTTGAAGAACAGGATTGCGCCAACGGGTGCCTGTTCGACGGCTTCCCCCGGACCATCGCCCAGGCGGACGCCCTCAGAAACAGCGGCATCAGTATCGACTGCATCATCGAAATCGATGTCCCCGACGAAGAGATCATCAGCCGCATGAGCGGGCGCCGGGTGCATCCGGCATCCGGAAGAAGCTACCATGTACGGTTCAACCCGCCCCGTGTCGAAGGCAAGGACGACCTGACCGGTGAAGATCTCGTCCAGCGTGACGACGACCGGGAAGAGACCGTACGGAAGCGCCTCGATGTGTACCATGCCCAGACCAAGCCTCTTGTCGATTACTACCGCAGCCTCGCCGAGGAAGCCGGCCCTGTTGCCCCGAGGTACTGCAAAATCCACGGCATCGGCTCGGTGAGCGAAATCAGAAACAGCATCATTGCGGCCGTCAGGGGCTGAACACCTCGAATCGCCGTTTCAGCAAACAGCCCTTGCTGCCGGCTGACTGCTTCGTGTCAGCCATCTTTTATGCACGCACTCGTTTACGTTGACAGATTGTACCGCGAAGAACCGTTCCTGGTCTCCGTCCCGGCAGGAACCGCCGCGGAGCTCCGTCCGGGATGCCAGGTGATGGTAACGCTCAAGGGGTACAACGCATCCGCATACATCGGCTATGTTGCCGGGCCCCCGGAGCCGGCAACAGAAACCGGCGAAGCCGAAGGCGAAGTGATCGACCTTCCAGGCGGCAGCGAACCGTTGCTTCCCGAACAACTCTTCAGGCTCGCCCTGTGGGTCTCCGACTATTACCTCTCCAGGCCGATCGACGCCATAACGACAGCCATCCCCGCCCCGCTCAGGAGCGTCGTGGACGACGTGGTTGAACTGACGGAATTCCGCCTGGAAAGCCCCGCGTCGAAAATCCGGAGTTCCGGACTCCGGCGCAGGATACTCCAGACCCTTTCGCTCCGCGGCAAGCTGACGGTCCGCCAGCTCAGGAGACACCTGGGCAAACGTGAGCTGTACAGCACCCTTTCCGAACTCGAACGGGCAGGGCTGGTCAACCTGTCAAAAAGCTTCTCCGAAACGAAAGCACGGACAAGGAGCGCCTGGCGCCTGGCGCGAGAGCTTCCCGACAACACCGAAGCGCTGCTGGCGCGATCACCGAAAAAAAGAGCCGCATTCGAACTGCTCTCCGCCGACGGAGACAAGCCGATTTTCCCTGAAGACGCCGGCATTGCAAGAACCGTCTTCAGTGGCCTGGCCAATCTGGGCCTCGCCGAAAAGGTCGAGGTTGAAATCGCGGGACATTTCGAGCTGAAGTTCGACGAACCGCAAAAAAACATCAGCGCCCCGAACCCCCACCAGCAGGCGGCACTCGACGAGCTTGCCGCAGCCAGTGCGGCTGGGGAGTTTCGTACCTTCCTGCTGCACGGCGTGACGGGAAGCGGCAAAACGCTGGTCTATATCGAACTGCTCAAAAAGGTCCTGGAACGGGGGAAAACCGCGATCGTGCTCGTCCCGGAAATCGCCCTCACCCCACAGACGGCATCTCGATTCAGGCACTATTTTCAGGACGACATCCAGATCATGCACAGCGCCATGAGCGACCGGGAGAAATACGACGCCTGGCAGCGCCTCAGGCACGGCAAGGCACGGATCGCCCTCGGTGCACGGTCGACCGTCTTTGCTCCGCTTGAAAACCTTGGAGCCATCATCGTCGATGAAGAACACGATACCGCCTACAAGCAGGACCGCACCCCGCGCTACCATGCCAGGGACACGGCGGTCATGCGTGCCAAGCTGGAAAATGCCATCTGCGTGCTCGGCTCGGCGACCCCTTCGTTCGAATCCTACGCCAACGCCCAGGCGGGCAAGTACCGGCTCCTCGAACTGCCCGAGCGGATCGACCATGCGACCATGCCGAAAATCGACCTGGTCTGGATGCCCGGAAGCCAGCGGGTCACCCCGTCGATCTCGGGGGCCCTGTACGACGCCATCCGTCAGCGTATCGCCCGGAATGAACAGGTCATCCTGCTCCAGAACCGCAGGGGCTTCGCCGGAAGCATCCTCTGCCTTGATTGCGGGCACATTCCGCAATGCAGGTACTGCAACATCCCCCTGGTGTACCATGCCGCCGACGAAAGCCTTCGCTGCCACTACTGCGGCCACATCGTCCCGTTCAGGCAATCCTGCCCCGCCTGCCAGTCCGACCGGATATTCTACAAAAGCAGCGGCACCGAGCGGATTGAAGAAGAACTGCAGGAGCTGTTCCCGGAAGAAACGATCCTTCGCATGGATGTCGACACCACCTCGACAAAGGATGCACATGCCGAAATCCTGTCGGCATTCCGGCAAAAAAAGGCCAGCATCCTGCTCGGCACACAGATGGTCGCCAAAGGGCTTGATTTTCCGGATGTCACCCTCGTCGGCGTCCTCATGGCCGATATCGGACTGAACATCCCTGACTTCAGGGCGGCAGAACGGAGCTATGCCCTGCTCATGCAGGTTGCAGGAAGGGCCGGCAGGTCTGTGCGGCCCGGAGAGGTGATCCTGCAGCTGTACAACCGGGACAACGAACTGTTCCGGCACATCATGGAAAGCGATTTCCGTCGTTTTTACGACGCGGAAATCGCGACAAGGACCGACCTCGGCTACCCCCCCGCGTCAAGGCTGGTGAAGTTCGAATTCTCCGCACGGGACGAATCGGTGGCGGAAGCCGGCGCCACCGCCTTCTCCGCAAGCCTCAAGGCAATCCTCCCCGCTGACGGCGGCGCCGCCATGCTCCTCGGCCCCGCACCTGCAGGCATCAATCGCCTGAAAGGCCGTTTCCGCTGGCAGCTCATCCTGAAACTCTTCGGCTGCAAACCCGACCCCGTTGCATTACGAAATCTCCAGCATGAGGTAGCCGGCACCTTCAGGAAAGAGAATCTTGCCGTATTTGCAGATGTCGATCCGCAGCATCTTCTGTAAAGATTTTTTTTGTCGTACTTTTATGTTCAGTGCACTTGCATCCATTCACGATTCAATTGCTGTACCCTTATGGCCGGATTCACCTGGACCTCTGCATACATGAAGGCGCACCCTGCAAAAACCGCAGGAGTCATTGCGGCACTTTTCATCCGTTACCTCTACACCCTGCTTTTCCTGTACGGGGTCTATCACAAACTGGTCCACGGCTGGATGTGGACCGACATCATGACAACCCATTTCACCCAGCGCCTGCAAGAACTGCAGGCCGCAGCCGGAGAACCCGCATCGCTGGCGACGACGATCGCCGGGTTCCAGGCCGCGTACCTCGAGCACTTCGCCATTCCGCTTGCCATGCCGATCGCCTGGATCGTCACCATCGGCGAACTGATTGTCGGCGTCGGCCTGCTGCTCGGCATCGCGACACGCGCCAATGCCGCGTTCGGCCTCTTCCTGCTGCTCAACTTCACTGCCGGCGGCTATTACAACCTGACTATCCCGCCGCTGGTGCTCATGTCGCTCATGATGATCGTCCTGCCGACCGGTTACTGGCTCGGTCTGGACAGGAAACTCAACGAGAATTATCCCCACGTTCCATGGTTCAGATGATTGCACGGAAAGGGGGCCTGTACGCCTGCCTGACAGCCGCCCTGATTTCCACAAACCTTTTGCTTTTTCCAGAACGACAGACGCATGCGGCCGAACCGGCAAAGGAGAGCGGAGCAGGTTTCGCTGCTGCGGACCATGCCTTCATGAGCCTCCACTACGAACGTGCCGACTCGCTGTACAACGCCATCAGGCAGTCACATCCCGCAGATGCCGATGTCTACTGGAAACTGGCCCGCCTCAACGTCACCATGGCAGAAGCGATCAGCCCGAAAGAGGCTGCGCAGCGAATGCCCTTCTACAACAAGGCAGTGGAGTATGCAAGGAAGGCGGTGGCGCTCGATAACGCCAACGGGGCAGCCCACACCTGGCTGGCGGCATCGCTTGCGGTAAAAGCCGATCGCCTGGGCAACAAGGAAAAGCTGGCCAGGGCCAACGAAATCAAGCAGGAACTCGACCGTGCGCTCGCCCTCAATCCGCACGACGACGTTGCCTGGTCCATCCTCGGTTCCTACTACCGCCAGACGGCAAACATCGGCTGGATGACCCGGCTTCTGGGCAACACGTTCGTCGGCAAAATGCCCCAAGGAAGCGCACAGGCCTCCGAACATGCCTTCAAAAAAGCGATCAGCCTCAACCCAAGGGCGATCCGCCACTATCATGAGCTGGCCCTGCTTTACATCGACGAACACCGCAAGAAAGAGGCCCTCCAGCTGCTTCAGGTCGCCCTGAAAAAACCGGTACTGATGAAAAGCGATGTCCGGCGCCTCGAAGATATCCGGGTGCTGGTCAGGAAGCTGTCGAAAGAGGTGGATGAACCTGTGGAGCCGTAAACAAACGGCTCCGCTTCATTGGTTTGCCGGCAAACCAAGCAACGCCCGCACACCGAGGTGGTAACTTGCGGCGCCGAACCCGCAGATGACGCCGGCGCAGACCGCCGAAATCATCGAGTGATGCCGGAACTCCTCCCTGGTATGCACATTGGAAAGATGGACTTCAACCACCGGGAACCGTACGGCGGCAATCGCGTCCCGGAGTGCCACGGAATAGTGGGTCAGGGCCCCGGCATTCAGGACGACCCCGGCACACCCTCCGGCATCCTCAAGCTCGAAAAGTTTCTCCAGGAGAGCACCTTCGTACTCCGACTGGAAAAAGACGAGGTCAAGCTCCGGGAATGATCTGGCAAGGTCACCGTTGATCTGCTCCAGCGAAAGCGAGCCGTAAATACCGGGCTCCCGCCTGCCAAGCCGTGAAAGATTCGGCCCGTTCATGACCATGATGCGTGTGGTCGCCATCTTCAACGCCTCCCCTGTTTTCGCGTTCGGATTACAGAATGTACTGGCTGAGATCCCGGTCGGCAACGACCAACCCGAGCTTCTCGCTGACTTTCGAAGCGTCGATGACCACCTTCGACTCGGTTATCTGCTCGGGTATGCCGAACATGAGATCCTCAAGCAGATTGGTGAGAATGGTGTGCAAACGGCGTGCCCCGATGTTCTCGACGCTCTCGTTGACCTGCGCCGCAGTCCTGGCGATTTCGTGGATGGCATCGTCGGTGAACGACAGCTCCACGCCTTCGGTCTGCAACAGCGCCTGGTACTGCTTGATCAGGGCGTTTTTCGGCTGGGTAAGTATCAGGTAGAAATCCTCCTCAGTCAGGCTTTTCAGCTCCACCCTGATCGGGAAACGGCCCTGCAGCTCAGGAATCAGGTCGGAGGGACGTGCGACATGGAACGCCCCGGACGCGACGAACAGAACATGGTCGGTACTGACCACGCCGTATTTGGTGGTCACGTTCGAACCTTCGACAATCGGCAGCAGGTCACGCTGGACACCTTCACGGCTCACATCCGGCCCCTTGCCGCCCGCCCCGGTCGTCGGGGCTGCGATCTTGTCGATCTCATCGATGAACACAATGCCGGACTCCTCGGTCTTGCGTATCGCCTCCTTGACCACCGCATCCATATCGATGAGCTTCTGCACCTCCTCCTGTTCGAGAAACTTGCGGGCTTCGGCAATCGTCAGGCGGCGTTTTTTGCGTTTTTTCGGCATACCGCTCATCAGATCCTGCATGATGCCGCCAAGCTCCTCCATCTGGCCAAGCGGGCCAAAAATCTGCATCATGCCCCCCTGCCCATCGCCGGAGAGTTCGATTTCTATCTGCCGATCCTCCATACGACCGCTACGGAGCCGCTCAAGCATTTTTTCCCGGCTCCGGCGGTTGAGTTCACGCTCGGAAGAACCGGGAGCATCATCGGCTTCCCGGCCCTCCAGGGAGAGCGACGGACGCTCCGCATCCGAATCCCCATCCCCTTCAGGGAGATCAACCGGGGGAAGCAGAATATCGAGGAGGCGCTCTTCGACCAGCTGGGCGGCCTTGTCACGAACCTCTTCCGATTTTTCGCTGCGAACCATCGCCACCGACTGCTCAACCAGGTCACGAATCATCGATTCGACATCGCGGCCGACATAGCCGACTTCCGTGAATTTCGAGGCCTCGACCTTCACGAACGGAGCGCGGGCAAGCTTGGCCAGGCGCCGAGCGATTTCAGTCTTGCCAACCCCGGTTGGCCCGATCATAATGATATTGTTGGGCATGATCTCGTCGCGGAGCTCATCGCTGACATGCTGGCGCCGCAACCGGTTGCGCAGGGCGATGGCAACCGATTTCTTGGCATCCTTCTGGCCGACGATGTAACGGTCGAGCTCCGTAACAATCTGGCCGGGAGTGAGGTGACGAGGGTCTATGGTAGTTTTCTGTTCCATGATGTGTCCGTGATATGCGAAGACCGGGCCGCTGCCGGTCAGAGTGATTCAATGGCGATGTGGTCGTTGGTGTAGATACAGATTTCAGCTGCGATCCTGAGGCTTTCCGACACAATCTCGGTCGCGGAAAGGTTTGTATGCTTCAACAGCGAACGGGCCGCTGCCAGGGCATACATGCTGCCGCTGCCGATCGCCACAATGCCGTCTTCCGGCTCGATGACGTCACCGGTCCCGGAAATGATCAGCGCCTTGTCGGAACTGACGATGGCAAGCATCGCCTCGAGCCGCCGGAGGTACTTGTCGGTGCGCCAGTCGCGGGCAAGTTCGACGGCAGCGCGTTCAAGCCGACCGCCATAGGCTTCGAGCTTCTCCTCGAAACGGTCCAGGAGGGTCACGGCATCAGCCGTCGCCCCAGCGAATCCTGCTACCAGCTTTCCCTGGTAAAGACGGCGAATCTTGCGGGTCGAATGCTTGAGCACCGTATTGCCAAGCGTCATCTGGCCATCGCTGCCAAGGGCGGCCCTGCCATCCCGAAGCACGCCGATGACCGTTGTCGACCTGATCTGGGGCTTCTCCTCTTTCCTGGTCATTTGATATCGTTTAAACTATTTTTTTTCTTAATCTTGCAACAGGAATTTGCATTTGCTCACGATATTTTGCAACCGTTCGGCGGGCTATTTTCACACCCTTCCCCGAAAGCAGTTCCGCCAGCCGGTCATCACTCAGGGGCTCTGCCGGGGATTCAGCTTCGATCAGCTCCCGCAACTGCTGCTTGATGATCCGCGATGAAAGCTCTTCGCCATCCTCGGTGGCTATGGCCCCGCTGAAAAAATACTTGAGTTCGAAGACGCCGTAGCGGGTCTGGACATACTTGCCGTTGACCGCACGGCTGATGGTCGAAATATCCAGGCCCGTCCGCTCGGCCACCGTTTTCATGATCAGCGGCTGCAGGTGAGACGGACCATCGATGAAAAAACGTGTCTGGGTCTCCAGCAACGCCTGGATGACCTTGAGCAGGGTCTGGCGCCTGATCTGCAATGCGGTGGCGAACTCGTTGGCCCGAAGCAGCCGCTGGCGCATGAACTGCTTGTCCTCTCGTGGCAGCTTCTTGCTGGCAAGCACGTCGCGGTAATTTTCCGATACCTTCACCGACAGGTTGCTCCGGTCGTTGAGCACCGCGGTCAGCTCACCGTTTTCATAACTGACGACAAAATCCGGCGAAATATAGTGGCCGCCTTCGTCGACGAAAACCCCGGCAGGATGGGGGTCAAGCATCGTGATGACGGAAACCGCACGTTCAAGCTGGAACCGCTCGGTTGAAAACCGCTTCAGGAGGCGGCCAAAACGTTTGTTCAGGAGGTCGTCGAAGGCCTCTTCAAGGATACTCCTCGCAAGCTGCACGGCAGCGGGGTCATGGCGGCTGCCGAAAACGGAAAGCTGCACCAGCAGGCGTGCCTGAAGCGAAGCCACGGCAATTCCCGGAGGATCGAGGTACCAGATGCGGCGCTGGATGTCACGCACCTCGTCCTCATCGACATCGAGACCGGCCCGTTCAAGCCCATCGGTCACCACACTGATATCCTCAGTGAAATAACCATCGCCGTCAAGGTTGCCGAGAATCTCGGCGGCGATCAGAATCTGGCGCCGTCCGATATCCTCCTGAAGGGAAAGATCGCGCAACAACTGCTCATGGAACGAATCGTGCTGCACGGCCTGGAAAAAACGGTCTTCCGATCCCCCGCCGGTCGTGAAGCTGAGCCGGACATCGCCCTCGCCGTCCCTCGAAGAGCCTGGCGTACGATCACGCATCGAGGTGCGGTCAAACCTGGCGACCGAGTCGAACATGCCATCGGAGTCTGCTGCGGGACTGGAGGCGCCACCGGTCGAAAGCAGCGCCTCGCCCTGTGGACGCTCCTCGATGATCTCAAGCATCGGATTCTCCTGCACCTCGTCGTAGATCCGCTGTTCAAGCTGGACGAGCGGCAGTTGCAGCAGTTGGCTGCTGATCACTTGCTGGGCAGATAACTGGGTCGTCTGCCGGTGCTGAAGCCTGATCTCTGCCATTAGTTTCCGTTGGATGACTCGACGAATGCCTTCAAAGCCCGATACCAGGACACTCCGTACAACTCCGTGAGCGCATCACCGACGAGGTCGATGAGAAGTATCCCCTTTTCGGCCCCTTCCCGAAATGCATCACGGCACATAGGATGCTGTTCATAAACAAGATAATCCAATCCGAACTTTTTTCTCACCCTGATGGGAAAGAGGCGGCATGAAAGCGGCTTGCTGCCGGAAACAAGGCCCTGACGCGCTCCGTCCTCGATGGCGCACAGGGCCGTGCCGTCGCGATAGGTGACGAAAACACAGGCACGCCCCCCGACCGTCCTGGTGTACCAGTCACCCTGATACAGCTCGGCACAACCGTGCCGGTTGATATCGCGGAGATGGCTTTCGGCAATGAGCTCGCGGAGCGGACCGACGGTATCCCGGAGCGGCTGCACCTCTTCCGGGAGCAGCGGGGCACCGAGTTCACCCTCGATGCAGCAAGCCCCACGGCAGGAGTCGAGGACACAACAGAAGCGGGCGTCGAACAGGGCGCTGTCGACCAGCACTTCACCGATGGAAACAATGGACATGGAAGGGAAACGGGGATTTGGAATCAACGGATATGCCTGGGGAAGCCAGAAACACCCATCCCTGGCACAGGGATAGAAATGAACATGCGTATTTCCGGTATCTTCATTATATTTCGTTTTTTAAGCCAGCCCGAACACCGGGCTTGCGAACCACATCCGGCAAGCTGCGAAAAAATCATGGTGCTCATCGACGGCAAACAGGTAGCAAACGATCTCCGGCAGGAACTCAGGGCCTGCGTCGCGCGGGACCTGGCAACGACCGGCAAGGTGCCCGGACTCGTTGTCATCGTCGTTGGAGACGACCCGTCATCACTGCTTTATGTACGCAATAAAGCCAAAACTTGCAAAGAGATCGGCATGAATTCACGGCTCGTCGAACTCCCTGCGGCGACCTCCCGAACCACGATCCTCGACTGCATCGACGAACTCAACAGAGACCCGGAAGTGCATGGCATCCTCGTCCAGCTCCCCCTGCCCGGCCATCTCGACGAAACGGAAATCACCGAAGCCATCGACCCGAAAAAGGATGTCGACGGCCTCCATCCCGAAAACATCGGCAACCTCTTGCTTGGACACTACGACCGGTGCCTCGTCAGCTGCACGCCCGCAGGTATCATGGAACTGCTCGCCCGCTATGAGGTTGCCACCGCAGGAAGGCATTGCGTGGTCGTCGGACGCAGCAACCTGGTCGGCAAGCCCGTGGCAAACCTGCTGCTCCAGAAGCGGAAAAACGCCGACTGTACCGTGACGGTATGCCATACGGGGACCAGGGATCTGCCGGCAATAACCCGCCAGGCGGACATTCTCATCGCAGCCATCGGCAGGCCGGGGTTCATCACCGCCGACATGGTCAAGCCGGGTGCCGTCGTCATCGACGTGGGCAATACCCGCATCGCCGACCCGGCGGCGAAAAGCGGCCACCGTTTCGCCGGTGACGTCGATTTCGAGCGGGTGGCGCCGCTGACCACGGCGATCACGCCGGTGCCGGGGGGCGTCGGACCGATGACCATCGCCATGCTGCTGAAGAATACCCTTCTGGCATTCCGCCGCGCGAACCGTCTCTGAAACGTCATGGCAAAATCCTCCACACGATATGTCTGTTCCGCCTGCGGCGCAGTTTCACTGAGATACCAGGGCCGGTGTTTCGAGTGCCAGAGCTGGGGCACCCTGGTTGAAACCCATGAACCGCAGGAAGAGGCAAAGAAAGGAAAACCACGGCAGGCTGGACTGCCGCCGGCCATCCAGGACCTTGACGCCATCGAACCAACCGGATTCCAGCGCTGCCGTACCGGAATCGGCGAACTGGACCGAGTCCTCGGCGGAGGGCTCATGGAGGCCTCCGCCATCCTGGTCGGAGGCGAACCGGGCATCGGCAAATCGACCCTGATGCTCCAGCTCGCCCCACGCCTGCAGGGCAGAAAGGTGCTGTACGTGGCCGGTGAAGAGTCACCGAACCAGATCCGCGAACGCGCAGCACGGCTCGGCATCCGGGCCAGCGGGCTCAGGCTGGTGGCGGAGGTCCGGCTTGAAAAGATCCTTGACGCCATCACGCATGAACAGCCTTTCCTGGTCATTGTCGACTCCATCCAGACCGTTTACAGCGACGATTACCAGAGCTCGGCAGGAACCATCACGCAGATACGGGAATGCGCATCGGCCCTTGTCCGCGCCGCAAAGGAGCAGAACTTCATCCTCGCCGTCATCGGGCACATCACCAAGGAAGGCGCCCTGGCCGGGCCGAAAGCCCTTGAACACATGGTCGACACCGTCCTGCAGTTCGAAGGTGAAAGTTACCAGCGCTACCGCATTGTCCGGGCGGTAAAGAACCGTTTCGGCCCGACCAACGAAATCGGCGTGTTCCGCATGGAGGAGTCCGGGCTTGAAGAGGTATCGAACCCTTCGGAATTCTTCATTTCCGACCGGACGACGGATGTTCCGGGAACCGCCGTACTCGCCGGGATCGAAGGCTCCCGAGCCCTGATGGTCGAAGTCCAGTCGCTCGTCTCGAAAAGCGGCTTTTCCATGCCCCAGCGCATCAGCACCGGCTTCGACCTGAAGCGCCTGGCGATCATCCTGGCCGTGCTCGAAAAACGACTTGGCTACCAGACCGCAAGCGAGGATGTGTTTGTCAAGATCGCAGGGGGCCTCAAACTGGTCGAACCAGCGGCAGACCTTGCCGTGGCCGCCGCAGTCGCCTCCGGCCTGCTCAACCGGCCATGCAGCCCCGTCGCGGCATGCTGCGGTGAAATAGGCCTTTCGGGGGAACTGAGAGCAATCTGCGACGGTGAACGCCGCATCCGTGAAGCGGTGCACCTCGGCTTCAGGAGCATTATCCTGCCGGCGGCAAACACCACGGACCTGAAACCGGCCATCCGGAAACTCCCGATACGGATCGCCGGATGCCGAACCCTGCATGCCGCCCTCGAAGCACTGGAACTTTAGCCAGGGCATTATCCGGCGCTTCTGAATGTTGTAACAAGGATTTATCAGCTGATCACTCGGCTTTTTTGACGTACGGTTGTATACTCAGGTAAACCCGATACGACATGCCGCTTCGGAAATCGAAAGTCCTGGTTCTCAACGCGAGCTATGAGCCGCTGAGCATCTGCGATGCGAAAAATGCAGTGCTGCTGGTCTTCGGCGGCAAGGCAGTCACGGTGGCGACCCACCCGTTCATCCGCATCCACACCATTTCGAAAACCTTTCCACTGCCAAGCGTCGTCCGCCTGACCGTCTTCGTACACATCCATTACCGCTCAGCGCCGCTGAACCGGAAAAATATCTTCCGACGGGACGGGTTCATCTGCCAGTACTGCGGCCGGAAGGAGCTACCGCTGACCATCGACCATGTACTCCCCCGCTCCAGAGGCGGCGAGGACGCCTGGGAGAACCTGGTCACCGCGTGCAAGCCCTGCAATACGCGCAAGGGCAACCGGACCCCGCTGGAGGCAGGCATGCCGCTCCTGCAACAACCCCGCAGGCCAAGCCAGCTGACGCTTATCCGGGACCAGTACCTCCCCCTTGAAGAGGAGTGGAAACCATACCTTTACGTCGGATGAACGATGCACGGCACACAACGCCCCCATCGAGGCCCTCACGAAGCCTCATGGCACAGCACAACCGGATGCTCCGCACCCAGGCGATTCCGAACTTCCTTGATCCTGCACTTGAATGGCGAAGGGTTTTCGCAGAGGTCTGGGGAACCTTCCTCCTGGTGCTTGTCGGCGTCGGCGGCCATATGACGGCGGAACTGTCCGGCGCCCCCACGTCCGACATCGCCCTGGCACTCGCGCCGGGTATCACCGTCATGGCCATCATCTATTTCATGGGCACGGTGAGCGGCGCACACCTCAACCCTGCCGTAACCCTCGCGTTCGCCATCAGACGCAACTTCCCGTGGATCAGGGTTCCCGGCTATATCGCCGCCCAGCTGGCCGGCGCCTTTCTTGCTTCGGCAACACTTTCGGCAATTTTCGGCAACAACCCGCTCTGTTCCGGCCTGACCCTGCCGGGCAAAGGGTTCAGCCCGGAACAGGCACTTGTGGTGGAAACCATCGCAACCGCCGGGCTGGTGAACACGATCCTCGGTACCGCTGCCGGGGCAAGAAACATCGGGCCCAACGGGGCCATCGCCGTCGGAGGCTACATCGCCATCAGCGGCATCTGGGCAGGCCCGGTAAGCGGGGCCTCCATGAATCCGGCCCGCTCGCTCGCGCCCGCCATCCTCAGCGGCCACCCGGACGGACTCTGGATCTATCTGGCCGGTCCGCTGGCCGGGGCTTTGGCCGGCGTGGTATTCGAATGGCTGCTCAAAGGCCCGCCAACACCTGAAGGGGCCATCGCGGCACAGGGAACGCTCGGCGAAAACCCCGGTGCAGGCGAACCACCCGCACAGCATCCGTGACCACCAGCAAGGCCCTTCTCCGACAGGACAGTTCCCATCCCATCCACATCCGGGGGGGGATCAGGCAAGAGTTCACCTCCCCGTAACAGCACCGTAGCGTCGGGACCCGTATCTTTGGCAGACACCGAAACAAAAAGCCATTATCAGGATGCCGCAACTGCCAGCCCGTACGGAAACCGACGAATGCAAGAAACTTTTCGAAGCCTTCGCCACAACGCTCATCGCCCTATTGTCCGCATCGTTCAGCCAAGACGCAGACGCGTCCCCTGAAAAAAAGCGGCAGTGGCAGGAACGCGAACTCGGCATCTCCCGCAAAGGACTCGAGCTGGAACGGCGATGCCTGAGCCTGCTCTGCGACAACTCGCACACGCAGGGCGACCTGAAGACGATCGGCTCCATCATGAAAACGAAAACGGAACTTGAGCACCTCGGAGAACTTGCCGCACTCATCCCTGAACGCGCCGGGTTTATCGGCCCGGAACTGTTTGCATCATTCAGGTTCGACGTCGCCGGCAACCGACTGGTACACTTCGCCACCACGTCGATAGAAGCCTTCACCAGCGACGGTGAGCCGTCGATGCAGATCTCCGACATCGAGCACGACATCAGCGAACTGCTCCAACAGGCGACGGAAACGGCGCGGCACCTCCTGCAGGCGACGACGATCCCAGAGGAACGCCTGCTTGCCGCCATCAGTCTGTCGCGCATCATCGGTCATATCACCGCCCACGCGGCTGCTGCCGCACGGCATCTGCCCATCCACCCGAAACACCTGCAGCTCCAGAACCGCAAGCGAAACCCGCTGCTGGCCGTTACGGCGCAGGCGCCATTCTGCAACAACTGATCCCTGAAGCAAGATGAACAGGCGTAATTTCCTGCATACACTGACGCTGCTGCTGCTTGTCCTTCTCACAGCAACGTCGCCGGCAAACGGAGCCCCGTGGAAATTCGGCGTGATGGGCGATACCCAGTGGACGACAGCCGATCCATCAGGAAAAAATCCCGACAGTGTCCCGCTTTCGATCATCGGGCAGCTTAACCGGGAGTTCATCCGCGAGCGGGTGAAATTCGTCATCGCCGTCGGAGACCTTTCGGACAATGGCCAGGATAGCGCCGAAACCATCAGGGCCAATGCGGCAAAACCGCTTGCCGATGCGGGAATCGGCTTTTTTGCATTCCGCGGCAACCATGAGGTGAAAAACGGGCATGATTTCGGCATGGAGATCTTCCGGCAGAACTACCCGCAGACCAGAAACGGCGTCTTCACGACCTCCGGCGGCCAGAGGTTCCGCGTCGGCAGCAATTTCAGCAGCCCCATATCCGTAAGCCGCGACCTTGACGGCCTCAGTTACTCGTTCGATTACGGCGACAGGTCCGGCATGGCGAGGTTCATCATCATCGACCCCTGGCCCCTGCCGGGAAAGCTCGTGCCCAATCCATCCGGCTATCCCAACGGCTACAGCATTCATGAACAGCAGCGCTGGATTGACAGCCGCCTCGAACAGCCACGGAAAGGAACCCGGCACCTCTTCGTCTTTTCCCACCAGCCACTGATCGCCGAGGGACATCAGGACACCATGTTCGGTGGCTACGCCGATGCCAATCCTGACTGGCAGAACGCATTCTACGCAAGCATGCAGCGCAACGGCGCCAGATGCTTCATCAGCGGCCATGACCATATCCACCAGCGTTCCGTCGTCACCAGCCCTGACGGGCAGTCACGCATCCAGGAGATCATCGCCGCATCGTGCAGCAGCAAGTTCTATACGCCGAAACCGGTCGACGACCCGAAATGGTTCGGCCAGAAACGTCGTGAAGTCCCGCTCTCCCAGGAACGCCAGAGGGTCGGGTTCTCAATCTGGACCATCGACGGCCCGTTCGTGCGGGTCGACTACTACTCCGACGACCATGGCGGCTGGCAGTCCGACAGCGCCTTCCCGAACGGTGCCGGACGCCCTGACACTGGCATGAGCCCGGCATTCCGGTTCGTGAAAAGGGAAAGCTGGGGATACAGCCTCAACGGCAGGCAATTTCTCGTCCCCCAGGGTGGCAGCTACACCGTGGTCACCGACAGGCACCGGGGCACAAAAGCAGGCATCCTCGATGGCATCAACCGCAGCCATGCACGCGAAGAAGGCCCGGATGCGCCTGAAGGAAGCGGCCGCCCGCTGGCGAAACTTGTCCAGACCGGCTGGATCGGCCGCAAGGAGGCAAACCTGTTCAGCGACATTCTCTGGCTCGACGGGCTCGCGGACCCGGGGAACACCCGAACCGACCCCTATGTGCTCTCCATGACGTTCGATCCTGGAAAGAGGGCGAAAAAAGAGCTCCTGGGCGGCAATTTCGGCCTTGCGTCGATCGACGAACAGGGGCGGGCCGGAAACGCGGCTGCAGCAACCGGCGCCACGGACCTGAAATTCGTCGCCGGTCCCTGGAAACAGGGCTACCCTGCAGGAACATGGGGCGTCGATCTCCGGCACCATACCGTCTGGGCGGTCCTCGAAGGGAACGGGAAATTCGCGGCAGCCGTTTTCGACCACTGAACCATCCCGCCATACAGGAAGGAGCGGCTCCCCTTTTTGCCGAAATATCTTACATTGCAGTCAGGCAAGCATAACGAAAAGGGGATTCCATGGTCCGACTGCTCACCACCTGGTTCATAAACGCAGCCGCCGTCTGGGCGACGGCACACATCCTTCCGGGCATCTCCATCAGGAGCTTCGGGGCGGCATTGCTCGTCGCACTGGTGCTCGGCCTCGTCAATACGCTCCTCAAGCCGATTCTCGTCCTTTTTTCGATCCCGTTCATCATCGTCACCCTCGGCCTGTTCATGCTCGTCATCAATGCCGCCATGCTGCAGCTCGCGGCAGCGTTCGTCGACGGCTTCGCCGTGTCAGGCTTCTGGTGGGCCATGATCGGATCGGTCTGCATCAGCGTTGTGGCATGGCTGCTCGAAGCCCTCGTCAACTCATAACTCACCATCATAGACCGCAACAGAACATGCAGGGAGAAGCCCAGGCACTCGTTTTCGTCAAAGCCAACAAACTCAAGCTCCAGGCAGTCCCTTACCTTGCCGGCAATCCGGACGATGTCCTGGTCAGGACTATCGCCAGCACCATTTCCCCCGGGCTCGACCGCCTGCTCCTGACCAACAAGCCGGTTTCCAGCAAAGTCCTCTCCTACCCCGTCATGACGGGAAGCGAAAGCATAGGCCAGGTGGTCCATGTCGGCAGCGGGGTGGATGACCTGCGGGAAGGCGATTTCGTGTTCGCTTACCATGCGGACCGCTGGGTCGGCGTTGACGCGTATTACGGCTGCCATGCGGAATTGCTGCCGACCTCGCGCGCCAATCTTTTGCCCTTGCGCCGCCAGCCGGAGCACCGTGACCTGCTCACGGGCCTGACGGCCTACACGCTTGCGGCAATCGAGAAGATCGGGCACGATCCATCCATGCGCGTCCTGCTTCTCGGACTCGGCTCCGTCGGCCTGATGGTCTCTGAATTCCTGCACATCAGGGGTATCGAGCATGTCGACGCCATCGAAAATTTCCCGTTGCGCGGCCAGCTCTCCCATGCTGAAAACATTGCCCTCGACGTTGCAGACTTCAGCGAGGGGTTCAACAACCGCTACGACCTGATCATCGAAACCACCGGGCGCATCCTCATGGTCGAAAAATGCATCCGCCTTCTGAAACCACAGGGACGTGTGCTGCTGATGGGCAGCTACGACGTGCTCGGTTACGACTACCGGCTGATGCAGCACAAGGAACCGGTCATCATCTCTTCAAGCGTCACTATGCCGCATCATTTCCAGTCAGCGTCGACGCTGCTCAAAACCGGCGCTGTCGACAGCGAAAAATTCTTTACCAACGTCTTCCCGGTCAGCCAGTACGAATTCGCTTACCGGGTCGCCCTTGACAGCAAGGAGGCGATCAAGACGGTCATCAGCTGGATCTGACATGCACCACGACCACCCGGCAATCTGCGCCTCCTGCCTGACCAGAACATTCGGTTCGTTCACGGCCTGCGATGCGGTCGGCATAACAATCGCCAAAGGTGAAATCCATGCGATCGTCGGTGAAAACGGTGCCGGCAAAAGCACCCTGGCCAACATGCTCTATGGGCTGCTCCGCCCGGACTCGGGAAGCATTTCGGTCGATGGGAAAGCTGTAGCGTTTTCCTCACCGAGGGAGGCCATCAGGGCCGGAATCGGCATGGTGCACCAGCATTTCATGCTGGTCCCAAGCCTCTCGGTCACCGAAAATATCATCCTCGGCGCAGAGCACACCCCCCTGCTCTCGCCCATGAAGATGGGGCCGCTTGAAAAGGAAATCGCCGGGCTGTCACGAAAGCACTCGATGGAGATCGATCCGCAGGCAACCGTCTCGACGCTGTCGGTCGGTGAACAGCAGCGTGTCGAAATCCTCAAACTCCTGTTCCGCAAGGCCGACGTTCTGATTCTGGACGAACCGACCGCGGTACTCTCACCTCCGGAAACGGAAAAACTCTTTGCGACACTCCGCTCCCTGGCCGCTGCAGGCCACGCCATACTCCTGGTGACGCACAAGCTCGACGAAGTGCTCGGCATCTCCGACACCGTCAGCATCATGCGCAAAGGACGCCTTGTCGGGAAGATGCCGACAAGGGAGGCGACCAAAGAGGCCATAGCCAGGCTGATGGTCGGCCGGGATGTCCTGCTCCGGATCGGCAATCCTGTCCAGGTGCCCGGCAAGGAGGTGCTGACCGTCGAAAAACTTGCGTACCGCGACCCGTCAGGGCAGCAACGGCTCGGTGGGATATCCTTTTCGGTCAGAGCCGGCGAGGTCTACGGCCTGGCAGGTGTCGAGGGCAACGGACAGAGTGCCCTGCTCTCCCTGCTCTGGGGCGTGTGGGACCGGCACGGTACGGTTAGCGGCAGGATTCTGCTCGATGGCCGCCCTGTTCTCGGCCAGGGGCCGGGCACGATGGCGTCCCTCGGCGTCTCCATGGTTCCTGAAGACCGACTGCGCTCGGCAGTGCTCCCTGCGCTCGGCCTTGAAGAAAACCTCATCCTGGGACGACACCGTGAACCCGGCTACCTGCGGAAGATAGGTTTTGACCGGGCCATGATCCGCAAGGAGATGCGGCGCGTGGCCGAAGTCTACGACATCCGTTCTGGCGGAAGCGCCAATCCTCCTGTCGCCGCCCTTTCCGGGGGCAATCAGCAGAAACTGGTTATCGCAAGGGAAATGGAGCGTCCTGGCCTGCGCCTCCTGCTGCTTGCCCAGCCGACACGAGGCGTCGATATCGGCGCAATTGAAATGATCCACGCCAGGATCATCGAGGCCCGCCAGCGGGGAGTGGCCATCCTCCTGGTCTCATCGGAACTTGAAGAGATCATTGCCCTGTCGACCAGGATCGGCTGCATCTACAACGGCACCCTACGCCACGAATTCACCGAAGATGCCGTCCGTGCCGGCCGGGCAGAGTCGTCCGGCTTCGAAAAGGAGATCGGCCTTCACATCACCTGAACCCTGCGGTCCATGACCAGAAAGAACCTGCATCCATTCGTTCCGTTCGTTTCGGTTCTGCTGGCACTCTTCGCCGGCAGCCTGATTATCGGCGCTACCGGCCGGAATCCGGCAGAGGTGTACCTCCGGATGTTCCGGTCGACCTTCGGGTCGGGCTACGGCTTCGGTCAGGTGCTCTTCAGGACAACCACGCTGGTACTCACCGGTCTTGCCGTCGCCATTCCCTTCAAAGCAAAACTCTTCAATATCGGCGCCGAGGGACAGCTGCTCATGGGCGCCTTCGCGGCGGCGCTTTGCGGCATGACGCTGCCGGCGACCATCAACCCGCTTCTCGGCACCTCAGTCGCAATCCTGGCGGCCATGGCGGCCGGAGCCCTGCTGGCCGTTGCCGCCGGCTGGCTGAAGATCCGTTTCGGCGTCAGTGAAGTGATCTCGACCATCATGCTCAACTTCATCGCGGAAGCCATCACCGGGTTCCTGCTGACCAACCGTTTCGCAGTCCCGTCAACCACCCATACTCCGCTCATATCGCCCGGTGCGACCCTGCCGGGCCTCGACAGCCTGCTCGGCCTTTCCTGGCATGCGCCGGCAAACCTCGCAACCGCAATCGCCGTCATTGCCGCACTCGCCATGGCCGGCATGCTGTACCGGACGCGGTTCGGCTACACCTTGATCGCCGTCGGCCACAGCCCTGAGGCCGCACGCCATGCGGGCATCGACACCGGCTCCAGGCTCCTTGGGGCGATGGCCATCGGCGGCGCCATGGCGGGCCTCGGCGCCGCAAACCTCGTGCTTGGCTACCGGCACTGGTATGAAGCGGGCCTGAGCTCCGGCGCAGGCTTCATGGGTATCGCCGTCGCGCTCCTTGCGGGCGCACATCCGTTGTGGCTGCTCTGTTCAGCTTTTTTGTTCGGCTGGCTCGACTACGGCGGGCTGACGGTCAATACGATGGTTCCCAAAGAGGTATTCATGATCGTCCAGGCCATAACCATTCTTGCGATCATCTCCTTTTCCGCCACGACCGGCGGCAGCAACCGGCCTCGCTGACCGGCTCCCCCGGCAGCCTGTATCCTGTTGCCGCGGCGCGTGACGATATGGTGAAAATATCGCCACGGCTTTCCATATGGCCGTTCGAATGCGTATCTTTACCCGCAGTATGCCTGTAAAGATTTTCCAGTCAGAAGACCTTATCGCCATGCCAAAAAAATCTGCAGATAAACCGGCCCCGGAAAAAAGTTCCGTCAGAAAAGCATCGAAAAAGAGCGCTGAACCGGCCGTGAAAACCGACAAAAAAGCTGCCAAAGCCGACAAGCCGGCGGCAAGTACCTCGCCCAAAGTGAAAGCGGCAAAGAAGGCGCCTGCGAAAAAATCGCAGAAACCTGAGAAATCCCCGAAAGTGAAGCTCTCCCCGGAACAGCTGGAAGAGCATATCAGGATTGCCGCATACTATCGCTGGGAACAGGGCGGCCGAAACGACGGCGCCTCCGAAGCCGACTGGCTCGATGCAGAAAATGATATCCGTCAATAAATCGCGGTTATCGCGCATGTAAAAAAAGCCATTCGGACGAATGGCTTTTTTTATATTCCACGTTCAGCTCGTCAGCTTTACCGAAAGACAGAAATGCAGTGGTTCTCCTCGATTGCCGGAAGTATACGGATCATGCTCGCCGGCCTCTGGCTGGTCATCAGGATCATCCTCGAATATTTCGGGTTCATAACCGATGGAAACGACCGTACCACCGGGATCAAGGATCTGCGGGAAGAGTACCGTAAAACCAACTACCGCTGACCGGGGAAGCCAAAGCACCGCGGCCGCCAAACCCTCCCCAGGAATCCCGTCAGTTGCGCTCTCCGGTCACCACCGTCATGTCAACCGGAGCCGACTCGGAAGCGAAGCTGTTCGCCCCGGGCTTCTGGCTGATGACCGTATTGGGAACCAGTATCGCCGAATATTCATAGGTGATCCTGCCGATCCTGAGGCCACGCTGGAGCACCGTGCTCCTTGCCTGGTCGAGCGACATGCCAAGGACCTCAGGAACCACAACCCGCTTCATCTCTTGCGGTTCAACCTCATATTTGCCGACTATGAGTGAAACCGCAGTACCGGTCAGAACGCTGACGTTTGGGGGCACTGACTGGCTCAGCACCCGGCCGTCCTCCTCATGGTTCGATACCGGACGGAACTGGATTTCACCGACAACCATCCCGAACCGCGCCAGCACCTGCCGGGCTTCCGTTTCCGAACGCCCCGCAAGCTCCGGCATGACATAGCTCGGCTTGTCCTGGCGGTTAAGCACCAGGTACACATTTCGGCCAGGCTTGACGGGAGAACCGGCGGCAGGCTCCTGATCGATGACCATGTCGGGAGCGACATTGGCGAGCCATCTCGAATTGTAGCTTCTTGCAACCTGAAGCCCGGAATGCTTCAGCATGGAGACTGCCTCGTCGTAGGTCCGGTTTCTCACGTCGGGCACCAGAATCTCCTTGCCGCTGGAGGTATATATGGGCAGGATAACCTTGTCGATGATGCCGAAAACAGCAAGCAGGGCCAGGAATGGAATCCAGAATTTTTTCATGATCGGTTCAGGTCCGGAAAGGATTACGATGCACTCAATGCTGCCGCTTCATGACAAAATCAACGAGCAGTTGCATGGACCGGCGGGCATCGCTTTCCGGAAAACGGGTGATTGTCTCCTGGGCTTTCGAGGCGAACCCTTCGGCCACCTCTGCAGCATAGTCAAGACCGCCTTTCCGACGGACGAAGTCGATAACCTCGGCGCTCTTGACAGCACGCTTCCTCGAACTCTTCAGAATCGACCTGATCATGTTCTGTTCATGCCGGTCCGACTGCCGGAGCGCGTAAATGAGCGGCAGGGTGATCTTCCTGTCCTTGATATCGATGCCGAGCTGCTTGCCGGTCTTCTTTGAATCCCCGGTATAATCAAGCAGATCATCCCGTATCTGGAATGCAAGGCCGAGGTATTCACCATATTGCTTGAGGCTGGCGATCTCCTCCTCCGAAGTGCTCGCGCTTGCCGCGCCGATGGCACAGGAGGTCGCGATCAGCGAGCCGGTCTTGTCGGCAATGACGCTGAGGTAATCCGCCTCGGTGATGTCAAGGCTCCTGGTCTTCTGGATCTGGAGTATTTCCCCTTCGCTCATGCGGCGAACCGCTTCGGAAACCAGGTGCAGGGAACGGTAATCGTCATGTTCAAGCGCGTAAAGCAGGCCCTTCGAGAGCAGATAGTCCCCGATCAGCACGGAAATCTTGTTCTTCCAGAGTGCATTGATCGAAGGTATCCCCCGTCGCATCTCTGCACCATCAACGACATCATCGTGGATAAGCGTAGCCGAATGGAGCAGTTCGACCATGATCGCCCCACGGTACGAAACCTCCCCGACGCCACCGCACACCTTTGCCGAAAGAAGCACAAGGAGCGGGCGAATCTGCTTGCCCTGCTGCTTCAGGACGTAGCGGGTCACCTTGTCGACCAGGGTATTGCTTGAGTGCAGGACGCTTTTGTAACGATCCTGAAATAGTTTCAGCTCTTCCGTCACGGATGAGGTAACCTCTTTTATATCCACTGAATCCTGTTACTTAGATGCTTGAAGGGGAAACGGACTGCTTCCCGCCGAAATCGTGTGAAGTTATCGATAATTCGATGATTTAAAAAATCGTGCGTTGCCCGCCGCCGCAGTCGTTACGGGCGGAATTTGCCTAAAAACCTTTGGGAGCAATGCACTTCTTTTAGTACACTATATGCCGGATCACGGGAGGATCGTGCCGCGTGGTTATGCGGTTCCTCGCCTTGTCCTTCCCGAAGTCTTCCCGAACCATGACTGCCGAACACTTTGGCACCGATATGTCCATGAGCAACGACAGCGAACCGACATACCCATCGACGGATGACGGCGTCCAGAAAACTGGCTCCGACACGGAATTGATGCCAGCTGCAGAGGAGACAATCCCGATCCCTCCGCCGGCAAACGCAAACCCGGAACCTGCAGACCAGGAAGCGGCAACGCAGCAGGAAGAGGGCGCAATGTCGTTTTTCGACCATCTCGAAGAGATACGGACGCGGCTGTTCCACGCCGGATTCTTTTTTCTTGCGGCAACGGCGCTGACCGGATATTATGCCGACTTCCTGGTCAACGAGGTCCTGATCGGCCCCCTGAAGCACACCGGAACAGGCATCGTCCTGCAGAACCTGGTGCCCTACGGGCAGGTGTCACTTTACCTGCAGGTTGTCGTCTTCTCGGCATTCGTCATCTCCTTCCCGGCACTTGCATGGCAGATCTGGAAGTTCGTCGAGCCGGGCCTGCATGAAAAGGAGCGCAAGGCCAGCCGTTTCATCATCCTGTTCATCTCCCTCTGCTTTTTCAGCGGCATAGCCTTCGGCTACTTCGCATTCCTGCCGATTTCGCTGAAATTCTTCGCCGGATTCGGTTCGCCGCTCATCAGGAACAACATCGCCGTCCAGGATTACGTCAGCTTCTTCCTCGGCACCCTGCTTACGGCCGGACTGGTCTTCGAACTGCCCTTCATCTCCTACGTCCTGTCGAAAATAGGTTTCCTGACCCCGGCGTTCATGCGCTTCTACAGAAAACACGCCATCGTGGCGATGCTGGTGATCGCCGCAGTCGTCACCCCATCGACCGACCCGGTAACCCAGGCCGTCATAGCCATCCCGATGGTCCTTCTGTACGAAATCAGCATCTTCATCTCCGCCGGCGTCCAGCGGAACCGCAACAGGAAAGAGATCGAGGCAAACCGATGACCGCCACCCCTAACCGACCGAACCTCGTCATCGCGGAGATCCCAGGGCTAACGCTCGCCGGTAATCCCCTGGGCGACCCGCAGGCCCGGCAGTTGCCGGTCTACCTTCCACCGTCCTACGACGGCTCCCGGAGATTCCCCGTCATCTATCTCCTTGCCGGATTCGCGTCGACAGGCATGAGCTTCATGAATTACGGCTTCGGCAGGAAAAGCCTCCCCGAACTGCTGGAAACCATGATCGCGGGAAAAAAGATGCCGGAGGTTATCGTCGCCATGCCGGACTGCATGACCCGCTATGGCGGCTCGCAATACGTCGATTCGGAGGCAACTGGACCATACGAGCGCTACCTGGCAGAGGAAGTCATCGGGTTCGTCGATCGGCAGTTCATGACCATTGCCGACAAGAGACACCGTGCCGTTGCCGGAAAATCCTCAGGAGGGTTCGGCGCCCTCCGCCTTGGCATGCGCCATCCCGACCTGTTCTCGGCAGTCGCCTGCCATAGCGGAGACATGGCATTCGAGCTCTGCTACCGCCCGAATTTCCCGGTGGCTGCGCGGATACTTGAGCGCTATGAGGGAAGCCTTCAGGCATTCTTTTCCGGATGGGAGTCCGCCGACAGGAAACCGAAAGGAGAATTTGCGCTCCTCGACATGCTTGCCATGGCGGCAGCCTACTCGCCCGAACCGGGAAAAGCTGCACCTGAAAACATGAACCTGCCATTCGACCCGCAGACCTGCGAAATCATTCCGGAAATCTGGGAACGCTGGCTCGCTTTCGATCCCGTGAGGATGCTCAGCCAGCAACGGCACCAGGATGCGCTCGGTTCCCTTTCAACCCTCTACCTCGACTGCGGCAGCCAGGACGAGTACAACCTCCAGTTCGGACATCGGCAGTTTTCACGCCTGGCTGCGGCCAGGGGGATCAGCCACCGCTACGAGGAATTTGCGGACGGCCACACCGATACTTCGTACCGTTACAAAAGCTCACTGCCATTACTTGCTGCCAGCATAGCCCCCTGACTCGGCAACCCGCAGCAACTCCCGATACACCTCCCCGGTCCGGCATTCAAGCTCGGCAAGCGATCCGTTGTTCCAGATCACGTAATCCGCCTGTTCTATCAGACGCTCCTGCGGCCACTGGGCCGCCATCCGGCGTTCAACGTCCTGCCGGTCTCCACCGCCGCGAGCGATCGCCCGGGCAATCCGGAGTTCACGGTCTGCGGCGACAACGACGATCCGGTCCAGTGCGCCGGCACGCCCGGACTCGAACATGATGGCCGCCTCCTTGCAGAGAATCCGGTGACCTTCGCGACCGCACCGCTCCACCTCCCGGTCGAATGCCGCAAACACCCGCGGATGAATGAGCGCGTTGAGCGCCTCCAGCCGGGAGCGGTCTGCAAAGACAACTTCGGCAATCGCCTGCCTGTCGAGCACGCGTTCGCCCCCGGGGCCGGACCGGTAGACATCGGCGCCGAAAAGGCGTTCGATGCCCCGAATAACCTCCGGATCGCTGACCTGCAACTCACGTGCGACCTTGTCAGCGACGAACAGCTGGCACCCCATGGCGGCAAGCAGGGAGCAGACCGTACTTTTCCCGCTGCCGATACCCCCGGTCACGCCGACCAGCAATGGTTTCCGCTCCATCGTGCCGGTCAGGACCTGCCCCGGAGATTCTTCCTGACCTGCACCAGCACGTTCCGCCACAAGGCGGGGTTGCGGGAATAGCGGGCAAGACGGTCGTTGAACACCTTCTGGTCGATCCCATGGTGAACAAACAGGGTATCGATCTCTTGCGCAGACACCTCCGGGAACTCCGAAACGGGAGCGGCATCAGGCACGATCGCACCGGACACAAGCAGGTAATCGCTGTAGAACGCAGCTATTTTCATATCGGTCGAATCAAGTTTCTGGGGCTGCTGCAACTCGCAACCGCAAAGCGAGAGCGCAAGCAACGCCATAAGGCCGATTCGCCGGAACCGCATGGGCGGAGGAGAACCGCAAAATCCGGAAGTCATTGAACTCAAGTTTTTTTCCATCTCGTGCATTATTGTCAACACCAGAAACTAAAACGGAAAAAGCTCAGTTAAAAAAATACTTTGCAGATCGATCAGGATATTTCACGAAACCAAACAGCACCAGTCATGGCATATCAGCAACCTCCACTCCCCTACGCCGAAAACGCGCTTGAACCGACCATCTCGGCTGCCACCATAAGCTTTCACTACGGGAAGCACCATGCGACTTACGTCAAGAACTTCAACGGCCTGGTGGAAGGCACTCCGCTTGACGCAGAACCGCTTGAAGCGGTCATCCGAGCCACCGCCGCAGACACGGCGAAAGTCGGCGTGTTCAACAACGCTGCCCAGGCATGGAACCACACCTTCTACTGGAACAGCCTTGCACCGAATGGCGGAGGAGCACCAACGGGAGAACTGGCTGAAAAAATCAACGCCGACTTCGGCGGCATCGACAAGCTCAGGGAAGAGCTGAAAACCGCGGCGACCGGCCAGTTCGGCAGCGGCTGGGCCTGGCTCGTCGTCGAAAACGGCACCCTCAAGGTCGTACGGACCTCCAATGCGGCAACGCCGATCACCAGCGGACAGGTCCCGCTTCTGGCAATCGACGTCTGGGAACACGCCTACTACCTCGACTACCAGAACCGACGGCCAGACCACGTCCAGGCGGTCATCGACAACCTGCTCAACTGGAAGTTCGCCGACGAAAACTACCAGAAATCGAAATAAAACCCCAATCACGGAGATGGCCGACGCTCCACCAAGGTGCGCCGGCCATCGTTCCCATGCCTCAGCCGCCTCTCCCTATCCGTAAAAGCGATCTCCTGCCTCACCTTCACCCGAATATGGCAAACCGCCGCATGCCTGCGGCACGGGGTTCAGAGCCAGGGCATGCGCTCGACCTCGTCAAGGCTGATAACCCTGGCTTTCGGCGCACGCTTGAAGCGGATTTTCAGGTCCGGTGGATTGATGACGCGCTCATCGTACACAACCCTGAGGCTATTGGAGCTGTCGGGCTCACCCTGCCGGTAAAGGTTCATGTCGATCTCCCGGGGAACTGAAATCCGGGCATTGCCTGCAGGCTCCGACTGATAACCGGAAAACAGGAACTCGACTTTCTTTCTGCCGAAAACATCCAGCATGGTCATCCCCTGCAGCGATTTCGAGGCCTGATCGACCAGCAGCACCTTCCTGCCTCCCTGCTGCCGGATCGTGTAACTCACCTTGCCGGCCCCCTGGTGCACGGATTCAATGGAACTTTCCGGATCGGTCATGGCGGCCATCCCGAACAGGGTCTCGGTCAGCTGCCCGAATCCGGCGTCGACGCCAAGTATCTTTTCAAGGTTTTTTGAACTGTTCCTGCCAACAAGCATCCGGTTATTGAGCATATCGTGAACAAACAGCGAATCGGGCCGGATGAGCATGTCGGCAACAGGCCAGCCCAGAAGACCGGCCGTCACGATAAGACGCGCATCATGCGATTTCTGGACCTGCACGGTGCAGTACGCCTTGGCTTTCCGTTTCGGGGTTTTCAGGTACAGATCCGCATAGCCGTCGACCGCCTCGAGCTTCCCGGTGCCAGCGGCAGCGTCGCGGTACAGCTGGCGCAGTTCCGGAGTCAGGACGACCCGCTGTTCGGGATGTTCGGGCCCACGTGTCGCAGTCTGCATCTGCGAGCATCCGGCAATGGCGAACAGCAGTGCTGCGGCAGCCAGTTTCCTCATCATGTTCATAGTTCTTTCCTGGGTTCATTATCCTTTATCGGCCATGCCCGCACGGGAATCCCGGGCCTCAATTTCCCGGCAAAGCATCCAGATAGCTGGAAGGCAACGCCGAAATGTTATTTTACACCAAATCAAAACGCCATCAAAACACGAATCCTGGAGTTTTTTACCCATGCACGCCCTTTACCTCAAACCAAAAGAACACCGGAGACTGCTCGGCGGGCACCTCTGGGTTTTCAGCAATGAACTCCGGGAAGTCCCCAGAAACATTGCCGCAGGAGAAACCGTTCAGCTCTTCACCCACGATGAACGGCTCCTTGGAACCGGCTTCTTCAATCCCCAGTCGCTGATCGCCTTCAGGCTCCTTACCAGGAACGAACAGGGCCCCGACCGTGAATTCTTCCGGGAGAAATTCCTTGAGGCCCGCAAGCTCCGGGAAAAAATCTATCCCGCATCCGAAACCAACGCATGGAGGCTTGTACACGGAGAATCGGACGGCCTTCCCGGGCTGGTGGTCGACCGTTTCGACAAGGCCATCGCCATCCAGTCGTTTTCGGCAGGCATGGACCGGCACCTGGAACTCATCATCGATGTGCTTCAGGAACTCTTCACCCCCAGTACCATCGTCATCAGGAACGAATCCCCGCTGCGGGAACTTGAGGGGCTCCCTCTCTACCGGAAAATGGTGGCAGGCTCCCCTGACGATGCACGGGTTGTAATTGCAGACGCAGGCATCAGCTACCGCGTGAACATCCTCGAAGGCCAGAAAACCGGATTCTTCCTCGACCAGCGTGAAAACCGGAGAATGATCCGGAAATTCGCTGCCGGAGCCGATGTCCTCGATGTCTACACCAACGACGGAGGCTTTGCACTCAATGCTATGCATGCCGGGGCAAAGGCGACGACCATGATCGATATTTCGCAGGAGGCCCTGCAACGGGCAGAGGAAAATGCCCGAATGAACGGCATGGAAAAGTTCTCGATTATCGCCGGCGATGCCTTTGAAACCCTTGCCGGACTCAAACAGGCCAACCGGAGTTTTGACCTGGTCATTCTCGACCCGCCGAGCTTCACCAAAAGCCGCAAAACCGTGCCGACGGCCCTCAAGGCATACGCCAAACTGAACAAAATGGGGCTGCAACTGGTCCGTGACGAAGGGTTCCTGGCAACAGCATCATGCTCGCACCACGTTTCCGAGGAGGATTTCCTCGCCACGGTTCACCTTGCAGCCCTGCAGGCGGGAAAACACCTCAGGCTCGTGTATCGCAACTCGCAACCGCCGGACCATCCGGTCCTGCTCTCGATGCCCGAAACCAGCTACCTCAAGTTCGCCTGCTTCTACGTCACCAGCTTCTGAGCCGCCCCACTGCCCCTGCCCCCCGGAGCCACAAAGCACGCACATGAACGTCGTGTGACCTCCGGGAAGGGGCTGAGGAGCATGGCTGCATGCGCTGAAGGTGCCGCATCAACACCATCGCGCAATCCAAGCCCCTGACCTGCCGAACCAGCAGACCGCCATCAGACAACCGTATTCCTGCATGCCCCCCCCTCATCCCCGGCATATAGCCGAAAAACATCCCCATCGGCAACAGTCACATATTTCCAGATACTGTCACCTATATTTCTCACCATTTTATTTTCAAAGTTCTTTCGCAAAACACAACGCGAAGAAATATAAAAACATATAGCTTTTCCAAAAAAACAGGCCAGCGCATCATTTTGAGACCATAAAAAAATGATGTATTTATTACGTAACAGAATCAGGCATCGACATTATTTTCTCGTGCTTTTTGAGTATTATTTTTGTTTTTATCAGCAAGTTCAATAAATTCAGATCAAGATGAAGTTATAGGAAGAAGCTGCTTAAAGCAGCACAACCATAACTTCCCCAGCATTTCCCGTAGTACATCGAATACATATAAAAACGAATCAGGCTCGTTTCACAGAGAATAAAAACTGTGAATATCAGTTGTGGTTGCTGTTATCGTGCGGTTGTGTTGATGCGTCCGAGAAATGGATCATAGCATTATTTCGCAATGGTCCATTTCTCTATATCATGTATGTTGCCCAGGAAGCGCCATATTGACCAGGGATATCTTGAACATGTATTCTCAGCAACTGTTCTTCAAGCAATTTCATTGCGGTCAATCGACTTCCATTCAACAAAAAAAAGGGGGAACCATGAAAAGCAAAAACATCCTTGCGGCAGCAGCCATTCTGGCCGTATCCACACTCAGCGGATGCGCGTCAATTTTACCGGTGGGCGTCGTCTATACCGATGTCTCCAACCCGATCGATCACGCTATCGGTGATGGCAGCCTTGCCGGCCTGAAAAAGGGTGAATCGGAATCGAAGTCCTACTTCGGGCTTATCGCCGTCGGTGACGGAAGCATCAATGCTGCAGCGAAAAACGGCAGGATCACCAGAATCAAATATGTCGAAAGGAAAGTCAACAGCGTCCTTGGCGTGGTTGGCACCTATACGACCGTCGTCTACGGCGACTGATTCCGGAGTATATATTCCTTTACAAGAAATGGTGGCAGAGTGCCACCATTTCTTTATAACGGCAAACACAGCGACTCACGACTGTGCGCCGAAGTGGTGAACCCGCCAGTCATGCACCAATGCATAGACATCGCTCCAGGAGTCAGCCCTCGGCGGCGCAACAAGTCGATTCGTGCTATTACCGAAGCAGATGGTATGAAACCCTTTGCCTCGGAGCTGTTCGACATTTGCCGGAGTATCTTCGATATAAATATCTGCACCGACCTGGGATTTTTCCTTCATGAAACATAAATCCCAGAATGGAATACCGTGGGTATCAAGCCAGTTGACCGTCTGTTCAACGGCTGTGGCATGAAAATAGTGAATGAACAGCCGATGGGTCACAATCCTGATCCGGTACCCCTCATCCGACAGAAGCCGAAGATATTTCCTTGCCCCTGGAATCATCTCCATGCTGCTGAAAAGCGAGCGCTGGGTGACGGCGAAACGATGCAGGCTGTCGTAATGAGAGCTGTCGCCGATACCCCATTCGTGAAGCCCCCAGGAAACATCGGGCGTCAGCTCCGTTATCGGACGTTCGAACCACTCTGCGGCGATTTCCCGCATCCGGCCATAAAAATCAGCGCAGACGCCGTCCAGGTCCACGCCAATGACAATATTGTTCGGTTCCGCCATAACAAGGTCGGTTATCCTGGTTGTTCCTGAAAAATAAACATTTGCCGCTCAGAAAGCCCTGTCAAAGCTTCGCCCCGGAACCGCAGGGTTGCTTCGTGTAATTCACCCGGAAGCCAAAACAGGGCGATGCAGGCCTTACGGGCACCATCGTCGTCATAGCAACCGGCCGGGATACCCAGCAGGCCGACAGCCGTTTTCGAGCCCCCTCCAGGCAAGGATGAAACAGGCCGCAAGAGGAGCGAGGCAAGTCAACGACGTCGGCACGGAAGTCAAGGTCATTCCGGCGCATCACACACAAAAAAAGTTGCTGATTACTGCGGTCGACGGCTGCGCAGCTCCACGAAAGCAGAAAGCAAAACCCCGCTCGCATGGCGGGGTTCACAGCCTGCAACCGGCCTCCGGCGATTACTGCGACCGGAGTTCGGCAGTCGCCTTCCGGATATAGTCTGTCGCATCGTCAAGATGCTTGAGCGCCTGCCGGATTTCATAATCGTCATCGATATCGTCCTTTGCACGCTCAAGACGTTTTCGGACATCCTGCAGGGCATCTGCGGCGAGCTGAAGCGCTGATACTGCTGAAGACATGGCATCTCCGTTTTGAAAATGGATGATGGTCAGCGATTTACGACCATACATGTTAACAACATTACCAGTAGCAAACAACCGCAGCATCTTCCCGGGGAGTTCCCGGAACGTAAAGTTGCCGCTAATGGCCGCAAACGCTATCTTGCAGTCGGAACCCCAACGATACAATCTTAACGAAAACACATGCGCACCATTACCGCACGAGCCATTCCCGCAGTATTGCTCGCCTTGTCCGCCCTGCTCGCGGCAGGCTGCAGCCCGACCGTCAGGGTGGAGGCTCCAGACAAGCCGATCACGATCAACATGAACATCAAAATCGACCATGAGATTCGGGTGAAGGTAGACAAGGACATCGACAACCTGGTCGAAAAACGCAAGGATATCTTTTAACCAAGGAGAAAGCACATGAAGCCCATGCATACCAGGCGCACAGGCGCCTTCGCCAGAACCATCGCGATCGTTGCCGCCCTTCTGGCAGTCGTAACGACCACGGCGTTTTCTATCGACCTTGAAAGTGCACGAGCCAGAGGGCTTGTCGGTGAAGTGGACAACGGCTACCTTGCCATCCCGCCCGGGGCAGGCGCTGAGGGCCAGCAACTGGTCGGATCGGTAAACAAGGAACGGCAGGCAGCCTACACCGACATCGCCGCCAAGAACGGCATTTCGGTCGTCGCCGCGGGAGAACGGACATTTGAAAAACGTCTTCCGGGCTTCCCTGCCGGAACATGGATCCAGGTCCACGGCAAATGGTCAAAAAAATGATCTGCTTCGCGGGATGAATCTGGCGCTGCGTACCGCAGGAGCCTTGCTCCTGCTGCTCGCCCTTGCGATCGCAGGAGCCTGGATCGGCTTCCCCTTCTACGCGCAGGCACTTATTGACCGCGTAACCGGCCACGGCGTCATCGTCAAGGTGACGGGTATCGAGAGACCCGGCTTATCCGGCATCGGCTTCAGGAGGGTTGACGCCATCATCGTTGCCAGCAAAGACACCTGTACGGGCATCACGCCCGTATACTCCGGATCGCTCTGGAACGGCCGCGTTTCCTGGAAACGGTTCGCCAGTGGAAAAATCGGCGTCGACCTCATTGCCGATTCCCTGAAAGCCCGCCAGATGCCGGCAGGCATCCTGTTCAGCGACCGGCACCCGAAACTCCGCGCAAGTATCGGCATGGGTACCGGTGCTTCCCGCCAGGCAGGCACCGGTCCGGATTCGATAACCTACCGTGTCGACGGCGGTGTAATTGAAACCGGCAAGCTCCGGGTCGAGGGCGTCAGCTACCCGGTCACCCTGAGCAGCGCCAATGGCTGGGTACAACAGCCTGCCGCATTCAGGGCGGCAACGCTCTTCTCCGATGGCAACCCGACCCCGCTGAGCGGATTCGGGGCAACCTTCGGCCTGCAACGGCACCCGGAAAAGCCCTGTACCCTGACCTTCACCGACTGCCATGTCGATATTTTCGGCATCCCGGCAAAAACGGCGAACATCGAATACAATCTCAGGAAAAAACAGACCCGCTTCATCCTTGCGCTCGACGGGGTCCCACTCGACAAAATCAGCCGACTCGCCGCCGACAAAAAACCGGGATGGCCAAGTCTCTCCGGCAGCATGGAGGGGGCACTACCGGTCGAGATGATGGAATCGACGCTGCGCATCACCTCGGGAAGGCTCGCCGCGGCTCCAGGCAGCCGGATCGAGTTTCGTGACGGAGGCTCCGGAAAGCCGTCACTCACATTCGACGCCGGCAGTCGGCCAGGCGCCCCTCCGCTGATTTCCGGTCTCGACGCCGAAGTGACCATCCACGCCGGAAAAGACGGCCCCTCGGCCATACGAATAGGAAGATTCACGTCGAAAATCTTCGGCGGCTCGGCCACCGTGAGCCCGACCGGCGTCGCGCTTCCCCTCCGCTCGGCAAGCTGTACCGTCAGGCTCGACAAGGTGCCATTGCTCGACCGCATTGTCCTGCAGGGACAGTTCAGCGGGAAACTGAATGGTTCGGTCAGCGGAACCATCCCGATACATATCGGCGACGGCGGGTTCAGCATTGCCAATGCAAGCATCTCATCCAACGGTGGCGGAAGCATCCTGCAACCCCCGCCCCGGACACCCGGCAGGCAGGACCTCAGCATGACGACTGCCGGAGAGCGGACGCTCTGGTCCTTCCGTAATCCCAGGCTTGTCCTCAACCGTACGGCCACCGGCACCACCACCGTCAGGTTCGCCCTTGCGGAGCTGCGACGCCGCTCCGGAGAAGGAGAGCTCCTGCTCGACAGACCGAAAGGAACCATCACCTTCTCGACAGCGAGCCTTCCACCGGCGATGGTCTCCCTCACCGGTTTTTCTGCAGGACTGCTTGACGGGTCGATTGCCATTGACCGCGTCGACTACGACCTCCGCAAGAAACACGCGGCGACAACGGTCCAGCTCGACGGCATTGCCCTGCAGAAACTCCTCGACCTGCAGGGAACGAAGAAAATAACCGCGACCGGCTCGGTGCGGGGACGACTGCCGGTCGTGCTCGACGGGGAGACCTTCAGCATCCCCAACGGCGGTATGAATGCTGAAAAAACCGGACTGATCGTCTATGCGACCACGCCTGAAGAGCGCGAGGCAGCCAACGCGGGAATGCGGCTGACCTACGAAGCCCTCGGCAATTTCCTCTATTCCGAACTGCTCTCCTCCATCACGATGGCCCCAGACGGGCAATCACACATCACCCTGCAGCTCAAGGGCTACAATCCCGAGTTCCAGAACGGAAGACCGGTCAACCTCAACCTGCAGATCGAGCAAAACCTCACCGATCTGTTCCGAAGCCTCTCCATCTCATCGGGCATCGAAAAAGCGATCACTGAAAAAGCGCTCCGGAACAGGAACGGCAAAACCCGGCCCGCCAGATAATCCATCCGTTCTGCCGCTCGACCGGTATCCTGGCGCCATCCTCCCCCTGAATTTCCCACCTGTACGTAGCATCACCCCGATTTCCTACAAATACGTAGGATAAAACACACCGACCGACCGCGACAGAACTCACTAACTATTTGTAAAAAAGCGACTTAAAAAGAATACAAATGGTGGCACGGTAATTGATGAATCATATCGGAAACCCCCACAGGGAGCATTCAGTACGCTTAACCATACCGAATATGATTACGGTTACCACCACCTACGGGAACATCGAAGGCGTCGAGTTCAGGACACTCTTTTCCAACGGAAAGACTGATGGCTGCATGGTCAGCAAACGAAACGTGCTGCACACGCCATATGGTGATCTTGTCCCACAGTACCATGCCGAAGATATGGGGCGCCGCCACTTCAAACCGATGTACTTCTACAAAAGCGGCGCTATCAAATCGCTGTCGCTGCAGGAGAAAACCATGATCGACACGCCGGCAGGCAGAATACCGGCCGAACTGGTCACCTTCCACGAATCCGGCAGCCTGAAGCGGGTGTTCCCGCTTGACGGGAAGTTGAGCGGATTCTGGACATCGAAGAATGAATACGAACTTGCCGAACAGCTGGAGATCGACTCGCCGACCGGCAAGCTGGAAGCGAAATTCATCGGCCTGCAGTTCTATGAAAGCGGCGCACTGAAAAGCGTGACACTCTGGCCGGGCGAATTCCTGTCCGTCAGGACAAGCGCCGGCCTGCTCCGGATCAGGACCGGCATCGCGTTCCATGAAAACGGCGCAATCCGCTCGGTTGAACCGGCAGGCATCGTCACCGTCGAAACCCCTGTCGGACTGATCACCGCATACGACAACGACCCGCAGGGCATCCATGGAGACCTGAACTCCCTTGAATTTGCAGAGGATGGCTCCATCAGGGCGCTCAAGACCGTTTCGGCGGAAATCACGGTTGTCGACCGGCTCGGTGCCGAACACCGCTTCTCACCGACCCTGAAAGACAATCCCTGCGGTGCCGAGCGAAAGGTCGTCGTGCCGATGAGAATACGGTTCAGTGGCGGCAGGATCATCTTCGACGACGATCAGCAGTCGTTCAACATTGAACAGTGCTGCGTCACGGTCACGGCATTTGACCGGAAGGCAGCCGATCCAACCTACTCATGCGCCAGTTGATGAAGGTTCGGCAAACAGGTAAGCGGCGGCTTCCTTCCCGGCCACCCAGCCGGTCGAGAAAGCCGCCTGGAGGTTGAAACCGCCGATTTCAGCAGCATAATCAAGCACTTCGCCACAACAGAACAACCCGGAGCAGATCCTCGAGGCCATGCGTTTCGGGTCGATTTCGCGCAATGAGATCCCCCCGGCGGAGACTTCCGCCCGGTCAAGGGGAACAGAGGCCACAACGCCCAGTTCAAAACATTTCAGACTCCTGACGAGCTGCTGGCGCTGTTTCCGTGTCAGGGTACCGGCAGCCTGGTCCGTGGTGACATCGGCACGCCGCATGATTTCCGAGACAAACACGTTCGGAATGGTCGGGCTGGAAGCAGCCTCGCCGTCCAGTCGGCGTGGCGCCAGCGGAAACTGCTGCAACACGGTCCTGACAAGCCTGGAGCCCTGGCTTGCAAAACGCTCCTGCAGCACGGCAGAGAGTTCGCGTTCATCCTGCCGGGGGAACAGGTCGGCAACCAGAAGCGGCGCAGCCTCGCCTCGCAGCATGCAGGCAGAGATACTCCTTGAGAGCGAAAGGGGTGCCGGCCCGGAAATCCCCCTATGGCTGACCAGGAGATCACCAACTCTGGAGTCCTTGCAGGACGGCGATGAAAGGATGAGCCCGACCCCGCGAAGAGTAACACCGACAAGAGCCGGATCCGGACGTTTCCGAAAAAAAACGGGGGCGAGCGCTGGACGTACCGGCTCGATATGGTGCCCAAGTGAACGGGCAAACGCAACGCCGTCACCGGTCGTGCCTGAAGAGCCCCACGCGCTTCCACCGGCGGCAAGCACCAGCGCATCGGCATCATGAGACGCTGTCGGCGTCTGTATGGAAAACCCGCCGCCTCCGGCAGCCACATGCGCAACCCGGACCCCGGTCAGCACTTCAGCGCCAATGTCGTCCAGCATCCTCCGGAAGGCAGCGACAACATCCCCGGCAAGCCCTGAAACGGGAAAGACCCTGCCATCCGGCCGCGCAACCGTCGCCACGCCATACTTCAGCAAAAGCGCCCTGAGGTCGTCATTGGTAAAGGCATACAGGGATGGTTTGACGAACCGCCGTTCCGCCCCATCGACAAATCCCTCTCCAAGAAGCTCCTCGACCGGACCGTCGTGGGTCAGATTACAGTGGCCGCCACCGGAAATGGCGATCTTGGCGCCAGGCTTCCGGTTTCGCTCCAGGAGCGTAATGGAAAAACACCGGTCAGCAATGCCCAAACGGCGGGCGGCAAGCCGCGCAGAACAGGCCGCAAGCATCCCGGAAGCTCCTGCGCCGATGATGACAAGCCGTTTTTCAAGCATACCTTTTGCAAACCTCCTTTCCTGCTCCTGCAGCCGGTTTCCGTTACCTCTCCAGCAAATTCCCGCCTTGCCCGATGCATTCGCAATCCGGCAAGCACCGGAGAACAATATCCGGTGCAGCGACCCGGTTTCCAAACCCTCTCCATGTTCATCACCGGCAGGTTCCTGCAGAATGAAGACCCTCCACAGTTGACAATATGCGGGTCCAGGCCGTAAATTAGATGTTTAAGCATGCAATGAACACCTGCACCGGCATCATCGGCGAGCGCTTCTGGAACGCGCAGCAGCAATTCGGCATCGATCCGCTGGTGCTTGGATTGCTCTATTTCTGCACGATCCCGCTGTTTATCGCCGCAATGGCCTGGATGACAAGGAATGTCCAGACAAAAAAACAGGTGATCCTCCCTGCCGGGCTGAGCATCATCTCCTGCATTGCAGCCTACGTCTACCTTGCAGCCGTCGGCACGGTCATTCCCGCCTGGATATGCCTTGTCGTCGCGGCGGCCATCGCCATTGCCATAGGCTCCGCATGGGCAGCCATGCAATACCGCCTCCCCCAGCTTGGGAGACGGCGGCTTCCGAGAAGAAGAGGAGGCGTATGAATGCCGCAATGAACCCCTGCGTGCCTGAAAATCCGCAGCACCCTGCAACCTGCATCAGCTCCGCAACGTAACTGCGTCCATGACTCCAGAAGAGGCCACAGCAATTTTCCTGGCAGCCGCCGCCGGCCTTGCGGCAGGCATCGTCATCGGTCGCCTGATCAGGAAAAAACACACACGGATATCACGGGGGGCCGTCGTTATCGATTCCTCCACGGTCAGCGGAAGGGGTGCTTTCGCAGCTCGCCCGATCGCCGAGGGGGAAATCATCGAACGGTGCCCTGCCCTTGAGGTTACCGACCGGGACATCGGCGGGGAACTTCTGAATTACGTGTTTTACGGCAGCGCAGAAAACCTCCGGCTCGTCGCCATGGGCTACGGCATGCTGTTCAACCACTCCCCGAAGCCCAATGTGGCCTATTATCGCGAGGACACGCCGCTTGGCGCCGAACTTGTGCTCTATGCCCTCCGGAACATCGGCAAGAACGAAGAGCTGTTCTACAATTACGGCGACGACTGGTGGGCAACCCGGAACTGAGCCTCACAGACGCGAGGCGATGATCCTCCGCAACGCCGCCTGATCAAGGTTGACCGCATTGCTTTTGCTGCGGGTAATCGAGATGATGGGCTCGATGTCACCTTCCCTGACGCCGAAGACACCCAGCCGGGGGAACCCGAGCGACTCCTGCCAGCCCGCAAGGGTATCCAGCAACCGTGCACATCCGGCCGTAACGCTCTCCTCAGGCCCCTTGCCGCCGGCAAGGATCCGCCCTGCCGAGGCGTACTTCACAAGCTGGGGATGCGCCGGATCGAGCAGGCGCAGCTGACGGATGTTCTCCCTGGTCGACTCGGCCAGAAGCGTGGCGCACAACGTTCCATGAGGGATATCGAACAGGCCGCCGATGGAAGAGGCGAAGCCATGGACGATACCGAGACCGGCATTGGCAAGGGCGATTCCCGACATCAGCGACGCATAGGCGACATCGCCGCGGACCGCCACGTCACCGCTGCCGCAGGAACATGCGGCCATGAATGAGCGGCTGAAATGCTCAAGGCCGCTTGCGGCAACCGCATCGGTGTAGGCGTTGGCGAACGGTGAACTGAAGGCTTCCAGCAGCTGTGTGCAGGTATCCATGCCGGAGGCCGCCGTAAGGCTCCGGGGAACGGTCGTCATCAGTTCCGGGTCGATGATGACCGCATCGGGCACCAGCGCCGCATGCCTGAACGAGCGTTTGTACCCTCCTGGCCCTACCCGGCTGATAACGGCATTGCTGGTCACTTCGCTTCCGGTCCCCGAGGTCGTCGGCACGGCGATGAATGGGACCTTCCTGCCATCATGAGCTATGCATCCCTCCTGGCCCTCGATGAAACGTTCGACGGAATGCCGCTGGAGCAGCATGGCGGAAATGGCTTTCCCGGCATCAAGCGCACTGCCCCCCCCTATCGAGACGACGACGTCGACGACATCGTCATGGAAACGGGTAACCGTGCGATCGACCAGGTCGGGCGAGGGCTCACGATCGACCACAACGGTACTGACACGCGAACCTCGCAGAGAAGCCTTGTCCAACAGCTCCTGAAGCGCCGGAGAACGGCGCACGGTCCCTTTGCCGGTAACCAGCAGGAGATGCCTCCCGAAGGAAGCGCACAACCCCGGCAACATCGCGATACTGCCGGGGCCAAAATGGATCTGGGGAAGGGGAAGAATGGAAAAAACCGGAACTCCTTTACTCGACACTACTGAACCTCCCTTTACGGATGAGCGGCTTGTTGCAGGTCGGACACAGCTCGGTACGGCACGGAACGCCGTCGATATGGGGCTTTTCAAAGCCGCAGTAGAGGCAGACGCACAGGTTCTCGCCTTCGACAACCGGCCGGTCAGGACAGACATGCTGGAAGTTTCCGCCCTCGATGCAGATGGTTTTGCCATCGACGAGCGCTTCGGCGACTTTTCTCCTTGCAGACTGGACGATGCGCCCGAAGGTCTGGCGGGACACCTTCATGCGCCCTGCAGCCTCGACCTGGTACAAGCCAAGTTTATCGGCAAGCCTGATGGCTTCGACTTCATCGATGGAAAGAACCACATTTTCAAGTTTCGCAGGGGAAATACCTTCCGGCATGAAACAGGTCACTTTCGGAAGGCCTTCGACGGAACGGCAGTTCACCGGCCTGCCGGCACGGTTATGTTTCATAGCTCAACAACAGGTGACGTATTCGGCAATCGGCCCGGACCGGCCGCGCAATCGTCTGCGCCAAACCATCCGAAGCCACATCAGGCAAAGAGAATATCATCAATTGTGAACTCAAATCAAACCGGCCGACCGAAAAGTCCCTCGTCAACGGCGGCACGGCAGCGGATGCCCGGGCAACGGGTCAACCCTTCGTCACCGCCTGCACGTCAAAAACGGGCGGCTCCATGATATGACGTTTCACAGCGCAGAGATTGGCGGCATTGACGACCGCGTCACGGTACTTTTCCGGGAAATCCGGCGGCAACTCGATCGTGATGGCAATTCTGCCGATGCCACGGCCGGAGGCGTTCGCCTCATGGTGCTGCACAATCCTGATCCCGTCGACAGGTATGCCCCGGTTCTGGCAGAAGGAAAGCACGAAGATGCCTGCACAGGTTCCGATTGAAGCAAGGAACAGGCTGAACGGTTCAGGGGCCGAACCCTCGCCACCGGCATAGACCCCCTGGTCAGTCCTGATGGTGAATCCGTTGAATTCCGCGTTCACTTTCTTGCCACCGGCAAAGGTGACGATCATATCGTTGCCCATCCTGATTTCCTTGTTGAGGTGATTTCCTGAAACTGCCCGAAGTGCTTTGGCACAGGATAATTATAAGCATATGCTTATATTAAACCAAACAGAAAAAGGAAAAACAGGAACTCAGCAAGGCAGCTGCAGCAGCGCGCCGACGACCCAGACAACGGTTTCGGTAACTTCACTGGCCGCGCCGAGCACATCTCCGGTCACTCCGCCGATCCGCCTGGCAGCAAGCAGCCCCATCAGCACAGCCGACACGAGGGCGGCTGCCATGAGCGCGGCAATACCGGGCACATCGAATCGAAGAAGCACGACGAGTATCGTGGCCGCCGTCACCAGCGACAGGCCGAGATGAAGCCGTCCGGCGCCGCTGACGAAGCTGTCGGCAGTCCCACCCTCCGGCCTTGCGTAAGGCATCGATGCGGCAAGCAGCACCTGTGCCATGCGGGAGAGGACGACCCCCGCGACGATCTGGCCGACAGCCCCGGAATGCAAGAGGCGCAAGGCGGCCACCCACTTGCAGAGAAGCAGCAGGACAAGGGCCAGGACGCCGAAGGAACCGACGCAGGAATCTTTCATGATGCGCAAGCGGGATTGCGGGTCACGCCCGCCGAAAAAGCCGTCGGCAAGATCGGCCAGCCCGTCGGCGTGCAAGCCCCGGGTGAGCACGACACCTCCGGCAACAACCAGCAGCGCCGCAAGCTCTGGCCACCTCCCGCCAATCACGGGTGTCGCCAGGGCGACCTCAAGCAAGCCAAGCACCAGGCCGACGAGTGGAAACCAGTAGAGCGCATCGCTGAACCGCTCGGCATCACGGCCGGGCACGGGCAGGACGGTCAGCGTCCTGAAGGCAGTCACAAGGCCGCGCAGCATGTCAGGAGACCCTCCGGACAAAGTCGGCGACAACCCTGACAAAGGCTTCCGGTTGCTCCTCCTGCGGCAGGTGGGCGCAATCGGCAATCACCTCCAGCTTCGCCCCTGGAATCTCTTCGGCAAGCCGCATGCTCTCTGCTACCCTGACGGTCAGGTCATGCTCCCCCGTGACCACCAGCACAGGCATCGCCACCCTCCCGAGGGTGCGGTCAAGGTGCAGGTGATGCGTTTCAAGAAACAGCTCCCAGAATGCCCGGGCCCAGTCACCGACCATGAGGTCCTGCCTGAATGCGTGAAGGGTCTGGTCGGAAAGGCGCTCACTGACATACCAGAATCCCCTGATGTTCCTGTCATAGAGTTTTGCGATGAGCCAACGCATCAGCCGGGTGAAGAGCGGCGTGCAGGCTTTCATGAACGGCTTCATGAACGATGGCACCTCACTGGTCGCATACCCGCTGTAGATCATGGCGCCGACGAGGACGAGCCCCTGCACCGCTGCAGGGTGGCGTATGGCCGTCAAGAGGGCAAGCGTCCCCCCCGTCGAGTTGCCGACCAGCACCGCCCGGTCGATACCGAGCTTTCCCATGATCGCGACGATCAGGTCGCTCTGTGCCTCCGGGCTGTATCTTGCGCTGTTGCGGCTGGATGGAACTGGCCGCGACGTCAGGCCGAAAGCCGGCCGGTCGAAAGCCAGGACGGTCGCCCCTGCCGCAAGGGGCTCCATGACCGCCGCCCAGGAGCGAATGCTGAGGAAACTGCCGTGCAGGAGCACGACAAACGGGCCCCGGCCGGAACCGAGCATCCGGTAGTGCACCCGAAAGCCGTTGCATTCGATAAAACGGCTGTCTGCCCCTGCCAGCCGCTGCTGCACTGTTTCGAACTGTTCCATGGGGTTACCTGTTTTTGCCGGAGACACTCGCAGAACTGAAGGTCGCCATTTCACGGTAGATCTTCACGGAAGCCTCAATCACCTGCATGGCCAGGGCGGCGCCGGTGCCTTCGCCAAGCCGGAGGTCGAGGTCGAGTATCGGCATGGCACCGAGCCGCCGCATGACTGCACGATGCCCCTGCTCGTTGGAAAGGTGGCTGAAAAAGAGGTAATCGCCGACACGGCCGGAAAGCTTCATGGCAACCACAGCCGCCGATGAGGAGATGAACCCGTCGACGACCACCGGCAGGCCGACCGAGGCGCCGCCAAGGATAAGGCCGCAAAGACCGGCGATCTCAAAGCCGCCAAGCGCTGCGAGGACCTCAAGCGGCGTCCCCAGATGGTTGCGGTTCACTTCGATGGCGCGCCGGATAACCGATGCCTTGTGCTGCAGGCCACGGTCATCCAGACCGGTGCCGCGGCCGGTGACCTCTTCAACCGGAAGGTCGAGCAACACCGAATAGAGTGCCGTCGCCGGGGTGGTATTGGCGATGCCGAGCTCACCGGTCGCAAGCAGATGATAGCCCTGCGATTTGGCCTCGATGGCCAGGGAAGCCCCGGTCATCACCGCCTGGATCGTATCCTCAACCGACATGGCCGGGCCCTCCGCCATATTCGCGGAGCCGTAACGCACCTTGCATATGCGCAGCATCGGATGTGCTGCAAAGTCATGGTTGACGCCCATATCCACAACTTCGAGGTCTGCCCCGGCATGACGTGACAGGACATTGATCGCCGCACCGCCGCCCAGCATGTTGTACAGCATCTGCGGCGTGACCTCCGCGGGAAAAGCCGAAACCCCTTCTGCGGCGACACCGTGGTCGGCTGCCATGCAGAACACCTTTTTCCGGGAAAGCACCGGGTCAGCCGAACCGGTCGCGATGGCGAATTTCTTGACGATCTGCTCGAGCTTGCCAAGGCTGTTCTGCGGTTTGGTCAGGTCGTCGAGGTGGGCCTGCACCGGCTGGTCAAGGCAAAGGTCGACCGGTCTGATCGAGTCAAGAAGCTGCTGGAACTGATTGTGCATCGTGTGGTAGGTTCTACGGTTGTTTGAGAAGTATCGGAAGACCGCTGCACATGAGCCAGGCATGGGTAGCGCGTTCAGCCACAAGACGGTTGAGCGTTCCGGCAAGGTCCCGGAAATCGCGGGCCATGGCGTTTTCCGGCACGATGCCGAGCCCGACCTCGTTGGAAACGAAGATCAGGTCGCACGGCGGATCGGCCAGCACGGCGAGCAGGGCGTCAACCCGCTGGTCGATGGCATCCTGCCCCTGCAGGTAATGCATCATGTTGCCGAGCCATACGGTGAGGCAGTCGACCAGCACGACATCGGTTCCTGCAGGAAGGTTTCGCAATGCACGGTCGATGAATACCGGCTCTTCGAGCGTTTCGAAGGTGCTGCCCCGCTCCTGGCGGTGGCGGTCGATGCGTGCCTGCATTTCACCGTCGAATGCTTCGGCGGTTGCCAGAAACACACGGTGCAGGTACGGTTCGGCAAGCCTGAGCGCATAACTGCTTTTGCCGCTCCGGGCCCCGCCGGTCACATAGTAAACCCTGTTCATTGCCTGATGGCTGTAACTTGTTGCAGAAAAAGATCCTGAAAAAAGCGAAAAAAACGCGAAGGCCACAAACGGGCCAAGCGACAGGAAATCCGTCAGCGCAGAAAACGGGAAAGCGCAGCTACGGAACCGGTAAAATCCTCCTGTGAAAATATCTCCAGCGTGAAAACTTTCGGCTCTCCGCCAAGAGCCTCAAGAGCAGCGACAACCCGGTCAAGCGCCTCATGCCGCATGAAGGCAAGCGAGTTATGGTCCTTGCCGCCGGTCGAACCGTGCATGTGCAACACCCTCGCCCTCGGCAGAAACCGTTCAAGGTATTCGTCGAGCGGAAAGCCGAAATGCTCGACATGGCCGACGTCAAGCGTAACGGAAAACCCGGATTCCTCGACGACCGGCCAGACCAGGCCGAACGGGTAGCTCAGGTTTTCGGCACAGAACATCCAGGAGGGCTCATCGCAACCGTCGAGCAGCATCGCAGCCGAATGGCGCAATCCTGCGAGGAACTCCTCCGCTGCAGCCGGACCCAGAAGATTGATGTCCACGCCCGGCCCCGATTCGAAGTGCATCACGAACGAGGATTTCGGCAGGGCCGTGACAAGATCGACAATCCGCAGGCATTTGCCGACGGAGCGCTCACGCTCTCGTCGGTCAGGGTTGCCGAGGTAGACGTCGAGCGGCAGATGCACCGAATAGGTCAGCCCGTGGCGGTCGGCAAGTTCGCAGAGGGTACGGATATCGTCCTGTGAGGGCAGGTTGCTGAACTCGTCCGACTCGAAGAGCACGAGTTCGATGTCGTCGACCTTGCCTGCAAGGAACCGGACATTCGGAATGATTTCGTCCGGCACGATATACGAAGTCGTGCCAAGCCTGAACGGATAACGCTTCATGCCACGCCTCCCCCCGTCACCGGTTTTTGCCGGCAGATGGCCGTCAGTTCACGGATTCCCCGCCATTCGACCGCACCAAGGCCACGCAACTCCGAGGAGATGCGGGTTGCCGACCTGTCGACCGTATAGTCCCGCTCCGCAATGCCGGCAGCCATCCATACCGGTTTTCCGGACCGCCGCGCGTCAAGGGCAAGTTCGAGATTGACCACGTTCCCCGGCCCGAAGGGAACCGGCCCGACCACGACACCGTCAGCCCCTCCGATCATTCGGCGCGCCTCGGCGATGGCCTCCCTGCCGATGGCGGAAAATGGCTGCTCCAGGGCACACGGGATATTCAGGGCTCTGGCCGCCTCGGCATCGGAATCAAGCAGGTTGAGGACGCCTGCGCTGATCGCGTAGCCTTCGAGCAGCAGCATCCGGAACAGCTCGATTCCGGAACCACCGCCGCTGATGATATGCAGGCGGGTTTCGGTGGCCGGCCGCCGAACTGCCTCGTCAAGCGTACCCGAAACCACGGGATGGCCACCGTACGGGTCCATCCTGATACGCAGGTCGCAACCGTAGACCCTGCTGAGCAGCGCCGCATCCATCACCTCCCCGGGTGACCCGTTGCCCACGAGCCGCCCCTCGTCGACAAGCAGCAAACGGTCGGCGACCTGTGCGGCAAGGTTGAGGTCATGGCTGACCAGAAAGACCGTCAGCTTCCGTTCACGGTTGAGGTTCATCAGGATACGCAACACCTCCTGGCTGTGGTTGATGTCGAGGTGGGCGATCGATTCATCAAGCATCATGATACGCGGCTCACGGGCAAGCGCCATTGCCAGCGCCGCACGCTGCTGTTCGCCGGCGCTCAGTTCGTTGAACAGGCGGTCCCGGAGGTCGAACACGTTGGTGTAAATCATGGCCCGTTCGGCACTGTCCTGGTCCTTCGAATCAGGTCGCGCAAAGCGATGCTGCACCCCCTGCCTGCCGATCATGACGATTTCCGATACCGTGAACGCCATGGGAGACTCAAGCTTCTGGGGAACGACGCCGATGCTGGCGGCACGCTCCGATGGTTTCAGCGACGATATCGGCCGACCGAACACCGTAACGCTGCCATGCATCGGACGGATCAGGCCGGTCGCCGTTTTCAGGAGCGTGCTCTTGCCGGAGCCGTTCGGCCCGATCAGCGAAACGAATTCGCCCTCCGGAATCGAAAAATCGATCCCTTCAAGCACGGTCCGTCGGCCGTAACCGGAAGCGACAGAACTGAACGCAAGGGCGGCAGGGTGACGGTCAGGCGATCCAGGCATGGTGCATTTTACGTCGGAGGATGACAAGGAAAAACGGCCCGCCGAAGAGCGCCGTGACGACACCGACGGGAATTTCGATCGGAGCCATCAGGCTTCTGGCTACAGCATCGCACAACACGAGGAAGGTGCCGCCGCCGATGGCGGACATCGGGATGAGACGCCGGTGGTCCGGACCGAAAAGACCTCGCATCACATGGGGAACAATAAGGCCGACGAAGCCGATCATGCCGCCCATGGAGACCGCGGTAGCCGCCAGAAGGGTTGCAAGAAGCAGGCTTGCCATGCTGACCAGACCGGCATTGAGGCCCTGGTAATGCGCCATTTCACGGCCGAGCGTCAGGACATTGAGGGCTGGAGAGAGAAACCAGAGCGCAACGATCGAACCGGCGATGAAGACAAACGCCATCGCCTGGTCTGCAGGCGAACCGGGTTGCAGGTTGCCGAGCATCCACCAGACGACGGTATGCATGCCGGAAATATCGGCGGTCGAAACGAGGAACATGATGAAACTCGAACAGATGGCGCTCACGATCACACCGCTGAGGATAAGGCTGTAGACCGACGGGGCGGCCCCACCCTGGCTGGCGATACCGTAGACGGCCAAGAGGGTCACCACGGCAAACACAAAGGCGGTGACCGGAAGACCGGCGGCCCCGAGCAGGCTCCCCCCCACCAGGATGCTCAGTGCGGCCCCGAGTCCCGCGCCGCCGCTGACGCCCAGCACATAGGGCTCGGCAAGGGGATTGCGCAGGATGGCCTGGAAAACCGTACCTGAAGCGGAAAGTGCCGCGCCGACCATCAGCCCCATGGCAAAGCGCCCGAGGCGAAGCGACATGATCGCCTTTCCCGAAGGGTCGGCGCCATCGGGCAACCCGAAACCCGACGGACCGAGCAACAGTGAAAAAGCGAGCAGCAGCGGCACGAGAAGCAGGAAAATCAGTGCCCGTCCACGGCCGGGAGAACCGGTTGCCGGCAAAGGTCGACAGCCATCATGCTGTACTTCGGGTCGTCCCGCCAAACTCACTCCTCCACCCCGGCCTGGGAAGGAAGCCCCTGTTCGTAGCCGTGCTTGATCAGAGACATTTCGGTGACCGTATCGGCGGCATCGATGAGCGCCTGCGGCGCATTACGCCCGGTCAGGACAATGATTTTACCTGCCGGTGCCGCCGCAATGGCCTGGAGCAGCGGTTCCAGCGGAACCAGGTTCTGCGACAGGGCGAAACAGATTTCATCGAGCAGTATAAAATCATACGCATCACCCGAAAGCGCAGCAAGTGCCTGTGCGAATCCCTCTGCAGCGACGCGGCGATGTTCAGCCATCAGTGGGCTTGCCGGATCCCGCGGCAGAAACCCCATGCCGTAATGGTCCCAGCGCACATTCTCGAATCCGGTGAAAAAAAGCATCTCGCCGACCCCGTCCTGCGACTTGACGAACTGGATGACCCGTGCGTTCATGCCGTGGCCAAGCGCGCGGGCAAGCATGCCGAACGCTGCGGTGCTTTTACCTTTGCCGTTTCCGGTGAAGAGCAGTACCCGTTTCTGTCTCATGTGTTTCACTTGGTTGGTTGCTGCAGTCATAAAATACGTGCTGACAGGCCAACGGCAAAACGCTGCCGTGGCCGTTCATACACGAAATAGCTCAACGCCCACGATGTTCAATGCCCGCAATCGTGAAAAGCAGTTCAAGATCGATGTTCGCCTCGACATGCGCCGCAAGCCGATCAAAGACATCCTGCCCCCCGGTCGGCTCCGCCGTCCGGAACCGGAAGGTATCGTCGAGGCGTCCGAGAAACCACGATTTCGCTTCGGGCTCGTCAAAAAAACCGTGGAAATAGGTCCCCATGACTTTGCCATCAGAACTCCGGGCCCCATCGACGCCGTCGGCGGGCACTCCGTTACGCTCCGAAACCGACAGGAAGGCCTGCAGGCCAGGGGCAAGCACGGTCCTGCCCATATGGATTTCATAACCGCGGACAACGGCATCCGTACCCGGAATCGACGCCCGGCCGGTACTGAGCTGCTTGTCGCAGGCAAGCACGGTTTCCACCGGCAGCAGGCCAAGGGCCCTGCTCTTTCCCGGCTCGCCTTCGACACCATGGGGGTCATCGATAACGGTGCCGAGCAGCTGGTAACCGCCGCAGATACCGAAAATCACCCCGCCGTTCTTTCGAAAAGCCTCGATATGCGCTCCCCAGCCGTTCGCAAGAAGCCAGTCAAGGTCGCCTCGGACATTTTTCGAACCGGGCAGGATCAGCGCCCGGTAACCGTCCAGCGGTTTCGGGCGGCGCAACCAGTGCAGCTCGACCGACGGGTCCTGCTGCAACGGGGAAAGATCGGTGAAATTGGAGATGTGTGGCAACCCGAGCACGGCAATGCCGATCTTCCCCGCTGCAGGAGCATGCTTCGGATCGAGCTGAGAGGAAAGCGGCACGGCATCTTCAGCGTCGATGACGAAATCGTGGAAAAAAGGGATCACGCCGAGAACCGGCACCCCGGTCAGCGACTCAAGCAGCCGGACGCCTTCATCGAACAGCGAACGATCCCCACGGAACCGGTTGACGACGACCCCCTTGACCAGTTTCCGCTCCTCCGGATCGATAATGGCAAGCGTCCCGGCGACCTGGGCGAAGACGCCTCCCCGGTCGATGTCTGCGACAAGGATGACCGAAGCACCGGCACGCCGCGCAGTCCTGAAATTGACGAAATCACGATCATGGAGGTTCATTTCGGCACACGATCCGGCACCTTCGATCACCAGCAGTTCATGGGCCGCTGCAAGCCGGTCGAGACTTTCGAAGGCCACCGACGCCCAATACCCGGTATCACGGAAATACCCCCTCGCCGAGCTGTCCCCATGGACCTTTCCCTGCAGAACCACCTGGGCACCGGTATCGCTGTTCGGCTTCAGCAGCACCGGATTCATGTCGGCATGGGGAAGGACTCTGGCCGCAAGCGCCTGGACGATCTGCGCCCGCCCCATTTCATCACCATCCGCCGTCACCCCGGAATTGTTCGACATGTTCTGGGCCTTGAAGGGCGCCACATGTATACCGGCATTGGCGAAAATCCGGCACAGGGCGGTGGCGACAATGCTTTTGCCCACATCGGACGCCGTTCCGAGAACCGCAATATTGTTCATGTCAGTTGCATCAGGTCAGAAAAAAGCCGTTCCGGGAAGCGTCGGAAGCGCCCCCGGAAGCAGCATCAAGAGTCATGGTCACCCGCTCAGAACAAAACTTTCACACCGGCGTAACCCGAGCGCCCCGGGGTCGCATACCCCCAGGCAAGCTCGTAATTTTCATCGAACAGGTTGTCAATTCGGCCGAACAGCTCGACCGTATCGGTCACCTTGTACGAAGCGGCCAGGTTGACGAGGCAGTAACTGTCGAGCCTGCCGTCCGGGGCCCCCGTATCGTTTCGCTCCCCGACCAGCTGCACGCTGGAATTGACATTCAGACGGGGCGTCGCCTTCCAGTTCGCCGAAAGGCCAAGTTTGTTCTTGGGGCGGCGCAACAGGCTTTGGCCATCGGCATCCTCGGTATGCAGGTTCGTATAGTTCATGACGACAAACAGCTGTTTAAACGGCGTCCACTCGACAAAACTTTCGACGCCCCTGGTTTTCGTGAGCCCCGGAACCTGGTCGTAGTGCCCACCCCATGGGTAGGTGAGGTAATCGGTCGAAGTAACCCAGTCGATACGGTTATCGTAATCGGTATGGAAGTAACTGGCCCCGACCTTGAAGAACCCGGAAAGGCGACGTTCGACGCCGGCCTCCCAGCCCTTGCTCGTCTCCGGTTTGAGCGCCGTGTTGCCGATGCCGTTGGGAGCATAGAGTTCGTAGAGGGACGGAGCCTTGAACCCGGTGGCATAGCTGCATTTCAGCACCGTGTCTCCAAAGGTGAACGACGGGGCGATGCGCCAGGTCATCTTGGACCCGAACTGCTCGTTATCCTCATACCTGACGCCACCGACAAACTGCATGACGCCAATCCGCCACTGGTCCTGGGCGAAGATGCTGTTGGAGGTAACGGAACGAGCATCGACATCGGTCGTCTGCATGCTGTCCTTGCGCGCATTGAGGCCAACGGAGAGGGTATTGTTTTCGGTTGCGGCATAATCCCCCTGCCATCCGACCTCATACAGGTGCCCATGGTAGACGGAGACGCTGCCCGGTGCGGCATAATTCCTGTCCTGGTCGTTCAGGTTGAAAAAGATGGTGCTCAAGAGGGGCTGGTAGTTGGCCTTCAGCGCAGCATGCGTTGCGAACTGACGGGTCTTTTCGGTATATCCTGCAGCGTCGACAAGACCGTAGGGAGGCACTGATGCGGTAGTATCGTAGCCGTTCTCGGCGTCATTGTACCGGAGCGTATAATCGAGCGACAGGTGGCCACTGAGCTTCAGGCCGAAGTTGCCCGAAAAGGTGTTGCTGGTGAAGCCATCTTTTTCGAAATCAGCACCGGAAGGGTTGATCGCCGCATTTCGCTGGTCGGCTGATGAAATACCGTCGGTCTTGAACCTCGATGCGCTCACGGAAAAATCAAGCGGACCCTGCTTGCCGTTGACGCCTCCGGAATAGCGGTAGGTGCCGTACGAGCCCCCCTCAAGGGAGGCATACCCTTTCGGCTGCTCTCCGCCCCGTTTCGTGACGATGTTGATCACCCCCGCCTCGGCACTTGAACCGTACAGCATGCTGCCTGGGCCTCGGACGATCTCGATCCTCTCGATATTGTCAACGAGAAAAGTCGAAAGGTTCGCCTCTCCGTTCATCATCGACGGGTCGGTGAACGGCACGCCATCGACGAGGACGAGGGTATACTTCGGATCGGCGCCACGAAGGTAGATGCTGGTGCTCGATCCGGGGCCGCCGGTCGATGAGGTGTCGATCCCCGGAGCCGATTTCAGCACTTCGGCGACGCTGGTCTGGCCCGATTTCGCGATCTCTTCCGAAGTGATGACCGTCACGGAACTGCCGCCGGTATCACTGATCCGGTTCAGCGTCCTGGTGGCGGAAACCACGACCTCATCCCCGGTGAAGGAGGAGCTGGCCTCTTCTGCCTGGAGGCCACGGCTACAGAGCATCACCGCCATGATGATGGCAAGTTTCTTCCTGTTCATAAACTGATTGTCCTGTGTTGAATTGAGAAAACGGATATCAACAGACAGGGGTCAAGAAACAAGGCGGATTCCGTACCTGCGGCGCACCTGTGACGGACAACGGCAACTTCGGACATGCAAGGCGGCGGAGATGGCCGGGGAGCAGGTGCTCCGGATTGTCGAACAGGGAAAAAACGCGTGATCGGTACAGCTTTGCCTGACTATAACCCGTAGTCGTGTCATGCAGCAAAGAATGACCTGGCAGGTCTCCTGACTATCACGGCCAAAACTGCTGCAGCCTTCCCGTCCGATCCTTGGAGGAGCCTGGACAGTGACATGCAGCGACTGCGGCCTCCAGGCATGTGGCCATGCCTGTCAGCGGCAGCTTGCCGTTGTACAGTTGCGGGTACAGTGTACGAATCTCACGTACTTCCCTATTCTCCGGCTTTGAAGCCGGCACCAGTCGTCATGCGAAAGAACAAAACTCTTTGCAGTCCGTAGATAGTGATTTTCCCGATTTCATGCAACAATTTTATCCCCATCATGCCCCCCCCGTCTGGGACGGCACAGCGAGGAGCCCGGGCCCCTTTGGGTTTATCGGGATGGTTCGTACCTTTGCTGTCGCCGTACCGTCAACAGCAGCCAAACCAGCCATGGCAAAAGCCACCGTCGCCGCCGTCGTCTTCCCGGAAACCGGAAACAGGCATACCATCCTGCTCACCAGGAGGAAGATCAAGCCGTTCATGGGCTCATGGTGCCTGCCCGGAGGCCACATCGATCCGTTTGAACCAGCACGGCAAGCCGTCATCCGCGAAGTGCATGAAGAGACCGGACTTGAGTTCGCCGAGCCGGGGTTCATTGGATGGTTCGACGAAATCTTCCCTGAATACGACTTCCACGCCGTCGTCCTTGCATTCTCCGGCACCGGCTCGGGAGTGCTGTGCCAGCAACCCGATGAAGTATCGGAACTCGGCTGGTTCCCCCTCCGGGAAGCCATGGCGATGCCGCTTGCCTTCAACCACAACCTTGTCCTCAGGCGTTATGCCGATACACTCCAGTGACCTCGTCAGCCGCAGGCTCCCATCGCTCCTGTGCCTCCTCTTGCTCATGTTCACCGCCGCCTGCCGTCAGCAACCGGCCGTGAGCACCACCTCCTCGCCCGGCAAACCCCGAATCATCAGCCTTGCGCCGAGCACGACGGAAATGCTCTACGCCATCGGCGCCGGAGACCAGCTCGTCGGCAGGACAAGCGCCTGCGACTGGCCTCAGGAAGCGAAAAAGGTTCCGGTGATCGGAGCCTTCGGCAAACCCTCGCTGGAATTGCTGGCAGCCATAAAGCCTGACCTGATCGTCGATATCGACCTTGACGGGGAGGTGACCGGCAAGAACATCGGTGCCCTGGGGCTGAAGCGCGAACACATCGCCTGCCGGACCCCTGACGACGTCCCCCCCGCCCTCAGGAAACTCGGACGGCTCTCCGGCCACGTCAGGCAGGCGGACAGCCTTGCCGAGGTGATCGAAAAAGGACTTGCCGCCTACCGCAAGGCGGCAGCGGCACACCCCGAGAAAAAGAAAGTGTATCTGGAGATATGGGACGATCCGCTCTGGACCGGGGGCAGGCACAGCTTCACCGCTGCGATGGTCAGTTATGCGGGAGGCAGGAACATCGGCGACGAAGTCGACAAGGAGTACTTCGAAGTCTCCCCGGAATGGGTCATCCGCCAAAATCCCGACATCATCGCCTGCATGTACATGGCGAACCAGACGCCCGCCGCGGCAAAAGTCCGGAGCAGGCCGGGCTGGCAGCAGATCGGTGCCGTCAGGAACAACCGGGTCTACGACAGCTTCGACAACCGGATCACCCTGCGCCCGGGACCACGGATACTGGAAGGCATTGCCGCCCTGAAAGCGATCATCGACCGGGCAGACAACTGACGGCAGGTCATCCCGCCAGGGAAGACGCCGCATGCGGAAACGCGCTCATCAACGTTTCCGCGCGCTGTAGACGACGAAGCTCCCGCACCTGTAGCTGCAGTCGACCTCGCTGAAACCGGCATCCTCAAGGGCTGCGAGCTGGAAATTGAGCGTCGACATCCGGTCCTCTTTCATGCGTACGAAGGCCCCGGCGATTTCAGACTCGGTCGCCCCCTTCGCCCTGATGCACTCAAGCCACCACTGCCGGTAGCCGGCTTCGATTTCCGGCGAGGCCCCCTTGACCTGGTCGGCATTGACCAGAACGCCCCCATCGGCGAGGGCAGCATGGCAACGGCAGAAAAGCTGCCACTTCTGCGCTGAATCGAGATGGTGGATCGACAGGGCGGACACGATCGCGTCATAGCTCCCCGGAGGGAACTCGCGGAGGTAGTCCCCCGTCACAAAGGCTATCCGTCCGCCATACGGATCGAGCCGCCGCCTGGCTTCGCCAAGCATATTGGCGGCAACGTCGGCCAGGGTAATCGCGGCTTCCGGCCAGGCGGCGGCAATCATGCCGCTGAGGATACCCGTCCCCGCACCAAGGTCGAGCACGCGGATACGTTCATTCCTGCCAAACGGGATGGCGGAAAGCGCAAAGGCGTAAAAATCGTCGAAACAGGGCACCAGCTTCCGCCGCAACCCGTCGTACGCCGCAGCGTGATCATCAAAAACCTTCTGAACCGTCATCTGTACAAAATTCACTCTGTTAGCCGAATACAGCAAGATACGATCGTGGGACAGATCGCCAAAACCGCGCCCAGCCTGCCCGGCACCACAAACTTGCCCGCCGGTTTCAGTATAGCTGGCCTTTTTTGTATTTTGAGCGATTTCAGCGACATCTAACGGCTTGCCCTTCATGAAAAAATCTCCGCTGGCGATCCTCTTCCTGACCGTCCTGCTCGACCTGATCGGGTTCGGGATCGTCCTGCCGCTTCTGCCGACCTACGCCAAGCAGCTTGGGGCGACGCCGGGAATGATCGGCCTGATCGCGGCGATCTATTCGTCGATGCAATTCATTTTTTCGCCGATATGGGGCAAGCTGAGCGACCGTATCGGACGCCGTCCGGTCATGCTTTCCAGCATTTTCCTGGCCACAATTTCCTACATCTTCTTTTCCCGCGCCGTATCGATTCCTCTCCTGATTCTGGCAAGGGCGCTTTCCGGCATCGGCTCGGCCAACATCGCCGCCGCCCAGGCATCGATCACCGACCTTACCGACTCGAAAAGCCGCTCCGGCGCCATGGGCATGCTCGGCGCCGCATTCGGCATCGGCTTCATCATCGGCCCGCTCATCGGTGGCGTCCTGATGACCAACTACGGCATTTCAATGGTCGGCATCGTCGCAGCAGCCCTCAACGGACTGAACTTCCTGCTCGCCCTCGTCTTCCTCTCCGAGTCCAACCGGCATGCGCTCGGCATGTCCGGCCTGTTCGCAAAGAGTGACGCCTCGGAAGACGGAGCGCGGAAATCACTGCCGCAGAAACTGGCGGCCTACGGCAACACCCTCAGAGAGACATGCAGTTCACGTCCGGTCACGCTCCTGATGGTCATCAACTACATCTATTCGCTCGCCATCGTCAACATGCAGGTCTCTGCCATCCTGCTCTGGAGTGAATACTACCACGCCACGGAAAAACAGGTAGGCTACCTGTTCGCCTACGTCGGCTTTTTCACCGTCATCGTCCAGGGCGTCCTCTTGCCGAAACTGAGCAAACGGCTCGGCGAGCACAAACTGATGGTTTTCGGCCACATCGCCTCGTTCGTCGGCGTCTTTTTCATCCCCTTCATCCCCTCGGATACCCTCTTTTCGCTTGGCCTGGTCATCCTGCTCTTCTTCGCGGTCGGCACGAGCCTGGTCAACCCCCTGAACATATCCATGATCTCCCTGTACAGCTTCAGGCAAAAACAGGGGCAGATCATGGGATTCGCACAGTCAGTCAACGCACTTGCAAGAATCATGGGCCCCTTCTGCGGAAGCATCCTCTACGGCATCGACCACCGATTCCCGTACATCCTTGCCGGAGCCCTCACCATCATCGGAACGCTCATTTCGCTGGCGTTGTTCAAGTACGACATCGAAGCCCTTGAACCGACAGCGGCATCAGAACCGAACAGTTAGACGAAAAACCCCCGAAATCCAATGAAAGAAGTCATGCGGATAGGAATAGCCGGGGTCGGCAAGCTTGGAGAGTATCATACCGGCCTTCTGAAAGAAATCGCAGCCACCAGCCAGGATGTGACCCTTGCCGGTGTTTTCGACCTGAACCCCTCGCGCCTTCAGGAGATCGGCAAAAAGTATTCGGTGCGGACCTTCGGCTCCATCGATGAGATGGCCGAGGCATGTGACGCCGCCATCGTCGCCACCACCACCAGCTCCCACCACGCCATCTCCCGGCAACTGCTCCAGGCAGGGGTCAACCTGTTCATCGAAAAGCCGATTACGGCCACGCTCGAAGAGGCAGACGAACTGATCCGGCTGGAACAGCAGCACGGCCTCCTGATCCAGGTCGGCCACATAGAACGGTTCAACCCCGCGCTGCTGGCAGTGGAACCCTACATCGGCGAGCCGATGTACATCCAGGCCGAACGGCTCAGCGGCTTCTCGAAGCGCGTCACCGACGTCTCGGTGGTGCTCGACCTGATGATCCACGACATCGACCTGGTCCTGTCGCTGATCAAATCGGACATCAGGAGCATTGCCGCCTCCGGCGTGAAGGTCTTTTCCCATGAACTCGACATGGCGACGGCGCGCATCGAGTTTGTCAACGGCGCCATCGCCAACGTGACGGCAAGCCGCCTGAGCCGCAGCAAGCTGCGCAAGCTCCGGTTTTTCGGGCGCAACCCGAAAAGCTATGCGTCGCTGGACTTCACTACCGGCAAATCAGAGGTCTTCCGGCTTGTCAAACCCGATCAGCTCACCTCAAAAAACCCGATCAAAAGCTTCGCGTCGAAAAAGATCCTCGAACAGTTCGGCGAAATCCAGGATTCGCTTGGAGGCCTCGCCCTTGATTACGTCCACCCCGAAGTACCGAAAGTCAACGCACTCAAGGTCGAGCTGGAACACTTCATTGAATCGGTCAGAAGCTCCACCCCGGCTGCCGTCACCTCCCTTGAAGGACGCCGGGCGCTGATGGTCGCCGGGAGCATCTCTGAAGAGATACGGAAAAACACGGCGAACCTGGAGTGAGCCGACTGTTTCGACGAACACCGAGTACGAACATATCCGATATGCCTGATTTTGACGTCATTCCGGGCATCCTGTTCCGTATCGGCGACCTTGCCGACCGTGAACAGCTGCCATGTTACCTTGTCGGCGGTTTCGTGCGCGACCTGTGCATGCACCGCACCTGCACCGATATCGACATCATGGTCATCGGCGAGCCCGTTGCGTTCGCCCGCAGGATCACCGAAGCCTTCGGCGGCAGGAATTTCGTCCTGTTCGAACGCTTCAGGACCGCCCAGCTTGAACTCCAGGACGACGATGGAATCTGGTTCAAGCTCGAAATCGTCGGCGCCCGCAAGGAGAGCTACAACCCGGAATCGAGAAAGCCGATCACCAGCATCGGCACACTGGAGGATGACCTTTCACGCCGCGACTTCACGATCAACGCCCTCGCACTCCGACTGAACGCCGGACATCGGGGCGAACTGACCGACCTGTTCGGGGGACGAGAGGAGATCGACGCCAAGCTCATCAGGACGCCGCTCGATCCCGAAAAAACCTTTTCGGACGATCCCCTCAGGATGATGCGGGCGGCACGTTTCGCCTGCCAGCTCGACTTCAGGATCTCGCCGGAAACCCTTGCCGGCATGCGGGCGATGTGTGAACGGCTCCAGATCGTTTCCCGTGAACGAAGCAGCCACGAGTTCCTCAAGATCATGCAATGCCCCACGCCCTCGATCGGGCTGAAAATCCTGCATGAAACCGGCCTCCTGAAGGTACTGCTTCCCGAACTGGCAGCCATGGCCGGCATCGAACAGGTCGACGGGCTCGGCCACAAGGATACACTCTTCCACACCTTCCAGGTCGTCGATAACATCGCCATGCATACCGACAAGGTATGGCTCAGGGTCGGCGCGCTCCTGCACGATATCGCAAAACCGGTCACCAAACGGTTCTCACCGGGCGTCGGCTGGACCTTCCATGGCCATGAAGCGGTCGGCGTCAAGGTCGTCGCCAGAATCTTCAAGGCCATGAAATGGCCGCTCGAACCGATGGAGTACGTCCAGAAAATGGTACGGCTCCACCACCGCCCGATTCCGCTTTCCAAGGAAGAGATCACCGATTCGGCCGTCAGAAGGCTGATGTTCGAGGCAGGCACCGACCTCGACGATCTCATGGCGCTCTGCCGTGCCGACGTCACCAGCAAAAACCCGCGCAAAGTGCAGCGGATCATGCAGAACTTCAGCAATGTGGAGAACAAGATCGCCGAAGTCAGCGAAAAAGACCTCCTCGCCCAATGGCGGCCGCCGGTCAGCGGCCATGACATCATGGAACTGCTGCAGCTGAACGAAGGCAGGATGATCGGCATCATCAAGTCGAGAATGGAAAACGCCATCATCGACGGCCAGATCCCCTACGATCGCCAGGCAGCACTCGATTACGTGCTGCAGGTATGGAAGGAGCTCCGGGACGGACAGAAAAAACCATGACGGCTTTGCCGACGGCTCCTTATATTAAGCACATGACTTTTCGAAGCATTCTCAAACGTAAAGGAACCCGATCTTGATACCACGTTACTCGCCGAAAGACATCTCGTCGATCTGGACCGACGAAGCAAAATTCGAACGCTGGCTGCAGCTTGAAATCGCAGCGGTGGAAGCCCGCGTCGAGGCAGGCCTCGTGCCTGCGGACGCCCTGTCGATCATCAGGGAAAAAGCCAGGTTCAATGTCGAGGAGATCCTGATCATCGAACGCGAAACCAAGCATGACGTCATTGCCTTCTGTACCAATGTCGCCGGCTACGTCGGGCCTGAATCCCGCTATATCCACGAAGGGCTCACCTCGTCCGACGTGGTCGACACCAGCCTTGCCATGCAGATGCGAGATGCCGCAAAGATCATCGTCTCGGAAATCGAAGCCCTCATCGAAGTTCTCGGCAAACGGGCGGTCGAACACAAGTATACGCTCCAGATGGGCCGCACGCACGGCATCCACGCCGAACCGACGACCTTTGGCCTCAAGCTCCTGCTGTGGCACGAGGAGATGAAACGAAACCTGGAACGGATGCGGCGTGCACAGGAAGTCGTTTCGGTTGGAAAAATATCCGGAGCGGTCGGCACCTACCAGCACCTCTCCCCCGACATTGAAATCGCCGTGTGCCGCAAGCTCGGCCTCACGCCGTCATCGATCTCGACCCAGATCCTGCAGCGCGACCGGCATGCCGAATACGCCACCACACTGGCCATCGTCGCCTCCTCGATTGAAAAGTTCTCGACTGAGCTCCGCCATCTGCAGCGGACCGAGGTCCGTGAAACCGAGGAGTTCTTCAGCAAGGGCCAGAAAGGCAGCTCCGCCATGCCGCACAAGCGCAACCCGATCACCTTCGAACGGCTGACCGGGCTGGCAAGGGTTGTGCGCTCCAACGCCATCGCCGCGATGGAAGATGTCGCCCTCTGGCACGAGCGGGATATTTCGCACTCCTCCGTGGAACGCATCATCATGCCCGATTCGACCATCTCGCTGGTCTACATGCTGCGGACCTTCCGTGAGTCGCTGGACACCCTCCTGGTCTATCCCGAACGGATGCGCCAGAACTTCGACACCTCCTACGGCCTCACCCTCTCGCAGACGCTGCTGCTTGCCCTGACCGGCAGGGGCCTTGTGCGCGAGGAAGCTTACCGGCTGGTACAGCGCAACGCTATGAAAAGCTGGGAAGAAAAGGTCCAGCTTCGTGACCTGGTCCTCAGGGACGAAGAGATTCTCGCCCACATTTCCGCTGAAGAGATCAACCGCCTCTTCAGCCCTGAAACCATCCAGCAGAAGCTCAAGGACAGCGTGGACACCATTTTCCGGCGCAACGGGTTCTGAGTTCCGCTTCCCTGCCCTGATGCGCGGAGCAATCCGCACCAGGGCGGGAGGGTGACGACAGCCATAAACGACAGGAGGCGGCTCAAGCCGCCTCCTGTCGTTTATACGGATGGATGCCGGGTTCTCAGAACATCGAAAGCTGGGCGGAGCCATTGCCGGAATCCGGCAATCCCCCCTGGCGGTAGCGGTTGATCAGGGCATTGGTCGACCCGTCATGGAGGGAGGCCTCTGCCGTCGAGCGCAGCTCGGGAAGAATGACCTTCGCAAGCTGTTTGCCCAGCTCCACACCCCACTGGTCGAATGAATTGACATCCCAGACAACCCCCTGCACGAACACCTTGTGCTCATACAGGGCGATAAGGCGCCCGAGCGTGAACGGATCGAGCTGGTCAAGCAGAATGGTGTTGGTGGGACGGTTGCCCGGAAACACCTTGTGCGGTAACAGCAGTTGCAGCGCATCCCCCTCAAGCCCTGCCGCTTCAAGCTCCAGGCGCGCCTCTGCTTCGCTTTTGCCTCGCATGAGCGCCTCGGACTGGGCAAAACAGTTGGCAACCAGCATGTCGTGATGCCCACCCATCGGATTCTGGCTCATGACCGAAACGATGAAATCGGCGGGAACCATGCCGGTCCCCTGGTGCATGAGCTGGAAAAAGGCGTGCTGGGCGTTCGTACCGGGTTCACCCCAGATCACCGGCCCGGTCTGGTACGCGACCGGATTGCCGGCACGGTCCACCCGCTTGCCGTTACTCTCCATGTCGAGTTGCTGCAGGTACGCCGGCAACCGGTGCAGATACTGGTCGTAAGGAATGACGGCATGGCTGCGGGCATCGAAAAAATTATTGTACCAGATCCCGAGCATGGCGAGGATCACCGGCAGGTTGGCCTCGAAGGGTGCAGCAAGAAAATGCTCGTCCATGGCATGTGCGCCGGCAAGCAGTTCTGCGAAGCGGTCGAACCCGAGGTACAGGGCGATGGACAGGCCGATCGCCGACCAGAGGGAATACCGGCCGCCGACCCAGTCCCAGAAGCGGAACATGTTTTCGGCATCGATACCGAACGCTTCGACTTGCGAGCGGTTCGTCGAAACGGCGACAAAGTGGCGCGCGACGTGTGCCATGTCACCCGCAGCCTCAAGGAACCATGCACGGGCACTCATCGCGTTGGTCAGGGTCTCCTGCGTCGTGAAGGTCTTGGAGGCAACGATGAAAAGCACCGATTCGGGACGAACCGACTTCAGCGTTTCCGCAAGGTGCGAACCATCGATGTTTGAAACGAAATGCACGTTCAGGCGACCATGCGCAAAAGGCCGAAGCGCCTCGGTAACCATCAGCGGCCCGAGATCCGAACCGCCGATACCGATGTTGACGACATCAGTGATCCGCTCGCCGGTATACCCCTTCCAGGTGCCGGAAATCACCTTTTCGCAGAATGCCTGCATCTGGCCAAGAACCGAGGCCACCTCGGCAGGAACGTCGACACCGTCGACCACAAGAGCGGAGCCCGGCGGGCGGCGAAGCGCGGTATGCAGCACGGCCCGGTGCTCCGTGAAATTGATCTGTTCCCCGGCGAACATCCGACGTCGTCGCTCCTCAAGATCCGAACTGTGCGCGAGCGCCATCAGGAGCTCCATGGTGCGCTGCGTAATCCTGTTTTTCGAATAATCGAGCAGCAGACCATCGAGCGAGACTGAAAAACGGTCAAACCGTTCGGGATCACGTTCGAACAACTCGTTCATCGTGACCTTGCTGATATCGTGATGGTGTGCAACCAGCGCGCTCCATTCGGCGCTTTGGGACAGATCCATGTGCGGATTCGGTTTTGCGGTGACGGTAACTGCCGGAACGGCTCTTCAGGAAGGAATATAACGCATGACGAGCATACTCCCGTCGGCAAAGGGCTCGACATGCATCGATTCGGCGACATGGGCGATCAGCGCCAGCCCCCTGCCGCCGGTGGCCAGCGGATTTTCCGGCAGGATGCTCGCGCCTTGCGGCGGGCACGTGAACCCATGGCCGCGGTCGATGACGGCAATCTGGAGAGATGGCCTCCCGCGGTCAATGAAGGTCCGGAAGGTCACCACAACCGGAAGACGCTGATCGGACCCGTTGCCATGGCGCACGGCGTTGACGAAGGCCTCGTGGACTGCAAGGGCAAGTGAAGCTGTGAACCGGGCACCGTAAGCAGCCTCACAACAGAAAGCAAGGACGATCCGCCGCAGTAACGCGCAGTGCCTGATCGTTGAAGGGAGCGAAAGTCTCTGGATGCTCATGCCGGCGAAGTTACAGGTGCATCGGCGAATACGCCTGCAATCTAAAAAGTCCACATGCGGAATCCAATCCGGCCACAAAACCAGGAATCTTCTTTTTTAAGTGAAAATCAGTATTGCGCCTCATTTTTCTTACTGATTTGTATTTTTTTCCAATTGTTTTATATTCATCTATGATTCTCGCATTGAGAATTCAGTATGGCGCAATACCTGTGAACCATCACCGCAGGACGACCATTGCACCATCGTGTTTTTTCGCAACCACGCAACCAAACACACAAACAAGGAGTTCAGATCGATGAAAAGATCAGCAAAAATCCTGACGCTTGCCGCAGCACTCTTCGCAGGCTTCGGCACCAGCGCAGCACAGGCTGAAGGTTTCAAAACCGGCGTCGACGTCGTCAGCAGCTACGTCTGGAGAGGTACCACCCTTGACGACGCTCCCAACATCCAGCCCGCACTCACCTACACCTTCAGCAACGGCATCGTCGTCGGTGGCTGGGGCTCCTACAGCGTCAAAGACAACGCAGCAGGCGACCGGTACAATGAAGTCGACCTCTCCGTGACCGTCCCTGCCGGCCCGTTCACCGTCGGTGTCGTTGATTACTACAACCCGACCGGCAAAGATGGCGCTCACAGCAAGGCCTTCGACTTCTCCAAGACGGGCCCGAATGTTCTCGAAGCCGACGTCACCTACACCAACGGCGACCTTGGTCTTCTTGCCGCATACAACCTGAGCGGCGCTGACGCAACCGACTCCCATGCCTACTATCTTGAAGCCAACTATAAGTTCTACAACAAGGACGGCTACAGCGCCAAAGGCGTTGTCGGTGCAGGCAGCAAGTATTTCTATGGCGAAGATTCCACCAACCTTGAGAAAAAGCTCGCCATCGTCAACACCGGCATTTCGGTCTCCAAGGATCGCTACACCGCATCGTACGTGTACAATCCGATTTCCGAAAAAGCAACCCTGGTGTTCATGGCATCCTTTTAAGTGAAGTGTGGTCGTTCTTTTCTCGGTTAGGCAAGACAACGAAAAAGGAGCCCTTCGGGCTCCTTTTTCGTTGTGGTCGCCGGCTGCCCTCGTGGGGCAGCCGACAGGTATCGCTCAGATAGGCTTCTCGTAGATGGCGTACTCCTTGTAGGGGTCGCCGCCGATGACCTTGGCCAGCCTGCTCATGGCCTCATTGCATTTGAGCACCCAGCTCATTTCACTGGCAAAAACGCCGTGCTTGCCACCGTAATCGGCAATCTGCGCATTCATGATGCTGTCAACCCCCTTGTTGCGGTATTCCGGCAGAACGCCCATGACGATGGTCCTGACCATCGAGATGTTGCGCTTGTACCAGAGATATTTGACCAGCCCCCACGGAGTGAAGGGATTGCCGTTGACATGTTTCAGCGCCTGGTTGATATCCGGCAGGGAGAGGGAGAATCCTACGGTTTTACCGTGCTCGTCTTCAACGAAATAGATGTAATGCGGGTTGGCGATCTCCTTGAGGCTTTTGGCGAGAAAGTCGAACTCCCGGTCGGTCATGGGGACAAAGCCCCAGTTTTTCTCCCAGGCACCGTTATAAATGGAGCGCATCTTCAGCACTTCACTGTCGAAGTTTTTCAGGTCAAGCGTCCGGATGGTGAGGCCTTCGCGCTTCTGCACATGCCGGGAAATACGGCGAAGCCGCTCGATGTCGATGGTCTTCTGGTCGATATACCAGGCCAGCAACTCCTGGGCGACGTGGTGGCCCGAGTTCAGGCACAGGTCGTTGTAATAGGGCGGGTTATAGAGCATCAGGAAAACCGGCGAACTGTCGTAGCCCTTGGTCAGCATGCCGCACTGGTCGTTCATGGAAGGGCTGACCGGCCCGCGCATCGCATGCAGACCCTTGCCTTTCAGCCATTTTGCGGCAGCATCGAAGAGCGCGTTGGCGACCGCCTGGTCATTGACGCATTCAAAAAAGCCCCAGAACCCCACCCGGTCCTGATGAATCTGGTTGTGCCTGCGGTTTTCGACAGCCGCAATCGTCCCGGCCATCTCGCCATCCTTCCATGCGGTGAACATCGCCAGATCGGCATGGTCATAGAGCGGATAGACCTCGGTGTCAAGCGTCTTGAGATAATCGGAAATTACCGGAGGAACCCAGTAGCGGTTCAGCTCCGGGTCTTTACGGTACACCTTCCAGGCAAACTTGATAAACTGTTTCCGCTCTTTTCTGGAGACGGCTCGCCTGATTTCGATGCTCATGTTGCGACGGTGATGTGGGCTCAGGAAAATGCCTGGCCCGGTTTGAAGCCAAGCGACTTGAGTATCTTCGCCAGCGGACAGAATCCGGTAAACGAAGCCTGGAAAAGGTTCAAGCCGACAAACCCGGTAAACCACAGCCAGTTCTGGTTGTGGAAAATGGAAAGAAGAACGCTGGAAATAACGAACGTACCAGCTACAGCGAGGACGACGCGATCGATGTTCATGGCGATTGCACTCTGGTGTTATCTGGATAATGGCTGCGGCAACTACGCCCCGACGCCCGGACTGCCGAGTTTCCTGGCTCCCTCACGAAGCATCCGTTCCGTCTCCGGCCACGAAAGGCATTCATCGGTGATGGAGACGCCGTACCTGAGGCTTGATGGCTCGACAGGAAACGGCTGGTTGCCCTCACCGAGATTGCTTTCGATCATCACCCCGACGATGCTGGTGTTTCCCGCCAGCTTCTGGGCAAGCACGTCATCCCACACCTTCGGCTGGTTTTCACACCGCTTCCCTGAATTGGCATGGCTGCAATCGACGATGAGGTAGGGGGCAAGCTCCCCTTTCTCCAGCTTGCTCTCAGCCATGGCGACGCTTTCGGCATCGTAGTTCGGCCGATGTGAACCGCCCCGGAGCACCAGGTGCCCGAACGGGTTGCCCTTGGTCGTAATGACACTGCTGTGCCCCTCCTGGTCGATGCCCAGGAAACTGTGCTGGTGCATTGCGGAACGGATGGCGTCGATGGCGACCTGCAGGCGACCGTCCGTAGAGTTCTTGAAGCCGACCGGCATCGACAGGCCGCTGGCCATCTGCCGATGCGTCTGCGACTCGATGGTTCGCGCACCGATCGCAGCCCAGCTGATCAGGTCAGCGACGTACTGCGGCGAGATCGGGTCGAGGAACTCGGTGGCCGCGGGAAGCTCCATCTCGTTAAGCTCGATAAGGAGCTTGCGGGCATGGTACAGGCCGTGCTCGATATCGTAGGTATCGTTCAGGTGCGGATCGTTGATAAAACCTTTCCAGCCGATCGTCGTACGGGGCTTCTCGAAATAGACCCGCATCATGATGCAGAAACGGTCGGCAAGCTCCCGGCGGAGAGGGGCAAGCAGGCGCGCATATTCACGGGCCGCCTTCATGTCATGAATCGAACATGGCCCGACGATGACGAGCAGGCGCTTGTCACGCCCGGCAAGTATCTCTTCGACTTCATGGCGACCACGATACACCGTATCGGAAATATGTTCGGTGACGGGCAACTTCTCTTTCAGGGCCCGCGGCGACGACAGCGTTATGATTCGTGAGACTCGTAAATCCTGTATTTGTTGCATTCGTCTGTACTCAGAATAGCGGCCATCCCCCGATGCCGTGCACTGTCAGGCAGGAGGGCCGGATGTCGGCGAAAGCCGGAAAACTGCCATTAAAATAATAAAACCGGCACAATAACCGGAGCGTATGCCTATAAATTCCCCTGTGTGCGCATTGCCAGAAACCAGAAAGACCCGCCTCACCGGCAGGTCTTTCTGGTCCTACAATGTGGAAGCAAAACCTGGCCGGTGCTTACCCCCTGGTAAAGTCGATGATCAGCCAGCCGTTGTCAAACGAAGCCCCGGTGGACTCCATGCCGGCAAGGAAGATCGGCAGAGCGACGATCTTCTGGTAGTCGCCGATGCGGATGGTCAGATCGTCGCCAAGTTTCAGGATCTTCGGTTCGAGGCCCATGTTCTCCATGAACGGCAGCCTGACGCGGACAGTATAGTGCCCGTCGCTGATCTTGGTGATGTTGATCGGATCCTCCTTGAAGAAGATCTCCAGCGGGTTCTGGTCACCGTACACCTTTTCACCAACCCTGCGGAGCATTTCGATACCGACGACCTCGTTGTCGAACAGCGGCACTTCGGCGATCGGAATCGGGGCGAAGGCGCCACGGATCTGCTCGATGTACTTCTGCTGAATGCTGCGCCATTTCTGGAAATAGGGGTCGGGGCTCTGGTCGGGCATGACGCGGTTGATCGTGATACGGTCCACCGTGATGCCGTAGAGGTTCAGGTAGGTCAGGGCCCGCATCGACTCCTTGATGACCATCTTTTCAGGGT
>CAZSXF010000002.1:0-136908 GCA_964611215.1 uncultured Chlorobiaceae bacterium
CTCATCGCCGGTTTTCTCTACTTTATAAGTGTCCGATTTTCTGGGAGGGGGTCAAACTCGAATCATCACGAACCAATTGCGCCCAATCTGTTGGAACAGGATTTTTTCGTCGATGCCCCGAACAAGGTCTGGACCAGTGATATCACCTATGTGCGAACCAGCAACGGCTGGCAGTATCTGACGATTATTATGGAACTGTTCAATCGGCAGATTATCGGCTATTCGCTCAGCAATCGACTCTCGGCAACAAGCACCGTCAAAGCTGCTCTTGAAATGGCTGTTTTCCATCGTCGTCCGCCAGAAGGTGTTATTCTGCATTCGGATCGAGGCACTCAATATGCCAGCACAACCATGAGGAAAATCCTGAGCAAATATCAACTGCTTCAAAGCATGAGTGGCAAGGGAAATTGTTACGATAACGCGGTGACTGAAACGTTTTTCAAAACCTTGAAAAACGAATGGATTTATGGGTCACGCTTCGCTGATCAGCACGAGCTTCGGAGCAGTCTGTTTGAATACATAGAACTGTTCTACAACCGGAAACATCTGCATTCATCGCTCGCATATCAGTCACCGGCTGAATTTTTACTGAATTATCATCAACGGCAAACTTTGGCTTCTTGAGGTGTCCTCTTTTTCCTTGCAAGTTCAGTTGCTTGTTGAGATTTAATGCGTTAGCATGTGAATCAATTCACGTAGTAGCGCCATCCAACTCCGAGACGTTGAGAAGCTGGTACTGTTTTCGGGATTTTTCAAATGCATTGCACGCTTTCATCTGACTGATCACCTTGTCGAGGTCGGTGTAGTCGAATGCAGCAGTCCATTGCTGGATATGCTGCATGGCTGCAATGAATGGCTCGGGTTTTCCCTGCCGTGTGAGCACGCGCAGACAATCCAGATATTCTTCTCTGAAAAGCGTCGGGACGATGATTCTGCTGGAGTTCACAACGGACAACTCCGCGTTCATGACCAGTCGTGCGAGACGCCCGTTTCCATCGATAAAGGGATGCACTTCCGAGACAATGAACATCGCCAGCAGAGCGCGTGCCATACCGGGAGGGACCGACGGTAAGATTTTACTTCCCTCGATCAGGGTTCCACGTACGTTTTTTGGTGAGACGAACGTAGTGTTACCGGCAAAATTCTCTCGGTCTTTGAAATCGCCGGGAGATGCTTCTGGACGTTCTTTCATGAGATCGGCATGACGCTGCCGCAACTGGTGCAATACCGCTTCGCCGATTGCCATCGATTGGTTTGCCCATCCGGGATTGATCGCCTGTCGGAAGACGCCAAGAATGTCGTGTGAATCTTTTGGGCGTTGATCGATGATTTTCCCTTCAAGCACGATTTGCCGCGCTTCTGACACATCGAATTCCGTTCCTTCGATGAAGTTGCTGAAATAGGATTCCAGAAAAGAAAAATTGATACGTGCCGTTTCGGTTGCTGTCGGCGATGCTGTTTGCACGAAAGGCGTACTCCGCAACATTGCGGCCAGCGTTTCAAGTAGCGCCAGACGGTCGGCGTCGAAGGGTGTGCCAGCAGCCAAAGCTTTTCCCGCAGCAGTACCGAGCTGGGCACTTTTTGTCCCAAGAATAGTGCCGATCAGCTCGTTCAACACGAGGTATTCCTTGCCGAATCCCAAGACTGGCGCAAGAGTGCGAGCTTCATCCCTGATCCGGTTGAGAGCTTCGGGGCCTCTGGATTCATAAATACTGACCAGCCGCTCTTCAACGGCAGTGCGCCCCATGGCTTTTTTAATTGCCCCGCGGCTTCCGGTAAGGTTTTCCATGAGCATTCGTGCCGGGGACGGGAAGAAGAGGTCTCTTCCGGCCATTGGCTGGTCTCCAGCAACCTTTCCCTGTCCCTTGACGAGGATCACTTTCAGTCCAGGCAGCTCGACAACTTTGTTATAGCTGTAGGTGAGGTGTATCACACCATCCACCGGAATGCCTCCTTTGAAAGCGCTTCTGAAACCAATTACTGCCCCTGGAAACAACGTGGCAAGGAGTCGTATTCTGTGCAATGCAACGATAGCGGGCCACTCCTTTTCAGGGCTGGCGCTGAGAACACCGGGTACAATACGTTGTAACGTGCCAGCCTTCAAGCTCCGTTGTGCAGCCCTTATCCCGGCATTATTGAGTTCTGCGTAGATGATCAGAGACTCATCGGCTGTCGTGTTTTTTAACGGTGTCACCATGAATTCAATAGGGCTGTCGTATTAATTAACTTATATTGGTTCTTATGTCGTGAAAAATAACTTAACTGAATTCTCGAAAAATGCAAAGAGGAGGGAAAAACTCTTTGTTGGAGGAGTCTGTCTGAATGTTTGTCAAGTTCCTGATGAGCTGGCGTATGGCTTCATTGATAGGACTGAATGAGCCCCTCCCGATTTGTAGGACAGCTATTTGACGAAACAAAGTATGTTCAGGCCGCTTGGGTCGCCTGAGGTTTTTTGGCATAATAGACTGTTTCCGGTACCTCTCCGTCAGGCGAGGTATGGCGACGATCCTTGTTGTAGTCGTTGAACCAATGCTTCAGGCCTTTGTAGAGTTCAACGGAACTTACCCCACGGAGCTGTAATACTTGGATTGAGGGTTCTTGAATGGGAGCGGAAGTGCCGCCTACTGCAACCGAATGAGGGTCTCTGCGATCTGGTCACGTAAGGCGTGGGTTACCGCGACTTCGTCGGCAAACTGTTTCCATTGCGCTACGGCGGCATTGACTTCGTCGATGATTTCGGCGGCTTTTTTGACGCTGGCGGATTTGCCGATGGTGAGCAGGTCTTTTCTGGTGATGTCCGTCCGCTTGCCGTTGATGCTCAGGGCGTGCTGGCTGACCCAGCGATGGCCGGGCTGCCAGGCATGGCAGAGGTCATAGGCCGGTGCCAGTTCCCATGTTCCGCCTCGTTTCAGCCGGAAGGCGAAGTTCTTGGTGTGGTCGTCGCAGTTCCGCGCCGCGACGTTGAAGGCCATCCGCCGGAACATCTGCTCGGCGTCGGGGTAGGGGAGTTTCAGTTCACGCATGGTCTGGAAGAGCTGCTCGTAGCTGAAACTCATGATCGAGTTGTAGTCGAAATGCTTCAGGGCGCAGAAGGTCTGGACGTGGTGTTTTGTCGATCCGCCATCACGGTCGAAGCGTTTGGTCATGAAGTGCGCCCGTCCCTTTTCCTCCAGCAATCGTGAGGGCATCATGGTGATGCCGCAGGCCTTGGCCATGAGGTAGTAGGCCATTTCCACCCGGCCGTAGCCGTGGGTGCTTCCCAGTTGCACATCGCTGACTCCGTCTAGCTTCAGGAGCCAGTGCTCGAACCCCTGTGGGGCGTTGGCCTGGCCTGAGCGCACTTCGCCGGTTTTTTCATTCCATGCGATCACGGCCTTCGGCCTGGCACCGCCCGCCGAGGTGCCGATACGCAGCAGTTCCGACATCGCCTTTGCCGCGTCCGCTTCGAGGTTGGTCGAAAATGCCTCTTTTCTGGAAAGCATGTTCCTTGCAATTTCAACCAGCGTCCCAATTTCGACGGAGAAGCTCCGTTTGTTCGCTTTCCAGACAGCCGGTTCGAATTCCAGGGCTCCCATCCCTCGTGTGCCGATAAAGCAGAGCAGCTCGACCGGATTCATGCTGTCCTGCGGTCGTCCCTGCCGGGCCAGCCACAGGTTGATCAGTTCGTTGCCGTACCGGTCCGGCAGCACGTCAGCCAATAATCCCGGTAATCCTTTGAAGCAGTCCAGCGCGGGGTCGGCCTTTTTGCGCAATGCGGGGAATGCGAAGAGGTTCCGGGCGTCGGAGATGGGCATTTGCAGGGGGGCCAGGTCCCACCCTTTCGACTTGAATCGGGGGTCGAATTCAAAGGTGCCGATGCCGGAGGCGTCATCCCACGCGACGGCCCCAACCAGTTCTCCCCATATCCTGATTTCCGCGACATCCATTGCTCACCAGCCTGGTTCTGTTGCCTCTTCGCCCTGTTTCCCCCTGGCTCGCCGCCGTTTTGCTTTCTGCATCCTGGCCAGGGCCAGCGGGCTGACCCGCTGTTCCACCACAAATGCATCCATGACCTGCAGCTGGTCGAGTACCCTGAGCACCTGGACCAGGGTGGCCAGCGTGACGGTCTGGCCCCTCTCCAGCAGGCTCAGGGTAGAACGGCTGATGCCGGCGGCATGGGCCAGCGCATCTTGCGTTTTGTTCTGTTCCAGGCGATGATGCCGCACAAAAGTTCCTATGTGCGCTGCAAGCGCCTGGTCGCTCATCGATGTCCAGCTGGTGTCTCCGTTCATGCTCGTCCTGTTTGCCTGTCAATGCATGCGTTACCATTGCAAGATACTGTTAATCATGTCTATTGCCAAGTCGTGTGAGTTGTTTGTCATGCATTATGTGCTTTTTATGTTTATAATGCATGATTTTAAATTCACTATAATTCATCCTGTCCGGCGGTCGGCCGAGGGCAACGGCTCGGGTATTTCCTGCTGCGGTACCTGTTTTCCGACGTCACCATGCGGGGCGTCGGCGGCAATATGCCGAGCGTGACTGTCGGCTGTTCAGGGAATGTTTGCGCTGATCAAGGGAAAACCATACCTTTGGAGTGGTCAATACAACATCCCGGAACACGGTTAGAATCCGTGGCGGTCCCGCCGCTGTATTCGGGGACTGATCCTGCACATGATCCTTCAGGGATGGTCACTGTTCCGGCGCACCGGAGCGGGAAGGCCTGCAGGGGAAGGACGATCCGAGAGCCAGAAGACCTGTTGCATTGATGAGTTACATAGCACTGGTGACGAGCGGTCATGGGCGGGGCATTTTGTCCCGGGGCCCGTAGCGCCCAGGTCATCAGTACGGAATCCCGATGGTAAAGGGCTTCGCTCCATCTTGTACAAGGTGGGACGAAGCCCTTTTTTTTTAAATAAAAAACAAAGGTGGCACCATGAACAACAAGCCAGCAGGGGCGGCACAAGCCGTCAAACGTACAGCGATCATCGCCGTGAGGAAACGCAAGGATGCCAGCGGCACGGGCCTGTCGCACTATATCCTCATCGAGAAACCGGCAGTAAAAAAGGAGCGGGACTGAACGATGCAGGGAAACGTAACGGGAACACAGGCCTCTTCGCGAGGCCTGTGGGTGAATTCGGGCAACGGCATCTCGCTGTTGCCGATCGACATCGGCCACGATGACTACATGGCCGTCGTATCGCCGGACACGGCCTTCTGGGGTCTGGTCGGCAGGCATGAACTGGCGGCGGTATTTTCTTCGAGCCATCCGCTCTGCCGTGAGTACCGGCAGAAGGCTGCGGAGTTCGAGTCGGAGATGAAGGCGCTGCGGTGCAGCCTCAAGCCCTCTGCGGTCTATGTGAATCCGACGGAGCGCTGCAACCTCGATTGCAGCTACTGCTATATTCCGGCGGGCATGCGGCGTGATGGCGTGGACATGCCTGCCGGAAAACTGATTGACGCGTTGGAGCGGATGCTGGCGTACTTCAGGCGCCATGTGGCCGAAGGCTTTCGGCCTGAGGTGATCTTTCACGGTTCTGAGCCACTGATGAACCGTGCGGCGGTGTTCTCGGCGATCGACCATTTCGGTGACGCGTTCAGGTTCGGTGTGCAGACCAACGGCACGTTGCTCGACCGGGATGCGGCGGCGTTCCTCATGTCGCGCGGCGTTGGCATTGGCCTGTCACTTGATGGTCATCAGGCGGCGCTGGCTGCGCGCACGCGCAGGAGCTGGTCCGGCGAAGGGGTGTACGACTCGGTGCGCCAGGCGATGGAACTGCTCCGCGGGTACGGACGGTACAGCGTGATCTGCACCGTGACGAAGCAGAACATGCAGTCGCTCGCCGAGATCGTCGGGTTTTTCCACGCGGCTGAAGTGCCGGTTTGCATGTTGAATCCCGTCCGTTGCACACAGCCGGGCGGCGAGGCTGAAAAGCCTGATGACGGGGCGATGTCCGGCTACTACCTGCAGGCGCTGGAGCGGACGCACGAACTGTATCGTCAGACGGGCCGGAAGCTGGTGGTGGCCAACTTCGCCAACATCATGCTTTCGATCCTGGCTCCCACGGCGCGCAAGCTGATGTGCGACATTTCGCCGTGTGGCGGCGGCAGGTGCTTCGTGGCCCTGTCGGCCAAAGGGGACATCTTTCCGTGCAGCGAGTTCGTTGGGCTTGAAGCGTTCAACGGCGGCAATGTGTTCCGTGACGACATTGATGACATACTTGCCAGGCCGTCGTTCAGGCTGGTCACCGGGCGCCGTGTCGAGGAGATCGAACCTTGCCGGAGCTGCGCCATTCGCCATTTCTGTGGTTCGCCCTGCCCGGCAGAGGCGTGGAGCCTGCACCAGACGATGCGAAGCCCCGGCGCGTTCTGCGAGCTGTATGAAGAGCAGGTTCGCTTTGCCATGCGCAAGATCGCCGACGGCGTGGCGGACGATTTCCTCGAAGATGGCTGGGACGACACGACCGAAACGGTTGTGGAGTTCGGCACGGATCTTGGCGCCTGCAGCTGAGTCAGCCAAACGATTTTTTTGCGATTGGCCCGAAAGATGTCGTCCACTGAGGCATGGCGGATGGCGCCTGCCTCAGTGCGGCGGGGCCTGGCGTTCCGTGACCCATGCATGAGGCGGCCATGCGGGGCGTCAGAAGGCGGTGATTTTTCACGATGGCGCTTCCTGAATTTGGGCTACCTTACAGTATCCTCAAGTCTTTTTCCGGGAGGCGGTGCTGCACGGCATCGGTTCATGCCCAGGGAAGGCTGCAGTTCTGGATCAGGTGGTTCCGGAGCTTATTCCGGGTCCTGCACGATATGCCCGGCATGTCGGCGGTTCAACCTTTAGCATTCAGGGAAGGCCGGATATGAACAAGAGGATACTGATTGCCGTCGTCGCGGCGCTTTTTGCCATCTACGTGGCGGCATCACCCTATATAACGGTGTACCAGATGAAGTCCGCGGCAGAGCATAATGATGCCGAGGCCCTTTCTGAATACATCGATTTTCCCAGCGTCCGCCAAAGCCTCAAAGATCAGATGAACGCAACGTTCATCAAGGAAATGGAGCGGGACAGCGAGCTGAAGGACAACCCCTTTGCCGCTTTAGGTGCGGCTTTCGCCGGAATCATGGTCGACAAGGTGGTCGATACCTATGTCACGTCGCCAGGCATCACCCTGCTGATGTCCGGGCAGAAGCCGACGTCCGTCGATCGAGATGGTGGCGGCGGCAGTCCCGGCGGAAAGCCACTGGCAGGTGCATCGATGTCGTATGAATCGTTCGACAAGTTTGTCGTAAAGGTCAAGGCCGGGACAAGCGAGGAGCGCAAGTTCATTTTGCGCCGCCACGGCATTGGCTGGAAACTTGCCGAAATCATTATTCCGCGGATGTAAGCTCGTCTATGGCCTGCCGCTTGCCGAAGCAGTCGCATCAGGCGCGGGGGGACCGGCCTGCAGGAGGGGGTATGCCGGAGCCGCGTCGGTGGGGAATTACCCGGATGCCTGCTGTACGATGTTTTCAGGCAGTTCCGTGTTCCAGCGTTTTTCTGTGCTGTTGCCCGTCAATCTTATCACGCATGAGGTATGGCAGATTCCCCGCAGGCCAGGGAGCGTTACCGGGAACTCCTGGGCGAGTACGATTCCCTTGACAAGGGCGCAGAGCCCCGACGGGCTGCCGAGCTCCTCTGCGAGGCGGCGTTGCTTGTCGACAAGAGTTCGGAGCCGAAAAAATGGGCTGCGCTGAACCTGCTGTGTGCGCAATTCCGTGAGTCGTTTGACCCGGGTGCGGCGCTGCGTTCATACCGTGATGCACTGACGGCGTTGGACGAGCATGCGGACCACGACTTGTGGAGCGAGTGCCATTGCGGAATCGGCACCTTGATGGTCGGCCTTCAGCCATTCGGCACGGCGGAGCAGGAGGAGGCGATCGGGCATCTTGAAGCCTCATGTTCCGACCGCCCCTACCTCTCATCCCTTCTTGCCCTTCTGTACCGGTTCCGTACCGTTGGCGATCCCCTTGAAAACTGGCGAAAGCGGGTGGGTCATCTGCGCGTGCTCCTTGCGCAGGCGAGCCGTGAAGCGTCGCCGGAGCAGTGGGCCGCGGCGAACAACGAGCTCGGCATCGCCCTGGAAGAGGAGCCAGACGCCGATTTCAATGCGGCGCTGGAAACGAGGATCCGGCACCATATCGAGTCTTTCGAGGTGCTTGGCCAGACGCATGGCGCCATCTGGGTCGATACCTGCTGCTACCTTGCGGAGTGCTATCTGTTCCGTGGCGGTATCGCGGAACAGGCGAACCAGGATGAGGCTGAACGCTATGCACGTTTGGCCTTGGAGGCGTTGCAGGAGCATGATCCCGCTCCACGTCGCCTGAAGGTGCTGCTCACCATGGCCAAGGTCGCTACGGCATCGGGCAGGATGTTCCAGGCGGGGCTTGTCAGGGAGGGGCTGGCGTACTGCGACCAGGCGGCCGCGCTTGTCGATGCGTCGGTGTCGCCCGCGCTTGCCGCCTCCGTCGAGTCGTTCCGGGCCAACGCGTACCTCAAACTGTTGCAGCACGGGGAAGCCGGGCTTGAGACAGCGGTCGCATCGCATGTCGAGGCGGCCATTGCCCTGCTGCAGGGCGATGAGCATCTGAGGAGCCGGCGTATGCTTCTGCAGGTTGCCGGTGACGGCATGCTTGCGGCAGGCAAATTCGATGCAGCAGCCGGCTACCTGCAGCGGGCGCTGGAGAATGCCGAGGTGGCCCTGGCAGTTGCCGAGAGCCGTGAAGCCCGCATGGAGCGGATATGGGAATTCAGGGATTCATCGTCGCTGCTCGGGTATTGTCTCCTCAAACTGGGTGAAACGGATCGGGCCCTTGTTGAAATCGAGAAGGGCAAGGCCCGGTTCTGGCGGACGGATGGAGAAGCGCTCACGGCCGGGCAGATCACGTCGCTTGTCCCGCCCGGCGGGGCGCTGCTTTTCCCCGATTTTGCCGGTGATGAGGGTGTTGTGCTTGTGGTCACGGCTTCCGGGAGCGTCCCGGTCTGGCTGCCGTCATTCGGCAAAGCACGCCTGATGGAGCTGCAGCGGGGAGGGGTCGACTCGCCAACGCTCGGGGGGTGGCTTCTGGCTTACCACATGCGCAATACCCGACCTGCCGAATGGCGAAGCCGTATCGATGCCACCGGGGAGCTTCTCTACCGGGAACTCTGGCAGCCTGTCGTGCAGGAGCTGTTGCGTCTTGGCGTACGGAAACAGGCCGAGCTCGTCTGGTTTCCCCAGGGAGGCAGCGGGGTCTTTCCGGTCCATGCGGCATGGGTGGCCGATGGCGGTGGTGACCGGCACTGGCTGCTTGATGACTATTGCATCCGTTATGCCCCATCTGCAAGGGCGTTGCTCGCCGGTGCCCCCGCCCGGGATTCCGGTGCCCGCCCCGTACTTGTTGTTGCCAACCCGTGCGGCGATCTCGATTTCAGTGAACTGGAATGTGCCTGGGTCGGCCGTGCTTTTTCCGCAAGCCAGGTGACGATGCTTCACGGAGCCGACGCGCTTCCTTCCGCGGTGCTCGATGCCGTGGCGGGGACGGGTGTCGCGCATTTCTCGACCCACGCCGTCTTTGACCTCAACCGCCCCCTGCACTCCGCACTTCTGCTGGCAGGTGCCCGGAATCTCCGACTTGAAAGCCTCATTCCGGCCATGCAGGGCAATCCTCCCGGACTGGTCGTGCTGTCGGCCTGCGAAACGGCGATGTCGAGGGTCAGTTCGACGCCGGATGAGTTCCTGGGATTTCCGGCGGCATTCCTGCATGCGGGCAGCAGGAGCGTCCTGGCGACCCTCTGGCCCGTGGATGATGCGGCGGCGGCCTTACTGGTGGGACGTTTTTACCATGGACTCTCCGTGTGCGGCCTGACACCTGCTCGTGCGCTGCTTGAAGCCCAGCGCTGGCTGCGCCGGGTTACTGTTTGGGAATTACTGGATATCTTGCGTGGCATGAAAGGCGAGGCTCCGCCGGTCGGTTCCATCGCCGCGCGTGTCAGAACCGGACTCAGGCAGTTCGATCCCGATTTCCATCCGTTTGCGGAACCTTATTTCTGGGCGGCATTCACCATATCAGGGAAGGAGTGATCACATGATTGAACTTGTTCAGCAACTTGCGGTGCTCGATGAGTTACTCAGCAACTGGGACGGCGTACTGATCAGGATGGGGGAGGCCGATCCCCAGAGGGATAAGGTGCTTGCCGCCGTGTCGCTGCGGCTTGCTTCCGCCCAGGCGCCCGAGGAGATTGCCATGGCGATCGACGACCTGCTCGACATTGTTGATGACACCCCTGCGTACAGCTATGTCCGGGAGCTGATCGCCCGTGCGCAGCTGGGGTCGGCTGCCGTGGCCAGGACCAGGGGCGTCCAGCCGGTGGAGGTTTTCCAGGAGGATGAGGTTGCCATGATCGGAGAGAGTTCGGCCATGGCAGGCCAATCGCTCGGCAGGAAAATGGAGGGCGGGCAGGAGCGCGGGCAGGTCACCATCTACTTTGCAACCAACAGGAAGCCCGGAAAGTCGGCGGAAGAGCATTTTTCCGGGGAGCACGATGCGTCGGGGTTCAGTTGCGGCATCGCGGATGTCACGATTCCGGTCGGCGTGCACCAGATGGGGGAGCTTGAGCATCGTCCGTGGTGGCAGCCGTTGCGCGACAAGAACGATCCGCGCAGGTTCGTCGTACTCGGGCGTGTGGACTCGATGGCTCATGATCAGTTCCTCTCGCACCTTGCGCTCGATACAGGGCCGACCGGCGACCTTCTGGTTTTTATCCACGGCTACAACGTCACCTTCGAGGATGCCGCCCGCCGGGCGGCGCAATTCGCCTACGATCTGCGCTCCAACGGCAGGGTGCTGCTTTACAGCTGGCCCTCGCTCGGTTCGGTGGCGGGGTACCTGGCCGACGAGGAGCGGGCGTTCCTTTCAGGTTCCGTATTCGCTTCGTTCCTTTCGTCGCTCCAGGATGGCCCGTGGAACCGTGTCCACGTGCTTGCGCACAGCATGGGCAACAGGGTCATGCTGTACGGACTTTCAGGAGGAAATTGGCCGAACGGCAAGCTGAACCGGATGGTTTTCGTCGCCGCCGACGTGTATGTGGAAACCTTCAGGCAACTCTTTCCGAAACTCATCGGCCCGGAACGGCATTTCACCTCGTATGCCTCGAAGCGCGATCGTGCCTTGCTGCTGTCGAGCCTCCTGCACAAGGCGGAACGGGTCGGCATTTACAAAGGCGAGCCTTTTGTTTTTCCCGGCCTTGAAACCGTCGATGCCTCGAAAGTCGATACCGGCCTTCTCGGTCACGGCTACTTTGCCGAGAAAGCGAGGGTTATCGACGATATTGCCGAACTTGTCGACAAGGGCTATGCGGCCGAAAAGCGCAGCCTGATCTATCAGCCGCCGGCCAAGCCGTACTGGAATTTCCGCTGAGGCGTACAGGAGCCTGTGCAGCTGCTGATCCGGAAACAGCACCCAACATCCCCGCGCCGGTGGCCGCCACCCTGCGGGAATATCTTCGTGATGACCGTTGTCTGAAACCGGGGCATTCCCATGTCTTCATCCACTTCTCCACTTATCGTCGTTGACGGGTACTCCACGGGCGGTTCCTACCTGCCGCTCATCAGGGCGCGGGGCCTCAGGGCGTTGCATGTCCGTTCAAAGGCCAGCAAGGCGCACGGACGGTTCAGAAAAATCGCCGACAGCATGGTGGCGGCGTCAGCAAGCGGTTATGAACTGCTTCTGGACGAGGGGGATGATGTGCAGGTGCTGGCCGATCGGTTGGCGTCGCACTCGCCAGTCGGCGTACTTGTCGGGCATGAAGCAGGGGTCCAGCTTGGTGACAGGCTCGCGTGGCTCTTGGGCTTGCCGGGCAACGAACCTTCCAGCACACGCTTGCGGAGGGATAAGCATGCTATGCATGATGCCCTGGCCCGGGCGGGGATGGCTCATCTCAAAAGCTTCGTGACGGGCAGCAAGCCGGAACTTCTCGACTGGTTTGCCGCGGGGAAAGGGCTTCCCGTGGTGTTGAAGCCGATGGACAGTACCGGCGGGGATGGGGTGCGGGTCTGCAGGACGGAAGCGGAACTGGGCATGGCGTTCGACAGGCTGCTCCATGCCAGGACCTTCCTCGGGGAGATCGTCTCGATGGTTTTGGCGCAGGAGTTTGTCCAGGGGAGCGAGTTGGCGGTGAATACGGTTTCCTGCCGGGGCAGGCACCGTATCAGCGATCTTTGGCGGTTCAGCCGGATCATTACCCGCGATGGTCGCCCGGTCCGTGATGGCGCACGGCTTGTCGCCGATTTCGGCAGCTCGTCCCGGCAGGTGCTCGGCTACGCGATGGAGGTCCTCGATGTGCTGGGGATCGAATTCGGCCCGGCACATATGGAGATCATGGAAACCTGCCGGGGTCCGGTTCTTCTCGAATGCGGCGCAAGGCCGATGTGGGGTGCGCCGCCTCCGTCCCTGCTCATGGAAGCTTCAGGGTGTGCTCAGCCAGCCCTGGTCATTGATGCGGTCACCGATCCGGATTCATTTCTCCAGGCGCCCGATTCAGTCCGTCCACTGCGGAAACACCTGTGTGTCAAGCACCTCGTTTCCACGAGGTGCGGATGGCTGGAAAGTGCTCCGGCAGAGGCCCTGTTGAAGAATCTGTCCTCGATGGCGGGCGGAATTTTTTCGGATCCGCTGGGTCGGCCCCGCCTGGTTCCCACCGTTGACCGTTATTCTTCTCCGGCGACGCTGTTCCTTTTCCACGAAGATGAATCGGTGCTGCTCCAGGACCGGCAGTGTATCTCGGAAATCGAACGGGATGCCGAATCGCTGCTGTTCGGGCTCAGCGATGCGAACGGGCTCCGTCCGGACCCGGACTGGATCTCCAGGATGCCGGACGGCCTCTGGTTTAAAACAGAGGCGCTCGCGCTTGCCGAGGCAGGGATCATATGGGAAGCGCTCGGACTTGCCCCAGGCATGGAGGTGCTCGATTGCCCGTGCGGCGACGGACGTGTCGGCATGCATCTGGCCCGCAGGGGGGTGCGGTACACGGGCATGGATATTAATTCCCGGTTTGTCAGACAAGCACGGCGACGGTTTGCCATCGATGGACTCCAGGGGGTATTGGCCCAGGGCGACATGCGTGAACTTGCGTATGTGGAACGATTCGATGCGATAGTCAACTGGTTCAACAGTTTCGGGTACTATGATGTCGAGACGGATTTTATGGTCCTTCAGCGGCTTGTCAGGGCATTGCGCCCGGGGGGACGGGTGATCGTTGAAGCTCCGAATCCGGATGCGGTGGTTGCGGACGGGGAAAAGACCTTTGATATCGATGGCAGGCGGATCGTCAAGAAATGGGATGGTCGCGCGGGAAGGGCTTTGTACCTGGCGGACATGCCTGATGCCGACGGCCGGATCGTTCGGGTTGTCGGCGGGGCCCGCCTCTATTCTGCCTTTGAATACCGCATGCTTTTCCGATTGGCAGGCCTGTGTCTCGAAAATGTTTACGACGAGGCTCTGGGATCGTTTACGGCGCATTCGGCAAGGATGCTCCTCGTCGGGCGGAAAGGCGGCGATTCGGAACGGGAACGGTGATGCCGGGCACCGGATCTCCTCAGCAGGGCACGATATTGTAGGGCTGGCGGATGTTACAGGTATATCCTGCGGCGCCACGGTTGTGTTTTTCCTTGTCGGATCGGGTGAAGATAAGCCCGGCGGGGAGGTGCCTGAGTGTTTCGGTCATATAGTTGGAGCTGCTTTCCGTATCGATGATGATGGAGCCGTTATTGCGTACTTCGTCCAGGATATGCGTATACAGCAGCATTTCCCGCAGGGCGGCAAGAACTACCGGTTCCGTGAAGGTAATGAGCACGTTCATGCGGTAGATTTGTTCCTGCTCCACAAAGTAATGGATGAGCCTGCCGCAGGTGCAGATGTTGTCCAGCCATGATTCAACCTCTTCGACGCAGGAGATTTTTTCAAGCTGGTCCGGAAACGTTTCGGCGAACGATTTCCGGATTTCATAAATACAGGCGCCGAACTTCCGGTCCAGCGAACAGGTTTCGGCATGTATGTTGTAACGCCCCATTTGCTCCTGGAGCTGCATCGTCATATCCTTGGCTGCCATGCCGAGAGTTGCAAGGAGCTGGCCGGGGTCGTTCTGGTAATGCTGGTGTACGAACCGGGCCATGTCAATGAGATGCTCCGGATCCCCGGTTTCACCCGTGTAGCCCCAGAATTCCCAGTTTATTCCGACTGCGTGCTGCGTGAGCGGTGCGAAAATCCGGCCCAGGGTCGCCGCCACCGCGCTGAACCGTGCTCCTGTCGTGGGCAGCAGTTCGCCCGATGCGTGCCAAAGCTTGCCGTTTGTATCCCGTCGATATTGGTAACTGGGGCAGATAAGGCTGACCAGCCGGATGTGCCCCTGCCCGGCCTGTTCGGCAAGTTTGCCAAGAGCAAGACCGACGAACAGGGGGTCATTATCCTTTTTCTGCATTGAGGCGACGCCCATCAGCGTCGGGACCACTTCTCCGAGAAGGGTCTCGGCAAGGGGCCCGTTCCAGCTTTGCCAGCGGCTCATGGCTTCGAGGAGCGGCTGATATATCTTTTCGGACAGGCCCCTTGATTTGATCTGGTTACTGAAGGCGGTGGGGGCGATAAGCGGCCCGAGGAAGCTTTTGCCCAGTAATGAGGGGATTGTCTGGAAGTATCCCCGCAGGCTTCCCTTAATCGTTGGCGATGGCTTGCCTGTCAGGTTGTCCAGCAAGCTGAGGAGCCGCCTGCTGTGGTCAGCAATGGTTTCAGGATGGCTGGGGATCGGTGTATGCATAAATCCTGTTTTCGAAATTTCTGAAGGTGAACTTTCCATCCTGTACGTCGATCAGGTATCCGGGTGACAACGGGATCTTCCCGCCTCCGTTTTCCATGTCGATGACCAGTTGCGGGATTGCCATGCCGCTCATCCATCCCTGGATGGAGCGGATGATCTCAAGGCCTGTCTCGATGCTGGTCCGGAAATGGGCGGTCCCCTGCACCATGTCCGGGATAAACAGATAATAGGGTTTTACCCGCATGGCAAGGAGTTTGCCGACCAGCTCCTTCATTACTTCAGGGGTGTCGTTCACGCCTTTGAGCAATACCGACTGGTTCCCGAGCTGAATACCTGCGTCGGCGAGCATGGCGCATGCCTGCCTGGACTGTGGGGTTATTTCAGCTGGGTTGTTGAAATGCACGTTGACGTAGAGGGGGTGGTACCTTTTCAGCATGGCACAGAGTTGCTCGCTGATCCTTTCCGGGTCGACGCAGGGCAGGCGGGTACCGATCCTGATGATGTCGATATGGGGGATGTTCCTTATGGCCCTGATGATCTGCTCAAGCCTTGTGAGCGGCAGGGTGAGCGGGTCTCCACCTGAAATCAGCACATCGTGGACCTCCTTGTGCCTTTCAAGGTATTCGGTGACCTGCCCAAGCTCCGCGTCGGTGATGCTGGTTGTCCTGTCACTGATATTGCGCTTTCTCGTACAGAATCGGCAATACATTGCGCAGTTGTTGGTTACGGAAAGCAGGACCCTGTCCGTATAGCGATGATGCAGGCGGGGGACGGGGGCGTGTTCCTCCTCCTGCAGCGGGTCAGCCTGTCCGGTGCTGTCGTCCAGCTCCTCTTCCGAAGGGATGCACTGTCTGTAGATCGGGTCTCCGGGTGTTCTGATCAACCCCAGATAGTAGTCGGTCACTTTCATGGGGTACCTCCGGGTGACCGTTGCAATCGTATCACGTTGTCCGTTCGTGATTGATGGTATGTCGGCAAGAACTGACCGGTCGGGCATTCTGTTCATCATTAAAACGCTGCCTCCATGAATGCGGGATCGAAATTCGGAAATCGATGCCCAAGTGTTTGTATTACCTCCTCTTTGCTGCCGATGTTTTTTTCCATGACCGAGCAGTATTCATCCATGGCTCGATGGAAAAGGTACTCCAGGTCGCGTTTTGTCAGGTTCGATGTTTCAAAGGTCGGCTGATTGCGCCCGTCATAATGGCTGTAATCAGGGTCGACCCAGGTGATGTCGTATTTTTGCCGCTCCTCATAGAACCGGGTGCCGGGATAACCCACCAGCATATTGATTTCCGCAGTGCTGGAGAGGCCGGAGCGGAGCCATCCGGTCATGGTGTCGATGGTTTTCCGGGCGGTCCCGTAAGTTTCGAAAGGTGAGCCGATGAGCCAGTAGGTATGGGTTGCGATGCCCTCTTCCCTTGCGAATTCCAGCATGCGTATCACGTTGGAAATCTCGATGTTCTTTCCCATGATGCCGAGCAGCCCCTGGTCAGCGCTTTCCACACCGACGTGCAGGCAGCGGCAGTCTGCCTGGCGAAGCTTGCGAAAATATTCCCTGGTCGCTCCTGGATTGACCCTGGTCTGGGCTTCCCAGTGCATTGCCGGCTGCAATGAGCTGATCTGTTCGGCGATTTTCAGGGCATGTTCAAGATTGTGGAGGAAGTCGTGGGTGCCGAGATAAAAAAATCGGCTGTGGCGTTGTTCCATAAGGTAGGCGACCTCTTCCCTGAATCGCTCCGGATTCTGGCCTGTGATTTTCGGTTTCCAGAAATCAGCGCACCAGATACAGTCGTTCGTGCAGCCAGTCAGGGGAGTTACCCTGGCTATGGGGATCGATATCCGCTTTTCGCCGCCCAGTTCTTCACAGGTGAAATTGTCTTCCAGGTGCTCATAACCGATCATCGGAAGCGCGGTGCGATCTATCCGCGGCCGGTCCGGTGTCTTGACGATTTTGCCGTCCCGGATAAAACTGATACCGGCGATGTCGTCAAGCGGCTTGTTCTGCTCCAAAGCCTGGAGTACCTCCAATGTGGTCTGTTCGCCTTCTTTGTGCACCAGTATGTCGAAAACGGATTCCCGCAGTACCTCGTCATGGCGGACCCAGGCGTGGTTGCCGCCAAGGAGGAGAGGGATGCCCGGATATTCTTCCCTGATCCTCCCGGCCATTCTTGCCGCCGTCCTGTAACTGGCGGTGATTGAGCTGAACCCGATAGCGTCGAATTCCTCTGCCCGTTCAAGGATTTTCCGGAGGAGGAGTTCCTCCCGGTTCACATTGGTTCCGCCAGGGCTGATGGGACCAAAAAAGGAGCATTCGATATCAGCGTGCTCAAGGAAAGAGATGAGCTGCAGCAGGCCAAGGTGAACCGGTTCCAGCATCCAGAATCGCGAGAAATCATGCTCTGTCAAATGGTTGAATACCGTGAAGGCCCTGGATGAGAAAAGGTAGAAGTAATAGTTTCGCTGCATCTGGCTCAACGGTACCGCCGGAACAGGTGGGGCAATAAAAGCGACTTTCACGGTTTTTCTCCTTGTTGGGCGTTGAATTGTGCGTCTTCCGTAAATCTGAAGCACCCGGGATCGGGAGCGGTAAGGGAGCCCCAGGTGGCATAGGCAACAGCCCGGCACCCGTAGCAGCGGTTACGTTCAGGGCAGCTTCCGCAGGAACCGTCAAGATGCTTGTCGATGGTGCGGCATTGCGCAAGGATTTCAGATTCCCGCCATATCGTCGCGATGGATTTTTCCCGCAGATCACCGACCACGATGTCAAGGGATGAGCAAGGACGTACCCGGGCATCCGAACCGATATAACAGCCGACTTTGATGCGGTTACAGGGCGTGTTTCCTGAAAACGGTATCGCCGCCGCCTGTGCTCCGGCTTCCTCTTCCAGAAATAGCCGCAGTTCAAGCGGGGAAGGGACGTCGTCCGCCTGGAGCCCGCCTGTCGGGATGGCCCGGTTCAGCACAAACCCGCAACCAATGTGGCCTGCGAATCTGCGCAAATCGCCAAGCTCCTTGAAGTTTTCCCGGGAAGCCAGGGAGTGGATGGCAACCATCGGCATGGCGTCGGCATGGTACCCGGCTGCCTTGAGGTGCTCCAGGGTTTCGATAATGGCCCGGTAGTCTCCCTGCCCGCCTGAAAGTTTCGAGAATCTGCCGGCATCGAGGGTTGAGAGGCTGACGGCGACGTTGATTCTGGCATCCGCCAGTTTCCTTGCAAGCGTTCTGTCGATGCATGACCCATTGGTGACCAGCTGGACCATCACATTGCTGGCGCGCAGGTAATCGACCACATCCCAGAAATGCGGGTACAGCAAGGCTTCCCCGCCGGTCAGCTCAACTTTGCGAAGGCCGAGAAGCAAGGCTTCCCGGAGCACTTCCCGGAGCAGCCCATAATCGAGATCGGCTACGGCATGATCTTTTTTGGAGCAGTACGGGCAGGTGAAGTTGCATCTGGTCGTGCAGGCTACCGTGAGGTAGGCAAGCTGTCCCTGGTACTCCGGTTCGGTATATTCCCATGGGTTCAGGTTGTTCATGCCGCCCCTCCTTTCGCGGCATCGGCTATCGCCTTCGTGGTGATGTCGTAGGAAAAGGATCTGAAGCTGCCGCTTTTGCGGTGGGCGATCGAAAAGCAGCTGTTGTGGCAACGGCCGGGGCCGTCCCAATGGCTGCATTCCATACAGTTTTCGGGCGCTTCGGTCATCGCCCGGTTACGCAGCTCACTGGTTTCCCAGATTTCCCGTAAGGATGCATGGTTCAGGTTGCCGATGGCTTCGGTATGATCCCAGAACCCGCAGAGGTGGACGTCGCCGGTGGCGTGGATGTGGACGTAATCGAACCCGCAGCTGCACTCTACCCAGATGACGTTCGGATGCGGTTCGTACAGCTCCGGATAGTTGCAGCGAACCAGCGGGGAGCAGCATATCCGCACCGGTACCTTGCCGTTTCTCGCCTTGTGTGTCAGTCGGAGGAACACGTCAGCCATCTCATCAAGGTCCGGGTACAGCCCGAAGACCGAATCATAGGTCGCAACCAGGCATTGCACACCCATGATGATGTTTCTGCCGTCGACGGCGACGCTTTCGGCATAGTCATACAGGGCGTCGAGTTCTTGGAGGTTATGTCGTGTCACCGTTGCTTCCAGGTCGACGGTGACGCCATGGTCTGCAAGAGCGCGGGCGTTGTCTTTGATTCGTTGCAGGTGCCCAGCGCCGGAACCAGCGGGAAACCCATGCAAAAATTCAAGTTTTTGTGGCTCAAGGGTGTCGAAAGAGACACAGGCGAATTGCAGGCCGCCATCCGCGAGGCGTTTGGCCCAGTTCGTATCAATATTCATGCAATTCGTATTGATACGGTTTTTGACACCATATCTGTTACCTATTTCCATAGCCTTGAGCAGGTAGTTTTTTGACTTTTCAGATATGGTGATTTCTCCACCCTCGAACCATACCCACTCCGGTTTTTCTTCCTTCAGCGTTTTTTCCACCAGTTCAAGCGGAAGCCAGTTGTTGAACTCCGGGAGATGCTGGTCATAGGCGCAATACACGCAATTGGCGTTGCACATTTGCAGCAACTGGAATTCGATGACCCTGAATTTGTTCATGGCTTTGCAGTCCTCATTTTGGGGTGATGTATGCTATGCACGGTAGTTTTGTTCAAAACGATCCGAAATATTCCTGGTGGAGATGCTCTGAGAATTTTTTCATCGGCGTTCTTTTTGCCTGAAAACCAGCCATGGCAATGTGTCGTTGCCTACTGAGAGTTGTTCGTGCCTCTTGCAGCACGCATCATGTCACAGTGTTCAGGATACTTGCGCCAGTTATTGTATGAAGGTCAGTACAGATGTGCCCCTCCCGGTAAGGGATGGAGGTGAGGTTATGGATATCTCTTCATTTTACAGTGAGTTACGATGTTTCGCAACGGTCGGCCATCGGCGCGGTTGGCCGTGCGTTTCCTTTCCTTGCTGGCGTATTGTCGAACGGTTTGCGACAACGGCGCCATTGGCAAGCTGAGCCCTGCTCTGGTGAAGATGTCGGGTGCGTCACCGTATTTCCTGGATCATGCTACCGGCTTGCTTCTTGCCTTCAAATCAGGAAAAAGAAATAAAAAACCACGGTGAACGGTAATGAGGTACGTTGTTTGGCCTCGTCGGGCCTTGGCAGGATGAGGATCCTGGACATCATTGGCGGTCGTATGAAGACAGTTCCATGATGTTGCGATCTTCGGCAGTAATTGCTCGTCGAACAGGCCCAAGGGGTTGACGTTGTTCATCGTAGTAGATCAATTTTGCAACTGCTCTATAAAAGTACAAATATTTCAGAACTTGGTCATAGGCAAGGGAAAATATCCTGATATTTTATATCGATTTTACTTTTCTGTGATGTTGCTCTCTATTCTGCACAGCCAAAATACTTTTGCGCTCATGCAATGGAACGGTGGTTACACCGCGCAGGAACAGGTGTATGCCGGGACCCGGCGTTACTGGCTGCCGTATGGTGCGTGAATTACCGAATGTTTTGTTTTCTTACAGGTACAATGCCCCATGCATTCTCAATGCCAAAAGATCGAAAGCAGTGAAACGCTACCTGGCTGCCAGTCCCTACATCGACTTCACCGCACCGGAGGTCAGTGCCCTTGCCACGGAGCTTGCGGCTCGTGCCCGTTCCAGGTATGAACTGGTCAGCCTGTGCTTCGGGTTCGTCAGGGATGAGATCCGTCATAGCGCCGATTTCAGGCTGAATCCGGTGACCTGCAAGGCATCTGACGTCCTGAAGCACAGGACAGGCTATTGCTATGCGAAAAGCCACTTGCTTGCCGCGTTGCTCAGGGCTAACGGTATTCCTGCCGGGTTGTGCTACCAGCGCCTTTCGGTCGGCGATGGCGGAGCGCCCTATTGCCTGCACGGCCTGAATGCCGTTTACCTCGAAGCGTTCGGCTGGTACCGTATCGATGCACGTGGCAACAGGCCGGGCATCGATGCGCGGTTCGACCCTCCCCGGGAGGCACTCGCCTTCCGGATCAGGGAGCCGCAGGAGCGCGACCTGCCGGAGATATGGGCTGAGCCGCTTGCTTCGGTGGTTGAAGCCCTTGAACGCTTTTCGACTTATGACGAGCTCCTGCGCAACCTTCCCGATATCGAAGTTGTGGCCGCGCCCGTTCCGCATGCCTGAACGGGCAAAAAGGGTGCGGTTGCCTCCCGTTTTACTCCCTGCGGTGGTATTTTTTGCGTTTTTCGGTATCGCCAGGTCGCGCAGCCGGGGTTTGATTTTTTAACTTCAGTTGCGAATTTGTGCGTGGTTCAGGCGGCCGGGGCGTGGTGCTGCGCATCCGTTGATTTCCCTGAATGACGATGTTTCACCTATGTGGCGAGGTCGGACGAACCTGGAACGCCTGCTGCGGCAGGCCAGATATATCCCGAAAACCATGCATCTGGTCTGGAAGGCATCCGGCGGATGGATGGTCGTGTGGCTGCTCCTGCTTGTCGTGCAGGGCGTCCTGCCGGTGATCATGGTCAATATGACCCGCCAGGTGGTCGACCGGCTTGCCACCGCAGTTTCAGGTGGTTCGGGGCAATCGCTGTCGGGTTCTGCGGCAATTGTGCTGCCGCTTGTCTGGCTGGGACTGCTGATGCTCTTCAACCAGGTGCTCCAGAGTGTCGGCCAATGGGTGCGCAGCGTGCAGGGTGGGCATATCCAGGATTACATGGCGGGCCTCATCCATGACCGTGTCACGGCGCTGGACCTCGGCTTTTTTGATTCGCCTGTCGGCTATGACCGCCTGCATCGCGCTCGTTCTGATGCCATGAGCCGACCGATCGGTCTGCTTGAAAGCATGGGCAGCCTCGTCCAGAATACCATCACCCTTGTCGGCATGGCTGCGCTGCTCTCCGCGTACGCCTTCTGGGTGCCGTTGCTCCTCGTTGCAGGCACCGTGCCTGCCTTGTGGGTGACGGTTCGCCACGCCGGGCGCATGGAGGCGTGGCGGCGCAGGAACACGGCAGACGAACGTCGCTGCGACTATTACGATTGGCTCCTGACGACGCGTGAAGCCGCCCAGGAACTTCGTTTCTTCGACCTTGCCGACCATTACCGCTCGTCATACCGGCAATTGCGGGCCCGGTTGCGGCAGGGGAAGCGCTCGCTTGATACGGGAAAGCTCGTAACGGAGCTTGTCGCCGGTGTTCTTGCCATTCTGACCACCGGTGCCGGCATGCTCTGGATGGTTTCCCGGACAGTTGCCGGGCGTTCAGGTGTGGGCGACATTGTGCTTTTTTACCAGGCATTCGGCCAGGGGCAGCGGCTTATGTCCAACCTGCTCAGGAACGCCGGCGACATTTACCTGAACATGCTGTTTCTCGAAAACCTGTTCGAACTGCTCGCGACCGAACCCGTCCTCCGCGACCCTGAGACGCCGCTGCCTGCGCCGGACCTGCATGCCGGCATTCGTTTCGAGTCGGTCGATTTCCACTATTCCGGCCTCGATCGTGCCGTGCTGCAGGGCTTCGAACTGACGCTCAGGTCAGGTGAAATAGCGGCAATACTCGGTGAGAACGGGGAGGGCAAGACCACGCTCATCAAGCTGCTGTGCCGTTTCTACGATCCAGACCGTGGCAGGATCACCGCAGACGGCCTCGACATCCGGCAGTTCCGCCAGGCAGACTGGCGGCGGCAGATCACGGTGCTGTTCCAGGAACCGATGCGTTACCATGTCAGCGCCGCGGAGAACATTTCCCATGGCGATATCCGGCGGACGCCGGTACTGTCGGAGATTGAACGAGCTGCCGAGGCGTCAGGTGCTGCCGATATCATCCGGGGATTGCCTGAGGGTTTCCAGACGGTGCTCGGCAAATGGTTCGGCGGGGCTGAACTGAGTGCGGGGGAGTGGCAGCGGGTTGCGCTTGCCAGGGCCTTTCTCCGGCGTGCGAAGCTGATCATCCTCGATGAACCGACCAGCATGCTCGACGTCTGGTCGGAATCGAAGTGGTTCGAGCGGTTCCGTGAGCTTGCCGCCGGTTGCACCGTGCTTATCATCAGCCACCGGCTGGCAACGACCATGCAGGCGGATGTCATCCACGTCATGCAAGGCGGGCGTATCGTCGAGTCGGGAAGCCATCGGCAGTTGCTCGAAAAGGGCGGGCGGTACCGGGAGGCCTGGGAGAGCCGGCAGGAGCTGACCGCCCTCTGAGCACACCAACCGTGTTTACGAGAAGCGGGGAGACTCTGGCGCTTTGGGGCAGTTCGGCGGCGGTCCGAATATGGTGCCATAGGCGTTGAGCGCGTCGCGGAAACAGTAGCCGTACTCGTAGTGGCATTCGTCGAACTCTTCGCACTCTTCGCAGATGGTGCCGAGGAACTTCTCTTTTGGGGGAAACGCCAGTTCGCGCATCCGCTCGGAGTTCCAGACCTCGATCAACCCCTGACGTTTAAGGTTGCCGGCGATGTACTGCTCCTCCTGGGGCATCTGTTCGCACAGGATGACGCTCCCGTCGGCGCAGATGGTCATTGCCGACGTACCGCCGCTGCAGTGTGCCCGATCCCTCCACCGGCGTGTTTTTTCCTCCTCGCTGACGGCATTGTACTCGATGGTGCTGCCATTGAATTTGATGTCGTAGTCGGGGAACTGCCGCCGTACCGCGTCGACCTGCTCCCCGAGCCAGGCTATCTGCTCCACGGAGAGGAACAGGTCGTCGCTGTGCCTGAACAGTGAACGCCCGTAGGTGGCGATGCTCGATTTGCGCACCCCCAGCCTGGCGAGGTTCATGAGCAGGTTCGGTACGTCATGCAGGTTGATCGGTGTGCAGACGGAGTTGGTCCGGACACGTATGCCTCGCCGCAACAGGTTCCGGATGCTGTCCTCGGCGATTGCCTTATAGCCGTGCTGCCTGACCATGTGGTCGGCAAGATCGTCCGCCCAGGCATCGATGCTGACCTGAAAATCCCGCTGACCGAATCCCATGTCAAGCAGCCGGGAGGCGAATGCGAGCGAAACATGCGCCTTGGTGGTCATGGAAAAGATGAACTCTCTGGCGATGAGCCTGTCGATGATGGAAAGGATTCCGGGATACCTGACCGGGTCGCCACCCGAAAACGTGGCAATCCGGATATCCGCGGCAGCAGCTTCGTCGACCAGCTCTTTCCAGCGTTTGACCGTCAGGTGTTCGTCTCTCCCGACCGGTTTTCGTTCGGCATAACAGTAGATGCAGTCGGTGTCGCATGAGTTGCTCGGCATGAGCAGGAGCGAGAGCGGCGCATCAAGCCTTTTTTTCTGCTGGTAGCTCTTTCCGGACAGCTTTATGTGCGCCGGTTCATAGGTGCGCCACTCACGGTTTGCCAGTGTGCCGGTCTCGGTCAGGATGTTCATGTCGGTGACTGCATAGGCGGCGATGATGTCCCGCATGGTCTTTTGCGCCTTGTCCAGCGGGCATCCCAGAATCTTCGCAAAGCGTCCGGTGACGCTCTGCAGGTCGGTATGTCCATCGAAGAGCGTCAGGGCGACGGCGTCCCTGAACGATGGGCTGATCCATTGGACCTCTTCGACGCTGAACTTGTAGGCAACCAGGCGGTTGCCATCATACCGCAGGCGCCAGCCAGGTGAAATACAGAATGTCGTGTCCGCAGCCTTCATAACTACCAGGTTGTCGCTTGATTGTCAGTATCTCCGACAATCGTGAAAACGAGAGAAAACGGTTCGGGGCAATGTGCCGTTCATGACCGGGGTGAACCGATCGGAACGTCCTCTTGCCCCGGAGCGTTACGGCGCAGCCGACGGGCAGTGCGCCAGAGGACCGGCGGTCGTCAGTTCCACTCAATGGCAACCTGTTCCGCAAGAACCTGGTGAAGCCCCCGCGTCTCCTGTGCTGTGGTCGGGGGGAGCGTGCTGTAGCTGCCGGTTTTGTCGCCGTTGTTTCCGAAGGTGCATCCGCTGGTGCATCCGGTCCTGCAGTCGGAATCGCACGCCAGTGTGCAGCCTGATGTGCAGTTGGTGACGCAGTCGGAGTCACAGTTCGTCACGCAGCAGGTGATATCGACGGGTGGCTCGAAGAGCGGATCGAGGTGGAGCGTCGTGTCAACGGCGGCCTCTGTTGCGGCAGCCATGTCGGCCATTGCCCGTGATGCTTTTTTTCGTGCGTTGTGGATCCTGATCAGCGGGATGACGTCAGCAAGCTCACGGCAGAGTTCTTTTTCGCGCTCGAACGTCTCCGATGCACCGTAGGTCGAGTCGTGGCTGGCAAGGCTGTCCAGTTCGGCTTTCAGCTCTTTTTTTCTTGCGCGGAGCTTTCCGATGCCGGTTCTGGCGGCCAGTTCCGCCGGTTTTGTCACTTGTGGGGTGATGTGTTCCATGGCTACTCCTGAAGAGGTTGGTCAGGTCATGCACGGTAGTTTCGCACCCGTTATGGCGTGCAACATCGCAAGGGAAGCAAACGGGGCGTTCATACCTGAAATGTATTAATTTTTAAGATGATTTTCCCTGGGTTTGCCAGTGCGTTCCGGTAGCCGTGACACTGCCTGAACGGAAGGATCGGGGATCATGTTTGTCTACTACAGGCTGTTTCGACGATCAAACCGTCATAACCATGAAAAGTTTCATCACCGCTATTCAGGGTGGGGCAGCAGGGCTGGTGATCAGGAATTCGCTGTTCCTGCCGTTCCATTGCGAAATCATCAGCATCTGGATCGGCAAAGACCTGTCGTTTGTCGCCGCGCCTGACCTGATCACCGACCTTGGAGATGCTGAAGCCATCTGGATCAGGGAAGGGGTGTCGTACACGAACCTTGTTTTTCGGAAATGGGATGACCTGCAGCGGGAGCTTGGGCACCATAAGGGGCATGTCATCCTGCATGTTGCGGAAAAAGGGGAAGACATTTTCTGTGCCGGGAACCTCCATTACATCAGGGCCTCTTTTCGGGAACACCTGCGCGAAGTCACCCTGGAAATTGTTGACGATCCGTTCCGGTTATGATCGGTGCGCGCTGCCGCCTTTGGTGAAAACTGGTTAACTCTCTGTCCGCATATGCTCAGATCAATGCTCTCCAGCCTCACGCTTCACCATGACGCCGAAGCGTTCGAGACGGTCCATAAAACGATCGAGGCGGAAATCGCCTTCAGCGGGGCCCGTTTCTGGATTCTGGTTTCTGCGATCATCCTTGCCTCTGTCGGCCTCAACATGAACTCCACGGCGGTCATCATCGGCGCCATGCTGATTTCACCGCTTATGGGGCCGATAAACGCTATGGGTTACAGCATCGCGACCTACGATTTTCCCCTGTTGAAGAAATCTTTCCAGAGCCTTGTATTCGCTGTCGTCTCAAGCCTTGTCGCCTCGACGCTCTACTTCGTTATCAGCCCGCTTTCCAACGCGCATTCCGAGCTGCTGGCCCGGACGAGCCCGACGATTTACGATGTGCTTGTCGCATTGTTCGGCGGCCTGGCCGGTTCGATATCGCTGACGACGAGGCTCAAGGGGAACGTGGTTCCGGGCGTGGCTATCGCGACTGCGCTCATGCCGCCGCTCTGTACCGCCGGTTACGGGCTGGCGACTGGCAATTTCGGCTTCTTTTTCGGCGCATTCTACCTGTTTGCGATTAACTGTGTGTTCATTGGCCTGGCAACGGTGGGGTTTTCGCGTGTCATGCGGATGCCGTTGCGAACGGTTCTTGATGAGCAGAAGCGTAACCGTATCAACCATATCATGACGGCGGTCATTCTGGTCGTGCTTGTTCCGAGCGTCTATTTCGGCTATGTGCTTGTCAAGAAGGAGCGGTTTGCCGCTGCAGCCACGAAGTTCGTCCAGTCAGTCAGCCTGTTCAACGGGGATTTTCTGCTCCGGTATGCTATCGATGCCGATGCCAGGAAGATTTCGATGGTGTATGGCGGCCGACCCTTGAGCAGCGATGACAAGGCGCAGCTTAACCGGCGTGCTGCAGCGTTCGGTCTTGGCCGGTCAAGCCTGAAGTTCGAGCAGGGGCTGGTGATCAGTAATGACAATGTGGAGCAGTTCAGGGAAGCAGACCGGCTGAAAATGGAAATCAGTCGCCTTGGCGCTGCGCTGCAGGTGTATCGCAGCAGGCAGGACAGCCTCCGTCAGGCGGGAACTGTCGGCTTGAAGCTGCTGACGGAACTCAGGCCATTGTTCCCGCAGGTGACCGCCTGCCTCTATGCAGAGTCCAATCAGTTTTCAGTCGGCGCGGAGGGGGTTCCTGAGCCGAAAACCTTTGTCTTCATTTCGTCGGTCAGGCCGCTGAGCCTGGCGGATCGGCGTAAGGTCGTCGAGTGGCTGAAAGTTCGACTGCAGAAACAGGAGCTGCGTGTGGTCTGGGAGGTCGGCGGTTCGAACTGAATGGCATGGCTGCGGCCTTCTCCCGAGAGCGGTTCAGATGCTCTGCAGAATCCTTTCCCGCTGTTTCCGGTACTCTTCAGTGCCGATAAGTCCTTTGCTTTTGAGCCGGTCGAGCGTCTTCAGCCGTTCTTCGACGGTGGCCGGGTTTTCGTCGTCAGGCTCCCCTCCGTCAGGTTCGATGCTGAGGTAGCCCTCCTCCATGCCTTTCCGGCTGAATGCGCTGTACAGGGCAACTCCGATGATCCCAAGGCACGCGATGATCCAGACGACGACAAACGCCCCACCTCCTTCGGTAAGCCCAAGATAGGCCGCAGCCGAGATCATGCCGGTGCCGATGATCGCGACGACCACGGCGACCGCTTTTCCTGCCCGGAGTGATGCACTGGTTGGTTTTACTTTCAGGTTCTGCATTGCGGTTCGATTGTGGTTACTCGTACGTATGGCCGCCATCTCTGCGTGCCGCTGCCGCATAGCGGCGGGCAACAGCAACGGTAATATACGGTTATCCGGGGGTTTGCCGCGGAATACATGACAGCAGCCCAGGACGTACCGTCCTATTCCATCCGGTGCAGGTCGAGGGCAAACCGGCTGAACTTTTCGGCAATTTCATCCCGGACACGCCTGAACACGGCAGCGATTTCCTCGCTGCTCCCCGTTGCCTGCGCCGGGTCGTCGAAACCGATATGCAGGCGATGGCCGACATGGCCGGTGAATACCGGGCAGGACTCCCTGGCTCCATCGCAGACGGTGATCACGTAATCGAAGTGGGTGGCGCTGAATCCGGAAACATTTTTCGGGTGGTGCCCACGAAGGTCGATGCCTTTTTCCAGCATTACCTGAACTGCCATCGGGTGGACGGTTTCAGCTGGGTTCGTACCTGCGGAAAAGACGTTCAGCCGTGCGTCGATTGAGCGCAGGAATGCTTCGGCCATCTGGCTCCGGCAGGAGTTCCCGGTGCAGAGGATGAGTATGCTTGCCGGCATGGAGGTGTTTGATGATTGGTTACCGATTCAATAGAGCGCATTGAAGACGAAGCCGACCAGCATGATGCCTGTGGCGACAATTCCGGCAAACACCGCTATCAGGCGTGGCCGGAGCACCTTGCGAAGGATGAGCATCTCCGGGGCGGAAAGGGCGATGACGCTCATCATGAATGCCAGCACGGTGCCGAGTGCCGCACCTTTGTCGAGCAGGGCCTGGACCACCGGCATGATGCCGGCGGCGTTCGAATACATCGGGACCCCTATGAGGACGGCGAGCGGCACCGACCACCACGAATGGCTGCCCATGATCGAGGCCATGAAATTTTCCGGGACGTAGCCGTGGATACCCGCTCCCAGCCCGACACCGAGTACGATGAACAGCCAGACCTTTCCGACGATCTCGCCGACGTGCTTCCAGCCTTCGCGCAGGCGCCGTGGCCAGCTCATGGATTCGGCGGTGAATTCAGATGCTATAGCGCTGTTCTGCAGGTCACGGACCCAATCTTCAAGATGGCGCTCAAGCCTGAGCCTGCCGATGATGGCTCCGGAGGAGATGGCGACGAGCAGCCCCATGGAGAGGTAGGTGATGGCAATTTTCGCGCCGAACATGCCAAAGAGGAGGGTCAGGGCGATTTCGTTGACCATCGGGGCCGAAATCAGGAACGAGAAGGTTACACCAAGCGGCACCCCCGCCTGCAGAAATCCGATGAATAACGGGATCGCTGAACAGGAGCAGAACGGGGTGACGATGCCGAGAGCTGCTGCCATGGCATTTCCGGCAATGGTACCCCTGCCGGAAAGCAGCGCGCGCGTACGTTCGGCTGAGATGAAGGTGTGCACCACGCCCATGACGAACACGATTGCCGTAAGCAGCAGCAGTACCTTGGGGACTTCATAGGAAAAAAAATAGAGGGCTTCGCCTGTCCGGCTGGCCCTGGTGAGCCCTGCCAGACGCAGCACAAGGTTTGCCAGCGTTTCCAGACTGCCGTAAGCGACCAGCCAGGAAATCGTTGCCGCCCCTGTTGCCGCAGCCGGCGGGATTCTGGAGATTTTGCATCGAAGGTCCATGGGATCGTTCTCCTGTGTGTCGGCGTTCAGCAGCATCCTGAGGCAGCATTCCCGTTCGACGCTGCATGCCCGCCTCCGCCGCAACAACAGCACCCTGCTTTCTTCTTCACCGTTCCTTTTACCGGAAAGTTCTTTTCGGCCCAGCGTTCGATGCCGTACTGCATATTGACTGCCTGCCGGTAGCCATGGTTCATCAGAAAGCAGGTGGCCATCAGGCTGCGCTCTCCGACATGGCAAGCGATGATGACCTGCCTGTCTGCAGGAATCTCCCGGTACCGCTGCTCAAACTGGCTGTAGGGGATGAGCATGAGGTTAGGTACGTCGAATGACGCTTCCGCGATCTCTTCGGGTTCGCGGACATCGACCAGCAAGACGCCCTCTTGCGTCAGTCCGAATGCGGTGGTGGGGCAAATTTCCGTTGCTTTGTTCATGATGTTCGTCGTTATCGGGTGAGTAAATCCTTGAGTTCGGCCATATCCGGCACCCTGCCTTTGCACCGCACCTCACCGTTGACGACCAGGGCGGGGGTGGACAGCACGTTGTAGACCATGATTTTCTGGATGTCTTCGACCTTTTCGACCGTTGCCGTGATGTTTTCCGCGGCGACGACGGCGTTGACCGCATCGGCGAGCTGCCTGCATCTGGCGCATCCGGTGCCGAGGATTTTTATCTCTTTCATGGTTCTGGTTGTTATTAGTTTATCGCAAATGAACGATATTGCGGCTTGCCGAGTCCCGGTTATCGCTGGCGCTATTTCCGGCAGGCCTTGTGGTTTTCGTTTGCAAAGAATTCGCCGAACAGCATCTGCGCCTTTTTCCAGTTGAGCCGGTTGATGCAGTATTTCACTTTCGGCGGATTGATTTCCCCCTGGATGAGCCCCGCCTCCAGCAGTGCTTTAAGGTGCTGTGAAATGGTTGACTGCGCCATGGGAATGATTTCAGTCAATTCACCGGTGAAACAGCAGGTCTCTCCTGCAAGCAGCTTGAGGATTTGCAACCGTACGGGATGGCTCAGTGCTTTCGCAATGGCGGCCATGGTCACCTCATCGGTCTGGTAGCTGATTTCGGTAACGGTCCTCTGCATCGCTTTCTTGTTTATCGTAAATGTACGATAAACTGGCGTGGACGCCAAAAAGGAAAATCACGTCGAAAGAGGGGAGGCGCGCCATGGCCTCCCCTCGATGTGCAGCCGCATCCGCATTTGGATGCGGGTCTTGTCATGCATCGATCTTGATGTACGCCGAGGCTTTGACATGGCAGATCGGGCAGGATTCCGGAGGTGCGCCCAGTTCAATGTGGCCGCATACGGGGCACAGCCAGATCTCCGCAGTGTCAAGGTCCTTGCCGGACCGGGCCGCTTCAAGGGCGATACGGTAGAGCGCCGCATGGACTTTTTCTGCCTCGACGGCAAAACCGAACATGCGTTTGGCTTTATGTCCCTCGGCTACGGCCTGTTCGTACATCGGCGGGTACATTTCGTTATGTTCGTAAGTCTCGCCTGCAATGGCGGTCTGCAGGTTTTCGACCGTCGACTGTATGGCGTCATCGGCAGCGAGATGGCCTTCGGCATGGATGCGTTCCGCCTCGGCGGTTGTCCTGAAGAGCTTTGCGATATTTTTCAGCCCCTCTTTCTCCGCCTTCCTGGCGAAGGCTGCGTATTTCTGGTATGCCTGGCTTTCCCCGGCAAATGCGTTTTTCAGGTTTTCATGTGTCGTCGGCATATCGGTTGCTCCTGGAGGTTGAACGGTTATGGTGGATCTCTTCTGCCAGCACCCCTGCTGGATTCATTTTTTCAGGAATACGCCGAGATCTTCGAGCAGTGACTGCAGGTCTTCCTCATGTTCGACTTCGTCCTGCATGATCTGTACGGCGATGTTGTAGGTGATAGGATCCTTCAGGCCGATTTCCTGGATCATGCTGTTGTAGGTGTTGATGGCGCATTGTTCGCCTGAGATATTCTGTTCAAGCAGGGTTTTGACGAACGGGTCGTCGGGCGCTTCATACCCGCAGTTGGCCCAGGTGAACCATTGTTTCGGGCTGGTCAGGGGCGTCCCGCCGAGCTGGATGATGCGGTTGCTGATCATGTCCGCGTGCCGTAACTCGTCTGCGGCATGCTGGAGCAATTCTGCCATGACCGCATCTTTCATCGGTCCCTGCGCTATTTTTGCCCCGATCCAGTACTGGTAATAGGCAAGCCACTCTTCGGCGTAGGCTTTGTTCAGAAGTTCGAGCACCCGCCCGATGTGTTCGCCGACAATTTCGCGTCCTTTGGTTCCCATGGGTGTTTTTCTCCGTTTGCAGGTTGAGATACTCCCTCTTACTGAAAGAGAATATAAAAAGGAATCTGCTTCAGGCATCCGGTATCGTTGCCGGGAGCCGCATTTCAGTGGCAGTTATGCCCCGGACAGGTGTGCAGGTCAGTGTTTTCTGCCATCGAACCATGGAGGAATGCCGCAAGCGCCTCCCGGGCAGTCGGAGCCGAAGCGCTCTGGACGACCGCGATGCCGAGTGAGGCAAGCTTTGCGATGGCACCAGCCCCGATACCCTTGCAGAGTACGGTATCGACACCATTGCTGGAAAAAAGTTCAGCCGGGGTGCATTGGCCATGTTCATGCTGGGTGGATTCGTTGGCAATGAACGTAAACGAGCCATCTTCCGTGTTCGCGATGCCATACAGCGGGCTGCTGCCGAAATGGTCATAAACAGGTGCGTTTTGGTCGGCGTTTTCGCCGAGCGGGATTGCGATTTTCATGGTTTTGCTGGTTGGTTTGTCGCTGCATGAAGGTTACCGTCGCCGGTAACCGGGATTATGGCTTATTGGCTTATGCCAATAACTTACCACACGGAAGCCGTTACGTCAAGAGATGACGACCGGAAAAGTTTGCATAAAACGGGTTGCGTGCAGAAAAGGATAAATTTTTCTTGCCGAGTGATAGCACGATTTATAAATTAGTGCTATCAGAATAACGAAATCCTGTTGAGTCATGTTCAAAAAAGCATATCCAATCGTTCTTGCGGGGTTGCTTGGCGCTACCCCATCGTTTGCAGCCATGCCGCTGGTCACCGATGATACCGGTACCCAGGGCAAGGGGCATGTCCAGATCGAGCTCGGCCTGGAAAGAGCGCATGAAAAGGAATCAGAGAGGGGCGTTACGACTGAAACGACGGACTGGTCGCCGTCGGCAACGTTGACCTATGGCCTGTCGGAAACCATCGACCTTGTTGCCGGGTTTCCCTGGTCCTGGCATAACGTCGAAGCGGATGGCGCGACCGTTACCGATGACAAAGGTGTCGGCGACTATTCGCTCCAGCTCAAGTGGCGTTTTCTGGAGTTGCAGGACGGCAGGCTGACGGTGGCCCTGAAACCCGGCCTTACCTTCCCGACGGGGAGGGAAAGCAAAGGGTTCGGCAATGGAAAGCTCTCCGGCGGGGTCATGCTGATTGCGACCAGGAGTTACGAATCGGGCGCCGTCCACATGAACCTCGGCTACAACCGCAACGAATATAACCTTGAGGATGACCGGCACACGCAGCGCAATGATATCTGGCATGCGTCGCTCGCCGGTGAGCGCAAACTGGTCGACAAGCTCCGGGCGGTTGCCGATATCGGCGTCGACAGAAACCAGGAGGATGGGCGTGATTCCAATCCAGCCTATATCCTCGGCGGCCTGATTTACAGCCCGTCTGAGAATGTTGATCTTGATTTCGGCGTCAAGGGCGGCCTGAACGATGCCGAGCAGGCAACGACCCTGCTTGCCGGAGCGACGTTCAGGTTCTGAGGACGGTCCGGCCTGTTGGCCCCCCCCCGGTCTGGAGCCCGGTTTTTTTGCAGTCAATTTTACAGGGAGGAGAGTTATGCATATTCCTGACGGGTATTTGAGTCCCGCAACCTGCGGCGTTTTCGGCGCAGCCATGCTTCCGATCTGGACGACGGCGTCCAGGATCGTCAAAAAAAACCTGCAGGCAAGGCAGGTGCCGTACCTGGCCATCGGTGCGGCATTCAGTTTCGTGATCATGATGTTCAACGTCCCGATTCCGGGCGGGTCGACCGGTCATGCCGTTGGCGGGGTGCTGGTTGCGATTCTTCTTGGGCCATGGGCCGCATGTATCGCGGTTACCGTCGCGCTGGTCATCCAGGCATTGCTGTTCGGGGATGGCGGTATCACGGCGATCGGGGCGAACTGCTTCAACATGGCGTTCGTGCTTCCTTTTGTCGGCTATTACGTCTATAAGCTCGTAAGCGCGGGGAGCGCTCCGGGGTCCGGCAGGGATGTGGTTGCCGCAGGCGTGGGGGCCTATGTCGGTATCTGCGTCGCCGCAACCGCGGCAGGCGTGGAGTTCGGCCTGCAGCCCCTGCTGTTCCATTCGCCGACAGGCCAGTCGCTTTACTGTCCCTATGGCCTGAACGTTGCCGTTCCGGCCATGGCTGGCGAGCATTTGCTGATTTTCGGGTGGGTCGAGGCGCTGGTAACCGCTCTGGTGGTGAAGTATCTGCACAAACAGGAGGTGTTTGCCTTCGAAGGAGGTAACGCATGAGACTCGAAAAAAAAATGTGGATCGGGATCGGCATTCTTGTCCTGCTTGCTCCGCTCGGCCTGATTTTGCCGGATCATTTCAAGGCAGGCAGCGCATGGGGGGAGTGGGGGCCTGACGAAATCCGGCAGATGGTCGGTTATATTCCGCAGGGGCTGGCTAGGTTTTCCGAATTATGGAAAGCGCCTTTGCCGGATTACGCGTTTCAGGGCTGGGAGGATAAAGACCTTTCGCACCTTATATTGGCGTATATCGTTTCTGCCGTGGTCGGTATAGCCTCCATAGCCGGAGTGACGATGTTTCTGGGAAAACTGTTGTCAAAAAAGGATGAATAACGCCATCGGCAAACAACGTGATTTCATAGAGCGCTCCCTGACGAGCGCTCTGTCGTTTATCAGGGATGCGACCCTCAGTGAGGAGCATGCCGCCCGCAAAGGCTTTTTGCAGTCAATGGATCCTCGAACCAAGACGGTCGGGATTTTTGCCCTGCTGCTGACGGCGATTTCCCTGAAAAGCATCGCTCTGATCGGCGTCCTGTATGTCGTCTCTGTGGTGCTGGCCGTGCTTTCGGCGATTCATCCCGGCTATTACCTTGTCAGGACCTGGGTATTTATTCCCCTGTTTTCCCTGTTCATCGTCATTCCGGCCCTGTTCAGCCATGTCACTCCCGGCGAGGCGCTTTTTTCGCTGCCTGTTTTCGGCAACCGTCTGGTCATTACCCGTCCCGGCCTGCATGGCGCAGCGATCTTTGTCGTCAGGGTGGCGACTTCGGTGTCGCTGGCGGTTCTGCTTTCTCTTACGACACGGCACGCTGAACTGCTGAAGGTCGCACGGAACTTCGGGGTTCCCCAGATGTTTGTCCTGACGGTGGCGATGTGCTATCGGTATCTTTACCTGTTTGCCGATATCGTCGAGAGCGTGTTTCTGGCGATCAGGAGCCGTGTTGGCATAGTGTCGGATCATAAAAGCGGGCGGCAGCTCGTCGGGTGGAATATCGCCAACACGTGGAACCGGACGGCACGGATGAGCGAGGATGTGTACCGGGCAATGCTTTCCCGTGGATACACGGGGGAGCCCCGGCTTTTCGATGCTTTCCGGACCTCCTTCACAGACTGGCTCTGGATGTTCACCGCCATTGCCATGTGCGCGGGTCTTTTCTATCTGGAGTACCATGGGATATGAGTGACGTCGTTTTTGCATTGCAGGGGGTCTGCTACTCCTACCTGGGTCGGTATCCGGCGCTGCAGCAGATCGACCTGGCCATCCGGTCGGGTGAGAAGGTTGCCATTATCGGAGCCAATGGGACCGGCAAGTCCACATTGCTGAACCTGCTTGACGGGCTGATTTTCCCGAACTCGGGAAGCTGCATGGCTTTCGGAGAGCCCCTGACCGAGGCCGTGCTTACTGATGAGCGGCTTGCCCGTCGTTTCAGGCAACGCGTCGGCTTCGTTTTTCAGAACGCCGACATACAGCTGTTCTGCCCTTCGGTCAGGGAGGATATCGTGTTCGGGCCCCTGCAGCTCGGGGTCGAAAAGTCTGAAGTCGTCCGGCGGCTTGAGGAGGTTGTGCAGGTTCTCGATATCGGGCATTTGCTCGATCGGGTTCCCTACCAGTTAAGCATCGGCGAAAAGCGGCGTGTGGCGATCGCTTCGGTTCTCGCCATCGACCCGGAGGTCTATCTGTTCGATGAGCCGACGGCAGGCCTGGATCCGCAGACGGTCCGCAATGTCATTGATTTTATCGAACGTGCCGGCCGACGGGGCAAAACCATTATTACCGCCACGCACGACCTGCATATCGTCGGTGAGATCGCGGACCGGGTCTACGTGTTCGGCCGTGGAAATACCATTGTCCGCCATGGGGCGCCTGAGCTGGTCCTGGGCGACAGCGCCTTCCTGGAGCAGCACAATCTCATCCACCTGCACCGGCATCGGCATGATGGTCGTCAGCACCTCCATCAGCACCGGCCGCTTGAGCCGCATGATTGATGGTGCACCGGCGGCCTGTACGGTGGTCGATTTTGATGAATCCGTTTGCCGACCCGCATCTTTTTTTTATTATAGAGACGAACATGAGGCGCCCGTACTGGAAACAGACGGGCTTAAAAGGGAATCCGGTGAGAATCCGGAACAGTACCCGCTGCTGTAATCCCGCACCGGCAAGGAGCCGGTGAAACGGTTAGCCGAATATGCCACTGTCCTGACCTTTCAGGATGGGAAGGCCGGCAAAACCCGGGAAAGTCAGAAGACCTGCCGCATTTTTTTTAACGCTTCGGGAATAAAGCACCATACCATGAAACATCCGCTCGTTCCATCCGCAGGAACAGGCCGGATTCAGGCATCGTTCAACAAGATGCGTGACCGCCTGCTCCAGATGCTTCTGCATCGATTCTTCAACGGTTTCCGACTCTCCCTTCCTTCCGGCGCGACAGGGCCGGAGGTCGTCTTTTTCACCTCATCCCATGCCTTCTGGCAAGCCGGCCTTCAGTGGCACGATCCGCTGTTGCCGTTTATGGTCGCGCCTGCGACGGTTTTCGATGACGGTTCTCTCATTGCTTCCCGCTGCCTGCGTTGTCCCGGTTTTGATGGTTCCCCAGCCGAAGACCAGCAGCAGGGTGGCGCAGATGCCTGACCTTGCAGGCATGGCGCTGTGCATCCCTGCACTGCGCCATGCAGGGTCGCAGGCAGGGAAGACGAGATCAACGAAAACCGGAGAAACTCATGACGAGTCTGAAATTACGCCGTTATGTGATTGCCGCCGTGGCGGTCGTTCTGCTGCAGTTCTGCAGCGGTGATGCTTATGCCATGCACATCATGGAAGGCTTCCTGCCGCCTGGCTGGAGTCTGTTCTGGTGGCTGGTGTCGATACCGTTTTATGTTCTGGGGTTCATGTCGCTTCGCAGGATCGTCACGAAGAACCCCCGGATGAAGCTGCTTGTCGCCATGGCCGGCGCGTTCGCGTTCGTGCTTTCGTCGCTCAAGATTCCTTCCGTGACCGGCAGCTGTTCCCATCCGACCGGCGTCGGACTTGGCGCCATCATGTTCGGCCCGTCGATCATGAGCTTGCTCGGGGCGATCGTGTTGCTTTTCCAGGCGCTTCTTCTGGCGCATGGCGGCCTGACGACGCTCGGCGCGAACTCTTTTTCCATGGCGATCGTCGGCCCGTTCGTATCCTGGGGCCTGTACCGGCTCCTCGGCACTCTGCGTGCTCCCGGCTGGCTTTCTCTATTCGTCGCGGCAACGCTCGGCGACCTTGCCACCTATGTGGTCACCTCGTTCCAGCTGGCGTTTGCCTTCCCTTCGGTAACCGGCGGGGTGCTTGCTTCCGTATACAAATTCCTCGGCATTTTTGCCATTACCCAGGTTCCTCTGGCAATCAGCGAAGGAATCCTGACCGTCATGGTTTTCAACGCCATTTCGGCGTACACCGGTGATTCGGTATCCGGCTTGCCGTCACGTGCAACGGAGGTGAAATGATGTCACAGGAGCGTTCGAAAAAGGGGTTGCTGGTCAGGAATCTGCTTCCGGGCCTGCTGGTCGTTATGCTTGCCGCCTTGCCGCTGATGACTCTCAGGCATGCTGAATTTGGCGGTTCGGATGACCAGGCCGAGCATGCGATCACGGAGTTGCATCCTGAGTACAAGCCCTGGTTCAGCCCGTTCTGGGAACCGCCGGGAGGCGAGGTAGAAGGCCTGCTGTTCGCGCTTCAGGCGGCGATCGGCGCAGGGGTTCTTGGCTATGGCCTCGGATTTCTTCGCGGAAGGCATGAATCAACCGATGCCGCGCAGCCATGATGATGCTTGATGAGTATGCCGTGGTATCACGGCTTCGTGATGTGGCCCCGGTTTTCAAGATGCTCTTTGCGTTGCCGCCGGTTGCCATGGTGCTGTGGTCGGATTCGATACCGTTTTCCGCGCTGGTTTTTCTCCTGATGGGTGCTGTGCTGGTGTTTAAGGGCGGCGTCCGGCCCGTCGATTTTCTCGGCTGGCTGGCGGTTCCGGGCGGTTTCCTGCTGATCGGCACTGCCGCCGTCGCTGTCGACCTGTCCGGTTCCCGTGGGCTGTTCATGGTTGCTGTTCCGGTATGGGATGCATATGTCGGTGTGACCGCCAGGGGGCTTCTTGCGGGGGCACACCTTTTTTTCAGGGTGCTTGCCTCGCTTTCATGCCTCTATTTCATAGCTTTTACGACTCCGGTAGCAGATATCGTCCGCGCCCTCTCCGTTCTGGGGATTCCGCTTCTGGTCATTGAGATCGCGCTGCTTGTCTACCGCTTCGTTTTCCAGTTTTTTGACGTGGCCGGTGCGATTGGCCGGGCCCAGAAGTCGCGGCTTGGCTATACGGGCCCCGGCGCGGTTTTCCGTTCGCTTTCTGCCCTTGCCGCCAACCTTTTTGTGTTTTCCCTTCAGCGTGCCGAGGAGACGTATGTGGCCATGGAGTGTCGGGGCTATGACGGCGTGCTCCGGGTCGTCACCCCGCTACCGGCAGCGGGGCGGCCATCCTGGTTATTGCTTGCCCTGCTCCAGCTCCTGCTGCTTGCAGGTGCTGTCGCCATGCATCAGGGAGGTTCCTGCTGATGCCGTTCACCTCCATTCTCAGGGCCGAAGGTCTCCGGTATGCGTGGCCTGATGGCACGCTCGCGCTCGATGACGTGAACCTCTCCGTGCAGGCCGGGGTGACGACCGCCTTGCTTGGTGGTAACGGTGCGGGAAAATCATCGTTGCTGCTCACCATGAACGGTATTCTCAGGCCCCTTTCAGGCACCGTTTTTTTCCACGAGCTACCGGTGGACTATTCAAAACAGGGGCTGCATGCGTTGCGAAGCAGCGTTGGCATTGTCTTCCAGAACCCCGATACCCAGCTGTTTTCGGCAAGCGTTTATGAAGACATCTCCTTTGGCCTTTGCAATATGGGGCTCGATGCGGCAACGGTGCGCTCAAGGGTCGAATCGGTGATGGAGCGTACCGGCGTCGCGTCGTATTGTCGTAAGCCGGTACACCATCTGAGTTTCGGACAGAAAAAGAGGGTTGCCCTTGCCGGAATACTTGCCATGGAACCGGCAGTGCTGCTGCTTGACGAACCGACCGCCGGTCTTGATCCGCAAGGGGCTGACAGCCTTATGCGGTTTATCCGGGAGCAGCAGCGCATAACCGGCATGACGGTTGTCGTTGCCACGCACGATATCGAAATGGTGCCTGTTTTCTGCGACAGGGCATGCGTGATGGATCGTGGCAGGGTGCTGTTCGACGGTGGCGTCAGCGCTCTTTTCGAACATCGGGGCCTGGTCCGCACGGCAGGGCTTCGCCTGCCGCGCATAGCGCATCTGTTTGAGATTCTCATGGCAAAGGACGGCTTTTCCTTTACCGGAACGGCCATGACGATCGGCGAGGCCCGGCGCGTCCTGAACAACTGGAAAAAGACGAAGGATGTCACTGGATCATAACGGCAAGGTCTGGCTGATCGGTGCCGGTCCCGGGGACCCGGAACTGCTGACCGTAAGGGCGCATCGGTTGCTGCTGTCAGCGGATGTCGTCTTGCACGATGCCCTGATCAGCCCGGAAATCCTTGCACTCATCTCTCCTGCCGCAGAACGCATCAGCGTCGGCAAGCGAATCGGTGACCGCAAGGACCAGACGGAGCGGCAGCTGCAGATCAACGCCATGCTTGCCGCATACGCCCGCCAGGGCAAGTGCGTTGTCCGGCTCAAGGCCGGAGACCCGTTCATGTTCGGCCGTGGGATCGAGGAGGTCCGTGCCCTTGCCGAGGCCGGCCTGTCCTGTGACGTGGTTCCAGGCATTACGGCAGGCATCGCCGCCGCCGGGCTGTGCCGGATACCGCTGACTGAGCGTTACCGGAACACTTCGGCGCTTTTCTGTACCGGACAGACTGCAGATTACTCCCTGGGCCATTTCTCGGCGGTCATTGAACTGATGAAAGCGGGGACTCCGCTGATCATGTACATGGGGGTCGAGAACCTCGACCGAATCGTCGAACGCTGCCTTGCGTCCGGCTTGCCGCCGGACCTTCCGGCATGTGCCGTCTCGAAGGTGTCCCGCCCCGACCAGCTCCTGGTTTCGGCAACGCTTGGCACGATCGGCGAGGCGCTTCGTGCGCAAAACCCGCCGTTACCGCTTGTTTTCATTATCGGCGAACACGCCGCCCCGCAAGGGGCGGTGGCCGCCACTGACCATACGGGATCTTATGAGTAAGTCTCATCGTCGTGCACAGATCAACAGAAAAGCGATCCTTCTCGCTCATTTCGGGACGACCTATCCCTCTGCGCTGCCATCACTGGAGAATATCCACCGGCAGGTGCAATCGGCCATTCCCGGCATCGAGGTCCGAAACTGTTTTACCTCGAACATGGTCCGGAACGTCTGGGCCATGCGCCGCCGGAATTCCCGCCAGTGGCTTGACGACGGGGTTCCGGAATCGTTTCTGAACATCCGGGGTTTCCTTGGTGCGATCGGCGCACTGCAGGACCAGAATTACCGGACAATCATCGTGCAGCCGACGCACATGTACCATGGGGAACAGTTCGAAGACCTGAAATCGTACGTCTGCTCGCTTCAGTCGATCAGGACCATCAAGCGCGTCTGGGCACCGTTCGAGCAGGTGGTCCTGTCACGCCCCGCGCTTGGTACTTGTGGCGTCGAGCATGATTACCTGGATGATATCAGTGAGGTCGCCGGTTTTTTCGAAAATGATGTGGCGCAGGCCCGGCAACTGGGTGCAGCGCTGGTTTACGTGGCTCATGGCAACGACCTGTTTTCATCAGGGGTTTTCCATGAGACATGTCAGGTGATGCGCAGCCGTTATCCCGGGGTCGAAATCCATATCGGGATGGTCGAAGGCCGTCCCGGCGTGCAGGAGGTTCTCCATGATGTGCTCGCCAGCAACTGCAGGCGGGTGCGGCTCAGGCCGTTCATGATTACTGCCGGGGACCACGCGCACCATGATATCGCCAGTGACGACCCCGATTCGTGGAAAGGGGTCTTCGAGGCGGCAGGATGCCATGTCGAGGTCTGCATGGAAGGGCTTGGTTCGGACGATCGTTTTGCCGCCATGTTTGCCCGGCGCATCCTTGAAACAGCCGAAGACCATGGTATCGACCTGTGTTCGTGAGGGGGATGGCATGAGGAATACGCAGGAACGGATGCCGATGGGCTCGATAGTCAGCGTTTCGCTCGGCCCCGGTGATCCGGAGCTTATCACCGTCAGGGCGCTTTCGCAGCTCAGGGCCGCCGACGTGATCTATTACCCGGGTACCCGTTCCGCTTCAGGGGAGGTGAACAGCGTTGCACTCGATATCCTCAGGGCAAATGGCCTTTCCGATGAGCGGCTTCGCGGGATGCTGGTGCCGATGTCGCGGTTTCGCGGTGCGGCTGAGGCGAGCTATTGGGCCAACTATGCGGCTATTGCCGCCGATGTGCGGGCCGGTTGTCTTGTCGCGGTGGTCAGTGTCGGCGATGGCGGCTTTTACAGCACGGCATCGGCCATCATCACCCGCGCCAGGCAGGATGGCCTGCCCTGTTCGATGATCCCCGGCATTCCTGCCTTTGTGGCCGCCGGAGCCGCCGCGGTCATGCCGCTTGCCCTGCAGGACGACCGCGTCCTCGTGCTGGCGCAGGTCAGTACGATCAGCGAACTCGAAGAGGCGGTTGGCCGCTACAGCACCGTGGTTGTCATGAAACTCTCGACGGTGCGGGACGAGCTCGCGGCGTTCCTCGAACGTTACGGGAAGCCGTTTCTGTATGCCGAAAAGGTGGGGATGGCCGGGCAGTTCATCACGATGGATGTCGAAGCGGTAAAAACGAGAGCCGTCCCCTACTTTTCACTGCTTGTGTGCTCTCCGCATTGCCGGCAGTCAACCCTTTCAACGCAGATGTTATGAGTGGCAGGATTACCATTGCCGGTATTGGCCCGGGAAGCGAGCTGATGATGACCCCACAGGTGCGCGAGGCCCTTTCCACTGCAGATGCGGTCGTCGGTTATACCGGGTACCTCCGCCGGATCGGCCAGCTCATTCCGGCGACTGCGGAACGCTTTTCGACCGGGATGACCAGAGAGGTGGAGCGGGCTGAAGATGCATTCGTGCTTGCTGCGGAAGGGCGCAATGTCGTCGTGGTCAGTTCGGGTGATGCGGGTATTTACGGCATGGCTCCACTGGTGCTCGAAATGCATGCCAGCGGCAGGTGGCCGGAGGTGGACATTGTCGTCCTGCCGGGCATCAGTGCGTTCCAGGCCGCAGCCGCCAGGCTCGGCGCTCCGCTCAGCCATGATTTCTGCACCATTTCACTCTCTGACCTGCTGACATCCTGGGCCGTGATCGAAACGCGCATTACGGCAGCGGCAGCGGCAGATTTCGTTACCGCGGTCTACAATCCCCGCAGCAGGGACCGTTACTGGCAGATTCACCGTTTCAGGGAGTTGTTCCTGCGCCATCGTTCCCCCTCGACGCCCGTCGGCATCGTGAGAAACGTTTCGCAGCAGGATGAATCGGTCATGGTCGGCACCCTGGGGGAGTTCGATCCTGATTCGCTGGACATGTTCAGCATCATGCTGGTCGGCAATACGACGACATTTTTTTCCGGATCCCGGATGATAACGCCCCGGGGTTATTTCCAGCGAGGCAGTGCACCGGCAGCCACCCCTGCGGGCCAGTCCATCATGAGCGAAAGTTTCCGCACCATTGCCGGCATGATGCATGCTTGCCGTTACCCCGTGGATGTCAGGTGGGCGATCATGCACACGATCCATACGACTGCCGATTTCGAAATGCAGGAGCTGTTTTACGCATCTCCGGGGGCGATAAGCCGCTGGCATGACGCCCTGACTTCAGGCGGTGCCGAAATCGTGACCGACGTGACGATGGTGCAGTCGGGGTTGCGCAAGGCCGCGCTGCAGCAGTATGGCGTTTCGGTCCATTGCTACCTGCATGATCCGAGGATTCCTGAACTGGCCAGGAGCGAGGGCATTACCCGGAGTCAGGCAGGCATGCGGCTTGCCGCGAAGGAACATCCGGAGGCCCTGTTTGTGATCGGCAATGCGCCGACGGCGCTGCTGGAACTGGCTGCGTTATTGCATGCCGGCGGATTTTCCCCGATGGGGATTGTTGGCGCACCGGTGGGATTTGTGCATGTCGTCGAGTCGAAGCACCGGCTCAAGGCTGCGGCAGGTGCGGTTCCCATTGCCATGATTGAAGGCCGGAAAGGGGGGAGTGCCATTGCTGCCACCATTGTCAATGCGGCGTTCAGCCTCGACGAGGCCGAAGCGATGAATCCCGGATGCCATGTCTGAGCAATTCACGTTGATCGGTCTTTCTGACAGCCCGAAGCCGCGCCTTGAACCGGATGCCATTGCGGCGATCGCTTCCCACCGTGTGTTTGCAGGCGGTGGACGGCACCACCGGCTCGTCGGGGGCATGCTGCCCGAAGGGTATCGCTGGATCACGGTCGCGCCGCCGATCGACCAGGTGCTGCAGCGGTTAGGTACGGTGGGGGAGCCTGTCGTGGTGTTTGCTTCCGGGGATCCCTTCTTCTATGGCTTCGGGGCGACCTTGCAGAAACGTTTCCCTAAAGCTTCGCTGAAATGTTTCCCCTCGTTTCATGCATTGCAGATGCTGGCGCAGCACTGCATGATCCCCTATCAGTCGATGCGGCATGTTTCACTGACCGGGCGAAGCTGGGATGAGCTCGATCATGCCCTTATCGGCGGGGAGCGGCTGATCGGCGTGCTGACCGATACCCGCAAAACGCCAGCCGAAGTTGCCCGGAGGCTCCTGGATTACGGTTATACCGGGTACCGGATGACCGTGGGGGAATCGCTTGGCGGCGACAATGAGCGGGTGAGGACGCTTCCGCTTGAAACGGCGGCAGGAGCGCGTTACAGTTCCCTCAATTGCCTTTTGCTCCAGGCCGATTCGCCGCCACGCCGGTGGTTCGGTATCCCTGAAAGCCTTTTTGACGGATTGCCAGGCCGACCGAACATGATTACCAAGATGCCGCTTCGGCTGGCGACCCTGGCAGCCCTCGACCTTGGCGGTGCGCGTCATTTCTGGGATATCGGGTTCTGTACCGGGTCGGTGGCTATCGAAGCACGCCTGCAGTTTCCGGGGCTCGGGGTGACGGCTTTTGAAGTACGTCCGGAGTGTGAAAAGCTGCTTGGACAGAACAGTCGGCGGTTCGGTGCTCCCGGTATTACGTGCGTCATGGGCGATTTCCTTGCCCGGGACCACCTCCGGTATCGCGGCGTGCATGGTGTCGACGCCGTCTTTATCGGCGGGCATGGTGACCGGCTTGGGGAGATTTTTTCCACGGCCGTGCGGCATCTCGCCCCGGGTGGTCGTGTGGTGCTCAATGCCGTCCGCGAATCGAGCGCCAGCTCATTCCGCGCACATGCAGAAGGGCTGGGCATGCTTCTCGACGAACCGCTGCGTCTTGTCGTCGATGGGCATAACCCTGTTTTTGTCATGAAGGCCACCAGACCGTTACCACCATTTTCCAGCTGACCGATGCATGCACGAATAGCCATTGTTGCTATGACCGATGCCGGGCTCATGCTCGGCCGTTCCCTCAAAGCCCTGCTTGCAGCCGATGGGGTCGGCGGTGCTGTGCTTGTTTCACCCAGCCATGCCGATGACGTCACCTGGGCGGGGCGCATACCGGAGTTTATCCGGCAATCATTCAGGAATTTTGACGCCTTCGTGTTCATCGGCGCTCTTGGCATCTGCGTTCGTTCCATTGCACCGGTGCTGCAGGACAAGCACCATGACCCTGCGGTGGTCAACTGCGACGAGGCTGGCCGTTTTATCCAGAGTGTCCTGTCGGGACATGCAGGTGGGGCAAACGACCTGGCCTGCAGCATCGCCAGGCTTCTCGGCGGCCAGGTCGTCCTGAGTACGTCGAGTGACGTGCAGGGGCTCTGGCCGCTTGATATTCTTGGCCGCGAACAGGGGTGGAGCGTCGAGTTTGCCTCGCCGGAAAGCGGAGATACGATGACCGGCGCCATGGCTGCCTTTGTGAACCATGAGCCGGTGACGCTCCTGCTCGATTGCCGCGATCCGCTAACCGGGGTGCTCGAACGGACGGCGCCACCGTTTGTGAAGGTCGTCTATCGTCCTGAAGATGTCGACGCCGGCCAATGCAGCCTGCTGCTTGCGGTGACTCCCCGGCTGCTTGCGTCTCCGGTGCAGACGATCTTCTATCGTCCGAAGCTCCTGTGCGTTGGTGTCGGCTCGGAACGAGGGATCGATGCAGGCCTGTTCGTACAATCGGTTACGGCGGAGCTTGCCCGTGCAGGGTTTTCCGAAAAATCCGTCCATAGCGTCGGTTCGGTGGATTTCAAGATGGATGAAGGTGCCTTCATCGCATTCGCCGCCGCATGCGGTGTGCCGCTCAGGGGGTTTCCCCCGGATCGGCTTGAAGCGGTTCGGGGGGTTCCTGAGCCGTCCGAGGTCGTGTTCCGGAAAATCGGCGTGCATAGCGTCGCCGAAGCTTCGGCAGCGTTGCTTGCCGGGCAGGAACGCTGGCTGCTCGAAAAACGGAAAGTCGTACTCGAAGGGGTTTCCGGGAGCGCACCTCGTCATTACACCTTTTCGGTATCCCCGCTGAAGGGCTCCGAACTCCAGGGCCGGATCGCGATTGTCGGCGCGGGACCGGGCGATCCCGAGCTGGTGACGGTCAGGGGCCAGCGCTACATCGAACAGGCAGATCTTATCCTGTATGCGGGAAGCCTTGTTCCGGAGCGCTTGACGCATGCGGCAAAACCAGGGGCGCTGGTGCGCAGTTCGGCTTCCATGTCGCTTGAGGAGCAATTTGCCCTTATGGAGCGGTTCTACAGGTCGGGAAAATTTGTGGTGCGCCTGCATACCGGCGATCCTTCCATTTACGGGGCGATCCAGGAGCAGATGGCCTTTTTCGATGCGGGAAAGATGACCTATGAAATTGTTCCGGGCGTCTCTTCGTTCCAGGCTGCCGCTGCGGTATTGCAGTCGCAGTTCACGGTTCCCGAGCGGGTGCAGACCATCATTCTGACCAGAGGGAGCGGCCGGACGCCGGTTCCTGACAAGGAACGGCTTTCCGAGCTGGCACGAGCCAGGGCGACCATGTGCATCTACCTGAGCGCCGAATGGAGCGACGAGGTGCAGGATGAGCTGTTGCGTCACTATGCACCCGATACCCCCGTGGCGGTCTGTTACCGGCTGACCTGGGATGACCAGCAAGTCTGGAGGGGCCGGCTCGACGGACTTTCAGCGCTGGTCAGGGCAAGCGGCAAGCACCGCACGGTGCTCATCGTGGTCGGTGAAGCGATCGGTGCCCGTACGGGCCGCTCAAAACTCTACGATCCTTCGTTTTCCCATGGATTCAGGCAGGGCGACTGAACGCGGCATCGTCCTGCTGCTTGGAGGAACCACTGAAGGGCGGCAGGCTGCGGCATTGCTCGAACGGCTTGAAATGCCCTTCATCTATTCGACAAAGCGTGCCGTCAGCCGGTTCCCGACCGCATATGGCGAGTTTCGCCATGGTGCGCTTGACATGGACGGAATGGCCGGGCTGGTCGCTTTGCGGCGTATCCGCATGGTCATTGACGCAGCTCATCCCTTCGCTTGCCGCCTGCACTGGACGGCGTTTGCGTCATGCAACCGTTCGGCCGTCCGCCTGATCCGCTTTGAACGGGCTTTGTGTTCCATTCCGGTAACCGGCATGCTGCATTTCGTCTCCGGGTTTCCTGATGCGCTCAGCCTCCTGGCGCGGCTTGTTCCGCAACGGCTTCTTGCCCTCACCGGCGTGCAGTCCGTTGCGCATTTGCAGCCGTGGTGGAGCCAGCATGTGACGTTCCTGCGCGTTCTCCCGTCGCCGTCGTCCATCGGAGAGGCACTCGGCGCAGGCTTCCCCGAATCCGGCCTGCTGCCGATGCAGCCTGACGGTTCTGAAGCAGACCTTGAGGTCCTGGTGCGCTCACTGGCGATCGACTGCCTGCTTGCCAAGGAGAGCGGCGATGCGGGATTCCTGCCTGCCAAGATCCGTGTGGCGGAGCGTTGCGGCATTCCTGCCATCGTGATCCGGCGCCCGCCTGCTCCCCCATACCGGGAGGTGGTCTCGTCGATCGATGAGCTTGAAGCGCTTGTCGGCAACTCGCCCCCGCTGAAAGCGCTCAGGACCGGCTATACAACCGGCGCCTGCGCGGCAGCGGCATCGAAAGCCGCGATGATCGCCCTGCTCGACGGGGCGGCGCCAGCTTCCGTCACCATCGCACTGCCATCGGGCCGGTGCGCGTCGTTCGCCGTCCAATGCCCATCTCCAGGCCCGTTGGCGGCGATATGCGGCGTCAGAAAGGATGCCGGTGACGATCCGGATGTTACCGACGGTCTTGTCATCTTCAGCAAGGTTTCCCTGCTTGCCGGCCTGCCCGGAAATACGGTCAGGTTCCTCCAGGGCGACGGTGTCGGCAGGGTGACGCTTCCGGGATTTGAAATTCCTCCCGGTGAGCCGGCCATCAACCCTGTTCCCCGACGGATGATCCGCGAAGCTGTCGTTGCCGAACTCCGGCAGCGCGGCATCGGGCATTCGGTTGCCGTGACCATCTCCGTCCCCGGCGGTGCGGAGATCGCCCATAAGACCATGAATGCCCGGCTCGGGATAACCGGCGGGATTTCGATTCTCGGAACCAGCGGTGAAGTGAAACCGTACTCGGTCGATGCGTGGCTGGCCAGCATCCGTCAGGCAATTTATGTCGCAGGGGCGAATGCCTGTACGGAGATATCCCTGACCTCCGGTCTTCGCACGGAACGTCTGCTCAGGTCCTTGTATCCGGAACTTGCCGATCTCGCCTGCATCCATTATGGCAACCATATCGGGCGTTCCCTGGAGCTCGTCGCTGAACATGGCGGGTTTGATCAGGTTTTCGTTGCCGTGATGCTTGCCAAGGCGACCAAGCTTGCCCAGGGCGAGGCCGATCTGTCCAGCCGTGTGGTTTCGCTTCGGCCTGGCTGGCTTGCGGGCCTGGCCCGTGACCTCGGATACGGGCAGGAGGTCGTTCGAGGTCTTGCCGAGCTGACGCTGGTGCGTTCCATGACCGGGCTGGTGCCGTTCGAGAGTACCGAGCCGCTGTACCGTGCCATCGCGGCCTCATGCCGCGATGCCTGCAGAAACTGGCTGCCGGGTGTGCCGCTGACGTTCGTCCTGTTCGATATGGACGGCAAGGCGGTGCTTGCCGACTGATGCCTGGCTGCCGGTCAGGCGCAGGGATCACCTGCAGCCGGAGCCGAAGGTCCGCCGATGCGTGAAAGGAGGAACCGCACCCTTTCCGCAACAGGTTGCAGCGGGACATCAACCAGCGTATAGCCGAGGGCGCGGTAGGCTTCGCCGATGGCGATCGACAGGCTCCTGGACTGTTCGGCCGTTTGCGGGCGCTCAGGGTCGTTGACGTAGATTTCCGGCCAGAAGGGGAGCATGAACACCGTCGGGTGATACCTGCATGACTGCGCATGGATGGCGAGGAATGTTTCGGGGATGGCGTAACCTCCGTGGAGCAGGTAACCGAAAATGTCCGGAACGCCCCGGTCGAAGAAGCAGTCCCTGCCGGCTGCCGCCGCCTGGTCATGGTGGCGCATCATTTCACGGAAAGCCAGCCTGGCAAATGCAGGCAGGTCATTCCAGGGAAGCACGCCGTCGGGCCGCGTCGCCTCCTGGCGGATGATCTGCCGTGAAACCTCCTGGTAACAGATGAATCCGTGCGTTCGCAGCGCATCGAGCAGCGTGCTTTTGCCGCTTCCCGGCCCGCCGGTGATGATGATCCGTCGCGTTCCCGGTGCCGCAGGCGCGGTCACTCCAGTCCCGGCAGCCACGTGTGGAGCTCCGTGTTTTCTCCCCAGTACAGGTGGATGTACGAGGCGATGGCATTGCCTTTCCTGTAGACGGCCGTATCGACAGCTTCGTCCCTTGCGTTGCTTACCCGGGCGACGGATGCCCGTTCGTTTTCCCGGCAGATTCTGGAGTAGTGGAACTCATGCCCCCGCAGTTCCTGACGTTCGTGCCCGGCCAGCGTGACCTTCCGGTAGCCGAGTGTCAGGCGTGCATCCTGCATGGTGGTGTCGATATCGAAAACGCCGCACATGGCGTGGGCTGCGCCATCTCCGGTATGCAGGGTATGGCCGAGGTAGAGCAGCCCACCGCATTCACCGTAGACAGCCCCCTGTTTCGCGCAGAAACCGGCAATCTGCTGTTTCATTCCGGTGTTTGCCGCGAGTGTTTCGGCGTGGAGTTCAGGGTAGCCGCCCGCCAGGTAGACGAGGTCCGCCTGAGGAAGGCGGGCATCGTGCATGGGGCTGAAGAACTCAAGTCTGCCATAACGGGCAAGCACTTCCAGGTTTTCGTGGTAGATGAAGCTGAAGGCCTCGTCTTTTGCCACGGCGATGACTTTACCGGCGCGGCCGGCCACCGGGGTGGCCTCCTGAACGGTCGGCGGCAGGTCGATGGTTGCGATTTCCAGCAGGCGGTCGACATCGACGGTTTTTTCGATATGGTCCGCCATGGCGTTGATGACCCCTTCCCGGTCGTATGATGCCGAGGTGTTCAGCCCGAGGTGCCGTTCGCTGATGCTGATGCCGCTGCTCGCGGGGATATGGCCCAGCGGCTCGACGCCGGCGTCGAGGGCTGCTTCCTGCAGGTAGCGGTAGTGTGCGGCGCTTGTGACGCGGTTGAAGATGACTCCGGCAACCTGTACGGATGGGTCGAAGTTCCTGAAACCGTAAAGGATGGCCGCGGCGGTATAGGCCATGCTCGCGCCGTTGATGACCATGATGACCGGCAGATTGAGCAGCCGTGCGATCGCGGCACTGCTTCCATCGGCTTTCACTGCGCCGTCAAAAAGTCCCATGACCCCCTCGACGACGGCCACGTCAGCTTGCTGTGCCCGGCGGGCGAACAGTTCACGGACATGCCCTTCGGAGGCCATGAAGGCATCGAGGTTCAGGCCGGGCAGACCTTCAGGACCGGTTTTCGCGGCCATCGTGTGCAGGGCGGTATCAAGGTAGTCTGGTCCGCATTTGAAGGGCTGGACGTCAAGACCCCGGCGTGCAAGGATTCTCAGCAGGGCAAGGGTCACGGTCGTCTTGCCGGACCCGCTTGATGGCGCGGCAAGCAGGAAGGCTTTTCTTTTCATTTTTCGGCGGTATCCATGAAGTTCTTGCATGGTGTCGTGCTGGTCCAAAGCTAACAAGAAGCGGTAAAACGGCAAATGCGTTCCGCCACCGTTTTTACGCCGTTCCGGTGACGGCAGCCGGGTCTCTTCCCGGCCGCTTTCATGATTTGGCGGTTTCGCCGTAAATGGTTACTTAGTGCTGCAGGCTTGGGTTCAAGCTGCATTGCTGGTGCCGGGTTGAAATCCGGAGCATAGGGAAGTACGTGAGATTCGTACACTGTACCCGCAACTGTACCACGGCAAACTGCCGCTGAAAGGCATGGCCACATGCCATGAAGCCGCAGGATATGCAGGTCACTGCCCGGATCCTCCACGGATGCGGGCGGGAAGGCCGCAGTTCTCAGGCCGCAAAGTCAGGAGACCTGCCAGCAATCGTTTTGCCACATGAAATGGCTACGGGTCATAGCCAGGCAAAGCCGTTGTGTCGGGTGCGTTGTGCCCGACGCAGTCAGATCGTTTCCGTCATTCATCGTGAGCAAAAGCTTTTCAATTCATGATCAGGAAGTTCAGTTCCACGCCTGAGGCTGTGTGTCGTCCGCGTCATGGCTGCGGAGGAGGGGACGATGGCAGGTGACACCCTTCTTGCACATCGGCATGGCGCCAGCCCCGATGGAACCCCTGTCCCTGAAGGGGTTCTGGATTTCAGCGTCAATCTCGCGCCTGTCGCGCCGCCATTCGGCAGCCTGTCGCTGCCGGCATCCGTTTCGTCCGCATACCCGTCCATCGACGGCGGTGGTGTCCGTGCGTTCTACGCGTCGCGCTTCGGTATTGACCCGGATTGCGTGCTTGCCCTGAACGGGGCTTCCGAGGGGATCTACCTGGTGCCCCGGGCATTCCGGCTGAAGCGGGTTCTTGTGCTGCAGCCGTCGTTTTTCGATTATTCCCGGGCCTGCAGGCTTGCCGACGCGGAAGTCGTCCCGTTGCGGCTTGCTGCCGCAAACGGCTTCGCCTTTCCCGGCAGCGAGGTTCTTTCGGAGGCCCTTGCCGGGTGTGACGGTTTTTTCTGTGCCAGCCCGAATAATCCGACGGGGACAATGATCCCCGGGGAGCGGCTGCTTGATCTCGCGGCCGGGTTCCCGAAGACGCGCTTCATTGTCGACGAGTCATTCATCCAGTTCACGGAAGGGTTTCCCGGCAATGCGCTGCTGCATGCGGTGAGCAACTTCCGGAATGTCGTCGTGATCCATTCCCTTACCAAGTTCTATGCGGTCGCCGGGCTCCGGATGGGCGCCATTATCGCCCATCCGGATGCGATCCGGGCGCTGTATGGTCATAAAGAGCCATGGACCGTCAGTGCCGCAGCCGAACTGGCGGCCGGCCTGCTGCAGGAGTCCGCCGCGTCCTATGAACATCGGGTCGGGTCGCTTGTTGCGCAGGGCCGGAGGATGGTTCTTGAGGAGCTTTCACGCAATCCGGCTTTCGAGCTGCATGGCGGCAGCGCCAATTTTTTCCTCGCAGGTATCCGGGATTGCGGAATGCTTGGCGAGTTGCTTGCGTTCCTGCGGCAACGCAATATCCTGGTGCGAGACTGCCGGAATTTCGACGGGCTTGCGCCGAAGTATTTCCGCTTCTGTATCCGTACACCAGAAGAGAACCGGCACCTTCTTTCTGCGCTTGCAGCCTTTGCCGATATCCGGCAGGAGGAGGGCGTATGGCCGTGAATGCGTTGCTCCTGGTGGCAGCCTTCCTGCTCGACAGCCTCTTCGGCGATCCGCAGTGGTTTGCTCACCCCGTGCGCTGTATCGGCAGGCTGGCGATGTGGGCTGAGTCCCTGTTCCGGCGCCTTGCGGCGTTGCCGCAGCGGGTTGCAGGCATCCTCGCTGCGTCGACCGTGCTTCTTTCGACCGTTGGCCTGGTGCTGGTGCTGGTGGGGCTTGCCGCACACCTGCACCCCCTTGCCGGTTACGCCGTTTCGATACTGCTGCTCTATTTCGCTCTGGCACCCCGGGACCTTGCCCACCACGCCGCGTCGGTGCAGCGGGCGCTCGAATCGGGTGACCTGGAGCTTGCACGGCAACGGGTCGCGATGATGGTGGGGCGCGATACTGCCGGGCTGGATGCCGAAGGCGTGGCCAGGGCTGCCGTGGAGAGTGTGGCGGAAAACTGTTCGGATGGCGTGATCGCTCCCCTGTTTTACGGATTGCTGTTCGGTCCCGCCGGCGCGTGGGCGTACAAGTCGGCCAATACCCTTGATTCGATGTTCGGCTACCGGAATGAACGGTACCGGGAGTTCGGATGGGCATCGGCCAGGTTTGACGATCTGGTGAACTGGTTCCCGGCACGGCTTGCCGTGCCTGCAGTCGCCACGGCGGCGTTCCTTTCCGGCCTCGACGCCCGTTCCGTATTCGCATCGGTCAGGCGGGGTGCGGGCCTGCATGAAAGCCCCAACGCCGGGTACCCTGAATCAGCGTTTGCCGGTGCGCTCGGCATACGGCTTGGCGGTGAGCGGAGTTATGGGGGAGTCACCAAAATGGTTCCGGTGCTTGGTGCCGGAGATAATCCTGTGGATGCGGCCATGATCGGCAAGGCAATCCGGCTTATGTACGCCACCACGGTTGTTTTTCTCCTGTCCGGAACGATCCTTGGCCTTGTCCTGCACCAGGTGTTCCTGACAGGCTCGGCATCGGGCTGCTCCATATCGTCTGTGGCGCTTGTCGCTTCGTTTCCGTAACGTGGATGTGCACGCAGGGAGTGCGTGCGGGGTCTCCAGTACGTTGTACCGGTGACTTGTCCAACACGCAAACAGTAGTGGCATGAAGTTGAATCTCGGTTGCGGGCAGCATAAGCTGCCGGGTTACGTCAACGTCGACAAGTACGATACCTTCGAACCTGATGTCGTCTTTGACCTGGAGCGCTTTCCCTGGCCGTTCGATGAGTCATCGGCAGAGGAGATCGTCTTGCACCATTGCCTTGAACATATGGGCCGTGATACGGAGGTATTTCTGCAGATCATGCAGGAACTCTACAGGGTCAGTGCCCCGAAGGCGACCATAACCATCGATGTCCCCCACGAACGAAGCTACGGGTTTGCAGGGGACCCGACGCATGTCAGGCCGATCAACGAGAACATCCTCTCGCTGTTCTCCATGAAGAATAACCGGAAATGGAAGGAGCTGGGATGGCCCAATACGCCGTTGGCATCATATCTGAAGGTTGATTTCGACGTGGTTCAGCAGTCCATGGTGTTGCAGCCATACTGGCTTGCGAAGCTGCAGTCAGGCGAAATGTCCAGAAGTGATATCGATTTTGCGGTGTACACCTACTTCAATGTGGTTGACGGGGTGACGTTCGTTCTCAGGACGATAAAGCCTTTTATTCCCTGATTATACCGGCTTTGCTCCTCACTCTGCGCTGCGGTGCTTTGGCGATGTCCTCCTTTGACGGTTTGTTTTTTCCCGCCCGGCAGGCCTTTCTCCTGCCTTTCAGATCATCTCTTCGGTAGCCCGCCGTTTTCGCTGACCTTGGTGAAGCGGGAACGGTGGCGCCTTCTTTGTCAGTCAGCCTGTTCTTTCATAGCCGGAACCAGCTTTACAGCTGCGAAGGCAGGGCCGCGGCGTCTTGCTTTCGGCAGGTGAGCGGATTATTTAAAAAAAATGTCAGAAAAAATTTGGATAAAAAGACGATCGTTCTTAAATCTGGGATAACCAGAAAAAACGTACAGGATGGCAAGACCGAAGACCGTATCCAGCGATCAAATCCTCGACGCCGTCGAGCGGGTGGTCACCAAACAGGGGGCCGCGCGGCTTTCCATTGATGCCGTTGCCCGTGAAGCGGGGATCAGCAAATCGCGGGTCGTCCTGGACTACAAGTCCAAGACCGGTCTGCTTGAAGCGCTGATCGACCGGGAGTTGCACCGTGAGTCTGAGCGGATCGCATCGCTGCTGGATGCATGCGCCGATACGCCGCATCCGGAGCTGTTCGCACGTATCAAGCTGGCAGAGCATGCTCCTGATGATACCGAACGGGCGGTCGCTCTGGCCATCACCTCATCGATGGTGCAGGAGGAGTCGCTTCGCGAGCGGATGCGCGACTGGGTCAACCGGGACTTGCATGCCATGGAGTACGGACGTCAACCTGAAGTGGCCAGCATTATTTATTTCGCGCTTCTGGGATTCAGTTGTCATGAATGGTTCGGTTTTGTGCAATGGAGCGAAACGGAGCGCATGACGTTCCTGAACCGGATTCGCACCCTGTTTGTTTCGCATGCCGGAGGTCCGTCACCGGCTGCTCAATCTTTACCCAACGGATAACTTGCAATTATGAAAAGGTCGTCAATCATAGCCGCACTGCTTGCCGTGCTCGTCGCCGCCTGGTATCTGTGGCCGAAAGGAAACCCGTCGGGCCAGTTGCCGAACCCGAATGCCAAACCGGAGGTCAGCGTTGTGACGATGAAACCTGAGCCTCTGGTGCTGACCAGGGATCTGCCCGGCAGGACCTCCGCCGTCCGCATGGCGGAGATCCGTCCGCAGGTCAGCGGCATCATCACGAAGCGTTTTTTCGTGGAGGGCGGCATGGTCAAAGCGGGCCAGCAGCTCTACCAGATCGATCCCTCGACCTATCGTGCCGCGTTTGCGAGTGCGCGTGCCGCGCTCGGCAAGGCTGAAGCCAACCTGCGTTCGGTGCAGGCCAAGGCTGCCAGGTATGAGGAGCTGGTCAAGATCGGCGGCGTCAGCCGACAGGAGCTTGACGATGTCAAGGCGAGCCTCGGCCAGGCACGGGCAGATGTCTCCATGGCCAGTTCCGAAGTGTCCACGGCCAGGATCAACCTCGACTATACCCGGGTGCTTTCGCCGATTTCCGGCCGCATCGGCCAGTCGAAAGTGACGGAGGGCGCTCTTGTCAACGCGAACCAGGCTGAGCCGCTCGCAGTGGTCCAGCAGCTTGACCAGATGTATGTGGATGTTTCCCGTTCGACGTCGGAACTGATGCAGTTGCGGCAGGGTGTCCAGGGGACGGGCGGCAAGGACGCCGCCGAAAGCAGGCGCGTTCAGCTCCTGATAGACGGCAAGCCGACGGGCCGGACCGGGACGCTGAAATTTTCAGACGTCACGGTCAACCCGGCCACAGGAACCGTCCTGCTTCGTGCACTGTTCCCGAATCCGGACCATGCGATTCTGCCGGGCATGTTCGTCCATGCGCGTATCGAGCAGGGACGGTATGACCAGGCCTTGCTCGTGTCCCAGAAATCGGTAAGCCGCAATGCCGACGGATCGGTTTCGGTCTGGGTGGTCGGTGCGGACGGCAAGGCAAATCCCCGTCCGATCGCCGTTTCTGAAGTCGTCGGTGACCGGTGGCTTGTCGACGGCGGCCTCAAGGCGGGTGAAAAGGTCGTCTATGAAGGCATTATGAAAATCAAGCCAGGCATGGCGGTCAAAGCCGTCGAGGTGGCACCGGTTTCCGCACAGGCGGCCCGGTAATTCCCTCTCATTTAACGTTTCAGTTTCATGTCCGGATTCTTTATCGAACGGCCAGTCTTCGCGTGGGTGATCTCTATCTGCATCATGCTTGGCGGCATTATTGCCATCAATACGTTGCCGGTAGAGCAATACCCGCGGATTGCAGCGCCGACCATCACCATCAACGCGACCTATCCGGGCGCATCGGCAGATGCGGTCGAAAACAGCGTTACCCAGGTCATCGAGCAGGCGCTGACCGGCATTGACCACCTGCGGTATTTCAGTTCGGGGAGTGATTCGAACGGCAACGTCTCCATCACGGTGACTTTTGAGCCTGAAGCCAATCCCGACATCGCCCAGGTGCAGGTGCAGAACAAGCTGCAGACGATCATGTCGAACCTGCCGCAGCAGGTCCAGCAGCAGGGGGTCAGGGTGACCAAGGGTGAAACCGGTTTTCTCATGGTCGTCGGCGTCTATTCGAAAGACGGGCGTGTCGACGAATATGCCATGAACGACTTCATCAACTCGAAGCTGCTTGACCCGCTGAGCCGGGTTCCAGGCGTCGGGAACATCCAGGTGTTCGGCCAGCCCTATTCCATGCGTATCTGGCTCGATCCTCACCGGCTGACGAGCTTCAACCTGACGACGACCGAGGTGCAGGCGGCGATCATGGCGCAGAACGCGGATGTCTCGGCGGGCCAGCTTGGCGGCACTCCGTCGGTTCGCGGCCAGCAGCTCAATGCCACCATAACGGCACAGTCCCGCCTGAAAAGCGTCGCGGATTTCGAGAACATCATCCTGAAAGTGCTGTCTGACGGTTCACAGGTCCGCCTCAGGGATGTCGCGCGGGTCGAGCTTGGGGTGCAGAACTACGATATGACCACGCACTTCAACGGCAAGCCGGCAGCCGGCATGGCCATCACCCTTGCGACCGGTGCCAATGCGCTGAAGACCGCAAGCCTGGTCAAGGAGAAAATGGCTTCGCTCAAACCGCTGTTACCGCCGGGGGTGCAGATCGTCTATCCGTTCGATACGACGCCGTTCGTGAAGACTTCGATAGAAGGGGTGGTGCACACGCTCATCGAGGCCGTGATCCTCGTCTTTTTCGTCATGTTCCTCTTCCTCCAGAATTTCCGGGCGACGCTGGTGCCGACGATTGCCGTGCCTGTCGTGCTGCTGGGGACTTTCGGGATGATGTCGGTGTTCGGCTTCACCATCAACACCCTCAGCATGTTCGCCATGGTGCTTGCCATCGGCCTTCTGGTCGACGATGCCATCGTCGTGGTCGAGAATGTCGAGCGGATCATGGACGAGGAGCGGCTTTCACCGCTTGAGGCGACAAGAAAGTCGATGAAGCAGATTTCCAGCGCCCTGGTCGGCATCGCGCTTGTCCTGTCGGCGGTGTTCATACCGATGGCCTTCTTCAAGGGATCGACGGGGACGATCTACCGGCAGTTTTCGATTACCATCGTTTCGGCCATGCTGCTTTCGGTTCTGGTGGCGCTGATCCTGACCCCCGCCTTGTGCGCCAGCATTCTCAAACCGCTGAAAAAAGAGGGGCACCTGTACGGAGATGGCCCCGTCGGGAGGTTTTTCGCCTGGTTCAACCGGGAGTTCAACAGGAACCGTGAGCGGTATGTCAATGGTGCGAAGGTCATGACGGGAAAAGTCAACCGCTCGCTGATGGGGTTCATGCTGGTTCTGCTGCTGCTTGGTCTGGTGTTCATGCGTATTCCCACCGCCTTCCTTCCCGACGAGGACCAGGGTTTCATGTTTGTCCAGCTCTCCACGCCCTCCGGCGCGACCAAGGAGCGGACCCTGGAAAGCGTCAGTGCTATTGAACGCTACCTGCTGAACCAGGAACGGGATAACGTGGAAAGCGTCTTCAGCGTGGCCGGTTTCAGCTTCGCGGGGCAGGGTCAGAACTCCGGAATGGCGTTTGTGCAGCTCAAGGACTGGTCCAAACGCAAGAAGCATGGGCAGGATGTGGTTTCCATATCCATGCGGACCATGGGTGCCCTGTCGCAGGTCAAGGATGCCATGATCTTCGCGTTTTATCCTCCGCCCGTCATGGAACTCGGCAATGCCACCGGATTCGACCTGCAGCTGCTTGACCGGACAGGCAAGGGCCATGAGGCGCTGATTGCCGCACGCAACCAGTTGCTCGGCATGGCGTCGCAGAATCCGTCGCTTGTCGGCGTCCGTCCTAACGGCATGGAGGATGTGCCGCAATACAAACTTGCCATCGACCATGAAAAGGCAAGTTCCTTCGGGGTTTCCATCGCCGATATCAATACGACCCTGCAGACCGTCTGGGGCTCCTCCTATGTGAACGATTTCGTGCATGAAGGACGCATCAAGAAGGTGTACATGCAGGGTGATGCTCCGTATCGCATGACCCCGGGAGATGTCGATATCTGGCATGTCCGTAACGCGAAAGGCGATATGGTCCCCTTTTCGTCCTTTTCGACCGGCCACTGGGGATTCGGTTCGCCAAAGCTCGAACGTTTCAACGGTATCTCCTCGGTCAATATTCAGGGAGCCCCTGCCCCGGGTGTGAGTTCGGGTGACGCCATGGCGCTGATGTCGAAACTGGCGAGCAAGCTTCCCGAAGGGTTCGGCATCGAGTGGACCGGCCTGTCCTACGAAGAGCGCGCGGCAGGTGAGCAGACGCTTTTGTTGTACTCGATCTCACTGCTGTTCGTGTTCCTGTGCCTTGCGGCCCTGTATGAAAGCTGGACCGTGCCGCTGGCCGTTCTGCTGGTCGTTCCGCTCGGCGTTTTTGGCACGGTGCTGGCGACCTTCCTGACCGGCCTGTCCAACGATGTCTATTTCAAGGTCGGCATCCTGACAACCGTTGGGTTGACCGCCAAAAACGCGATCCTTATCGTCGAGTTCGCCAAGACCCTGTATGAAAGCGGCGTGCCCCTGAAAGAGGCGGTCCTGACCGCAGCCCGCCAGCGGCTCCGCCCCATCGTCATGACCTCCCTTGCATTTATCCTCGGTGTGGCGCCACTCGCCTTTTCTTCGGGAGCCGGTTCGGCGAGCCGGCACGCCATCGGCGTCAGCGTGATGGGCGGCATGTTTTCAGGTACCGCACTGGCAATCTTTTTTGTTCCTTTGTTCTATATGCTTGTTCAATCAAGATTTACCCGTAATTCCCCTAAAGGGGTCTCGGCAAACCATAACGAAAACGGTGCGAACCATGAAGCGTAATCTGCTGCTCCCGATCTGCCTTGCGGCGACCAGCCTGAGTGCGTGTTCGTTTGCGCCCCGCTACGACCGGCCGCCTGCTCCCGTCAGTGCGCAATGGCCTGCCGCTTCCGGTGTCGGTGCCACCGCCGAAGGTCATGCGTCTGCCTCCTCCGTCGGGTGGCGCAGCATGTTCCGGTCGCCGAAGCTGCAGCGGCTTATCGAGACCGCCATTGCCAACAACCGCGACCTGCGGATTGCGACGCTCAATATTGAGGTTGCCCGGAATACCTATCGCATCCAGCGTGCCGATCTCATGCCGTCGATTAACGCATCCGGGAGCCTTACCCGCCAGCGGTTATCGAAAAACCTGAGCGGGACAGGCAAGGCTGAAATAACCTCCACCTATGCTGCGGGCATTGGCGCAACGGCGTATGAAATAGACCTGTTCGGTCGTGTCCGGAACCTTGGCAAGCGGGCCCTGAACCAGTACCTCGCCACCGAAGAGGGGCGAAAAGCTGCCCAGACCAGCCTGGTGGCCGAAGTGGCCAACGCCTACCTTACCTACCTTGCCGATGTCGAGTTGTTGCAGCTGACTGAAAGCACGCTCAGGACCCGCCAGGATGCGCACGCCATCATGCTGCGCAGCGTTGAGCTGGGAAGCCGTTCGCAGCTCGATGCTGCCCAGTCCTCCATGCTGGTCGAAGCCGCAAAGGCGGCCAGGTTCCAGTACCAGCGCCAGGTTGCGCAGGATAAAAACGCACTGACCCTCCTGGTCGGCAGGGAGATCGACCCGGCGCTGCTCGAACCGGAGCACCTTGCCGCCGTGGAGGTGATGGAGAGGCTTCCGGTGGGGATTCCCTCCAGCGTGTTGCTTGAACGGCCGGACATCCTGCAGGCGGAATATCTCCTGAAGGCGGAGAACGCCAATATCGGCGCGGCACGTGCAGCGTTTTTTCCCAGCATCAGCCTGACCGGTTCGGCCGGATTTTCCAGTGCGAGCCTCTCCGGGCTGTTCGACAGCAGCCCGAACGGCGTCTGGAGTTTCGCTCCCTCGGTGACGTTGCCGATCTTTCAGGGGGGGAGGTTGCGTTCCAGCCTCGGCGTGGCCACTTCCAACCGGGATATAGCCCTGGCCAGATATGAAAAGGCGATCCAGACCGCTTTCCGGGAGGTTGCCGACGCGCTGGTGGCCCGGGAGACCTACAGTGAGCAGTTGGCGGCCCAGCGGGCGCTGGTCAGGGAGAGCGAACAATCCGACCTGATCACCAAGGCGCGCTACCAGCATGGAATTGACAGCCACTATGCACTTCTTGACGCGGACCGCTCTCTTTTCGAGGCGCAACAGAACGAAATTCTGGTTCACCAGCGGACGCTGGCGAACCTTGTGGACCTGTACAAGGCACTTGGCGGTGGCTGGCAATAGCGGCGAGGCGCGCGCAGCAGGTTCGTGCAGTGTCGTTCGGCAGCCCGTTTGACTGCCCCGGGATCGATGGTTCTTAATTTTTACACAGACGATACAGGAATGCAGCAGGATTATCTGAAGAATGTCAGGGATGACCAGTTTGCCCGGTTACTGGGAATTGAAATTGTCGAGGCGGCGCCCGGGCATGCCGTGGTTGAGTTGCATGTCGGCGAAAAGCACCTGAACGGCATCGGCATTGTCCAGGGTGGGGTGATATTCACGCTTGCCGATTATGCGTTCGCCGTTGCCAGCAACGCCGGTGCTGGCGTTACTGTGGGCGTCAACGCCTCAATCTCCTACTACCGGGCCCCAAAAGGGAGCCGTATACGGGCGGAGGCATCGGAAGAGAGTGCCGGCAAAAAGCTGTGCGGGTACAAGGTCGTTGTCACGGATGAGGACGGTGAGCTTGTCGCCTCGTTTTCCGGGCTGGGATACCGGAAAACGCTCGCATAGCGTCATATGCAGGTAGTGGAGGCATCCCCTCCGGAATGCGGCCGATGCCTGCTTCCGGAGGGGATGCTTTTTGTTTTCTGTTTTAAGGTTATTCTGACAAAAGTTCTTTTATAGTTTTGCTGTTTATGTTAAAAGCGATAAATATTAAGGTGATGATTTGATCCTGTTATGATGTTTTAACGCTGATTACGATGTTCGCCTGCCTTCAGGATGCCCACTCGCGCAGCGATCGGCGCGACCTTGAGGCTGCCACTTACGCAAAAGTTGCCTGGCGGCTGATTCCCCTTCTGTTCACCTGTTACGTCGTTGCCTATATCGACCGGGTCAATGTCGGCTTTGCCAGGTTGCAGATGTCGCGCGACCTTGGATTCAGCGAGACCGCATACGGGACTGCTGCCGGTATTTTTTTTATCGGCTACCTCCTCTTCGAGGTGCCGAGCAATATCGCACTGTCACGGGTTGGGGCCAGGCTCTGGATTGGCAGGATCATGGTGACCTGGGGGGTAGTGGCTTCACTGCAGATGTTCGTTTGTGATGAGACGACTTTCTGCATGGCGCGTTTTTTCCTTGGGGTTGCGGAAGCCGGTTTTTTCCCGGGCGTCATCCTGTACCTGACCAACTGGTTTCCTCCGGAATACCGTGCCAGGATGGTCTCCTGGCTGATGCTTGCCGTAGCTCTTTCCGGAGTTGTCGGCGGCCCGGTTTCCGGCATGATCATGCAGTTGTTTGACGGACTGGCATCGTTTCGCGGCTGGCAGTGGCTGTTCCTGCTCCAGGGGATTCCTGCATCGCTCATGGGTGTTGTGGTGATGGCCCTGCTTCCCGATTCACCGGAAAGCTGCAGCTGGCTGCGTGAAGAAGAGCGTGCGTTGCTGATCAGAAACCGCGATGCTTCGGTGCCCGCCGATGCCGGCAGGGTGGGCGGTATGTTCGGCGCTTTCAGGAGCGGTCGGGTATGGGTGCTTGCCGCGCTCTATTTCTTCATGGGTCTGAACCTGTACGGTATTTCGTTCTGGATGCCGCAGATCATCCATGAATCCATCACCAGGAACCCGGTTGCCATCGGCTGGATTTCAGCCTTGCCCTGGTTGTCGGCGGCCCTGTTCACCGTGCTTGTCGGGCGCCATTCCGACAGGACCGGCGAACGGCGCTGGCATGTCGCCGCGCCGATTCTGTTTGCCGCGGCAGCCTTCGCCCTTTGCGCGACTCCTGCCGGAAGGGGCTGGAGCGGTATTTTCGCCCTGGTTGTCGCAGCCTCGGGGATTCTGTCGGCATCGACCTGCTTCTGGGCGATTCCTCCCATGGTGCTCGGATCGGGAGCTGCCGCGGCAGGGATCGCCCTGATCAATTCTGTCGGCAACGCGGCAGGCTATGTCAGCCCGGGGGTCGTCGGCGTGATTCGTGACGGGTTTGGCCGGCAGATGTCTCCCGTTTTCCTTCTTTTTTCAGGCAGCCTTCTTATCGCGGCATTTCTGGCTGTCTCCTTCCGGTACGAGCGATAGTCCGGAGCCGCTACTGCCGGACCCTTGGGGTTCATGCCTGGATCAGCGTGATGCTTTTCCTGAATCGAAGCAGCGCAAGCACAAACAGGGTCGTGCCGATGGTCATGACGGCGGCAAGGTCACCCCACACCACCCGCAATCCCGCCCCACGATAGAGGATGGCCTGTGAGAACCTTACGAAGTAGGTTGTCGGCGAGAGCAGCATGATGCGCTGGACGATGTCCGGCATGCTTTCACGAGGGGTCATGCCCCCGGAAAGCAGCTGCATGGGGACGATCAGCAGAATGACCAGGAGGCCGAGCTGCGGCATGGAGCGTGCGACCGTGCCAAGGTAGATGCCGATGGAGGTGGTGGAAAAGAGGTAGAGCGTCGTGCCGATGAGAAACAGGGGGATCGAGCCGGCAATAGGCACGCCGAGGAACCCCTGGACTACCAGGAAGAGTGAAACGGTTGCGCTGATGAGCACGATGAGCCCGTTTGCCCATATCTTCGCGCTCATGATCTCGAAGGGTGAAAGCGGCATGACCAGCAGGTGCTCAATGGTGCCGTGTTCACGTTCCCGGATCAGGGCGGCCCCGGTCATGATGATGGACAAGAGGGTGATATCGGTCATGATCTCCATGATGCCGCCGAACCAGATGCCGTTGAGGTTGGGGTTGAAAAGTGCCCTGACGACGAACCTGACCGGCGCGATCGAGGCGAGTTTTCCCCTGCCGAGGTGGTCGTTGATCTCATCATTGATGATGGACCGGATATAGCCGGCTCCAATGAACGACTGGGTCATCCTTGTCGCGTCGATGTCGACGCCGATTTCAGGGTTCCGGCCCGAGAAGAGGTCGTCTTCGAACGAATGCGGGATGGTGACGACGAAGGTCGCATGGTCGTGGTCGAGCTCGCTGTCGACTTCGTTGCCCGAAATCAGTTTCGGCGTACTGAAGGATGGTTCGTAGAATGCCTGCTCTATCTTGAGCGAAAGCGGCGACCGGTCTTCGTCGACGAAGGAGATCGAGGCGTTGTGCAGTTCAAGGGAGCTCGACGTGGCGCCGGTGTAGATGCCGAGGGTGAACATGACGGCGATAAGGCCGAGCATGATCTTGTCATGCCAGAGGCTCTGGAGTTCCTTGATGCCGAGCTGCAGGATGTTGTTGAGCGTTTTCATGGTTATTTTCCCTGTTTTTTCAGCAGCAGCAGGCTCATGATCGTCAGTACCGGTATGAAGGCGGCGATGGCGCCGAGGTAAGGGAAGAGGTCCATCAACCCGAGCCCCTTGGCGAAGACGCCCCGGCTGACCAGCAGGTAGTAGGTTGCAGGATAGCAGGTCCCGATGATGATGCCGCTCAGGTCGAGCGATGATACCGGCTGCAGAAATCCGGTGAACCGTACGGTCGGGATGATGGTCGTGAATGCCGTCAGGGCAAGTGCGGCGGTCTGGGTCTGGGTGAATGACGAAATGAACTGGCCGAATGCCGTGGTGACCACCACGTAGAGCAGGGTTGCCAGCGTCAGCGTCAGGAAGCTGCCCTTGACGGGGACGTGGAAGAAGGTGACCGACAGGAGCACCAGGGTGAAGTAGCTGATCATGCCGATAACGATATAGGGCAACTGCTTGCCGAGCAGGAATTCAAGGCGTGTCACCGGGGTGACGTAGAGGTTGGTGATGGAGCCAAGCTCTTTTTCGCGCACGATGCCGAGTGCCATCAGCGAGGAGGGGATGAAGAGCAGCAGCAGCGGGATGACGGCCGGCACCATGGCGGGAAGGCTGCTGAAATCCTGGTTGTAGCGGTACCTGAAGACGATGTCGGCGGGTGCCAGTCGCGGCCTGGAAAAGCCGTTGCGGATTGCCAGTTCGTCGAAATATTTCCAGGCTATCAGCGATGCATAGCCTTTGAGCGTTTCGCCGAAGAACGGCATGGCGCCATCGATGCGGATGGCGATTTCCGGCTGGCGGCCGCTCCGCAGGTCTTTGCCGAAATCCGGCGGGATTTCGACGGCGAGCTTGAGCTCACCATCGTTGAGCCGTTCGTTGAGCTCCTGTGCCGAGGTGGCCATCCGGTGCTGCAGGAAGTAGCTTGAACTGTCAATGTTTTCAATGAATTCGCGGCTTTCCGGGCTTTTATCCTGGTCGAGGACGGCGAATGGCACATCCCTGACGTCAAAGGTGATGCCGAGGCCGAGGATCAGCATCAGCACGAGTGAGCCTGCAAGGGCGAAGACGAGCCGAACGGGGTCCCGGAGGATTTCGATGCGTTCCCTTCTGGCGTAGCCGAGACTTCTCCGGAAGCTGAATGGCGCCGCGGACGGCTCCGGAGCCGTTTGGGCGGCCTGGAGTCGTCCGGTGGTTTCAGCGCTTGCCTGGGCCTGTGGTGGGGCGGCATCTTCAAGGTACGAAATGAATGCTTCTTCAAGCGAAGCGGCACCTCTGGCGGCGACCAGGTTCTGCGGGGCGTCACAGGCGAGCACCTTGCCGGCGTTCATGAGTGAAATGCGGTCGCACCGTTCGCCCTCGTTCATGAAATGGGTCGATATGAAGATGGTGACACCCCGGTTGCGCGACAGGTCGATCAGGATCTCCCAGAAGCGGTCGCGGGCGACCGGGTCGACGCCAGAGGTCGGTTCGTCGAGAATGAGCAACGCAGGGTCGTGGACGACGGCAACTGCCAGGGAGAGTCGCTGGCGTATGCCCATCGGCAGGTCTCCGGCGAGCTGCGCACGGCTTTCCTCAAGCTCGAATCGTTTGACCAGTTCTTCTATCCTGGCCGGAATCGATGCTGCCGGGATGCCGAACAGGCTTGCGTGCAGATTGAGGTTCTGCTCGACCGTCAGTTCGCTGTAGAGTGAAAAGGACTGGGACATGTAGCCCACCCTGCGACGCATCTCCATGCTGCCGGCTTCGACCGGGGCCCCGAACAGGGACGCCGTGCCTTCGGTCGCCGGCAAGAGCCCGGTCAGCATCTTCATGGTCGTGGTCTTTCCGCAGCCATTGGAGCCGAGGAATCCGAAAATCTCACCCTTGCCGATACGGAAGTCGACGTGGTCGACGGCAGTGAATTTGTCGAACCTCTTGGTCAGCCCTTCGGCGACGATGACGACCTCCTCATTGCCTGTCGCTCGGGGCGCGATCTCCAGTTTCCTGTGGCCGGTCCGCTTCGCTTCGGGAAGCAGGGCTATGAAGGTTTCCTCAAGGCTCTGGCTGCCGGTGCGCTGTTTCAGTTCCAGCGGCGTGCCGGTCGCCAAAACCTTTCCATCGTCCATTGCGGCAAGCCAGTCGAACTGTTCCGCTTCGTCCATGTAGGCCGTGGCAATGAGCACGCTCAGGCCCTGCCGCCGTTTCCGGATGCGTCCGATCAGTTCCCAGAACTGGCGCCTCGAAAGCGGGTCGACGCCGGTGGTCGGCTCGTCAAGGATCAGCAGGTCGGGCTCATGGATGAGCGAACAGCACAGGCCGAGCTTCTGCTTCATGCCGCCCGAAAGTTTTCCGGCCGGCCGGTCGCTGAAGGGCAGCAAGCCGGTGCTTTCGAGAACTTCACGGATACGCAGCTTCCGTTCGGCTGTCGGCAGCCCGAACAGTCGGCCGAAAAAGTCGACGTTTTCATACACCGTCAGGGTCAGGTAGAGGTTTTTGCCCAGTCCCTGAGGCATGTAGGCGATGCGTGACGATGCTTCACGGCGGAATGCGCCATCGCGCAGATCCCCGCCGAGAACGTGTACCTGCCCCTCCTGTATGGCGATCGCTCCGGCCACAATGCCGAGCAGGGTCGATTTGCCGACGCCGTCGGGACCGATGAAGCCTGCCATGCACCCCGCAGGGATCGACAGGTCGACGCTGTCCAGCGCCACGACCTTTCCATAACGATGAGCGAGCGCTTCGACGGTGGCGATGTCGGCGCCGCGTTCCTGTCTGCCGTTCATTTTGTCGCTTTCGTCCTGAGGTTTTCAGGCCATGCCGTGGAGGCGTCGATCTTGACGTAAGCCACACCGGTCATACCCGGCTTGACCTCGCGGAGATGTTCGGCAAGCATGCGTGGATCGATGTTGAGCTTCACCCGGAACATCAGCTTTTCACGTTCGGTTTGTGTCTCGACCTCCTTCGGCGTGAACTGGGCCCTCGGTGAGACGAACGAGACCTTTGCGGGTATCGGCGTGTCCGGTACGGCATCCAGCACGATACGGGCGTCGGCGCCGATTGCCAGCCTGCCGGCCTTCGAGGATGGCAGGAAGATGGTCATGTTGACGTCGGAGAGGTCCAGGACGGTAAGTACCCGTCCTCCGGCGCCGATGACTTCGCCGGGTTCCGCGAGCCGGTACAGCACTCGTCCGGAGACCGGCGTCTTGAGTTTCGCGTCTTCGATATTGTTGGCAACGACTCGCGCCTTTGCCCTGATGACCTCCATCGACGACGATGCCCCGGCGATCTGCGCCTCGGCGGCCCGAACATCTTCCGTAACGGCGGAACGCCTGGTCGTTGCCTGGTCGAAGATCTGTCGGGAGACGACATCCTTGCCGTACAGGTCACGGTAGCGGAGATAATCCTTTTCGGCGAGCGAGCGTTCGCTCCGTTTCGCCGATGCCAGCGCCTCGGCACGTGACCGCTCGGTTTCTGCGACGTGCAGCTGGGCCTGGCATTCGAGGAGGTTCGCCCTCAGGTCATCCGTGTTCATCGTGGCCAGTACCTGCCGCGCGGCAACGCTGTCTCCTTCATGGACGTAGACCGAATCAAGTCTTCCTGCCTGCTTGGCAGAGATATCGTATTCGGTCGCTTCGATCCTTCCGTTCCCGCTCAATATGCCATCGGGGAGATCGGGTTTCGCGGTCAGTTTCCATGTCAGGATGCCGGCGAGTGCGACAAGGGCGATGCCGCCTGCAATGGGGAGCAGTTTATTGGATTTCCTGGTACTTGTTGGCATGATGCCTCCTGTTGTCACGTTATTTTTTGCCGTACGGTCCTGTCAGAACCAGTACATGGTTGATGGAGTTCCTTGGTCGGCTGTTCCTGCGTAGCGGTTTTCCGGGTCGGCTCCCTTTTCCCTCCTGAAACATTTATACAGCAGCACCGGGCACGGGGCGTGGCGTACGACCGCTTCGGCGGTGCTGCCCATGATGAGGCAGCTGAGTCCGCTGGTGCCATGTGAGCCGATGGCGATGAAGTCCGGCCTGTTGTTCCGGGCGAACGCGATGATCGCATCTTCAGGCCGCCCGAACTCGATAGCAAGGCGGTACCTGCACTCGTAAGCCTGCAGGATCACGAGGTATCGTGCAAAGAGGTGTTCCGGGACCAGTTCCGGTTCGGTGAGTTTGGCGTGTGCCGAGTCATGGACGTAGAGTAGCACCAGTTCCGCTTCACGCGAGTGTTCCTGGACGATCCGCTTCAGGGTGAAAAGTGACGATTCGGAGAAATCGACCGGGCAGAGGATGGTCTTTGCCGGATCGTGTGCTGATTTCTTCTTCATGGCAGGTGCTCCATTGGTTGCGCGATCAGGTCGCCCGAGGCGCGCCGGACCGCATAGGCGTTGAGGACATATTCATATCTGGCCTGGAGGTTGGCCAGTTCAGCTTCGGAGAGTCTGGCTTCCGCCTCCAGCAGGTCCAGGGTGGTGGCCAGGCCATTCTGGTAGAGAGTTCGGGCATGCTGTGCGGCAAGGTCGGCCTGGGAAACCTGCAGGGTGGTGCTTCCTATTTTGTCCGAGCTTGCATGAAGGCCGTTGACTGCCTGTCGGACTTCGGCCTGCGCGGCCTGTTCGGTATCGAGCCGCTCCTGCTCGGCAGCGTGCATGATTGCGGTTGCCTCCCTGGTCGATGCGCTGTTTCTGAAGCCGGTGAACAGCGGCATCTGAATCTGGACGGCAGCCGAGACGTTGTTCCGCATGTCATAAATATCCGGCTGGTAGCCGTTGGTGCTGCCCCATGAGGCGGATCCGACGATTTTCGGCAGGTTTTCCTTGACGGCAAGTGAGCGCTTCAATGCCGCGGCTCTTGCATTTTCCCTTGCGATCATGATTTCAGGACGCCGTTCGAGCGTTTCTGCTGCCAGCATATCGCTGTCCATCTCTTTTTTCGGAATGTCGAAGGAGCCCTGGAGCTTCAGAGGGGTCGCAGCGTCGAGGCCGCAGAGCCTTCTGAGGTTGATCCGCTGGTTGTCAAGCTCCTTCTGCAGGTCGATTCTTCGGTTCTGCGCTGCGGAAAGGCGGACTTCCGTCGTCAGAAGGTCGAAGCGCGTGGCGATGCCTTGCCGATATCGCTGCTGCGTATGCTCAAGGTTCGTTTTCAGTGCCGTGATCTCCTTGTCTTCAACCCTGACGGCCTGTTCAAGGAACATGACGCCGTAAAAGGCGCGGACCGACGCCAGGGAGAGGTCACGCAGTGCGAGGTCTCTCTGGTAGCCGGCGCCAGCCCTCGCGGATTTTGCCAGATCCACCGTTCTGCCGCTGCGTCCGAAATCGAAGAGCAGCATTTCGGCGGTGATTCTGGCATCCCACGCGTCTTCAGGCATCAGTTTGAATGCGAGCGGGCCCATCGTGATTTTTGATATCGGATCGATATGCTGGTAACCGGCTTTCGCGGAAACCTGCGGGTAGAATGCGCTCCGGGCTTCGGTCACTTTTGCATCGGCTGCCCGGACGGCCTCCTCTGTCTGCAGGGCGACCGGGTTATGCTCCCTGGTCAGCCGGATGGCTTCGTCGAGCGTCAGTGTTCCGACGCGCGTTTCCGCGCCGGTCGCCGGTCGCGGTGCGCCGCATTCGAGCAGGAGCGGCAGGATCAGGAGTGCTATGTGTGTTCGTTTCATCATATTCGGGCAGTGAGGTTGACGTCCTTGCTTTGTCCATCAAGAACCGTGCCGCAGATTCGGGCCATCGTGGCAGGATGCGTATACGCCTTCCCGGCGCTGGTTTGCGGATTTTCGATGGATTTATCGTTGCTTTTTGTATTCTGATATGTCGGAAAAATCCTGGTATCCGGATTCTTTAAATTCAGAAAAACCTGTTTATGAAGTCATCCCTGCAGACCGAATCCCGACAATTGATGCGGTACCTCGGTGAAGCCATCGGTGCTATCCGCGATCCTGCGGAGCTTTTCAGGACCGTGGCGAAGCGCATGCGCCTGGTGTTCGATTTCGATGCTGCCGTTATCGTGACGCTGGACCGTGACCTGCTGCACATGAACGTGTTCGTCGAGATGCTCAGGTTCAGCCTTCCCGAAGCCATGAACCGGAGGAAGCTCCCGCTGGCCGGATCATGGCTGCAACGGTATCTCGATGAGCGGAGCGTGGTGCTTCTGGAGATTGGTGAGCTGCTCGGCGATGAATCGGGTGCTCATCCCGAAGTGCTGCGCTTCCTGCATAACCAGGGCATGCGGCATCTGGTCCTCGCGCCGTTGCGTTCAGGCGGCCATCTTGACGGATTCCTGATGCTTTTTCTGGAGGATGCCGACCTGTGGAGCAGGGTAAAAACCGAGTTGCTCACCGATCTGATGATGCCGATTTCCATTTCGGTCAGCAATGCAAACGCGTATGAGGAGCTTCGCCAGCGGGAAGCGGAAACGGCAATGCAGCTGGCCATAAACAATGCCATCCTGGGCATCAGGGACCGACGTCGCATGATGCTGGCCGTTTGCGACCAGATCAGTCGGCTTGTTCCCTGCGATTTCATGGGTATGCGGGTCGCAGGTCGGGACGGGATGCAGCAGAGCCTCGACAGTTTCATGCGGGATCCGAGGGGCAGGTTCGTGGAGTTTTCTCCGGCCGAATATTTCGGTTTTGAACCGGAGCGAGAGGAGTTCATCGCGGAAAGCTTTGAACTGATTTCAAGACCAGGGCTCTACTCCGGGGAGGCCTTCGAAAAATTGTGCCGCGAGTTCCGGCTTATCGAGCTGATCAGGCAACGGGTGCAGATCGGTTCCGTCATCAGTTTTATGCTCTGGGACAACGAGTCCAGCAGGGCCGGGCTGTTTTTCGCCAGGCGGCAGCATCCATTCCAGCCGGAGGACCTGTCGACCTTGCGCCTGATTGTGCCTCAGCTTTCGCTGGCGTTGCAGAATTTTTTTGCATTTGACCAGATTGACCGGCTCAGGAGGAAGCTTGAAGGCGAGCGGACCTACCTGATCAGGGAAAACCGTTCGGTGCATGATTTCGGCGAGATCATCGGCAACAGCCCGGCGCTTTCCGAGGTGCTGCGACGGGTCAGTCAGGTCGCCCCGACCGATGCGAGCGTTCTTGTCCAGGGAGAGACGGGAACTGGCAAGGAGCTGATCGCAAGGGCGATTCATAACCGTTCGCCCCGGAAGAACAATGTGCTGGTCCGGGTCAATTGCGCGGCCTTGCCGGCCTCACTGATCGAGTCCGAGCTGTTCGGCCATGAAAAAGGGAGCTTTACCGGGGCGATCGACCGTCGTATCGGCAAGTTCGAGCTTGCCGACGGCGGAACGATTTTCCTGGATGAAATCGGCGAGCTTCCGCTTGAGCTGCAGGCGAAGCTGCTTCGCGTTCTGCAGGAGAAAGAGCTCGAACGGCTCGGCGGCAGGCAGGTTATCAAGATCAATGTCAGGGTGATTGCGGCGACCAACCGCGACCTGGAAGCCGAGGTCGCGGCACACCGCTTCAGGGGCGACCTGTTTTTCCGGCTGAACGTTTTTCCACTCCAGGTACCTCCGCTTCGTGAGCGCCGGGAAGATATCCGTCCGCTGGCGATCCATTTTGCGAGGAAATTTGCCCGTGAATTCGGAAGGCCCGTCAGGGAGATTCGCGAGGCAGACATCGTCGAGTTGACCTCACGCTCCTGGAAGGGCAATATCCGGGAGCTTTCCCATTGCATCGAACAGGCGGTCATCATGTCGGATGGCGAGCGGCTCGATTTTTCATCGGTTCAGACCGGTCTTGCGCCACAGTCCGGCGTCCAGCCTGACAGGGCGATTCCAATGACGCTCCCAGAACTTTCCGAGCATATGAAGACGCAGGAGCTCCAGCTTATCCTCCAGGCGCTCGACCGTTGTGGCGGCAGGGTCAGCGGTACGGGCGGTGCGGCACGGATGCTGGACATCAACCCGAAGACCCTCTATTCCCGCCTCGATGCCCTCGGGATCGGCAAGCGCTATATGACGCGCTGAAAACGCACGTTCCGCATACATGCCTCATGTTTTCTGCAAACCTGCCGTAACGGCAGGTTTTTTTTGTCTGCTTCACCATCGCCTGTTGCTGTGATGCTTATGCGTTTTGTTTTTTAAAGAAATGCCTTTCGGGTTACCGCTTATATGGTAGTAAATATACCGGAAAGATGGGGTATGAAATATTGTTTTTATTGCTGATTTTGTGTTCGGTTCGTCCCTGTGTGCGTTTCTTTTCTTTGGTTTGCACATCTGTTACCATCTTTGCGGTATATTTTGTGGAATTGTTGCGCTGCATGCTGGAAAAGATTTAATTGGGGACTGAAAATCACGCTTGGTGTAGTTACTTCGAGCTATTGCCGCTGTTTTCCGTTTGTTGCGCTTGTCGTGTTATATGAGGCTCAGGTGCTTTGGCGGCGTCGATAAGGTATCCAAAAACATAAATCAGGAGCATAGGTATGGTTTTGCCTGGTATCGGCGCGCGATGTCGCTGTTGTGTGTGGCAGCTTTAGGTGAAGTGGCAGTTCATTGGGGGTGGATTTATATTCGCTCTGCAGCGGGTACGCCGTTTCACGATACGATGAGTATCGTTTTTTTTGTGCCATTCAATAGCTATCAACACGTATTAATCGGGAGGGAATCGTGAGAAAAAAGAATAAAAGATATATCAGATTGGCCTTGCTGCTGCTTGGGGGCCTTGTCGCACTGAAACCTGAGTTGCTTCATGCCGAGGCCAGGGACGAAGTCCGTCAGGAGGTTGCAGAGGCGGCAACTGCAGAGGACGCCCAGCAGAATGTGGCCCAGGCATCCCAGCAGCCGATTTCACGGGAGGAGCTGGAAGGTGTCCGTTCGGAACTGGCGACCCTTCAGGAGCGTCTGGACCGCACCTATGAACGGAATACGGCCCAGACTATTCGCCCATTGGCCGTTTCCGGCGTCGCCCAGCTCCGGTACACCCAGTTCGAGAACCATTATGCGGCATCATCCGGCGGTAACAGGGCCGACAATCAGGGCGGGTTTTCGCTGAATGCGCTGATCCTCAATTTCAGGGGTAACCTCAAGCGCGATTTCGAGGAAGGGCGCAATATCGACTACCTGTTCAGCGTGGTCACTCCGGGTGGGGTGAATTCCTCGTTCGGTCTCGATTATGGAGTCAAGCCGCTTGATGCGTACATCAGCTATCAGGTACTGCCTTCGCTCGACCCTGAAAAGCAGTTGCTCAGCGTGGTGCTTGGTCAGCAGAAACGGCCGTTCGGCCTTGAAGCGCTCGCTGCCGAGGACAAGAAACCGACGATCCTGAGTGCCCAGTCGGCCCGCTCGAACCTTGCCGGAGCCGGGGACAGTTCAAACGGTGCCAACTCGGGGGCGTTTCCATCCAACGGGTTCGGTCTCGACGCCCGCGATATCGGTGCAGTCGTCAAAGGTGACCTGTTTCCGCACTTTGATCCCGGTTACCGTTACCGCGTCGCCACCATCGAGTATTCGTTCGGCGTGTTCAACGGTTCAGGCGCGAACACCACGGACAACAACGGGCACAAGGATCTTGCCGGAAGGTTGGTCCTGAATGCACCGGTTGATTACTCCTCTGTTTTCCGTGGCCTGTCCATCGGCGGATCGGTCTACAACGGCAAGGCCTACGCTGCGGCACTTGGCGGTGATTATGATGTCAAACGTGTCGGCGCCGACATCGCGTATGTCAACACGCCGATCGGCTTCACCTATGAGTTCGTGCATGGCCAGGACAATGCGACCAAGAAACAGGGGCAGACGCTGACCATCTTTTACAACATCGGTGAACAGTTTGTCAGCGGCTACAAGGCCCAGGACCGTTACGATGACTGGTATCCGACGACGATCCAGCCGTTCGTCAGGTTCGACTGGTGGAGTCCCGATACCGACAAGACCGATAACGTGACCGAAATCACCACCATCGGTCTCAACTGGTTCCTTGCACAGACCACCAAACTGCAGCTGAACTACAACATCATCAACCTTGGCGCCAAACAGGCGGCCTCGAACCCGGGACCGAAGAACCAGTTCCTGGCGCAGGTTCAATACAGCTTCTAACCATACAATCACATACGAAAAAGGAGTGCATATCGTCATGAAACACATGTTCGCTTTACTGGTCGCGCTGGTCAACCTCCTGGTGTACAGCGCATTGCCTGCCGAGGCCGCCGAAAGCCGGCCCCGGGTCATCAGGATCGGCTCCGCGTATGCAGCGGGCGTCGGAAAGCCTTACAGCAGCGGAATTATCGGCATCGTTCATGCCAGGGGCCTTTTGGAGGAGGAGTTCAGGAAAGACGGCATCAAAGTCGAGTGGTTCTTCTTCAAGGGTGCTGGTCCGGCAACCAATGAATCGCTTGCCAACAGTACGGTCGACTTCGCCTATATCGGCGACCTGCCGGCAATCGTCGGCAAGGCCGGTGGCCTGAGGACGAAGTTCATTGCCGGTGGCTCGAAATGGACCAATGTCTACATCGCCGTACCCCCGGATTCGCAGATCAGGAGCATCCATGATCTGCGCGGCAAGCGGGTCGCTCTGTTCAAGGGGACGAACGCGCATCTCACCCTTGCCAGAATCCTTGCTGCCAATGGCCTGAAAGAGAGTGACCTGAGGATCTACAACCTCTCGATGGCCGATATGGATGCGGCGCTGAAAACAAAAAACATCGATGCCGCTGTCGGCTGGACCAACAACCTGATTCTCAGAACCCAGGGCAATGCCCGGATCATCTACACCACCAAGAGCAGTCCTCGTGACTGGCGGAATACCGGTGGCTTGTATGTGACGGAGAAATTTGCCAATGCGTATCCGGATATCACCAGAAGGGTTGTCCGGAGATATGTCGAGGCGGCGCACTGGGGTTCACAGGAGGCGAACCGGAATGCGTTCCTTGAACTTGTCGCCAAGACCGGTACTCCTCGTGCCACAACCATCGAGGAGATTGAGGGGCGGACCCTGAAAGATGTGAACGATCCGACCTTCGATCCCGTCTACGTCAATCACTATGTCGGCGGTGTCGAGTTCGCAAAGGAAAAGGGGTTCATCCGCAGGACGTTCGATGTCCATACCTGGATTGACCGCAGTTATCTCGATGCGGCGATCAGGGATCTGCGGCTTGAAGGCTACTGGAAATAATTCATTCATCCGGCAGGGGTTCCGTGTCCGGGAATCCCTGCCATGCCAACAGAGGAGTAACCATGACCATCACGCAAACAACGACGGAAGAGCTTGGGCTGGATGCCCTTGTTGAGAAGTATCCCGATGTGCCGAGGTCGATAATCCTGAAGCTCGATCTTCAGCGCAGGGGGATCGCCTTTACCGATGCGGCGACGGCCGTAACCAGCAATGCCTATTATCGTGGCCCGGAACAGACGGCGTTTTCAAGCCGGCAGAGCAGGCCTGAGCCATTTCCCGGGCCGCTGCTGCTCCGGGATGGCACGAGCGTCCTGACCTCGCCGGTTCCCAACCAGTTCAGGGATCCGTACCTCATCGACTATCAGGACGGCAAATTCTATGCTCTTGACAAGGGAGTCCGTATCGAAGAGGTCGATTTCACCCCAAGGCCGGAATTCTACGGAAAACTGACCAGCAGGGGGGTGCCGATGGATTCGATCGCCTGGGCGCGTCCGCAACGCCTCGACATCATCCCGTACCGCTATTGCCATTACTGGGATACGCGTGACCAGTGCAAGTTCTGCGCGTTCTTCACCGACCTGAAGCAGCAGAAGCAGCTCGCCGGGGATTCGTATGCCAAGGAGATTCATCCGGACGATATCTATGAGACGGTCGCGGAGGCCCTCAAGGAGCCGGGACGGTATTCACAGATCAACCTGACTGCCGGGACCGATTACTCCGGGGAAGTGCCGTTTGACAAGGAGGTCGACAGGTATGTCAGTGTCCTTCAGGCCATCGGCAGAAATTTCAGGACCCGGCGTTTTCCGAGCCAGCTGATCGCACCGGCATACACCAAACAGCAGGTCAAACGCCTGCATGATGAGACCGGTCTTTCCTCATACTGCCCGGATATCGAGGTGTGGGACAAGGAGCTGTTCAAGTGGATCTGCAGCGGAAAGGAAAAGTGGTTCGGTCGCGACTACTGGATCCGGAGCGCCATCGATGCCGTGGAGATTTTCGGCAAGGGCAATGTCTATACCAACTTCGTTGCAGGCGTCGAGTTCGCCCAGCCGCATGGGTTCACCAGCATCGAGCAGGCGCTGGATTCCAACTTCGAAGCCTGTGAATTCTTTGCCAGCCACGGGGTCGTCTACCTGAGCCTTGTCTGGGTGCCCTGGAAAGGCAGCGTTTTCGGTGGGCAGGTTCAGCCGCCGCTTGAGTACCATGTGCGGCTCATCAGGGGCCTTGTCGAAATCAGGAAACATTACGGGCTCGCTTCGGACAATGATGACTTCAAGCATTGCGGCAACCATGGCGACAGCGACCTGGAACGACTCAACTAACCAAACGATCACAACCATGTCTAAACTTCCTGAAGAACTGGTCGAACTGCTCAAAGACCCGGCAAGCGTGAAGGTTGTCGGAACTTCGGACACGGACGGTACGCCGCATCTGGTCGTGAAAGGCTCGCTGACGACGCTTGATGAGGAGACCATCGTGTTTGCCGAGGGATTCGAGGGGACGCAGAGCAACAAAAACCTGGTCAGAAGCATCTGGTTCGACAAGAAAGTCTCGATCAACATTACCCGAGGCCATACCAGCTATCAGGTCAAGGGGCGTCCGTACAAATACCTGATCACCGGAGCCGTGTTCAGGCGGATTCTGGAGCTGGCCAGGCAGAAACGTGGCGCCGAAGCCGATATCGCCGGTGTCTGGGTCATCGTTCCCGAAGAGATACGGAACGAATCCCCGGGAGTGCAGGCTGGCGAGGCGATCGCGAAACGAGGCCATTTTCATCGCCATCTCGATCTCCTGACGCATGGCGCCTGATCGGCGCAGGTGAAGAGTAATGAACTGAAAAAGAGACATTCATGAAATCCGTAAAACTCAGGCAGGTTCCTCTTGGACTGCTGGCTCCCGTGCTTCTGGTCGCTTTTCTTGAAATCGCATGCAGTTACGAGCTTTTTCCTCCCCAGATCGTCGTTGCGCCGCATCTGGTGCTGGCGACGTTCCTGGAGCTGGTGCAAAGCGGTGAACTGCAGGGCAATCTGCTGATCAGCATGGAGCGGGTCTTCTGGGGGTTCCTGCTTGGGGCGTCATCAGGTTTTCTCATCGGTACGCTCATGGCGCTCTCTCCGCGCCTTGAGCGGTTGCTGGCGCCGCTGCTCAGCGCGCTGAACCAGGTCCCGCTGTTCGGGTGGATCCCACTGATGATTCTCTGGCTCGGCATCGGGGAGTGGTTCAAGGTGGTGTTCATCTCGTTCGGCGCTTTTTTCCCGGTGCTGGTCAATACCTACGAAGGTATCAGCGGTGTGCCGAAATCGTATATCGAGGTTGCCCGGGTCTTTGAGTTCTCATCGCTCAGACTGCTGAAAACCGTTCTGCTGCCGGCAGCGGTGCCGTCGATATTCACCGGGATCAAACTCGCTCTCGGCATGTCCTGGATGCTGGTGATCGGTGCGGAACTCGTGGCTGCCGGAGAGGGTGTCGGGTACATGATTGTCTGGGGGCGCCAGCTGTTTCAGATGGATCTGGTGTTTGTCGGCATCATCGTGGTCGGTACGGTGGGCTACCTGATGTTTCTGCTTGTCTCGCTGCTTGAACGCCGCCTGGTCAAAGGCTACTCGCGTCAGGCGGTGCAATGAAATGAAGAGGACCAAGGAACGCAATGAAGAAAAAGGATTACGTGAGTCTCCGGATTGCGGAACGTCTCTTGCTGCCGCTTGCCATCGTGGTGTTCTGGATCGCCGAAAGCTCGGCGCATCTGGTGCCCAGAAGCCTCTTCCCCTATCCGGGGGATGTGCTGCACGCATTTCGCGAGGTCCTGGCGAACGGGATGTTTGCGGAAAATCTGCTGATCAGCATCAGCCGGGTGCTCAAGGGGTTTGCGCTTGGCTCATTGGCGGGATTTGCAATCGGAACGCTGCTCGGGACCTCAAGGGTTGCCGACCGTCTGCTGACACCGCTGTTCAACGCTCTGCGGCAGGTGCCGCTCCCGGCATGGGCCCCGCTCCTGGTGCTGGTCAGCATCGGCGAGGCTTCAAGGGTGCTGTTTATCGCCATCGGGGCCTGTTATCCGGTTGCCCTGAACACCTGCGAGGGGATCCGGAACGTGAAGAGGGAATATTTCGAGGTCGGCCGGGTCTTCCGGTTCGGTCGCCTCAGACGCTTTTTCCAGATTATCCTGCCGTCGAGTTTCCCGTCGATACTGACCGGCTTGCGGCTTGGGTTGAGCATTTCCTGGATGGCGGTTGTCGCTGCTGAAATTTTTATGACATCACAGGGCGGTATCGGTGACATGATGTGGTCGAGCCGTGATATTTCACGCATGGATCTGGTCATCCTCTGCATTATCACCATAGCGCTCGTCGGTTTCGTGATGAATTCCACCATGAAGAAGCTGGAACTGCTTTTTTCATTCTGGAGAATAACCTTGAAACAATCCTGACAGGCATGAGCATACAAAGTAAAGGATCGCTTGAGATCAGTCATGTGAAGAAAACATACGAAGTGCAGGGCGGTGGCGCATTCCAGGTCCTCGAAGACATCAATCTCGATGTCCGGCCAGGCGAGTTCGTCTCCATCGTCGGGCTGAGCGGGTGCGGCAAAACGACGTTGCTGCGGCTCATCGTCGGCCTTGAATCCGATTACGATGGCGAGATACGCCTCGATGGCCGGAGACTCAACGGGCCGAGTCTTGAACGTGGAATCGTCTTCCAGGATCATCGCCTGTTTCCGTGGCTGACCGTCGAAAAGAATATCGCTCTCGGCATTGTCGGCAAAACCGAACAGGAGAAGCGGGAGGTCGTCGCCAGCCACATCGAGCTGGTGGGGCTCAAGGGGTTTGAAAAAAGCTACCCGCATCAGCTTTCGGGAGGCATGTCCCAACGCGCGGCGATCGCCCGCGCGCTGGTCAACCAGCCGGGGGTGCTGCTGCTCGATGAACCGCTTGGCGCTCTTGACGCCCTGACCCGCATGTACATGCACCAGGAGCTCGAACGCATCTGGAGGAAAGAGAAGATCACCATGATCATGGTGACGCACGATGTCGAGGAGGCGGTTTACCTCTCCGACAGGATCGTCATCATGTCGGCCAAACCGGGAAAAATCCAGAAGGTCATCAACGTTCCGCTTGCCCGTCCCCGAGACCGGGCAAGCATTGATTTCGCCGAAATGAAAGAGCAGGTGCTCGAAGCGTTCATGCTGCATACCGAGCATCACTTCACCTATACCATCTGAGGCCCTGGAGGTTTTGAAGTACCCTGTACAGACCAGAAATCACCAACAACAGCAAGCAAGGCACAACATGAGCACACTCAAGGAAAAACTTTACCGGGAACTCGAACTGAAAGTGATCACCGGCATCGAGGGTATCAATTTCGATCCCCGCATTTTCAGGGATGTCCCGCTTGGCAGCAGGTACCAGGAGGAGGTCCACTGCCTTTTCGAGACCGACCATGAATCCCATGTCGGATTCCGGTTCCCTGCGGGCTTCCGTTCTCCCCATGGGCTGTTCTACGCCCTGAAATGGGACCGCCGTTCACCGTACACCTTTCTTGTCGAAGATGGCGTGTTCCATCTTGCGCATCATGGTGAGGTGATCTTTCCGATCGAGTTCCTGGATCGCCCGAAATTCTACGGTCTGAAGACCTCGGACGGGGTCCGCCTGAACACGCTGGCCATGTACACCCAGGACGGCGCGATCCTTGTTCCCTACAGCAACGAGTGCGCCTTCAAGGAAAAGGGGCGCGACTGCAAATTCTGCAACATCAACGCCACCAAGCATATCTACGGGGAAATCGAGGGCATAGGCTGGAAATACCCTCACCAGATCGGTGAGGCGGTAGCTGCAGCCTATCGTGAGGACGGCGCCCGGCATATCACCCTGACGGGAGGTTTTGTGGCTGAACGCAGGGAGGTCGAATACTACCTCGATGTCGCCGATGCCATCAGAGAGCACACCGGACTCGACGATTTCAACGGAACCGCCGTTATCGGCGCCCCGCTCGACCTGAGCATTATCGACAAGTACAAGGAGGCCGGGTTCCGAACGGTTGCCACCAATATCGAGATCTGGGACCGGAACATTTTCCGTGCCATCTGCCCTGGCAAGGATCTTGAATCCGGCGGCTACGACCATTGGGTGAAGGCCCTGGAGTATGAGGCGCAGGTATTCGGCAGAGGGCGGGTCCGTTCGAATATCGTCGCGGGTATAGAGCCGAAGGATTCCACGCTTGAGGGGATCGAGTATCTGGCCTCCAAAGGGGTGATCTGCTTCGCGACAAGCTGGAACCCGAATCCCGGTTCCGCGCTTGAAGGGCATCGCACCCCCGAGCCGGAATGGCATATCGACCTGTACCGGCAGATTGCGGGGATTTTCCGGAAGAACGGCTTCACCTTCGAGCAGATCTACGATTGCTATGCTGCGCCGGTTACGATCATCCACGATATCTATCGTATCGAAGAGGAGACGCTTCCGGTATTCAGGAACCAGGCGGCACCGGTTGAGGCGCTCTGAACGACAAGGTGAAAACAGCATGAGCAGCAAAACGTCAGGAATTGTCCTGATCACGGGGGGCGCAAGCGGCATCGGCGCAGCATCTGCACGGATTCTTGCCGCGAAAGGGTACGATGTTGCCGTCAATTACCGGACCAGGGAGCTGGAAGCCCGGCTTCTGGTCGATGAACTGCGGCGTCGGGGGGCACGGGCCCTGGCCGTGCAGGCTGATATCGCCGTTCCGGAAGATGTCGAGCGCCTTTATCGTGAGGTTGACGAACAGATGGGGCGGGTCGATGCCGTCATCAACAGCGCGGGCATCGGTATCCGCCCCCACCGCGTGGATGCGACCGAAGCCACGAAACTTGAAACACTTTTCAGGACCAATGTGCTCGGCCTTATCCTGTCATGCCGTGAAGCGGTCCGGAGGATGTCGACGGAACGGGGTGGTTCCGGCGGGGTGATCGTCAATGTGTCATCCATGGCTGCCACCATCGGCGGCCGTCCGGGGGCAAGCCTGTATGCGGCAAGCAAGGGTGCGGTCGACGCTTTTACGGTAGGGTTGGCAAAAGAGGTCGCGCGGGAGGGTATCCGGGCAATTTCAGTGCGGCCCGGATTCACCCTGACGGAAATGACCGCTCCGTATGTCCAGGATCCGAAACGTCTCGAACATATCGCCGAAACCATTCCGATGGGGCGTCCGGGGCAGGCAGACGAGGTGGCGGGGCCGATCGCCTGGCTGTTGTCGGCGGAAGCCTCGTTCATAACCGGCGCCCTGTTCGATATCTCGGGAGGTGGATTCCTTCAGGGATGAACCGGAGGGTGGTGGGCACATGGCCGCCGAGGTGAGTACAAAACAGCATCAGCCTGCACGGAAGCCACTTTGGCCGTTCCGGCAGGCAGGAACAAGAGAAAGGAATGAATCCGATGAGTGAAAAAAAAGGGAAGCATATCGCCATTTACGGCAAGGGGGGCATCGGCAAGTCCACGACGACCTCCAATATCAGTGCCGCGCTGGCCGAGGCCGGCTATCGGGTCATCCAGATCGGTTGTGATCCGAAAAGCGATTCGACGACCATCCTCCGGGGCGGCAATGATCTGCCGACGGTCCTGGATACCTTGCGCGAACAGAGCCGGGTGAAGCTTGAGGATATCTCTGCGGTCGGTTTCGGCGGTGTCCTCTGTATTGAGGCAGGCGGGCCTGTGCCGGGCGTCGGTTGTGCAGGCAGGGGTATCAACGCAGCGGTGGAGCTCCTGCAGGACCTGAGAGTTTTTGAAGAGTACCGGCCCGACTTCGTGCTCTACGACGTTCTTGGAGATGTGGTGTGCGGCGGCTTTGCCGTTCCTATCCGGGACGGGATCGCCGAACGTGCTTTCGTGGTGACCTCATCCGATTTCATGGCCGTTTTTGCCGCCAACAACCTGTTCAAGGCGATCAACAAATATGCACCGTCCGGAGGGGCGCGGCTTGGCGGCGTGATTGCCAACAGTATCCATGCACCCCATTCACGTCCGCTCATCGACGATTTCGCTGCGCATGCCGGTGTGCCGGTGGTCGGCTATGTTCCGAGATCCATCACGGTGGCGCAAAGCGAGTTGTACGGCAAGACGGTGATCGAGGCGCTGCCCGATTCGGAGCAGGCAGCGGTCTACCGCGAGCTGGCCAGGTACCTCGACGAAAGCCATGATTCGGTCATTCCGCAACCGCTCAATGCTCCTGAACTCAAGAAATGGGCACGTGGCTGGGGTGACCGGATCTTCGAAGCGGAGACCGGCGTCGTGCAGAACATGGAATCAATCTAATGCCGGAGTGGCAACAAAAAGGGAGTGGTGATGAGTATGCTGAGATCGCGGAGTCCGCGTGCCAGGGAAAAGCGGATCGCTACCATGAATGCCTGGCTTGGGACAGCCGGGACGGCGGTCGGCGAGTTTGCCGGTGGTGAACCGGAACAGCGGATACGCACCTTTTCGCAGAGTGCGCAGGATGACCTCGTGCTGGCGTTGCGGCTGCTGAGCGGCATTCGCAACAGTGTCGTGATTCTGCACACTCCGGCCGGCTGTGCGGCTGCCGGCCTGTGGCACCGTTTGTCGCCGGTCGGCGCCAGACTGCTGGTGACGAACCTGGACCAGAAAGACACCATCATGGGGGCCGACCATAAACTTCGCAAGGCGGTGACCTCGGCCTTCTGCGCATACAGGCCTGATGTGCTGTTTGTCGTGGCCGGGCCGGTTTCTGCCATCAACAACGACGATATCCAGTCGGTAGTCGTCGAGTTGTCCGATGAGCTGGAGCTGCCGGTCATTCCGGTCTTCACGACCGGATTTGCATCAAGGAGCGCCGTCACCGGCTACGATATCGCCCTGCATGCCATCGTGAAGCATCTGGCCGGTACTGACCGGCAAGGTGAGGGCCGCAACCAGACGGTCAATCTTTTGTCGGTGACAGAAGGGGAGGCGGACCGGTTTGAGGCGGTACGCATCCTCAGCGCACTTGGCGTCGAGATCAATCTCCTGCCGGCAGGTGCGTTCGACGGAGATTTCAGCATCGCCACCGGGGCACGGGTGTCGCTTCCGCTTGACCAGGATGCCGCCAATTATCTGGGGGCGGCGCTTGAGCGTGAGTATGGCGTGCCGTATCTCGACCTGCCGAAACCGGTCGGTCTCAGAGCGACAGGGAACTGGCTGGTTGCCGCCGGTGCGGCGCTCGGGGCTGAAGAGGCCGCGTGGCGTTTCCATGAGCAGCAGTCAGCCATGATCACCAGGGAACTCGATTCGTTCAGCCTTGAAGGCCGCAGGGTCTACCTGTCGCTTTCACCGTCCGGCGCGTTTGGCATTGCCGACCTGATCGGGGAATTCGGCGGGACTGTCGCCGGCATCACCGTCAGCCATCTCGACCGTGTGCAGACGCCCTTGCTGGAGGAGCTTGCGTCACGGCATCCCGGGCTCCAGCTCCATGTCGCCGACGGCCAGCCTTTCGAAGAACTGAATATCGTCCGGCGCATTTCACCTGACCTGTATATCGGGGACGGCCTGCATGTCGGCCAGATGGCGCGGCTTGGCATTCCGGTCGTTTCACTTGAAGCGGCACCATACCTGGGGTATACCGGTGTGCTGTCGGTAGCGCGCCGGATCGCCACAGCACTGCGTAACCCTTCGTTCGTCACGGTACTCGCAAGGCGGGGCACCCCGTACCGAGAGGCTTGGCTGACGCGAAGTCCGAACTGGCATATCAAACTGGAGGTAAAATAGCATGTCCTGCCATATCGACGGATCAAGGAACTCCTGCGCACTGCACGGCGCCTTGCAGCTTATCGAAGCTATCGAGGGGGTGGTGCCTGTCGTGCACAGCAACGCCGGCTGCGGCCTGCACTATCATCTCGGCGTCAGTCGTGCCGGCGCTTCGGGCAGCCCGTTCGGGGCGCCGCCGGTCTCAAGCAGCAATGTCAGCGAAAAACATGTCGTGTTCGGCGGCAGTTCCCGTTTGCGCGAACAACTCAAGAACACGGTCAAGATTGTGGACGGCGAGTTGTATTTCATCGTGTCCGGCTGTTCGACCGAAATGGTCGGCGACGACATTCCTGCCATGGCCAGAGAGGGCCGCGACCAGAATTTTCCCGTGGTATATGCGAATACGCCCGGATTCAGGGGCGATGTGCACCATGGATACCAGCTCGCTGCGCGGGCGCTCATCGAACAGCTTCCCGCGCTGAACCATCCTGATCCGGAGGTTTCTTCCGGCAAGGTGGTCAATCTTCTTGGGGTCATTCCCCATCAGGATCCGTTCTGGCAGGGCAACCTTGAGGAGATTGGCCGTCTGCTCAGGGGGATCGGCCTCGAACCAAACCTTCTTGTCGGCCCTGGCCAGGATATCGCCTCCTGGCGACGTGCGCCCCACGCCGTACTCAACCTTGTCCTGTCGTTCTGGGGCGAGGCTCCGGCATCGTTGCTCGGCGAACGGTACGGCATTCCATCACTGGTTTTCGGCGGTATTCCCGTCGGCTTTGCTGCAAGCGACCTCTTGCGTCTTGTCAGTGACCAGCTCAATCTGGAAGGCGAGGCTGTGGAACGCTTTATTCATGCCGAAGAGCAGCGGCTGCTCCGCCATCTTTCCGCACTTGCCGATACCTATTTCCGGGCGGGGTTCCAGCGTGACTTCATCCTGGTGGGGGAAAGCTCCCTGGTCGCCGGGATCGGTTCGTTCCTGACGGACACGCTCGGACTGGTTCCACGCGCGTTCATCGTCACCGATGAGTTGCCGGAACCCGATCGCGTCCATCGCCTTGAAGGCCTCGGCCAGTTGGCGGGCAGGTATGGTGCTGAGCTGGTCTTCAGCGGCGATCTGGCGGAAATCGCCGATTTCATCAGGGCGGCCCGGCCCGGACTGCTGCTCGGCAGTGCCCTGGAAGGGCCGGTCGCCAGCGAGCTCGCCATTCCGTTGCTTCAGGTCTCGTTTCCAGCCGGCGACCGGGTGATTTTCGAACGTGCATCTGCCGGGTACCGGGGAGCTGCAGCTTTGGTCGAAGATCTCGGCAGTGAGCTGCTGCAGAGCCTCCGCCATGGGGCGGAGGTCTATTCGTCAATACAACAATCAGTTTATCATGAGTGACCATGCAACCATCGAAGAAGGTCGGCGCTATTTGTGCGATGCCGCTTTCGTCGTGCTGAATTATGTCCGCGAAGACCAGACTCCGATTGCGCGGAGCCTCGGGAGTTTTTCCCTTGACGGGGACGATCTGTTCTTTTCGACCGCAAAGGACGCCGCAAAGGTTCGGGAAATCGCCCGGCATCCCCGTGTCTCCGTGTTCGTCGAACATGATGGCCAGTCGCTTGACGGCTGGAAGAACCTCCTGCTGGCTGGTGATGCCGAACTGATCGTGCCCGGAGCACCTGAGCATGCCCGTGCGGTCGGGTTGCTGTCGGCGAAAAGCCCGCGCTTCAAGGATCGCGTCGAACGAGGTGAGCTTGGTGCTGTCGCGGTTTTCCGGGTGCGGATCAGGGAGTACCAGTACCTTGATTTCGGCAGGGGCCGTCTTCCCGCACGGTTCGACGTCGCCTGATCCGGAAGCGGTTGTATGGCAGGGTCAGGTTTGTTGACAGCGCATGTGCGGCGGCATTGGGGGGGCTATGCCGCCGGTGTCGGGATGGTTGTCTGCAGCAGCCTGCTTTCGGCCCAGATCCCCCGTTTGCTCGGTATGGCGACGGATGCCCTGAAAGCGGGAAACGCCGGGGTGCCGGAACTCGGGGGTTTCGCCGCGGCGATCGTTTCGATTGGTTGTGTGCGGGTGTTTTCAGGCTGGGCCGGACGCCTGCTGGTTCATTACAAAGGCCGCAAGCTGACCTGGAGCCTCCGTCGTGCGCTGTTCCTGAAGTGGTGCCGGCTTTCACCGGCCTACTATCATCGCCAGAGTACCGGTGAACTGATCGCACATGCGCTGAGTGACGTGGAGATCGTCGGCGACCTGATGACCCTTGGCCTCAACCAGTCGGTCAGTGGTCTTGCGTTGCTTGCCGGTACGATGTTCCTTATGGTCGAACATACGGGCTGGAAGCTGACCCTGGCGGCTCTCGGTCCGCTGCTTTGCATTCCGGTGCTGGTCTATTGGCTCGGTCCGGCCATCCGTCGGCAATCGATGCGTGCACAGGAGGCGCTCGGCGTGATGTCGAACTATCTCGAAGAGAGTGTCGTCGGTATCCGCGCGATCAGGGCATTCGGGCGCGAACGCCTGTTTACGGAGCGTTTCGTGAAAAAAGTTGATGCGATCGTCGGAGAAAAGATCGGCTTTGCCCGGCTTTCCTCCCTTTTTGCCGCCCTTGTTCCCCTCATGTTCAACCTCGGTTTTATTGCCATCCTTGGCTACGGCGGTTTCCTGGTGTCCGAAAAGACCATTTCAGTTGGTGATTTCGTGGCGCTGACCCTCTATGTCGCCCTGTTGCGAATGCCTCTGGAGCAGCTTGGCAATGTCGTCAATATCGTCCTGCGCGCGTTGCCGTCGCTGCAGCGAGTCGATCATCTGCTCCAGGTCGATGCCGGGGTGCCGGAGCGTCAGGCCGGACTTGCTGACGCTCGGCCTTCCGGGGACGTTGCCGTGCGTGGCCTGACGTTTTCCTACCCCGGTTCGGATCGTCAGGCGCTTGCGGAGATAACGTTCACCGTCAGGCCCGGAAAGACCCTGGGCGTTATCGGTGCCGTCGGGAGCGGGAAATCCACCCTTGCCGATCTGCTGCTTCGACTCTACGAACCTCCAGCCGGAACGATCCGGATCGGTGGCCGGGATATCCTTTCCTATCCGCTTCAGCGGCTGCGGGAAGGAATCGGCTATGTTCCGCAGGACGGCTTCCTGTTTTCGGGATCGGTGCTTGAGAACATCGGTTTCAGCGACGAACAGCCTGATCCTGAACGGGCCCGCCAGTGTGCTCATGTCGCGGCAATCCATGAGAGCATCCTTGAGTTTCCCGAAGGTTATGCGACGCAGCTCGGCGACCGCGGCGTCCGGCTCTCCGGTGGACAGAAGCAGCGGATCGCCATTGCCAGAATGATCTACAAGCAGGTGCCGATCATGATCCTCGACGATGCGCTCAGCGCCGTTGACGCCGCGACCGAACGCCGGATCCTCGCAAATCTGCGGGACTGGCAGTCCGGTGATACGGTCACCATCATCATTTCACACCGGCTTGGAGCCGTCATGCATGCCGACGAGATACTGGTGCTTGACCGTGGACGTGTCGTCGAACGTGGTACGCATGCTGCGCTGCTTGCACGCGATGGCGCCTATGCCCGCCAGTGGCACATGCAATCCGGTTGTTTCGGTACATCGTCACCTCATGCCCGGGAGTACCGGGGGCGCGCGGGCGGTGACGCGGCTGCAGAGGACTTCATGGGGGATGCCTTTCCGGGCGACTTTGCAGGGGAGGCATTGTGACGGGCCGGCATGCAGAAGGGCAGGGCAGGGCCGCCAGGGCATTTTCGATGCTGCTTCCTTATGTCCGGGCGCATCGGGCTGCGCTTTGCTCGGCTTTTGCCTTCATCGTCGCGGTCGTGGCCATTGACCTTGTCCAGCCATGGCTGGTCAAGGAGGTGATTGACCGGTATACTGTCGCGCCGGTTCAGCCAGGGCTTTCCGTCATGTGGCTTTCCGCTGCCTATCTTGGTCTTGTCCTGCTCGGCTTCGGCCTGGGCTGGGGCCAGGAGCTGCTGGTACAGCAAGTCGGCCTGGCGATAGTCCGGGATCTCAGGGTAGACCTGTTCAGGCATATCCAGCGTCTTCCGTTGCGCTATTTCGATCAGAACGATTCGGGGCGCATCATCACCAATGTGGCGAATGACACGGAGGCGCTCAACACGTTTTTCACCCAGTTTCTGGCTTCAACTCTCCGTGGCGTGATTTCACTGGTGCTGATCATGGTGTTCATGGCGCGTCTCGATCTGCGGATTGCGTTGTTCGGTTTCCTGCTGCTGCCGATGCTGAGCCTGTCGGCCATCATATTCCAGAAACGGCTTCGTGCCGCCAATGAAGAGTCCCGACGACGTCTTGGTGCTCTTGTCTCGAACCTTGCCGAGAATCTCGCCGGCATGCGTATCGTGCAGATATTTCATCAGGAGGCTAAACGGCAGCGGGTTTACGAAGAGCTTAACCGTGCCTATTTCGAAGCCTCGGTAACTGAGAACCGGCGTTTTCTCGGCTTTTTCAATGTCACCGAGTTGCTTGCGGATTTCACGGTTGCCGCCCTCCTCTGGTTTGGTGGCAGGAGTGTCCTCGATGGAGGGCTTTCTTTCGGCGTGCTCTATGCGTTCGTCGGTTATCTGCGCAGGTTTTTCCAGCCGGTGAGCATGGTGCTGATCCAGATGAGCTCGCTTCAGTCCTCCATTGTCGCTTCAGCAAGGATTGCGGAAACGTTTTCGGAACAACCCGACATTGCCGTGGCTGAGCATGCCGGGGTGCCGGAAGCGGATGCGGGAATCCGCTTTGAAGCGGTCAGCTTTGCCTATCAGGCGGGAACTCCGGTGCTCCATGGTCTTGATCTTGCCATCAGGCCGGGAGAACGTGTCGGCTTTGTGGGCGCTACCGGTGCCGGCAAGAGTACCATCATGAATCTGGTGACGAGGTTTTACGAGGTCAGCTCCGGGGCGGTTTTTCTTGGTGGCGTCGATATCCGCCACTGGCCGCTTGACGCATTGCGACGTACGGTGGGAATCGTGCAGCAGGAGGTGACGCTGTTTTCAGGGACGGTCATCGATAACGTCAGGTTCTTCCGGGGTGACATCTCCGACGGGCAGGTCGTGGAAGCCTGCCGGATGGCCGGAGCAGACGGATTTATCCGCCGTTTGCCGGATGGGTACGCGACGCACCTTTCAGGGCGTGCGCCATCGCTTTCGGCAGGTGAGCGGCAACTGTTGTCATTCGCAAGGGTATTGCTGTTCAATCCCGGAATCCTTATTCTTGACGAAGCGACCTCCAGCCTTGATTCGGCGACGGAGGCGGTTTTGCAGGAGGCCATCCGGCGCGTTGCGGCGGGTCGTACCCTCCTGGTTATCGCACATCGCCTGTCAACCGTCCGGGAGATGGATACGATCTGCGTGCTTGATCATGGCAGGATTGTCGACAAGGGCAGCCATCGTGAACTGCTCGACAGGGACGGTCCATACCGCCACCTGCATCAGGCAAGAGCCGGGGGCTGGTTGTGGCGGGAGTCGGCGGATAAACGGCATGGGCTGTCGACAGGGAAGACGGAACGACAGGAAAACAATAACGGAGAAGCTTATGCATCAGGCAATCGGAGCCAGGACACTACTTTTCCCGACGCCGGTTCTGCTGGTCGGGACCTATGACGCCGCGGGGCGCCCGAACCTCATGAATGTCGCCTGGGGCGGGATATGCAGTTCGGAACCTCCTTGCGTCGCCGTTTCGGTGCGCCCGTCGAGGCACACCTATGCGGCTATCGTGCAACGCAAGGCCTTTACGGTCGGTATCGCCGCCGAGAGTCAGGTGGCGGCGGCAGATTATACGGGGATCGTTTCCGGCAGGAACACGGATAAATTCGCGGATACCAACCTGACGCCGGTCAGAAGCACGGTTGTGGATGCTCCGTATGCGAAGGAGTTTCCGCTCGTGCTTGCGTGCCGCCTGTTCAAAACGGTCGAGATCGGTATCCATACCCAGTTCATCGGTGAGATTGTCGAGGTCCTCGCGGACGATGCCGTGCTTGCCGAAGACGGGCTGCCGGATATCCTGAAGATCAGGCCGCTCATCTTCGATACCGCGCATCGGGGCTATTACGGTGTCGGCGACCATGTGGCCCAGGCATTTTCCATCGGCAGATCGATCCGCTCCTGAGCCACCTGCCGGTGGCCTGCGCCCAGCCTCAGTCGAGCCGAGCAGCTTCTGCCGCGATGTGGCCAGCGAAGGCCGAGACAAAGGTTTTCAGGCTGGTCATCGGGGAAATTGCCGCATATTCGCCGGTTCGGACCGCATGTCGCGGGGTCGAGATGATACTGGCTGCCGTGTAGAGCTGTTCACGGATGAGCTTCTGGCAGAACAGGTCATAGCGCCGGAGATAGGAGACGCCGCGAAATTCTTCGGCTATCGGAAAATGGGGTGACTTCTCCCTGACCGACATGTGCGACTCGGTGGCGTCTTCGACGAGGATAAGCCAGCCGAGGAATGGCCTTGGCTGCTTACCGAACGCGCCTTCCCGGTACGCCGTCCAGAAATCCTGGGCATTGCCGATCGCCTGTTCGATACGGCTGTTGAAATTATTGCCGAACGACGGGCCGATCTGGCTTTTCAGTTCGATGGCGGCGATGAGCTGGCCTTTGAAAATGACCAGCAGATCCCAGAATTTCGTTGGGCGGAAATATCCCGGCAGTGTCAGCGAACCGCTTTTCCGGTGGATTTCCGCTCCGCCCAGGCCGTTTGCCTTGACGATATCGAACATCAGCGCAAGGAATCCGTCCATGTTTTTACCTGGCTTGCTGCTGTTCCATTCCTCTTCTGCGTTACCAGCTTCGATATGCTTCATGCGTGCCGCATCCCGGTTACCCCAGAATGCCTTGGTTGATTCCCTGGCTTTTTGGTCGTAGTCTGCGAGGTCTATTGGCATGGTTTGTTCCTGCGTCGGATCGGATTGGAGGTTTATGGGTATGGTCGGTATGGAAAAAAGCCGCTCGTGCGCCGGGCGGCTTTTTCCGTACCAGTTGCATGGCCTGTTTGTTGCTCCGGGAGGGGACCCGGATTTATTCCGGTACGCCTCTCCCTGGCGTCAGGCTGTTGCCGGTGTTCAGTCCTTGTTGTACATGGAGTCGTCGCCGCTTTCCCTGGTGCGGATGCGGTAGGACTCCTCGATGTTCCAGACGAAGATCTTTCCGTCGCCGACTTCGCCCGTATACGCGGAATTCAGCAGGCAATCGACCGTCTTGCGGAGGTTGATGTCACGGACGACGATCGACAGGGTCACCCGGGAGATGAAGTCGGTTGCCGAAGAGCCGCGAAAGACCTCTTTTTTGTGTTTTTCGTTGCCGACGCCATAGGTTTCGAAATAGGTGAAGAAATCGATGTCGATTTCATGCAGAGCCTGTTTGACCTCCTCGAACTTTGAGCGCCGGATCACTGCTTCAATTTTTTTCATGATCGATGAGAGTTTTGAGTGTTGTCATGCGTGACCTGCCGGTTACCGGCAGGTCAGCATAGCACAAGATACCGTTTTCATGACTGCCTGAGCGACGCAGGGCGACCTTCAGGCAGGGCTTGCAGGAGAAGCTTTCCGCTCCCGATGCCCCCTGCCTGAGATGCTGCTGCAGCCGTCAGTTGTTGTATGCTTCAGCGCCGTGTTCGAAGACGTCCAGACCACCGGTGCCGGTTTCACCTTCAGGCTCGACGCGGAGCTTGAAGGGATAGGGCAGCTGGTTGACCAGGAACATGATGATGATGGCGACAACGAATGTGGTTGCCGTGATGATGGCGTTACCGACCACCTGGGCGATGAAGACATTCCATCCGCCGCCGTAGAGCAGGCCGGTGACCGGGGCGGCGTTGTCCGCGCCGATCGGGGTTGCCGCGCCGTACTTGCCGCAGGCGAACAGGCCGATGGCCCAGGTACCGAAGATACCGTTGAGGCCATGGACCGGAACGGCGCCGACCGGGTCGTCGATGCCCAGGTACTCAAGGATGTAGACGCCGACGAAGACCAGCACACCGGCAATCAGACCGATGGCGACCGAGCCGGACGGCGAAACCCAGTAGCAGGGAGCCGTGATGGCAACGAGGCCGCCGAGCAGGCCGTTGACGGTGAACCCGACATCGAATTTGCCTTTGAAGGGACCGACGAAGTAGGCAAGGGTCATTGCGCTCAGGGCACCGCCGCATGCAGCGATGGTGGTGTTGGCGGCAACGCGCCCGATGCCGACGGCATCCATTGCAGACAGGGTGCTGCCGGGGTTGAAGCCATACCAGCCGAACCAGAGGAGGAACGCGCCGGTGACGGCAACCGGGAGGTTGTGTGCAGCCGGCAGGCCACCACGCTCCTTGTCATCCTTCAGGAAAATACGCCCGATACGTGGGCCGAGCACCATGGCTCCAGCCAGGGAAACGACGCCGCCGATGGTGTGCACGACGCTTGAACCGGCAAAATCACGGAAGGGGTTGCCCAGCTGCGGAAGGAAGTGGCCGGGAGTTCCCATGAGGGCAAGGAAACCGTCCGGACCCCATGCCCAGTGACCGATGATCGGGTAGATGAATGCGGTCACGAAGATGCTGTAGATGATGTCGCCACGGAAGCTGGTGCGGCCGATCATGGCGCCTGACGTGATGGTCGAGGCGGTGTCGGCAAAGGCGAACTGGAACGTCCAGTGCGCCAGGAGCGCAACGCCGGTCGTGCCGTAGGTTTCAGGGGCTCCCTGCAGGAAGAACCACTTCTGGCCGATGAAGCCGTTGCCTTCGCTGAACATGAATGCGTAGCCGATCGCCCAGAATGAAATGCCGCAGATGGCGGTGTCCAGGACGCACTCGATGAGCACGTTGACCGTTTCACGCCTTCTGGCAAAACCGGCTTCAAGCATCACGAAGCCAGCCTGCATGCCGAACACCAGCGCTGCGGCGACCAGTGTCCAGACCGTGTTGATCGCGTTGACCAGGTTGGTTTCCGCCGGGGTGTAGGTGATTGCCGCGTCAGCCGGTGAACCGATGACTCCTGAGAGCATGTTCATGGCACCAAGCACCAGGACAAGGCCGAGAATTTTTCCCGTGAAGATGGTCAGGCCGAGTTTCCAGTTGATCGGCTTTGACATGTTTTCCCGCAGTCGGGAAACGTACCCGGCCCTCCCGGGGCTTGTGGTTACTGATTTCATGATTGAGCTTTTTTTGATTGACAATGTACAGTTGAACCCTTCAGACACTCCCGTGACCAATGACCATGAGGGCTGGCCGGTTGCGGGATTGTGAATTCCATCCTAATTGCACGGCTTCAGGAGTTTGAGAAATGGATAGAAATTAAGGTACATCACGAATATAGTGTAAAAATTTAAGTCGAATGCAACAATTTGGTAATAAATCTATATGTTAATTGGAAACTTTCTTGAAAAAGTGAAAAAAGTTTCATCGGGTGCCCATGCCGGTGACATGCGTGGTGTCTGAGGCGTATTCTTCAGGAGGACGGAGGGGCGGTTGGTTGCCGGTGCGGTTCTGTTCCTGTCGGCCGGCATACGGCGTCAGGATGCGTGATGCGTCCGTGGGAACATAACTGAATGTTGTGTATATTAAAGTTCTGCAAGACGGTTATCAGGACCATGACCCATTTCGGTGACAGCTCTCAGCATTTCTCTTTCGATATGACTTCTTCGGATTGCGCGTTTCCATGGTGAAGTTTTTTTCCCTTCTCCATTCCTGTCATCAACAGGTCCTGATGGTTTGCCCGGCTTGCTGAACAACAAGAACTTTTATGCGCCTGAACCCGGCATGGCTTTACTGCATGCAGGTTCTTTTGCGAAAATCATGCGTTCAGATTCCTGATGTTGAAGCCTGCCACAGTTCGCGGTCTTCGGGCTATTGCCATGTTCGAGGCCGCCAAGGGGGTTCTGGTGCTTGCCGCCGGGTTTTCCCTGTTTGCATTTGTCCATACCGATGTCCAGCTCCTGGCGGAACAGGTGGTGCGGCAGCTCCATTTCAATCCGGCAAGCCATTTTCCGAAGATTTTCAACCTCCTTTCCTCGAAACTCACCGATGCCCATTTACGGGTTCTTGCGGGCCTGGCGGTGCTCTATTCCGTCATGCGGTTTGTCGAGGCGTACGGTCTCTGGTTTGCCCGTTCCTGGGCCGAGTGGTTCGCGCTGATCAGTTGCAGCGTCTATATTCCCGTGGAGCTGTTTGAGCTTGCAAAAGGGTTCACCTGGCTCAAGTTTGGGTTTATAGCCGTCAATCTGGCAATCATCGCCTACCTGGTTTCGGTCATGAGGAAAAACCGCAGGAGGCATGAGCTGGTCGGTGAGGGTGGAGCCGGCTGACTGCCTCTGCCATGAACCTGTTGCTGCCGGACCATTGTGGTCGCGGTGGACTGAAAAACATCTTTCCGAATCCGTATCGAATCATGTCCGGCCGTCCCGATAGCCTGGAGAAAAAGCCCAGCAGCGACCAGGAGCTGGTTATTCGCGCGCTTGAAGATCGTCATGCATTTGCGGCGATCGTCCAGCGCTACGAAGCCCCCCTGGCTAGGTACATCACACGTCTTGGCTGCCGGAGCAATGCGGCGTCGCAGGATCTGCTCCAGGAGATTTTCATCAAAACCTACCTCCACCTGAACGACTATGACCAGGCCTTTCCCTTCTCTTCATGGATCTACAGGATCGCCCATAACGAAATAATCAGTTTTTTTCGAAAGGAAAAGGTGCGTCCTGCCGTATTAGATAAGGAGGCGGACTGTTTCCTGCTGGAAAACATGGTCAGCGACCTCGGTGTACAGGACGGTGAGCATCACCTGCATTCACCGCGGGAGATCCAGTCCGCAGTGGACGCACTGGAGCAGAAGTACCAGGATGTCATTGTCCTCAAGTTTTTTGAAGAGAAATCGTACGAAGAGATATCGGACATCCTGCAGATACCCGAAGGTACCGTTGCGACCCTGATCAATCGTGCGAAGAAAAAAATGAAAACCATCCTCGAAAAGTCATAGTTGGCGTATGGCAATGGCAAAGTTAAGTCCTGATCTGATTCTCGACGAAATCGAAAAGAGAAAGGTCGTCCCGATTCCCCGCTGGTATTTTACTGTCCGTCGGGCAATTTTCTGGGCTCTTGCGGTGATTTCGGTCATTACCGGGAGCATCTCGATGGCTACGGCGATCTATGTTTTCGTGGACCACGACTTTGTCGTCGACCATGCCCGGATAGCGCAGTTTCTCGACCAGGAGCCGGTGATCGAGAACATCATCATCAGCATACCGTACCTCTGGGTGATGGCACTGCTTCTGTTCATCCTGGTCGCCTACTATGGATTCAGGCATACCCGCAAGGGATACCGCTATCCGACGTTACGTGTCATTGCCGGATCCATGCTGCTCAGCCTGCTGCTCAGCCTGCTGCTCAACCTGTTCGACGTCGGCCATGTCATCCACCGTTACCTGATCGAGAATGTTCGGGGGTATGGCCGCCTGGTGTACACGAACGAACAGCGCTGGACCCAGGCCAAAAAAGGGTGGCTTGGCGGAAAGGTGCTCCGCGAAGTCCCGGCAACCCACCAGCTGGTTGTCATGGATTACCGGAAGCGGATCTGGACCGTCGATACCGGTTCGACCCTGCTCCGGTCCGGAACGAAACTGTTACCGGGCAAATACCTGAAGATCACCGGTGTCAAGACGGGTGACCGGGCCTTCCATGCGGCAACGATCCAGCCATGGGAGAAGAAGTTCGACAGGCCGGTCGCCAAGGTTGTCAAACCGGAGGCACTCCCCGCCATCCCGGTTCCGGTGCATCCCGATTCCCTTATTACCCGATAAGCATATCCATACCCGGCCGCCGCGCCATTGCCCTGCAGGTCTTCCGCCTGCAGGGTCTCACGACGTCGTCCGACCGGAATCCTTTCAGGCGGGAAGGGTGAAGTGGAAGGTGGAGCCCCTGCCAAGCGTGCTTTCAACGCCAACCGTACCTGCATGGGCGGTAATGATCTCCCTGACAATCGACAGCCCCAGCCCGATCCCGGAACTTTCGTCCTGTCCTGGAACCCTGAAAAACTGGTCGAAGAGGTGTTTGAGGTATTCTGGGGCAATTCCTTCGCCGGTGTCACTTACCGAAAAACGGATGCCTGAAAGCTCCGCTTCAGCTTTTACGGTGATCGTGCCGCCAGGGCGGGAATACCTGAGCGCGTTGGAGAGCAGGTTCGCAAAGACGTGGCCGAGGCTGGAGGCATCGGCGCTGACGGTCGGGAGGCCTGCAGGAACCTCTGCCTGGAGGGCGACCCCCCTGTCTTTTGCTTCTGCGGCAAACGGGGCCATGCCTGCATGTACGATGGCTTCCGGGCGCAGCTCCTGCATTTTCAGACGGGCGCGGCCGGATTCGATCCGGTTCAGATCGAGCAGGTCGTCGAGGATGGCTGCAAGGCGATCGCTCTCTTCTCCGGCAGCCTGCAGCAGTTCGAGCTGCTGGGTGTTCAGTGTGCCGATACGCTCTTCAAGCAACAGATGGATGGCCATGCGGAGCGAGGTGAGCGGCGTGCGCAACTGGTGCGAGACCGTGGCGACGACCCCTTGCTTCAACTCCTTCTGTTCGTGTGCCTGTGTCATGTCCTGGAGCAGCAGGACGGTTCCGGTGATTCCGGTTGCATCGGGAAGCGGGGGGATCGGTGCCGCCGCCGGCCTGAAGAAATATTCCCGGTTATCGATGAATTTCTGGATATAACCGTTCTCCCCTTCAACCGGTCGTCCCGAAACCGCCGCCTGGTGCAGGAGCTCCGGCAACCAGGCGTAGCCGAGTTCCCTGGCTGTCGATCCGGGAGTGAGCCCGAAGGAGCGTATTGCCGATTGCGTTGCAACGTCGATTCTGCCTTCCGGATCGAAAATGGCGATAGCCGTCGGCAGCATGTTCATGACCTCCTGGGTTGCCCTTCGGCTCCGATGGAGTTTTTCGTCCTCTTTTCTTCGTGATAACCGGAGCGTTGCCGCCATTTCGTTGAATGCTTCGGAGAGCTGTCCGATCTCGTCGCGTGACTCGGGGTCGATGACCAGGTCGAGGTTGCCGCTCCGGATCTCTTTTGCTGAATCGATAAGCCTCGCGATCGGTCGGAGTATCCATTTCCGGGACTGGAAGCTGAACATGACGGCGACGAGTGCGCAGGCAACCGTCGCAATGAGGATACGGGTTCTCGCCGACGAGGCCAGCATGCGTGCTTCCGCGTTGGCGCGGTCCATGTTGGCCTGGTTCATGTCGAGGATCTGCTGTGCCAGCGAACTGATTTCGGAAAGCAGGGGCAGCAGCGAGGAGAAGTAGGCTTCCCGTCGTTTTTCGACCGGAATCGCCTGGCTTTCGACATCATGCAGCGTCACGACGAACCGGCTGAACAGTTTTTCGATCCGTTCCGCTTTTTCCTTTTCCCCGGGCAGGGTGATGTTGCCCAGCTCCACGGAAAGTGCATAGCGGAAGCGCTGTTCGCTTTCCCTGATGTTGTGCGGTGCGACTTCATGGCGGCCCGTGAACGAGTACAGGATATCACGGTCGATGTTTTCCAGTGACTCTTTCATTGCCTGGCTTGCCTGGACACTGCGGTAGTTCTGCCTGAGCATGACATCGATGGCGTTGCCGAGCCTGTCGATCTGCTGAACGGTCAGCAGTGCCATGACGGCAATGATGGCCAGCAGTCCTCCGAAACCGAAGGCGAGTTTGTGTCTCAGGCTGATCATGGTTCAGACGCGTATCGGCAGGATCAGGAACGGGATGCCCTGGTTGTACAGGTTCTGCTGGACGGCGAAGACCGTATAGTTGTGAAGCCAGCGATCCATCAGCGATTCGTTGGTGAAAACGAGTTGCCCGCCGAAGAAGACGATATTCGGGAACCGCCCGGTGATGGCCGGTACCAGCTTGTTGATCTCGTCAACCACATCGGTGCCGATCGAGGTGAATGATTCTGCGTAGAATCCGTGTTCCATCATGTATTTCACATACTTGCCGCTTTCGGATTCCACATGCTCGTTGAGGTGTTCAATTTCATCCGCCCCTTTGAAGTTCCCGGCGTCGATCGAACCGATCTCGACAAAGACGAAGTTTTTGTAGACACCGCCGAACAGGCGTGAAATGCTGAAGAGCGTGTGCAGGCCAAGGCCGTTGAATCCATTGACGAGAATCGCTGCCGTTTTGGCCTTCGGGTTGCATTCCGGAGCCGGTTGCGCGGTTTCGTCAGGGTTGGCGCCGGACATGACGGCGGCCTCGACGATGATGTCGAGCCGTTTCAGGGTGTCGTAGGTTTTGGTGTAATGGCGTTTGATGAAGAGGGCGACGAGCACCAGTGCGCCGGTGATGACCATGGTGATCCAGCCGCCTTCGTTGAACTTGAGCAGCAGGACCGAGATGAGGATGAAGGTGGTCAGCACCAGGCCGATGCCGTTGATCATGATCTTGTGCACCCATTGTGGTTCACTGCCCCGTTCCTGCCACCAGTGGCGGACCATGCCGAGCTGGGAGAGGGTGAACGTGATGAAGACGTTGATGCTGTACAGCACGATCAGGAAATCGACCGAGCCTTCCGATGCGAGCATCATGGCCAGCGAGGCGAATCCCATGACCATGATTCCCCGTTCGGTCACGAGCCGGTCGCTGAGCATGGCGAATTTTTTGGGGAGCCAGTTGTCGAGCGCCATGTTCGCAAGCACCCTCGGCCCGTCCAGAAAACCGGTCTGGGCTGCGATGAACAGGAGTATGGCTTCGGACAGGAGCGTGATCCAGACGAACGAGGTTCCTGCGGTATGGCCCCAGGATGCGGTAATCGATTCGAACAGGACGGCGTTCAGGGTCTTTCCGGGCGTGTCGTGGACATTCAGGAAAATATAGGCGGTCATGAGGCCGATGACGGTGATCGAGAGCGACCAGGCCATATAGCGCATGGTTTTCCTGGCGGTGAGGATCCTCGGTTCCCGGAGCACGGGAAGGCCGTTGCTGACCGCTTCGATGCCGGTGAAGGTTCCTGCGCCGAGGCTGTAGGCCTTGAGGATGAGGAACAGGACTCCGAAAAGGCCAAGGGAACTGACCGATTTGCCGATTTCAGTGGCGGTCTCATGATAGACCGACCCGGCGTTGGAGAGGTGTGACGCGATGGCGATGACGATTGCGGCAAGGTGGGTAAGGACGAAAATCAGGAACACCGGAACCAGCGGCATGACGGCCTCCTTGATTCCCCGGAGGTTCATGACCAGCAGCAGGATGACGCCGAAGGTCGCCATCCAGATTTTCCAGGGCAGGAGCGCATGGGGCAGGAAACTGAAGATGGCGTCGGCACCGCTGGCGACTGAAATGGTGATGGTCAGGACGTAGTCGATCAGGAGCGCACAGCCGGAGACCAGGCCTATTTCAGGAGAGAGGAGCTTGCTGGCGACCAGATAGCCGCCGCCGCCGGAGGGGAAGAGTTCAATGATGTGGGAGTAGCTCGCCGCGATGATCAGGATGGTCAGGCCGGTGGCGATGGCGACGAAAATGCCCAGGGTCGGATGTCCCTGGAGTGCCTTGAAGGCCTCCGCCGGACCGTAGCAGGAGGAGGAAAGTCCGTCGGATCCGAGGCCGACCCAGGCAAGAAATGCCGTCAGGGAGATGGCGTGGAATATTTTGCTGTCCCGGAAGTCACGGGAGTTGCCGATGAAGAATTTCTTTACCTGTTTGAATCCGTTCGAAATGGTCATCGAAGCATGCTTTTGTTGAAAAAACTCTTGCCGGGCTCGATTGTCCAGGGTTGTCCTGCCGGGATGGGCAGGAGCCGATCCTGATGTGACACCCGCCCGGGGTGTTGGCGTCGGTGAAGCCTGGTTCTGCAAGAGTGTGCTTTCTCAAAAAGCGGGCCAGCCTTTTTCTGGTTTGCTAACGTGTTTTTACGAAATAAATAAGCGGATGCCTACCGACGATTTCAGCGGCCGGGTTCTTGCATTGCGCAATTGGCGGGAGGGCGCAGGTTGCAGAATGCAAACCGCGCCGCATGGTGGTTTCGGTCAGGGGATGCCGAACTGTTTGCGTTTTCTCCAGAGGGTTGCCTGGTCGATGCCGAGGATCGCGGCGGCATCCTGCAGCGAGTCGGTTTCAGCGAGAACCCGGCGGATGTGCTGTTCCTTGATCGTGTCGAGCGAGACCGGGTCACCGAGCCGCACAGGGGCTTTTTTCGATGACATGTGTTCCGGCAGGAGTTCGGCGCCGATGGGCTCTCCGCTGCTCAGGATGACGGCCCGCTCGATGACATTGCGCAGTTCCCTGATGTTGCCCGGCCACGGATACTCCCTGAAAATGCGGATGACCTCGTCGGTGAAGCCCGGGACGGTCTTGCGGTTGCTCTGGTTGAACAGGCTGAGCAGGTTTTCGGCGAGCGGCCGGATGTCATTGGGCCGCTGGGCAAGTGCCGGCAGGTCGATCTGCACGACATTGAGCCTGTAATAGAGGTCCTCCCGGAACCGTCCCTCATCGACCGCCTGGCGAAGGTCGGCATTGGTTGCCGCAATGATCCTGACATCTGCCTTCCGGGTCGTCTGGTCTCCGACGCGTTCGTATTCACGTTCCTGGATGAACCTGAGCAGCTTTGGCTGTATCGACAGCGGGAGGTCGCCGATCTCGTCAAGGAACAGCGTCCCGCCATCGCAGGCGGCCACACGGCCCGGGTTGTCCTTGAGGGCGCCGGTGAATGCCCCCTTTACATGGCCGAACAGCTCGCTTTCGAGCAGCTCGTGCGAAAGGGATGGGCAGGAGATGACGCCGAACGGTTTTCCTGCTCGGGCGCTCATCTCGTGGATTGCCCGGGCCAGTACCGTCTTTCCTGTGCCGCTCTGCCCCTGGATCAGGACGACCGCTTCCGATGCGGCGACCTGGGCGGAGAGCCCGATTGTCCGTTGCATCGAAGGGTCCTGCGAGAACAGCATGGTTTCGGGGCCATGTTCATCCTTCTGTTCCTGCTCGCCCGCCAGGCGTTGCTCCTGTTTGCAGCGTGCGGAGATATGTTCGATCACCAGTTCAAGCTGGGCCGGGGTGAAGGGTTTCGACAGGTAGTCGGAAGCGCCTCGTTTCATGGCTTCGACCGCCGTGTCAATGGTCGCGTACGCGGTGATGACCACAATCTTCATCCAGGGGCAGGAACTCTGCAGCGGCTGGAGCAGGTCCATGCCGTTGTCCGTGCCGAGCCGGAGATCGACCAGGGCGAGGTCGTAACGGGCGAGCGCAGCTTCCTCCTGTGCACTCTGGAAGCTGCTGACCGCCCTGACCCGGTGGCCCCGTGATTCCAGGAAAAGCGTGAGCGTTTTCCTGATATTTGCCTCGTCATCGACGACCAGAATGTTGAGCATCGCCTCTCCTTGGGTGGTTTCCCGCTGAAATCTTTTTTCAAATATAGGCAACGGGGTGTTCAGTCCGTCGCAAATCGGGAAAAGGTTGTTTCCAGTCTGGCAGCTTCCGGAAGGACCGGTCTCAAGGTGAGAATAATACCTGTTTGAGACGCCCTGTCTCGTCTTGAGACGGTATGCCTGTGATATAAGGTGCGGTTTCATGCGGATTTCCGGGGCTCGTGCCCTTTGGGAGATGCAATGGCATGATGGTTGCACTACCTGTTGTGAAGCCGAAGTTCCGGCTTTCGCATGAACGGCACCGATCAGCCAGGGCCAGATGAATTGCCATCGATATGAAATCGCCATTTGTACGGATTGTTATCCCGTGTTTGAGCCTGCTTATCCCCACCTTGCTTCTGGGCTATGCCCTGAAACGAAGCAGCGGCACTGTCCCGGCAAGGGATATGGACGAATTTGAACGACTGATCGGCTGTTGAACCGCAGGGTGCTGCAGGATGTTTGTGCAGCAGGGTTCTTTGGGCGGCTTTTTCCGTCGGCTCCCTCTGTCGCCGGTTTCTGGTGCGTCGCTGTTCAGCATGTGTCGTATGATCCCCCGATTGGCTTTGCCGGAGGCCGTTGTCCGTCAACCGGAAGAATTATGAGATTTCTGATGTCATGAAAGACCGATTCAATCACTCGATTCTGGCAAAGGCCGAAGTGAAGGAGCTGTTGGGCCTTTTCGATGCCCAGGGGGTGAAGTACATGATTTTCGGTGGTTGTGCCGTCATGTGCTATTCGCGGCCACGATATACCTGGAACATCGATATCTGGACCTGTCCCGACCGGGACAATGCCATAAAAGTGTTCAGGATTCTTCAGAGGTATGGTGCACCCCTTGCCGGAATGTCCTGGGACTATTTCTGCCAGCCCGGTTTTTTTTACCAGATGGGCCGTCCGCCGGTGCGGATCGACGATATGCTGAGCCTTCGGGGTGTTTCGTTCGATGAGGCATGGGCCGAACGCGAATCAATGGAGGTCGATGGCGTGCGCGTCTATTTTATCAGCAGGCGCCATCTGATTGAAGCGAAGCTTGCCGCAGGAAGGCCGCAGGATATTGTCGATGTGAAATACCTCGTCGACGGCATCAGAGCTGCGCACCGCTCAGCCTGAGGCGCAGGGCAGGGGAGAGCGCCCGTTCCCTTCTGCCGCAAGCCGCGAGGATGCAACCGTTTTTCACAGGCCGGACGTGCCTCCGTGAATAGACGGTGGTAATCATGCGTAATATTCTTAAATTCAAATACAATCAAATTCCTTCAGGAATCGGAAACGTGTCCGGAAAACACGTGCGCACAGACTGTTTCATCAGGTGAACAGGCGTGGAGACATTGACAACATCACAATAGCAATTGCGTGGCAAGACAGCAAAAGAGTTCGAAGACGACAAAATCCCCGAAGAAAAAAAGAAACAACAGGGCGTCGACCCGGCATGGTGCCGAAAAAGTCCGGGCAAACGATCATATCCTGATCAATGAATTTCTCTTCAAACGCGGTGAATCCTCCATGGCCGCGGAGATCATTTCATTCCTGACCGACCATGAGGGGGAGCGATTCCGCTCGGTCGAGCTGGCCCGGCGGATGGGGTATGGTGACTCCCGACAGCTTCCGGGATTCTGGTATGTGCTGCACAAGCTGCAGGAGGACGGTGTCGTCGACAAGGATGGCGAGCGTTGTTACGGCTGGGCCGGATCTGAAGCTGGTACCTATGAGGAGCATTTCGGCCAGTCCCGTCCGTTGCCCGGGCCGGCCAAGGAGCTGTACAAGGTTGACCAGACCTACACCGGCAAGCTGACGACCCATCCGAATGGTTACGGCTTTGTCGATGTCGAGGGCTTTGACGACGATGTCTTCATCGGCGCCGACAACCTGGGCGAGTCCCTGCACGGCGACGAGGTCGAGGTGCAGGTGACCAAGGTGCCGGATACCTATGTTTCCCGCCAGTCGCCGCACCAGCGTTGTGAAGGCAAGGTGACCGCGGTGATCTCCCGGCGGGTGACGACGGTGGTCGGGACCCTGCATCGTGAAAACCGCCGTTTCCTGCTCAAGCCCGACCTTCGCAAGATTCTTCCGGCAATCCATATTCCCATCAAGGCTGCGGCAAAGGCGAAAGCCGGCGACAAGGTTCTTGCCGGGGAGCTGCAGTTTCTCAAGAACGGCACGATCCAGGCGACGGTGCTTGAAATTCTCGGTGTGGCAGGCGAGTCCACCGTCGAGGTGAGTGCGATTGCCCGCGGGCTTGGTATTGATGAGTCTTTCGATGGACGTGTGCTCGAATTTGCCGAAAACATCCGCGAGGAGATCACCGATGCCGATCTTGAAGGGCGTCTGGACATCCGTGACAAGACGGTATTCACCATTGACCCGCTTGATGCCAAGGACTTCGACGATGCATTGTCGATCGAATTCCTGCCGAGGGGCGTGGTGAAGGTTGGCGTGCACATTGCCGACGTGTCGCATTTCGTTCCGGAGAACTCTGAACTGGATCGTGAAGCCCAGAAGCGTGCGACATCGGTCTATCTTGTCGACAGGGTCATTCCCATGCTTCCGTCGCGCCTTTCCGAAAAGGTCTGCAGCCTGAACCCCGGTGTCGACCGGATGGCCTATTCTGTTTTCTTCACGATGACCAAGTCCGGCGAGATCCGGAAGCAGGAGTTCCACAAGACGGTCATTCACTCCAAGCGGCGTTTCACCTATGAGGATGTCCAGGAAATTCTCAATGCCGGCAAGGGGGACTATGTCAAGGAGTTGCAGCACCTCGAACGTATCAGCACCCTGTTGCGTGAACAACGCTTCAGCCAGGGGGGCCTCGATTTCGAGACCGAGGAGGTCCGCTTCCGGCTCGGCAGTAACGGTGAGCCGATCGAGGTGATCAAGAAGGAGCGTCTTGCAAGCCACCGCCTGATCGAAGAGTTCATGCTGCTGGCCAATCGTGCGGTCGCCCACTACCTGACGACGGTTTTTGCGGAAAACGAAAAGCTGCCGCATCCGGTGATTTATCGTGTCCATGGCGCGCCGCAGATGGAAAAGGTGTCGATCCTGGCCAACTTCGTCAGGAAAATCGGCTATGACCTCAAGCTCGATCGCAAGGGCCGGGAGAGTGCGACGGTCTCGTCAAAGTCGCTTCGTGAGCTTCTGCAGAAGGTCCGGGGAACCAATGTCGAGTTCCTGGTCAACGAGCTGGCGCTCCGTTCCATGTCAAAGGCGGTGTATTCCAGCGAAAATGTCGGGCATTTCGGGCTTGGATTCGAACATTACACCCACTTCACCTCGCCGATACGGCGCTATCCCGACCTGGTGGTGCATCGCCTGCTCTTCGAGTATGAAGCCGCCAAAAAGTCACGCAAGAAGGGCGACAAGCAGCGGCTTGCAGAGATCTCGGCCAAGATAGCCGCGGTTTGCCAGATATCGAATGAACGCGAAAAAATCGCAGTCGAGGCGGAACGCGAATCGGTCAAGCTCAAACAGGTCGAATACATGTCGACGCATGTCGGCAAGGTCTACTCCGGGGTGATTTCCGGTGCGACCGAATATGGCATCTATGTCCGGATGGTCGATTTCGCCATTGAAGGGCTGGTGCATATGCGGAACCTCAATGACGACTACTACGAGTACGATGAAGCCTCCTATTCACTGGTCGGCAAGCGGAAAAAGCGTCGTCTGCAGGTTGGCCAGCGGCTGAAGGTCAAAGTTCACGAGGTCGATATGACCCGCCGGACGATAGACCTGACGCTCGGCTGACCTTCCGCCTTACCGTTCCCGGCAACGTGCATCGACCTCACTGATATAACGGTGCACGTTGAATTTTCTTGAACATCCTGCCGCATTCATGTACCGCACGCTACCGAACACCGGTCGTTCAAACCACGGCCGGTCGTGCAGCCCGCCGATGGCCCAGGCGATACCTGCATAGCCGTTCGGGTCCCGTCCGTCAAGAGCGTACCTGTCGTTGAGCGTTACGGCGATATCCAGTGCTTCGGCCGGTCCGGGGCTCCATTCCAGGATCTTCTTCGCCCAGTACATCCTCATGTAATTGTGCATGATGCCGGTACATGCGAGCTCTCGCTGTGCCGCGTTCCAGAGGGCGTCATGCGTCGTTGCCTGTTCGTACCCGGCCAGTGCGTAGCGGTAGGGCCTGTGGTCGCCCAGATGGCGCGTGAGGGTTGTTTTCGCCCATTCCGGAATGGCATCGAACGAATCATACCGGTCGTTGTGGAAACAGAAATTTTCGGCAAGTTCCCGCCTGATGAAAAGCTGTTCGGCAAAGGCGTCGCGGTTCACTGCATCGGCCGGTGCCGACATTGCTTCGGCCAGTACCTCCTGGGGGCTGATCTGCCCGAAGTGGAGATAGGGGGAGAGGCATGAGGTGCTTCGGGCATTCGGGTCGTTGCGGGTTGGCGAATAACGGCCAAGCGCTTCAGTGATGAAACGCCTGAGCCGCACCTTCGCAGCTTCCCGGCCGGGTTCGAGCCAGCTCACCGGCCCGATGTCTCTCTCATGGCGCATGCCTGCGACAAGCGCGTTCCAGTTTACCAGAGGCAACGAGGAGAGCGTCGACTGGAACCTGGGGGTGAGCACCGGCGGTGCTTGCATGAAGGTGGGGAACAGTGCCTGCAGTTTCGGCCGGATGGTTCTTGCGGCATACTCCTGCCTTGAGGATGCAACCCAGCAGGGGACGATATTGTGTGCGTCGACTTCGCAGAATGCGCAGGTGAGCCGTTCAGCTGCCGCTCTTTTCCAGCTTCTGGGCAGCCGCAGCGGCGAAAAATCCGCTACGACGGCCCCGGCGCCGATGCTGTCGGCGTATCCGGCGATGCTTGAGGCCGGGTCACCATTGAGTACGACGAGGGGGACGTCCATGGAGCGCAGCACGGTTTCGACCTCGGCAAGTCCCCGGAGCATGAAATCGTACTGGCGGCTGGTTGCGCCGAGGAAGCCGGGGAGCAGCGTGAAGGCGACAATCACCGGCTGGCCGAGTGCATTGGCCCGTTCAATGGCATGGTTGAGGGCCCAGTTGTTCGAGGCCCTCTGGTCGCGGGACATCCAGTATATGACAGGCCCGGCACCTTCCACGGCAAGGTTGCACGGGCGGATGCGTCGCGGGTCTGTCGTCAGGCGTTCCATGCCTACGTTCCGGAAGGTTCAGTCAGCGTTGAACCCGCAGCGCTTGATGAAATTGGCCAGGATCGTGCGTCCGATGGCGGTGTACTCCGGTTCGATCGCCGAGAATTCGGCAAGGAGTCGCTCCCGGTCCATGGTTACCAGATCCGCATCTTCAAGGGTCCATGTTGCCAGCATGGCCGGGGTCAGTTCAAAATGGCATTGCAGTCCCCAGGCGTTGTCGCCGTATCGCACAACCTGCATGCGGCAGCCCTTGCCGTAGCCGAGGAGCGTCATGTCCGGGGTGGGAACGACGGTTTCACCGTGCAGCTGGAAAACCCGGAGGCGGTCGGCAAGCCCGTTGAAGATCGGGTCCATTCTGCCTTCCGGGGTGAGGCTTACCGTGAATGGTTCCCCGTCAGGCTCATGGAATCCCAGCTCGGTTACGGCACATGGTTCAACGTGGCCTCCGGCAGCCTTGACCATGACCTGGAGTCCGAGGCAGACGCCGATGTAGGGCCGGCCTGTCGCCAGCCATTCCCGCACCCGCTGCAGCTCATGCAGCATGGTGGGGGTGGTGTCGTTGGCGCTTTGCGGGCCGCCAAGGACGACCATTCCCGCGTAGTTTCCGGTTTCCGGGATCTGTTCGCCGGCATACAGGTCAATGAGATCATAGCCGATGCCGCGTTCGCCGAGGAGCTCGCCGAGGATTCCCGGGCCTTCGCGGGTGATGTTCTTGACGATAAGCAGTTTTGCAGGAGCCTTTTCTTGTGTCATGGTTTCCGGTTTACCTGTTTTTCCGGCAAGATAACCATGAGCACGCCATCAGTGCAAGCGTTTGTCCGAGTGACACCGTTTCCGTCCTGCACCGGTTACGGTGTCACCGCCGCTGCTCCCTTTTTTACCGGGGGGCGTTCACGCTGTTTCCTGCATGCCGTTTCTGTCTGCCTGAAGACTTGCACGAGGTAATCGATCCATCCTTCGGTTTTGGGGCATCGCTGGTTGCGAAGCAATTCATCCATGGCCATGGCGATGTTCTGCATCCTTGCGGCACCGACGCTGCCGGCAGAGCCTTTGAGGGTATGGCAGGTCCGCCGGGCTTTTTCGCGCTCCTGGTTCCGGCAGGCTTCATCGATTTCCCGTATGAGCTGTTCAGCCTCCTGGATGAAGAGCCCGAAGAGCTTGGACAGAAACGCGGTATCACCGAGGTTTTCCAGTTCATGGATCACCGCAAGGTCGAGGATCGGCAGTTTTTCGAGTGCAAGCCACGGTGTGGCATTGCCTTCCGCCCGGTTCGTACTGAACTTTTCGGTCCGGCTCAGCAGGTTGGCGATGGCCGTCGCCAGTTTATGCCGGTTCACCGGTTTGCCAAGGTGCACGTCGATGCCGTTTTTTCGTGCATTCATGGCGCTTTGTTCGTCACTGTAGCCGCTGAGTGAAATAATCGGCAGGTCACGGCAGATTCCCGACTTGCCGTTCCGGATGGCTTTTGCCGTCTCAAGCCCGTCCATCAGCGGCATCTGCATGTCAAGGATCACCAGGTCAATGGTGTCATTGCAGATTGATTCGAGGGCAGCCTGTCCGTTTTCAGCCAGGAACACTTTGTAGCCAAGGGGTTCGAGAAGCGCCTTGAGGCATGTCCTGGAGGTGGCGTTGTCATCGACGACGAGGATCGCCGCTCCGCTGATGCCGACCAGTTGCGGCTCGGCCTGGCCGGGGCGGTCTGAAAAGAATGCCCGTTCCACATATTTTTTCAGCGTTTTCCTGCTGACCGGTTTGAGCAGGTAGTCGTCCATTCCGGAGTAGATGGTCCTGCGGATCGCCTCGTTTTCAGCAAGGCCGGTAACGCCGATGATCGGAACGTCCCGATAATGCAATGCCATGGAGAGCTCAAGGCCCTGGCCCGTTCTGAGCTTCCTGACTGCATCATCCCCGTTGAGCACCGGCATTTCGATGTCCATCAGGATGAGGTCGTAACAGGTTTTTGCCGCCATATCGAGGGCGGCCCGGCCATTTGCGGCCTGCTCTGCCATGCAGTTCATGTCGGTCAGGAACTTGGCCAGAAGCAGCCTGTTGGGCACCTGATCGTCAACGATCAGCACCTTTTTGCTTCCCAGCACCTCATGCTGGAGATGCCTGACGGTTTCCGATTCACTGCCGGGCAGTTCAATAATGAATTCCGTCCATTTCCCGAAGTCGGAACGGCAGATTATGGTGCCGCCGAACGATTCGACAACCCGCCGGCAGAACGCCAGCCCCAGTCCGTTGCCGCCCGTCTTGCCCGCCGTGTAGAACTGGTTGAAGATCAGCTCCAGTTTTTCGGCGGGAATTCCCGGCCCGGTGTCGCGAACCGTTATCCGGTTGCTCGCCCCTCCTTCACTGAGGGTGATCTCGATGCGGAATTCCGGCCGGTTGCGGTAATAGAGTGCATTGCCGACAAGGTTGAACAGGACGTGGGTGAAGAGGTCGGGGTCACCGAAAAATTCAAAATCATTCGACAGCCTCGCTTCGAGCAGTCTCCGGTCATCCGGCTGTTCGAAGCCGAAGTTGTCGATGGCGGTGCGGATCGTCGTCGCCGCCGAAGAGAGGCGGAAATGCCTGCGGTCGATGTCGTTGCCGTTCAGACTGGAAAGCAGCGAATCAATGATTTTGTTGCTTCGCCTGATGGTTTCGTCTCCTTTGCCGATGATATCGTGAATCCGCTGCAGGGTTTCCTCCTGGAGGTTGACTGTTCCCGTGGCGCAGGAGGTATTGCCCAGGTGTTCCGGAAGCATCGCCTTGATGGCCCCGGAGGCAAGGGTGATCGCATTGAGCGGTGTCCTCATTTCATGGGCGATCGAACCGCTCAGGCTTTTCATGAGCGAGATGCGGAGCTTGTGGCGCTCCTCTTTCCAGAGGGTGACGATGATGCATCCCGTAATGCCGAAGATGATGGCCGGCAATGAACTTTCTATATAGGTGTACCGGATTCTGCCGTCGGTGATCGCCACCGTCAGGTAGGCCAGGAGTAGCGCAAACCCGGTCAGCGGGGCGATGAAGAGCCAGTCGCAGACGACCACGATCATCAGCATGATGCTGACCAGCGACGACATCGTCCAGTCGGGCGACCAGCCGCTTTTCATGGCCATGAAGAAACAGAAGTAACTGCTGAACAGGTTGAGGTACACCAGACAGTAGAGCGAAAAATATCTTTTGGCGAAACGGGGGAGCTGCCTGAACAGCACCAGCGGCAGGCCGGTAGCCGCCATCAGGGTTCGCATGAAGACGTTTTCATAGCCATGATAACTGCCGTGGCGCAGGCTCACGATAATGCAGCCGATATGCCAGACGACGATGAAAAGTCCCATGCTTGGCATGTTCGGCTCCAGTGGGCCGACGATGGCATCGGCGCGCTGCTTGATGGCACCGATAAAATGTCTGGTCGTGTTCATCGGGAACAGGGGCAGATATTACCCACACTGCCCGGCAATAACCTCATATCGTCGTGAATGACAACGCTGGATGCGTTCATAGGGAGGCCTCGGGGAGTCTGGGGGTTGGGGGAGACCAGTCGGTTCAATACAGTTTTGAGCCGTCTGGACGTGGCCTTGTATACCCTAATATATAAAAGTTGCGATTTTCCATGAAACAGCGGCATCACATGCGTGCCGATTGTTTGTGCGGTGCCTGTAGATCCGCGAGTGGTGCGGATTTGTTATGAATTTTATACGAAATGTGGTAAATATGTAAGAGAAAGTGAATTACGGTTCACTCTTGTTTCCCCCAAAGAAGCGGCTGTTTCCGTGCCTGCTCTGGAAAGGATAGCCCGGATTGTTGATCGGTCGGGCATGGTCATCCGGTAGGCGGCGTTTTTCGTGCGATACCGAGGGATCATGGTTCCGAGGGTTTTCGGGCAATGCCGGTGCAGGACGTTTCGTTTTGTGTTTTTTTTTGGTGGAATAATGTGTTGAACCGAAGTTTATGTCATTCACCAGTTGTTCCCGATCCCGTTCCGGAGCTGTTCGCGCCCACTCCGGATTTCCATTTTCCTCCGCAGGCGTGTTTTTCGCCAGCCTCATTCGGATGTTCCGGATCCATTCCTGGTGCGCCTGTTACGCCGTCAGGCCTTCCGTTGTGCCGTCCCGCTATCTTCTGCCCGGCAGCATCGGGTGTTCGCACCATGCAGCCGAAAGGAGGTCGCTATGAACCAGCATCTCACTGAGCAGGCTTCAGGTGATATCCGGGTGGCCATGGTCACCGGTGATCCCGAGTACGCCATTGCAGCTTCCCGGCTCCTGGCACTCAGGGGCTATGTTGTCGATCATCTGGGGAGCGCCGGGGATTTCTATCAGCATCTGTTCAGCTGTCGTTGCGACCTTGCCGTCATTGACGTAGAGCTGCCGGACCAGAGCGGGCTGGTGCTTGCCGAATATGTGCGCAAAAATACGGATGCCCGCATCATCATGCTGACTTCCGCCACCCAGCCGGAAAGCCGGCTCGCCGCATACGGTTCCGGTGCCGATGTCTGCCTGGTCAAACCGGTCGACGAACAGGAACTGGCGGCCTTGATCGGAAACATCTTCAGCCGCCTTGCCGCTTCAGCACAGGCATTGGCGGAACGGCAGCAGAGCGCACCAGAGCCAGGGCTTGACGATAACGTCCGTGCCTGGCGTCTGCTGCGTAACGAGTGGTCGCTGCAGACGCCAGACGGAGAGATGATCGCCCTTACCGCGAAGGAGTTTGATTTCATGCTTTCCCTCGTCCTGCAGAGCTCTGCGATCGTGACTCGCCAGTATATCCTGAAAATACTCGGGTACCAGCCGAACGACCAGGGCAATCGCGCGCTTGAATCCCTCATTTACCGTTTGCGCCGGAAAACCGAGCCATTCGGAAGCGGTTTCCCGGTCAAGACCTATCGTGGTATCGGTTATTGCCTGGCGACGCCGGTGCAGATCACCTGAAATACCGGAGGCGCGCCCAAAAGAGTGTTGTGGGTGCCCGGTCGTTGCCGATCATCTCCGGGGCGGTTCGTGAATCCTCGACGCGAATTCATTTGCCGTTCCGGAGCCCCGCTTTCTGTTTCGCCACAGGGTCATCCTTCCAGCCCCCGCCAAGGGCGACATAGAGGGCCGTCGTGTCCTGGAGCTGCCGGGCCTTTGCCTGGATGAGCGCTATGGTTGCCTGGCGGTACTGGCTGTCGGCCAGCAGCAGCTGGACGTAGCCGGTCGTTCCTGCGCGATAGTTCGCCTGTGCGATCTCCAGGCCGAGCTTTGCATCTTCAGCAGCTCTGGTCTGGGTGCCGGTCAGCGCCGCATCTGTTTCCAGTGCGCGGATGAGGTCGGCGACCTGCGCGAATGCGCTCAATACGGTCTGCCGGTAAAGTGCCCGCTCCTGGTCCGTCGCCGCGACGGCCGCACGTCGTTTCGCCCGCAGTGCTCCTCCGTTGAAGATAGGTTCGGCAACGTTCGCACCGATACCCCAGAAGCTGTTGCCGCCATCTTTAAGTCGCTGCAGTTCCGTCCCGGAACGGCCGTAGCTGCCGGTGAGGGTGAAGCTGGGGAACATTGCCGCCGTGGCGACGCCGATTCCCGCATTGGCTGCATGGAGCTGTGCTTCGGCTGCCAGGATGTCCGGTCGCTGGCGGACCAGTTCCGACGGGAGCGAAAGCGGGAGCCGTTCCGGCAGGGAGATGTCGGCAAGGCGAAGCTGCGGTGCCTGCCATTCCGCAGGGATTTTGCCGGAGAGTGTTGCAAGAAGATGTTCCGCCTGCGCCTGCTGCTGCCGGAGCGGCAGGATATCCGCGTCGATGGCGGAAAGCTGGTTTCTGATGGCAAGGACGGAACTGTAGGAGGTCAGGCCCGCCCGGTACTGTTTTTCAGCGATGTCAAGCTGCTGGCGCACCAGGCCCGCAAGCTCGTCCGACTGTTCGATTTCATCCCGGTATGCCGCGATGGCGATACAGGTGTTGACGATGTTGCCCGAAAGCATCATGTAGGTGCCAAGCGTCTGGGCACGCTGGTAATCGACCTGCGCCCCCAGCCCTTCGACGGCTCGGCGCTGGCCACCGAACAGGTCGAGCGTGTAGCTGACGGATGCCGACAGGGTCGACAGGTTGTAGATGTTTGCGGTTCGTGAGGTTCCGGCGGCACTGGTGGCGTCATTGCCGCGAAACTGGCCGAACGTTGCGCTGACCTGCGGATAGAAGACTCCCGCACCGGCGCTGAGGTTCGCCTGGCTTTGCCGAAGACTCGCCTGAGCCGCTTCCAGCCCGGGATTGTTGTCGATTCCCTGGCTGACGGCAGCATCGATCTGTTTCGAACCGAAGGCATGCCACCAGGCTGCCGATGGTCCGGTTGCCGCGTCGAAGCGTGGCTCCCCGTTTTTTTCAGGCGTGGCCGCCGTCCTTCGGTCCTGCTGGTCGTAGGTCGTGGCGGATGGCGGTTCAGGTCGCACGAAATCCGGCCCGGCGGCACAACCCGCCAGTACGAGGAGCTGGATGCACAGGAGTGCTCCCGGGAGCGTCCGGCGTCCGGAGCGCCCGGCTGGGTTATTTGGCTGCAGGTTGTTCACCGATGTAGATGTCGACAAGTTGACCGGGATAGAGCGTGACATGCTGGGGTTTTTCGAACGAGAAGATCACCGGCAGCACCCGGACGTCCACGCGTTCGGTCCGCTGGCTCGAAAGCTCGATTTTTGGCGAGACGTTCGGCTGGAAGCGCACGAATTTCAGGGGGATGGTGATGGTGGTTCCTCGAATGGTCATCCTGGCCTGCATCCGTGCCGGATCCGGCAGGCGCTGGATCAGGATTTCGTCGATGTAGGCGCGGACGGCGAGCTGGCCGTTCGCATTGCCCATGACCAGTACAGGCGAAAGCCCTCCAGTGTAGGTGTTGTAGCCGCCCTGGTTGGAGATGTAGCTGCCGACGGAGGTGTTGATGGCCAGTACTGCGCCGCCGGAAACTGCCCTTACGGTATATTTTGACAGCAGTGCTTCGGCGGCCTCATGCTGTTTTTTTGCCAGTTCGAGGTTGGCCGCAGCCGTCCTGGAGGCATGTTCTGCCGTGTCGAGGGCGTCTTTCGATACCGACCTCGGGTCGAGTTCCCACGAGGTTCTGATTTTACGGTATTGCGCCTGAAGGTTGTCAAGGTTTGCCTTCGCTACATCCACCTGGGCTTTTGCCGATCCTGTCGATGCCCGCTGCACCGAATCGTCAAGGACGAGCAGCGGCGCACCGGCAGGGACTTTCTGGCCTTCCGTGACGAGAATTTTCACAACCGTGCCCGATACTTCGGGATAGATGTTGATGTTGGCACCGTTGGACTGTGCGCTTTCGATGATTCCGTTGGCGTAGATGCCTTTCTGGTACGGGTTGGCGGCCGGTTTGAACGCCGGTGGCTGTGGTTTCGGCTGAACACGCATGAAGTATGCGTTCGCTGCGCCGAGCAGGATGCCGAGGACGGCAAGGCCTATCAGGATTTTATTTCTCATGCAGTTGCTGTTTTTCAAGTCCGGTGATGATGCCGTCTTCCATTTTCAGGATCGTGTCGGCATACTCGTAGATTCGACTGTCATGCGTGACGATGATGATGCAGCGTTTCTCGTTGAGGATGTTGGTTTTGACGAACTCGACGATCCTTCTGCCCGTATCGCCGTCGAGTGATGCCGTCGGTTCATCGAAGATCAGGATGTCCGGCTGGCCGACGATGGCTCTGGCAATGGCAACGCGCTGCTGTTCGCCGCCGCTGAGCTTGACCGGCTGGATTTCAGCCCGATCTTTGAGGCCGACGATCTCCAGATATTCACGGGCGCGCTTCAGTGCTTCGTTCCAGTCCACCTTTTTCAGGATCAGGGGGATCGCCACGTTCTCGACGGTGGTGAGCCTCGGAAACAGATGGTAGTCCTGGAAGACAAAGCCGAGGTGGTGGAGCCTGAGGTCTGCGAGCTGGTCGTCGTCCATGGACCACATATCCTTTCCTTCGATGGACACCTTGCCTCCGTTCGGTTTCAGGATCCCCGAAATCATGCTGAGCAGCGTCGTTTTTCCGCTTCCCGACGGTCCGACGATATAGACCATTTCTCCGTAATGGGCTTCGAAATTGGCGTCCTTGACCGCAAGGGTGCGGGCATCTCCTTCGCCGAACCATTTTGCCAGATTTGTGGCCTTGATGATGCAGTCGCCCATATCAGCCCCTGAAGATGTCGAATGGTTGAATCTGGAGCACTTTGCGAACGCCGATATAGCTTGAAACGCCGGCAATGATGACCACCATGAGCAGGGCAAACCCGAGAATCGAGACGGTGACCTGGGCCGCATAGTCCGGCAGGCGCATTTTGGCAAAGGCGATGAACGACGAGGCAGCGCCCACACCCAGCCCGTAGCCGACGAGCGCCGTAAAGAAGGCCTGGAACAGGATCATGGCGATCAGTTCATGCCCCTTGGCGCCGATTGCCTTCATGGCACCGAACTTTTCGAGGTTTTCGAGAATGAAGGTATAGAAGGTCTGGCCTGAGATGGAGAGGCCGACAATGAAGCTGATGGTCGTCATGAGCAGGATATTCATCCCCATGCCGGTCCGGAAGGTGTAGAAATCGGAGATTTTCTTGACGAACTGTTCCCTGGTGAGCGCCTGGTAGCCCAGTTTTGCGATTTCGTGCTGGATGTGGGGGATGTCGGCCTCGCTTCTCGGTTCGACCAGCACGTAAGAGGTGGTGAACCGTGTCGACGGGATGTAGGTGATCGCCCTGGTGAAGGTGGTGTACAGCGTTGGGACGCCGAAGAGCCCCGACGAGGCAACCTTGGCGATACCCACGTAGACGCCTCGGTTGTCGTTGATCTCGAACTCTGTGCCTACCGCCGGTTTGTCGAGTTTGTTGTATTCCGCGTCCTTGACGACGATGAAGGCGTTCTCGGCGAAGATGTCCTCGATCCTTCCTTCCAGGAGCTCCGGCCTTCCGAACAGCGTCGCATCGTCAAGGCCGATGACGGTGACACCCTGGTAGGTGCCGTCTTTGAGCTTGACCTGCGCACCACCGTAGTAGAGCGGGACCGCATACTTCACGCCGTTGATGCTTCTGGCCGATGAGAGGACGTAGTCGGGAATGGGGATGCTGCTGACCGTATTGTTCACGGCCGGGTCCATAACCCAGATTTTCGCACCGATGTTGTAGACCGGGGCGCAGGATTTGGCCAGAATGCCGGAAAACATCGACATCATCATGACCATCAGGAAGACGGCGAAGGTGATGCCGACCAGGAGTGCGGTGAACTTGCTCTTGTCGTTCACCAGCAGCTTCATGGCTATCTTGAAAATGCCTGACACGTCTGTTGCGGTGAGGTGGTTGCTGGATCGTTCATATCTTCGTTTGACGTCATTCGGCGCCTGGCCTTGCACGCTGTTCAGCCTCCGCCCCCCGCCGCAGATGCACGATCGGGGGGCGTTCAGCGTTTCCTATTCGAACTCGATGAGCGGCTGGCCGTTCTTGACGGCCTCTCCGATGCTGGCGAGGATCGTCTTGACCTTTCCGGCGGTATGCGCCGTGATGTTCGTTTCCATTTTCATGGCCTCAAGCACGACCAGGAGGTCGTTGACCTGAAGCTGCTGGCCTTCCTGGACGTTGATGCGCTGGACGATGCCGGCGATGGGGCTTCGGCAGACCTTGTCGTCCGCAAAGTTGTCACCCGCAGGCTTCGCGGCGCCTGCGGCCGGAGTCGGGGCGACCGGCACCGGCTCCGAGCGAAGGGTCGAGGTCGGGGTGGGCGCATTTGCAGGCATGCGAACCTCTTCACCCTCGACCACGTCAACGTCGACGATATATTTTTTCCCGTCAATGGTCAGTTGCAACTGCACGGCGGCTCTCCGTTCTAATGGTTGTTGGTGCTGAATGTGTGGGACGACTGGATCGATACCCGGCCCTGCTGCGACCAGCTGCTTGGCCCGATGTTGCTGATGAAGCGCGCCCTGCGTATCCTGACGTTCTTGCCGAGAAACGCGGCAATGGCCGCCGACATGACCAGCAGGAGCTCCGGTGTTATTTCATGGTCTGGCATGGTTGTTCCTGAGAGAGGGTTACAGGGGTATGAGGCCGTGTTTTTTCTGCGGCCGGAACTCGCGTTTCGAATGCAGGACATCGAGCGTCATGGCCAGGTAGCGCCGCGTTTCCGCAGGCTCGATGATGTCATCCGTCTGGAGCCTTGCGGCAGCGGCATACGGTGAGGAAAAATTGTTCCGGTAGTCGCTGATCAGCTCCTGACGGCGGGCGGCCGGGTCGTCGGCCTTGCGGATCTCGTCCCTGAAGATGACGTCCACGGCACCTTCGGCACCCATCACCGCCATTTCTGCCGTCGGCCAGCAGACTACGCGGTCGGCGTCGAGATCCTTGCTGCACATGGCAAGATAGGCACCGCCGTAGGCTTTTCTCAGGATAACCGTGATTTTCGGTACGGTCGCAGCCGAATAGGCGAACAGCAGCTTGGCGCCATGCCTGATGATGCCGCCGTATTCCTGTTCGATGCCCGGCAGAAAACCCGGTACGTCGACAAGGGTGATGACCGGGATGTTGAATGCGTTGCAGAAGCGGATGAACCGTGCAGCCTTGTCCGAGGCGTTGATGTCCAGGACTCCTGCCATGACCCGAGGCTGGTTGGCGATCACGCCGACCGACCGGCCCTGGATACGGGCGAATCCGATCACGATGTTCGGGGCGAACGATGCCTGGACCTCCATGAAATTGCCAAGGTCCACCAGATGCTCAATGACCTCGCGGACATCGTAAGCCTGTTTCGGATCGATGGGCACAATCGAATTCAGACGCTTGTCGGGAATGATGACCTCCTCTGCGTCAAGGCGGGGCGCATCTTCAAGGTTGTTCGATGGCAGGAATGAGAGGAGTCGTTTGCAGATAGCGATTGCATCACGGTCGTCTTCGGCGATGAAATGAACGACCCCGGCGTTGTTCATCTGTGCCGCCGGGCCACCGAGATCCTCTGCGCTGACCTCTTCGCCCGTGACGTTCTTGATGACGGAGGGGCCGGTGATGAACATCCGTGCCGCTTTGGTCTGGATGATGAAGTCGGTCAGGGCAGGGCTGTATGCCGCACCGCCGGCACACGGGCCGCAGATGAGCGAAATCTGGGGTACGACGCCGGAAAGCATGACGTTGTTGTAGAAAATCCTGCCATACCCGGAAAGGCTGTCGATACCCTCCTGGATCCGCGCTCCTCCGGAATCGTTGATGATGATGAACGGCGAGCCGGTCTTCAGGGAGCCCTGCATCATCTGGACGATCTTGTCGCAATGGATCTCACCTGCAGATCCGCCGCCGACGGTGAAGTCCTGGCTGGCCACATGCACCAGGCGGCCGTCGATGCTGCCGGCTCCGGTTACGACGCCGTCTGCCGGCATCTTTTTGCCGTCCATGCCGAACCGGGTGCACCGGTGTTCGGCGAACAGGCCGGATTCCTGGAAACTGTCCTGGTCGACAAGTGCGGTAACCCGTTCCCTGGCGGTCAGGCTTCCCGACCGATGCTGCCGGTCAATGCGTTCCTGTCCGCCGCCAAGCTGCAGGTTGTCCTTTTTCTGGTTCAGGTCCTGTATGATGGTTTCTATGCTCATGTTTCCGGTTCTGGGGTTTACTGGTAAGGGGCGACCGTCACTTTGTGCGAGTGGCCGCTGACCGCTACCGTGTAGGTGACGGGTCCGGTGATGGTTCCCGGATGTCCGATCGGCGGCTTCGTTTCGGAAGCGCCGGATTCGGGATCCCTGCCGAGGTTCCGGGGGCCTTCATGCCGGTCTGCGAAGAACTTCGGGGCAACCTGGGGAAACATGGCGAAAGTGAGGACATCTTCGTCCGTTCCGTTGCAACCGTTCAGGGCGAGGGCCTCCGAGCGCAACCGGTCCCATTCGGGTTTCAGGAGGTCGGCCGGCCTGCAGTCGATCGGCTCCTTTTTCGCATGCGCCCGGGCCTTTTCGACCACCTCGGGATTCCGTTCGCCGGGCACGGCGCCGTAATAGCCGAGCATCAGGTCGGCAAATTCGCCGGTCAGCACGGCATAGCGCCCCATCAGCACATTCAGCACTGCCTGGGTGCCGACGATCTGGCTGCTGGGCGTTACCAGCGGCACGTAACCGGTATCCCTGCGAACAACAGGGATCTCTTCGAGCACCTCCTTCATGCGGTCGCCAGCGCCCTGCTGGCGCAACTGGTTTTCCATGTTCGAGAGCATGCCGCCGGGGATCTGGCTTTTGAAGATTTCCGTTTCGACCCCGGTGACCTGGGACTGAAACTCGTGGTAACGCTTGAGGATGCTGGTGAAATGCTCCTTTACCCTGAGTATCCGCTCCATATCGACGCGCGTCGAAAATCCGGTGCCCTCCAGCATTTCAATGAAGCTTTCCGTGGGGTTGTGGCCCGGCCCCAGGCTCATGGTGCTGATTGCCGTGTCCACGCAGTCCACGCCTGCCTCTACCGCTTTCATCAGGCTCACCAGCGTGACGCCTGTGGTGGCATGGACGTGCAGGTGGACCCTGAGTCCTTCGCCACAGGCGGTTTTGATGCCCTTCACCAGGTCGTAGGCCGCCTGCGGTTTGATCAGGGCGGCCATATCCTTGATGCAGACCGAATCGACCCCCATATCCTGGAGGCGTTTTGCCTGTTCGACGAAAAGCCCGGTCGTGTGGATGGGGCTGACGGTATAGGAGATGGTGCCCTGGGCGTGGCCGCCCGCTTTTTTGACGGCCCGTACCGAGGTTTCGATGTTGCGGAGGTCGTTCAGCGCATCGAAGATGCGGAAGACGTCGATGCCGTTTTCTGCCGATTTCTGGCAGAACCGTTCGACAACTTCGTCCTGGTAGTGGCGGTATCCGAGGAGGTTCTGGCCCCGCAGCAGCATCTGCAGGCGGCTTTTGGGCATGAGCTTTCGGAATGTCCGGAGTCGTTCCCAGGGGTCTTCGTTGAGGTAACGGATACAGGCGTCGTAGGTTGCGCCGCCCCAGCATTCTACCGACCAGTAGCCGGCTTCGTCGAGGTCTTTGCATGCCCCGATCATATCGTCGATTCCAAGACGCGTGGCGATCAGGCTCTGGTGCGCGTCCCTGAGGGCGAGTTCTGTAAGGTCAATGATGCGGTCGATGGTAGCTCCCTTTTCTTGATGTTGCAGAGGCGATACCTGCCGGGTCAGGCATATACGGCCTTCGGGTTTCTGCATTGTCAACCCGCGTGACGGCCGTTGTCGTTCCCGTTGCCGGCTGCACTTGCAAGCCGGCTTTCCTAATCTTATAAATTATTTCTTGAAAATGATGTAAACCATCCCACAGTTAAGGTATTTCTTTGAAAAAATCTTGCTAATTCTGCTTTTGGAGAGCATACTGTAATAAAAAAGAGGTTGCGGCCAGGGAGGTTTGGCCCCGTTTGCCGCGCCAGATGTTCATCAAAATCGGGGAGTTTGTGCGCATGCGTGCGGTTGTGGCTGAGGGCCGGTTTGTCCGGCTGCTTTTGTTTCGGGTTCTGGTTGTCCTGACCTACCAGATGGTGACCGTGACGGTCGGCTGGCATCTGTACCAGCTGACGCACGATCCGCTTTCACTCGGCCTGGTCGGGCTGGCCGAGGTGGTTCCCTATTTCCTGTTTGCTCTGGTCGCGGGGTACGCCATCGACCGGTATTCGCGAAAGCTGTTCGGCGTGCTCGCCAGCCTGCTGCTGGTGTGTAACTCCCTTCTGCTTGCGGCGATCTCCTCGGGGGTGTTTCCTGGCGATCCCACGCTGCTGATCTATGCAGCCATGGCGGTCGGCGGATTTGCCCGGGCGTTCATCAACCCGAGTTATAACGCACTGTTCGCGCTCATCCTGCCACGTGAAAAGTTTGCCCGGGCAGCCGGGGTCGGCAGTTCCGTGTTCCAGTTCGGCCTGATCGGCGGGCCTGCGCTTGGCGGGCTTGTCGTCGGTTATTTCGGCAAGACATCGAGTTACCTCATGGCGGCGCTTTTTGCCCTTGGCGGGGCGCTTGCCCTGCTGTCGCTGCAAGCCAAGGAGCCGCCGCGCCAGAGCGGGAACATGCCGGTGCTGCGCAGCATGGCCGAAGGGCTTCGCTTCGTGTTCAGCAACCAGATCGTGCTTGGGGCGCAGTCGCTCGACATGTTTGCCGTCCTGTTCGGAGGCGCGGTCTCGATGCTGCCCGCGTTTATCCATGACATTTACCATTACGGGCCGGAAGGATTGGGCATCCTTCGGGCAGCCCCTGCGATTGGCGGCATGGTGACCGGCCTGATTCTTGCACGTCATCCTGTCCGCTTCAATAACGGGCGCTGGCTGCTTGCCTCCGTTGCGGCCTTCGGTGTCACCATGATCGTGTTCGCGCTGCTCACCGACTTCTGGGGGGCTGCCCTGGTGCTCCTGCTTTCCGGGGTCTGCGACGGTGTGTCGGTCGTTACCAGGGTCACCATCATGCAGCTGGCGACGCCTGATGCATTGCGTGGTCGTGTTTCGGCCGTCAACGGTATTTTTATCGGAACCTCCAACGAGCTTGGCGCGCTTGAGTCCGGCGTTGCGGCACGGCTCATGGGTCTGGTGCCATCGGTGGTTTTCGGCGGGCTGATGACGCTTGCCGTCGTGGGGGCGACGGCGCTTCTTGCCCCGAAACTCCGCAAGCTTGAACTTGACCATCTCGAACAGGTCTGAGGCCCTGCCATGATGCGTTTGTTATCCTGTTTTTTCGCAGTGGTGCTGCTGTCGCTATCGGTGGCGGTTGTCGGCGATGCCCGCCCGATCGCTCCGGATGGGCGTTTGTCGCCGGACACGCTGCTTGCCGACGGGCAGGCGGCGGTACAAGGAGTTACCGGTTCCCGGGAGGATGCCGAACGAGGCGTTCTCCATGAGCTTAACCTCTTGCGCAGCAACCCCGGCGCATATGCGCGGCAGTATCTGGTTCCGATGCGGGGGTATTATCAGGGACGGTTGTTCCGCCGGCCCGGGATGGTGCCCATCCTGACCCAGGAAGGGGTCTCAGCGCTTGACGAGTGCATCAGGGTGCTTGAACGGTCCCGGCCGGTCGGCGAACTTGCTGCCTCCCCGGGCCTTGCGCGCGCGGCACGTGACCATGTCCGCGACCAGTCGGCAAGCGGCCGGGTCGGCCATACCGGTGCCGACGGTTCGGGCATGGAACTTCGCATCAGTCGCTATGGGCGATGGCTGGAGGCAGCGGGGGAGAACATCTCCTACGGGTATGATGACCCCCGCTCGATCGTCACGGCGCTTCTGGTTGACGATGGCGTCGCATCCCGCGGGCACCGCAGGAACCTCCTCAGCGACCGGTTCCGGGTTGTCGGCATCGCTATCGGCTCCCACCGCGTCTACCGGCAGATGTGCGTCATGGATTTTGCCGGTGGTTATGCCGTGAACCACTGAACGGCTCCCGGTCACTCACCGATGATCTTGACGAGTATCCGCTTCCGGCGCCGGCCGTCGAACTCTCCGTAAAAAATCTGTTCCCATGGCCCGAGGTGCAGTTTTCCCGCAGTGACGGCCACCACCACCTCACGGCCCATGATCTGGCGTTTGTGGTGTGCGTCGCCGTTGTCCTCCCCGGTGCGGTTGTGCCGGTAACGGGACGGGTCGTGCGGTGCGAGATGTTCGAGCCACTCCCGGTAATCTGCATGCAGCCCGGGTTCGTCATCGTTGATGAAGACCGACGCGGTGATATGCATGGCGTTGACCAGGCAGAGGCCCTCTCTGATGCCGCTCTCCTGCAGGGATTTTTCAACGTCGCCGGTGATGTTGACGAAGTCCATTCGTGTCGGGACCTGCATCCAGAGCTCTTTGTGGTAGGATTTCATGCGTCGGGGCGGTTGCGATTATTCTGTTTCAAAGACAATCGGAAAAGCTGTATTTTTGTGCTTTCAAAATAACAAGAATCTCCGCAAGGTCACCCATGCCAGAACTTTTCCAGTACCCGATATCGTATCCCGCCTTTTGGCTTGATTATTACTGGCTGTTTACCTGGGTACTTGCAATGCTGTTTCTCGGGGCTGGCTGGGCGGTATTTTACCGTTTCGGGAAGTTCTCCTATGGCGTCGATTTCGGTTGCCTCTGGAAAACCACCCTGCTGGTGCTCATGACCACCGTCGCACTCGGCGTTCCCCAGTACTACAACACGAAGTTCCTTGCCGAGCACGGACGGGACGGTGACGCCTGCAAGCTCAAGGCGGACAGGATCGAATATGTCACCAGGAAGGGGGACAGGAAGGTTTTTCTGTACCGCGACATTGTCTCGATCTATCAGGAGCAGGTGACCTACACGCCGCCACCGCAGCTGTTTATCGTCGCCAGGAATGCCGGTCTTCGGGACTCGATCACCATTACCGAAGGCGAACATGGCCTGCCGGGAGCGGAACGCCTGTTGCAGGCGCTTTCCGGAAAGACCGGCCTGCAGGTCAAACGTCCTGATCCCGCAGTTTCCCGCTGACCCCCATGGAAAGACAGCAGCGCGTCGCGTCCGCCGACGCATCGGTGGTGATCGTTATCGGCAATACGACAACGACGATCGCCGTGTTTTCGGGTGTTGCCGAAGCGGTGCTCGAACGCATCCCGACATCGATGTTCGCCGATCCCGCGGTGATGACGCCGCAGCTTGACGACCTCTTGCGGCGTTCGGCCCCTGTCTGCGCCGTGGCCATCTGCAGCGTTGTCCCGGATGTCGCGGCAGCCTGTGCCAATACGCTGGCGCTGCTGGTTTCGGTTCCCGTAGTGCATATCGGCCCGGGACTCGACCTGCCGTTCAACCTGGAGTATGAAAACCGCAGCACGTTCGGTGCGGATCGGGTCGCCCTGTGTGCCTGGAGCTGCCAGCTATTTCCTGATGAGGCGCATATCGCCGTCGATATCGGTACGGCAATCACCTTCGATGTCCTCGATTCCAGTGGGGACTATGCCGGCGGGCTGATCATGCCCGGGGTGGATATGATGTCGGGAGCGCTTCATGCGCGCACGGCGCAGCTTCCGCTCGTCAGCGTCGACCGGGGGGCCGGACTGCTCGGCCACTCGACAGGTGAGTGCATCCGCAGCGGTATTTTCTGGGGTGTTGTCAAACAGGTTGAGGGGCTGATCACCGAAATAGCCCGCCATCTTCGTGAGCAGCATGGTGACCAGGTCGTCCGCGTTATCGCGACCGGCGGCAACAGCCGGATGATCGCCCGTGAGATTCCCTGCATCGAGGTGGTCGACGAGCTGGCGGTGGTGCATGGCAGCCGACTGCTGCTGGAGCGGAACCTGCGTCGCTGACGCTTCGGCAGTTCCCTCTTCCGGCATCACGGCCGCGCGGGTTTTACCGCCCGCCTGAGAACCAGGCTTTTGCCGAACCGATGGCTTCAAACACCTTCCTGTCGGGGATATTCTCGCCATGCAGGAATGCATGGCCGATCCTGTCGACAAGCACAAAACGGAGCTGCTTGTCGATTTTTTTCTTGTCCGAATACATGCTTTCGTACAGCGCCGTTTCGTCGCAGGCCAGGAAATGCCGCTGTACCAGCCCACGCGGGAACCGGAACTTCCCGAGCAGCGAAAGCCCTTGCCGGAGCTCGGTTTCCTGCAGGAAACCGAGCTGGTTCGACAGGAAGAGCGCACAGACCATGCCTATGGAAACGGCTTCGCCGTGCCGCAGGTAACGGTAGCCGGCGAGTTTTTCAAGGCCATGGGCGAAGGTGTGCCCGAAGTTGAGCGTGGCCCGCAGCCCCGTGGTCTCCCGAAAGTCCTTTTCCACGACGTCGGCCTTGATGAACGCACTGCGGCTGATGGCTTCCGTGAGCCATGGCTCTTCAAGCCTGGCGATCTCGTCGAAATGCTCCTGCAGCAGGCCGAAAAATTCATGATCGGCAATGAACCCGTACTTGACGACTTCGGCCAGTCCTCCGTAAACCTCCCGTTTTGGCAGCGTTTCGAGCATCCTTGGGTCGATGAGCACCAGTTCCGGCAGGTGGAAAAAGCCGATCAGGTTTTTGCCGAGGGGATGGTTGACCGCCACCTTGCCGCCGATCGAGCTGTCGGTCATCGCCAGGATGGTGGTCGGCAGCTGGACGACCGGAATTCCCCGGTAATAGCTTGCGGCGATGAAGCCGCCGAGGTCGCCGACCACGCCGCCGCCGACGGCCAGCAGGTTCCAGCTCCGGTCGACGCCGGCTTCGATCATGCGGCCGTAGATGTTCCACGCGGAAGAGAGGCTTTTCGAGGTTTCACGGGCAGGCACGACCAGTTCGAGGGTCTGGAACTCCTGTTGCCGGAGTGCGGAGAGCACACGATCCCCGAACAGTTTTCTGGTGTTCGTATCGAACAGCACGGCGCATTTCCTGCCCAGTCCGTGTGCTTCGTAGAGCTTGCCGATCGAGTTGACGACCGGGGTGTTGACGACGATATGGCTTGACGGGGATGGCATTCGTTACGGTTCCTTGTTCATGTTTCGCGAAGCTTTGCGGATGTGGCGCTCGATTTTTCTGGTCAGTTCCTCAACCGTGGCACCGATCTTTTTCGAGTCGGTCATGATGACCAGGTCCGCCTTCAGGTAACGGGGTTCCCGCCGGGCAAGCAAGCTGGTGATTTTCGCCTCGATTTCCGCTTTCGTCAGCTTGCTGCCGTCCGCAGCTTTCAGCAGGGGCCGGTCTGTCTTGTTCTGCAGACGCACGGTGAGGATTTCCGGGCTCGATTTCAGGTAGACCAGCGTCCCGTGTTTGTGGATCAGCGTGAAGCAGGGATCGCTTTCAAGGACGCCGCCTCCCAGCGAAACGACCAGTTCCTTCCTGTCTGCGATCGATTCCAGGGTACGCCGTTCCAGTGCGCGGAAGCTCGTTTCACCATCCTCTTCGAAGATGCGGTTCACGCTTTTGCCGGCAGCCAGCTCAATCGCCTTGTCGAGGTCGATGAACTCGAAGCCGAGCGAGTTGGCAAGGAGCGGGCCTATGGTTGATTTTCCCGACCCGCTGAACCCGGTCAGGAAGATGAGCGAATGTTGCTTCATGTCTCGTGCGGCACTCTTCTGGACAGTGGCTTGCTGTTCATCCGCCAGCGTGCCGGTGGGGCCGGGCGATGCTTGCGTTTTGCCGCCAATATACGAAAAAAGCGGCGAAGACAGGTTTGGCCGGGTTGTTTCGGTCGGCCAAAGATGGTAGCTTTGACGCATGTTCACGGTAACCAATGGTGAAAGACGATCATGAAAAAGCTCTACATCATCAAGGCGGGGTCGACCTATGCGTCGACCATTGCCTGCCTGGGGGATTTCGATGACTGGATTGCCGCCGGACTCGGCGTCGACCCGGAGCGGATTGTGGTTGTCGATGCCGTCGGCGGGGCTCCGTTGCCTGCGGCCGACGATATGGCCGGGGCGGTGGTTACCGGCTCGCACGCCATGGTCACCGACAACCTGCCGTGGAGTCTCGGGCTGGAAGCGTGGATCGCTGGGCTTGTCGCCGCCGGTACGCCTTTTCTCGGCATCTGTTACGGCCACCAGCTCCTTGGCCGGGCTGCAGGCGGCCAGGTCGGCTACCACCCGGCTGGCAGGGAGGTAGGGACGGTAGAGGTCCGGCTGACGGCTGCCGCGAGGCAGGATCCGCTTTTCCGGGCTCTTCCCGACCGGTTTGCCGCCCATGCCACGCATGCCCAGAGCGTCCTGCTGCTTCCCGATGGTGCGGAGCTGCTCGCAGGCAATGATTTTGAGCCGGTTCATGCATTCAGGGTGGGCGGCTGTGCCTGGGGTGTGCAGTTCCATCCCGAATATGCCGCCGAAGTGATGCGGGGCTACATTGAAGCCCAGCGGAAGGGCCTTGAACGGGATGGCCGTGATGTGGGCAGGCTGCTTGGGGCAGTGCAGGAGACCCCGGAAGCGCGACGCGTGCTCAGAAATTTTGCCAGTCTCGCCGACCGGGCGGATTGAGCCTTGCAGCCAGGGCCGTCAGCCGCCGTTTCGACCGGCAGGTTCTGATGGCCATCGCCAGGGCTTTCGGCTCGGCGACGATCACCACAAGTTTCCGGCCACGGGTCACGGCGGTATAGACCAGGTTCCGCTCAAGGAGGGTGTAGTGCTGCATGGCCAGCGGGATGACCACGGCCGGGTATTCCGAACCCTGGCTTTTGTGGATGCTGGTGGCATAGGCGAGCGAAAGCTCGTCGAGTTCATCGAATGCATAGTCCACCAGCTTCCGGTCGAACCGTACGCTCAGCATGCCCTCTTCGATGCTGACCGCTTCAATCAGGCCGATATCGCCGTTGAACACCTCCTTGTCGTAATTGTTCAGCGTCTGGAGCACCTTGTCTCCGGGAGCGAAGCTGCTGCCGAAGCGGTTGACCCTGGGTTCTGCCGTGCCGTTGAGGGCGGCCTGAAGTTCCGCGTTCAGTGATTTCGTTCCGATGCCGCCCCGGTTCATGGGGGTCAGCACCTGAATGTCCCTGACCGGGTCAAGGTTGAACCTGCCGGGGATGCGCTTCGTGACGAGCTGCATGAGCTTGCCGTGGAGATCCTCCGGTGAGGATGCCCTGACGAGGTAAAAGTCGGAAAGGCCGTCGCCGACGGTTTCAAGCGGAAGCTCGCCCTGATTGATCCGGTGGGCGTTGACGATAATCATCGATTCGGCCGCCTGTCGGAAGATTTCCGTCAGGCGCACGGTCGGTATGGCGCCGGAGTCAATCATATCGGAAAGCACCGCCCCCGGGCCGACGGAGGGAAGCTGGTCGACATCGCCCACGAAAATGATGGCAGACCGGTCCGGTATTGCGGCGACCAGTTTCTGCATGAGCAGGACGTCCACCATGGATGTCTCATCGACGATGACGAGCGAGGTGTCGAGCGGGTTATTCCGGTTGCGCCGGAAATCGAACGCCTTGGGATCGAACTCCAGCAACCGGTGGATCGTTTTTGCCTCCATGCCGGTCGATTCCGAAAGGCGTTTTGCGGCACGTCCGGTCGGGGCGCAAAGGGCGACGGGGACCTTCTCCCGGTTCAGCACGGCGAGGATGGCCCGGAGGATGGTCGTTTTGCCGACTCCCGGCCCACCGGTGATGATGGTGACCTTGCTGGAGAGCGCCAGGGTGACGGCGCTCCGCTGCGACGGCGAGAGCACCAGACGGGTCTCCTGTTCGATCCACGGAAGGACGTCGTGCGGATCAAGCGGTTTCCAGGGAAGTATCCCTGCCAGCAGCCGCTGCAGGTTGGCTGCCACCTGCGTTTCAGCCTGGTGGAGCTGGGCGAGGAACACGCATGGCTGGTCATTGAGCGTCTCTGTCACGACGGTGCCTCTCGAAGTTTCCCCGACGAGGGCTTCAGCCACGATCGGCTGCTCGATGCCGAGCAGGGATGAGGCAGATTCGACCAGTGTTGCCGCGGGTACGGCACAGTGGCCTTCAAGCGAAAGCTGCATGAGGACGTGCCGTATCCCTGCTTCGGCACGGATGCGCGAGTTCCGTTCGATGCCGAGGCTCGAAGCGATGGCATCGGCGGTCTGGAATCCGATGCTGTCGATATCGAGTGAAAGGCGGTAGGGGTTTTCAGAAACCTTCGCGATGGCGGCATCGCCATACAGGCGGTAGATCCTCCATGCCCTGGCAGTGCCGACGCCATGCGACTGCAGAAAGAGCATGATGTCCCGGACCGCTTTCTGCTCAGCCCAGGAGGTGGCGATGAGGGTTGCCCGTTTCTGGCCGATGCCGGAGACTTCAAGCAGGCGGTCGGGTTCCGATTCGATCACCTCCAGCACCGAGTCGCCAAACATGGAGACCAGTTTTTTCGCAAAAAAGGGGCCGAGCCCCTTGATCAGTCCTGAGCCGAGGTAGCGTTCGATGCCGTCGAGCGTGTTCGGTGCGACGGGGGTAATCTGGTGTGCCCTGAACTGCATGCCGTGGACCCGGTCGTTTTGCCAGGCGCCGATGCACTCCACGAACTCCCCGGCAGAGGGGGCGGCGGCGACGCCGACCACCGTGGCCAGATCACGCTTGCCCCGGACTTTGAGACGGAGTACGGAAAACCCGTTTTCCTCGTTGTGGAACGTTACCCGTTCGATGGAGCCGGAGAGCCGTTCCGTCCGGATTTCGGGATTGCTGTCATGCATGGGGCGAGGTGGTTCGGTTCAGGAACCGGCTCGGCTGCTCTGGCCGTTTGCCCAGCTCAGATGCCTTCCGTGGCGATGGCGGTCAGCAGCGATTTCAGGTTCCGGTCGCACTCCGTGTCGGCAAGGCGTTTTTTGCCAAGTGAAATTTCGATCGACGAGTTGTTCGAATTGAGCCGTGAGAGGCGGACGATCTCGGCGTTGACGTGCAGGTATTCGGTGTATTCGGTGTATGCGCTCTTGAGGTAGGCGTTGCCTTTTCTGCCGTTCAGGGTTTCAAGCGCCCTGAGTGCGCTGGCGATCTTCATGCCCGCGCTTCGCATCGATGCTTCCACGGCGTTCTTGTCTGCAGGAGTCTGGGCGCTGATGTGCCGCATCTGGAGTACGGCGAGGTTGAGCATGCCGGTTTCAGCCTGTGCGGCATATTTCTCGAATTCGATCCGCCGAACGGCAGGCGCCGCCTTCGCGGGAAGTTTGACAAGGTCGTCGTGGAACTTCTGAAGCAGGTCGGCACCGATCGTATTTGCGAGCCCGATGGCTTTCATATCGGTGTTCTGGGACTCCAGGAGGAGCAATTGGCCGTCGATCTGCTGCAGGCTTTTCCAGGAATCCCTGAACTGCCGGAGGAGCTCGCGTTCCCGTGGAGCGCCATCCTTGCCGATCAGCCGCTCAAGCGCCGAAAGGTCTCGGTCGACTGCCGCCGCCGCCGCCCGTGACTGGTCGGCGTAGCCTGCCGCCTCGTCGTCGTTCTGCGCGATGACTGCGCATTTTTCCTTCTCGGCGGCACGGGCGAGGTTCAGCCGCATTTCGATGATGAGTCGGCGTTTTCCTTCAGGGCCGCTGAAGGCGCCTCCGGGCCAGACGCCCTGGAAACGGGTGGCGGCGAAGAATCCTGCGATCATCGCGATGACGAGGCTTGCCGTCCAGATAATGCCGATGATGGTTTTCCTGCCTTTTCCCGACTGCTCCAGGCTCATGTCTGCTTCTCCTGTCTTGATGGTTTCCCTGTGAGGTGAATATACGAAACGGCCGTACAGCAGGCGACTCCAATCTGCAGGAATCACCGGAGATCCCTGTCCCTGCGGTTCCGGCCGGGGCTTACGGGGTGACGGGCACGCCGAACAGCTCAAATGCGGTCGTGTCGATGATTTCGGCGGTGACCATGTCGCCGATGGCGATGCCACCTTCCCCGACGGCAAGGATGACCTCGTTGTCGACTTCCGGGGCGTCGTACTGTGTCCTGCCGTAGGCCGTGTCGCCATCGATTTCGTCGATGATCACCCTGACGGTGCGGCCTTCGAAGAGCGAACGGTTGTTTTCTGCGGCGATGCTTTCCTGCAGCTCCATGAGCTCGGCGACGCGGGCCTGTTTCTGTTCATCGTCCACGGAATCTTCAAGTGCGAATGCCAGCGCGTGTTCCTCGTGGCGGTAGGGGAAACAGCCAAGGCGGTCGAAGCGGTTCCGCCGGACGAACGCGAGCAGCTCCTCGAACTCGCTCCTGGTTTCTCCGGGGTAGCCGACGATCATGGTCGTGCGGAGCCGGATGTCGGGGTTCCGGTCCCGGATTTCCGCGATGAGCCTGTCGGTTTCCTTCTGGCCGATACCCCGTTGCATCGACTTGAGGATGCGGTCGCTGGCGTGCTGCAGGGGCATGTCGAGGTAGTTGCAGATGTTCTGCCGTTCGCGCATCGTGTCGATGACCTCCATCGGAAAGTTCAGCGGATAGGCGTACAGGAGCCGTATCCACTCGAACCCCATGTCGGAGATGCGCTGCAGCAGCTCGTCGAGCATCGACCTGCCCGCCAGGTCGTAGCCATAGAGGCTGATGTCCTGGGCAATCAGGTTCAGCTCCTTCACGCCGGTCTGTTGCAGGAGCGCCGCTTCCCGCAACAGGCTTGGCACGGGTTCGCTCCGGTATGGCCCCCTGATTTTCGGGATCGAGCAGAACGAGCAACGGCGGTTGCAGCCTTCGGAAATCTTGAGCCATGCATAGTGCGGAGGCGTGAGCAGCCGCCGATGGTCGGCAAGTTCCTCGCGGTAGTCTGCCCCGATCGCTTCGAGGATGGCGGGGAGCTCCCTGGTGCCGAAAAATGCGTCGACTTCGGGGAGCTCTTCAGCCAGCTCCTTGCGGTACAGCTCGACGAGGCATCCCATGACGAAGATGTGCCGGACCTTTCCGGCAACTTTCAGATCGATGGCGGCAAGGGTTTCCGATATGGACTCTTCCTTCGCGTCCAGGATGAAGCCGCAGGTGTTGATGAGGATGATATCCGCCTCTTCGGCGGTTTCCGCGATGCCCAGACCGCATCCGGCGGCATGGGCGAGGATGCGCTCGCTGTCGACGGTGTTCTTCGAACAGCCCAGGCTGAGCAGGAAGAGTGCCGGAGGAGTATGCTGGTCTTCAGGCCTTGTCATTTCGGTTGAACTCATGCAGGAATGATGCTTTCCATTCCAGGAAACTGCCTTCCCGGATATGTTTTCGGGCCGTGGAGGTCAGCCAGATGTAAAAAGAGATGTTGTGCAGGGTGCAGAGCTTGAGCCCGAGGATTTCACCGACATTGAGCAGATGGCGGATGTAGGCTCTGGAGTAGTTGCGGCAGACATGGTTGTCGAACCCTTCGTCAATGGGGCGGAAATCATCCGCGAACTTTGCCGATTTGAGATTCAGCGTCCCGGTCCGCGTGTAGACCCTGCCGTTTCGCCCTTCGCGCGTGGGGATGACGCAGTCGAACATGTCGATGCCCCGTTCTATTGCGTTCAGGATATTTGCGGGTGTTCCTACGCCCATGAGGTAGCGGGGTTTCGATTCCGGCAGGATGCCGTGCGAGAGTTCCAGCATCCGGTACATCTCTTCCGCCGGTTCTCCGACGGCCATGCCGCCGACCGCGTAACCGTCGAAATCCATTGCGGCGAGCTCCCGGCTTGACTGGCTGCGGAGGTCGGCAAAGGTGCCTCCCTGGGTAATGCCGAACTGGAATTGCGGGTAGCCGTACAGTGGCGAGGTGGCCAGAAAGTGTTTCCGTGCGCGTTCGGCCCAGCGCAGGGTCAGTTCGCCCGATTTGCGGACATACGCCTTGTCTGCCGGCCATGGCGGGCATTCATCGAGCGGCATCATGATGTCGCTGCCGATGATCCGCTGTGTGTCCACGACGTTTTCAGGGGTGAACTGGAGGCGCGAACCGTCGAGGTGCGATTTGAATGTCACTCCCGCTTCGTCGATCTTGCGAAGCTCCGAGAGGGAGTAGACCTGGTAGCCGCCGCTGTCGGTGAGCAGGGGGCGGTCCCAGCTCATGAAACGGTGGATGCCTCCCGCCCGGTACATGATATCGTTGCCGGGTTTCAGATAGAGGTGGTAGGTGTTGGCGAGGATGATGCTCACCTCCAGCGCCTTGAGTTCCGAAGGTTCGGTCGATTTGACGCTTGCCCTGGTTCCCACCGGCATGAAGATCGGCGTTGGTATCTCGCCGTGGGCCGTTTCAAGCACGCCGCAGCGGGCAGCAGAGCGGGAATCCCTGGCGGTGACGGAGAAGTTCATGGTGTATCCGGGGTCACGGGTGCGGTAGATTTCCTGTGAAGGTAGCCAACCGCGCCCGGAAAAAAAAACGGAACTTCAGCCGCCGCGATCCGTGGCAGTCAGTCGTGGGTGTCCAGGGCGCTCACCCTGACGGCGACTTTCAGGGTTTCAGCGGATGTGCCCTTGTACGTGCCCCTGACCGGCGGTACGTCGGCGTAATCACGGCCTACGCCGATCTTGATGTACCGGTCGTCGACGACGAGCGTTTTATGGGTCGGGTCAAAGCCGCACCAGCCGGTTTCATCGCCGCAGTAGACTTCGCACCACGCGTGGCTTGCCTCGTCACGCCCTTCCGGCGTGCTGCCGCCGCCGAACAGGTAGCCGCTGACATAGCGTGTCGGCAGGCCGAGGAACCGGCAGGTGGCGATCATGACATGGGCAAAGTCCTGGCAGACGCCTCGGCCGAGCCCCATGACGATCGAGCTGGTGCTGTGCACATCGGTCACTCCCGGTTCGTACTGGAACGTGTCGTTGATATGCCTGCAGATTTCGGTGGCTTGCCGGTAGGGCTCCGGAATCTCCCTGAAGTGTTCGGCAAGACCGCAGATGGCCGGATCGAAATTGACGTATCTGCTTTCCGCGAGGAAATCGAGCAGGTAGATGCTGTTTTCCTCTTCAACATGCTGCTGTCCGTCGAGCGTGGTCTCGACGACCGAGGTCGCCACGATTTCAACGCGCTTATGGCTCTGGAGCAGGTTGAAGTGGTGGACTTTGTTGCCGTAGAAGTCGGTATACTCGAAAATAGGGGCGGGGGGATCTACCTGCAGGCTGAAGCTTGCGCAGCTTTGCGGGTTCGCGTGGCCGCTGGCGGGGTGCAGGCGCACTTCGGTTGCTGTTTCATAGACCGGTTCGTCATATTCGAACACCGTGGTATGTTCAACCTTGAGGATCATGGTTCGGGATTTGCCGGCTCCTGCCGGGATTAAACGGTTACTGCTGCTGTTGTTGCGACTGGAACTGCGACTGGCTCCAGTTGGCCCTGCCGCCGGCCATGCCCGTGAAGGTAAGTCTTTCTGTGGCATCGGCCGGTTCGATCTTCGGGGTGTGGTAGGCGAAATACAGCAGGTGCAGCTGTTCTCCGACCCGGATGACCCCGTTCTGGATATCTTCCAGGAAGGCGTGCACCCCCTGCAGGTGGATGTCGTCCACCGTCGTGTAGCTGAGCTCTGCGTCCATTTTGCCGATCAGGCGGTCGACGTTGTTGGCGTAGCGGTGCCGCGAACTGCCCGAAATCCGCCAGAGCGATTCCTGCGCGGCGCAGATCGAGAAGGTTATGCTCCGCGGGAAGTTGCGGTCGAGAATCAGAAAGCGGAGGATGTTGTCCGGCTCGACGTTGGACAGGTAGACTTTCCGGAACGCCTCCAGGGCGCTGCAGCTTTTCAGTACGGCCATCCACTGGATGAGGTCGGCCGATCCCTTCACCAGGTCGAGGTGCTGGCCGCGCTTCGGCATCAGCATGTGGTACTTGACGTCGATCAGCCGCGCCGCGTTGTCGGCCCGTTCCAGGTACTTGCCGATCTGCACGAACTCCCAGCCTTCGTTGCGTGAAAAGGTGTTGTCGGTGATGCCCTGAAAGAGATGCGAGGCGTTTTTGATCTCTTTGTAGAAGCTGTACGGGTCGTTGTGCACCTGCAGTGGCGTCACGCTTTGCAGGAAGTGGTAGAGGTGGTTGATCTGTTCCCACATCTCGCTTGAAATGCTTTCGATGATGCTCCGCGCATTCTCCCTTGCCATGCTGATCGACGAGATGATCGAGCTGTTGTTCCTGCGGTTGAACACCAGGTAGTCGGTCACGTTGTGGACGTTGTATTCCTGATAATGCGCGACATAGTCCTTTGGGTCTGACATGACCATGATCAGCGGACTCCAGTAGTTCGGGTGGTCCACCGTCGTGATGCTGTTCAGGTCGAGCATGAGGTTCAGGTTCACGTCGAGGAACCGGGCGGTGTTCTCGGCCCGTTCGAAATATCGGCTCATCCAGAAGAGCGATTCGGCAACTCGGCTCAGCATGGTGTTCGTTTCGTTAGGAGGTGATGTTTAGATATCGATGACCCAGGTGTCTTTGCTGCCGCCACCCTGCGAAGAGTTGACCACCAGCGAGCCGCGTTTCAGGGCGACCCTGGTCAGGCCGCCGGGAACGATCGACGGCGATTTGCCATACAGGACGTAGGGCCTGAGGTCGATGTGGCAGGGAGCGATCTCCGCGTCGTTCATGAAGCTCGGATGCCGTGAAAGCGAAATCGTCGGCTGGGCGATATAGTTGCGGGGATTAGCGACGATCAGTCCGGCGAACTTTTCACGCTCCTCGACCGAGGCGTGCGGTCCGACCAGCATACCGTAGCCTCCGGACTCGTTGGCCGATTTGACGACGAGCTTGTCCAGGTTTTCCAGGATGTAGGCCAGATGCTTCGGATTGCTTGCCAGCCAGGTTTCCACATTGTCGAGGATCGGATCCTGGCCGAGGTAGTACCTGATGATGTCGGGGACAAAGCTGTAGATGACCTTGTCGTCCGCCACGCCGGTGCCGATGGCATTGGCGAGTGTCACGTTCCCTTTCCGGTACGCGTTGATCAGGCCCGCCACTCCCAGCTTCGAATCCGGGCGGAAGACCAGCGGATCCAGAAAATCGTCGTCCAGGCGGCGATAGATCACGTCCACGCGCTGCAGCCCCTTGGTCGTTCTGGTGTAGACCTTGTTGTTGTTGACGACGAGGTCACGTCCTTCGGTCAGCTGGACGCCCATCTGCTGCGCAAGGAAGCTGTGCTCGAAATAGGCGGAGTTGTAGATGCCGGGGGTGAGCACAACCACTTTCGGGTTGCTTTTCTGCACCGGGCTGATTTCCTGCAGCATCTTGAGGAGCTGCTGCGGGTAATCGTCGACAGGGCGTACCTGGTACTGTTCGAACAGCACCGGGAAGGCCCGTTTCATCGCCTGCCGGTTCTGGAGCATGTACGAGACGCCGCTTGGTGTGCGCAGGTTGTCCTCAAGCACCATGTACCTCCCGTTCCCGTCGCGGATGAGGTCGCTGCCCGTGACGTGGATGTAGACGCCGAGTGGCGGTTTCACCCCGACGAACTCGCGCCGGAAATGCTTGCTGCCAAGTACCAGTTCCGCCGGAACGACCTTGTCCTTCAGGATTTTCTGGTCGTTATAGATGTCGGAAAGAAATTCGTTGAGTGCCGTGATCCGCTGGACGAGCCCGCGTTCGATCTTTTCCCACTCAGGGGCGGGGATGATGCGCGGGATGAGGTCGAACGGGAAAATGCGTTCGATGCCCTCTTCAACCCCGTAGACCGTGAAGGTGATGCCCTGGTTGCGGAAAAAGACGTTCACCAGCTGGCGCCGGGCCCGGACATCTTCCTCGGAGAGTTGCGTGAACCTCCGCATCATCTTGACATAGTGTGTTCTCGGGGTTCCCGCTTCTGAAATGACTTCGTCGAAGAAGTGGTTTGGGTCGGCATCGTAGCGTTCGAACATACGGGTCATGTGCGGAAACTGGGTTGAAATGGCGAATCCGGAAATGCTTTACATGCAACTTAAAAAAATTCGGCCAAATAAAAAACAGGCCTTAATATTTTATACGAAAAAGTGGGTTTTCGCATGTCGGCTGGTGGTGTCACCCGGATAGGCGGCGGGGGCTGGATTCGGATTCAGGGGAGGTATCAGCAGAGGGCGTAGGCACCGGAACCGTTTTCACCGAGCAACTGCACGGCTCCGGTCCGTGCAAGCGAGGCGAGGATGCGCCTGGCTTCAGGGATCGGGATGCCGGCCTGGTCGGCGAATTCGGCAGCGGTGATCCGGGCGTGCTCGGCAAGGTAGCTGAGAAGCCTCGATTCGCGGTCGCTGAAGGAGCGCCTGAGCGGTTGGCGTTGCGAGATGATCTGGGCGATGCGGTTTTCATCGGCCGCCTTGTTGTGGCTCCCTTCGCGGATGAAGATGCGTCGTTCCCGGCGATATTTTCCCGTTTGCCGGTCATGCAACTCTTCGATATGGCAATGCGGCCGCTCCGGACTTTCAGGCACATCGACGACCAGCACCATCCGGCGTTTGTACTCTGCAATGAGGAGGTCGATGACGGGGATGGGGTCGAGATGGCATTGGAGCGCATCGTCGATCACCTCGATAATCTCTTTTTCGCTTCTGATACCGACGATCCGGCGGTCGTCGTCGACGCCGATGAGGATGTGCCCGCCCGAGGTGTTCGCGAACGCCGCGATGGATCGGGCGATTTTGGCAGGGGAGTGGATGGTGCGCTTGAATTCGGTACTGATGCCCTCACCGCCGGCAATCGTGTCAAGCAGGCTGAATGGCGTAGCTTTCGGTCGTAACAATCGCATACAGGGCTCCCGTTGGCTGGTGGTCAAGGTGTCCCTTCAATGGGTGTGGTGCGGATCACGCCGCCCATCTTTTCATTGTACGCATGCCGGGCCTGAAAATCAAGCCTCGGCACTGCTTCCTGCTGCCGGAATCCTTGCCGGCGGGCAGAGTTTGCAACTCCGTAACCAGCGGTCGTCCTGATTCTTCGTAGCTTCACGCATTCAGCAATGTTTTATAAGGCAACCAGCGACCATGCCGGAAATGAGATTTTTCAGGGTGCTCGTCTTGTGCGGGCTTTTGCCGTGTGCTTTGGCGGCCTGCAGGAACGGTGATCCGGTGACGGAGCGGGCCGTCAGGGCGTGGGAGAAGAGCTACGAAGCTTCAGGGGCGAAGGTCAGGGTCGTTGCGTTCCGGAAGACCGGGACCCGCCGGTGGCGTGTGAACGGCACGGATGCCGCCGTCCTGTGTCTTGCCGGTGTCGTCGAGTACCAGAAGGATGTTCCCGGCGCTTTCGGCAACCTGTTGCATCGCAAGGGTGACCGGCTCCCGGCGGGTGCGGCGGTTCCCTTCCTTCCCTCGGCACATGGCTGGGTCGTCGACGAGAAAGATATTCTTCTGGCCCCGCAGCACGATTGAACCCTCTGGTACGCCGGCGGTTTTCAACCCGGCCCCCCGCCCTGTTTTTCCCGTACTTTCCTTGTCCGATCGTGTGCCCCGTACCATAACAAATGGCGTACCGGATAGCCCGCGTGGCCTTGCGTCGGCTATCGGCTTTTTTCTTGCATAAAGGCCAGGGTTCCCATTCAAAATGGCCCTTCGCACACTTGCCGGAACAGGCCGACGTGTCGGTTGACATGCAGTATCTGCTGAATACGCAAGAGGTTTGCTTCACTCTCTCTTTGCAGTTTCGTACGTTTAAGCAAAGCGTTGGTACCGTTGCGTCCCCCCAGGCTATTGCATGCGCCCGCAATGCTCCATGCCAATCTCTTTTCCTTTGGAAGCAGGAATCCGCGAAACCGGCAGACAGCGACAGCCCATGGCAGACAACAAAAACCGGATGGCGTTACGGAGCCAATGCCAGCCTGTGTTCACGCGCAGCGATGCGGAGCGTTCACTGCCCATCCATCTCCTTGATGACCGACCGGCGAGCAGGCGTCATTGGTACGGCACGATCATGCTCGGCATATTTTTCTGCTCATGTGCCATGCAGACTCCTGACGCGATCTGTGCAAAGGTGCCTGCAGTGGCTCAGCAGGCTGAAGTTTTTTCCGAATCGCCAGCGCAAGATCCGGGTTCATTACGAAAAGCCGCCGAACGTGGTGATGCAACGGCTCAGAATGCTCTTGGGGATAGCTATTTCGACGGCGATGGCGTCCCACAGGACAACGCTGAGGCGGTGAAATGGTATCAGCTTGCGGCAAGGCAGGGGAATGCTGCCGCGCAGTTCAGTTTGGGCGTGATGTACTTCAATGGCTACGGTGTCCGACAGGATAGGGTTGCGGCGGATAAATGGTGGCGGTTGGCGGCAATGCGGAGCGATGCAGATGTCCAGTTCAGTTTGGGCGTGATGTACTTCAACGGCTACGGTGTCCGACAGGATAAAGCTGAGGGATTGAAGTTGTATCGGCTTGCGGCAGAACAAGGGAGTGTTGCCGCGCAGACCGATTTGGGCATCATGTATTTCAATGGGG
>CAZSXF010000002.1:137008-278268 GCA_964611215.1 uncultured Chlorobiaceae bacterium
ATGGAGTTCCGCAGGATAAAGCCGAGGCGGTGAAGTGGTATCGGCTTGCGGCAGAGCAGGGGAGTGCCGCCGCGCAGACCGATTTGGGCATCATGTACTTCAATGGGGATGGAGTTCCGCAGGATAAAGCCGAGGCGGTGAAGTGGTATCGGCTTGCGGCAGATCAGGGGAGTGCTGCCGCGCAGTTCAATCTTGCGCTGATGTATTACCATGGCCTCGGTGTCCGGCAAAGCTATCAGGATGCGGCGAAATTGTTTCGGTCTGCCGCTGACAACGGCGTCGCAGCGGCACAATACAATCTTGGCATCATGCACCTGCATGGCTATGGCGTCCTGAAAAACAGGGCCATAGCGAAAGCGTTGTTTGAAAAGGCTTGCGATAACGGGATGCAGGATGGGTGTGACGGCTATCGCGAACTGAATTTTCAAAGGAAATGAGCCTTTCCGTACTACATTGACGGCTCGGGCGACCGGTTGTTGCCTTCAGCAGAGCGTTCTCATTCAGTTGCGGCAAGCCCGTTTATCGGCGGCTGACATAACGTTTCCGGGCGTGGGTGCTGCGATGCATGCCTCAGGAGGCTTGATCTCATCTGTACAGGATGCACACCATACTCCGGGGCTATCTCGTTCAGAGGTTTCTCGCCACACATAGTTTCAAGGGCCACCCTGGCCTTGATGTCCGCATTGAAACTCCTTCGCTTCCTTTCCCTTGAACTTGCTCCTTGATTTTGAGCAAGTTTTACCATCTGAAATCACTGTCTGAAAACCCTGGCCCATTTCACGGCTTCATGGCGCACTATAACCTTGAAGTCGCAATTCGCCAGGCGTGCAATGAAATAGAAAGCGGACGAGAAGGGGAGCGTCGTCGCTGCAATAAACAGGTCGCAATTCGCTAGGCGTGCAATGAAATAGAAAGAAATTGATTGTGCATTCACATACAGGCTGGCTTCCGGGTCGCAATTCGCTAGGCGTGCAATGAAATAGAAAGAGTGCCTCTGGAAACCTGCGCCAGCTGCGGCGTTCTGGCGCAAAAACCGGAGGATCGCCAATTTTCAGTAATGTCAAGGAGCATGAAGCCGAATTTCAGTAATGTCACGGTCTGTATCTGTAAGAAATAGAATGGGTTATAGGGTAATCGGGGAATCTGTTTCTTCCTGTTTTCCTCTATCTCTTTTTTCTGTAATAGGTTACGCTGCTATTTGGTCTCTTTTGCATGGGCTGAAAATTATCCTCCGGTTTACCACATCGTCCGGTACGATTCATACTCAGGCCGCATACGGTCGAGCACCTCTTTCACTTTCTGCGCCAGCATCTCCATGTGCCGACGTGATTGACCGCTCACAGGACAGGCGGCCGCCTCCCACATCAACTGCTCAAAAACCGAGCGAAAGGTTTTTCTAGCTTCGTGCTGCAAAAAGTACCCGATCTTCTCTTTACGATACTAAAAATCCTTGTTTCTAAGAACCTCTTTGTTGTGCGTGTAACGCGTCAGCGAATCTACAGCGGTTCTGAACTCTTCGACCTGGTTACCGGGCAGCGCTGGATTTCCCTTGTCACTGACTCGCTCAAGTCCTGACCAGGGAGGCGTCGCTTACCAGCTAAAAGTGGTCCGGTTTTTGTTCGCTGTGACGGGCTCACTTTACCGGACGTGCTCTCGTTGCTCCTTCCATCAGCCAGAACAGTTCTTAACTGACTTGATTTTGCAAGCATTCTCCTTGCTCAATCATTACGACCTTGTTACATTGAAAAAGCAGTTCCCGAGTAGTACCCGTTTGAGCAGTACCCTTTACTGAACCTCAAGACCTCGTGGATATGCGGCCTGTCCGGCATCGATTCTTCCCCTCCGTTTTCCTGATTCTGCTTTTACTTTTTTCCCTTTTACAAGCCGCTGGGCCTGTTTTGGCAGGTGCCCCTTACCATGGAAACACCAACACCCGCAAGTTCCACCAGTCCGGCTGTCGGTACTTCGATTATTTATTGTACGTTCAGCGGATTTATTAATTTCTAAGTGGAATTATTTATCGTTAACTAATTAATTCTATGTGTTATGAACCAAAAGGAAAAAGAGGTTTTTTTTGATTTTGTGAATTTGGAGAATAAGTATATAAAGATAAGGATGATGTGGGACGAATATGCACAATATTTTATTCGTTATTTTGGCGCTGAGGGTATGATAACTGCTTTTCCTGGGCATTTTACTAGTTGTATTGAACTGCCTACATGTGAGCTATTAAGTGATGGATCACTTATTTTGATGTCAATCGGTGGGGTTGAAGTGTTTGTTGAGTTTTGTTTTAATGGTGCTGATGGAGTTGTTCTTATTGGATATATCAATGATGAAGGAATAGGTGATTTGGTGAGTGACGGCGCTCAAAAGAAAAAAAAATATGTAAAAATATTTAGTTTTGATTCTGTGGGAAGTATGAAGCGTAAGGATGGCGAGAGTGTGGGGTATAGTATTGTGTTTCCTAATGAATTTATTGCATTTGTGTGTATTCCTGCGCTTAGGGATGCATATGTGGGGGCTGTTAAGGAAATGATAAGGAGGTTTGACGGTGAGTGAAGATAAAGATATTGATAAGCAGAAGCAAGTTGTATTTTATGCTGCTTGTGTAAATGCGTGGTCTAATACGAGGATGGAAGGTGACAAAAGTATAATGACCTTATCGGCGGGAGGCGTGGGGCTTCTTGTTACTTTGATATCGACTATTGGCGTGTCAGATATTTGGATGATTATATGGTATTTGTTGGGCTTGGTTTCTTTTTTGGTTTCGATAATTTGCGTTCTTTTCGTGTTTAGGTTAAATGCTGAATATCTAGAAGGTGTTGTTGATGGTTCTGAAAAGGATAGTAAGGTTCTCGATTATTTGGATAGAACTGTTTCATTTTCATTTGTGATTGGTATTGTTTTTTCTTTGATAATAGGGCTGTCTGTGGCAATTAATTCATATAACAATAAAAATGGAGGATTTATGGCAAAGGAGCATGCAAAAAAACCAGTTGTAATAGGCGATAGTTTGAGCCAGATGAGGAAGCTGGATTCATCAACAAAGCTGAATGAAAGTTATAATGGAATGGCAGCCATGAAGCCAAAGCCTGCTGATAATCAATCGGCTCCTAAAAAAGGTAATACTGATTCTTCTTCGTTATCTTCAAAAGAGTTAAAAGATAAGAAATAATTGATAGGCAGTTGAGATCGAAGATGGCGCTATTACTTAATCCTTATAGGATTTTGTGGTGCAATTTGCTTATGATGCGATGGTAATCTGCTATACAAAAGGATGAGTCTATAGGGTTTTAATGGCGTTGAGCGATTTGCGGTGGCAGAAATAGGCATCAAGCGGAAATGAATTTAATGGCCAATATGTTTGGTGTTTATTTGTTCGACGGGAATGATGTGCGTGATATAAGTGTCAGTGTTGTCTGGTGTTTGTTCTGGTAATAAAATAAACGACAATAAGATGTCTGACTTGATTAGTATTCGTGTTGAGCAGCAGCTAAGTGAGGCTGCTGATGAGGTGTCGGCGATTATAGCGGTAATAAGGCCTATTTTATATGGCTTGTTGCATGCTTTGAAATGCGAAGTGGTTGATGAGGTTGGTGGTTATGCGAACGTAAAATTGTTTATGTTGCCAAGGCTGTATCGTCCTGGAGATGGAGACTGTGGGATATGTTTTGAATATGCTGTTCATGATGCTATTCGTCGTGGGGAGGCTCCTATTGTTGAAAAAGTTACTGATAGTATGAGGCGTTATTGTAGAGTCCCGGGTTCAGAAACGTCATCAATATTATTTGGGGCTGAAAAATCAGGAGCAATTCAGTTGTTAGAGACGGCTGAAAACTTGTTGACCGAAGATTCGCGTTTATTGACTGGTGAACAGGCTCAGCCAATAAAGTTGCGCAGATATATTAACATGCTATCGGCAGCTTTTAGACGGCCAAATACTCGACCATCACTTCCTTATAGTATAAGTGGTTTGTGGAAAGCTGATTTGTTTTTGGGTATGCGCGATTCTGATAGGTGGGTTGGAACTACGGTTAAAATTAACTCTAGACATTTAGAGGGGGCTAAAGGATTGCGTATTGCAATCATTCCTTCTCAACAGGGTCGAGATGATCGTATTCGGGTTGATAGTCAAAAAAATCTTGTTGTTTGTCCTTTGCCATATGATGGGGCATTTATGGAATTATTTTATGTCGCTTGGGGTATTGTTCAGCAGTTTATAGCCGCAGACGCCAGAGTTCCAAGAGAAGTTAATCTTCCAATTGCCTCTCATCGGATGGTTGCGAAGCTATTAGATGACAGGAGAAATTTTCCGCTTATTGAAATTATTGAATCGTTATCACCTTTAGCTCAGCCAGAGTTATTGCAGAGTACAGTGCAACGTGATCAAATTGATGTGGCTGGTAATGTTGCCCCAAGTGTGAATACTGTTATAGCTCCAATTTCACGTGAGGTTTGATAAACAAGGCCGGAACTCATGTCAAATGGATATGGGGGCTGGCCTATAAGCAGCAGTATCAATTTATTTGCTGAGTGTTTATCTTTGGTGTGTTCTCAACATCTCTTTCTTCAGTCACTTGCCCTCTATCTTCTAGCTTCTTACATTTATGTCGGATATGAGGTATAAAGTGTGTGTTGAGAGTGAAAATCGTGTGCGCCAATTTCCTCGCTTGGTGAGAATTTAACTTGTTGATTCTCAAATAGCCCATGCAATCATATTACAGGTATTTTTGGGGCAAAGGTCTAGTCAGGAACTTCTTCAGCTTTTTCATCACCGGAGGGTTGCGGTGTGCTTTTGGTTTCCGCGAGGGGCCTGCCTATTACAAATACTGCGGCGAGTGCTGCCAAGTCCAGTCCGCCAATGATCGCTGCTGAAGTTTCATGTCCTGTGAGCCCAAGTATCAGGGCAACGATTAAGGCTGAAAGACAAATGATCAATGCGTAGTGTTGGCCTCTGCCCAACCGATTCATCTGCTCTTTAACAAGGAAAGATTCGGTTTCGATTCTATGCTCAAGTTGTTTTTCAGCCATTACCAGAATCCGTTCTGCGCTGCCGGGTACAACTTGATCATAACCGGCAAGTATCGATGGGTGAGGCAATGGGCCAGTAAAGTCCTGTCGGACGACGCTTACGATCTTCTCTTCGCCTGAAGAGATCTGAACGTCAGCCTCTGAAGCCTTATCGGGTAGATCCTTTTCGGGCATGTGTTTCCTTAGGGGTGGACGAGAGCGATCTCATCACAGACTTTTTTGCCTCACCGATGTCGTTACCCACAGCAACCCAGTCGCCACGCAGAGCCTTCACGTCGTCTGACATGTCCCCGATTTTGACTTTGCCAGATAAATTGCCTGCGAGATCAAACAGGCTGGCGGCACCAGCAAAATAAAAACTGCTTTTTTGATGTGCATTGGGCCCAAACATCATACTCCTCGTCTAGTGGCTGTTGGTGATCATAAATTACAAAGGTATTTCGAAATGATAACGAAATGATAACAATAAGTCAACCAAGGAGCGGCCAAAACCATTCCCCAGCTGCAGATGGTTTTTTGAGATACGGTCTTCTTTGAGGCTCTGCTTGTGGTCGCGATTTTTTGTCATCAGTCTTTGCTTGCTCTCTATTTATCCAAGGTCTCACAGCTTTTTTGGTGCGGTATTTATAACCTCTAATAATAAAGTGGTTTATGAGGTTGAGGACTACCTGTTTCAACTGTGCTGTTTGGGATGGCATTGTAATCCCAGAAAACCCTGACGATGCGAGCTATGTTGGCTTTTGCCGAGCTGAATCACCCAGAGCGGTTGACGATTATGGGTTCGTGATGTGGCCCAAAACAAGACATGACGACTGGTGCTTGAAGTTCATATCGAGACAGGCGCTCAAGCGGGGCTCCACGCCTCCGTTACTGGTTATCACTGCATTGAATTTAGTCGTCGCATCCCAGGCGAGTGATCTCATTCTCGGATAACAATGAGGGTGGAGGCCCAGGTGGTCGCATAGCATGAGCCCTGGCCAGCGAGTCATCTCATTCGGTCGGGGTTGCCGTGCATGGATCAAAAGCTGCAGTTTTACCTTTGGGATTAGCGTTTTGGATGCATGCAGCAACGCCTTTAACCTCCACACCCATGAGACTCATGAGCAGCTTTTCCCACCTTGGCATAGTGGTCTAATGCCTCATCGCCTGGCATGGCGTCAAAGATTGGCTGACCGTCACACCATCAAGTATGGTCCTGATAGTAATCTCATTAAAGCCTTGGCTGGCGCCAAGGCTTTGTTATTTCTGGTCTCCAAAATGCCGCTTTCTGTTCGTCGCGATCCATGAACCTGACGGTGTGCCGTAAGCCGTTCTACAGCCGTACGACGACTACTCCGGTTTCAGGTGCGGGAAGAGGATGACGTCGCGGATGGAGTCTTCGCCGGTCAGCAGCATGACCAGGCGATCGATGCCGATGCCGAGGCCGGCGCAGGGTGGCATGCCGTATTCAAGTGCCCGGAGGAAGTCTTCATCGACGATCATCGCTTCGTCATCACCCCTGGCACGGAGCCGTGCCTGTTCTTCGAGCCGTTCACGCTGGATGACCGGGTCGTTGAGTTCGGAGAAGGAGTTGCAGACCTCCTTGCCACCCACGATCAGTTCGAAGCGTTCGACCAGACCCGGCTCTGAACGGTGTTTCTTCGCCAGCGGCGACATCTCTTCCGGGTAGTCGGTGATGAATGTCGGCTGGATAAGCCTGGGTTCGACGAACTCGCCGAAAATTTCGTCGATGATCTTGCCGCTGCTGATTTTCGGGTCAAGCTCAAGTCCGAGATCCTTGGCGATGTCGCGAAGCTGCACTTCTGATTTGTCGCGGATCTCCATTCCGGTGAACTCCCTGATGGAATCGGCGATGGTCAGTCTCCTGAACGGCGGCTTGAGGCTGATTTCATTACCGAGGAAGCTGGTCGATTCCGTGCCGTTGACTTCGAGGCAGGCCTGGTGCAGGAGGTTTTCGACCAGTTCCATCATCCATACATAATCCTTGTAGGCGACGTAGAGCTCGACCTGGGTGAACTCGGGGTTATGGAAGCGGTCGATGCCTTCATTGCGGAAATCCTTTGCGAATTCAAAAACGCCGTCAAAGCCGCCGACGATGAGTCGCTTGAGGTACAGCTCGTTGGCGATGCGCAGGTAGAGCTGCATGTCGAGCGCGTTGTGATGCGTCGTGAATGGCCGTGCCGCAGCGCCGCCGTAGATCGGCTGCAGGATCGGGGTTTCGACTTCCAGCCAGCCTTTGGAGGCGAAGAAGTTACGCATGAAGGTGACGATTCTGCTCCGCTTGACGAAGGTGGCGCGGACCTCGGGGTTGACGATGAGGTCGACGTAGCGCTGGCGGTAGCGCAGTTCGCGGTCGCTGAAGGCGTCGTAGACGACTTTCTGGCCGTCGACCTCTTTTTCCTTGGCGACGGGAATGGGGCGCAGGGACTTGGAGAGCAGTTCGAATTTTTCGGCATGCACGGAAATTTCGCCGGTCTTTGTCCTGAACGTGAAGCCGCTGACGCCGACGATATCGCCGATGTCCAGCAGCTTGAAGGTGTTGTAGGCTTCTGTTCCGACATCGTCCCGCCTGAGGTAGACCTGCAGGCGGCCTTCGGCATCCTGGATATGGAAAAACGAGGCCTTGCCCATTTTCCTGATGGTCATGATGCGGCCGGCAACCGAAACCTGCGTGTTCGCATCGTCGACAAAACCGTCGATGACCGCTTTCGAGGTCGCGGTGACGTCGAATGCGTACGGATAGGGGAGAATACCCATCGCAGCGAGGTGCTCGCGTTCTTCAAAGCGGCGCTGCATCTGGTCGTTGAGGGATGCAGCGGGCTGTTCCCGGTTCGGGTTGTGCTGTTCTGGTTCTGTGCTCATGCTTGTGGTCGGTGGTAATAATGAAAATCAGGCCGATAGGGCCGTTTTAAGCCATATGGCCGGCAGGGTGCCGAGTTTTTGCCATTTCGAGCGGAAGGCGCGTTTGGTGAAGACGTCATAGTCGTTCTGCTCGATGGTGGAGAGGATGTCGTTGTAGTTGCGGCTGCTGACGCGTACGGCGAAGCGGCAGGATCTGCTGAGCATCGGGATGCCCTGCTCAGCGCTGTCGTAGTATTTCCTGGCGCGTGCGATCTGGAACTTCATGAGTTCAATGAAGTTACGGTTCATGGTCTTCTTCATGAACGCGTCGGTGCTGTACCCGAAACGCCGGAGCTCTTCGAGGGGCAGGTAAATCCGGCCACGGTCGACATCTTCGCCGATGTCCCGAAGGATGTTGGTGAGCTGCATGGCGATGCCGAGCTCGATGGCGTGGTCGAGCGCCCGCGGGTCGCTGTAGCCGAAGATTTCCGAACTCATGAGCCCGACGACCGATGCAACCTTGTAGCAGTAGACGTAGAGCTGGTCGAAGGTCTCGAACGGGGTGAACTCTATATCCATGGCCACGCCGTCGATAAGGTCGAGGGGCAATTCAGCAGGCACGCTGAAATGGCGCAGGGTGTCCTGCCAGGCCATGAGGATGGGGTCCTCCATCGGTTTGCCTGCATAGCAGTCGCGGAGGCGGCTTTTCCACGTTTCGATCGAGCCGTTGAGCTCATCCCGCGAAAGCTGACCGTTGGTGAGCTTGTCTTCGGCGAGGTCGACCAGGTCGTCTACCGTACGCAGGAGCGCGTACATGGCGTAGATCGGGTTCTGCTGATTTTCGGGGAGAAAGAAGGTTGCCAGATAGAAGGTTTTTGCGTGGTGCCTGGTGATCTGGCGGCAGTATTCATAGGCGTTCGCGAGCGACAGCTGCTTGCCGGCCTGCTCTACCAGCGTTTTTCCGTTGTAGCTGTAATTCATGAACTCTCGGGCTGTGTGGCGCTTCTCTGGTCTGTTCGTACGTAACTGTTCGCTTTCGCGGTAACGTTCGGCGTTATCTTTGCGTATGCGGGAAAACCGAAAAAATGTAACTTTCAGGGGCCGGAATACGTTGTTTCGAACGTGACGGCAAGATAACCTAATGGTCAAAATATAGCAAGTACGGGGCGTCCGGCCAGTGCCGGTTTCCGGCCTCCGGCCTGTTCCAATCAGTTTCCGAGCACCCTATTGACAAAACCAACAGCACCCGAAGGCCGTGAACGGGCCATCCTGGTCGGCATTTTTTCACCGCCAGATCTGCCCCGGACCCTCGTTGAGGAGTACCTTTCCGAATTGGCGTTTCTGGCAGATACGGCCGGGGCGGATGTCGTCCGTTCCATTATCCAGGAGAAACGGCAGCCTGACCCTGCAACCTGCATCGGCAGGGGCAAGGCTGAAGCCCTTGCCGAACAGGTGCGCGACGACCAGGCTGACATCGTCATTTTTGATGACGACCTCTCGCCGGTGCAGGCAAGGAACCTTGAACGCCTGCTTTCCTGCAAGGTGATCGACCGTACCGGCCTGATCCTCCAGATATTCGCCATCAGGGCCAAGTCGGCACAGGCCCGGATGCAGGTGGAGCTTGCGCAGCTCGAATACCTGCTGCCCCGCCTGTCCGGCGCATGGACGCACCTTGAAAAGCAGAAGGGGGGCATCGGTACCAAGGGGCCGGGTGAAACCCAGATCGAAACCGACCGCCGGCTTGTACGCAATCGCATAGCCTCGCTCAAGAAAAAGCTCAAATCGGTCCGGCAGCAGCATGCCACCCAGACGCGTGGGCGGGAACTGGTGCCGAGGGTTGCTCTGGTCGGTTATACCAACGCCGGCAAGTCCACCATCATGAACGCGCTTTGCCCTGAGTCCGGTGCCATGGCGGAGAACCGCCTGTTCGCCACGCTCGATACCCGGACCAGGCGCCTGGAACTCCGGATCAACAAGCTGGTGCTGCTGTCCGATACCGTGGGCTTCATCCGCAAGCTGCCGCATACCCTTGTCGAGAGTTTCAAATCGACGCTCGATGAAGTGCTCCAGGCCGATTTCCTGCTGCATGTCATCGATGTGAGCCATCCCTCGTTCCAGGACCAGATGCAGGTCGTACGTCAGACGCTGACGGAAATCGGCGTCAAGCATGACCATATCATCGATGTCTTCAACAAGATCGATGCCATAGAAGACCCCTCATCCCTGCGGGCGCTCCAGGCCCATTACCCCGATGCGGTCTTCATTTCCGCCACGCGCGGCCTGAACGTTTCCGCCCTGAAGGCGTGCATCTCCGAACATCTGGCCAAAGAGTTCAAGGTTCGCAAGGTCAGGACGCATGTTTCGAACTACAAGCTGATCGGGTACCTGTATGACCATGCGGAGGTCATCGACAAGAAGCACGTCGATGATCAGGTATTGCTCACCGTCAGGGTCCACCGGAACAACCTCAAGAAAATCGATGCCATGCTCAAGGCGTCGGCATTATCGTCTCATGTCGCTGCAGATCGCCAACACCACACGGCATAAACTGAACGAAGCGCTCCTGAGGAAAACCGTCAGGAAGGTCATCGAGGCGGAAGGCTGCCGGCTGGGGAGCGTGGCTGCGGTCTATTGCGGAAACCGGATGATCAGGAGGATCAATCGGGAGTTCCTCTCCCATGATTACGTGACCGACACGATCACGTTCCGGTACAATGAAGGGCCTGTCATCGAGGGTGAGTTCTATATCTCGCTCGATGTCATCCTGCAGAATTCGCTGAGGTTCCGCACCGCTTTTGGTGAGGAGCTGTTGCGCGTCACCATCCATTCAGCCCTGCATCTGGTCGGCTATGAAGATGCTTCTCCCGAACAGCGGGCAGCCATGAGCCGCCGGGAGGACGACTACCTTCTGCTGGTTGCTGGCGGCTGACCTGGTACGGTGCCTCGAAGGATTTTACGGCAGTTTTCGTACATTGCCTGAAAGTGACGCGTTCGTTCTGTACGGGTTCGAATCATTGCCAGTTTCCAACCGATACTTCCATGAATGTCATCATCAATGGCCGCACTTGTCAGGCCGGCACCGGTCAGACCCTCGGCAAAGTGGCCCGGCTCAACCACAGCCATGTAGGGTACGTCTGCGGAGGCCATGGCGTCTGTCAGGCGTGCTATGTGACCGTTCAGGATGGTGCGGCGTTGCTCTCGCCCCTGACCGATGTGGAGCATGCGTTCCTTTCTCCACGCCAGATTGCCGCCGGGGGCAGGCTCGCCTGCCAGGCGACAATCGTCGCCGACGGGACCATCTCCCTTCTTTCCCGCCCGGAGGCGGTTCGCCAGGCGGTGCTCGGGGCTGATTTGCCCACGTTGTTCTCCATTGCCGGGGACATGGGGCGGGATACGGTTCGGCAGATCGGTCCCGGTGTTCGTAATCTCGCAGGCCGTATTGCCAGCGGCGATATCAAAGGCGGCGGCAGTGCGCTCCGTGACCTTGCCGAGTCGCTCGGCGGTGCCGTGGGGCTGGCTGTCGAACAGTTGCCGGCAATGATTCCGTTCAAGGGCCCGATGCAGGCGATTGCCGATGTGCTGGCAGAATTGCCCGTTCCATCTGTTCCGTTCCTTCCCGGGGGTTCGTCGGGCGAGCCTTCGCTGGAACGCGTCAATATCACCGTGGGGGCACACAAGAAGCCCTGACCGCATGACAACCTCACAGAACCGGAGAGCTATGCACGAGGAAGAACAGGCTTCGCAGCGTGTCGTCATCACCGACGTGAACATGCCGTTCAGTTCCATGGTGGTGTTTCTGGTCAAACTCGCCCTGGCCAGCATTCCGGCCCTTATGATTGTCTGGGTTGTGCTCGTTGTGTTCATGATGGCCTTCATGGCCTTGTTCGGCAGCGTCATGGGGTTGCATGAACTGTTCCGCCAGCCGCTCCAGTAACCCTTTTTTCCATCAGGACAAAACAATGAATCCGGTGTCCAGGCTCACCGTCGGCAGCCGATGCGAATGGGTGATGCAGTCCGATATCCGTGCGATGTCCGTGGCCTGTTCGAAGCTCGGCGGCATCAATCTCGCGCAGGGGGTTTGCGACACGCCGGTGCCCTCGCCGGTCGTGCAGGGGGCGATCGATGCGATCGTGCAGGGAAGGAACATCTACACCCCCCATACGGGACTTCGGGCCCTCAGGGAGGCGATAACGGCAAAACAGCAGCGCCACACCGGCATGGAGGTTGATCCGCAGCGGGGTGTCGTCGTGAGCGCGGGAGCGACCGGGGCAATGTACTGCACTTTCATGGCGTTGCTTGAGCCGGATGACGAGGTGATCGTCTTCGAGCCATACTACGGCTATCATGTCGCCACCTTGCGTGCCGTCCGGGCGGTTCCCGTCTTCGTGCCGCTTCGCCCTCCGGACTGGCACTGTACCCGCCTGATGCTCGACGCTGCGGTGACCCCGAAGACCAGGGCCATTCTGGTCAATACGCCGGCCAACCCTTCCGGTAAAGTCTTTTCCCGTGAGGAACTCCTCGATATAGCGGGGTTTGCAGAAGATCATGATCTGCTCGTGGTTACCGATGAGATGTATGAACATTTTGTTTTTGACGGCCGTAAACATCTCTCCATTGCCACGCTTCCGGGGATGGCCGAACGAACCGTGACCGTTTCCGGTGTTTCCAAGACCTTCAGCGTCACCGGCTGGCGTATCGGTTACGCGTTATGCCGTCCGGAGTGGGCAACGGCTATCGCCAATTTCAATGACCTGGTCTATGTCTGCGCCCCGGCGCCCCTGCAGATGGGTGCTGCGGCAGGGCTGCTTTCTCTTGGAGATGCTTACTATGCCGGGCTTGCCCGTGAGTACCAGGAAAAACGCGATCTGTTTTGCGGCGTTCTTGCCGATGTCGGCCTTGAGCCGTTTGTTCCCCAGGGCGCCTATTATGTGCTTGCCGATGCGTCGATCCTGCCGGGGGCCACGAGCAGAGACAAGGCGATGCACCTGCTCGACAAGGTGGGCGTTGCTGCGGTCCCCGGTTCGGCTTTTTACCATGATGCCGGGGGCGAGGCGCTGCTCAGGTTCTGTTTCGCCAAGGATTCACAGGTTCTTGCCGAGGCGTGCGAGCGGTTGACGCATCTCGACTGATCGCAGGTTTTGCCTTGCGTTGTTTGTGTTACAATAATGGAAGCAGGAGGTTGCTCATGAATACGGAGGTTGCTGTTATGGTGCAATGTCCTTATTGTGCCGAGCCGTTTTCGGTGCTTGTGGACTGTTCTGCAGGTCATCAGGAATATATTGAGGATTGCGAGGTGTGCTGTCGGCCGGTCGAGCTGGTTATCGACGTGTCGGAGAAAGGGGAAATCACCGTGGTGACCAGAAGCGAAGATATATGAACAACAGGGGCCTGGAGGTTGTGTGGTGCGCCTTCCCGGGAACCAGAACAACCAGATGATGAGCAATCATGAACAGGAAGTAGACAGGCTGAAGGCAGCATGTGCGGTTGCTGAATCCCGCGTGCAGGAGCTTGAGCGGCGGCTTGCTGCGGAACAGGGGGTGTTCCGCCAGGTTTTTTCCTCCGCTGCGGAGTTGTTGTCGATCAAGGATGCCAGTTCGGTGTACCTCCATGCGAATCCTGCATTCTGCCGCTTTGTCGGCAGGCGTGAAGAGGAGGTTGTCGGCAGGTCCGATACCGAGCTGTTTCCGGAGGATGAGGCCCTGCGTGAACAGGCTTCCGACCGGGAGGTGCTGACTTCATTCGGGCGGGTGGTGTCCGACGTCAGGCTGACGGGGGTTGCCGGCACGACCGGTATGCTGCTTGCCAAAGTTCCGTTTCGTGATGCCGATGGCAGGATTGCGGGGGTGATCTGTTCCGGCAGGCTGGAAGATACTCTACAGAAGTCGGCGTTCGAGTTCGAGCGCTTTTTCAACATGATTCCCGACATGGCCTGCATTGCATCGCCGGAAGGGTATCTTGTCAAACTCAACCCCGCATGGGAGAAGAGCCTCGGATACCACCCTGACGATCTGTTCATGGCGGATTCCATGGTTTTTGTCCATCCCGAAGACCGTGCCGTTGGCCTCAAGTCCCTGGAACTGCTGAGCAAAGGCGCCGAATCATTGATCTTCATCGTCAGGGTCAGGGCGAGTGATGGTTCGTACCATTCGCTTGAGTGGAACTCCTCCCACCTCTCCGGGGACCGGGTATTCGGGGTCGCCCGTGACGTGACCGAACGCATCGAACGTGAGCGGGGGACTCGTCTCTGGGCCGATGCCTTCCGCTTCTGTACCCATGGACTGGTCATCAGCCTTCCGGATACCAACGTCATTCTGACCTGCAATGAGGCGTTTGCCCGCATGCATGGCAAAAGCGTGGAGGAAATTGAAGGTGTCCCGATCGAGAGTGTCTATGCCCCGGATGACCGTGAACGCGTGATGAAGTTGATCGGGGAGGCGGATCGGACCGGATCGAGCCAGTATGAAGCCATCATGCTCCGCAAGAATGGCTCGATGTTTCCGGTGCAGATCGATGTCGTCAGCATAGCCGATGATACCGGGGTGCTGCTCTACCGGGTGGCGACGGTTCAGGATATCACCGAACGGCAGAATTCGCAGATTGCGCTGCTTGAAAGCGAACAGCGTTTCCGTTCAGCTGTCGAATCCGCCCCGGACGGTATTTTTATCCAGACGAAGGGCTGTTTTTCCTATCTCAACCAGAAGGCGCTCGAACTGTTCGGTGCGACGACGCCTATGGATATCATCGGCCGGCCGGTCGTCGATTTCGTTCACCTTGATTTCAAAAAAGTCGCCTCGGAACGGATTCGGCGCCTCAACAAGGAGTTGCAGCCGGTTCCCAGCCTCGAAGAGACGATGATGCGTGTCGACGGCACCCGGTTCGAGGCTGAGGTCTCGGCTGTCCCGTTCGTCTATTCCGGTGCGCACGGTGCGCTGGTATTCCTGCGGGACATCACCAGCAGGAAAGTCGCCGAGCGTGAACGTGCAGTGCTTGAAAAACAGCTCTACCAGTCCCAGAAAATCGAGTCGGTCGGCAAACTCGCCGGTGGCGTCGCTCATGACCTGAACAACCTTCTGACTCCGATTCTCGGTTATTCCGAGTGGCTTGCACTCGGTTTTACCCCGGATGACAAGAGGAGCCAGCACCTGAAGGTCATCCATGAAGCGGCGCTCAAGGCCAGGGACCTTGTCCGGCAGCTTCTTGCATTCGGCAGCAGCCAGTCCCTTGAATTCAGGAAACTCGAACTGAACGCCATTGTCAACGGGTTCGAGCTTCTGCTCAGGCGGACACTCCGGGCGAACATCGAGGTCATCTGCCGTTTCAATGATGGCCTGTTGCCGATACAGGGTGATGCGGGCCAACTGGAGCAGATCATCATGAATCTGGCCATCAATGCCGACGACTCGATGCCGAACGGTGGGCGGCTGACCATCGGGACATGGGCGGAAGTCATCTCTTCGGGTGAAGAGCAGATGAGTACGGCTATTCCTGTCGGCCATTATGCCGTGCTTTCCGTCCAGGATACCGGAGCCGGTATGGATAACGAGGTGCTGTCGCATGTTTTCGAGCCGTTTTTCACGACCAAGCCCAGCGGAAAGGGGACCGGGCTCGGGTTGTCGACGGTGTACGGGATAGTCCGCCAGCATGGCGGCTATGTCCGGGTCGTCAGTGAGCCTGGTGCAGGGACGACGTTCAGGATCTATTTCCCGCTGCTTCCCGAAGCGATCCTGCCTGTTTTGCAGCCCTCAAAAAGCACCGATAAATCCGGCAATATCACCGTTACGGTGATGGTCGTCGAAGATGACGAACTGGTTCGGCAATTTGTCGTGCAGTCACTGCTCCAGGAAGGGTTCAGGGTTTTTGATACCGCCGGGGGGGAGGCTGCCATGGAATTGCTGGTCAAGAAGTCGCTGCGGCCCGACCTGTTGCTGACGGATATTGTCATGCAGGGGATGAATGGCACCGAGCTGTTTGAAAAGGCCAAGGAGATGCTGCCCGGGCTGAAGGTGATCTACATGTCCGGCTATGCGAAAGAGGTGATCAGTGATGAGACCGTTCCCGGAGAGCGGGTGGCATTTCTCGCCAAGCCATTTTCCGTGCAGGCCATGCTCTCGAAGGTGCGGGGCATGGTCAATTTGTGATCTGCAGAAAAAAAAGCTGAAACCGAAGCTGTAAGCCGAATTCTGTGAATCGCCATCGGGTGGCGAAACTGCAGCCATTTATCTGGTGCGGCCTACCCGGAAGCTCCCCTGCGGTGCAGGAATTGAGCGGGCAGCCCTTTTCTCCTTGCGGAAAAAGCTTCCTTATTTGGCCTTGCTTCGGGGAGGTTTTCAGAGCATACCCCATTACTGGAGTACCTGGTGGTCTCTTACACCGCCTTTTCACCCTTACCGCACCGTGGTGCGGCGGTTCGCTTTCTGTTGCACTCTCTGTGACAGACGGTTTGCACCGCTGTCCCCGGCCTTGAACAGTGTTCTCGACCGGCACCCTGCCCTGTGAAGTTCGGACTTTCCTCTGCATGGCTGAACGCCATACAGCGACTGCACACTTGCGGTTTCAGCAAAAGGGAAGAACATGGCCCATGTTCACAAAACAGAAACACCTGAGCGGAACTGTCCGTTCAGGTGTCTCTTCAATGAACTGTTTTCTCAGGGCTTGAGAGCGGCAGCTTCTTCGAAAAGCCGCTCGTGGACGACGATCCTGCCGCACGATTCGCATACATAGAACCCACCCTGGACAATCAGCGTGTGCCGATTGGTAGGAACCCTGGTATTGCAGCCGGAACAGGCATGCCGGTCAAGTTTGACAACGGCGTTCTGCATGGTGCCGCTTTTCAGGTGATCGTACTTGTCAAGCAGTCGCTTGGCTTCCGTGGCGACCATGTCGCGCTGCTCCTGAAGCGTTTTTCTGAGTTTGGCGACCTCTTCTGCGGTTTCGACCACAATGCCGTCCAGTTCCTCTTTCTTCAGCTTGAGTTGCCTGGTGAGATCTTCAAATTGCTGTTTCAGGACATCGTCGGGCATCATCTCTTCGGAAATCTCGTCGTAACGGTTCTCCGAAATCAGGTCGAGCCCTTTCTTCTGGAGTTCCTGGGCGCGGTGTTCCGCATGCGAGATGTCCTGCAACTGGATTTCAGCCTGTGCTATCTCCTTTTCCTCGTATTCTATCTGCTTGGAGAGCGCGTCGTACTCCTTGTTGTTGCGGGCAAGCGTCTGTTTTTCCTTGAACGTCCGGATCTTTTCCTTGCAGTCATGTATGGCGCCGTTCAGGCGTTCGCGCAATTTCTGGTGCTCGTCGGCAATCTTTTTGCGTGCATCGAGCTGGCGGGACGTGAACGCAAGATCCTCTTCAAGGGCAGCGATCTCCTCCGGCAGGCCCTTCTGCAGGCCCATGATGTTCTCGATGAGATTGTCAATATGCTGGAGGCGAACGATGAGATTGATTTTTGTATGATCCACTACTGCGTCGTTTTGTATTAGAAAAAAAAGGAGAAAAAAAAGCACCTCCATGGAAGGTGCTTACCCTGTAAATCTACTTTCTATCTGAAATTTCGATCGAGTCCTGTCGTTTTACACATTTTGCTGAAGCAGCTTGTTGGTGCCCGAAAGGAGATTCGAACTCCTACACCTCTCGGCGCTCGTCCCTGAAACGAGTGCGTCTACCAGTTCCGCCATTCGGGCAATACAGTCAAAAAAAGAACCTAAAAGTAAAATAAATTCTTTTTGACAAATATGCTAATTACTTGATCTCTTTGTGCTCCGTGTGCCTTTTCAGGTTTGGGTTGTACTTTTTCAAGATAAGGCGATCCGTCGTGTTTTTCTTGTTTTTCGTGGTGGTGTACCTCGAAACCGGCACGCCTTCCTTTTTCGCCTCGGTGCATTCGAGCGTGACCACGATTCTGTTCTCTTTTCCCTTTGCCATCGATGTAACGTCCGTCAGATTGGTTATGTAATGAGCAACGAATATACAATCCTGTCGGTGATTATGCAAGTCGGCCGTGCCCCTTGCCCGTTTTTTTGTTTCGATGCCAAGAAACGCTATTATTGAGTCTTTTCGTCAACACAACCTATCCATGCCGTGCTGGACAGTCATTTCTTCTCTTTCTCCGACGGGACCCTGTGCTGTGAATCACTCAGCCTCGACGAGCTTGCCGGGCAGTTCGGAACACCGTTGTACGTCACCAGCCGCCAGAGCCTGGTTCACCAGTATCGTTTGTTCGAGGCAGCTTTTGCGGACTTGCCGCATTTCACCTGTTATTCGGTCAAGGCGAATTTCAACCTCTCCATCATCAGGACGCTTGCCGCTGAAGGCTGCGGTTGCGATGTCAATTCGGGCGGGGAACTGTTCCGTGCCCTCAAGGCGGGCGTTTCGCCGGACCGGATCATCATGGCTGGCGTCGGCAAGAACGAGCAGGAGATCGGTTTTGCACTTGAAAGCGGTGTCCGCATGCTCAAGGCCGAGTCGGTATCGGAGCTCCGTGCCATCAACCGTGTCGCCGCACGTCTCGGCAAGGTTGCCAGCGTCGGCATCCGGATCAATCCGAACGTGACGGCAGAGACCCATCCCTATATCACGACCGGTGACAGCAAGGAGAAATTCGGCATCGACGAGGCGGAGCTCGACAAGGTCTTCGCCCTTTTCCGGGAATTGCCGAACCTCTCGTTGCACGGGCTTGACATGCACATCGGTTCCCAGATTTTCGATCCCGAATATTACGTCGCCGCTTCCACCAAGCTGCTTGATGTCCTGGAATCTGCACGCAGTTCCGGGTTCGATATCCGGTGGCTTGATATCGGCGGCGGTTTTCCGGTGACCTACGATCCCCAGAAGCCTGCGACTCCGATCGAGCGGTTTGCGGAAAAGCTCGTGCCTATGTTCAAGGCTGCGGGGGTTACCGTCATCCTTGAGCCCGGCCGTTTTCTCGTCGCCAATTCCACGGTGTTGCTGACCCGTTTGCTGTATCGCAAGCGCAACCACACCGGCAAGGAATTTTTCATCGTTGACGCTGGCATGACCGAGCTGATCCGCCCGGCGCTCTACCAGTCACACCATGAAGTGCTTGCTGTGCAACGCCATGATGCTTCGGTCGTGGTTGATGTTGTCGGCCCGGTCTGCGAGTCGAGCGACTTTTTCGCCAGGCATCGCCGGATCGACGATGCTGCGGAAGGGGAGTTGCTTGCCGTGCTTTCGTCAGGGGCCTATTCGTCGGTCATGGGCAGCAATTACAACGGTCGCCTGCGCCCGGCAGAGGTGCTGGTCGACGGGGCCGATGTCAAGGTTATCCGGCGCCGTGAGTGCTATGAGCAGCTGATTCAGAACGAGCTCTGAAAACTTCCCGGCTGCGCTTGCCCGGCCCTGCGGTCGGTGTACCGGTAGCCCTGAGATGTTTTCATGCAGGCCCTTCAGTTTTCGCAAGCTGAAGGGCTTTGCTGCGTAGAGGGGCTGGTCGCAGGGACTCAGCGGCGGATGTTCCTGAAGATTTTCAGGGTCGCTTCGGCGAGGTTCAGCGTGTAGAAGTGGACGCCCTTGACCTTGTTGTCGAGCAGTTCCTGGACCTGCCGGGTTGCCCATTCAACGCCGATTTCGGCGACTTCGCGGTCATCGCCTGCGTTGAGCACCTGCTCAAGCAGTTTGGCGGGGATTCTTGAGCCCAGTGCCAGTTCGGACATGCGGAGCATGCCCTTCCTTGTCGTGACCGGCATGATGCCCGGGATGACCGGTACGTTGATGCCTGCGATCCTGCAGCGTTCGACGTAATCGAAGTAGTCGTGATTGTCGAAAAAGAGCTGGGTGACGATATAGTCCGCTCCTGCATCGACCTTTTCCTTCAGGTAATCGAGCTCCAGCATGCGGTTTGGCGTCTCGGGATGGCCTTCCGGGAACCCGGCCACGCCGATACCCATTTCCGGGAACTGCTGCTTGACGAACCGGACCAGGTCGATGGCGTGCGGGAAATCCCTGATGGCATCTGCAATGGTGGCCGCGTCTGCAGGTTTGTCACCGCGCAGCGCGAGGAGGTTGCAGATACCATGTTCCCGATAGCGTGCCAGAATTGTCTCGATATCCTCCTTGCCGGAACTGATGCAGGTCAGATGGGAGACGACGGTGATGCCGGTTTCCTTCTGGATTCTGGTCACCAGGTTATGGGTGCGTTCGCGTGTCGATCCTCCCGCACCGTAGGTGACGCTGACGTAGGACGGGTTCAGGTGGATCAGGTTCGAGATCGTGGTGAACAGTCGGTCCCAGTCTTCCTGCTTTTTCGGGGGGAAGAATTCAAAGCTGAAGATCGGCTCACTGCTGGATTCAAGAATCTCTTTGACGCGCATCCGGGTAGGTGGTTAGGTCCGTTGAGAAGAAAAAGCTGAATATACTAAACATTGAGTTGCGTAATTTAAGGAATTGAACGGGACTAACCGCTTTTCCCCCAAACATGCGGATATTCTTCCCTTTTCTTCCGGCGGTCCGGTTGCTTGCCGTTGCCGTTACTGGCATCCTTGCTGCGGTTTTTCTTCCCGTGCTCCCGGTTTTGTGGCTTGCCGTGTCGCTGGCAGGGGCGCTTGTCACCGTCATTGTCCTTGCCGCTACCCTGAAACGGCCCGCCAACGCGGCGATTCCGCCAGCCGCTGTCGTGGGCTATCTGCTTACCGTTGCCGCTGCTTTCGCCTGGTATGCTTCGGTACGTTATCTCCAGGTTCCGGACCCTTCGCTGCTGGAATGGGTGGGGTCTGACGTGCTCCTTTCCGGCGTCGTCGAAGGCCGTCCATCGGTGGCGCCTTCTGGCCTCGGCTTCGGGTTGCGGGTCAGGGAGGTGTTCCACGATGGAAACGTCCGGCGGCTTGACGATGGCGCAAAGGTGTTTGTGCGGGTGCCGCCCGGCAGCGATTTCCGGCTCGAAGAGGGGGAGTTCGTGCGAATCAAAGGTCGCCCGGGGCTCATTGCGCTTCCGGCGAACCGGGGTGAATTCGACGCCCGGCACGAGGCTCGTTTCCATGGGGTCCACGTGCAGCTCTATTGCCCTGGTCCATGGTGCATCCTCCGGGACCCCGGGGCCGGGAGTTCCCCCCTGTACCGCCATGTGGTCAATCCCGCGAGGAATTACCTGGCGGCGTGCATCGATGCCGACCTTCCGGCAGGACGCGAACGGCAGTTTGTCAAGGGGATGCTGCTGGGAGAGCAGGACCTGTTGCCGGAAGAGCTTTCCGAGGCGTTCCGGCGTACCGGAACGGCCCACGTCATCGCCGTTTCCGGCCTGCATGTCGCCCTTCTGGCGCTTGCGGTCAACCTGCTGCTGCAGCGCCTGAAGACCCGCCGGGCAGGGCGTATGGCCGCATTTTTGCTGTTCGTCGTCGTGCTGGGCTGGTATTGTCTGGTTACCGGTAATGCACCGTCGATCAGGCGGGCGGCCATCATGTCGTCCATCATGCTCGGCGGCGGATCCGTGGGGCGGCGGAGCTGGTCGTTCAACTCCCTTGCCGCATCCGACCTAGTGATTCTTGGGTTCGATCCGTTCGACCTGTTCAATGCAGGGTTTCTGATGACCAACAGCGCCGTCGTCGGCATCCTTGGCCTCTATGGTCCGCTTTCCAGGATGTTTCCGGAAGGTCGTGGCATTCCGGCCCGTCTTTTCTCCCCGGTCTGGCGTGCCTGCAGCGTGAGCCTGGCGGCGATGGCAGGCGTCAGTCCTGTTATTGCCCTGATGTTCGGCACCTTTTCACTGGCGGGCATCGTTGCAAACCTGCCGGTTGTCTTTTTTTCCAACCTTGCCATGTACTCGGCATTGCCGATGTTCGCACTGCATCCGCTGCTGCCTCTACCCGCGGGCCTGTTCGGCCTGGCGACCTGGCTGTTTGCCAGGCTGACCCTCTTGTCCATGCTGCTGTGCAACCGGATGCCCATGGCAAGCCTTTCCCTGCAGCCGACACTCTTTGGGGTTGCGGTCTTCTACCTGACGCTGCTCTTGCTGACTCTGTCGCTTATGCGCCGGCAGTGGGGGCGTTCTGCGATTGTGCTGCTCTGCGGTGCAAATGTGCTGGTCTGGTCTGCAGTATGGCAAGGGCGTCCGGCAGGAACCCGTTCCGCCATGGTGACGGTAAACCTCGGCAAAAACGTCGCAGTGCTGTTTTCTTCGGGTTCTGAAACCGTCGTCGTCGATGCCGGCCGGAACCGGGCGGCCTGGCCTCGCGTCGTGCGGCAGGCCGAGGTCTGGGGCCTGCCCGCGCCATCCGCCATTGTCGGCTTTTTCTCACCGGACAGCGTGGTTGCCGCAGCGCCCGTTCCCAGGCGGCTCGATGCTGCCGGAACGGCACTCAGGCTCCGTACGATCGTCGTATCGCGCCAGTCGGAGCGTGTTGTGCGGATTGATTCCCGTGGTCGTTCGGTTTTGCTGGTCTCCGGCATGGCCCGGCTTTCCCGGGCCGGACGGCAGTCGGTTGACGTGGCGGTTATCTGGCTGTACCGGTTTACCGGGAAGCAATGGCGTGAACTGGACGTCTGGCGTCAACAGGCTTCACCCCGTCAGGTTTTCCTGGTGCCCGGGGCCTTTATGGGGGCAGGGCAACGTGAGCTGCTCCGGCGGTACGCGCGCTCCCGGAAGGGAGTTGTTCTCCGTTCGGAGCGGCGGCAATCCGCCTGGTTTTGACTCTCTGCAGCTCTGGAAGTCAGCGGTTGCCGTCGTTGAACAGGTCGGTCGCGGCCAGTGTATCGACGAGTTTTGCGATATCCGGGGCAAGCCCCGGCGGGTTCAGTTTCCGGATGACGTGGGCGATGGTTGCGATTTTGCCTTCGATGGGGAGGAACTTGTTGACGACGACGACGCGGTTTTCCCTGACGCGGCAGTCGCCGCCGATAAAGCTGCCCTTTTCATACCTGAGCCGGAACCCAAGGCCGGTGATCGTCGCTTCGAGCAGGTCGAGCTGCTTCTGTTTTTTCATGGTCTCGTCCGTTGGTGCGCTCAAACGGCATGGTGCAGCATCAGGTACTTCAGGATCGGTGCTATATGGAGCGCCTGGAGCATGCCGCCGTCAAGGGCGATCTGGCGGAGTTCCTCGACGCTTACAGGATGCACCGATATCTCTTCGGTCTCTTCGAGGTCGCGTTTTCCCGATGCCACCACATTTTCGGCAAGGAAGGTATAACTGATGTTGGTCTGCAGCGCCGGGTTGGCACTCAGCTCCATCCAGAGGGTCCATGTCCCTCCGATATATCCGGTTTCCTCAAAAAGCTCCCGCTGGGCGGCCTGGAGTATCGTTTCACCATCGCGGTCATGCACCCCTGCCGGGAGTTCAAAGTACACCTCACCGATTCCGTGCCGGTACTGGCGGATGAGGACGGCTTCGCGTTGCCCGGCGGTTATGGCCAGGACGTTGACCCATGGAGGATATTCCTGGATATAGTAGTCGTCGATGACATGGCCGTTTCCGAGCTGGACCCGGTCCTGGCGGAGCGTCAGCCAGGGCCTCTGGAACAGGTAGGTCGAATCGAGGGTTTTCCATGCAGCCGGTTCATTGCCGGAGGTGATGTCGTTGTTCATCCGCGCATTCTTGGATCAAGGGCGTCGCGAACTCCGTCGCCGATGAGGTTGAAGCAGACGACAGTCGTCAGGATGGCCACTCCGGGGAAGGTTGATATCCACCAGTGGTTCAGGAGGCTGTCACGCCCTTCGTTGATGATGTTGCCCCAGCTTGGGGTTGGTGGCTGGACGCCGAGGCCGAGGAACGAGAGTCCGGCTTCGGTCAGGATGATGCTGCCGATTCGCAGGGTCGCCGCCACGATGACCGGCGTAAGGGCATTGGGGACAAGGTGCCGGAAAATGATCCGCAGGTGCGACAGGCCGAGTGACTTGGCGGCAAGGATAAACTCCTGCTCCTTGAGCGAAAGCACCTGCCCCCTGACGATTCTTGCCACCCCCATCCAGCCGGTGAAAGAGAGGGTGATGACGATCAGGTAGATCGAGTTGCCGAACGTGGCAATGATGATGAGAATGAGGAACAGTGCAGGGAATGCGATCAGGATGTCGACAAGTCGCATCATGATGCTGTCGATCCAGCCGCCGAAATAGCCGGACGACACGCCGATGACCGTACCAAGGGTCACTGAAATGAGGACGACAAGAAAGCCGATGGACAGGGATATCCTGGAGCCATAGAGGACGCGGCTGCAGATATCCCGGCCATATTGGTCGGTTCCGAGGATGAAGGTCTTGGCAACCGTGTAGCGGGGGGCCTTCCCGGGAGCCGCCAGGTTGTGGAGGCTGGAAATCGGCAGGCTCCGCTCGCGGATGCCCTGGCGGAAGACGACCTTGTCCTGCTCGACACGGAAGTCGTCGACGAACTTGAGCGAATAGTCCATGTCCCTCGACTTCAGCAGTTGCGCGTCGGCAATCAGTGCGTTGGTCAGCCGGGCAGCCGGGTCATTTCCGGTACGCAGGGGGATGGTCGACGAGCGGTGTTGCGCCAGTACGAGCGCCTCGACCCTGGTCAGCGGGGGTTTGTAGGCGGTGACCAGGAAATCCTGCTGGTCGTAAGGGCTGAAGGGGGCCAGGAACGGTGCCAGGAACGCGACGGAATAGAGGACGAATATGATCATCGAGGCAGCGACGGGGATCGGGTTGCGCCGGAATGAGCGCATGCCGATCTGCCAGAGGTTCGCGTTGTCTTGCGCCGGGCCCTCCGCTTCTGCTACGGTGCTGCGCCAGGTTTTGCGGGCGTATACTGCCAGGAAAAGGGGGGTGGCGACAAGGTAGACGGCTGCCACCCAGAATTCAAGCAGTTCAAACGTGAAGACCTGGCGGAAATTTTCCCCGGAAACGGCCAGCAGCATCAGGGCTGTGGCGAGGGATCGGATGCTGATGACCAGGAGGTCGAATCGCGTGATGCCAATGAGGAGGAATGCGGCACATGCGACCAGGTAAAAGATGCCTGTTCCCGAACGCCTGGTACGAAGCAGGGCCAGGCCGGGAATGATGCGCCAGGGAAGCGGCAGATGCGGTGCTTTCGGCTCGTTCACAACGATTGTTGAAAGTGGGGATCGGTTGCGTTCATAAACTGTAAAAAACGACACTTGCGCTTCGAATGCAAACCCTTGCGCCATAAAAAAAGCTGCCTTTCAGCAATGAAAGGCAGCTTCTGGGTTCCAGATGGCTGATCGGTTCAGCTTCAGTCCTCGGTCGACTCGGGAGCTTCTTCTGCTTCGGGTTCCACTTCCTCAACCTCAGCCCGGGGCGCGATCACCGAAACGACAGGCGCATCGGCGTCGTCGAGGATCGTGACCTTGTCTTGGAGCGCGCCAAGCTGAAGCTCGCTGATGTGGAGCGTATGGCCAAGTTCCAGGGCGGTGACGTCGACGGTGAAGTGGTCGGGGATGTCTTCCGGTTTTCCTTTGAACGTGATTTCGTGAAGGTTCACCTGCAGTTTGCCGCCATCGAGCTTGACGCCGGTGCTTTCGCCCTCGAAGCGGAGCGGAACCTCCATTTCAACGACCTCATCAGCAGCGAAGAGCTGGAAGTCGGCGTGGATGACCTTGTCGGTCACGGGGTCGAACTGCAGATCCTTGATGAAGGAACGGGTGCTCTTTCCATCGGGATATTGCAGGTCGATCAGATGTGATTCGGATGACCTGACCAGTTTTTCCAGCGCGATTGCTTCAACGCTGATGGTCGTGGTTGCTTCTCCTTTATGGTAGACAACGGCGGGAACCATGCCGGTGCTACGCAGTTTTGCAGCAGCTCCTTTCTTTACCTCGCGGAGGTTGACAGACAGTGCTCGTGTTTCCATACTATTCCTCTATCTCCTTTGACTGTTGACTCTTGTGATTTAATGATGGTTGGTGATCTTCTGCGTGATGTTTTTGCTGTCGAACAGGTAGCTGACCGATTCCCCGTCATAGATCCTCTTGATGGCCTCACCGAACAGGTTGCTGATGGTGACGATCTCAAGTTTGCCGCAGTAGGCATGTTCGGTAACCAGCGAGTCGGTGATGATCACCTTTTCGAGAACCGAGTTGTTGATGCGTTCGATAGCGGGGCCCGAAAGGATCGGGTGGGTGGCTGCCGCGTAAATTTTGAGCCCGCCTGCCTCCTGGATCGCCTTGGCGGCATTGACCAGGGTTCCTGCGGTATCGATCATGTCGTCGACGAGCAGGACATTCTTGCCGCGGACGTCACCGATGATGTTCATGACCTCGGCGACATTGGCTCTCGGCCTCCGCTTGTCGACGATCACCAGGTCGGTGCCGAGTTCGGATGCGAATTTCCTCGCGAGTTTGACGCCGCCTACGTCAGGAGAGGCCACGACAAGGTTGTCGGCGATGTCCATGTTCTTGACATAGTCGATCAGGACGACGCTCGAATAAAGGTGGTCGAAGGGAATGTCGAAAAATCCCTGGATCTGCGGGGCATGAAGGTCCATGGTCAGGATTCTGTCGGCGCCTGCTTTCGTGAGCAGGTTTGCGACCAGCTTGGCCGTAATGGCAACGCGGGGCTTGTCTTTTCTGTCCTGGCGAGCATAGCCGTAATAGGGCATGACCGCAGTGATTCTTGCTGCCGATGAACGCTTTGCCGCGTCAATCATGATCAGCAGTTCCATCAGATTGTCAGCAGGGGGGTTGGTAGACTGGATGATGAAGAGATCCGAACCGCGGATGGACTCGAAATAGTTGACTGAAATTTCGCCGTCGGAGAAGTTTTCCACCTTGGCGTCGCAAAGCGGCATCTCCAGGTAATCGGCAATCTTTTCAGCAAGAGCCGGGTTGCTGCGCCCTGCGAACAATTTAATGGGTGTTTCCATCGCTCACTGCATTTTCTGATGAAACGAGTTATATTACGCCTGCATCTTCAGTCGCCGGAATCAGGCATCGGCGTCTGTCAGGTAACGGATTTCGAATATAAGAAAACCGATTTAAATTATCAGTAAATTTTCTGGGCCTGCGGGCAAGCACATCATGATGACCATCAGGGAACTCAAAACACTTCTTGAAACCTATTTCCAGCCGGTTGTTCTGGTCGGAAGCGATGCAACCGCCATCAGCGGTCCTGCAAAGATCGAGGAGGCTGGTCCCGGACAGGTCACCTTCGTCGCCAATGAAAAGTATTACCGTTTCCTCGATGATGCCAAAGCATCGCTGCTGATCGTCCATACCGATGCGCCGGTCGGCGACGGTTCCGACGGCAGGAGTTTTCTCAAGGTTCGCGACCCTTATACCGCCTTTGTGTTTGTTCTGCAGAAGTTTGCCGAAGTCCGCCAGGTTACTGCGCCGGGTATAGCGTCCACGGCCTCGGTGGCCTCCTCGGCCACCATCGGCAGCAATGTCAGCATCGGTGAACATGCCATCATCGGTGAGCGTTGCGTGATCGGCGACAATTCCGTGATCGGTCCGAATGCCGTCCTGATGCACGACGTCAGGGTCGGGAGCGGGTGCGTCATCTATCCCCTGGTCACCTGTTACGACGGCACCGTTATCGGTGACCGGGTGATCGTCCACAGCGGTACCGTCATCGGCGCGGATGGATTCGGTTTCGCGCCGCAACCGGATGGATCCTATATAAAGATACCCCAGATGGGGATTGTCGTGATCGAGGACGATGTCGAGATCGGTGCGAATGCAACGATCGACCGAGCGACGATGGGGGCGACGGTTGTCGCCCGCGGCGCCAAGATCGACAACCTGGTGCAGGTCGCTCACAACTGCCGGATCGGCGAGCATACGGTCATCGCATCGCAGGCAGGTATTTCCGGAAGCGTCAAGATCGGCAGCCGCTGCATCATCGGTGGCCAGGCAGGTTTTGCCGGCCATCTTGAGCTTGCCGACCGGACCTCCGTTGCCGCCAAGGCAGGTATCTCCAAAAGCGTTACCGTGCCAGGCCAGGCAATCCGCGGGGTTCCCGCGCAGCTGATGCGTGAACAGCTGCGGCAGGAGGCGCTTGTCCGCGGACTTGGCGCAATGAAGGCGAAGCTTGAAGCACTGGAGGCGGAAATGGCCTCCCTCCGGACGCACGACCAGGCCTGACGTCTGGCCGTGTCCGGCCCTCCTCCCTGGTGGCGCATGGGGCGGCTCGGTGGTCGTAAGTGATTGTCAGAGGATGTGGGGGGGCTTTACGCTGCGGCGTTGTTCTCGCTTTTGAGCATTGCCGAGACCTTCTGCAGGAACAGCTTGATTTTGACCGGCTTGATGAGGCAATCGTTCATGCCGCTCAGCTTGGCCATCTGGAACGATTTGTTGTCAAGGTTGCCGCTCAGGCCGAGAATCGGCAGGTCGCGGTGCCTGCCCCTGCCTGAACGGATACGGCGTGTCGTTTCAAATCCGTCGAGTACCGGCATTTTCATGTCCATGACGAGCAGGTCGCAGTTATTTCCTTCAAGCAGTTCGAGCGCTTCCTGCCCATTCGACGCTTCAAGGATCGTCACATCGAGCTTTTTCAGCATTGACTTGATGACGCGCCGGTTGATGTCGAGGTCGTCGACCACCAGCACCGTCTTTCCGGACATCGATTCCTTGAGGGCTTTGCGTGTCGTTTCCAGGGAGGTCTTCAGGATATGCAGCAGTTCCGAAAGGGCAGGCGGCATATGGATGCAGGCGTCGATTCCGGATTCGGAAAGATTCCTGAAGATTTCGGCGTGCTTTCTTGACGTGTAGGCGACGACGGGCAGGTCCCTGCCCTGGTCCTTGAGGCGCTGGGCAAGCTCAGTCGCACCGAGAATCGGCAGGTCGAGGTCCGTCAGGAGCAGGTCGTAGCGTTTCAGCTCGATCAGGCTGAGCGCAGATGCGCCGTCCAGCGTTTCGTCGATGACCACCCGCAGCGGTTCCAGAAGTTTGCGGAAGATGGCGAGGTGTTCTTCGTTATTGCCCGCCAGAAGCAGCCGCTTTCCGGAAAAGAGGTTACGGTATTCGCCGTAGAGTTTCGATTCATAGTCCTGGATTTCCGCTTTTGCAAGCGCCGGGAACTTCAGGATAAACTCGGTTGATTTCCCCGGGGTTGAGGTGCATTGGATGTCGCCCCCGAACGAAAGCATGACCCGCTTGCAGAATGCCAGGCCAAGGCCGGTTCCTCCCTTTTTGCCGGATGTGAAGAAGGGGTCGAAAATCCTTGAAAGGTTTTCCGGTGAGATTCCGGAGCCGTTGTCCCTGACGATGACCTTGTTGACGGACTCGCCGGGTACGAGACGGATGAGGATATTGCCGGCAGGGTTGTTTTTCAGGACGTGCAGCGCATTGAGCAGCATGTTGTACAGCACGAAGATGTAGCTGTTCTCCTCACCACGGAAGATGAAGTCGTCGCTTGCCTGGAGGTTGACGCAGCGGCGCTCCTCTTCGGAGGCATAGCCGTATTCGTCGATGGCTTTTCTGGTGGCTGCCGCAGCGGAAAGCACCGTGAAATCTTCATGTCCGAGATCGTCCTGCCTGAAGTTTTCGAGGGTCATGTCGATGACGTGGAGCCCTCTGTTCACCGCCGTGTGGGCCTGGGCGACCCGCTGGCGGATGCTGGCGATCGATTCGGTGTTTTCAGTCGTTTTGATCGCGGGAAGCTCCTGCAGAATTTCATCCAGGTTATGGCGTATCTGGCCCAGCGGGTTGCGCATCTCGTGGGCGATGCCTCCGGCAAGGGCTTCCAGAGCCATGGTCTTTTCTTTCGCCTTACGCCGTTCCTCCGCCTTCATGGTCTGCCAGTTGCTGAAGCTGAACAGGTAGCCGGCGACCAGCGAAAACGACATGACGATGCCCCAGAGGGGCATATTGAACGAGGGCTGAAGCTGAACACCGTTATTCGAGACCAGGAAAAGCAGGATTGCCCCAGCCACCCCGATGAGGAGATCGAAAACAGACATGACCCAGTGCTGGGAGAACATGATGAGCGTGAACACCATGAATATTTCCCAGTAGAGCCACAGCTCGTGGAAGTTGTTGATCAGCAGGTTGTAGGTGAATACCAGCGGAAGGACGATGATGATCGTCGTATGCCAGTAAAACGGGAAGTAGGGCAGCAGGCTGTCCGGAATTTTCGATTTGAACAGCATGCTGAGGCAGAGGGCGGTCGCAATCATCCGCAACGGAAAACTCTCGTTCAGCCCGAACCCGTATCTGAAGACGAAGAAAAAGACAAAATGGGCCGCAGCACCGATTACCCCGGCCGCCAGCGCGTTGGAGCGTGAAACGAGCGTACTTGCCTTGATGAAATCACGGATATTTGCAAGGGTGGTCAAGAGGATTCTCCCATGGCTTTTTTGACGCACTCATTAGCCGACCTGAAGCATGCCTCAATGGAAGCCCCTCTGCGGTAGTCTCCTGTGGTGCTGAATCCCGGCAACTGCTTCAATACCCTGTCCAGCTCTTCGAGAAGCAGATGATGCCGCGCTGAATAGGCACACAAACCCTCCTGCAGGTACTTGTAGGTCAGCGCTTCTCTCCTGTTTCCTGTCATTGAAAGATAGGGCGCGACGGTCTGTTCTCCAAGTCTGATAACGCTTTCTGCGGTGGTATCCGCACTGATGGAGTCGCGGAAGGTCCTGCCGCTGAAGGTATATCTCACCAGGTCAAGGTCGTTGACGCCGTATGCTCCTGCATTGCTCAGGGCAACCGAGCTGTCGAACATCATCGCCCGACGTGTTTTTTCAAAGACGTCCTGATGGTATTTCACGATGGCGATGGCGACAGGAAAATACCGTACCCTCCTGAGCAGCGCCGATGCTTCCGGCAGCGAGCCCGAAAGGGCGTCAGCCAGCCGGAGCGCCGGAAGTGCCGATATGACCCGGTCGTAGGTTTCGCTACCCTCGGCGCCGTTCTCATCGTTGCGGAAATCGATACGGATCGCCCGCTTTTCGGCGTCCCAGGCAAGCCTGCTGACGCGACGCTGCAGGAATATCCGAAGGGATTCCGGGGTCTGCATTGCCATGAATGCGTCGAGCAGGCCGTGCATGCCGCATCTCAACTGCTCGTAACTGTCGATGGCAAGGGCGAGGTTCGAACCGAAATTTCCGGGATAGCACTCTTCGGGTTCCGCACCGTTCATACGAATGGTGATCGGCCTGACGATATGCCTGACGCAATTGCGGTTCAGGTACTCTGCAAGAGAGAGATGGTCGAGGCGGTCGGAGACCTGCCTGAAATAGTCGCTTCCGAGTGCCCCCTGCCGCCAGTCCTGCTGGATGGCCCTGATCATCGGGTACAGCTTGATCGTGCCCTCGAACCCGCACAGGTAGATCATTTTAAGCAGGTTGGAGACACGGGCCCCCTCACGGCTTATCCTGAATATTTTCCCATTGATCAATTGCGACGTGTTCAGGCCGAAATACTCAAAATCCTCCTTGCCGCAAGCCTTGACGAACTCCCTGAACCGGGTGTAATGTTTCCCGATGTTTTTCCCGCCGAAATCGACACGCCTCCCCAGGAGCTGTTCGTTTCCGATGCGGCCGCCGATGTTGGCTGCCGCCTCATACAGATCCACGTCAATGTTTCGCTGCCTGAGATAATGCGTTGTGGCGATTCCGGAAACTCCACTGCCAATGACCGCTATTCGCATTACCTGTTTATCTCCCCTGTTCAATAATCCGGTTTACCTGAGAAACGTATCTTTTTCTCTGGCCGGACACTATTTTTGCCAGTCGTATCTCTTTGTCCCTGCAATCCCGTTCGTTCAGGCAGGCGAACGCCTTGAGGACGGTCTCCGCGCAGACCCTGCCTGATTGAAAGATCTGGAGGAAAATGCACGCCTCCCGGTCTTTCCGGTATTCGTCGTGAGGGGTGAAGCTGCAATAGGTCCTGATGATAACGGGTGTGGTCAGATCGACGAAACTCGTGAAATTCGAATTGAAAACCATGAGGGCCAGCTTGCCTTCCGGAGGAAGTCCCTGCAGGTGCGCTGACGCAATACCGGCCTGCCTGAGCGCTTCGAGCATGAGCATTCCCTGGACATGGTCTGAAGGATGGTCGAACTGCAACTCTTCGGTTTCCTGCAACATATTGAAATAACGCACCCATCCTGTCGTGTAGGGCTCGGTGATCAGAACATTGTTCTCGTTGGCCTTGTGGGCAAGGTTCTGGTCGATGCGGGGCGGTAACGGATCGGTATCCAGCAGGGCGATAGGACTGTTCATGAGGCCCTTGAGGTCAAGCGGCAGGCGGCGCATGATCGCCGAACCGGTTTCAATGTCAAACGGAACCTCCTGCCCTGCCTGTTCAGCTTCGGCCATCCGCTGCAGCGATGCAGCAACTTCAGGATGTGCCTGCCGGTACGTGTCTGAAACGAAGATTTCGCATGCAGGACCCAATAGCAGGCACAGCTGCTCAGCTTCCATCAGGGAGTTGACCTGCTTGACGGTCCGTCCTGTCGGTGGGGCAGGCGGTTCGCTGTCATCTTCGAATATCAGCGCATATGAGCGTATGCCTGGGGTGATGCCGATCGTTTTCGCATCGCTTGCCAGCCCGTTGATCGGTTGTGGCATAACAACTTGCTTATAGAGGAAACTTCTTTTCCCGGTTTCAAGAAACGCATTGCGAGTGTATTTCCGGATGGAGGAGAAGCGTTCATAGATTCCGGGGGGCGATGCATGGATCATACATCGAACCTATTAGATGCTTCGCACGCAAATATAGCTCATATATAGCGCTTTTAGGGGAAAATCGCCAGTCAATCTTTCGGTTGGATCGTCGTATTTACACCGATATCACGCCAAACCTCGAAGGAAGAGAAAAATAAGTCACTTTTTTCTCCTGATGGGGATGAAAAAGCCAGGCCCTGAGCGGCATGCGACCCTTTTCAGGATAGTTGAGACGAGTCGCATGCCTTGTCTCAGGAGTGGCTCAGGACAGGTTTCTGGGAACCTGTGAAGAGTGGTGGTGAAGGATCGGTTTTTCAAGCGAAAGGTCGACAGCGAAGGTGAACCTTGACGGGAATGTCAGGAGCATCTGGTCAACCTCGAATTCGAAAGCATACAGACCGCTGAGTACCCAGGAGGTCTGGCCGACTTTCTGGACGTGAAGCGATTTGTCGTACAGCCTGACCTGGAGCTTGTCCCTGGTTGCAAGCTGTTCGAAGTAGTTGTGGATTCCTGCGGGTTCCGCAACGGTGTGCGGGGAAAAGGTAGGGACGAGAACCGCGGTGTCGTCGTAAAGTGCCCCGACCTCATTGATGGCTCCGGAGCAGATGCCCGATATCCAGCGGAAAAGGACATCTTCAGCTTTCTGGAAGTGCATGGCAGTTGAAATGGTTATTGAATAACCGAAGCCCGATGTCATGCGGCCCACGATACCGGGCCCGCACAGCGCTCCGGGTTTCGGCAGGTCAAGGTACGCATTTTTCCTGAATAGCCGTAATGGCTTCGGGACGCCATGAAACGGCGCTCCCCATAAGGCCTGGAGGGAACCCCTCCTGACCTTATGGGGAAACCGCCGACGGCATGGGGTCACCTGATTTCACCTTCCTGCGCCTGCTGCTTGAGGTCGTTGTTGGCGAAGATGAGGATTTCGACCCTGCGGTTCAGCCGCCGTCCCGCTTCGGTCGCATTGGAGGCGACAGGCTTTGACTGGCCGTAGCCGACCGTACTGACCCGGCTTCCGGAAACTTCGTAGGCTCTCAGCAGTGCGGCGACGGCTTCTGCACGTCGTTCGGAGAGGATCTGGTTTGCCGTTTCGTTGCCGACGGTGTCGGTGTGGCCTTCGACGATCAGGTTGGTGTCGTGGTAGCGGTTGAGGATTTTAGCCAGTTTGGCGATGTTGGTACGGCTGTCTGCCGTCAGTGTCGACGAACCGGTGGAGAACAGGATACCGGTGTCGAAAACGACCCGGATGCCCTCGCCGACCCGCTCCACCTTGACGCCAGGCAGGCTTCGCCGCAGTTCTGCAGCCTGGCGGTCCATATAGTTGCCGATCGCAGAGCCGGCAACGCCGCCGACAACCGCACCGATGAGGGCGCCTTTGCCGAAATTGCCGCTGGTGCTGCCGATAATGCCTCCGAGAACAGCGCCGGAAGCACCACCGATGAAGGCGCCACGGGTTCCACGTCCCTCGGTCGAGGTGATTTCCGGTTGACATCCCCAGGCGAACACCGAGGTTGAAAGCAGCAGGCCGCAGGTGACGGCTTTGGTGAGTTTGAGATGCTGGGTCATGGCAGTCGATGGTTAGGGTTTACCGATACTGTGCAGCCCTGTGGCTGCAGCGATGCGGGGGGTGTTTCTCAGAAAAAATATAATAAAGGTAATGCCTGACATTCCCAACGCCCTCTTTTTCTGTCGCTTTCAGGGGCGTTGGTGCCATGCCTGCAGCTTCACTTCGCCGAACGCAAGGCGACGACCGGGTCAAGGCTTGCCGCTTTCCACGCAGGAAATATGCCGAACGCGATACCGACGCCGGAACAGACGATGAGGGAAGCCAGCATCCAGCCCCAGGGCAGGAGTGTCGGCAGGTTGAAATTGAGGGCGATCAGGTTGCCGGCAGCGCCACCGGCTGCAATGCCGAGTATGCCGCCGCCGGTCGACAGCAGCAGCGCCTCGAACAGGAACTGTCGGAGAATGGTTTTGCGTGGTGCGCCGACAGACATCCGGATGCCGATTTCACGGGTTCTTTCGGTGACGCTGACCAGCATGATGTTCATGATGCCAACGCCTGCCGTGAGCAGGGCCATGAAACTGATGATGAACGCCCCGGCCGTGATGGCATACTGTACCTGCCGGAAAGATTCGATCAGCGATTCGTTGGTCCGTATCTCGAAGTCGTTCGGTTTCCTGACCGTCAGGCCTCGGGCAAGCCGCATGGCGCCGATCGCCTGGTCGACGGTGGCCTGATACTCGCCGCGGGACCAGGATTCAACGGTGACGGATATGCTGCTTTTTTCATCGACATGGCCGAGGTAGCGGGTGATCGGGATGAGGACGAGGTTGTCCTGGCTCTGGCCGAATGCCGCCCCTTTCCGTGAGAAGACGCCGATTACCGTATAGACTTTTCCGTCGACGTTCACCTGGCGGCCGACCGGGGGTTCGCCCTGCCCGAAAAGTGTTGCCGCGACATCGTTGCCCAGTATGGCGACATTGGCTGCGGACTGGATATCCGGGTTGTTGAGGTTCCTGCCGGCGGCAAGGTCGAAGCCGTTGGCTTTCAGGAAGTTGTCGTCTCCTCCGGTCAGGTTTATTTCGGGGTTGGTAGTCCGGTTGCCGTAGCGGGCGACGCACGAGGGTTTCGAGATCATGAACCCGACCGAAGATGCCTTGCCCCCCATGAATTTGCGGAACAGGAGTGCCTGCTGCCAGCTGATGTCCTTGCGGTTGGCGAACAGGTCTCGCTGGTGGCCACCCCCGAACACGGTCGCCGGGTATTTCTGTATCTGGAACGTATTGGCTCCAAGGCTGGACAAGCCGGAGGTGACGGAGCGTTCGACGGCGTCCAGGGCGGTCATGACCGCTATGATCGAAAAGACGCCGACGGCCACGCCGATGGTGGTCAGGATGGATCTGAGCCTGTTTGCCGCCAGCGAACTTGCCGCCTGCAGCACGGTTTCCCGGATCTGGTTGCCTGCCATGCTATTCGTACCTGAGTGATTCCGCAGGATCAAGCTTCGAGGCGCTGACTGCAGGGGCAAGCCCTGAGGTGACACCGGTTGCGACCGAGATGGCGATGCCGACAAGGGTCAGCAGGGGGGAGAACTGCACGGGGAAATCGGGAAGCGCCACGCGGATGGCCATCGTGATCAGAACGGCTGTCACCAGGCCGACAATGCCGCCGGCCAGGCAGATCATCACCGATTCAATCAGGAACTGCATGAGGATTGTCCGCCTGCGTGCCCCGAGGGCTTTTCGCAGGCCGATTTCTCGTGTCCGTTCCCTGACGCTGACAAACGTGATGTTCATGATGCCGATGGCTCCGACGAACAGCGACATGCCGGTGATGAAGATTCCGGCGACGGCTATGCCGTTCTTGATCGGGTCGAGCTGGCTCTTGAAGGCGAGCTGTTCATTGACGGCAAAATCATCCGGCTGGCCCGGCGCGAGCCTGCGGATGCGCCGCATCAGTCCGGTAAGCTCATCTTTTGCCTGCGGGACTCTTTTTTCATCCCTGATCTTCAGCCGTATGCTTACGAACGATGTGGTGCCGTAGATTTTCTCGAATGCGCCCAGTGGCATGACTATCTGGTTGTCAAAGCTGAAAAGCCCGAGGAACTTTCCCTGTTTCCTGAAGGTCCCGATAACCCTGACATTGCCGTTGCCGAGGCGGACGGATTTTCCGACGGCAGTTTCGTGCGGGAAGAGGCCGGATGCGATGTCGTCGCCGATGACGCAGACCGGATCGCCGGCCATGGACTCCTGAACGGTGAAGAACCTGCCTGAAGAGAGGTCCCCCGAGGCGGTCATGGGATAGTCCTGGTTGGTGCCCATGGCGAAAACCTGCCGGAGCAGGCGGTCCCGGTAGCGTGCCGATGCCTGGAATGTGGACATCTGGGGGACGGCCACCACCAGCTCCGATTGCGGCGTTTCAGCGATGGCCCTGTTGATGGTGGCGGCGTACCCGGTCCGGATGTCCGGGCGGTTACGGAATTTCCACCATTGCCCCATGCTGCTCCAGGAGGCTTTCTGGACGTAAATGACGTCATAGCCGATCATTGCCAGGCTTTTTTCAAACCCGAGGTCGATGCCGTTGATTGCGGTTCCCATCATGGTGATGGCAACGATGCCGATGATGACGCCGAGAGCTGTCAGGAACGAACGAACCCTGTTGGCCAGTATCTGCTCGATGGCAATATGGAAGCTTTCCGCAGTTTCGTTGCGGAACTGCCTGAACCCGGAGGTCATGATGGTGCGGAGTCAGATTCGATCCGGCCGTCCCGCAGGCGGATGGTGCGTCTGGTGAAGCGTGCGATGTCCTCCTCGTGCGTGATCAGGATAATGGTGTTGCCAGCTTCGGAGAGTCTGTCGAACATGGCCATGATCTCATGGCTGGTCGCCGTGTCAAGGTTTCCCGTCGGTTCGTCGGCGAGGATGATCGACGGGCGGTTGACCAGGGCCCGGGCAATGGCGACCCGCTGGGTCTGCCCTCCCGACAGCTCGGTCGGTTTGTGATGGATGCGGTCAGTAAGGCCGACGGCCTCAAGCGCGGCCAGCGACCGTTCACGGCGTTCATCCGGATCGATGCCGGCATACACGAGCGGCAGTTCAACGTTTCTGAGGCAGTCGAGACGGGGCAGCAGGTTGAAGTTCTGGAACACAAAGCCGATTTCACGGTTACGCACCATGGCAAGCTCGTCGTCGTCCATATCGGCGACGTTCCGGCCATTGAGCTCGTACCTGCCTGAGGTTGGCGAATCCAGGCAACCGAGGATGTTCATCAGGGTGGACTTGCCGCTTCCCGATGGTCCCATGATGGCGGCATAGTCATTACGCAGGAAGCGCAGGTTGATGTCGTCAAGCGCCTTGACGACCTGCTCGCCCATGGTGTACTGCCGGCAGAGCGCCTGGATGTCGATGACCGGCGTCGTCGCGTTCACGGTCGCTCCTGCAGTCTGACGCGGCTGCCGTCCCTGAGCTCGCGCGTGATGGCTCCGAAGCTTCCGGAAACGACCGTTTCCCCCTCGTTCAGTCCTGAACGTATTTCGATGTGGGTGTTGTCGGTCGTTCCCGTCGTGACCTTCCTGAACCGTACCCTGCCGTTGCCGACGACGAAGACCCCTTCGGTACCTTCATTGCGCCGGTTGCCCGCAGGGGGGGCCTGGACCACGCCGTCGTCCTGGTTCTCCTTCGATTCACCGGACATCGGCTTTCCCGAGGCATCCCGGATGGTGACGCTCTGGATTGGCACGACAAGCGCATGGGGAATCCGTATGGTTTCGATGTCCGCTGTCGCACTCATACCGGGTTTCAGGAGCCGGTCATGGTTCAGGACTCTGATCTTGACCGAAAAATTGGTGATCTCCTCCTGGGTTCCTGCCGCCTTGGTGATCGCCGAGCTTCCTATTTCCCGGACAACGCCGGAGAACTTCCGGTCGCCGAAGGCGTCGACGGTCACCGTGACCGGATTGCCGATCCTGACGTTGACGATATCGTTTTCGTTGACCTCCACTTCGACCTGCATGTTGTCGAGGTTCGCCAGCCGCAACACTTCCGTTCCGGGAAACTGGCCGGTGCCGACGACACGTTCGCCAAGCTTGCTTTTCAGCAGGGTGATGGTTCCTGAGATCGGCGCCATAACCACGGTTTTTCTCAATCGCTCCGTATTCTGGTTCAGGAGGCTGCGATTCTGTTCGATACTGAACCGGCTGGCCTGGAATGCCGCCGCCGCCGATTCGGCCGCGGTTTTGGCGGAAAGCCACTCGCTCTGGGAAATGAGCTTTTCCCTGTACAGCAGCTCAGCCTTGCGGAAATCGTCCCTGGCCTTGAGCATGCGTGCTTTCGAATCGAGGCTTTGGGCCTGTGAGAGGTTCATCTGCGCCCGGCTCTGCTCGACCTGGTTTTCATAGATGTCCGGCTGTATCCGGAAGAGCAGCTCACCCGCCTTGACCTGCTGGCCCTCCCTGACCGGCAGCGAGATGATTTCGCCCGACACGTCCGGTGACATGGCGACCTCCAGTTCCGGCTGGATTTTTCCTGTGGCGGTGACCAGGTGGACGATCTCCTTGCGGGCGACCTTTTCCGTGGTTATTTCCACCGGTTTTTCGCGCAGCTTCAGCCATGCGAACATGAGAGCCGCGAGCAGGACGATGGCGCCGGAAACTGCCAGTATGCGGGTGCGCCTCGGTTTGTGCTGTTTTTTTGCCATGGGCAGTTCGTTGGTTATTGCGCTTCAGGCGCAAGCCTGCCCGACGTGTAGTCGAGCAGGCTTTTCTGCAGGGCGAGGTTATAGGCGGCCTGGCTCATGCTTGAGCGTGCACTGAACCTTGTTGCCCTTGCGGCGCTCAGTTCGACGAACCCGGCAGCACCGAGATCGTATTTGCGCTGTACGGCCGAGAATGCCGAATCGGCAGCCCTGAGGCTTGCCCGTGCAGCGTCGAGCTGGGTGAATGCGGCCTGATAGTCTCCGGCAGCCTGCCGGAGGTCGATGATGGCGTCGTCGCACAGTTCTTCGTAGTCGAGTTGCCGGTTCATCCAGCCGATTTTTGCCGATTGCACGGCATACCTTGTCTGGAAGCCGTCGAACAGCGCCCAGCTCAGGTTCAGGGAGATCGAGTACCCGATGCCATTGGCAAGCTGCCGACCAAGCGGGGGATACGGGTAATCGATACTGGTCGCACCGCTGGTCAGCCGGTAGTAATCGATACCGTCCGAATTCATCGACCAGACCAGGTCGAGCTTCGGCAGGCGGTTTCCGGCGGCGTTTCTGATCTGCCAGCGGGCTGCGCTCGACTGGAGGCGGCTGGCCTCCAGGTCGGCACGACGTTTTCTGCTCTCCACAGCGAGGCGTTCGATATCGACCGTCGGCGGCAGCGATTCGAGCGCCGCGGTGTCGACCGGTTCGAGCGTCACCTCGGTCAGCGGATCGAGCCGTAGCCGGCGCACCAGCTCCAGGCGGCTTTTCCGGTACTGGTTTTCCGCCCTGATCGCACTCAGGGAGTTGGCGGCGACTTCGGCTTGCTGCTGGTAGAGGTCGGTCAGCGATTTCAGGCCGATCCGGGACTGGCGATCGGTCAGGGTGAGCTGGTCGCTCGATGATTGCAGGTTTTCCCTGGCGGTTTCGGCCAGTTCATGGTCGAGGAGCGCCTGGTAATAGTGTTGCGTGACATCGAAGGCGATGGTCTCTTTGGCGCGTTGCAGGGTGAGGCCGGCAGCGGTTTTCAGTTCGAGCGCCGACTGCAGGGCGGCGTAATCCGAAAGTCCGTTGAACAGGTTGAGCGAGGCGCTGAGGCCTGTCGACAGTGATTGGCTCTCGGTCCTCACCTGCGCCCCCGATGCGATGCCGTAGGTGATGGAGTTGTAGGAGCGGGAAACCGATTTTGGCACGTAGCTCGCCGATGCGGAGAGCTTCGGCAGGAAGCTGCCGTAGCTTCGAAGCAGCTCCGTTCCCTGGAGGTCAAGGTTGTTCTGCGCTTTTTTGACCTGGCTTGCATTCCGCAGGGCCATGGAGATGCATTCGCTCAGGGAGAGCTTCATCTGGTGTTCTGCGGCAGCTCCGGCTGCGGTGGTGCAGAGGATCGAAACGACCAGGAGGCAGATGGCGGTTTTGCGTGTCGATGGCATGCGGCAGGCGCGTTCTGTCGGCATTGATGTTCTTCAGTCGAAAAAAATATACACAACGTGACGCCAACTTGATACGGCGTATGCGGTGTTCCGTTTCGGAGCAGGTCGTTCAGAGCTTTTCGAGAAGCCGGTCGATGCTTTCCCGGTATTCGTCCGCTTTGACCGGCTGGAGCTGGATAAGGGCGGTGTAGACCCGAATTGCTTTCTTGTAGGCCCCCTGGGCGATGAAGAGGTTCGCGAGTGATTCTGTCGGAACGGCGATTGCCGCATCGTCAGGGAACGGCCGCCGCTGTTCGGCAATCGGCGTCGGGTCGGACGATTCACACGCCTGCGGGATGCGAAAGCCGGACAGGGCGATCGAAAGCTGCTCGAACTCTTCGGCGACCGGGTCGGCGGCAGGTTCCTCTGGCTGCGCCGGTGTCGGCGCCTGCACCGCCGGTGGCTCCTGCATTCTGAGCGTCGTCACCTCGACCAGCTCCTGCCAGGCGACCTGATTGGTCGGGGCGATCCGGCAGCAGCGTTTCAGGTGGGTGAGCGCCTCGTCATATCGCCCGAGGCCAAGATTTGCCCTGCCAAGGAGCAGGTTCAGCAGATACGAGTCCGGAAGCCGTCCGGCGGCATGCACGAGCTTGTCCAGGGCGTTCCGGAACTCCCTGCGGGAGATGTCGATCGAGGCTTCGGCGAATATGAGGTGCGGTTCAGTCATCATGGAGCGGGGCAGAGCTGTCTTGTCCGGTCGGCGGTTCATCCGCCGACCGGGGCCGGAATTCGGGAAATCGTTCAGGCTGCACCTTTTTCGATGGCCAGATGCAGCAGCCGTTTGACCAGTTCCGGAAACGGCACACCCGTCGCTGCCATCAGCATGGGATACATGCTGATGTCGGTGAAGCCGGGAATGGTGTTGACCTCGTTCAGGATGATACGTCCGGAGCCGTGTTCAAGGAAGAAATCGATTCTCGACATGCCGCTGCCGTCAAGGGCCCTGAAGACGGCAAGAGCAGCCTGCCGGATCTGTGCCGATTCCTGTTCGCTGACCCGTGCCGGAATAAAGAGACGGGCGGCATTGTTGATATACTTGTCGTCGAAGTCATAGAACTCGCTGCCGGGAACGATCTCGCCGGGTACCGAGGCAACCGGATCGTCATTGCCGAGTACGGCGACTTCGAGTTCCCTGCCGGAAATCGCCGCTTCGACCAGCACCTTGGTGTCAAGCCCGCAGGCAAGGTCGAGCGCGGGGCGCAGTTCTTCGGCGCTGTGGGCTTTGGTGATGCCGACCGACGAGCCGAGGTTCGCCGGCTTGACGAAGACCGGCCAGGCAAACCTGTCGGCAATCGCTTCGCAGACCGCATCGGGATTGGCGGCGTAGCCGTTGCTCTGGACCGTCATGAAGTCGGCTACCGCGACACCGGCATGCATGGCGCAGAGCTTGGTCAGCTCCTTGTCCATGGCGACGGCCGATGCGGTGACCTTGCATCCGGTGTAGGGGATGCCGAATGTTTCCAGGCAGCCCTGAATTTTCCCATCCTCACCATAGGCCCCGTGCAGTGCCAGGAAGGCGACGTCGGTCGAGTCCTGGAACGAGCCGAAATCGAATGATCCGGACCGGTTTCCGGCGACGATAGCGTCAAGCCGGTCACGGGCAGCAGCGGGGTCTCCGGACCTGAGCAGGGCGGCAAGGTCGGTGCCGAGGACCGTTGCCGCACAGCTGCCGTCGTGCCATGTCCCATTCCGGTCGATATACACCGGACGGAGGGTGTACTCTCCCGGATCAAGCTGAGCGGCGATGGCTCTGGCGGAGATGACCGAGATTTCATGTTCGGAGGATTTGCCCCCGAAGATCAGGGCAACGGTGCGAAGCGGCATGGGTGGCTGGTGGTGACGGGTTGCGGCGGACATGATGCGCCGGAGGCCGGACTTCCGGCAGTGGCTCCGGCAATGGCGGGTGAGGCTCCTTGCTGCGTCAGGGCGGGCGTCCCCCTGCCATCGGTGTGGCGGCAGGGTTGCAGGGTCGATCCTATGTCATCCGGTGCGCACATGGAACTCAGGGGCCAGTTTCTTTCCCCGGAAAATACCGGTCTGTGGGGAGACTCACAACAGAAATGGCACCTTTTGCACGGTCTGCCCGGAGATCGTTGCGGGCAAGCCTTCGCGAACGCCCACGCCCATGCCGGTTTTTGTGTGCCGATGCTGCATGGGGCGGCATCTTTTCCTATATTCCGATGAGTTGCCGCCTGCTGCTTTTGTCCGGCAGGGCAGGAGCTGGCGTCGGCAGCGTGGAGGTCGTGACCTCCAGCAACCACAATTTTGGGATTGATGTTCGAGTCCGTCTATTGTATTGACACTGGAGCCGGAACCGGCCGGTTCAACATGGAGTTCGACATGCGCCTGATGCAATCCGTGACGGATGGATCGTTTCTCAGGGCATTCGGGCCTGGGGCGTGTCTCTGGCGTTTTTATTCATGGGCCCCGCCCGCCATATCGCTTGGGCGCAACCAGAACCCGGACGAGATCGACGAGGGAAAATGCAGGGCTGACGGCATCGATCTGGTTGTCAGGCCGACAGGGGGCCGGGCGGTGTTCCATGTCGATGAACTGACCTATGCCTTTTTCGCGGAAACCACAGAGCCCAACGAGGTGATCTACCGGATGGTCCACGAAGCCATAGGCCGCGCACTTCGGCAGGCAGGCGTCCATACCGACTTCTGCCGGTCGCAGCCGGATTTCAGGAAACGCTATGCGACTGCCGAGGCGATTACCTGCTTCACGGCTTCGGCGAAGTACGAGTTGCAGATCGACGGTCGCAAGATCGTGGGCTCGGCCCAGCGGCGGCGGGGCGATGTCCTGCTCCAGCACGGCTCACTGCCGCTTACCGCCAGGCACCGCGACATTGTCGCGTACCTCTCTTCCGGCGATGCCGCGCTTTCGGAGACCATCGCCCGTGATCTGGAACTCAAGACCGCCTCGCTTGACGAGTTCACGACGGCGGGGTATGCCGAACTGGTTTCCCTGATCATCGCCGAAGCGGGCATCCAGAGCGGGAAACCGGCAATCGTCCTTGATGCCGCCGATCTTTCGGTGCTTCCTTCCGTTCGGGAGTTCATGTCCAACTAACGATCAAACGCAAGACACCATGACACCAGGCTCAATCCAGAAGCTTCCCCACGTCACCACACGCCGCATGTTCGACATGAAGCAGAACGGGGAAAAGATCGCGATGCTGACCGCCTATGATTTCACGATGGCCAGGATCCTTGACCGTGCCGGCGTCGATGCCATCCTTGTCGGTGACTCCGCCAGCAACGTTTTTGCGGGACACAACACCACACTGCCGATAACGATCGAAGAGATGATCTACCATGCCAAGGCGGTCGTCCGTGGCGTTCAGGCGGAAACCAGCAGGGCGATGATCGTCGTCGACATGCCCTTCATGAGTTACCAGCTCTCTCCCGAGGAGGCGTTGCGCAATGCCGGCAAGATCATGAAGGAACATGAGTGCGACGCGCTGAAGCTCGAAGGCGGCAAGACGATCGCCGAAGCGGTCAGGCGCATCACCGATGTCGGCATTCCGGTCATGGGCCACCTCGGCCTGATGCCGCAGTCAATCTACAAGTACGGCAGTTACAAGGTCAGGGCCAAGGAGGATGTCGAGGCCCAGCAACTGCTTGAAGATGCCCGGATCCTTGAAGAGGCGGGGGCTTTTGCCGTGGTGCTTGAAAAAATTCCCTCCGATCTGGCCGGTCGGGTGAGCCGGTCGCTGTCGATTCCGACCATCGGTATCGGCGCGGGGCCCCAGTGTGACGGGCAGGTTCTGGTCATCAATGACATGCTGGGCCTCAGCACCGAGTTCCGTCCGCGTTTCGTCAGGCGTTATGCGGATCTCTCTTCGGTGATCGAAGGGGCAGTCCGCGAATATGTCAAGGATGTCCGAGCCAACAGTTTTCCGTCAATCGACGAAAGCTATTGAATTGGTGGACTCCGTATTGTAAAAGTTGTCCTGAATGCCGTATTTTGAAAGTTTGAACCCGGCGGCCAACTCCGTGCCGTTGACAAATGAATCGCCCGATGGGGAACACCGAACCGAAATCGCGGGATAAGCGATATCCACCCGTCCTTGAGAACGGGGAGGCAAAGCCCTCTTCCCGGTTTCCTTTCGTTTCCAGATCGTTCGTTCCGTCGGTGTTCACGGTGATGAACATGGTTTCCGGGTATGGTTCCATCGTCATGTCCGGTGAAGGGCGTTTCTCGGTTGCGGGCTGGCTGATTTTCCTTGCCGCGCTGTTCGATACGCTTGACGGTTTCGTGGCAAGGGTCACCAATGGTTCATCCGAATTCGGCGTCGAGCTGGATTCGCTTTCCGACCTCGTCTCCTTTGGCGCGGCACCGGCGTTCCTGGTGTACCGTTTCGGCCTGTCGAACCTCGGTATGCCGCTGGGCCTGCTGTTGAGTTCCCTGCTCATGGTAGGCAGCGGGCTCAGGCTCGCCAGGTTCAATATCAGCCTTATCGGCTACCATAAGGAGTCTTTTTCCGGTCTGCCCACTCCGGCTCAGGCCATGACCGTCTCCTCCTTTGTCCTCTGGATGCTTGCAGAACCGCTGCTGACGGGCAGCACGCTCTATGATGCCCTTGCGGTGCTCACGGTCGTCCTCGCCATTCTGATGGTCAGCAAGGTCAATTACGACACGCTTCCCAAACCTACCCTTGAATCGTTCCGGCGCTATCCGTTCCAGATGACCGCCTACGTCATCGCCATCACCTGCGTGCTTCTCTTTCAGGCCAAGGCTTTTTTTGTGGCTATGTTGTTGTATATTCTGCTCGGCATCGTCAGGTCCCTGAGCATGCTGGTCAGGCAGTGGCAGGTCTGAGGCTTATTTCAACGTGCAACAAATTTCGTTATGGCATACAAGGCAAAGATCAGGGTAACCCTGCGTTCTTCCATCCTCGACGTCCAGGGCAAGGCTGCCCAGCAGGCGCTTGCCAACCTCGGCTACACCAGCGTGGCGTCGGTCAGGATCGGCAAGTACATGGAGGTGCAAATCGACGAAAATTCACCTGAAGCGGCTGACCGGGTCTGCACCGAAATCTGCCAGAAGCTCCTGTCCAACCCGATCATGGAAGATTTCACCTTCGAACTCGAACCTCTCAATTAATTATCGTTATGGCTGCTGTAACCGTTGGGATCGTGGTTTTTCCCGGATCGAACTGTGACCACGATACCGAATACGCCGTCGCGTCGTTTCCTGGCGTCAGGCCGGTCATGCTCTGGCATAACGATCATGACCTGCAGGGGAGCGATGCCATCATCCTTCCCGGCGGCTTTTCCTACGGCGACTACCTCCGTTGCGGATCGATCGCCAGGTTTTCACCGATCATGCGTGAGGTTATCGACTTTGCCGCCAAGGGGCGTCCTGTTCTCGGTATCTGCAACGGATTTCAGGTGCTGGTCGAAAGCGGCCTGCTCGAAGGGGCGCTGATCCGCAATGTCGGCAAGAAGTTTGTGTGCCGCCAGACGACGATCAGGGTAGAGCGCAACACGACGATGTTCACCGACCGGTATGCGCCGGGCGAGGTGCTTCGCATCCCGGTCGCGCATGGGGAGGGCAACTATTACGCGTCTCCGGAAACCATCGAAAGCCTCGAAGCGAACGGGCAGGTGGTCTTCAGGTATGTCGATTCGGATGGCAACGCGACCGAATCGGCCAATTTCAATGGATCCCTTGGCAACATTGCCGGCATCGTCAACCGCCAGGGCAACGTCCTCGGCCTGATGCCGCATCCTGAACGCGCCAGTGAGCAACTGCTCGGTTCTGCCGACGGACGAAGGCTTTTCGAATCCCTGTTCCGGAATCTGACCGGCGCCTGACAACGCTTTCCGTATGCATTCACGAAAGACGAAGATCTTCTCATGGCTGCTGTTCGACTTTGCCAATACGTCGTTCAGCGTCATGATGGTCACTTTCGCGTTTCCTCTCTATTTCAAGAATGTCATTTGTGGCGGCCATCCATCAGGTGACGCCATCTGGGGGGCCTGCATCAGCATCTCGATGCTGCTCGTCGCCATGATTTCACCCGTGCTTGGCGCGCAGGCGGACTATTCGGGGCGTCGTAAGCGTTTTCTGTTCGCGTTCACGCTGGTTTCCGTCGTTGCGACTGCGCTGCTCTCCCTCTCCGGTCCCGGCAACGCGTTTCCTGCCGCAGTGCTGTTCATCCTTGCCAATATCGGGTTTGAGGGCGGCCTGGTGTTCTACGACGCCTATCTGCCGGAAATCACCTCACGGCGAAGCATCGGCAGAGTGTCCGGCTACGGTTTCGCCATGGGCTATCTCGGCGCCTTCGCCATTCTTTTTCTCCTGCAGCCGCTTCTGTCGAAAGGGATTACGCTTGCAAACATCGGGAACATGCAGCTCAGTTTCCTGGTCTCCGCGCTTTTCTTCGCCCTTTTCGCCGCACCGCTGTTTCTCAACCTGCGGGATCGCAAGGGGATTGTCCGGGCGACGGATTGCCGGCTTGTCCGGGAGGGCTTTGTCGATTCGGTCATCCGTTCGGTGCAGGAGGTTGCCCATACGGTAACCCACATCATGGGCTATCCCGACCTGGCGCGCTTTCTTCTCGCCTTCTTTTTCTATAACGACGCGATCCTGACGGTCATCGCCTTTTCGTCGATCTACGCCCAGAACACCCTCGGGTTCACGACCGGCGAACTGATCGGCTTTTTCATGACCGTGCAGAGCACGGCTATTCTCGGTTCGATCGTTTTCGGGTTCGTCACCGACCAGATCGGTCCGAAACGGACCATCGTGCTGACGCTCATACTCTGGTTCATCGTCATTTTCATGGCGATCATGTCGCAGGGCAAAACCATCTTTTTCGTTACCGGTCTTTTGGCAGGGATGTCGATGGGCTCATCCCAGGCGGCATCGCGTTCACTGATGGCCCGCCTGACGCCGAAGGAACATACGACCGAATTTTTCGGTTTTTACGATGGTACCTTCGGCAAGGCTTCGGCGATTGTCGGTCCCATGGTGTTCGGCCTTGTCTCTTCTCAGGCCGGAAGCCAGAAAGCAGCACTGGCTTCGCTCCTGGTCTTTTTCGGACTTGGCCTTGCGATCATGACCGGCGTCAGGACAAGTTCGGCGAGCGTCGATGCCGAGGCGGAAGAGATTCGTCATACCGACTACTGACAGCACGGCGGCTTCCGCCATGCCGTGCGCTTTCCACCATATGGTTACCTTGTATTTCGCCGTGATGCCCCGCCGGGGCGACCGTTGCAACCAGAAACCGCTTTCCGTCATGAAACACCTGTTCCAGCTGTTCGCATTCCTCCTTTTTTCCTCCGCCATCCCGGTTGCCTGCATCAACGCCGAAGAGGGGGGCCCGGTTCCGACCGGACGGATTCATGTCCGTATCTCCGGGGTACGCAGCCAGGAGGGGGAGCTTGGTCTTGCCCTGTTCAATTCGAAAGAGGGGTTCCCGATGAAGCCTGCCCGGGCGTTCGCCAAGGGAGCTGTCGCAGCCGAAGGGGAATCCCATGTTTATGTGTTCGAGCATGTTCCCTATGGAACCTATGCGATTTCCGTGATGCATGACGAGAATCGGAACGGGAAGCTCGACACCAACTTCATCGGCATTCCCCGGGAGGGGGTCGGGGCTTCGAACAACCCGGTATCCCGCTTCGGCCCGCCATCCTTCGATTCGTCGAGTTTCCGGCTTGACCGGCAGGAGCTTGACCTCGATATCCGCATGAAGTACCTCTGAAGAGCGCTTGACGGGGCGGCAGCTCTTTTCGCCGCATGCCGGTGTGGCATCTGCCGGAGCCTTTCCGGCAACGCGTCGTCCGTTACGGGGCGTTTTCCGGAAAACAAGGCACATCCCCATCCTGAGGGAACCGCCAGCATTGAGGGCCGCTTGCCCGGTGTTTCGGGCATCTGTTTGTGTATAGATTTTTATGAGGAAAATCTGTATTTTGATGGGGTTAATATATATGCCCCCCTCAACCGATGCCCTGCCCATGACCGTTCCGTTCGCTTCACGACCAGCCATCAGCCTGCAGCAGGAGATCCGGTCGGCTGCCTGGCGCCAGATTGCTCAATCCGGCCCCGCCGGGCTTTGCCTTGATGAAATTGCCCATGAGCTGAACGTGACCGAAAAAGAGCTTTCGAACTATTTCCGCAATGCCGATGCCCTGCTGACCTCCCTGATCATCGATGCGCACTCGTCGTTTGGTGATTACCAGATCAGCGCCAGGGATTCTTTCGCCGGAGTCAGCCAGTTTTTGCAGCGGTTTATGGCCATTGCCATGGCGCATCGTGAATGGGCGCTCCGTTATCCGGAGCGTTACCAGCTGATTTTTTCGCCCCTTCCTTCGGGCTGCCAGCCGAACATGGACATCCTCAGGCCCTTCGCGATACGCTCGATGAACCCGCTGCTGGGTGTCGTCAGGGAGCTGCGGGCGGCGCGGCTCGTCAGTTGGGACGCCATGCCTTTGCTGGATCTGGCTCCCGGTGCCGGCGGTTCCCAGGATCAGGCCCCCGGGCGGGATGAGCAGTTGGTGTCGACCCTTGCGCTGCTTGTCAGGAGCCGGTTGCACGGCCTGGTCTGCCTGGAGCTTGCGGGTCAGCTTCCATCCTCCGCGGATGCCGGTGCAGCCCTGTATGAATTTGAAATAAAATCGATCGTCAAGCAGTTCATCGACCTTTGAACCGGCCCGTTTCCCCCTGTTTCCACCCTCTCGGACTTGACCTCATCCTGGCGTTTCCGGTGCTGCCGTCGGTGTGGTTTCGGCAACCCTGGCGTAGTTGGCAGATAGTTTCCGTTTCACGCTTCATTCCTCATGATTGGAGTGTCATCCGGCTTTGTTCTTGTCTCGTCAGGTTATATATTGGAGCTTTGCATTTTGAGCCTGCCCGGCAGGAGTTGCCGGCGGCCATTGCAAGATTTCCGTTTCGGGCAGACGGCCCGGAATGTGGATGAGGCGACATAGACTTCTAATCCAGTACCAGCGTGCGAATTCTCACATTTACAGGCAAGGGTGGCGTAGGCAAAACGAGTGTTTCTGCAGCCACCGCCGTAAGGTTATCCCAACTCGGCTACCGTACCCTCATCCTCTCGACCGACCCCGCTCACAGCCTGTCCGACTCGTTCAATCTTCCCCTCGGTCCTGAACCGACCAAGGTCAGGGAAAACCTTCACGCCATCGAGGTCAATCCCTATGTGGATCTGAAGGAGAACTGGTCGGAAGTGCAGAAGTTCTATTCCCGGATCTTCATGGCGCAGGGCGTCGGAGGTGTCATGAACGACGAAATGACGATTCTTCCCGGTATGGAAGAGCTTTTTTCGCTGCTCCGGATCAAACGGTACAAGAACTCCGGCCAGTATGACGTCCTTGTGCTCGACACGGCGCCTACCGGCGAAACCCTTCGCCTGCTTTCGCTTCCCGATACCCTTTCCTGGGGTATCAAGGCGGTCAAGAACGTCACCAAGTATATCGTTCGCCCGCTCAGCAAACCGCTGTCGAAAATGTCGGACAGGATTGCGAGCTACATTCCCCCGGAAGCGGCCATCGACTCCGTGGACCAGGTTTTCGAGGAGCTTGAAGGTATCCGCGAGATTCTGACCGATAACATGAAGTCGACCGTCAGGCTCGTCATGAATGCCGAAAAGATGTCGATCAAGGAGACCATGCGTGCCCTTACCTACCTGAACCTGTACGGCTTCAAGGTCGACATGGTTCTGGTCAACAGGCTGCTTGACATCAATGAAGAGAGCGGTTACCTCGAAAAGTGGAAAGGTATCCAGCAGAAGTACCTGTCCCAGATCGAAGCCGGCTTCTCGCCGCTGCCGGTCAAGAAGATGAAGATGTACGATCAGGAGATCGTCGGCCTCAAGGCGCTCGACCAGTTTGCCCGTGACATTTACGGCGACACCGATCCTTCGGACATGATGTACGATGAACCGCCGATCAGGTTCGTCAAGAACAAGGACCTCTATGAAGTCCAGTTGAAGCTGGTGTTTGCCGATCCTTCGGCGATCGATATCTGGGTGACCGGCGATGAGCTGTTCGTCCATATGGGCAACCAGCGCAAGATCATCACCCTTCCGGTCAGCCTCACCGGCCTCGAACCAGGGGATGCCTACTTCGAGAACAAGTGGCTGCATATTCCGTTCGATCTGAACAGCCACAAGGAGCATCGCACCAACGACCGCTACGAACGCGAATTGAGCTGATCCGCACCGGAAACTGCGGAAACCGGCAGCCCCCATCCGGCAGGGGGCTGCCCGGTCAGTCAATATCAGTCGGAAATCAGTCAAACAGAACCAATCAGCAATTCACGCCATGAACACCACCGATTTACTGCAGCAAAGCCACCGGGCGCACCAGCTTGTCTTCAAGGGGCTTGTCGAACTGGGCTGCCTGAAGGCCGCACTTGAGCTCGACCTGTTCACGCACCTCGCCAACGGGGAGAAGCCCGTTGAAGCGATAGCTGCTGATGCCGGAGCGGTTCCTCCGAGGCTTGGGATGCTGCTTGAAGCGATGCGGCAGATTGGCCTGACCAAGGTTGATGACGGCAAGTGGAGCCTGACCGATTTTGCAAAGAACATGTTTCTTCCGAACCCGGAAACGCCGAACCTGTACATGGTTCCGGTAGCCAAGGCGATGACCAATATGGCGGATACCTTCTACCTGAAGATCGCCGAGGCCGTCAGGGGTAAGATGAACTACAAGGGCGAGGTTTCCTATCCGCCGGTCACCAAGGAGGAGAACTGGTATTTCGAAGAGATTCACCGCAGCAATGCACATTTCTCCATTCAGCTCCTGCTTGAGGAGGCTGACCTGTCGAAAGCAAAAACCATGGTCGATGTCGGCGGCGGCATCGGTGACATCTCCGCCGCGCTGCTGAAAAAATATCCTGAGCTTCGTTCAACCATCCTCAACCTTCCCGGCGCCATTGAACTGGTCGACGAGAATGCTGCGGAAAAAGGCCTGGGCGACCGCCTCAGGGGCGCTGCAGTGGACATTTACAAAGACCAGTATCCGGCTGCTGACGTCGTCATGTTCTGCCGCATTCTGTATACGGCCAATGAGCAGCTCACCGCCATGATGTGCAAGAAGGCATTTGATGCCGTCGTGCCCGGCGGCAAGGTTCTCATTCTTGACATGATCATCGACGAGGATGACAATCCGAACTACGATTACCTGAGCCATTACATTCTTGGTGCCGGCATGCCCTTCTCGGTGCTCGGTTTCAAGAAGCAGGACGCCTATCGCGAAATCCTGCAGTCGATCGGCTTTACTGACGTCCGTATCGTCAGAAGGTACGAGCACCTCTATTGCGAGGCGGTCAAGCCGGCCTGAGCAGGCATAACTTCGGGTTTCCGGTAAAACGTATCGCCCGTCCATGGCACCATCGCTTGGCTCCATGGACGGGCGTTTTTTTTGAGGAATGCTCAGCGGGCGACGGCACCGGGGAGGCGTTGCGAAACGGCGCAGGGATGCGGATGGCGGTTCAGTCGGTTTCCGAGCAGTCCGGGCAGATACAGCTGACGACGACGCGATGGCCGAGCACCTTGCACCTGCCGGTGATCTCCTCGGGAAGCTCCAGCGCGTCGAGCGATGGGTCGACAAAGTCGATGATTCTGCCGCACCTGACGCAATGGGCGTGGTGGTGTGGGGTGGTGACGGTGTCGTAACGCCGCGATACGGAATAGGATTCAACCGTATCGATGACCCCGATGTCCGCGAAGGTCAGGAGCGTCCGGTTGACCGTATCGAACGAGATTGTGGGATGTGTTGCTGCTACTTTCCGGTAGACGGCATCTGCTGAAGGATGTTCTCGGGACTCCATGAGGAGTTTGTAGATCGCGATGCGCTGAGGGGTGACTTTCAGCCCCTCCTGTCGGCAACGGTCGATAAATCGACTCATGCCTGGTTCCGTACCTGTTTCGGCCATATTCCTCGCTTCAGGGCCTGATCCGGAGTTCCCCGGGCTGGTTGCAGGGGACCAGGCAATAATGTATAGACCAAATATAGTCAATTCGGTACCAAAACAAACCGCATGGCCGGCTGGCCTGGAGCGTACGGCGGTGCTGCCGGTTTTTTTTTGTGAGGCAGGTTGTCTACCTTGAACGAGACCGGCTTCCGGGATAGGGTCCCGCGATGGCCGCCTCCAGAAGGTGATCCAGTCGATGAAAACAACGCTCAAAACATCCGGATATGCAGCGGACCGCTTGACCCGGTTCGGACGGAAGGCCGCAAGGATCCTGCAGTTCATGTGGCGTCATTTCATGCAGGACAGGATTCTGCTGAGTGCCGGATCGCTTGCGTTCGAGACGCTGCTCTCCATTGTCCCGCTTTTTGCGGTGGTTATGTCGACCCTTCAGCTGTTTCCGTTTTTCTCCAGCTTCAAACGCTATATCGGGGACTTCCTTTTCCAGAATTTTCCGGCGCCCCAGAGTGCCCTGCTCAAGGAGTATCTCTGGCTCTTCATCGACAAGGCGACGACCGTTTCCACCCTCGGCGGAATCTTCCTGGTGATTATCGCCCTGCTATTGATCGCGACCGTCGACCACACGCTCAATGACATCTGGGAGGTCCATGCCCCCCGCAAGCCGATCCAGGGGTTTACCCTGTACTGGACGGTGCTGACGCTTGGCCCCGTGTTCATCGGCACCAGCCTTGCGGCGAGCTCATATGTCTGGTTCGCGGTCTTTACCGAGGGGCCGCTTCTGGAGATGAAGACACGGCTGCTTTCGTTGCTGCCGTTCATCAACTCGATTGTCGCCTTCACGCTGCTCTATCTTGTGGTGCCGAACCGCCGTGTCCGCTTCGACCATGCTCTTTCAGGCGGATTGCTGGTCGCGCTGCTGTTCGAGATCGCCAAACGCTGGTTCACCTTCTATGTCTCGAATTTCGCCACCTTCGAGCATATCTACGGTGCGGTGTCGGTGGTGCCGATGCTGTTTTTCTGGATTTACCTCGAATGGGTCGTCGTGCTGACCGGAGCGGAGCTGGTCTATTCGCTCGGCTGCTTCATCGCTCCCCGTGAGGATGCTGCACAATTTGATCCGCTGCGGGGCCTTCCGCTTATCCTTTCCGTGATCAACCTGGTCTGGGTTGCCCAGCAGTCCGGGCGCTTCATGACCATGAAAAAACTCTTTGCGGCGGAAAATATTCCCGATCGTAGTAAATTGAGCCGTGTCGTCGAATTCCTTGCCCAGCAGGAGATCATGCATGTAACGGCCGAAGGCGGCCTTGCGGTTACCGCAGACCTGCACTCGGTCACCCTGTATGATCTGTATGCCAAACTTCCGGCGGATATCATCCGGTGCAGCCCGGCAACTCCGGGCATTATCGAAAGCGAACGGTTTGCACAGGTTCGACTTGCTACAGGCAATGCCCTCGAATCGGTTCTGGGTGTTGCACTGATCGAACTGATCAACGATTCTTCAACAGGCAGTTCATGAGTTACCAGGTTATTGCGCGAAAGTATCGGCCAACGCGATTTGCCGATATCACTGCGCAGGAGCAGATTACCGAGACCATCCAGAATTCCCTCAGGACGGGCAGGATAGGCCACGGCTATATTTTTTCCGGGTTGCGGGGCGTCGGCAAGACCACTGCGGCCAGGGTCTTTGCCAAGGCGGTCAATTGTGAACGGATGATCAACGATCCGCAATACCTCAGGGAGGTGACCGAACCTTGCGGGGAGTGTGAAAGCTGCCGCGATTTCGATGCCGGGGCGAGCCTCAACATCGCCGAATTTGACGCAGCCTCGAACAACAGCGTCGACGATATCCGGCTGTTGCGTGAAAACGTCCGCTATGGCCCTCAGAAAGGGCGCTACCGCGTCTATATCATCGATGAGGTCCACATGCTCTCCACGGCGGCTTTCAATGCGTTTCTGAAGACGCTTGAGGAGCCTCCGGCGCATGCCATCTTTATCTTTGCCACCACCGAGCTGCACAAGATTCCGGCGACGATCGCTTCGCGGTGCCAGCGATTCAATTTCAAGCGTATTCCCCTTGACGATATCCAGAAGCAGCTCCAGCTCATCTGCGATGCCGAGTCCATTGCCGCCGAAGCCGACGCGCTGCAGCTGGTTGCCCGCAAGGCACAGGGCTCGATGCGGGATGCGCAGAGCATTCTCGACCAGGTGATCGCCTTTGCCGTCGATGGGGAGCATGAGCGTTCGGTCAGTTACGGCAAGGTTGCCGAGCTGTTGAGCGCTATCGACGATGAGCATTTTTTCATGGTTACCGATGCCATTGTCGCTGCAGACCCTGCCGCCATGCTTGAGGTTGCCATGACCGTGAACCGCAACGGTTATGACGAGCAGGACTTCCTCGAAAAGCTGATCGAGCACTTCCGGAATTTCCTGGTGATTCACAACCTGCGCTCAAGTCGCCTGATCGAGCGACCGGATGCCGTCAGGGAGCGCTACCAGCGCGATGCCGGAAAACTTTCGCCATCCTCGGTGCTGGCAATGGCCGATTTCCTCATACAGGTGCAGCGGGACCTGAAATTTACCTCGGAACGCCAGTTCCGCTTTGAGCTCGCACTTCTCCGCCTGATCGAGCTTGGGGGCGCCGATGCACGGCACTCCTCTGCCGAGGCAGGTGCGGAAAAAAAAAAGCCGTTTCTGAACCGGTAACCAGACGGAAGGCGAGCCCTCTTTCGCCGCACGCCCAGGCGACCCCGGCCGCGCCATCCACCTCTTCCGCAAGCACTCGCCGTACAGCCCGCCCTGAGGTGTCGCCATCACTCCCGCCTGCAGCGCCGCCGCCACCGGCCCATGTCCAGGAGCATTCCGCACCGCCAACCGGTTCGACCGGGCAGTTGAGCGCCGTCCGGGAGGGGGCGTTTGACCTTGGTTCATGGAAGCAGGCCTTTTCGAATTTTGGCACCACCCAGGACCCGGTGCTTCCGGCTTCAGGGGTTACCCTGACCGGCGGGGTAAGCGCCGGAGAGCTTCCCGAAGGCACCCCGGAGCTTGCCATCGACCAGTTGCGGTTCGAATGGCACCGTTTCCTGGAGCATCTTTCCAAAAAGGGCCTGCAGGTGCTGGTTTCCCATCTGCAGGTCAGCGAGCTGCTTGCCTGTACGCCACAGGGGCTTGTTGACCTTGGTTGCTGCAGGAAGTTCTCCTTTGAAGAGCTTTTGCATGACGGTGAACTGCTTGAGCAGGAGATGGCCTCCTTTTACCGTCGTCCCATGAAAATCCGCATACGTTACGATGCGGAGCGTGATGCCTGCACCAGGGAGAAAAGCGTGTTCACGATGTTCCAGGAGCTGTCTGAGCAGAATGAGGTGGTCAGGTTTCTGATCACTGAATTTGGGGGTGAACTGGTTTACTGAGCGGTTTTACGGGTTTTACAAATCGGGAAAAATCCCCATATTGGAGGTTTACAGTTTGTTTTCAATCAAAGGTAGAGAGTGTTTATGAGTATTGCGCCAACCCCCGGAGAAAGTCTGAAGAACCGTTTTCGAACCCATTATTGCGGCCGCCTGAATCCCGGTTTCGTGGGCGAAGAGGTCCGGCTTGCCGGCTGGGTGCATCGAAAGCGCGACCACGGCGGCCTGATCTTCATCGATTTGCGGGACCATACCGGCATCTGCCAGCTGGTGATCCAGCCGGAGCGGAAGGAGCTGTTCAAGCTGGCTGAAGCCCAGCATTCCGAATCGGTCATCTGTATCGAAGGGGTCGTTGTGCTCCGTTCACCGGAGACCGTCAATACGCGTCTGGCTTCCGGGGGAATCGAGGTCGTCGCTTCCCATATCCATGTTGAAAGCTCCGCTTCGCCACTGCCGTTTCCCGTGGCCGACGATATGCCGACTTCGGAAGAGATGCGCCTTAAATATCGTTTTCTGGACCTTCGCCGCCAGAAACTGCATGAGAATATCGTTTTCCGCAGCAACCTCGCCGCAGCCGTCAGGAAGTACCTGACCGACCGTGATTTCATCGAAATCCAGACTCCGATCCTGACCTCCAGTTCGCCTGAAGGCGCACGTGACTTCCTGGTGCCGAGCCGCATGCATCCCGGCAAGTTCTACGCGCTTCCGCAGGCCCCGCAGCAGTTCAAGCAGCTCTTGATGGTTGCCGGGTTCCCTCGTTATTTCCAGATCGCACCCTGTTTCCGTGATGAGGACGCTCGTGCCGACCGCAGCCCGGGGGAGTTTTACCAGATCGATATCGAGATGTCGTTTGTCGAACAGAACGACCTGTTCACGATCCTTGAAGGGATGTTCAGGCATCTGGTCGAAACGATGTCCTCGAAGCGGATCACCCAGTTTCCGTTTCCGCGCATCAGCTATCGCGATGTGATGAACCGTTTCGGTTCCGACAAGCCGGACCTGCGGATTCCGCTGGAAATCCGTGACGTCACCTCGCTGTTCGTCAATTCCGGCTTCAAGGTCTTTGCCTCGAACACCAAAACCGGCTGCTGCGTCAAGGCCCTTGTCCTGAAAGGTATGGGCAACGAGTCGCGCCTTTTTTACGATAAGGCCGAGAAGCGGGCGAAGGAACTTGGCTCCGCTGGACTTGCCTATATCCAGTTTCGTCAGGAGGGCCCGAAAGGCCCGGTGGTCAAATTTATGACCGACGAGGAGATGGCCGCCCTGCAACAGTCGCTTGGTATCGAGACCGGGGACGTCGTTTTCTTTGGCGCAGGCAAGTGGGAGAAGACCTGCAGGATCATGGGCGGCATGCGTTCCTATTTCGGGGAGCTGTTCACGCTTGATCGCGATGAGCTTTCATTCTGCTGGATTGTCGATTTCCCGATGTACGAATACAACGAAGAGGAGCAGAAGATCGATTTTTCGCACAATCCGTTTTCCATGCCCCAGGGGGAGATGGCTGCGCTCGAGTCGCAGTATCCGCTGGAAATCCTTGCCTACCAGTACGATATCGTCTGCAATGGCATCGAGCTGTCCAGCGGCGCCATCAGGAACCATAATCCAGCCATCATGTACAAGGCGTTTGAAATCGCCGGGTACGCAAAGGAGGAGGTCGACGCCCGTTTCGGCCATATGATCGATGCGTTCAAGCTTGGAGCACCGCCGCACGGCGGCATCGCTCCCGGCCTTGACCGTCTGGTGATGATCCTCCGTGACGAGCAGAACATCCGTGAGGTGATTGCCTTTCCGATGAATCAGTCTGCGCAGGACCTCATGATGAATGCGCCTTCTGAAGTCGGCGTCCAGCAGCTCAAGGAGCTGTGCCTGAAAGTCGAGCTGCCGGAGAAAGAAAAGAAAGGGTGATAGCCGAGCGATTGTCGCCGTGGCTTGCAGGCTGACGGCAAAAAGGCCCCGGAAACGGTTTTCCGGGGCCTTTTTGGTGTTGATGGCAAAGATACGGTGAAGGGCTCGAAGGTTTGAGCTCTCAGAGGTAGATCTCCGGCGTCAGCTTGCGGGTGAAGCGGTTCATGAGGATGTTGACGAACCAGACCCAGTTCAGGGGTTTGCCCTGCATGCGTTTCAGGATGGCGCTTCCCTTGTAGACTTCCCGCTGCAGCTTGATGAAGTTTTCCAGCAGCTTCTGGCCGGAAATCTTTTTCGGCTCGTACATGTAGTGGTAGGTGTCGTACTTGTCCCAGTCGAAATGCCGGATGCGCGGCTTCATCTCCTCGAAGAACGGGGTGCCGGGGAATGGCGTCACCAGGGAGAATACCGGGAATTCGATCCGGTTCTGCATAATGAAGTCATAGGTCGCCTGGAAACTTTTTTCATTGTCGTCGTCGAAGCCGAACATGAAGTAGCCCTGGATGGCGATACCGTTTTTGTGCAGGTTGCCGACGACGGTGGAGTAGTTGTGCAGGCGGTTCGCCCCCTTGTTCATGCTTTTGAGGATGTCGGGGTTGAGCGATTCGAATCCGATGCTCATGAGGTCACAGCCCGAACGGCCCGCAATTTCGGCGACTTCCGGTTTGTGCAGGAAGTTCATGGAGATGTTTGCATTCCATCGGACGCCGAGTTTTGCCATGCCTTCGAGCAGCTCGGTGAAATACTGGGGCCTGAAGCTGATGTTGTCGTCCATGAACGAGAAGCGGACCACCTTCTTGCCGAGCCGTTCCTGGTGGGCGCGCATTTCATCGAGCACAAGGTCGAGCTCCCGATAGCGGAAACTTTTGCCGTAGACCGTCGGCGTCGTGCAGAAATTGCAACCGACCGGACACCCCTTTGTCGCCAGAATAGGGATGAGCTGGCTGTATTTTTTCGCGTGCGGCGAGTTCAGGGCAAAGCGGAAGTCCGGACGGAGCATGTCGGTCATCGGCCGCAGTTCGGCCGCCTTGTAGAGCGGTTTCATGCGGTTGGTCAGCAGGTCGGTCGCCAGTTCGGTCCAGATCGATTCAACCTCGCCGTAGACCACGCTCGTGCAATGTCCGATGGCCTCGTCGTGCTGCATGGTCGGGTGGACGCCGCCGAGCAGCACCACCTTGCCCTGCGATTTCGCGCGGTCACCGATGCGGTAAGCGTTGTTCGCGTTGAGCGTTCGCGAGGTGATGGCCACGACGTCGTAGCCCGAAAAATCCTCCGGGATCGTGTCCCCGGTGCGCTCGTCGATCATCGTCACATCAAACAGCCTGCTGGCGGCTGTCGCCACCATGATCAGGTTAAGCGGCATGCTGACGGTGCCCGAGTCCACCATCATGCTTGTGGAACTCTTGGGCTGGACCACAAGCCATTTTTTTCGTGTTTTCTGCTCTCTGGCGAGTCGTTCGAGGGTTGTCGCCGCGCCGTTGTCGGAAGGGGGCGTGAATCCGGCGTTATGAATGTCTTCAGCCAGCATGCCTGTAAACTCTTCGATGGGTGGTGGTTACTCCTGAATGAAAACACAAGGTATGAAAGTTTCCCGAAAAAACGGGAACCGATCAGCGAAAAAGCGGTTCAGACCGAAGGCTTTTGCAGTACCGCGACGGTAAACCGGCTTATGCAGACCATTTTTCCTGCTTCATTCCTGATCCGGATATCCCAGACCTGCGTGCTCCTGCCGAGGTGGACCGGGGTTGCCGTCGCGTAGACATACCCTTCGCCGTTCCTGACGGTGCGCAGGTGGTTGCCGTTGATCTCCTGGCCGACGATGTAGAACCGGTTGCGGTCGACGCAGTACGAGGCGGCAATGCTGCCGACCGTCTCTGCAAGTGCGAGCGAGGCGCCGCCGTGGAGTATCCCGATGCGCTGGATTGTCCGATGGTCGACCGGCATTCGCGCAACCATGTAGTCTGGGCCGATCTCCGTGATTTCGATGCCGAGATGTCTGGCCATCTGGCCCTCGACGATCTGTGACTCGTTGACCTGTTCAGGGGTGATTGCTTCGGTGAAAACGGATTGCAGGGTCATGACGGGAAAGGTTGGGCCTGAGTGGGGTCCGATGGACGGTGGACCGGGGAAGAGAGCGGGTGACGAGATTCGAACTCGCGACATTTTGCTTGGGAAGCAAACACTCTACCAACTGAGTTACACCCGCTTGCCGTCAGAAACGCACCGGATGGTGGGGCTCTTGTTCCTGCAGGGTGGTGAGAGAGGGAGTTGAACCCTCGACCTCAGGGTTATGAATCCTGTGCTCTAACCAACTGAGCTACCTCACCAGGTTTTCCTGTCGCTGACAATGGCCTTCGTCAGGAAGCCAAATATACGACTCCAACAATAATAACCAAAAGAATCCAATGGTTTTACTCCGCCTTTCCGGCGGTTTTTTTCTGGCTTGCGACAATGGCCTCAGCCAGGAAAATGTCTTCAGGGGTCGTGATCTTGATATTGTGGTACCCGGTTTCGTAAATGCGGATTGCCTGTTCGGGGAAGTAGCGTTCCACCAGTGCCGCGTCGTCGGTTGCGTACCAGCCGTCCTGTTGCGCGCGCCGGTGCGCCTCGATCAGCTTTTCCGGTGAGAACCCCTGCGGCGTCTGCACCTGCAGCAGGCGGCTGCGATCAAGCGTTTCGCCGAACACCTCCGGTGTCCTGCCGATGAACTTGATCGTGTCTTTCGGCCTGGTTGCCGGAACACAGGCTCCATAACGGGCGGCGAGCCTTGCGATGTCGTCGATTTCAGTCGGCCGGATGAGCGGGCGCGCCCCATCATGCACCAGAATGGCGTCGGGGCTGGAGCCGGAGCTGTCGATTTCCCTGACAATCTGCGCCAGGCAGTTGCCGATGGAGTCCTGACGCTCCCGGCCGCCCTCGATGATGGCGCGTACTTTCCGGAATCCATGCGATACGGCCAGCTCGGTGAACTGATCGATACTGTCCGCTTTCGTCGCGATCCAGATGCCGGAGACGGTTGAAGCCTCCTCGAAGGCCCGGATCGTGTGGCAGATGACCGGCAGCCCGTCGATTTCGAGCATCTGCTTGCTCAGCCCGCCGGGCAGTTGCATACGTTTGCCGACGCCGCTGGCGGCGATGATGACGAATGTTTTCATGGTGTCGTCAGCAGATCAGCATCGCATCCCCGTAGGCGAGGAAGCGGTAGTTGTTTTTCAGGGCGGTTTTGTATGCCTCCATCAGCAGGCGGTGTTCGGCGAAAGCGCTGACGACCATCATCAGCGTGGTTTCCGGCTGCTGGAAGTTGGTGATCAGCGCGTCGGTCACCTTGAAATGATAGGGCGGGTAGATGAACTTGTCCGTCCATCCCTGCCCGAACTTGATCTTGCCGTCGACCGTGGCGTTCGCTTCGAGCGCACGGCAGGTGGTCGTGCCGACGACAAAGACCTTGCCGCTTTTGTTGACCTTGGTCTCGTTGATCTCCATCGCCGTCTGGTACGGGATGTTGAAATACTCGGAGTCCATTTTGTGTTTGGAGACATCCTCCACCTCGATGGTATTGAAGGTGCTCAGGCTCGGATGCAGCGTGATCGGCAGGATCTTGACGCCGATCTTCTGTATCTGCTGTAACAGCGGCATGGTGAAGTGCAGGCCTGCCATGGGGGCGACCACGGCGCCGATCTGGTTGGCATAGACCGTCTGGTAATCCTCCCGGTCGCACTCCTTCGGCTTTCGGGTGAAGTAGGGCGGCAGGGGGACATGGCCGATCTTGCTGACCATCTCGAAGACGTCGATTTCCGGGTTCAGGAACCGGATGGTACGACCCCGCGAGGTCGTATTGTCGACCACTTCGGCGACGACATCGTCCTCGAAGTAGATTTTGTTGCCGACGCGGACTTTCCGTGCCGGATCGACCAGGACGTCCCAGAGGCCGGCTTCCTTGTTCAGTTCGCGCAGGAGAAATACCTCGATTTTCGCGTCAGTCTTCTCTTTCTGACCGAAAATTTTGGCTGGGAAAACCTTGCTGTTGTTGACGACCAGGAGGTCGCCTTTCTTGAAGAAGGAGGGGATGTCGGTGAAGACCTTGTGTTCGATATCCTTCTTGCGACGGTTCAGAACCATCAGCTTGCAGGCGTCGCGCGGAGATTCCGGATGGTCAGCGATCCTGGTTTTCGGAAGCGTGTAGCGAAAGTTCGAGAGCCGCATAAGCTGTTGTGGGTCAATGGGTGATGCTCCCTTTCGGAAAAAAAAACGAAACTCAATATATAGTGTTTCGTCGTCAAATTACAAAACCGTACGGAAACCCTGGGCTTCCGTACGGCAGTTGCAATTTCAGTTCACCGGGACAGCGGTGCCGCTGCCTTTGACGAGCAGCGTCTCCCTGCCACAGATGCTGACGCGTACCTCGTCCGATGGGCCGTCGAGCAGGGTGACGGTCACCGAGCCGTGCTCGATGGCGAGCTGGTACCAGGTTCCCCGGAAGCAGAGTTTTGTCGCAAAGCCCTTCCAGTGCTTCGGCAGGTTCGGGTTGACCTGCAGGATGCCGTTCTCGAAGGCGACACCGGCAAAATAGCGGGTCACCGTGTCAAGCGTTCCGGCCATGACACCGCAATGGATGCCCTCCTGCGTCGTGCCGCCCTGGGTGTCGCTGATGTCGCTCCGAAGTGCATCGGCGAACCAGTTCCATACCGTTGCGTGGCCATCTTCCAGATAGCTCGAAATGATCGAATGCACCACCTTGCTGAGCGTCGAACCATGGCTGGTACGGGGTTCGTAGTAGGCGTAGTTCTGACGGACGAAGCGGGACGGGTTCTCGATGTGGTAGCCGAGCCGGTTCAGTATTCTGCAGACCTCCTGGGGCGTCAGGGCATAGAAAGTCATCAGGACGTCAGCCTGCTTGGCAACCTTGTACCGGTCGGGCGAATCGTTTTCAGCCTTGAGGATTCGGTCCATGCGATGGATGTTGCCGTACTTGTGCCGGTAGTGCTCCCAGTCGAGTTCCCTGAGGGCCATATAGCCTTCGAACTGCTCAAGTATGCCGTCCTTGTCGACCAGCACGTTCATTTTGTCGGCGATATCATCCCACCGGGAGAACTCGTCGTGCCCGAGGTGGATCTTTTCCATCAGCCGGTCCATCGTTTCAGGATCGAGCTGCCTGCTGACTTCGATGGCCTTTTCGAGGAGCCAGACCGTCATGATATTGGTGTAGGCGTTGTCCTTCAGGCCGTGCTTGCCGGAACCCTCCAGTGCTTCGTGGAACTCGTCGGGTCCCATGACGCCCTCGATGTGGTAGCGGCCGGTTCCCGGGCTGAAGGTTGCGATGCTTGCCCAGAACCGGGCGATTTCAAACATCATTTCAGCGCCGAAGCTTTTCAGGAACTCCCGGTCCCCGGTGTCGGAGATGTACTTCCATGTGTTGTAGAAGACTGCGATGGAGACGTGGCGCTGGCGGCAGCTCAGGTCAGGATCCCACGCTCCGCTTTTCGGGTTGTAATGGATCGTCGGCGTCTCTTCCCGTCCGTCATCCGCGGTCTGCCAGGGGAACATCGCCCCCTTGTAGCCGTTTTCACGTGCGTACTCCCTTGCCGCGTCGAGCCTGCGGTAGCGGTACATGAGCAGGGCCCGGGTGATTTCCGGGGCATGCTGGGTGAAGAAGGGGAGGATGTAGATCTCATCCCAGAAAATATGGCCGCGATAGGCTTCGCCGTTCAGGCCGCGGGCAGGTATGCCGGCATCGATCGCAGGGTTGTGCGGGGAGGCCGTCGACATGAGGTGGTAGATATGCAGGCGGATGACTTTCTGCGTGAAGCGGTCGCCACTGACCAGCATGTCGCAGCGATCCCACAGCTGTTCCCAGGCCGCCACATGGGCAGCGAAAAGTTCGTCGAAACTGCCGGCGCTGCCGATGCTTTTCCGCCCCTCGGCGACCGGGTCGGGTCGCCCGCTGTCCAGCGAGGTATGGATTGCCACCACCTTTTCGATGGTGCATCCTCGCTCAGCCGAGAGCGGCAGCCTGAAGCGTTCGCCGATGACCCGTGGCGAACTGACGATATGGCGTTCCGGAGCGGCTTCGGCCGGGCCGCCGTTGCCGATGCGTGTCCGGGCGTAGGTGACGAGGTCATAGCGGGAATGGTTGGTCCTGACATGCAGGAAAAGGGACTCGCCCTCCTTGCCGTGGTCGACGTGTTCAAGGTGGTCCGAGGCGAGGCTGCCGTAGCGGGCGACACCCTTGTTCTGTACCCGCCCGTCGATTGCCGAACGGATTTCAACATCGGCTGCGTAGTTCACGGGTTCGATGGTGTAGCGCAATGCCGCCAGGTGCGGGTTGGCCATACTGCAGAAGCGCTGGGTCTTGATCCGGGTGATCCAGCCGAGTGCGTCCTGGATGACCACTTCGCGCTCCATGAGGGCGCGGCGGAGATCCAGGTTCTGGGTGTAGCTCAGCACCTTCTGCTCCATCGGGTTGAGGAACTGGCCGTTGCCGATACGGAACTCCAGGTGGAGCCAGTTGGGGCAGTTGACCATGTCGTTGTTCACGACCGTCTGTCCGTGCACTTCGGAAGGCAGCTTGTTGAAGATGCCGGCAAGGTAGGTTCCCGGATAGTGGTGGGCCGACTGGGAACAGCTTTCGAAAGCGCCCCTGACCCCCATGTAGCCGTTGCCCGTCGAGGTCAGCGCCTCGCGCAGCTTTTCTTCCTTCGGCAGCCACGAGGCGTAGTCGATGTTCCAGCCGTCACGTTCCAGGCCGCTTCCGAACCACTGGTCGATTTCGTCGATCGTGATTTCCGCAAGATCCCTGACGACGATGTCCGCCCCCTGTTCGCGGAGCTTGATTCCCTCTATCTCCCGGGCTATGCCGAGCACCAGGCCGAAGTTGCCACGTGCACCTGCCTGGACGCCGGAAATGGCATCTTCGACAACGACGCATTCGGAGGGTTCGAGGCCGAGGTTGGCCGCAGCCGTGAGGAAGATGTCAGGATTCGGTTTGCCCTTGAGTTTCAGTTCGATGGAGACTTCACCGTCGACCCTTGTTTCGAACAGCTCTTCGAGACCGGCGAGTTCGAGGATGAGCTTGCAGTTCCTGCTTGATGAGGCGATGCCGATCCGTATTCCCCGGGCCTTGAGCTGCCTGATGAACTCGACCGAGGACTGGAACACGTCCGGCCCCTCCTTGATGAGGATTTCAGTGAACAGGCTGTTTTTCCGGTTGCCGAGACCGCAGACGGTCTCCTGCTCGGCAATATCGTCGAGCTCGCCGTACGGTATTTCGATCTCCCTGGATGCAAGGAAGCTCTTGACGCCTTCCATGCGCGGTTTGCCGTCGACATACTTCAGGTAGTCGTGGCCAGGGTCGAACGGCACATACGGCTCGTTGTTGACTTCGGCGTAGTTCCTGAGGAAGGAGTTGAACATGGCTTCCCAGGCGAGGCTGTGAATTTTTGCCGTGCCGGTGATGACCCCGTCGAGATCGAAAATGACGCCTTTGAAATTCATACTCATCAAGTGGATGCAGTAATAAGGTTACGTGGAAAGAAAACCGGTTTCAGAGCGAAAGCAGCCCGAAAATCGTCAGCAGGATGTCGGGGTAGGGCACCATGTAATTTTTCGGGCAGGCTTCCCTGACTTTTCGCATCAGTTTTTCGTCCCTGGTGACGAAAATGGCCCAGACATCGTCATACAGCTCCATGGCCTTGTAGAGCATCGGCAGGTCCGAAGAGGTGTCCCCGCAGACCAGTACCGGCCCCTTTGCGCTGGCGATGCCGAGCTGGTCGCAGATGAACTCCAGCCCGTCTCCCTTGTCGAAATCCCGGATACGCCCTGTCGCAGGGTCGACATCGATGGTCAGGATGATTTCGATGTCCAGGCCGGTGTCCTCGATCCTGAAGTTTTTGCCTTCCGGGTCGATATCCCGGACGATTCCCTTGACTTTTTCGAGGAATGCCGCAGATTCGGCTTCGTTGACCGAGCGGGTGATGTCCTGGCGGGCGATGGTCGTCTGGCCGAACTTGATCTGCAGGGCTGAGCCGATGAAATTGAATTTTTCGAACGAAGGGTCGAGCAGCACCTGCTGCATGCGTTCGTTGAGCAGGTTGATCAGCCGCTGTTTGCTCTCCTCGATAGGGTAGGAGTTGAACCTTCCCTCGATATCGATGAACTCACGCCCTTTCGAACCGGCGTAGACGAAAATGTGTTCAGGATTGATCGAAACGTTCAGTATCCCGAAATCCTTCAGGGGCGCCGATGTGACGATCAGCGGATAGTCGCAGCAGTTTTTGGCGAATCGCGACAGGAACACCGAGTTGTAGATCGGCTGGATCGATGAACGATAGCGGCCGCAGTAGTTGTTGGTGGTGCCGTCACGATCCGTGATGAACGCGCTGAAATGCTTGCCCTTGAGTATTTCGACCCCTTTGCTGACATAGTCGGTGAAGCCGGGGATGAATTTTGCCAGATATTCGATGAACCGGTCCTCACCGTATTCGAGGTAGTAGATGTCTTTCTGGAGTTCCCGTATCTCATAGGTCAGGTCCACCTCGATCTGCTTCATGCCGTCGAGCCGGAGCAGGCGCTGGCCGGTGTAATCGTCGATGTAGATGGTTTCGAGCGAATACAGGGCATTCTTGAGCGACTCCAGGCACCCCTTGCCGACGACACGCTGCTTCATGATGTTCCTGACGATGGGCTCGCGAAGATCCCTCGTTTCCGCCTTCAGTCGATAGAGCTCTTTGAGGGTTCTGATATCCTGCAGCGTGATGGGAAAATTGCTGGTCCGGAGGCTCTTCTCGTTGACGATGGCTTTGTGCATGCGCGAACGCTCGGGTAGTGGTGCGGTAAATCATAAATTTACGAAAAAAAACGTCTCCACAGTCCCCGATGGAAACATTTTAACGTCTATTTGACGTTTCCTCCCTTCTGCGGCTCCTCTGCGGCGTGCTTCACGCCGTTCCGGAGAAGGCAGTGCCGAGGCGCCTGACGACAAGCTCGTGGATGCTCGACGCCGGTAACCGGGCATCGAGGATTTCGATACGGTCCGGTTCTTTTTCATGGAGCGACAGATAGCCTTGCCGTACGCGCCGGTAGAATTCGAGCCCGGAGCTTTCCATCCGGTCCAGTTCGCCGGAATCGAATGCCAGCGGCAGGGATTTCTCCGAAAATTTCCGGATCAGCGCATCTTCCGGGGAGATGTCAAGGTAGAAGGTCAGGTCCGGTCGCAATCCGAAGGTCGCGATCCGGTTGATCTCGGCGAGCATCCGGAGGTCAAGGCCCCGTCCATACCCCTGGTATGCCGTGGTCGAGTCTGCAAACCGGTCAAGGATGACGATGCTGCCCTGGCCGAGCGCAGGAAGGATCACCTGCTGGACCAGTTCGGCGCGGCTTGCGGCGAACAGCAGCAGCTCGGCGACGGGGACGATCTCATGCTTGCTTTGCAGCAGCAGTTCCCGGATGTGTTCGGCGACTTCCGTTCCACCTGGTTCGCGGAGGGTCATGACCTCATGGCCGTGTTCCTGGAGATGGCGCTTCAGCCTGGTGACCTGTGTCGATTTTCCGGCGCCGTCGATACCTTCGAAGGTGATGAGCATGGGGTTCAGGGCTGTTGATGTTCCTTGAAGACGAAGTCGCGGATTGCCGATGAAAACACTTCGGGATACTCGATCATGGGGCTGTGGCCGCACTCGGGGATCATGAGCAGCTCGGAACCCGGAATTTCGCGCTGGACGATCCCGGCGATTTTCGGTGACATGTAGCGGTCCCGGTCACCCCAGATGATGAGCGTCGGGGTGTTCAGCCCGCCAAGCCGCTTGCGCATCCCCGAGCGTTTCAGGTCGAGGTTCAGCAGGTTCCGGTTCAGGCTCATGACGGTATCGAAGGCTGCCGGGTCGAGCGCGTCACGGAGGATTTTTCCGGCAGTCTCCTCCGGGATGGCCGAGGTGTCGTGAAAGGCCGTTTCCAGCATTTTCCTCGTGACGTTCGGCCGGGTGACGATGGCTTTCAGGAGATGGCGCACACCGGGCAGGCTCAGGCCTCGCGCCCATGAAGGCAGGTTGATGAAACCATCGGTATTGCTCAGGATAAGACCGGAGAAGATTCCCGGGTAGGTCAGTGCCGTTGCAAGCACATATTTTCCACCCATGGAGTGCCCGGTTGCGTAGACCGGTCCCGAGGTCGAGCCGGTTTTTTCGAGGAATTCCCTGATGAGTCCGGCGTAAAGCTGCAGTGAATAGGGCTTGTTTTTGGGCTTGTCCGAACCGCCGAAACCAAGAAGGTCGAGGGCGAGCACCCTGAACGACTGCGCCAGGAGGGGCACCGATGGCTCGAAAAAGTCCAGTGAAGAGGAGATGCCGTGCACCAGAAGCAAGGTCGGTCCGGTAGTTCCAGCCTGGATGTAGCGGTGCCTGTGGCCGCCGATGACGATATACTGATCCTGAAAAGCCATACGCGGAAGGTTGTTCGGCCCCATCGCCTGACGGTTGCTGCAAAATACGCAATCCCATGGAAAGCGCGAGGAGGCGACGGGAATCATAAGGCAATTTCGGGGATTGCAACAGATGAAACTTTAAAAAAAAGAAAAATATCGTAGATTTTCGCCCATGAGCAGGCACAGAGAGTCCCTTTTCCCCTTTTTTGATCTCCTGGAGGCATTTGGAATGAATGGCGGCAGAACACTTCTTGCCGGTGCAACGGCTATCGTGCTGTGTTGCATGCTCGCAGGCTGCGACCGGATTCCTGCCGGCGTGCCTGCCGAAAATGGCGGGATGGGCTTTTTCGACCGGCGCCCCGCACCGGAAGCCGGTGACAGGCCGGCCTGGCTGGATATATACAGGAGCCGGGGAGGGGTCGATGTTTCGACGATCGACCATGTCGTGATCGTCAAGTTTGAATCCCTGGCGCCAAGAGATGAAATTTTCACCCATTATGTGCAGGAGTTTCAGCAGGAGGAGAGTTTTGTCGCCTATCGCGACAACCGCGATATCATCAGTTTTCTTCGGGATGGCTACGGCGTGAAGATCACTCTTCTCGACGAGGATCGGAACCTCTGGTCGCTCGAATACCACCGACCGGCGATCTGAGCCGCCTGCTCCCTGCTTCCTTGTACGGTAAATCACCCGACCCGGTTACGATTTTCTTTTCATACTGCAGCGGTGCAGGAATGGCGTCGCAATGACGTCATACAGGTTGAGACGGCCCGAGGGTCGGAATGTATGGCCGCAATTCAACCATGAAAACGAGAGAACGGATGAAAAAGATGATTGTTTCCGCCCTGATGACCGGGGTGCTTTGTGCCGGCAGCGTGGTCGGCTGGGCTGCTGACGCTCCCAACGTCCCCCCGCCGCCGCCACCGGCTGATGCCGCACCTGGGCCTGGTCCCGGGCAGGGCCGTCCTTTTGGCCCGCAGCGCGACTTCCTGAAGCAGGTGCTTCGGCTGAGCGACTCGCAGGATGCCAAACTCAGGGAGCTGCGCAGGGCAAGTTTCAACGAGGCTGCTCCGTTGCATCGCGAACTGTTCCGGCTGCGCCAGGAGCTGGCGACCGAGTCGGTACGCAAGAAAGTCGACGACAAGCGGATTGCAGAGCTGAGCCGGCAGATCGGCCAGGAGCATGAAAAGCTTGCCCTGCTGCAGAGCCGCCACCTGAAGGCGCTTGCCGGCGTGCTTGACAAGAAGCAGCTTGAGACCTTTCTGAAGCTGAAAGAGAGCCACCCGTTCGGCAGGAACTGGGGCCATGGCATGAGGTGAACCGCTTTAGCTGGTCTTTTCTCTGTTCTATGACTGATGCCGGGAGGGGGTCCACCACTCCCGGCTTTTTTTTTGCTCTTTCAGAGCGGCTGGCCGACTGGCCTGACGAGGATTTCGTTCACATCGACATGCGGCGGTTGCGATAGCGCAAACATGACCGCCCTGGCGATGTCCTCGGGGAGCAGTTGCGGCGTCGACGGTTTCCTGAGATGGTCCCAGAACGGTGTGTCGACAACTCCCGGTTCGATGAGCGTCACGCGGACGCCGCTTCCGGCCATATCGTTGCGGATGGCTTGAGCCATGCCGGTAACCGCCCATTTCGTCGCTGAATAGAGATTTCTGATCGAGGTCGTTCTGCCGACGACGGAACCGGTGACCAGAAAGTGTCCTCTGGTTTTCACCAGTTCAGGCAGGATGAGCCGGGCGCTTACCGCTGCGCCGTAGACATTCGTCAGCACCATTTCCTTCCATTCCTCCGGACGGTCCTCGCCGCCGAAAAACGTCGATCCCTTTGAAAAACCGGCGTTGGCGAATGCCGCGTCGATTTTGCCGAAGCGGTCGAGCGCCTGTGTCAGCATCTGTTGCTGGGAGTTCCAGTCGGCAACGTCGCAGGTGATTGCCAGGGCGCGGTCACTGCCGAATTTCCCTGCCAGTTCCTGGAGTTTATCGGTTGAACGGGCTGCGAGCACGACGTTCCAGCCAGCCTCGACGGCCAGCGTTGCAGTTGCCTGACCGATGCCGGTCGAGGCACCGGTGATGAGCAGTACGTTTTTGTCCATGGCGTGTCGATTGCGTTTTGTTGAAATCAATTGCGGTCGATGGCAGGGAACTTCCGGCAGGATGGTCGGTGTACGTTTACGGCATCCTGTTCCGCCGTCGGCGTACGGTTTACTGCAGTGCCCGTATTTTTTCGATGATCTCGCGTTGCGGATGGTGGACGAGCTCTTCCGGCCGGTCAGGCAGGGTTACCTGGCCGGCGATATGTTCAAGCAGACGCTTGTCGAGATGGGCGGCGATGTCAAGCATGTGGCTCAGGTGGTGCCGCAGCTCGTGCTGGATCACCTTTTCGGCGTGATGTCGTTTCATGTTGCCGAGGATGCTGGCCATCATGTCGTTGTCGAGGTGCCGGGACACCTCGCTGAAATAGTCCACCGGGAGGTCATTGGCGTAATGGGTCGCCTGGTCGATGCCCATTTTGCGGCAGACGCCGGCGGCGATCTGCGGCTTGATATGTTCCACCATCAGGGGGATCACGATGAAGTGCGGGATGTACTTGACGATCATGCTGATCGCATGGTACAGCTCTTCGACGCCGTCCGTTTTTTCGGCGATGACCTCTCTGGTGAAGTCGGCGAGTGCCTGCTGCTGCGATGGCCCGAGTTCCCGGAGGATCGCAGGGACAGGGATGCCGGTCCAGGCGAGGGATTCTTCGAATGATCTCATGGCGGTGGAAATTCTGGTGGGTGGAAACAGTTCAGAAACCTCTATTTTATCCAAAATATCAGTCATACGGAAATGAATCCCCTTCCAAATGATCGGGGAAGGGATATATTGCGACAGTTTACGGAAATCAAGATCGGGGCAGGTCGCACATGGTTCTTCTGACAGTTGAGGGCATCGGCAAGACGTACGGGCTGAAGCGCCTGTTCGAAGATGTTTCGTTCGGCATCGATGACCGGGACAAGATCGGCATCATCGGTGCGAACGGTTGCGGCAAGAGCACCCTGATGAAGATCCTTGCCGGGGTCGAAACCCCCGATACCGGCAAGGTCATGGTTGCCAGGGAGCAGCGTGTCGTCTATCTGCCCCAGGACGCCGTGTTTGATCCTGAACATACGGTGCTTGACGCTGTTCTCGCGTCCGCCGGTGACATCGCCCGGCTCATCGGCGAGTACGAGCTTGCCTGCAAGGCGCTGGAGACAACCCATGCCGATGCCGCCCTTGACAGGGTTACCCGTCTGTCGCACGAGCTTGACGCCTGCGGCGCATGGGAGCTGGAATCAAATGCAAAGGCTGTCCTGGGTCGGCTTGGCCTCGATGACCTGACGGCGCGCATCGGCACCCTTTCGGGCGGGCAGCGCAAGCGGGTCGCCCTTGCCCATGCCCTTGTGGCGCCAAGCGATGCGCTGATTCTCGATGAGCCGACCAACCATCTTGACGCTGACAGCGTCGAGTGGCTTGAAAGTTACATCCGGAAATATCCCGGCGCGGTGGTGCTCATCACCCATGACCGTTATTTCCTTGACCGCGTCGCGACGCGCATGATCGAACTCGACGGGCGGACGGCGCGGACCTTTGCCGGCGGGTACGCCAGCTACCTGACCCAGAAGGCCGAGCAGGAGGCCCAGGAGGCTCGTGACGAGCGCAAGCGCAATGCGCTTGTCCGCCAGGAACTCGAATGGATGCGCACGGGCGCGAAGGCCCGGACCACCAAGCAGAAGGCCCGTTTGCAACGAGCCGAAGAGCTTGTCTATGCGCCTGCAAAAGAGAAAAAACAGGACCTCGATATCGGCGGCATCGGTACCGAGCGGCTTGGCGGCAAGATCATCGAATTCCACCAGGTTTCAAAATCCCGGGGTGGCAGGCTTCTGCTGAAGGATTTCGAGTACATGCTGGAGAAGGGTGACCGGATCGGCATCATCGGCCCCAACGGTTCCGGGAAGACGACCCTGTTTGACATGATCACCGGTCGGCTCGAAGCCGATACCGGCCATATCGATCTTGGCCACACGGTCAGGATCGGCTACTACGACCAGGAGAGTCGGGAACTTGACGACTCCATGCGGGTGATCGAGTATATCCGGGAGGTTGCCGAGCAGGTCAGGCTCAAGGATGGTTCGACGCTTTCTGCGGCCAAGATGCTTGAGCGTTTCCTGTTCGCTCCGTCGGCACAGTACAATCCGATCGGCTCGCTTTCCGGGGGTGAACGGCGGCGTCTCTACCTGTTGCGCCAGCTTATCGGTGCCCCCAACGTCCTTTTGCTCGACGAGCCGACCAACGACCTCGATATTCCGACGCTCCGTGTTCTCGAGGACTATCTCGACTCCTTTCCCGGCTGCCTCATCGTCGTCAGCCACGACCGCTATTTCCTGGACAGGACCGTGGAGCATATTTTCGCGTTCGAAGGCGACGGTGTCATCAGGCGGTATCCGGGAAATTACAGCCTCTACCTGGAGATGAAGGCCGATACGGCGCCTGTAAAGGAAAAGCGTGTCCAGAAAAAGGAGCCTGCATTGCCAGCTCCGGCGGCACCCGTCCCTTCGGGGCAGCGGAAGCTGAACGGCAGGGAGCGGCGTGAAATGGAGCAGCTTGAAGCGGCCATTGCCCTTGCGGAGGCCCGCCAGGCGGCAATCAACGAAGAGCTGGTGCTGGCCGGTGCCGATTTCCAGGCGGTACAGCGCCTTGGCCTTGAACTTGGCGAACTGCAGGTGCAGCTCGATCGGGATATGGCCCGCTGGGCTGAACTGGCAGAGTTTGCCTGAACCATGACCACCATGACCTCAACCTCCCTGGAGATGGCATCCCGGCTCGAAAACCTCGGCAATGCCGCACAGGCAGCCATTCTGCAGCGCTTTTTCAAGACAGGACCTGGTGAGTACGGGGAGGGCGACCGGTTTCGGGGCATTCGTGTTCCGGTGCTTCGCAAGCTGGCCCGTGAATTCCGGCAGCATGCCGGCCTCGCCGAATCCCGTGAACTGCTGGCATCCCCCTGGCATGAAGACCGGCTGCTCGGCCTGCTGTTGCTGGTCGACCGGTTCGGAAGAGCCGATATGAACGGGCGCAGGGAGGTTTACGAGACCTATCTCTCCATGACCAGCCGGATCAACAACTGGGACCTGGTCGACCTCTCCGCTCCACAGATCGTCGGTGGCCATCTCCAGGACGGGGATCGTTCGCAGTTGTTCTGCCTTTCGGTTTCCCCATGCCTGTGGGAGCGTCGTATTGCCATCGTCGCGACCCTGCAGTTCATCCGCAGGAACGATTTTGACGATACCATTGCCCTTGCCGCCGGGTTGCTGCAGGACCGTGAAGACCTTATCCACAAGGCATCCGGCTGGATGCTGCGGGAGGTGGGGAAGCGGGATCGCCTGGTGCTTGAGGCGTTTCTCGATCGTTATGCGCCCCGGATGCCGAGGGTCATGCTGCGTTATGCCATTGAGCGCTTCCCTGAGCAGGAACGCAAACGTTTTCTGGCGATGCGGCAGTAGCTGCCTCTTTCTTGTTTTCCTCTTTGATGTGACCGGTCGCCGACCGGTCTTTTTTTTGCCCCTGACGGACCTCCGCATGCCGTCGGGAGGTGTTGGCCGGATATACCCGTCCCCGATCACTTCCGATTTCCGCCATTCATGTCGCAGCGGCCTGCCGCTGCCGGCCCCGCCGTTGTCTAAAGGTGAGACGGAACCGGTGTTTCAATTTGATCCGGAGTATCCTTCAGGTCGTTTCGTTTTCTTATAACTTATTGTTTTATATGTAGTTGTTGGCTTGGCACGGGGCTTGCTATTAGAGTAGGGAAGACTCTTTGGGAAGCACAGAAGAAACACCACCATGCCAAACTACATATTCATCGTCATCATCGGACTTGTTCTCGCCGGCCTTTCGACCGCAGGGCAAATGGCAATGGGTGCGACAGCAGTTCCAACAGTCGCTCCGGGCCACGAGAATTACTGGTTCCAGTTTTTTGAGGCCTATTACGAACATGCCCGCATTTACGTTGTTTCTCTCTTTGTTGCGCACGTCTCGATCCAGAAGCTTGCCTGTGTCGCCCCGAAGCTTGGTCTTATCGACATGCCGGACAACAAGCGCAAGGTTCACTCCGCTCCGAAGCCACTGGTCGGCGGTATGGGCATCGTCGCCGGGGTGCTGGTTTCGATGGTCATGTTTTTCCCTGTCGCAAAGTTCATCGGTTTCATGCTTTCGGTACTCATGCTGCTTGCGGTCGGTGTCCTTGACGACCGGTATGACATCAGCTTCAAGTTGCGTTTCGTCGTGCAGGCGACTGCAACGGTGGTGACGATGGTCATGTTTCCCGGTATGCAGTTGCTTTCGTTCGGCAATATCTTCGGTCTGGGCGCCATTCACACCGGTATTCTTGCCATTCCGATCACGGTTTTCTGCGTGATCGGTGTGATCAACGCCATCAACATGACCGACGGTGTCGACGGACTTGCCGGGGCAACCTCCTTGATCGCCTTTGTCGCATTCGCCATCCTGGCATGGATGAACAGGATGCCGAGCCTGATGCTGCTCAGCCTTGCCTTTGCCGGCGCGCTTGCCGCCTTCCTGCACTTCAACTGGTTTCCGTCACGCCTGTTCATGGGCGATGCCGGAAGCATGACGCTCGGGTTCGTGCTTGCCTTCTTCGCCATCGAACTCAGCCAGAAGCAGGGTGGTATGGTTTCTCCGGTTGCGGTGCTGATCGTGCTTGCCGTTCCGGTTACGGATACGGTTACCGTGATGACCAAGCGGGTGCTTTCAGGCAAGAGCCCCTTTGCTGCCGACAGGACCCATTTTCATCATATCCTGAAGGATATGGGCCTCAACCATGCGGGTATCGTGCTGGTGATCATCTCCTTCGCCGCTCTGTTCTTCATGGTCGCGATCATTTCGACGGCGCTGCACCTTCCCGATTATGTGCTCTTCGGTATGTTCGCAAGCTGGTTCGCCTTCTATTTCGTCTCCTCGACGACCGGCAGGGGTCTGTTTACGATGATCGACTGGCTGCTGAAGCATCGGTTCGCTTTCTCAGGCAAGCTTGTCGCAGTCGGCGAATGATAACTTCCTTTTCCGGTGACCGGCAGCGGCAGTGATGCTGATGCTCCGGTCACCGGCTGTTCCCTGTTTTTGCTGTCTTCATGTCTGCGCACCGGTTTCCGGCAGGGCGTCCGGGGCTGGTGCCGATGCTGGCTCGGCCTGGGGATCTTCCGGTTGTCCACGAGGAGTCCCGGTCAGGATATTTGCGTCATAAAGGAAATAACCAAAATCATTTCCTGCCGGGGAAAATATTCTTCAGGTGTGTATATTTAACGGCATTATAGAAGATTCATCAATACTCCCAGCATCTCTTTCTTATGAAAAAAGCGCTCATTACAGGTGTTACCGGGCAGGACGGGTCATATCTTGCAGAATTATTGCTTGAGAAGGGTTATGAAGTTCACGGTATCATCCGGAGGAGCAGCAGTTTCAATACCGGACGTATTGACCATATCATTCATGACCGTAATGTCGAAGACCGCTTCTTTTTCCATCACGGCGACCTTACGGACGCCAGCAACCTGAACCGGCTTCTGGAGAAAATCCAGCCGGATGAAATCTACAACCTCGGCGCCCAGAGCCATGTGAAGGTTTCCTTTGACCTTCCCGATTATACCGCGCAGGTCGACGCGCTAGGGACGCTCCGCTTCCTTGATGACATCAGGGAGACACGTATCGAGACGCGTTTTTACCAGGCATCGACCAGCGAACTCTACGGCAAGGTTCAGGAGATTCCGCAGACCGAGACGACACCTTTTTATCCCCGTTCTCCGTATGGTGTCGCAAAACTCTACGGATACTGGATCATGGTCAACTATCGGGAGGCCTACGGGCTGTACGCCTGCAATGGCATCCTGTTCAACCATGAATCTCCGCGCCGTGGCGAAACCTTTGTGACCCGCAAGATCACCCGGGCTGCCGCCAGGATCAAGGAGGGCATCCAGGAGGACCTTTCGCTTGGCAACCTTGACGCAAAACGAGACTGGGGTTTCGCACCCGAATATGTCGAGGGGATGTGGCGGATGCTGCAGCAGGATGGCCCTGACGATTATGTGCTGGCGACCGGTGAAACCCATACGGTCAGGGAATTTGTCGATCTGACGTTCAGGGAGCTTGGCATCGGGTTGCGCTGGGAAGGCGAAGGTGTCGACGAAAAGGGGATCGATCCGTCCACCGGCAAGGTGCTGGTGTTTGTCAATCCCGACTATTACCGGCCGACCGAAGTCGACCTGCTCATCGGTAATCCTGCCAAGGCCAAAGAGAAGCTCGGTTGGGAACCACAGGTGCGGTTTGAAGAGCTGGTCGGCCTCATGGCCCGGTCAGACTGGGAGAAAGTCCAGAAGCGTGGCTATTGAAATTATGTTCTGTTGAAAACGAAACGAGCAAGAGGGACTGAACATGGAAAAAATCGGTGGTATAACGAAGCACATCTGTTTCCGGACGGTTGAGCCGGATGATGCGGAATTCATTTTGTCATTGCGGACCGACCCGGCGAAAAGTCAGTTCATTTCCTTTACCGAGAACGACATCGCCCGGCAGCGGGCCTGGATTGAGGCATCCCTGGAACGGAGCAAGGCTGGTCAGGAGTATTACTATATCATAGAGGATACTGCCGGTGAGCGACTGGGAACCGTCAGGCTGTACGATTTTCAGGGGGATTCGTTTGCCTGGGGCAGCTGGATTCTCAAGGATGGTTCACCCTATTACGTTGGTCTGGAGTCATTTTTCATGGCTGTCGAGGTCGGGTTTTACCGGCATGGCTTTACGGTGGCCCGGGGTGATGTCAGAAAGGGCAACAGTTCGGTATGGAAGAACCATCTCAGGTTGGGGGCCAAGATCGTGGCGGAAACCGAACAGGATTACTCTTTCGCCATGAGCAAAAGTGAATACGAGGTGACGAAGGCGAAGTATCGCAAATTTTTTGTCAACGAGGATGATGCGACAGAAGGAGGGGTTTCGGCATAATGCTTGTTCGTGACAACCGTGTTTTTATTGCGGGCCATAACGGGATGGTCGGTTCCGCCATCATGCGCCGTCTTGTTTCGGCAGGCTACCGAAACCTGCTGACGGCAGAGCGGCGTGAACTCGACCTCGCTGACCAGCGGGCGGTGTTTGCCTATCTTGAGCGGCACAAGCCCGATTATGTCGTGGTGGCTGCCGCGAAGGTGGGCGGCATTCTTGCCAACGCAACCTATCGGGCAGATTTTATCTACGAAAACCTGGCCATCGAGACCAACCTGATCCATGGCGCCTGGAGGGCAGGCGTCAGGAACCTGCTGTTCCTCGGTTCATCCTGCATCTATCCGAAGTTCGCTTCACAGCCGATGGCAGAGGATGCCCTGCTGACCGGTGAACTGGAGTATACCAACGAGCCCTATGCCATCGCCAAGATTGCGGGTATCCGCCTCTGTGAGAGTTATAACCTCCAGTATGGCACGAACTACATTTCGGTGATGCCCACCAACCTCTACGGCCCGAACGACAATTTCGACCTCGAACGCTCGCACGTCCTTCCGGCTATGCTCCGCAAGTTCCATCTTGGCAAATGCCTGCTGGCTGGCGATTTTGGCGCGATACGCAAGGATTTTGAGCGGCGGCCCCAAAGCGGCGTCACTGCGGGTGCTACCGAGCCCGAGCTGCTGGCCGCGCTTGCCCGTTACGGTATTTCGTCGCACCCCCAGGACGGGGTTGCCGTGACGCTCTGGGGCTCCGGCTCTCCGCTCCGGGAGTTCCTGCACAGTGACGACCTTGCTGACGCCTGTGTCCACCTCATGGAACGGGTCAGCTTTTCCGATACCTTTGCGCCGGATGCCAGGGAAGTCCGCAATACCCACATCAACATCGGCAGCGGCACCGATCTTTCGATCCGGGACCTTGCCGGGCTGATCGCACGGGTGGTCGGTTATCGGGGCGTAACCCTGTTCGACACCTCAAAACCGGATGGTACCCCGAGGAAACTGCTGAACGTCGAAAAACTGCGAGGGCTTGGATGGTCATGCAGGATCAGTTTGGAGGCGGGCGTCGCCAGGGTGTATGAGGCATATTGCTCGTGAGTTACCTGATTTGCATGATAAAACAAGATGTGATACAGCGATGAACGGCCATTTACCGGAAATCATCAACCTGCCGAAAATCGACGACCCCCGTGGTAACCTGACCTTCATCGAGGCCATGAAGCATGTTCCGTTCGAGATCCGGCGACTCTACTGGATCTATGACGTTCCCGGCGGCCAGAGCCGTGGCGGGCATGCATTCCGGAAGCAGGACGAGATGATCGTCGCCCTCAGCGGCAGCTTCGACGTGGTCATCAATCACGGATCGGGCGTGCAGCGGGTACAGCTGAACCGCTCCTATTACGGCTTGTACATTCCCTCCGGGCTGTGGCGGCACATGGAGAACTTCAGCACCAATTCGGTTGCGCTGGTGCTCTCCTCGACGCTCTTCTCCGAAGACGATTATATCCGTGATTTCGATGAATACCTGAAGCTCAGGGCAACCCGCTGACCGTTTTTCCCCCAGGCGTTTCGGGTGGTTGCAATGTGGCCATGATGACCGTCAGGGGCGGCGTGTCGGAATTAACAGATGAACCAATGCAGAATACAACAACGGTTTACGATTGTTCCCTCCTGACCTTTCCCTGCCATGAGAACCGGGAGGGCAATATCAGCATCCTGCAGAACGGTGTCAACCTTCCGTTCACCGTGCAGCGGGTGTTTTATATCTACGATATCCCGGCCGGCAAGGATCGCGGCGCACATGCCCACCGGCGATGCCACCAGCTGATCATATCGGTCAGCGGCAGCTTCGAGGTGGAGCTTGATGACGGCAACACCAGGAGGACCGTCGTTCTGAACCGGCCGTTTTACGGCATCCATATTCCCCCCGGCATCTGGGCTGCGGAGAAGGGGTTTTCCGCAGGCTCCGTCTGCCTGGTACTTGCTTCAGAAAAGTATGATGAAACCGATTACATAAGAGACTATGTGGAATTTAAGCAGTTCCGGCTTGATACAGGTGCATCCCACGGCCGATGTTCAGACGCCGACGATAGGTGAGGGGACGGTGATATGGCAGTATTGCGTTATCCTGCCGGGGGCGATCATCGGCAAAAACTGCAATATCAATTGTTTTGTGTTCATCGAAAACGATGTTGTCATCGGCAACAATGTCACCATCAAACCGGGTGTGCAGATCTGGGACAGCATGTCGATCGGTAACGATGTGTTCATCGGGCCGAACGTGACCTTCGTCAACGATCCGACCCCCCGCTCCAAGGCATACCTGGAAAACTACTCCGGTTCCCGGATCATGAACGGTGCGAGCATCGGGGCGAATTCGACGATTCTCGGGGGGGTTACGGTCGGCAGCTATGCCATGATCGGCGCCGGCAGCGTCGTGACCCATGATGTCGAGCCGTTTACCCTGTGGAAAGGAAACCCCGCCCGGCAGAGCGGCTATGTCACCAGGTCGGGCAGAACCCTCAACATGCGCCTCCTGGATAAAAGCGGCGTACAGTATCATTTGGTCAACGGTGAACCGATTTTGCCGGGCGAGGTCTGATATATTTAGTATATTACTGTCCGACAGGCAGTTATTGTAGTGGAGTACATGTTTGAAGACGGTTCATTCAACTCCGGTGTTCTTTTCGTTCAGCCATGTGTGTGCAGCTGGTGGACGGGGGTTGAGGAATGCCATCTGGTTGCAGGCCCCTGGACACGCCAACGATAAAACGAATCCAGGGAATTAACCTCGTGATAACAGTAGAGCGGTATCGTCCCGAGTTGTGCGAAGCGTGGGACGAGTTTGTGCCAGTGTGTCGGAATTCCTCCTTTCTTTTCCTGAGAAGCTATATGGATTATCATGCCGACCGGTTCAGGGACAGTTCGCTGATGCTTTACCGGAACGGTCGTCTCGTCGCGTTGTTTCCAGCGTGTGTCAGTGCTGAGAACACGATATCTTCTCATGAAGGTCTGAGTTACGGAGGGCTTCTTGTCACGTCAGGCAATCTGTCGGATCAGACGATGTTCTGCCTTGCCGAAGTCATGAAGTTCTACAAGCAGGAAGGCTATGACTATCTCATCCTGAGGCAGATGCCGGCGATCTATTCCACCGTGCCTTGTGACGAGGTCAATTACGCGCTCTATCTTGCCGGAGCGACCGTTATGCGGATAAACCTCAATTCGGCGGTCGACCTTGCCGAACAGCACCGCCTGCCATTGCAGCGGCGCCGGATGACGGGGGTGAAAACCGCAATCAGGCATGGCGTCACAGTGGTCGAGGCAGCGGATTTCGAAGGCTTCTGGGATACCGTTCTCATTCCGAACCTGCAGGCCCGGCATTCGGCCATGCCGGTGCACTCCGTCGAGGAGATCAGGCGCCTCAGCCGTGCGAATCCCGGATGCATCCGCCAGTTCAATGCGCTGTACGAAGGCAGGATTATGGCCGGGTGCACCGTGTTTGATGTCGGCAGGGTCGCCAAGGCCCAGTATTTTTCAGGTTGTGACGAGGGCCGTGCGAACGGTTCGCTCGATTACCTGGTCTTTGAACTGATGAACAACTATTTCAAGGATCGGGACTATTTCGATTTCGGGAACTCCAATACCGGTAACGGCAGGCAGCTCAATTCCGGGCTCCTGGCCTGGAAAGAGGGGTTCGGGGCCCGATCGTATGCCCAGTGTTTCTGCCGTATAGAGACGGGAGCCTATTCCCGCATTCTTGATGTATTTGCTTAGTCTGTTGCTGATACAGTTATTGATATTGTGAATGCAGATAAGGTTATGACTATGGAACTCCAGGAGCTCAAAGCTGAAGAATATGCGGCGTTTTTCCATGATTCTTCATTTTTTTACGCGACCAGCCATTTCAACGAACTGAATGCCAGCAAATGCGATCAGGTGTATTACCTGTGTGCCAGAAGCGGCAAGTTCCGGCTCGGCATCATCGGCGGCAGGGTCGGTGATGTGTTCACCTCTCCATTTTCCGCTCCGTTCGGCGGATTTGTGTTTTCAGGCGACCATTTGCATCTGGCGTATGTCGATGAAGCGATTTCGCTGTTCATCGACTGGGTCCGTCGGCAGGGTATGGAGCAGATCCGGATCGTGCTGCCGCCATCGATCTATGGTGAGGATGTTGTCACCAAAGTCACCAACAGCCTTATCCGTAATGGATTCAATCTCAATTCCGTCGACCTGAACTACTATTTTTCACTCGACCTTTTTGGTGAATCCTATGACAAGGTCATGCGCCACAATGCGAGGAAGAACCTGAAGAAGGCCCTTGAGCACCAGCTCGATTTCGCCCAGTGCACGACGGAGGCGGACAAGGCCCTCGCATACGACATTATCCGGAAAAACCGCGCGGCTCGTGGCTATCCGCTGAAAATGTCGATGTCCAATGTCATGCGTACCTCCGGCCTGGTGGACTCAGATTTTTTCCTGGTCAGGGATTTGGTGGGTGAGCCTGTCGCCGCAGCCATTGTTTTTCATGTCACCGAGAAAATCGTCCAGGTGATTTACTGGGGCGGGCTTCCCGAATACAACCATCTTCGGTCGGTGAATTTCCTTGCGTTCAGGCTGTTCGATTTTTACAAGCGGGCAGGCAAGGCCATTGTCGACGTCGGGCCGTCAACGGAAAACTCAATTCCCAATTACGGCCTTTGCGATTTCAAGGAGAGCCTTGGCTGTCTGGTGGTTCCCAAGATGTCATTCGTCAGGCAGCTTGTGCTCGTTATCCTGAGCTTTGCCTCTGAAGCGGCAATGTTCATTGAGAACCTGTTTGTCGATAAACTGTTGATATTTCCGGTATGATTCCGTTTCTCAATCTCAAGCTTGTCAACCAGCAATATCGGGAGGAGCTGGTCGCTGCGGCGACTGAAGTCATAGAATCCGGCTGGTATCTCCTTGGCAGGCGTGTCGCGGATTTCGAACAGCATCTTTCGGACTATATCGGCGTCGGTCATGCCATCGGCGTCGGCAATGGCCTGGATGCACTGCGCCTGATCATGCGGGGCTATATCGAACTTGGGGTGATGACCCCGGGCGATGAAGTCCTGGTTCCTGCCAATACCTATATAGCGACCATTCTTGCCATTGCCGACAACGGGCTGACGCCGGTACTGGTCGAACCGGATCTCATGACCTGCAACCTCGACCTCCGTCAGCTTGAGCGTCACCTCTCTCCGAGGTCGAAAGCGATACTTCCAGTCCACCTCTACGGGCGGGTCTGCTGGTCTTCCGGACTTGCGAGCCTGGCCGCCGAACGTGGCCTCCGGGTCATCGAGGACAATGCCCAGGCAATCGGGGCGAAGTGGCAGGGAATCAGGACCGGTGCGCTTGGCGATGCCGCGGGGTTCAGCTTCTATCCCGGCAAGAACCTTGGCGCCCTCGGCGACAGCGGGGCGGTGACGACGCGGGACCCTGCCCTGGCAGAGGTCGTGCGCGCGCTCGGCAACTACGGTTCGAAGCAGAAGTACATCAATGAATACCGGGGGCTGAACAGCCGTCTCGATGAAATCCAGGCTGCGTTCCTTGACGTCAAGCTCAGGTTCATCGATGCGGAAAACCAGCGGCGCCGGGAGATTGCCGAACGTTACTGCCGGGAGATTTCCAACCCGGCGATCCTGTTGCCTGCCGATGCCCGGAGCGTTGACATCCGTGCGGACGAGCAGCATGTCTGGCACCTGTTCGTCGTTCGTACGCCGGAACGTGATCGCTTCAAGGCCTACCTTGACGCCAACGGCATCCAGACGCTCATCCATTATCCCGTGCCTCCGCACCGGCAGGTGGCATTCCGCGAGTTGTCGGGCCTGCAGCTTCCGCTGACAGATCGTTTGCACCGTGAAGTCCTGAGCCTGCCGATCAGTCCCGTCATGACCGAAGATGAGGTCACAAAGGTGATTGCCATTACGAACGCGTATAATTGATATTAAAATAGTGGTATATGAAATATGAACGATAAGAAAAAATCTTTTCGTCAGATAATTAAGGCTACATCGATTTTTGGTGGTGTACAGGTTTTCCAGATTATAATATCTATTGCTCGATCAAAAATAATTGCAGTTCTTCTTGGGCCAGCAGGTATGGGTATTGCTGGCTTACTCTCGTCAACATTGGGCATCATTGCATCCGTAACCAACCTGGGACTTGGCATAAGCGCTGTTAAGGATGTCGCTGAAGCGCATGCATCTGGTGATGAAAAACGGGTATCGCTCGTTATTTCTGTTTTTAGGCGACTTGTTTGGCTTACAGGCTTGTTCGGTGCTGTTTTTACGATGCTGGCCAGCCGTTGGCTGAGTCAGCTTACATTTGGTAATCAAAACTATACATTGGCTTTTGTCTGGATTTCGATAACACTGTTGTTGAATCAGCTTAGTTCCGGACGTGGTGTGCTGCTTCAGGGTATGCGTCAGTTGCAATATCAGGCAAAAGCAAGCATGTATGGGGCCTTGATAGGCCTTCTTGTTTCTACGCCGATATATTACTTTTTTCGGATTGACGGTATTGTCCCTTCTATTATTATTTCATCAGTTATTGGCCTCGGCCTTGAATGGTTTTACAGCAGTAAACTCAAGGTTAAAGGGGTTGGGGTTGATGCAAGGACATTGTATTCCGAAGGGAAGGAAATGGTTCGGATGGGCGTGGTGTTAAGTATGAGCGGGTTTATAGGCAGTATAGGGGCATATATTATCAGGGTTTTTATCAGTAATAACGGTGGCGTTGCGGAGGTTGGTCTCTATAATGCGGGGTTTTCAATTGTTAATACGTATGTCGGAATGGTGTTTGCTGCTATGGGCACCGATTATTACCCTCGGCTTTCAGAGATATCCGGAGATAACGCCAGGGCGCGAGAACTTATAAATCAGCAGGCAGAGGTGTCGGTCATTATTTTATCGCCAATATTGGCTGTTTTTATTACTTGTATTGAGTTTGTGGTTGTGTTGATGTACTCTGGGAAGTTTATACCTATTAGTGGGATGATACAGTGGGCTGCGATCGGGATGTACTTTAAGGCTGTAAGCTGGGCTATTGCGTATATTCTTCTGGCTAAGGGCGAGTCTGTTCTGTTTTTTTGGAGTGAGCTTGTCGCAAGTATTTATTCGCTGCTTTTTGGGATGTTGGGGTATAAGATTGCCGGGCTTGAAGGAATTGGTATCTCCTTTGTGGTCGGGTATTTCTGTTATCTTTTGCAGGTTTTGATTATATCAAAGTATAAGTATCGTTTTTCATTTGATGTGGAGTTTTACCGGGTGTTTTTGATAGAGTTGTCTGTTGGTGTCGCTTGTTTTTTGATTGTTAGATTTTCCCCTTCGCCATTTTCATATATTTTATCTGCACCAGTGATGTTGTTTGCTTTTATTTATTCCTTTTTGCAGATGGATAAGCGCGTCGATGTTCGGGGGTTTATCGCAAAAAAGTTTAAGTAACTTATCGCTTTATGGCCATGAATAATGGGGGTGAGATGAATGACGGATTTTTGGTTTCTGTGATTGTTATTACTTACAACTCTGCTGATTTTATTGTCGAGACGCTTGAGAGTATATCCGCTCAGGATTATTCGAATATAGAGCTTATAGTGGCTGATGATAATTCTAAGGATGCCACAGCCCAAGTCTGCTCGGATTGGCTTTCGACCCATGGGTCAAGGTTTCGTAATGCGAAACTGGTTACCACTGAGGTTAATACGGGAATTGCCGGTAATTGCAACAGAGGTCTCAAGTCGGCTTCTGGGGAGTGGGTTAAGATGATTGCCGGAGATGATCTGCTTGAAATTAACTGCATTTCGCAATTTGTGCAATATGTGCTACGGCATCCAGAGGTTTCTTTGTGTTGCTGTGGGATTTTGCCTTTTAGTAAAGATAAGAAGTTTCTTCCTTTCTACTCTCCGGAATGGTTCTTTGCGAAATCTGCCAAGGGGCAGCTAAAGACATTGATAACAAGAGGGTCGATGATTCCTGGGCCTTCTTTGTTCTATAAGAAGCATGTTTGTGAGGCGCTGGGTGGCTTTGACGAGCAAATTCCCTTTATGGAGGATTATCCCTTTCTGGTGAGGGCGTCTGCCGCAGGATATCGATTTGCTTTACTGCGTGAGCCGCTGGTTCGTTATCGCTTGCATGAACGAGGTATATCTCGCTCTGCAAGCAGGATTTTTGAGGAAAGTGCGGAGAAGTGTTTTTCTCGTGTTATTTTGCCTGCATTAAAGCGAGAGAAGATGTTTTTTCATCTTTGGCACTATGGTATAAAGTCATTTATTGATATTCGGAGAGACTCTCCTGGCGTGTTTCGCTATCTGTTCGTACGTCGATTGGTTGGTCTTTTTGATCCGATTAAATATGTTTTGCTGTTTTATCGGATTTTAGGACGCAGTTATGTTTATCATTTTGAGTTTGTTGATGTCTGATTTTTTATCTCGATGAATAATTTTTTGTTATGATCATAACAAAGCTTGTGGGCGGACTCGGCAACCAGATGTTCCAGTATGCGGCGGGATTCACACTGGCGAAGGAAAAGCAGACTGCGCTGAAAATGGATATCTGCTTTCTTCTCGACAAGAGCAAGCGGTATTACCGCCATACGCACCGCGATTTTGCGCTCGACATTTTCAGGATCAGCGGCCAGGTCGCCTCTGATGCGGAGATCCGTCGGCATGTCGTGCCCCGAAAAGGGAACAAATATGTGTACCATCTGCTCAGGAAGCTGACCAGGCAGCATAACGTTTTCGATGACGGTGCGATCCACAGCCTTCAGGAGTTCTACCGCATGCCTGCGGATGCCTACATCCAGGGCTCGTGGCAGGATGTCCGCTACCTGAAGGATGCCGAGGCAGAGTTGCGGCGCGAGTTTACGTTCCGCGATTCCCTGCCGGAGGGGCACCGGGAGCTGCATGACCGGATTGCCGGGGAAAACTCGGTCTGTGTCGTGTTCCGGAGGGGTGACTATGTCGGCCATCCCATCCTCGACATCGTCGGCCTCGACTTTTACGACAAGGCGGTCGGGATGATGCGCGAGAAAACCGGTAATCCCGTGTTTTTCGTGTTTTCAGATGATATCGGGTGGTGCAGGGACAACTTCAGGCCGGCCGGTGCGAATGTCTTCTTCGTCGACCAGAAGTTTACCGGTCCCAAAGCACAGTATTACCTGATGCTGATGGCCGCATGCAAAAATTACATCATTCCGAACAGCACCTATCCATGGTGGGGAGCCTGGCTGAATCCCGATCCTGAAAAGATTGTCATTGCACCGAAGGTCTGGTACAAGGGGCAGCCGGACAGAAGAAACGAGATACTGATGGATGACTGGATCGCGATCTGAGCGGGCGGCAATTGCTGTCACGGACAATGCGATCCGGTTCGTTCGTGCTCAAACAGGGGGGCGATATGCCTGACAAGCGATATATCATTGTCAATGCCGACGATTTCGGTATGAATGCACTGGTGAACCAGACCATTATGACTTCGATCCGGAAGGGGCTGGTGACGACGACGACCATGCTGGTCAACCTCGAAGGGTTTGATGAGGCCTGTGCTCTGGCTGCCGATGGCAGCATGAAGGGCAGGGTCGGCCTTCATGTCAATTTCACCGAAGGTGTGCCATTGACCGACGCCATGAAAAAGATCCGACTGTTCTGCGATGCGGATGGTCAGTATGTGTTCAAGAAGAACGAGAAGCGGATTTTCCATCTGGATGCCGATACCCGCAAGGCTGTCTATGGCGAGATCGTCGCGCAGATACGGAAATGCAGGGCTCATGGCATCAGGATCACGCACGCCGATGCGCATAACCATATGCATGAGGAGCCGGGAATGATTCCGGTTTTCATCGAGGCGCTGAAAAACAACGGGATTCCCTACTTGCGCAGGGTCAAGGATCTCTGTTTTCATTCGAAATTGCCCAAAAAGCTCTTCAGGAAACTGTGCAACGGGCTGATCGAGCGCAACCGGCTGAGCGGTGCCGATTATTTTGCTACGGTCGATGAGTATGTCAGCGCCCGCGACCGCGGGATCGTGCGGCCAGGTTCCGTGACGGAGATCATGGTGCATCCGGGGAAAATCGAGGGAGGGAACATCATCGATGTCTGTACGGACCAGCTGTTGAACGAGGTCATTGTCGCCCGGCTGGCTGGTGAGCAGAAGATCCGGTACTCGGATGTGCTGCGGCTTGTCAGGGCCTGAGCGCCGGTGAACTGTGAAAGGAAGCCTATCGCCGGCATGCCGCCGGTGTGAACCACGAAGAGTAAGCGTTTATAGCCCGTTATGGCCAATCGACAGAAAATCCTTCTGGTCTCTGCCGGAGATTTCCGTTCTGAATACGGGGGCGGCCAGATTTATGTGAAGACCATCGTCGACGGATTGCTCGATCGTGGAGAGGAGATCGTTGTCGCCGTGCGCGACGACCAGGGCGAACCATTGCAGGTTTCCCGTTACCGGCAGGCTGACGTTGTCAGCTATGCTCCCGGTGAGGCTGCCGACGCAAAGGGGCGCGTGTTCGCTCTTCTCGACCTGGTCAGGCCAGCTGTGGTCCACGTGCATGCCGACAAGGCTCTGTTCGCTGCCGCCTGTCGGGAGCGGGGGATTCCGGTGATCGTTACGGCCCATCATGGCGGGATTCTCTGTCCAGCGGGGACCCTGATGGACCATCGCGATGCGATCTGCCGTATCCCCGCCGGCACCCATGCGTGCTTGCCCTGCGTGCTCAGGGCGTTGCGCTGGGGACGTTGGGCACATGCCCCGCTCCGGCTGGTTCCCTGGCGCCTGCAGGTGTCGATCGGCAGGTTGCTGCGCCGTGTGCGGTTCGTTCCGTTCCTCACCCCGGTCATGACAGCCGCCCTGCACATCGAGGAAAAGGCTTCGGAGTGGGAGATCATCCGGAACGATGCCAGCATGCTGATCGCTCCGTCACGTGCGATGGCCGAGAGCATGCGACGGAATGGCGCCGACGATCGGAAGATCGCCGTTGTCCGCCACGGGATCGTTCCTCCGGCACTAGTTCGCCCATCCGTGAAGAGCCCTGACGGAAAGCTTCGGTTTTATTTCGTCGGACGAATCTGTTATGTCAAGGGGCTGCATGTGCTGATCAGGGCATTCCGTTCCATTCCGGACAGCCGGCTCGAACTTCATATCATCGGAGGGGCGGTGATGAAGGCTGAGCAACGGTACCTTGCCGACCTGGAAAAGATGAGCGAGCCCGACAGCCGCATCGTCTGGCACGGGAAGGTTGAAAACCGCCGTCTTGCCGACCTTGTCGCGCAATTTGACGTCATGGTCCATCCGGCGATTTTCCTTGAAGTGTTCGGCCTGACCATCGCGGAAGCGATGGCGTCCGGCAAGCCGGTTATCGCCACCCGTTGTGGCGGTGCCGAAGACCAGATCAGTGATGGTGAAACCGGCGTGCTCGTCGACGCGAACAGCGTTGGTTCGCTTCGGGACGGGATGCTGCGGCTGCAGGCGGATGCCGGACTGAGAACGAAGATTGCCGGCAAGGCCCCGGCAGCGGTCATCTTCATTGCAGAACATGTCGAGGCGCTGATGGCGCGCTATGGTGAGGTAACCTCCGGGACAACACGATAAAACGAAGCGATGGCGACTGGTAAAGTCTTGTTTCATGCGAATGCGGCGGCCTCGTTTCTGGCCGGGCAGTACAGCGGCATCAACCGGGTGACCTATGAGTTTCTGAACGCACTGGCCAGGCGCGGGACGTTGCCGCTTGATTTTGAACTCTATGTGCAGAGCCTGCGTAATGCCCGGGAGCGCCTCGGCGTTTTCCCATACGTAACGCACCAGCTGTACTGGCCGAACCGCATACAGACGGACAAGCTGCTCCGATACCTGCCGTTCAGGGAGATGCTGACCAGGTTCGACCTTTTCCATGTGCCCCATAATTTCGACTACTGCTTCTCGCCCGGAAAAACCATCGTCACGTTGCACGACGCGATGATCTACGCCTATCCGCAGGAGTTTCCGCGAACGAAAATTTATGTGGACCGCGAGCAGGAGCTCCGGACGCTCCTCTGTCGATGCCGTGCGGTCCTGACCTGTTCTCACAATTCGAAACGGGATATCCTCAACCATGTCGATATTCCGGACAGCAAGGTGTATGTCGCCCCATGGGGGGTGAACCGGGAGCTGTATAACTCCGTCGAGCCGACAGCGGCCGACCGGGACAGCGTTCGTCTCCTTGTCGGCGACACTCCCTTTTTCCTTTCGGTTTCATGCGATACGGGCCGGAAAAATACCGTTGCGGTCATCAGGGCCTTCCGTGAGTTTCTTCGGCAGGCGCCCGGCCACAATCTGGTTCTGGTCTGGAACGGTATGCCGGAACAGATCCGGCAGGAATGCCTGGCGTGTGGGCCGGGGCGGGTGCTCGTCATCGAACGGCTCGACGACCAGCGGCTTTCGTTACTGTACAAGATGGCGACGGCGCTCTTTTTCGTTTCGAAATATGAAGGGTTCGGGCTGCCGTTGCTGGAGGCCATGTCCTGCGGGACCCCCGTTGTGACCTGCCACAACAGTTCGTTGATCGAGGTTGGCGGTGATGCCGCGATTTTTGTCGATCCCGACGACATTACGGCCATCGCCGGGGTGATGGAGGCATTTGAAAACAGGTCGTACGATACCGTTGCGCTTGCAGGCAGATCTCTGGCGCAATCACGACAGTATGGCTGGGAGCAGTGCGTCGACAGGACGCTTGCCTGTTATGAAGATAATTTATGACCCCTTAGGGAGATGCGTAAATTTCGAAACAAGGTGCTCGTCAGGCTGTTCCAGAAATTTCAGGAATGGTTTGCATCGGTCAGCACGGAATACATGGAAACGCAGTTCAAGCGCTGCGGAAAGCGAACGGTCATCGAGCAACCATTTACCGTCCACATGCCGTCGCGGATCTCGATCGGTGACGGGTTTACGGCGCGGGCAAATCTCAAGCTCCGGGCATACACCGATTTTAACGGCAAGGCCTACGATCCTGAAATTGTCATCGGCGATGATGTCTATGTCGCCACCGATTGCCATATTGCGGCTATCGGCAGCATACGCCTGGGCAACCATGTCTGTTTTGCCTCATTTGTCACCGTGATCGATCATATGCATGGCCGGGCGGATTTTTCCGATATCGAAGTGCCTGTCATGCAGCGGGAACTGACGACGAAAGGTCCGATCGTTATCCAGGACAATGTCTGGATCGGCGAGCATTCGGTCATCCTGTCAGGAGTCACCATAGGCAGGAACAGCGTTATCGGTGCAAATTCGGTCGTTACGACATCCATTCCGGAAAATTGTATCGCCGCGGGTTCTCCGGCAAGGGTTATCAAACAGATCCTATGAGCACGATTTCCATTGTCATTCCGGTCTATAACGGAGAGCGGTTTCTGGGCCAGGCGATTTCGTCCGCGCTGAACCAGACGAGGCCGGCAGATGAAATCGTGGTCTATGACGATTCGTCCCGGGATACGAGTGTCGAGCTTGCCCGTTCCTTCGGGGATCGGGTTCGGGTCGTCTGTGGTCAGGATGGTCCATCCGGGTTCGTCAATGGCTGGAACAAGGCGATCTCGCAGGCGACGGGGGACTATATCGCGATTCTTCATCAGGACGATCTCCTCTATGCCGATTTTATCAGGAAAATCTCGGAGGCGATAGACCGTTATCCGGATGTCCGGCATTTTTTTGCCCTGTGCGACTATATCGACGGCCGTTCCGAGGTCATGGATGCGTTTCCGCCAATGGAGAAGCGGCTGGTCAGATATACCGGCAGGGAGTACGTCCGGGCCTATCAGCAGACGTATGGACCGATACCGCATATCCATCGTTGTCCCGGGGTGGTGACGCATCGCAGCGTGTTCGTGGAGGACGGCTGCCGGTACCGTGAAGCTGCAGGCCATATTGCCGATGATGACTTTTTCTATCGGGTCGGCCAGTACACCGATGTGGTCGGCGTACTCGAACCGCTTGCGGCGTATCGCCAGCACTCCGGTTCGGCCACCAGTGCGCTTGACCATCTGAAAATGGTCAGAAGGCTTGCTCTCGACTACCTGTATCAGGTCAGGCAGTGGCACGGCTCGGAATTTCTTGACCTTGAGCAGCACCGCTATTTTGAACACTGGGCGTTGAAATATCTTTTCAGCCTTCTGCTCGAATCCTTGCGGTACCGTGACCGGGAGCTGTTCAATGAGGCGAAATCAGGTTTCGGCAGCATGATGCAGGCCGGTTTGCACAACGAGCACCGTCGTCGTCTGTTGCGGATCCGGGCCCTTCTGGTCTCCGAAAAGCTGTTCGGTTTCCGGTTGTTGTCTTCGTTACTCTCGATGTCCGGGCGATATGCGTAGGCTGCTGAGGAACATCAGGATTGCCGTTGGCCAGCACCGGCTCCTGCGGCACCTCAGGAAGCGGCCGGACAGTCGGCTTGACGACTGTGCTTCACTCCTGGTCGTGGCGCCGCACCCTGACGACGAGATCATCGGGCTTGGTGGTTTTCTCGCCAGGTGTGCACTGGAGGCAAGGCGCGTCGGTGTTGTCTATCTGACCGACGGTGACAAAAGCCTTGACGATCTTTCGCCATCGCTTGTGGCCGGCGAACGCCGAAAGCTTGCCGTCGGCGCCTTGTCACGCCTCGGTATTCCCGTGCAGCGCGTTCAATGGCTGGGCGTTCCCGATGGTGCAGTTCCCCGTTCCGGAGCCGATGGCTTCAGGGAAACTGCGGAACGGCTTCGCCAGACGATCGAGGCATTCCGGCCGGATGCGGTGTTTGTCACGCACCCGCTGGACACCTGGCCGTACGATCATGTCGCGGCGTACGAGCTTGTTGCCGAATCGGCCCGATCCCTGACCTTTCCCTGCCGCCTGTACGGGTACTGGGTATGGCTCTGGTATTCATTGCCTCCGGACAGGATCGCCTCGATTGCCTGGAATGATGTCGTCAAAATTCCGCTCGATGGCGTCATGGAAGAAAAAAAGGCCCTGATGGACGGCTACCTCGACCCGCGCTGCCCCGACGGCAGGCCCTGGAGCGGTGTGCTCCCGGATGCCATGCTCCGTCCGTTCAGCTTGCCGTTCGAAGTGGTTCAGGAGTTTCCGGTTTCCTCAACGCGCTGAAGCAAGGAGGCAAGTGCCCCCGATGAAAAGCATGTAACTGCCATGAAACGAACCCCAGATTTAACCATATACACCTCATGGGATGAGGTCAACGCTCCGGCATTTGTCGACGAATGGTCACGGTGGCTGGAGCTCGACCCCGACCCCCACGTCTTTTTTCATCCCGCGGTGGCCCGTTCGTGGTGCGATACCTACCGGGCATTCCAGGAGGTGTCGCCGCGGTTCTGCGTTGCCGTGATCGACGGGGTCACCCTGTTCCTGCCGCTGGTGCTCTGGAAACGAAGCTGGAAAAGCGGGTTTCTCAGGATGCTCGTCCCTGTCGGGTTTGCGGAATTCGATTACCACGATCCGGTTGTCACCGGTCCACGCAAGCCGGAGCTGCTCTCCCGGTTCTGGTCGCTGCTCGAACGCGAGTTGTTCAGTGATGCGGCGACTGGTCATGATGTCGTCGACACCTCCGGCTTCCGGTTTTCATGCGGAGCGCAGGGATGGGAGCAAAGTGAAGATGTGTGTCCCTATGTCGACCTGACGCCATTTGCGGATTTTCCGGCCTATATGGCAAAGATCAGCAAAAGTCTCCGTCAGGATATCGGGCGCCAGAAGCGTCGCATGGCCGAGATCGGTGAACTTCGCTATCGCGTGTTTGCTCCGGCAGAACCGGAAGATGCCCTTGCACTTTTGCCGCTGTTTCTTGAGATGCATGCCCGGCGATGGCCGAACGCCTTCAGGGCTCCGGGTTATCATGAAGGGCTTGTCCGGAGCGGCATTCCGGCGGGTATTGTCCATTTCTCCGCCCTTTTCCTCGGTGCCGAGCCGATATCACTGCATCTCGGATTCCGGTATCGCCAGCGCTACTACTACTACCTGCCGGTCTTTCTTGAACAGTACGCCGCCTATTCGCCGAGCAAGGTGCACCTGTCGATGCTGAAGGAGGATTTTTTCGCCCATGGGTCAGGCATTTTCGATTACCTTCGCGGGGCGGAAAGTTACAAGAGCGGGTGGGCAAGTGCCGTTGCCCCGCTCTATGAATTCAGGCAGGATGCCAGCAGCCTGCAGACATCCGTCAGGAAAGGGATCGCCGATGGGCTGCAGGTCTTGAAACGTCTCTATTCCGGGAGCTGAAGATGCGCGTACTTCTGGCGATTCCCTGCCTCGAACGGGGCGGGACCGAAATGCAGACCCTGCAACTGGCAAAAGCGCTGCTTGCCGCCGGGCACCGTGTCGAGGTCGTCTGTTATTTCGAAACCGACCGGCAGGTTGTCGATGAATTCATCGAGTGCGGTTGCCTTGTGGAACTGCTCCGGCTGCAGCGCGGGCTTCCGGCGCTCGATTTTATCAGGATCATGCGGCGGTACTTCCGTGCTGCAAGGCCTGACGTGCTGCATGTCCAGTATATGACTCCCGGCGCGCTCACGATTCTTGCCGGGCGGCTCGCCGGTGTGCCGAAGGTGCTTGCCACGGTCCACCAGCCCTATACGGCCAGCCATGGGGTGAACGCCCTGCGCCTGCTGCGGGCGTCTTCGATGCTCTGCGACCGGTTTATCGCAGTCTCCCAGGTTGCGGAAGCCTCCTGGTTCGGCAGCTCCTGCGACTGTTCTGCGGCGCTGCAGAAAGGTGGCCGCAGGCGGCATTGCACGATCCACAACGCCGTGGACGTCAGGGCAGTCGCCGCGCTTGTCGACACCGGCGTTGCCCGGAAGTATCGGGAGACATACGGCATTGCGGCAGATGCCTTCGTTTTCGGTTATATTGGCCGCCTCAGCCATGAAAAGGGGGTGGACAACCTGCTGCAGGCATTTGGGCAGGTTTTTGGCAGAACGAAAGGGATTTCGCTTCTTGTTGTCGGCGACGGGCCGGAAAAACAGAAGCTCCAGGAGCGCTTCTCCCATGAGGCATGGTGGCGTGGTATAGTATTTGCTGGTACTCTTTCGTGGAAAGATGCGATGAGACACCTTTCAGCCATGGATTGCCTTGTCGTTCCTTCCCGTTTCGAAGGATTCGGGTTGAGCGCCGTTGAAGCGATGGCGGCATCCCGCCCGGTCATCGCCTCCCGGACCGGAGGGTTATCCGAAATTATCACGCATGGCCGTGACGGTTTTCTGTATGAGCCTGAAGATGTTTCGGCCCTGGCCGGGCAGATGTGCCTGCTTGCCGATGATAAGCAGCTTTGCCGTAACTTCTCCATGTCGGCGTTCCGCCGATCGCAGGATTTCGATGTGGAGCCCTATTCAAGAAAAATTCAAGATCTTTACAACACATGCCAACCGTAAGCAACGAGCAGCCATTGAACCCCGCACCACCGGTCGCGGGTAATGATGCATTCCTCGGGTACTTCAGGATGATCCTGTTTACGGCGTTCCTGCCGTATGTGTCATTCGTGTTCCCCTTTATTCCGTCGACCCTCGGCGGCTTCAATCTGACCGGGTGGGCCTGGATGCTGATGTTCACCACCTCCCTGTACTATATGGTGCAGTATCCCGGTCAGTACAGATTTCCCATTATCTTCTGGCTGCCCTGGACGTTATACCTGCTGGTCTATCTGGCCATGGACTTCTCGAAGCCCGGTCTGCAGTTGACCATCCAGTATCTCCTGCCGGTACTTGTCGGCTATGTCGCTTCCGGATTTGTGTACACCAAGGAGGGCATGCATCGCATTTTCATCGGTTTCATGCGGCTTTCGGGTTTGATTCTTGTTTTTGCCGCAGTCGGCCGGTTCCTTCTGGGCGGCTACATACCGATGGCAGCCCTGACGCCGATGCTGTTGTGCGTTTCGGCCGTGATCCTTGCCGGTCTGTATTTCATCACCAACAGGCTGCTGTTTCTCCTGTTGTTCGGCGTGGTGTTTCTGGTTCCCGTGCTTGGTGTCAACAGGATGGCGATCGTGTCATATCTGGCGGTTCTGCTGTTTCATTATGCGAACCGCAAGCTGATTACCCGTGTTCTCACCATCGGGCTGGTCGCGGTTTCCGGCATTCTGGTCTTCAACTCCAAGTCGTTTCAGGAGAAGACCTTCTATGAAGGCCAGGGCAGCATTTCCGACCTTTCCCTGAATTACTACGAAGAGGGGAGTGCGATGAACACCAACGGGCGTTCCAATTTCATCAAATACTATGAGAAGGGGCTCAAGGATGCGCCGATTTTCGGCAACGGGCCCCGTGCCGACGTCGACCTGCTGAAAAACGCGCTTGGTTCCGACGTTGCCGTCGAGGTCTGCAACGACTACATTGCGATCCGTTACTGTTACGGCAACCTCGGGCTCGGCCTGCTGCTTTTCGCGTATGTCGCGTCGAGCATTTCGCTTTTTTCCCGCTGCCGGGTCGAAAAAAATCCCTACAAGTTCCTGCTGCAGTCGAGCGTCCTGGTGCTGTTCATCGCGCTGCTGCTGTTCATGTACTCCGACAATATCATGAAGTACACGGTCTTTTTCCCGGACCTGATGTTTGCGATGATGGGCATTTCCTACGCCGATTTCGATAACGACTAATGCCTTCAGCTCATATGGACATTTCCGTTGTCATCCCGCTGTACAACATGCGGGGCCGTATTGAAGCGTGTGTTCGCTCGGTTGACCGCCAGACCTTTCGCCCGAAGGAGATCATCGTTGTCGATGACGGTTCCACGGATGGTTCCGGGGAGCTGGTCAGGAGCTTCGATATCGAAGGCCTGCGGGTAGTCCGGCAGGAGAATGCCGGTGTTTCGGCAGCCCGTAACCGGGGCGTCTCGGAAGCAGCCTGCCCGTGGGTCGCTTTTCTGGACAGTGACGACGAATGGTCGGAAGTCTTTCTGGAGACGATCCGGCAGTTGCACGAGCGCTGGCCTGAGTGCCGTGTGCTGGCGACCTCCTATTACGAGATCGACCGGACCGGCCGTCAGCGGCATCCCGGCCTCCCGCACCTCGGCTTCGAGGGTGATTCCGGCAAGGTTGAGAATTATTTTGCCAGCGCCGTCAATTCTTCGCCCCCGGTCTGCTCTTCGGCCGTATGCATTTACCGGAAATCCCTTGAACATATCGGCGGGTTCCCTGTCGGTGTCAAGGCCGGGGAAGACCTGATTACATGGGCACGCCTGCTGGCCAGGGATAGCATGGCGTACCACCGGGGCGAGCTGTCCATCATCCAGTCAAATGTGACGCTGTGGGACGTCGGCAGGGTGACCGATCTTGCGGACTATGTCGGCTCGGAGCTTGTGCGGCTGCATTCCGGCGCTTCAACAGCATCCGACAAGCACCACATCAGCCAGTATATCGGCTTCTGGTATGTGATGCGGGCATCTTCATTCCTTCGTGCCGGGATGCATGGCGAGGCCAGGAAGGCGGTTCGCACGTCGATCCGTTATGGCGGTTACGACCTCAAGAAAATCCTGTTCTTCATGATGAGCTTTGCGAACCAGGCCGTCATCGACAAGGCCTTCCGGATGTATCACCAATGAAAAGGATTTTATTTTTTGTCTCCGATTTCAAGATCGGCATCTCTTCGCTCCTGACCAGCCAGGCCGAGGCCTTCAACTCCATCGACGGATTCGAGTTCACCTTTGTCGGCAGCGATCTGGAGCAGGCTCCGGGTCTCGTTGGGCGGTTTCGCAACCTGACGCTTTTCCGCATTCCCGCACTTGATGTTCACAAGGATGCCATGCGGCTGGTCCGGGAGTTGCAGCGCATCGTCGAGGAGCGCCGGATTACGCTTGTCCATGTGCAGAACAACTGGCAGCTCGCTTTGGTTTGCCTTTTGAAACTGGTTTCGCGGCAATCGTTTTCGATTATCTACACGATCCATGGCTTCCGGCATAATTACCGCCTGAAATCATCCATTGCACGCCTGGTGATGGGTTCGGTCATGCTTGCCGCGGTCGACAAGGTGATCGCCGCATCCAGTATCGTCGGGGCAAAGTTCAGTTTCCTCGGGCGCCGGCTGCACATCCTGCCGCTCGGTGTCGACGATCGTTTCTCTGCGGTGCCGCGCACCTATGACGAGCAGGCGTTCTCCATTATTTTTCCGGCGCAGTTCCGCCATGGCAAAAACCAGGAACTGCTTGTCGGTGCCGTGCACCGGCTGACGGAACGCGTCGGTACGGACGGGGTCAGGCTGGTATTGCCCGGAGACGGCCCTACCAGGCAGGCCTGCGAAGCGCTGGTGGAACGATGCGGCCTGCAGGAGGTCGTCCGGTTTCCCGGCCAGACAGGGCTGGAGGATTTGCGTTCCATGTATGCCGCAGCTTCCATTGCGGTCGTACCGACCAATTACGAAACGTTCGGCCATTGCGTCGCCGAGCCGTTTGTCATGGGGCGTTGCGTCGTTTCGCGCAAAGTCGGCGTGGCTGTCGATATCATCGAGGACGGCTACAACGGGTTTCTCTTCGATTCCGAGGAGGACCTTGCCGGGATACTGGAACGGCTGTACCATGATCGCCCACTGATGCAGCGTTGCGCAGATAACGCCTATGCGTCACGCCGGACCTTCGACTGGCGGTCGATTGCCGACAGTTACCGCCAGATCGTTTCCGGCAGATGAGTTTTCAGGGAGTTTTTTCAGGCAGTATGCCAACCAGACATGAACAAGACCGGATCGCGGAATGAAAATCCTGTTTCTGCATAACCATTATGGAGGCCATTCCGGCGAATCGACCGTCCTCGACGTCCAGGAAGAGCTGCTCAGGAAATTCGGGCATGAGGTCCGAAGGTATACCCGGAGCAGCGCGGAACTCAAGACGATGCGGTTCGGAGCCGCGCTTGCGTTTTTCACGGCTCTCTACAATCCGGCCGCAGAGCGTCAGATCATACGGCTTCTTGACTCCTTCAGGCCGGATGTCGTGCATGTGCACAACCTGTATCCGCTGATTTCACCGGCGGCCTTGCGCTGTATCCACAGGGCGGGCATCCCCGTGGTCATGACCGTGCACAATTACCGCCTTGTCTGCCCGAACGGCCTCTTCTACAACAGGCAGGGGATTTGTGAGCGTTGTTCCGGCGGCCGGGAATGGCATTGCGCGCTCGGCAACTGCGAGGAGTCGTTGCCGAAAAGCATCGGCTATGCGGCCAGGAATGCGTTTGCCCGGATGTGCGGACACTACGCTGAAAACGTCGACGCATTTCTGTGCCTGACCGATTTCCAGAAGGCGAAACTCGTTGCCGGGGGCTTCCCGGAGCGCAAATGCCACGTTCTGCCGAACTTTCTGGAGGTCCATGGGGTACCGCCTTCCCGGCCGGAGGCCGCATCTGCCGGACATGGAGATTTCCTGTTCATCGGCCGCCTCAACCGCCAGAAAGGCGTCGACATCATCGTCGAGGCAGCCCGCAGATGCCCGGAGTTTACCTTCCGGCTGGCCGGGTCGGTCGATACCTCGTTTTTCGATACGGGAACCCTGCCGCCGAACGTCACCTGGCTGGGCGTCGTCGACGAAGAGCAGAAGCTGCATGAACTGCTGCGGTCCAGTGCGCTGGTTTTTGCAAGCCGTTCCTACGAAGGCTTTCCCATGGTTTTTCTTGAGGCCATGCAACAGGGGGTTCCGATCATCGCCCCGCGACTTGCCGGTTATCCGGAGATCGTCAGGGATGGGCGGAACGGCTGGCTGTTCAGCCCGGAAGACCCGGAATCGCTTGCACTGGCCATGCGCCATGTCGCCGGTGCGCCCGAAGAGGTCGCTGCGTTTGGTCGACATGGGCATGAAATCCTTTGCCGTGATTACAGTCCCGAGGTCTGGTACCGGCAATATATCGGCGTGGTGACCGCGCTGCAATCTCAACGATAACCTCTCCCCCGCAGGGAGACCACGGAGCGGGTCTGCGAAGCCCGCCAACAAGGAAACAGCATGAACAGCAGATATCATATCGGGAAAATCGGCATCAGCAGGGTCACCGTCGACGGTGTGCTCAGGGAGTTCGAAGCGTCGATCGCCCGTGGGCGGTACGGGTATGTTTGCGTGACCAATTCGAGGACGGCGCATCTGGCCAATGTCGATGCCGGGTATGGCGCCATCCAGAACGGTTCGTTGCTGACGGTGCCTGACGGTGCCCCGCTGGTCTGGATCGCCCATAATCTCGGTTATCGCGACGTCGGCAAGGTGTCCGGCAAGGACCTGATGGACGCCGTGTTTGCCGCCTCCGCGAGAAACGGGTATTCCCACTATTTTTTCGGCAGTACGCCGGCTACCATCGAACTGCTCAGGGAGAAGCTGCTTGCCCGCTACCCGGGGCTTGTTATCCGGGGGGCGGTATCGCCGCCGTTCCAGCCGCTTGAAGCGTTCGACATCGACGCCCTTGCCGCCGAACTGAACCAGCTCGGCCCAACCTTTTTCTGGTGCGGCCTCGGGGCGCCGAAGCAGGAACGGCTCATCGCACTCCTGCAGCCGAAGCTCAAGGCGACCTTCTGCCTTGGCGTTGGCCTCGCCTTCGAGTACCTCGCCGGCACGGTGAACCGCGCGCCGCTCTGGATGCGCAATGCCGGACTCGAATGGGTCTACCGCTGGATCCAGCAGCCCAGGAGCATCAGCCGCGCGCTCATTCCATTTTCCTGGATCCTGACCCGGCTTGCGGCATCGCGGCTGGGCCTGCAACCCTCGGCCGACAAAGCGTCGGGCAGCAACCAATGACACGGAGCACCAGGAACACATGACACGAGTCCTCCTGCTTGCAGGCCATACCATCCAGGCCCTTCCGGTGCTGGAATCGCTCAAGGCGGCAGGCCATACGGTTGTCGTCGAGTGTGAGACCCGTGACTCCTACGGGTTTTACAGCCGTTATCCGGACCGGAAAGTGCTCAAACCGGAATTCGCCTACGATTCGCCGGAATACCTCCGGTTTGTCCTGGACTGCATCAGGGAGAACCATATCGATCTGGTGATTCCCCTCTTCGACCTTTCCGCGGAGTTCGTGAGCAGGAACCGTGAACTTCTGCTGGAACATGTCCGGCTGGCTGCGCCACCCTATCCGGTGTTTCTGAATGGCTACAGCAAGGGCCGGTTGATGGAGCTGTGCCGGACGCACGGGTTTCCGCACCCGAAGACCATGCCGCTTGAGCCGGCAACCATTGATCAGGCGGTGGCCTATTGCGGGTTGCCTGCCCTGGTCAAGCCCGATATCACCACCGGAGGGCGGGGGATGACTCTCGTCAGATCGGCCGGGCAGCTTCGACAGGTCCTGCCCGGCATTATCGGCGAGTACGGCAGCTGCTCGTTGCAGGAGTTCATTCCTCCCGGCGGCCGTCAGTTCAAGGTGCACCAGTTCCGGACCGCTTCCGGCGAGTGTGTCGGCCCGGCAGTTGTCGAGAAGCTCCGTTACTACCCGGTCAACGGCGGCAGCAGCTGCTGCAACAGGACGGTTGATTTCCCGGAGCTTGCCAGGCTTGCTGCCGAGGTGCTTGACCGGCTCGGATGGGAAGGTTTCGCTGATTTCGACCTGATCGAGGATCCCCGTGACGGGAGCATCCGGATCATGGAGATCAACCCCAGGCTTCCTGCAAGCGTCAAATCCACGTTCAAGGCAGGTGTCGATTATGCCGCCATCTACGTGGATTACTGCCTTGGCAGGCCGCTTGGGACGTATCGGTGCAGGAGCGGCGTCTACCTGCGTTACATGGGTCTTGACCTGTTGTGGTTCATCAAGTCCCCCGGGCGTTTGCATGCCCGGCCATCCTGGTTCCGGTTTTTTGGACGGGATATCTTTTACCAGGATGGCGGGCTCGCCGATCCCGTTCCGTTCCTTTTTGGTTCCTGGTCCGGCGTGAAGAAGCTGCTTGACCAGAATTTTCGAAAATCCAAGTCGGGAGTTCAGCTTGACTGATCCCGGCAGGCACAGGGGAGTATCCATGCGCATCCTGACATTCGATATAGAAGAGTGGTTTCATCTGCTCGACAATGACAGCACCAGAACCGCCCTCGAATGGTCGTCGTTCGAGTGCCGCATTCATGGTAACGTCCAGCGGATCGTCGAGCTCTTGCAGCGGCATGGTCAGAAAGCGACTTTTTTCTGCCTCGGCTGGGTGGCGCGGAACTATCCTGAGGTGATCCGGACGCTCACGGACGCCGGTTACGAGATCGGTTCTCACGGAGACATGCACCAGCTGGTCTACGAGCAGGGGCCCCAGGCTTTCCGGCGTGATCTGCAGGATTCGCTCAGGGCCCTTGAAGATGTGACCGGCAGGAAGGTTCGCTACTACCGTGCACCTGGTTTTTCGATCAGGGACAAAGACCTCTGGGCTTTCGAGATCCTCGCCGAGTGCGGTATCGAACTCGACTGTTCCATTTTCCCGGCCCATCGCGCCCACGGAGGGTTTCCCTCCTATGGTGTGCCGATGCCCTCGCTGATCCGTTACCGAGGCGCGGAGATTCGTGAACTTCCTATCAGTTATGCCCGTGTTTTCGGCAGGCCCGTGGTCTTTTCCGGAGGCGGTTATTTCCGGCTGGCTCCGTACAGTCTCGTAAAAAACTGGACGGCCGGTTCGGAATACCTTATGTCCTATCTGCATCCGCGGGACTTCGACGCAGACCAGCCTCGCATAGGCGAGCTTTCTCCGGCAAGGACCTTCAAGGCCTATGTCGGCCTTTCAGGAGCACTTGCCAAGCTTGAACGTTGGATTGGCGATTTCGGGTTCGTCGATATCGGTACGGCGGCGGCGATGGTCGACTGGGATTCGGTTCCGGTTGTCGATCTTGGCTGAACGCAGCTTTCCTGGCAACGCAATCCTACATGTTTGGAGATAATATGTTATCTTTACAATAAGTAAATAGTTATACTCCTCCCCATCCCCCTTGGTGTCGTTTGTTCAGGTTTCATGCATTTCCAGAAATACACAACTATGAAAGCAGTCATTCTTGCGGGGGGGCTGGGAGTGCGGCTCAAGCCGTTTACGGAAATCATTCCGAAGCCGCTGTTGCCCATCGGGGAGAAATCCATGCTGCAGATCCAGATCGAGCGGCTTTCCCGGTACGGCTTCACGGACATCTATCTTGCCACAAACTACAAGTCGGAGTACATCGAGCGCTTTTTCGGCGACGGTGCGGAATTCGGGGTGAAACTTTCGATCAGCAGGGAAAGCAAGCCGCTGGGTACCGCCGGTCCGCTGACCCTGCTCAGGGATGAGCTCGATGGCCCCTTCATCGTCATGAACGGGGATATCCTGAGCCTGGTCGATTTCGGCAAGCTCTATGAATTTGCCCTCGCCCAGGAGTCGCTCCTGACCCTTGCCATCAAGAAGGAGATCACTCCTTTCGATTTCGGCAATATCTTTTTCGAGGGGGATCGGGTCACGGGTATCGAGGAAAAACCGGATATCATCATGTATATCCTTGCCGGTATTTATGTGATGAAGCCCGAGATTTTCCGCTATTTCCCCGACAATGAATTTTTCGGCATGGATATGCTCATCAAGCGGATGCTTGACGAGGGGGCGCCGGTTGCCAAGTTCGACCTCAGGGAGTACTGGCTCGATATCGGCCGCATAGACGACTATTACACCGCACAGAGCGAGTACAACAAGCATTTCAATGTCCGTGATGAGGAGCGTACGGAACCTTGAAACAGAAGATCTGTGTCGTCGGGGCAGGCATTCTCGGCCTTGCCATGGCCTGGAAACTCCAGGAGCGATTTCCTGAAGCAGCGGTCACGGTGTTTGAAAAGGAGCCCGGACCGGGCATGCACCAGAGCGGCCATAACAGCGGCGTCCTGCATTGCGGCCTCTACTACCGTCCAGGTTCCCTGAAGGCCCGCCTTGCCGTCGAAGGCATCCGCTCCATGGTTGCGTTCTGCCGTGAGCACGACATCCCGCACGACATCTGCGGCAAGGTGGTTGTTGCCTGTGATGAGCGTGAACGCCGTTTCCTCGAAGATCTTGCCGCACGCGGCCATGCCAATGGCCTGCAGGGGCTGGCTTACCTGTCCCGGGAGCAGTTGCGCCGCCGTGAGCCGGCCGTCCAGGCAGTCGCAGCCCTCCTGGTTCCTGAAGAGGGCATCGTGGATTACCGTGCGGTCATGGAGACCCTTGCCTCGGAAATCGTTCGCCGGGGCGGCTCGGTGCGGTATGGGAGCAGGGTGGTTGTCCGGAGTGCCGGCAGCACCTCCGGCCCACTGGTTTTCACGGCAGGCGGCCACGAGGAGCAGGCGGACCTTCTGGTCTGCTGTGCCGGCCTCCATGCGGACCGAACCTACCGTGCCTTTACCGGATATGCAGCACCCCTGCGGATCATCCCGTTCCGGGGGGAATACCGTTCCCTTGCCAGCGGTGCGGAGCATGCCGTCAACCATCTGGTCTATCCTGTCCCGGATCCGGAATTTCCGTTTCTTGGCGTGCATTTCACCCGCATGATCCACGGCGGCAGGGAGGTGGGGCCCAATGCCGTCCTTGCGCTGAAACGTGAGGGGTACCGGAAAACCGACATTTCGCTTCGGGATGCCGTCGGCTCGCTTGCCTATCCGGGGCTCAGGCGTTTTGTCGCCGCCAATTTCCGGTTCGCTGCCGGTGAGCTGGCCAGTTCACTCTTTCCCCACGTGTTTCTCGCCAAGGCCAGAAAGATGATTCCCGGGCTGACGCTTCGTGACTTTGCCGCCGGCACTGCCGGGGTCAGGGCCCAGGCCATGGCCCCGGACGGCAGCCTCGTCATGGATTTCAGGATTCTGCGGCACGGGCGGCAGATCCATGTCCTGAACGCGCCTTCACCGGGGGCGACGTCGTCGCTGGCCATCGCATCGCATATCATAGCTGAATATATCCCAACAACCTAGTTGCATAACCTTATGAAGGAAAGCGTGCTTGTCAGTGGCGGCGCCGGTTACATCGGTTCGGTTCTTGTCCGGCTCCTGCTCCGCAACGGCTATCGGGTCCGTGTGCTCGACAGCCTCATGTTTGGCGGCGTGCCGATCATCGACCTGCTCAATGACGGGGATTTTGAATTTGTCAAAGGCGACGTGCGCAATGCCGACGATGTGCACAACGCCATGCTGGGCATCGACCATGTCGTCCACCTTGCCGCTATTGTCGGTGATCCCGCATGTGCCAGGAACCCCGAGCTTGCCCGAGAGGTCAATCTTGAAGGCAGCCGGCGCATGTACGATGTCGCCAACAGTACCGGTGTGCGCCGGTTCGTGTTTGCCTCGACCTGCAGCAACTACGGCAAGATGTCGGATCCGGACTCGTTTGTCGACGAATCCTCCCCGCTTGCGCCGGTGTCGCTCTATGCCGAAACCAAGGTCGCCGTTGAAGAATATCTGCTCAGCCAGCCGGCTGCAAATGCCTGCAAGCCGACTTCGCTCAGGTTTTCGACGGTCTACGGTCTCTCGCCGCGCCCGCGGTTCGACCTGACGGTCAACGAATTCGCCAAGGAACTCGCCCTTGGCCGGGAACTCGTCGTTTTCGGGGAGCAGTTCTGGCGTCCCTACTGCCATGTGCTCGATCTCTGCCGAGGCGTCCTTGCGGTGCTGCAGGCAGAGCAGGACAAGGTGGCGTTCGATGTGTTCAACGTCGGGGATACCTCTGAAAACTACCAGAAGCAGATGATCGTCGCGGAGATTCAGAAGCAGTTGCCCGACAGCAAGGTTCGCTATGTGGCCAAAACCGAAGATCCGAGGGATTACCGCGTTTCGTTCAGGAAAATCGAGGAGCGGCTCGGATTCAGGATCACCATGACCGTGCCCGACGGTATCCGCCAGATCATCCAGGTCATCCGGGACGGATTCATTCCGAACCCCGATGCCGTCGAGTTCCGGAACAGCTGAACAGGGGAGTCATGTACACCATACCATTGTTTGACCTCAATTACGGCCCGGAAGAGGAGCAGGCCGTGCTGGAAACGATCCGGTCGAAATGGATTTCCACCGGACCGAAGACCGCGGCATTCGAACAGGCGTTCGCCGAACAGCTTGGCGCTGCCCATGCCCTTGCTGTGACCAACTGCACCGTGTCGTTGCACCTGGCGATGAAGATCGCCGGCATCGGTCCCGGTGATGAGGTGATCTGCCCCTCCCTGACCTTCGTGGCAACCGTCAACGCCATCCGCTATGTCGATGCGGTACCTGTTTTTGCCGATATCCGGGGAAGCCATGACCTGACCATGGACCCGGAGGATATCCGGAGCAAGCTGACCGACCGTACCCGGGCCATCGTGGTGATGCACTACGCCGGCTATCCGTGCGACATGGGCGAAATCATGGCTATCGCGCGTGAACGCGGGCTGCGGGTGATCGAGGATGCCTGCCACGGCCCGCTCTCCGAATATGGCGGCCGGAAACTCGGGACGATCGGCGATGTCGGATGCTTCAGTTTTTTTTCGAACAAGAACCTCAGTACCGGTGAGGGCGGCATGCTGGTGACCGGGGAGAGCGCCCTGTACGAGCATGCAAAACTGCTTCGTTCGCATGGCATGACAACCCTGTCGTACGAACGTGCGAAGGGCCACAGCACCGGTTATGACGTCGTCGAGTCGGGGTATAATTATCGAATGGACGATATACGGGCTTCGCTTGGGCTTGTCCAGCTTGAAAAGCTCCGTGGCGACCTTGAGCAGCGCCGTCAGGTCCGGCACTGGTATGAGGAGGCGTTTGCCGGCATGGAGGGGGTCCGGGTGCCGTTTACCGGCCACGAGGGGTTTGTATCAAACTACATCTTTGCCATTGTGCTCGACGGTGCGTCGGCCGGGCACAGGGAGGCCGTCCGCAATGCCTTGCACCAGGCCGGTATCCAGACCAGCATGCATTATCCGCCGGTTCACCGGTTTTCCATTTTCAGCCGGTATGCCACGCCGCTTCCTGTCACCGACCGGGTGGCCGACGGCCTGATTACCCTGCCGATGTATTCCCGCCTGTCGAAGGACTCGGTTGCCACTATCGCCGGTACGCTCCGCACGGTGCTTGCCGACATGGGCGGGGGAGCGGGCAGGTGAATATCCTGGTGACGGGCAGCGGGGGCCAGCTCGGTTCCCAGTTCCGGGCGCTTGCCAGCTCCTTCCCGCAAGGTCGCTTCTTTTTTTACGACCACCAGTCGCTCGACATCACATCGCGGGAGCAGGTTGACGCGGTGCTGCGGCATACCGGATGTGATGTCGTGGTCAATTGCGCCGCATTGACCTCGGTGGACAGGGCCGAGGCAGAGCCTGAGGCTTTTTTCCGGGTGAACCGGGACGGCGCCGGGGTGCTTGCCGGGTCGGCCGGAAGGCATGGGGCGCTACTGGTCCATGTCTCGACCTATTACGTTTTCGACGGCTGTTCATCCGTTGCCTATCGTACAACCGATGCCGTCTCACCGCTCGGGGTTTATGGTGTTTCGAAATGGGAAGGAGAGGAACTGGTCCGTAAATCGGGGGCATCGCACCTGATTGTCCGTACCGGGTGGCTCTACTCCCGGTATGGAGAAAATTTCGTGAAAACCATGCTCCGGCTCGGCCGTCGGCGTGAGCGGCTTGAGGTCGTTGACGACCGGCTGGGCTCGCCGGTCCATGCCGCCGACCTCGCCCTTGCGATCCTTCGGATGCTGGCCGCCGGGGCCGTCGTCTCTGGCAGGCACGCTGCGGCAACCTACCACTATGCCAACGAGGGGGCGTGCAGCTGGTATGAACTGGCCGCCGCCATCATGGAATTCAGCGGCCTGCCATGCCGGGTGGTGCCTGTCGACAGTTCCCGGTTTCCCTCCGTCGGCCCGCGTCCCCGGTTCAGCGTGCTTGATTCTGCTGCGTTCAGGCGTGACTGGAACCTGGAGATTCCCCACTGGAAGGATGCTCTCGCCGGCATGATTGCCACGCTGCCGCCTCAGGCGGACTGATCTGGGCGGGGGGGCTGTGCGGCCGTGGCGGTTCCGGTGAGTTCATGTTTCAGTACTTTTCCCGCAGCATTTTTCGGCAGCGCCGCAAGGAACGCAATGTCGCAGGGAATGGCATACAGCGGAAGTTTCTTGCGGCATGCGGCAAGGATGGCGGCGGCGTCAATCCGGGCGTCCGGTCGTGCGACCACGAATGCCATTGCCGCTTCGCCGAGCCGCTCGTGCGGAATGCCGATGACGGCTGCTTCGATGATGCCCGGGATTTCAAGGAGTGCCTGCTCAATGGTTGCCGTCATGACCTTGTAGCCGCTTGGCTTGATAAACTCCTTCTGTCGACCGACGATGTACAGGAATCCGTCCTGGTCCGCCCATGCAAGGTCACCCGTATGCAGGAGTCCGTTCCGGAAGGGATTTTTCGCAGGATCGTCGACGAGGTAGCCGGCAGTCACATTCGCTCCGCTGGCGACGATTTCCCCGGTTTCCCCCGCAGGGACCGGATTTCCATCACTGTCGACGATGCTGAGCGTCACGCCGGGGATGCCCTTGCCGATCGAGCCGGTTTTACTGCCGATGCATTCCGGTGGCAGCATGGAGAGGCGCGCTGTCGCTTCTGTCTGGCCGTAACTGATGAAGATCCGTACATGGTCCGGCAAGGTGTTCCTGAGTTCCTTGATCAGGTGCTCGGCAAGTTTGCCTCCGGCCTGCTGCACGTGGCGGAGCGCCGGGAAGCTGCGCTTCCTGAAGCCCCGGTTTTCCAGCAGGATCTGGTAAGTGCTCGGGACTCCGGCAAAGCCGGTGCATGCGAATTCTTCGAGTTCGTTGAGCATATCCTCGACGAACTGGAACTCGTTGTTCAGTACCAGCGATGCTCCGGCTTTCAGGTGCGTATGCAGAAGCGAGGTGCCGAAACAGTAGTGGAACGGGAGGATTGCCATCATCCGGTCCCGGTCGGAAATGCCAAGGCAGGAGATGATGGAGTCCGTATTGGCCATGATGTTCCGATGCGTGACCCTGACGGCGTTCGGCATCCCGGTCGAGCCGGAGGTGAACATCAGTGCTGCCAGGTCGGTCGACGGGTTGACGGTTGCCGCTGGCGTGATGGCCGGTTGCCCTGTCTTCAGCTGCATGATCCGGCTTTTGGCGACCAGTGGGCAGCCGTTTCCGGGATCGGTTCCGTACTTCGACAGGAGCCGATCGTCGGCGCACAGTGCCCGGTAGTGAAGCATTTCGCCGTAACGGTTCAGCTCCGCAGGCGTCAGGCGAGATGGCAGTGGTGCGGCGACGGCTCCCGTTTTGAGGATGCCAAGGTAGCTGGCGACCCAGAATGCGGAGTTTTCGGCGAGGATGCCGACGATATCACCTGGCCGGACGCCGCCGTCCGTCAGCTCGCCGGCAACCCCTTCGGCCAGTGCGGCCAGCTGGCCGAAGGTCGTTGTGGTCTTTGCCGATTCGAACAGTGCGATGTTGCCGCTTTCGGCATTTCCGGTAAGGTAGTCGAACAGGTTCATGGTGTTGGCATGCTTCATGTCGGTCACCCGGAGCATCGGGTTGTGCTCCGGGTGACCACGAAATCAGGCATTGAGTTTCCGGTCGATGAAATTGACCAGGGTTTCGACGGAACCAAGGTTTGCCCGGGTGATTTCCTCATCGTCGATGGTGATGGAAAAGCTCTGTTCGAGGTGGACGACGATGTTGGTCAGCCCGAGCGAATCCACGCCGTGTTCGGCTATCGGGGTATCGTCGGCGGCATCTGCTGCGAAGAGCGGAAACGATTCGGAAAGGTAGGCAATCAGCTGATTGCGGATTTCAGATTTTGCAAGCGTCGGCATGATGGTTATCTCCAGTGATTGAATCGTGAATTGAAACGGTAGTCATGGGACCAGCGGTTCGAGGCGCAGGTAGGCCGTCGTACGCTGTTTGTCGGCAATGTCGGCAATGACGTTGTCGACCTGGGTTGTCGTCAGCCCGAACGACCGGGCGATAGCTTCCGAAGTCCGGCCCTGTTCCCACGCCTCCCAGATGCCGTCGAGCAATTCGAACGGAAGCCTGTAGAAGAACTCCTCCTGGGTGGTATCGGCAGGATAGGTGTCGGTTGTCGGGGGGCGCATGATAATCTCTTCAGGGACACCGATCTGTCGCGCGATAGCGTAAACCTGGGTTTTGAACAGGTGCCTGATGGGTTGCAGGTCGACGCCGCCATCGCCATACTTGACGAAGAAGCCGAGATCGTGCTCGTTCTTGTTGCTGGTGCCGATGACGGCGAAGTTGCGCCGTTCGGCCTCGTGGTAGAGTGTCGTCATCCGTGCCCGCTGCTTGAGGTTTGAGGCTGCGACAATTTCATTGATCTGGACCGGAGTGAGCCGGCGGCGGATCTCGCGGCCGTCCGGTTTGATGACCACGGCGCTGAAAATGTTCAGGGATGCTTCGCCGAGCAGGTTCTGGGGCAGCACGATCTTGAACTTGTCAACGCCTGGTATGAAGTTGGGGATGGCTGCCCTGACGGCATTGTCCCTGCTTTCATAGCAGTCGAATCCTTCAAGGGCCGGCGTGATATCCCTTGTGATGGCCTGGACCCCCAGTTTGCGGGCCATTTCACCGGCAAGGAGTGCGCTGTCGGGGCTTGAGTCCCGGTCGGGCAGCATCAGGACGATGACTTTGTCCGGGCCGAGGGCGTTGACGGCGAGCTGCAGCACGGTCGCTGAATCGATGCCGCCGCTGACGCCGATGACGCCACCGTCGCGCTTGAGCGTTGCCGTGCACGAGGTGCGGATCCATTCGACAAGGCGCCGGGCTTCGGCCGATGGATCGAATCCTGCTGGAGATGTCATGGTGTATGGTGTCATGAATGGTTGTTCTGGATGAATTGACGATACCACAGCTGTGTGGAGGCTATGCCCATGAGCGCCATCTGCTCCATTTCGCTGCTCGACTCCTCCTTCAGGGCCTTTTCAAGCAGTTTCATTGCGGGGCGGGGAGCGAAGATGCCCGTGTCCCTGAGGGCCGCTTCCGAAAACGATTCGAGTATCGGTTCGAAGGCCTGGCTCCTGAACATGTCGTGTATGGGCGCCCTGTAGGGGAACTTGGTTCTGTTGGCGATTTCCGCCGGGAGCATCCGTTCCGCCGTTTTCCGGACGATATGCTTGTCGTGCGCGAGGCTCCTGAGCTTGAGCCGCGTCGGCAGGGAGTTTGCGAATTCTATCAGCCGGTGGTCGAGAAACGGGAATCTTCCCTCGACCGCATTTGCCATGGCTACGCGGTCTCCCTGTGACGAAAGCAGGTATGGGGTCATGAAGGTCATGATTTCCAGGGTCTGCGCCCTCGCCATTGTCGGCCATTCGACGAACCCGTCGGGCAGGAGTCTGGCCAGCCGTTCCCCGAAGTTTGTCGTGGCAAGGCTCTTGCGGAGATCAGGATGGAAATAGCCCTGCAGCCTCGCCGTGTTGTTCCAGCGGAACAGGTGGCTGAAGAGCGGGGTGTCATGCTGCTCAAGCCCCTCCTGCATGGCGAGTTCCATGCTTCTGAGCTTGCTTCTGCCGGGAAGGTATGGATAGAGGCGCTGGACGAGCGAACGTCGCATCTGCGATTCCGGCTGCCTGGCCATGAACCGGCGCACGGCAGTCTCCTTGAACAGGTCGTAACCCATGAAAAACTCGTCAGCCCCCTCACCGGTCAGCACTGCCTTCAGCCCGTGACGGTTGACGTTTTCCGAGAGCGGCAGCATCGAGACCGGCCCGGCGCGGAGTTGCGGTACTTCGGTATGCCAGACCATTTTTTGCATCGATGCCGCAAGGTCGTCCGCCGTACAGCGGGTGACGTGGTGCCTGGTGCCCAGGTGGCGAGCCACCTGCAGCTGGTGCTCGCTTTCGTCGTAGTCGGGGTGCTGGAACGCGATGGAGAAGGTGTGCAGTTCCGAGGCGTGGCGGTTTGCAAAGGCCCCGATCAGCGATGAGTCCACGCCGCCGCTGAGGTAGGATGCGATCGGTACGTCTGCGGAAAGGCGGATCCTGACGGCATCGTCGAAAATCTCGTTGAAGGCCTCCAGGGCATCCTGCTCCGACCAGCGCTGTTCCGTGAAGTCCAGTTGCCAGTATGGCCGTTCTGCAACCCGCATGTCCCGGGGCGAGAAGGCCGCATAGTGTGCCGGAAGTATCTCGAAGATATTCCTGAACGGGGTGGTGCCGGGCAGCGGCGTCCAGAAGGTCCAGATATCGCGCAGGACGGCATGGTCAAGCTCGCGGGACACTTCCGGGAGGGTGAGCAATGCCTTTATTTCCGATGCGAAACAGAGCTTCTCACCAACCATGGTATAGTACAGCGGGCAAATGCCCAGCCTGTCCCGGCAAAGGAAAAACTGCTGTTGCCGGCTGTCCCAGAGGGCGAAGGCGTACTGGCCGTTCAAGCGCTTGAACCCGTCGCAACCATAGGTTTCATACAGGTGCAGAATAACCTCGACATCGCAATTCGTCCTGAACGAATGGTATGGGGCCAGCTGGCGTCGGAGTTCGGCATGGTTGAAGATTTCACCGTTGCAGGTGAGCCATATCGAGCCGTCTTCGTTCGATATGGGCTGCTGGCCCTGAGCGATGTCGACGAAGGCCAGGCGGGTGTTGCCGAAGCTCGTCAGGTCATCGTCATAGGTCCCGCTGGCTTCGGGGCCTCGATGCCTGATGCTTGCCAGCATGCCGTCGAGGCGTTCCCTGTTTTTCGGGGCGTTAAACCACCCTGCTATTCCGCACATGGCAACGGAGATTTTTGCTTGGATTCATGTTGACGATCTGCCGGTGTCCTCCACGGGTGCATATCGCGAAGGCGCCTGGCGGCCAGTTATCTGTTTCGTTTACCGGTTTATTGTCCTGGCTGTGGCAGGAGGAATCTGCGGTACTTCTGCTTTGCCAGTTCGTACGCAGCCATGGTCATTCGGAAATAATAAAACACATCGTCTTCGCGGACGATGACCGCGCCGAATTCCTGCAGAAAGGTGATCACTCCGGTGTTTCCTTTCTGGACCTCGGTGTGTGATTCGGCAAAGCCGAGCCGATACAGGCCGATGTTGTAGATGCAGAGCGCGGCTTCAAGCGCGGCATAGGGTGGAGCCCCTTCCTTGAGTATCCAGCTTCCCCAGCAGAACGAGTCTCCCTGGTAATCGTAGATACGTATCGTCCCGATTTTTTCTTCAGCGTTGGTTTCGATGATGAAATAGTACTCTTCACCACGCAGCTCACGCTCCTTGTAGGCAGCAATCCAGCTTCGCTGTGTTTCCAGGTCGTTGTTGACCGAAGAGATGAACCTGTTTTTCAGGGGATCGGTACGAAGGGAAAGAATGAACTCTGCATCACTGCTGTCGACCAGACGAAACCTGATATGCCTGGTAATGTCACTGATAATGGTATCCACGAGGTGACGGCGTTGAAATTAGGCGAATTCCTGTTAGACGTATGACCGGAGCGCAACGTCAGAGTAGTGATAACTCATGACCTTTTTGCCGTGGGACACGCTTGTTTTTCAAACAACGATACGGATAGAACGGGGGGTAGGAAGAACGGTGCCACACCGGGTATGGCACCGTTCGGCGGAAACGATTCCAGCTTGACAGCCAGAGGCGCATGGTTTTATGCGAATTTCTCCTTTGCGATTGCTGCACCGACGCCGGCCATCAGTCCGATGCCGAGACCCAGGAGGATGTTCTGGGCAAGGTTCTGCGATTTCGGCGCTGCCGGCGGAAGGGCCGCATTGATGATGACGACACCGCCGACATTGGATGCCGCCTTGATCCTGGTTTCATCCAGCTTTTCCTTCAGAAACGCATAGGTTTTCTTGGCGACCTCGTTGTCGAGGTTCAGTTTCGCATAGGTGATCTGCTTTGCCGGTATCTGGCTCAGCTGGCCCTGGTAGTAGCCCCTCAGCTTCTCGTATTCGCGGGCACTGTTATCCAGTTCCGCCAGGCGGATGTTGAGCTGCATCTTTGAAGAGAGCATGTCGTAGCGGTACTTCTGGGCGTTGGCAGAGCTGGCGATTTCACCGGCGATTCTGGTCCGGTTGCCCTGGCCGTATTCCGCTTTCATGTTGACCAGCTCCTTGCGAAGCGATTCGACCTCCGGATCCTGGTTGCCCTTTTCAAGTGCCAGAGCAATGTAGGCTTTCTCTTTCGACCGGATATTGTCACGCATGTTCTGGAACTGGCTGTTGACATTCTGGTACAGATGCCGGCCGTAGTTTTTCTCCTCGCTGGTGAGTTTCGAGTCGATGTAGGCAAGTTGCTTTCTGAGGATTTCCGCCTGCACCCGGTTGGCATCGTACTCGGTCTGCGCGGAAGAGTAGGCACGCTGCAGGTCGGCGACGTTGCCGCTTGCCTCGTAGACGGCGTTGTTTTTCATGAAATCGCGCAGTGCGGTTTCCGTCTGCTGGACCTTCTTTTCCTGTTCCACGATCTGCCGCTCAAGGGTTTTGCTCACCGACAGGTCCTGCGCTGCACTCCATTCCGCATTTTTGAGCTGGAAGGCTTCGCAGACCGTGTTGGTCAGCAGCGCCGCTTCGTCCGGGAACGGGCTCGAAACCGATACCTCGATCAGGTTCGTGTTCTTGATATTCTCGGCGGAAATACGATGCAGCAGATTGTCGGAATACAGCTTCACCTTGTTGGTGTCCGCCGCCGCTGACCGGGAGCCGGATTTTGTCTTCCTGGTGCCGAACAGTTCAAGGTTGCTCTTTTTATCGCTGTTCAGGAGCGTCCGCACGGCGACATCGGCGAGCGGGTAGGATTTGATCAGCTCGACGCTGGTGGGAATCGCGAAGTCGGCCGTGGCGTTGCCGCCATCCCTGATCACCATGTCCTTGTCCGGGGCTTTCAGCATGATCACGGCCTGTGCCTTGTACTCGGGCACCGTCATTGAATACTTTGCCCCAGCAGCGACCGTTCCAAGCAACACGCAGCCGAGGACGAGAACTTTGCCTTTCCATACTGCCTGAAGCAGATCCTTCAGGTTCGGGTTTGTCGCGGTTGTCGCTGACTGATTATGTAAATCGACCATTGCAGTTGGGTCTTTTATGATTATAAAAATGCTTGAAACGTTCGCTTACTTTGTCGCTGAATAGACGGAAACGCCAAGGGCAAGAATTCCGAGTATCATACCGGCATCGAGCAGCGATTTGCTTTCAGGAATAATGACGGTGTCGTTGGGCTGCAGGTCGAGCAGGCTCGATTTGTCGCCTGCCTTGGTATAGGTGGTCAGGTCCACCAGATAGGTGGTGTTGCCGTCGCGGTCCGGCTGGGCGCGATTGATCCTGACCTTTTCCAGGTTTGCTCCTCTGCCCGGCCCTCCTGCGATGGAAAGCACCGTCGACAGGTCTGCCCCTTCAGGAACGGTCAACGGGCCGGTATGCACGGCGCTGCCCCAGACATTCACGTTCATCAGGATGTTACCGTAGCTGTCGGTGAAATACGGGGTCGTGTGGATGGCCGGTTCGGCTCCAGGAAGACCGACGATCGATGATGCCGCAGCGGAACGGGGCGTTGCGGCGGCCGGCGAGTCGAAAGGAGGTGCTGCGTGTACCACGGTGGTGGTCAGCGGAATCGCCATTGCATGGGTGAGCAGCATGGCCGAGACGAGGCGTTTCATCGTTATGTTCATAAGTCACTGATGATGCTTGATTGATGGAAGATAAAATATCGTATTTGATACCTATGTATTATACATATTTTTTACTGCGTGCGACAGGTGTGTAATTCCACGAACGCAATATAGCGATTATCTGTGGTGATACATCATCCCATTACCGCAATAAAGCTGGTAAAGCGTGTGTTTTGCAACATTCGGTGATTTCCTGGAGGTATGCAGGCGGGTAACTCATAGCTGTCATCTGTTGTTGTCGGTTGCCGATTGCGGGTATTCCGTTTCTTTCATGGCACCTCTCCGCTCTTTTTTTTCTGCGTTCATTCATGACTTTGCAATTGACGTGCCAGAATGGTCGTAAACCGGTTCTTTATTTTTTAACTTATTGTGAAATAAGTGGTAAGCGGCGCATTGCATTTTGCGGTCCTGTGGTGACGGGGAGCCATGTACCCGTTTTTTCCGTGTCATTCTCATTATGAGAAGCGATTGAGCGTCTCTTTTTCGGCAGAAGGAGCTATCGGTGTCGGAGGGCAGTGCGGGGGTTGGAACGGTGGCGGCGCGCCTGTGGCAGGCACAGGGAGGTGCCGTCAGGCGCCGAGGGGGACGGCGACTGTCGGCAACAGACAGAGCGGTTACGATACGGCAGCTTTGATGCGGAACCCGAACTGGGTATACCGGAGGTCGACCCCGAAGAGCAGATAAAACGGATATTTGAGAAAGTATTTCAGGCTCCATTTGAAGGGTTCCTGATTCACTCCTTCCAGGCGTTCGATTGCATACGAATTTTCCCTGAGCGTTTCGGCGAGGCTTTTGCCGGTGAAGAACCTCAGGTGGGTATAATCCAGGATGCCGCTTGAGGCATATTTCCACTCTTTTCTGACAATCAGGTTGAACAGGTTCCTGATATACCGGACATTCGGAATGCTGCCGACGATGACGCCGCTGGCGCTGAGTTTCTGCTTGATGTTCTGGAAAAAAAGATTGTGATCTGCAAGGTGTTCGATGACGTCATTGCAAATGACAAGGTCGAAATAGTGGTCGGGCAGTTGGTCGAAGACCTCTTCAAAGGTGCCGGTGAGTACGCGGTCAAGCTTTGTTTCCGCAATCGAGGCGGCAAAATGGTTCGGTTCTATTCCCCAGTATTCATGTTTCTGCGTGAGGTTCTGCCGAAAGGTCCCGTACGCACAGCCAAGCTCCAGAACCTTGCTGTACCTGTCCGGCAGGAAGGGAATGATTTCAGGTCTGTTGTCCTCCCCGTACTGATAGTCGTTACTCATTGTATTCAATGTTTCAATTCCTGTATGCAGCAATGACGCTTCATGGTCTGAAGGTCGTCCTTTCCTCAGGAAAAAGGGCAAAACCCATGCCATAAACAGCCGTATGGATTGCACGATAGCGCCAGGCTCGCATGGATTTTCATGGAGTCTGGCGCTGTTTGGGGCGGGGCGGTCTCAAAACAAGACAGGTGGGCGGGGGTCAGCGGGTCCGGAGGTTCAGCTGGAATTCAGGGTGTCCGGTCTGCCAGAGGCCGAAGCCGAGCATGTCTGCCAGTGACTCGAACTGCTTTGTTTTCTGGTCTCCGATACCGTGCCCGGCCTTGAAATCGGTGAAGAAGAGCACCGGTTTGCCGGAAATGGTCGAGGCCTGCAGCCGGGCTGCGAACTTGGCCGGTTCCCAGGCGATGACCCTCGGATCGTTCATGCCGGCGGTGATGAGGGCTGCAGGGTAGGCTGTTGCCGGTTTCAGGTGCTGGTAGGCGTCCATTTCGACAAGTGCACGGCACTCTGCAGGATTTTTGACCGTCCCGAATTCGGGGACGTTGACCGGGCCGTTGGGGGTCTGTTCTCCCCGGAGCGCATTGAGGACCCCGACCTGGGGTATGACGGCGGCGAACAGGTCCGGGCGTTCGGTCATGGCTCTGCCGACCAGGATGCCTCCTGCACTCGCTGAATTGATGGCGATATGGGACGGGGCGGTGTAGCCCTCGCTGACCAGGTACCCGGCGCAGGCGATGAGGTCTTTCCAGGTGTTCGGTTTTGTGGCTTTCATGCCGGCCTTGTGCCAGGCGTCCCCGAGTTCCCCGCCGCCGCGGACGTGCGCCACGGCAAGGATTCCCCCTTTCCATGTCCACAGGAGCAACGACGGGCTGAAGAACGGCGACATCGAGTTACCGTAGGCGCCGTAACCGTAGATGAGCGTCGGGGCCGTTCCGTTCCGGCTGATGCCTTTCCGGTAAATCAGCGAAAGGGGCACCCTGACGCCATCATGCGACGGCACCATGACCTCTTCGACGGTCAGGTCGGCGTATTCCGGGTAGGTGGCGGGAGAAGAGAGCGTCTCATCCCTGAACGAACGGTTCGCCGGATCGAAGCGGAAGCGATGGAAGTCGTGTGTCCAGCCGCCGATGACCGTCCAGAGATCTTTCCTGTCGTAGCCTTTTGCCGCGAGGTTGATGGTCCCGGCAGGATAGGGGAGGGCGATTTTTTCGCCCGGGTCATTGCCACCCGTACTTTTGCGGTAGAGCTCTTCGCTGACGCCGTTGATCGAAAGGGTGTAGAACAGCCCTTCGCTGGTCAGCGCATAGCCGCTCAGGATGGCGTCACGGGGTTCGGCAATGACCGTTTCGGCATGTGCGATATCAGGGCGTTCGAGCGACGTTTTCAGCAGCCGGTAGCGTGGGGCCTGCTTCGGAGTATAGATATAAAGGTCACGGTCGGTGGCGGTGAAGTCATAGACCTCGTCCTCCTGGCTGAACAGTCGTTGCCAACGGGTCGGTTTCCCGCCGGAAAGCGCCTTGGGCGGCGCGTACCATGCGACCACCCGCGGGTCGACGTTTTCGGCGAAGGCGTAAATGCGCCTGCTTTTCCGGTCGTAGCGGACCGAGGGAATGTCTTCAGGTCTGATGCCGAGTTCCGGATTCGTCGCTCGTGAAAAGACTTCAGGGTCGCCGGCAGGGTCGGTTCCGATGCGGTGGAGGAATACCCGGCTGTCCTTCTCCCGATCGCTGTCGTGGAGCGATGAGGGGTTCATGCGGTTGTAGAAAAACGATTGGCCGTCCGGAAGCCATGAGGGGGCGGCGAACCAGCACCGGTCGATCCGCTCCTGCAGCAGGTGTCCGGTACGGACGTCCAGTACCACCAGGACGGCATTCTCAGAGCCGTTCGGGGCGAGGGTGACGGCGACCTTGCTGCCGTCGAGGTTCGGCGTGACGCTGCTGATGGCGTAGCTGCCCTCCTTGCCGTCGCCGAATGTCGCAGGGTTGAGCAGTTCGCGTTCCGTGCCGTGGAACCCCTTGCGGAAGAAGAGCCGCCCCGTTTCGTCCTGTGGCGTCTGCTTCAGGTAGAAGTAGCGGTCGTTGTCGGTGATGGAAAGGTCGTAGGCCTTGGCCGGTTTGCGCCGGTCGAACTCGGCCATTTTGGCAAGCAGCTCTTTTCTTCCCGGGATCGAATCGAGTATGGCCCGCGACCGGTCGGCCTCCTGGCGGAACCATCGCTGCACGTCCGGGTTTTTCAGGTTTTCGAGCGGGCGGTATGGATCTGCAATCTTCTGGCCGCAGACCGTTTCAACCGTTGCCGAACGGGGCGGGGGGGCCGGAAGCCGGTCATCGAAAGTTGTCGCAGCCAGTGATGTCGCCGGAGCGGCGGCGAGGCAGAGCAGGAGGATCGTGGCCGATCTGCGGCCCGGTTGCACGTGTCGTTGCGCCATGTATTCAGGGTTCAGGGGATTTCGGGTTCGTTTCAGCTTTTGAGTTTGTGCAGCAGGAACGCCATCGACTTGCCGAGGTCGCGCATGTTCTCAAGGCCTTCTGAGTCGCTGAGCACCTCGTCACCATCACGTCCTCCGAACCCGAGGTTCCAGTAGGTCGATCCCACAATGAACATCTGGCTGGCCAGGAACAGGTGGTTGATGGTGTCATAGGCATGGATGGCGCCCCCACGGCGGAGGCTCACCACTCCTGCACCCACCTTGTGGCGGAACATGCCGCCGTTGGCCTTCGAGACAAACCCCGCCCGGTCGATGAGTGCCTTCAGTTCAGGCGTGACGTCAGCGAAATAGGTCGGGGATGCAAGGACCATGCCGTCAGCTGCGGCAAGCTGCTCGATGATGCCGTTGACATGGTCGTTCCTGCCTGAGCAGCGGCGATTTCTGTTGCGCATGCAGGCATAGCAGGCACGGCAACCACGGATGTCGGTGCCGCCCACCTGCAGGTTTTCCGTCTGGATGGCCGCCTCGCCGAGCGTTTCGGCGACAACGGCGAGCATCCGGGCGGTATTGCCCGCCGGGCGCGGGCTACCGTTGACAAGGATGACGTTCATGTGTCAGAAGGTATATGGTTCAACGCCAGCGGCCGCGGTCGTGCCAGTCACCGCGATCGTGCCAGCGGCCACGGTCGTGCCAGTCGCCGTCCGGGCCGTGGCGGTGGAACTCCTCGTCCCTGAACCGCCGGATTTCCTCGAAGCGGTAGCGCCTGATCCTGCCCGGAAGGCGATAGTCTTCGATGAATACCCACGGGCCGTCGTAGGCCGGAGCCCAGAACCACCGTCCATCGTCGTAGACATAGTAGCGGTCGCCGTAGTTGATGACGTCGTATGGGCCGTCGACGGAAACGGAGTAGCCGAGGGCTGGCGTGTAGAGGAACCGGGGCCGGTGTTCAATGATGATCCTGCGATGCGGCGGCGGTGGTGGTGGCGGCGGAGGAAGGGGGGCCACGATGATCGGTGCCGGCTGGCCGATATTGATGTCGAGGTTGACTCTGGCAGCCGCGTCCCCGGAGGTCATGCAGGCTGCACCTGCCAGAAATGCCGTAAAGGCGATGATTTTTTTCATGATCTGGTCATGCAAGGGTTGACTGGTCTTTCGTCCGCACCGCATACGCTGTACGAACCGGTTGGTTGCGTCCCGGGAACACCATCGGGGGTAACGCGTATTCCCTTGCTTCCGCCAACAAGCGGGAAAACAGGTCGAAATATACGGCAAACCGAACCAACTTCATGTATCGAAGGGTTTGACGCCACTCACCGGGGTTCCTTGCAGGGCTGGATGCTCCGTATCTTTTCGAGGGCACTTTGCATGTCTTCGGGCAGTGGGGCCGACAGGGAGAGCAGTTCGCCTGTCGTCGGCTGCTGGAACCGGAGTGACTGGGCATGCAGCGCCTGCCGTGGCATCAGGTCAAGCAGGTTTCTGGTGAACTGTTCGCTCCGGCTGAACGGGAGCGGCCTCGGCGTTGCGCCGCCATAGGTTTCGTCGCCGATGATCGGATGGCCGAGATGCTGCAGGTGCACCCTGATCTGGTGGGTCCGACCGGTATGGAGCGTCAGGCTCACCATGGAAAAAAAAGTGAGGTTTTCGGTGACGCGGTAATCGGTGATGGCGTGCTTGCCCTCATCGCCCTGGAAGGGGAAGTTCGCCATTACCTTCCGGTTTTTTCTTGAGCGGCCGATGTTGGTCGTTATCGTGCCGGACTGCGGTTCGGGAACCCCCCATACAATTGCCGTGTAGATCTTTTCCACCTGTCTTCTGGCGAACTGCGAGGCGAGCCGGTGCAGGGCGACCGGGTTTTTTGCGATGATGATCAGCCCGGAGGTGTCCTTGTCGAGCCGGTGTACGATGCCCGGCCTGAGTTCGCTGCTGTCGAGCGCGTCGGCATCCTTGCCGATATGGTGCAGGATGGCGTTGGCCAGCGTTCCGGTCCAGTTGCCGAACGCCGGGTGCACCACCATGCCGGGGGCCTTGTTGACCACGAGCAGGTCCGCATCTTCATAGACGATCTCGATCGGGATGTCTTCAGGTGCAAGTTCGGGAGCCGGCGGGCGCAGGAAGGTGATCTCTATCAGGTCAAGCGACTTGATCCGGTAGTTCGACTTGACCGGCTTGCCGTTGACCAGCACGCGGTGCTCTTCAATGGCTTCCTGGACCTTGTTCCTGGTGGCGTTTTCAACCTGCTGGGCCAGATAACGGTCGATGCGCATGGGGGTCTGCACTCTGCTTACCTGGATGGCCAGTTTTTTTGGTTCGGCTTCCGGTGGAACGGTGTCGGCCGATTCGTTTTTTAGGGGCTCTTTTTGCATTTTCAGGAACATCGTTACGGGTGCCCGGCATCGCACCTGTAAGTATACGTAAAGATTCGTCCGACGCAACCACAATCAGGAACCATACCGCCATGCAGGAAACCACCGCGGCCAGGGACAGCCATGCAGCTTTCGATATCGTCGTCATCGGGGCCGGCCCCGGCGGCTATGAAGCAGCGCTCCACGCCGCACGGCGCGGCCGCAGCGTCTGCCTGGTCGAGAAGGGGCCGCTCGGCGGCACCTGCGTCAACTGGGGGTGCATTCCCACCAAGGCGCTGCTCCGGAGTGCTGAGGTCTTCGAACTGGCCCGACATCCGGAATCCTTCGGCGTGAACGTTTCCGGCGTTTCGTTCGACCTTTCGCAGGCGGTCAAGCGGAGTCGCCAGGTTGCCCTGAAAAGCTCAAAGGCAGTCGATTTCATGCTTCGCAAGGCGGGTGTGACGGTGCTCCATGGCGAGGCCACCCTTGTCGGCGGCACGCAGGTCGAGGTCACCGCGCCCGGCGGGGAACGGCAGTCGCTCGATGCCGGCAGCGTGATCCTCGCGACCGGAGCCAGACCCCGGTCGATTCCCGGCCTCGAACCGGATGGCGACCGGGTCATCACCAGCCGTGAGGCGCTGGTCATGAAAGCGCTGCCATCTTCCCTCATTGTTGCCGGGGGTGGGGCGATCGGGGTCGAAATGGCCTGGTTTTTCGCAAAAGCGGGGGTGAAGGTGACCCTTGTGGAGATGATGCCCGCGATTCTGCCGCTTGAAGATGCCGAAATTTCCGGGGTGCTTCGTCGATCGTTCGAAAAATCGGGCATCCGTGTGCTCTGCGGTGCCAGAATCGCCGCCGTGCAGCGTGAGCCCGGGTCGGTTACGGCCGACATTCTCCTTGATGGCAAGGAAGGGGAGCCGGAGCGGGTTCAGGCAGATTTCCTGCTTGTGGCTGTCGGCGTGACCGGGGCGGTCGAGGGGATCGGGCTGGAGCGTGCCGGGGTCGAGACTGCACGTGGTTTCGTCGTCACCGATGGGGCATGCCGCACCTCGGCACCCGGTATCTGGGCCATCGGCGACGTGCGTGGCGGGATGCTGCTTGCCCACAAGGCTTCGGCCGAGGCGGCGATCGCCGTGGAATCCATCGTCGGCAACGCGCCTGAACCGCTCGTCGAGGAGCTTGTTCCCCGTTGCGTCTATGCACAGCCGTCGGTCGCCTCGGTCGGCCTGACCGAGGCCGCCGCCGCCAGCCGCGGCATTGAGGTCCGCGTCGGTCGCGCGCAGTTTGCCGCTTCCGGCAAAGCCAACGCCTACGGCCAGCTTGAAGGGCTGGTCAAGCTTATCTTTTCCGCTGACGCCCGCCTGCTTGGCGCGCACCTTGTCGGTCATGATGCGGTCGAGCTGATCGGTGAACTTGGTCTTGCCTGCAGGATGGGGGTGACGGCCGGCGATATCCTTCGGACCGTGCATGCCCATCCGACGCTTTCAGAGTCAGTTCGGGATGCAGCCTTCGCCGCGTTTCCCGAGGGGTGCTGACCCGCGTCGACAGCGTGCGGAAAGAGGGGCTACAATCGTGAAAACCGTTTGTTATCTCCTCTTCAAAAGCATAAATTCAGAATTCATTATTGAATTTCTTCTGTTTTTCTCAACCAAGCACGCCGCTGCCGGGAACCTGAGAGTACTTCATGCAGACCCCGGACCGGGTATTAACCATGCAAACTCACTATGAGCCAGACTGCGAAAGCCGCGAAGAAAACCGCACCCGCAAAGGAATCTGCATCTGCAAAGGCAAAGGCGACCGCCGAAAAGGCCGCGCCTGAGGCAAAAAAGCCAACGTCAAAGAAAAAGCAGGCGCAGGCATTTCCTTTCACCGCAATCGTCGGCCAGGAGGAAATGAAGCTCAGTCTGATCCTGAACATCATCGACCCGCGCATCGGCGGCGTCCTGGTGATGGGTCACCGGGGAACAGGCAAGAGCACCACGGTCAGGGCGCTTGCCGAAGTGCTTCCCCAGATCCCGCGTGTCAAGGACGACATCTACAACCGCACCGTCGAACAGTACGTCGAGATGGAAGGCGGGGCGAAAGGTGCAGCCGCAATCAAGCCTGAAGCTGTCAAGACCGAAATGATCACCGTCCCGGTCGTCGACCTTCCGCTCGGCGCCACCGAAGACCGCGTCTGCGGTACCATCGACATCGAAAAGGCGCTGACCAGCGGCGTCAAGGCCTTCGAGCCCGGCCTGCTCGCCCAGTCGAACCGCGGCTTCCTCTACATCGACGAAGTCAACCTGCTTGACGACCACCTTGTCGACGTGCTGCTCGACGTTGCCGCAAGCGGCAGGAACGTCGTCGAACGTGAAGGTATCAGCATCCGCCACCCTGCCCGTTTCGTGCTGGTCGGTTCCGGCAACCCGGAAGAGGGTGAGCTTCGCCCGCAGCTTCTCGACCGTTTCGGCCTGCATGCCCGCATCGTCACCATCAACGACGTCGCCAAGAGGGTCGAGATCGTCAAGCGCCGCCGCGAATACGACGAAGATCCGGAAGCCTTCCTCAAGAAGTGCGTCCGCGAGCAGCAGAAGCTCCAGAAAAAGATCGTCACCGCACAGGAGCTGCTCCCGCAGGTCACCATGGATGACAAGGTGCTGACCGACATCGCGCGGCTCTGCATGAACCTCGGCATCGACGGCCACCGCGGCGAGCTGACCATTACCCGCACGGCGCACGCCTTTGCTGCGCTTCAGGGTGCAAAAGAGGTCACCATGGCGCATGTCCGCGAAATCGCCGGTCTCTGCCTCCGTCACCGCCTGCGCAAGGATCCTCTCGAAACCGTCGACGCTGGCGAGAAGATCGAGCGTGAACTTGCCAAAGTCCTGGGAGAAGCAGAAGCAACAGCATGATAGCATTCACCGATATTGTAGGCATGGATCTGGCCAAGCAGGCACTGATGCTCCTGGCCGTCGATCCCTCCCTTGGCGGGGTGGTCATCCCGTCGGCAGTCGGCTCCGGCAAGTCGACGCTGGCGAGGGCCTTTGCCGATATCCTGCCAGAGGGAACTCCGTTCGTCGAGCTGCCGCTCAACGTGACTGAAGACCGCCTGATCGGCGGCGTCGATCTTGAAGCGACCCTTGCCGCCGGCCACCGGGTCGTGCAGCACGGTGTGCTTTCCAAAGCCCACAAGGGCGTCCTTTACGTCGATTCGCTCAGCCTGCTCGACAGTTCCGCCGTCTCGCACATCATGGATGCCATGTCCCGCGGCGCGGTCATCGTCGAACGCGAAGGGCTCAGCGAGGTGCACCCGGCTGACTTCATGCTGGTCGGCACCTACGACCCGAGCGACGGCGAAGTGCGCATGGGGCTCCTGGACCGTATCGGCATCATCGTGCCCTTCACGGCCCAGAACGACTACCGCGCCCGCAAGAAAATCGTCTCCACGGTGCTGGGCACCCGTGACCGCGAAGATACCGAGGACGAGCTGCGCATGCTCAGGGGGCTCATCGAGGCCGCCCGCAAGCAGCTGGCGCACGTCGCCATGACCAACGAGCAGATCAAAGGGCTCATCCAGACGGCCATGAGCCTCGGCGTGGAAGGCAACCGCGTGGATATCTTCTCGATACGGTGCGCGTTGGCAAGCGCTGCGCTCGCACAGCGCACCGAGGTCGACGACGAGGACCTCAAGCTCGCCATGAAGCTTGTCCTGGTGCCCCGTGCGACCAGGATGCCGGAACGCGAGGCGGAACAGGAGGAGCAGCAGGCTCCCGACGAACCGCCGCCGCAGGAGGAGAACGAAGCCGAGGACGAGGAGGCGCCGGCCGATACTCCGGATTCCGATGCCGACGAGGAGCAGGAGGAGACTCCCGACATGATCGAGGAGCTGATGATGGATGCCATGGAGACCGAACTGCCGGACAACATCCTGAACATCTCGCTTGCGTCGAAGAAAAAGGCCAAGTCGGGAAGCCGTGGCGAAGCCCTCAACAGCCGTCGTGGACGTTTCGTGCGAGCCCAGGAGGGTGAGATGAAGAGCGGCAAGGTCGCCCTGATCCCCACCCTGATTTCCGCGGCTCCGTGGCAGACGACGCGCAAGGCCGAAAAGGCGAAAAAGGGCATCAAGACCGGAGCGCTGGTCATCAATAAGGAAGATGTCAAGATCAAGCGTTTCCGCGACAAGTCCGGCACGCTCTTCGTGTTCATGGTCGATGCCTCCGGCTCGATGGCTCTGAACCGTATGCGGCAGGCCAAAGGCGCCGTAGCGAGCCTGCTTCAGAACGCCTACGTGCATCGCGACCAGGTCGCCCTGATCTCGTTCCGCGGCAAGCAGGCGCAGCTGTTGCTGCCGCCGTCGCAGAGCGTCGACCGCGCCAAGCGCGAGCTTGATGTTTTGCCGACCGGTGGCGGAACCCCGCTGGCATCAGCCCTGATGACCGGATGGGATACCGCCAAGCAGGCCCGCACCAAAGGGGTTTCGCAGATCATGTTCGTCATGATCACCGATGGGCGCGGCAACATTCCTCTCAGAGCGGCCTACGAACCGAACGCTGAAAAGGCGCCGAAGGAGGAGCTTGAAAAGGAGATCGAGGCACTGGCTCTTTCCATCCAGGCAGACGGTGTCGCCTCCATTGTGATCGACACCCAGATGAACTACCTGTCGAGGGGCGAGGCACCGAAACTGGCCTCGAAGCTCGGTGGTCGGTACTTCTATCTTCCGAACGCCAAGGCCGAACAGATCGTTGAGGCGGCCCTGAGCTGATTTTCCTGTCGTTTACGGCCTGTCGGGACGCTTTTTCCTCGCTTCCCGGCAGGTCTTCCCTTCTGAATTAATTGCTTCTTTTATACATTGAATGTATGTGCCATACATGTTTCTCTTCTCCGTGTATGGTTAGCTTTTCCTAATGCCCACTGAATTCATCTCGCCATGGCTTTACGTCGTAAAATTACGGCCATTGTCGGCCTGGAGCAGTACAATGCCGGTCTCTGGAAGAAAATCAAGGGGATGCTTGAAAAAGACGCTGAACTGATTCAGTTGAGCGACGTCGATCTTGAGCGGCAGGACCCGGATGCGGCAACGGCGATCCGTGAGGCCGACTGCGTGTTCATGAGCATGATCAATTTCAAGGAGCAGATCGACTGGTTCAAGGAGCAGCTCGACCAGTCCACCAACGAAAAAACCATTTTCATCTTCGAATCGATGCCTGAAGCCATGGCGCTGACCAAAGTGGGCAGTTACATGGTGACTGAGGGCAAGTCCGGTATGCCGGACATGGTGAAGAAAATCGCCAAGATGCTGGTCAAGGGACGCGACGAGGACGCGCTCTACGGGTACATGAAGCTGATGAAGATCATGAGGACGATCCTTCCTCTGGTTCCCAACAAGGCGAAGGACTTCAAGAACTGGCTGATGGTCTACTCCTACTGGCTGCAGCCGACGCCGGAGAACATCGTCAACATGTTCCGGCTCATCCTCAGGGAGTATTTCGACGTGCCCGTCAAGGTCGAGCCGATTGTCGATGTCCCCAACATGGGCCTCTACCATCCGGATGCAAAGGAGTACTTCAAGGATATCAAGAGCTTCAAGGCCTGGTCGAAAAAGCGCGGCCTCAATTTCGACAAGTCGCAGAAAATGGCGCTCCTGTTTTTCCGGAAGCACCTGCTCCAGGAAAAATCCTATATCGACCAGACCATCCGGACCCTCGAAAAGCAGGGGCTCCATGTGTTCCCGGCGTTCGTCATGGGCGTGGAAGGGCACGTGCTTGTCCGCGACTGGTTCATGAAAGAGCATATCGACCTCCTGGTCAACATGATGGGGTTCGGCCTTGTCGGCGGCCCTGCCGGATCGACAAAGCCAGGTACCGCCGCCGACGCGCGGCACGAGATTCTCACCGGCCTCGACATCCCCTATATCGTTTCGCAGCCACTGCTTATCCAGGATTTCGAATCGTGGCATGAGCTTGGCGTTTCGCCGATGCAGGTGACCTTCACCTACTCGATCCCTGAAATGGACGGGGCGATCTCTCCGGTCATTCTCGGTGCGCTCAGGGACGGCAAGATCGAAATCGTGCAGGAGCGGCTCGATCGCCTGACCCTGCTTTCGAAAAAATGGCTCCGCCTGCGTGCCGCCTCGAACCGCGACAAACGTGTCGCGTTCGTGGTCTACGACTATCCTCCCGGGCTTGGCAAGAAGGCCAGCGCCGCCCTGCTTGACGTTCCTCGGACCCTTTTCGCAATATTGCAGCGCCTGAAGAAAGAGGGGTACAATGTCGGTACGTTGCCGGAATCCCCCGAAAAGCTGTTCGCGATGCTCGACCGTGCCACCGACTACCAGATCATGCAGAACAAGCCGGACGCGATAACGGTCAGCAAGGAGCAGTACAGCGAATTTGCCACCTACCACGAGCGGGAACGTATCGAAGAGCGCTGGGGCGCGTTCCCCGGTGAAATCGTGCCGGTCGGCACCGATGCGGTGTTCCTCGGCGGCATACGGTTCGGCAACGTCTTCATCGGCGTGCAGCCGCGCATGGGCGTCCAGGGCGACCCGATGAAGCTGCTTTTCGACAAGGCGAACACGCCGCACCACCAGTACATCTCGTTTTACCGCTGGCTGAGCAGGGAATTCGACGCCCACGCGCTGGTGCATGTCGGCATGCACGGCTCGGTCGAATGGATGCCTGGCCTGCAGACCGGTCTGACCGGCGAATGCTGGCCGGATGCGCTGCTGGGCGAGATTCCGCATTTCTACATCTATCCGGTCAACAACCCGAGCGAATCGACCATCGCCAAACGGCGCGGTCTGGCGACCATGGTTTCCCATGTGGTGCCGCCGCTCGCCAGGGCCGGTCTCTACAAGGAGCTGCCTGCCCTCAAGGATCTTCTTACGGACTATCGTGAGCGCAACCGCGGCGATGCCGAGGATATCGAGTCGGTGCAGGATGCGATCATGAGCAAGGCCGAGCTGCTCAACCTCACCGATGACTGCCCGCGCAAGGAAGGGGAGCTGTTCAACGATTTTGTCAGCCGCCTCTACATTTACATCCTTGAGCTCGAAAACCGCCTGATATCGAACTCCCTGCATGTGTTCGGCGATTCCAGCCCGGTTGACTCGCAGATCATCACGATCACCGAGACCCTCAAGAACCGTGCTGATGAGGGCAGGACTTTGCCGTACATCCTTATCTCCGCATCCGGTCGCAACGGCCATTTCGGCAGTTACGAGGAGCTGACCGGCAAATCCAGGAAAGGCGACGATGAGGCGATCCGGCTTCGTGAGTGGGCCGAAGACGCCTGCCGGGAGTTCGTCCGCCAGGTCATGTTCGAACACCGCAACCCGACCTCGGTCTTTGAATCGCTGACCGGCGGAACACGCATGAAGCCCGAAGAGCTTCCGTTCATCCAGCGTCTCATCGACGAAGGGCTCCAGATGATCAGGGCTCTGAGCGACAACCGTGGGGAAATGGACGCCCTCGTCAGGGTGCTTCGCGGTGGCTATATTCCTTCCGGACCCGGCGGCGACCTGGTCAGGGACGGTATGAATGTGCTGCCTTCAGGGCGCAACATCCACTCCATCGACCCGTGGCGCATCCCTTCCGAAACGGCTTTCAAGCGAGGTTCGCAGATCGCCGATGGCCTGATCCGGAAACACCTTGCCGAAAACGGCAGCTATCCGGAAACCATCGCCGAGGTCATCTGGGGTCTCGATACCATCAAGACCAAGGGTGAAGCGGTTGCCGTGGTGATCCGGCTCATGGGTGCCGAACCTGCCTATGACGCATTCGGCAAGATCAGTCATTACAACCTTACCCCGCTCGAAAAGCTCGGCCGCCCCCGCATCGACGTGCTCATGCAGCTCAGCCCGATTTTCCGCGACGCGTTCGGTATTCTCATGGACCAGCTTGACCGTCTCGTCAAGGATGCCGCAAAGGCGGAGGAGCCGCACGAGATGAACTACATCAGGAAGCATGTCGAAGAAGCCCTTGCCGAAGGCACGGATTTCGAGACGGCGACCTCACGCCAGTTCACCCAGGCGCCTGGAGCCTATGGCACCTATGTCGACGACATGATCGAGGATTCGGCGTGGGAGAACGAAAACGACCTGGACGATCTCTTTATCCGCCGGAACAGCTCCGCGTACGGCGGCAACCGCAAGGGTGAGAAACAATCCGAAATCCTGCAGAAACTGCTTGGAACCGTTGACCGGGTCGTCCATCAGGTCGATTCGACCGAATTCGGCATTTCCGACATCGACCACTATTTCTCGTCGTCGGGATCGTTGCAGCTCGCCGCCCGCCGGAGGAATGCGAAGACCTCCGACATCAAGCTCAACTATGTCGAGTCCTTCACCTCCGACATCAAGCTCGATGATGCCGACAAGTCGCTCCGGGTGGAGTATCGTTCCAAGTTGCTCAATCCCAAATGGTTCGAGGGGATGCTCAAGCACGGCCACAGCGGCGCGGGTGAAATCAGCAACCGCGTGACCTACATGCTCGGCTGGGATGCGGTGACCAAGAGCGTTGACGACTGGGTGTACAAGAAGACTGCGGAAACCTATGCGCTCGATCCCGAAATGCGCGAACGCCTTGCCACCCTCAACCCGCAGGCGATCAAGAACATCGTCGGCAGGATGCTGGAGGCACACGGCAGGGGTATGTGGAAGGCCGACCAGGAGATGATCGCCGAGCTTCAGGAGATCTATGCCGACCTTGAAGACCGTTTGGAAGGTATGGCAGACGACTGATGGCTCCTGTAAGAATGCAATGCAAAAACCCCGGCGTCGACCGGGGTTTTTTGCTTGAGCGGGAAATGTTGACGGCCGGGGGGTGCTTCAGGCCTTCGTCGAGTAGTTCGGCGCCTCCTTGGTGATGAGCACGTCATGCGGATGGCTTTCCCGAAGGCCTGCCGAGGTGATGCGCACGAACCGGGTGTTCTTTTTCAGTTCACCCACATTGGCCACGCCGCAATATCCCATTGCCGATTTCAGGCCGCCGATCAGCTGGTAAACCACCTCTTCGAGTCGGCCCTTTGCCGGGATACGGCCTTCGATGCCTTCCGGGACGTACTTTTTCGTTTCCGTCGAGGCATCCTGGAAGTAGCGGTCGCTGCTGCCTTCCGGTTCCGACATCGCGCCCAGCGAACCCATGCCGCGGTAGGCCTTGAACATTCTGCCTTCGTAGAGGATCGTTTCGCCAGGGCTTTCATCGGTACCTGCGAAAATACTGCCCATCATGACCGTGTCGGCGCCTGCCGCAATGGCCTTCGCGATATCGCCGCTGTACTTGACGCCGCCGTCGGCGATGATCGGCGTGCCGGTTTTTGCCGCTTCCGCGGCGCAATTGATGATAGCCGTGAGCTGCGGCATGCCGACGCCGGCGACCACGCGGGTCGTGCAGATGCTGCCGGGCCCAATGCCCACTTTCACCGCATCGGCTCCGGCTTTCACCAGGTCCCTGACGGCCTCTGGGGTCGCAACGTTACCAGCGATGACCTCGATCTCCGGATACTCGCCCTTGATGGTGGCGACCATGTCGAGCACCGCCTGGCTGTGCCCGTGTGCCGTATCGACCGCGATCACATCCACGCCAGCCTCGACCAGGGCGGTGACCCTCGTCAGCGTATTTGCCCGGATACCGACTGCTGCACCAGCACGCAGGCGGCCCTGACTGTCCTTGCAGGCATCAGGGCACTGTTTGCGTTTCTGGATGTCCTTGAAGGTGATCAGACCTTTCAGATTGCCGTTGTCATCGATCAGCAGCAGCTTTTCGATCTTGTTTTTCGTCAGAATATCCTCGGCGCTCCCCAGGTCGATGCCTTCGCGGGCCGTAATCAGCGAGGTCGTCATGATGGTGGTGATCTTCTCGTCGAACGAGGAGTTCATGCGGAGATCCCTGTTGGTGACGATTCCCTTCAGGCGCACCGTCCCGTCGGCAGCCGGGCGCTCGACCACGGGGATGCCGGAAACCGAATGTCTGAGCATGAGGTCGAGTGCATCCTGGATTGTCGCGTCTTCGGTCAGCGTGAACGGGTTCCTGATGATGCCGCTTTCAAAACGTTTTACTTTTGCCACTTGCCGTGCCTGTTCGTCAATCGACAGGTTTTTGTGGATGATGCCGATACCGCCGGCCCTGGCAAGGGCGATGGCGAGTTCCGCTTCGGTGACCGTATCCATCGCGGCGCTGACCAGCGGGATGTTCACCTCGATATTCCTGGTGAGTTTCGAGGCGACGACGGTCTCTTTCGGAAGAACGGCGGAATAGGCGGGCACCAGCAGCACATCATCGAACGTCAGCGCATCGTAGAGTATTTTATCCATAGGGAGCCAATGATTAAAAGTGGGGCAAAAATGATCAGCCAATTTACGAAACCGGCCCCTGAAAGACAACCGCGGGTGGAGCCGTATTGCCCTGCCAACCCCTCTGTTTCCGCACAAAACGGCGGCCTGTGAATTTTTTTCCGCCCCGGTTGATTCCCGGTGTTTTAAAAAACAAAAAACCGTTGTACATTGTCGGTCCAAAGCTACGGAGAGGTCGCATAGTTGGTCTAGTGCGCTCGCCTGGAAAGCGGGTAGGGTGTTACAGCCCTCGAGGGTTCGAATCCCTCTCTCTCCGCCACGACAAGATCGCTGGCATCCATCGGAAAAAAAGACTGCAGGTTTCTCGTTTTCTTTTTTTGCTTCGGAATTGCCATGAAATTACTATCTTGTTGCCCGCTCTTTACATACGCTGGAGGATTAGCCTAATTGGTAAGGCAGCAGTCTTGAAAACTGCCGGGTTTGCGCCCTTGGGGGTTCGAGTCCCTCATCCTCCGCACCAAGAATCTGGAGAGGTGGCCGAGCGGCTGAAGGCAACGGTTTGCTAAACCGTCGTAGTTCGATTAGAGCTACCGAGGGTTCGAATCCCTCCCTCTCCGCCATATGACGGTTTCATGCCGTTTCATATAGTCCGAAAAGCCCTGTAAAATCAGGGCTTTTCTTGTTTTTGGTCTGGCGTGGTTTATTACAATGTCGGCCTGTTTTGGGATACTTTTCTGGCTGTCTCCCCTCAAGCGAAATTCGAATATCCCCCCAAAAGAGATTCACTCATGTGCCATGGTTGCCCGCGATGTGCGGCTTACTGGCGTTCATGGGCGATGTGACGCTTGAATTTGGCATGCTGTCGGCTGAATAGGTTAGTTCGACTGGCTGGGTTTGCGTGCCGCCTGGTGACAGGCAGCGCATCAGATTCGGTTTGTGCTGCGGGCGTGAGTCCGGTATTGTGTCGCTGCTGGGCCGTGATGAGTCGGGCAACGAGACTAAAATAAGGATGGGGTGCGGTGTCGGTTGATGGCATGGGGATGGTAGGCAATATTTTGTGGTTTTACATGATGGTTGTGCCTGTACTGTTGCCATGAGGGAGGAACGGGTAATGTCGGCCCACCGGGAAAAACGACGCCGGTTTTCCTTACATTGCTTTTATAGTATCTCAATTGTTTTTTTGCTAAGCCTTAATTTTATTGCAATTGCTATTTTGCACAAGGTTTACCAACCTGTAAAAACTCGCTGTAGAGCGGGCTGTACTCAGGCGAATGCCATCGGCTTTAGCTGTTGCGTCTTCCCACCAAGTTGCAGGGCATTTTTTATTTTGATCGAGAGCTTATCGATATGCGATTAGGGTATTTGGGTAAAAGCCTGGCGCTACAAGATCATCCGAAGCATGAGCGGAACAGGAAACTTCAATGACTGTGGGATGGTTTTATGGTTACCAAATTCCCCCTTTGTTTGCAAGATTTGCCTTGTGCCTGATCCTGTTCAAACGACAATGTTGCCTTCCATGGTGCCTCTTATTAATACAGAATCTTGAGAAGCTGTCTGGTATGACTATGACCTTTCGGTTTATTTGGTTTTGTGATGGCTCCGACACTCCATACAACTTGTTTAAGTGGATTTGTGCTTGAGTTTCTGGCATATTCCAATAAGTTTGCCTTTAGCATGATAGAGTAACTTATATATCTTCAATTTGTGTTGAATTAATTGCTTTTTTGTATGAGTGGGACTATAGTTGTCCCAGGTGTCTTACTAAATTGTTCGAGTCGGCTTTCAGCAAAAGAGAACAGATGACCAGTATGAGGCGATCACGTCCTCCGTACGTACGGTTTCAATACATAGACCGAGAATTGCGGAGCAACCATTACCCTAACTGTACGACGATAGCTTGTTATTTCGATGTCAGTTATAAGAGTATTCGCAGAGACATTGACTTTATGAGGGATTTGTTGCACGCTCCAATCGCATACGATAGTCGGCGTCGAGGATATTTTTATTCAGAACCTTGGGAACTTAATCCGTCTATATTGCTTGATTTTCAGGAGCTTGAGGCTCTTTCAGCGACCACAAAGGTTCTTTCTCCATATAAAGGGACCCCCTACTATAATGAGATTTGTCGGGCGCTTGAAAAGCTGATCAACTATATGCCGATAACGTTTTCTGAAGATGAGGTTTTTGATGTCTATTCCTTCGGGAATCCTACAGTGAATGATTATGTGAATGATCAGCTTTTTTTATTTCTTGAAATGGCAGTGCGAAATCGCCAAAAGATTTTGATAAAATATAAAACAGCATCAAGGCAGGTTATGACCGATCGAGTTATCCATCCTTATCGGCTTCATTACCATCAACAGGGGGGATGTTGGTATCTCATAGGTTTTTGTGAGATGAGGCAAGGCGTCAGAACTTTTGCAGTTGGTAGAATCTGTAACTATTCTGTCATAGGCGATTATTTTGTTGTTCCTGATACATTCAGCCTTGAATCTTACTTGGAGAAGACTTTTGATTTGATTAGCTCTTCAAAGAAATATAGTATTGCTGTGCGATTTACTTCGTACCAGTCACAATGGATCAGAGAACATCATTGGCATTCTACACAGATGCTTGAAGAACATGGTGATGGTGGCGTTACAATTAGGTTTAGTGTCGGTGCGCTTGAAGCTGTCAAGCGCTGGGTGATGCGTTACGGTGCTCAGGCTGAAGTCGTTGAACCAAAGGAGCTGAGGGATATGGTTGTTCAGGAGTTGTTGGAAATGGAGAAAATGTATGGGAAAAATGTTCAGGAAAAGTGAATTTAAATTGCAAAAAAATGAGTGCTGACAGAGCTGTTGTTGCACATCTTCGGCTGCATGAGTCAGGTCTATGGCTTGAACATGATCTTAATGATCATTTGCGTTGTGTTGCTGAAAAAGCGGCATCGTTTGCAAGTGAATTTGGTAATGCAGACTGGGCGAAAACGGCTGGTATGCTACATGATCTTGGTAAGTACAATCCGAAATGGCAAGAGTATCTTAGAAGCAGTAATGGTGATTATCTGGAGGATTTAAATGGGCAAGATTGACCACTCTGCAGCAGGTGCAATGCTTGCTGTGGAGAAATCCGGGAAAAATAAATTTATCGGCAATACTCTTGGCTATCTTATTGCAGGTCATCATACTGGGTTACCTGATTGGTACTATGAGCCGGGAACAGGAGGAAATACGTTTTTAGATCGAATAAAAAATCCTGAGCATTTGCAAAATGCCCTGAAAGGGAATCCTCCCGACCGTGTTCTGAATGTGGCGCTGCCTTCGTCGTTGCCATGCCAAAGCCAGAATGGCAGTTCGGAGCTGGTGCATCTGTGGATTCGGATGCTTTATTCCTGTCTTGTCGATGCGGATTTTCTCGATACCGAACGGTTCATGAATCCAGAGAATGCTGATCTTCGTCCGAACGCAGTTGATTTGGCGACGCTAAAAGAGCGTTTCGACCGCTACATGGCCGCCAAAGAGAGCGGCGCTCCAGATACGTCGATAAACCGTGCGCGAAAAGAGATTCTCCGGGAGTGCTGCGAAAAAGGCAAATCGATGGAGCCGGGACTATTTTCGCTGACCGTACCCACTGGCGGCGGTAAAACCCTCGCATCGATGGCTTTTGCGCTTGAACACGCCATTGCGCAAGGCAAAAAGCGGATCATCGTAGCAATTCCCTACACCAGTATTATCGAGCAGACTGCGGCGGTGTATCGCGAGGTGTTCGGCGACGATGCCGTGCTGGAGCACCACAGCAATCTTGATCCATTAAGAGAAACTCAGGCTTCCCGGCTCGCTACCGAAAACTGGGGTGCGCCGATCATCGTGACCACCAACGTGCAGCTTTTCGAGTCACTTTTCGCCGCGAAAAGCTCGGCGTGCCGCAAGCTGCACAACATCGTCAATGCAGTTGTTGTGCTCGACGAGGCGCAGATGTTGCCGACCGATTTTCTGCAACCGATTGTCTCGGTCATCAAATCGCTTACAGCACATTTCAGAACTTCAATCGTGCTTTGTACGGCCACCCAGCCGGTTTTGAGCGGAAAGGTTGGAACTGGCAGAGATATTCTGAAAGGCTTTGATGAAAATAGTGTGCGTGAGTTGATGCCGGATCCAGAGAAGCTGTTCGGCGTTTTCCAGCGCGTCCAGGTGCGGATGCTTGGCCAAGTTGATGAGAAACACGAATGGGAGGAGATCGCCGAAAGGCTTCGGGATCACAAGCAGGTGTTGTGCATCGTTAACACGCGCAAGGATTGCCGCGCACTCCATGATTTGATGCCGGAAGGGACGATTCATCTTTCCGCGCTCATGTGTCCCGAGCATCGCAGCAACGTGATTGCTGGGGTGAAGTCAAAGCTCAAGTCGGGCGAGCTTGTCCGGGTGGTGAGCACGCAGTTGCTCGAAGCTGGTGTGGACATCGATTTTCCAACGGTTTACCGTTCGTTCAGCGGCCTTGACAGCATTGCGCAGGCGGCGGGCAGATGCAATCGCGAGGGGCGGCTTGAACGTGGCGATGTGGTTGTGTTCAATCCGCCAAAGTCGTCGCCATCCGGCCGCTTGCTCAAAGCTGAAATTGCTGCCCAGACGTTGTTCCGAACCGAGCCTCAGCTTGCTGCGTCGCTCATGCCGGAAGCGTTCCGCCGCTATTTCATGCACTACTTTAGCGGATTGAATGGATTCGACACGCGCGGAATCATGGATTTGCTTGCTGGGACGGATGCTCAACATTTGAGGATACAATTTCGTACTGCAGCTAAACGATTCAAGTTGATTGATGATGCACAGCAACATGGTATTATAGTGCGATATCGGAATGACGACGCTGACATTGATTCCCTGATTGATCGACTAAGTTTTTGTGGATTGAATAGAAATCTGATGAGGCGGCTTCAGCGCTATTCAGTCAATGTGTATGACCAACAAATGAATCAATTGCGAGAAAATGGGTTAATCGAAGATGTTAATGGTGTCTGGGTACAGACTCAGGATAGCCTGTATGATCCAGTTTTCGGGCTGAATATCGATGCCACCCTGAATTTTTACTACTAAGCGCAACAAGGAGAAAAACTCTATGGAGCATTGGAATAAACCATTCTGCCTCGAAGTCAAGGGAGATTACGCCTGCTTCACCCGACCCGAAATGAAGGTCGAGCGTGTCAGCTATGACGTCATCACCCCTTCGGCGGCACGGGGAATTTTCGAGGCGATTTTCTGGAAGCCGGCGATTCGCTGGCGGATTCGCAAGATCGAAGTACTGAACCCGATCAAGTGGATTTCGGTGCGGCGCAACGAGGTCGGTAAAACGGCAAACACTGGAAGTGACGGGATTTATATCGAGGATTCGCGTCAGCAGCGAGCGGGCTTGTTTCTGCGGGATGTGGCCTACCGGATGCACGCCCAGCTTGAGTTCATTCCACCTTCGGAGCGTCCAGATACGAAACGCCCGGTGCCGGAAGCCTTGCAGGATGGCTGGGAAACGGTGGAACTGCGCAAGGATGAAAATCCGGGAAAATACTGCGGCATCTTCGAACGCCGGGCGCGGAAAGGGCAGTGCTTCAACCAGCCATATCTCGGTTGCAGAGAGTTCAGTTGCGAGTTTAGGCTGGTCGAGAATTTGGCAAACGAACCAGCACCGATCGACGACACCCGGGATCTTGGGTTCATGCTTTACGATCTCGACTTTGAAAAAAGTTTAAAGGAGCCACCTCCGGCATTTTTCAGGGCGCAATTGGAAAACGGTGTAATCAACGTTCCAGCATGGGATAGCGAGGAGGTAAAAAAATGATTCTGCAAGCACTCTACGACTACTACCAGCGTAAAGCTGCCAATCCGGAAAGCTGTATTGCTCCAGAAGGATTTGAGTGGAAGGAAATTCCCTTCATAATCGTGATCGATCAGGAGGGAAATTTCTTGGCGCTTGAAGATACGCGTGAAGGGGATGGAAAAAAGAAAAAAGCAAAGCAGTATCGGCTACCGAAATCTGTTGGGCGTCAAGGCTCCAATTCTTGGATGACCAGTTGTTTGCTTTGGGATCATTATGGCTACGTGGTTGGTCATGCCCGAAGCGAGAGTGAGAAAGATCAGGCAATGGCTGAAAAGCAGATGCTGAGTTTTATTAAAAGAATTCAGGAATTGCCTGTTGATGTCAAAGGTGATGAGGGAGTTATGGCTGTAATTCGTTTTTATGAGAATGGGGAATATGAAAAAGTCAAGGATGCTGAAAATTGGGATGAATGCACCAAAATCGTTGGTTGCAATATGAGTTTCAGGCTTGATGGAGAAGCTGATATTGTTCCATGCAGGGATGCGGTAAGAGTGTATGTTGAAAGTCTGATAGGAGATGGCGATGATGACGTAACTGGTCTTTGTCTTGTGACAGGAAAAAAGGCTGAGATCGCAAGAATTCACAGCAATACGCCAATCAACAAGGATTCAAAGAAATTTGTGTCGTTTCAGAAGGGCTCAGGATATGATTCATATGGGAAAGAGCAGGCATTCAATGCGCCGATATGCAAATCAGCAGAGTTTGCTTATACAACAGCACTTAATATGTTACTTGGTAAAGAATCCAAAAATAAGGTTCAGGTCGGAGATGCGGTGACAATATTCTGGTCGCAAAAGCAAGACTCTTTTGAGGATGATTTTTCAGCCTTTTTCGGTTATCGAAAAGATGATCCTGATGCGGATGTCAGGGCTGTTAAAGCTCTTTATGAAGGGGTTTATGCCGGTCATTCAGATATGGATTCAGATACGAGATTTTATGTGCTCGGGCTTGCCCCAAACTCGGCTCGTATTTCAGTTCGTTTCTGGCATACCGGCACAATTGAGGAATTTGCAGGGAATATCCGTCAGCATTTCGATGATCTTGAAGTTATCCGAGGCCCAAAAGATAGCGGTCATTTTTCAATGTTCTGGCTTTTATCTGCAATGGCGCATGAGGGTAAGGTTGATAATGTTCCACCAAACCTTTCAGGGCAGATTTTCCGATCGGTCATTACTGGCAGCCTTTATCCGATCACAATGCTTCAGCAGGCAATCCGGCGTATCCACGCTACGCAAGATGTGACGAGAGTTCAAGCGAGTATGCTGAAGGCGTATCTCAATCGTTTTTCCAGAATTTATAAAACCAAAGAAAAGGAGATAAACGTGGCTCTTGATCCAACTAACGACAATTCAGGTTATCGGCTTGGGCGGCTATTCGCTGTTCTTGAGAAAATTCAGGAAGAGGCAAGCCCTGGTATTAATGCAACGATTCGTGATCGTTTTTACGGGGCGGCATCATCGACACCGGTTACTGTGTTTCCGCAATTATTAAAACTGAAAAATCACCATTTGGCAAAACTTGAAAACGCTGGACGACGGGTGAATTTCGAGAGAATGCTGGCAGGTGTTTTTGATGGAATTGGTACAACTATGCCTTCTCATCTATCAATGGAAGATCAGGCTCGTTTTGCAATTGGTTATTACCATCAGCGGCAGGATTTTTTTAGAAAGAAAGATTCAGAAAATAACAATAAAGCCAAAGGAGAATAATTATGAGTACTGTCGATAAACGCTATGATTTTGTTCTGCTTTTCGATGTTCAGGACGGAAATCCGAATGGCGATCCCGATGCGGGAAACCTGCCTCGAATCGATGCTGAAACCGGTATGGGACTTGTGACTGATGTTTGTTTGAAGCGCAAAGTTCGCAACTTTGCACAGCTTTCTGGTCAGGATATTTTTATCAAAGAGAAAGCTATTCTGAATAACAAGATTGATGAGGCTTATGCTGCGTTGAACATTGATCTTCATGAGGTTCCAGTTGATCAGAAGGATGGGAAGAAAAGGAATAAGGATGGTACAGCTCAAGGAGGAGAAGTCGATAAGGGGCGTTCCTATATGTGTGCAAAATATTATGACATTCGTACCTTTGGAGCCGTTATGTCAACAGGGGCCAATGCTGGTCAGGTGCGTGGGCCGATTCAGATGACGTTTGCCCGTTCTATTGAACCTGTTGTTGCGCTGGAGCACAGCATCACGCGAATGGCCGTGGCGACAGAGGCGGAGGCGGAAAAGCAGAGCGGCGATAACCGGACGATGGGCCGCAAATACACCGTTCCATATGGCTTGTATCGTGCCCATGGATTCATCTCGGCAAATCTTGCCAGTCAAACCGATTTTTCCGAAAAAGACCTAGACCTTTTTTGGAGCGCTCTTCTGAACATGTTTGAGCACGACCGTTCGGCGGCGCGCGGGTTGATGTCCACTCGTGGTCTGTATGTTTTCGAACACAGCTCGGCGTTGGGCAATGCTCCGGCAAGCCAGCTTTTCGAGCGAGTTACCGTAAGCCGCAAGGAGGGTTCCGATGGCCCGGCGCGTTCGTTCAAGGATTACGATGTGCTGGTTGATGAGTCCAATCTTGGCGAGGTGAAACTCCTCCGGAAACTCGGATAAGTATGTATGCCGAGTCTGATTTTGTGGCGTTATCCGCTTTACAGCATTATGTCTTTTGTCCGCGGCAGTGTGCGTTGATTCATCTCGAACAGGTCTGGAGCGAGAATCTGTACACTGCCGAGGGGCGGGCGATGCATGAGCGGGCGGACAGTGCCGTCACCTCGTATCGTGAGGGCGTGAGGGTGACGCGCAGCGTGCCGTTGCGAAGCTCTGCGCTTGGTGTCTCCGGTGTTGCGGACGTGGTGGAGTGGCATCGGCAAAAAAATGAGTTTCAGCCGTTTCCGGTTGAGTACAAGCGCGGCAAGCCCAAAAAGCACGATGCCGACAAGGTGCAGCTTTGTGCTCAGGCGATGTGTCTCGAAGAGATGCGTTCTTGCACTATCCTCTCCGGTGCGCTGTTTTATGGCCAGACGATGCACCGGCTTGATGTGGTTTTCGATGAGGCCATGCGCTCAAAAACTGTCGCGGCGGCTGCAGGTGTACATGAGCTTTTTGCATCGTGCGTGACGCCTCATCCGGAATTTGGCCCGAAGTGCAAACTGTGTTCGCTTTTCGATGAATGTATGCCCGAAGTGCTCGAACGGCATGGTTCGGCAAAATGGTACGTCCAGAAGTTATATCGTGAACTGTCGGGGGAGGCGATTTGAAAAAGCATCTCAATACTTTGTTTGTGACAACGCAAGGGTCGTATCTCTCCAAAGAGGGGGAGTGCGCCGTTATTTCCATCGACCGTGTCGAGAAGACCCGGATTCCACTGCACATGCTGAACGGAATTGTCTGTTTTGGGCAGGTGTCGTGCAGTCCGTTTCTGCTTGGTCATTGTGCCCAGCTTGGCGTTGCTGTTACCTTTCTCACCGAGCATGGGCGCTTTCTTTGCCAGATGCAGGGACCGGTGAAAGGCAACATTCTGCTTCGTCGAGCTCAGTACCGGCTTGGCGATAACTATCATCAAACAGCAACGCTGGCCCGTTTATTCATCATCGGCAAAATTGGTAATGCGCGGGTAACACTGGCTAGGGCATTGCGCGATCATCCCGAAAAAACGGACGGGGAGAAGTTGAAGAACGTCCAGCATCTGCTTGCCGGATGCATCCGGCGGTTGCAGGAGGCGACGGATCAGGAGTTGATTCGGGGCATAGAAGGGGAGGCAGCAAAAGCCTACTTCAGTGTTTTTGATGAGTGTATTACCGTTGACGATCCGGCGTTCAGGTTCGAGGGACGTAACCGGCGACCTCCGCTTGACCGGGTAAATTGCCTACTCTCTTTTGTTTACACCTTGATGACCCACGACATTCGTTCGGCCCTTGAATCGTGCGGTCTCGATCCGGCCGCGGGTTTTCTTCATAAAGACAGACCGGGCAGACCGAGCCTCGCCCTTGACATGCTCGAAGAGTTCCGCTCTTATATCGGTGACCGTCTGGTGTTGTCGCTGATCAATCGTGGACAGGTTCACGCCAGAGACTTCGAGATTTCCGAAACCGGGGCAGTAATCATGAAAGATGATGCTCGAAAAATGCTCATAACGGCCTATCAGCAGAGAAAACAGGAGGAGATTGAACACCCTTTTGTCGGCGAAAAGATGGCTGTTGGGTTGCTCTGGCACATGCAGGCAATGCTGCTCGCCCGGTATATCAGAGGCGATATAGAGGCGTACCCTCCTTTTGTCTGGAGGTAGCTCATGCTGGTTCTTGTTACCTATGATGTAAATACAGAGTCATCTGCAGGGCGGCGACGCTTGCGGAGAATTGCTAAAACCTGTCAGAATTATGGCCAGCGTGTGCAGTTTTCTGTTTTTGAATGCAATGTCGATCAGGCTCAATGGGTGACATTGCGCGCAAAGCTGCTCCATGAAATAGAGCCGAAACTTGACAGTTTGCGTTTTTATTTTCTTGGCACGAATTGGCAAGGCAGGGTAGAACATGAAGGTGCGAAAGAGCCTCGTGATCTTGAAGGAACTCTGATTTTGTGAATCGCGAACATGATGCTGTACCAGTTTTTCCGGCAGGTTCGCGATGTTTGTAAGGCTTTTTTTTATTTGTAGATATAAGGTGCATTGTCAGGTCCTCGTATATTGTTGTTTGGCATATGAAGTGGTTCGCGTTGTACAGCTTTTTGAGCCACGAAATACCTGGCTTTGTAGATAAGCGGTCGCGCCCCACGCGGGCGCGTGGATTGAAACGCTCGATCTCGCAGGTGATGCCGGTTCGGAGGTGGTCGCGCCCCACGCGGGCGCGTGGATTGAAACTTCCGTTGCACCGGTCACGCCAGTGGCGGACAACGTCGCGCCCCACGCGGGCGCGTGGATTGAAACTTGACCTG
>CAZSXF010000003.1:0-174718 GCA_964611215.1 uncultured Chlorobiaceae bacterium
CCGAGTTTTTATACCAAAAGCCCGCTCTTCGCGGGCTTTTTGGTTTTTACTCCCTACCTTCCCTCCCCTCCTCCTTCCCTTACTCCTTCCCCGATTTCCCCACACCGGGCAACACGTTACTTCGGCGGCGGCCTGTTCTGCCGACATTGGCATATCCGGCATTCCTGCAATCGGGATTGGTGCAAAAGAGGGTAAAAATATCGTACATTTCGAGAGAGCACAACGTCCCACCGCAAATCGAGAACGACCTCACCGCACATGAACAGGAGTTCCGACAGTCACGTCTACGCCGTCATTATGGCGGGCGGAATCGGCAGCAATCTCTGGCCTCTTTCCCGCAGGAAAATTCCCAAGCACTTCCTCAGGATTTTTGACGGCCGTTCCATGCTCCAGGATACGGTCAGGCGCATTTCAGGGGCGGTGGCGCCCGAGAATATCTATGTCGTCGCAGGTCGTCAGCACCTCCACATGGTGGTGGAGCACTTGCCGGACATTGCCCCTGGCAACCTCATCGTCGAGCCTGCGGTACGGGGTACAGCGCCCTGCATCGCGCTGGCGACGACGGTCATCAGGAAGCGGGACCCTGATGCGGTGACGGTGGTGCTTCCTGCAGATCATCTTGTTTTCGACGAGGAGCAATTCCTGAAGGTTCTCGCCAAGGGAGTTGCCCTTGCACGACAGCAGGAGGGACTGGTGACCATCGGCATCCATCCTGGCAGACCGGAAACCCGGTATGGCTACATCCAGACCGAGTCTTCCATCATGATCGGTGACGAGGAGACGCTCTATCCCGATATCCAGCAGTTCAGGGTTAAAACCTTCGCGGAAAAGCCCGACCGCATGACGGCCGAGCATTTTCTGCAAAGCGAGGATTTCTGGTGGAACAGCGGTGTCTTCATCTGGCATGTCGACACGATAGACCGCGAGTTCGGACGTTCCATGAAGGACCTGCACAAGGATATGATGACGATCCACGCTCACCTGGGCACCGAGCGGGAAGCATCCGTCATTGAGGATGTCTACAGCTGGATCCACCCGATTTCGGTCGATTACGGCATCATGGAGAAGGCCGAAAAGGTGTACATGTTGGCAGGTAATTTCGGGTGGACCGATCTGGGGTGCTGGGATGAGGTCGTCCAGGTGCTTGGCGATGCGGCGCTTGAAAAAACAGGCAAGGAGGTTGTCCGGCTCGATTCAGAAGGCCTGTTCATCAGGAAGCCGTCAGGCAAGGCTGTGGTCGCCATCGGCGTCAGGGACCTGATAGTGATCGACACACCGGATGCGTTGCTGATCTGCAATGCCGGTTCCTCACTCGATGTGCGCCGGGCGGTCGATGTGCTGAAGCGCGAGGGGCTGGACACCTACCTGTAGACGTCAGGCCTGCTGCAGAGGGGCGGGCGTGTGCGCGGATGCCGCCGTGGGGCGTCGGCCGGGCTTACCCGTTTCGTTTTGACCAGCTGGTTCCTTCACGAGAGTCCTTCAGTTCAATGCCCTTGGCGAGCAGCAGGTCGCGGATGGCGTCGCTTGTCGCGAAATCCTTGCGGGACCTGGCCTGGCTTCTGACCTCAAGCAGGACTGCCATGATATCCTCAAGCGTCCCCCCATCGTTGCCGTTGGCCACGGCCAGGAGTTCGTTCCGGCTTTTCAGGATGCCGAGGACGTCGCCTGCGAAGGATTCGAGATAGTCTGCAGCGCTGGCCGCCGCTTCGGCGCATAAGCCTTCAGGCCGGTCAAGCGCGGCATTGAGCGACTTGGTGAACTCGAAAAGCACCGCAATGGCCACCGGCGTGTTGAAATCGTCGTTCAGCGCATCGGCAGTTTTTGCGGCAAAGCCGGCCACGTCGAGGGTACCGGTACCGGCGGGAGCTTCATAGAGTCGCCGTGCCGCCTCCTGCAGCTTGCCGAGCCCGCTTTGCGAGGCACGTATCGCCGCATCAGAAAAATCGAGAGGTGAGCGGTAGTGTGACTGGAGGATGAAAAAGCGGATCACCATTGGCTCGAACGTCTCGAACAACTCCTTGAGCGTGGTGAAGTTGCCGAGCGACTTGCCCATTTTGACGCCGTCTACCGTCACCATGTTGTTGTGCATCCAGTAGCGGACGAACGGTTTGCCGGTTGCCGACTCGGCCTGGGCAATTTCGCAGTCATGATGGGGGAATTTGTTCTCCATGCCTCCGCCGTGGATGTCGATCGTTTCCCCGAGGTATTTCATCGCCATCGCCGAACATTCGACATGCCAGCCTGGGTAGCCCTCCCCCCATGGCGACATCCATTTCATGATATGGCCGGGTTCGGCCTGTTTCCACAATGCGAAATCCGAAGGGTTCCGCTTGTCGGAGCGCTGCCCGACACGTCCGCCCGCCTGGAGCGCTGACTGGTCGGTTCTGCCGGAGAGCTTGCCGTAACCGGGGAACGAGGCTACGGAAAAATAGATGTTGCCGTTCGACTCGTAGGCATGGCCCTTTTCGATCAGTTTCGCAATGATGGCGATCTGCTCGGGAATGTGCCCGGTTGCTGTGGGGGCGATGTTCGGCCGCAGGACGCCGAGCCGGTCCATGTCTTCAAAATAGCTCCGGGTATAGGCCTGGGCGATCTCCATCGGATCGACCTTTTCGGCCTGCGCCTGGCGCTGGATTTTGTCCTCTCCTTCATCGGCATCATCGGTCAGATGACCGACGTCCGTGATGTTCTGGACATATCTGACCCGGTAGCCCAACTTTCTGAGCCAGCGTACCACCACGTCAAAAGAGACATAGCTTTTGGCATGTCCGAGGTGCGCGTGGCCATAGACCGTCGGGCCGCAGACATAGATGCTGACGATGCCCGGAACAAGGGGGCTGAACGGTTCCTTGGTTCGGCTGAGGGAGTTGTAGATCTGGAGATCGGACATCCGGTACGACATGTAAAGGGTTTGCGCCCTTTGCAAAGGGCCTGATATGTCCACAAAGTTAAACAATCGGGATTTTTACCCAAGTGTTTGGTGCCGTTTTCAGGTCAGGGTGGCGGGGACGCCGTGCAGCAGGTGCTACAGGAGGTGAACCGTTCCTGTTCCTGGCGAATTAGCGCAGGGGGATTACCGGAATATTTCCGATGTTTACTGTACTGGCCAGGCAGGAATGTGGCGCCATCAAACAACCCTCAACACCACGGCAATGAACCATCTGCCGGTTCTTTTCGGCTATGAAGCATCTGATATCGGCAACAGCCATGTGCCGCTGTCGTTATGCCGGCACTGGGATGAAAGCGGCCGCCGGGTCAGCCTCACCGTTCCTGGGGCGATACCGGGGCTTGAGTATCCCTGGCTCAGGACGGCGATTCGCGGGATCCGCCAGAAGGTCATGTACAAATTCGGGACCACTGAACAGATCCGGGGGCTTGCCGAAAAACTTTTCCTGAAGCATGAAAAGGATGCTCCTGTCGTATATCTCTGGGCTGGCCTTTCGATGGAGGTCTTTGCGGCGTTCCACGCGCTTGGCTGCCGCATCGTCGTGGAACGGATCAACTGCCACCGGCGCACGGCATGGCGTCTGCTCGACATGGCTGCCGATGCCTGGGGTATCCCCGGCAGTGCAGGTCGTCGGAGCGAGGCGGATGCGGTTATGGAAGAGCGGAAGCTCCAGCTTGCCGATGCCGTTTTCTGCCCGAGCCCGATGGTTCGCCAAAGCATGCTTGACCATGGCGTCGCCCCGTCGAAGCTGCTCTCCACCAGCTATGGCTGGTCTCCCGAACGGTTTGCCCGAAGGGCGACTGAAACGGGCCAACCCCACCGTCTGACATTCCTTTTTGCGGGAAGCATCTGCCTTCGAAAAGGGGTCCCGCTGCTTCTTGAAGCATGGAAGAGGGCGGGGCTCGACGCGGAACTGGTGCTGTGCGGTGCCATTGACCCGGAACTGCGTGACCACTGGCCGGCGCTCGAAACCTACCGGAACGTCAGGCATGTCGCCTACACCAGGGATATCGGCGCGCTGTACCGCAAAGCCGATGTCTTCGTTTTCCCAAGCCTTGAAGAGGGCGGGCCCATGGTGACGTATGAGGCAATGGCGCACGGGATACCCTGCCTTGTCACTGCCATGGGCGGAGGTGCAATCGTCCAGGACGGCACCAGCGGGACGATCCTTCCCGATATGGATGGTGACGCTTGGGCCGCGGCGATGACGGCGATGGCCGAAGATGCCGGGCGCAGAAGCGAGATCGGCAGGAATGCCCGCTTGCGGGCAGACGAATTCACCTGGAAAAACGTCGCCGACCAGCGTGCGGCGCTTCTTGAAGGCAAATACCCGTCGTTGTGGCAGCGACAAGGCTGACCGCGACCGCTTGTGTTTCGAACTCCCCCAACCCCCCAACCCATTTTCGTCACATGTCGTCGATACGTTTTCTGACCATCAGGCCCCATGCGGTGGCAGGCTCCTTTTACCCTGCCGGCACCATGGCGCTTGCCGATACGGTGGACCGGCTGCTGGAGCGCTTTGGGCAGGAGTGCCCTGGCCGGATGTCCAAGGCACTTCTCGTGCCGCATGCCGGGTACGCCTACTCTGGAGCAACAGCTGCGGCAGCCTATGCGGAGCTGCGGCAGCGCTCTGCACAGATAACCCGCGTGGTCCTGCTCGGCCCGGCGCATCATGTCGCCCTGCTCGGCCTCGCACTTCCCGATGTCCAGGCCTTCAGCACGCCTCTCGGGCTGGTCGAGATCGATCAGGAGGCGCTGCAGGGGCTTGCCGGGCTTCCACAGGTCGTCAGGAGCGCATCGGCCCATGCCCGCGAACACGCTCTCGAAGTCCAGCTTCCGTTTCTGCAGCGGCTTCTCGGCAGCTTCAGGCTGCTGCCATTTGCCGTTGGGCAGGCCAGTGACGTGCAGATTGCCGAAGTTCTTGAGCGGCTCTGGGGTGGTCCGGAAACGCTCATCGTCATCAGTTCAGATCTTTCCCATTACCATCCGTACGGCCGGGCGGCACAGATCGACCATGAAACCGTCCGGCGAATCCTGCTCGGGGTTCCCCTGTACAGCATGGAGCAGGCCTGTGGCGCCGTTGCCATCAACGGCATGCTTCTGGCGGCGAGGCGCCGACGACTGCAGCCGTTCCTGATTCACCAGTGCAATTCCGGCGATACTGCCGGGGAGCGGGGAAGGGTGGTCGGCTACGCCGCCATCAGTTTTCGTGAATCGGTTCCGGCAGATGAACCGCAGGGCCACGCTGACCGGGGCCGTATTCTTCTGTCGATTGCCCGTTCCGCGATATCGACGGCGCTCGGACGGCACGAAACCGGCGACGAGAGTGCAGCATGGCTGCGGGAGCCGGGGGCGGCATTCGTGACACTGCAGCGACAAGGCCGATTGCGCGGCTGTATCGGTTCTCTCGAACCGCACCGTCGGCTCCTCGACGATATCAAGGCAAACGCCGTGGCCGCAGCGACGCTGGATCGCCGATTTCCTCCGGTGACGATTGAGGAGCTTGCCGAACTGGAGGTCGAGGTCTCATTGCTGAGCCCGAAACAGCCGATCTCCTTTACTTCGGAGCAGGACCTCATCGGGCAGCTGGAGGCGGGGCTGGATGGCCTCATCCTTGAGTTCCGCCACCATCGGGGCACCTTCCTGCCCCAGGTCTGGCAGGAATTGCCCGACCCCCGCCGGTTTTTGGCGCAACTGAAACGCAAGGCCGGGTTGCCTGCCGATTTCTGGTCCAGCGATCTTCGCATGTACCGTTATCGCGTAGAGAAATGGTCCGAAGCAAACCTGTCGTGAGAGGGCACCCCATGCACGACACACCAGGAGGAAGCCCCCTCAACCATGATGGAGCTGCGGCAACGGCCAGTTTCTGGCATGGCGCTGACGACGGCAGCCTGCAATGCGACCTCTGCCCGCATGCATGCAGGCTCCTGCGCGACGGGCAGCGCGGCGCCTGCTTTGTCCGCCGGCGGCACCGCGGCCGGATGGAATCGACGGTCTTCGGCCAGGTCGCGGCCAGTTTCGTTGACCCGATAGAAAAAAAGCCGCTCAACCATTTTTATCCCGGCACCAGCGTCCTTTCGGTCGGAACGGCCGGCTGCAACCTTGCCTGCCGGTTCTGCCAGAACGCAGGGCTCAGCCAGTCCCGCCAGCCATTGCCCCGTCGGCAGGTTGTCGAACCGGGGGCCATTGCCGCCGCCGCGCTCCAGCTTGGCTGCAAAAGCGTGGCCTTCACCTACAACGACCCGGTCGTGTTTGCCGAATACGCGATCGCTACCGCAACGGCCTGCCAGGCGCTTGGCATCAAAACCGTTGCGGTTACCGCCGGTTATATCCGTGAGCCTGCACGGCGCGCGTTTTTCGGCCATATCGATGCTGCCAACGTGGACCTGAAAGCCTTTTCGGATGATTTTTACCGGCGCATGACCGGAGGCCGTCTGCAACCGGTGCTTGATACCCTTGTCTGGCTCAGGCGGGAGCGCTCGGTATGGCTCGAAATCACCACCCTCTTGATTGCCGGTCAGAATGATTCGGATGCCGAACTTGCAGCGCTTTCGCAGTGGGTGGCCCGTGAACTGGGGCCGGAAACCCCCATCCACTTCTCCGCGTTCATGCCCTGCCACCAGCTGACCGGCATTGCCGCAACCGCACCGGCCACCCTCCTTCGTGCCCGGGACATCGCCCTGCAGGCGGGAGTGCACCATGTCTATACGGGCAACATCCACCACCGCGAGGGCGATACCACCTTCTGTCCATCGTGCCGTCGACCACTGATCGTCCGCGACTGGTTCCAGCTCGGGGCGTACCACCTTGACCCTGACGGGGCCTGCCGGTATTGCGGCGAGCCGATTGCGGGTCGGTTCGATTCCGGGCCCGGCGGGTTTGGTCGCCAGCAGATTCCCGTCCGGTTCACCCCGTGAGCGTCCCAGGCGCGCGCAGCCGAGCGAACTGCAGTGCTTTTGCCGGGTGTTGGGTTTTTACGGCAAGGATGTTTAGCTTTGGCTTTCCCTTTTCTGCCGTCCCGACAGGCGCGGCGTGATGTAGAATCAGGATTCCAGCATGCGTATCACCAGCGCCGAATTTTTCAAAAGCGCCTCGACGATCGGCGGCCTTCCGGAAACGGGTTTTCCCGAGATCGTGTTTGTCGGCCGCTCGAATGTCGGCAAATCGTCCTTGCTCAACTCCCTTTGTGCCAAGAAGGGGCTGGCAAAAACCAGCTCGACGCCGGGCAAGACGCGGCTGATCAACTATTTCCTCATCAACGGCAACCTCTTTTTCGTTGATTTGCCGGGGTACGGGTATGCCGCCGTCGGCCATTCCGAACGCGAGGGCTGGGGCAGGCTTCTGACGGAATACGTCCAGGAGCGCGAGCGCATCGCGCTGGTCGTCCTGCTGGTTGACGCCCGGCATCCGGGGATGGACACCGATATCGACATGGTCGAGTTCCTCGAATACTGTCGTCGGCCGTACGGCATTGTCCTGACCAAATACGACAAGTTGCGCCAGTCCGAAAAGGCGAAGGCCCGCCGGGTGACTGAAAGTTTCGCGGCCAATGCCAAATTTATTGTAAATTATTCAGCTTTTTCCGGAGAAGGCAGGAGCGCGCTCCTTGACCGTCTTGACAGTTTCTCTCAGTAAAAACAATCGACGTGGAAGAAAAGAGATCATGCAGGCCGGGTACGTCTGCTACCGTGCTGGTCGGCACGCAGTTCGGGGATGAAGGCAAGGGAAAACTGGTCGATTACCTCTCGGACCAGTACGACATCGTGGTCAGGTACCAGGGTGGTGCGAACGCAGGCCATACCATCTGCTTCGATGGCAAGACCGTTGTCCTGCACCTTATTCCTTCGGGTATTTTCAACAAGGACTGCATCTGCGTGATCGGCAATGGCGTCGTGATCGATCCGAACGCGTTGCTCGAAGAGATCCGGAAAGTGGAGGAACTCGGTTTCGACGTGCGTGGCCGCCTGTTCATCAGCCACAACGCCCACCTGATCATGCCGTATCACAAGCAGCTTGATTCGCTGAGTGAATCAAGCCTGAGCGGCGAGCAGAAGATCGGCACCACCGGGAGGGGGATCGGGCCGAGCTACGAGGACAAATTCGCCCGTTGCGGCATCAGGGTGGTCGACCTGCTCACGCCGAAAGTGCTCGAAGAGAAGCTTCGAGACAATATCGCCGCCAAGAACAAGCTGCTGAAGAACATCTACGACAAGGAAGAGATCGAGGTTGACGCGCTGGTTCGCGAATATGCCGAGTTCGACAAGATCATCGATCCGTTCGTGACCAATACCCAGCTCTACCTGAACCGCCAGATCAGCGAGGGCAAGACCGTGCTCCTGGAAGGCGCTCAGGGCTGCATGCTGGATGTCGACCACGGCACCTATCCGTTTGTGACCTCTTCGAACCCGACCTCGGGCGGCGCATGCACCGGGTCCGGCGTGGCTCCCACCCACATCGGCAAGGTGATCGGCGTCTGCAAGGCGTACACGACGAGGGTCGGCAACGGCGCATTCCCGACCGAACTTGAGGACGAGGTCGGCGAGGCGCTTGGCAGCATCGGCCACGAGTACGGCGCGACCACCGGTCGCAAGCGCCGGTGCGGCTGGATCGACCTTGTTGCCCTTCGCTATTCGCTGACCATCAGCGGCGTGACGGAACTCGCCCTGACCAAGCTGGATGTACTCGATACCTTCGAGGAGGTCAAGGTGTGTACCGCCTACCTGCTCGATGGCAAGGAGATCTTCGATTTTCCGACCGAACACCAGTCCCTGTCACGGGTCAGGCCCGTCTACAAGACGCTCAAGGGCTGGATGTCTTCGAATGCCGGTGCAAAAAGCTTTGCGGAGATGCACGAGCATGCCCGTGCCTATGTGACCTTCCTTGAAGAGTCTCTCGGGGTACCGGTGACCTTCATTTCGGTCGGTCCGGGCAGGGACGAGACGGTTTTCAAGTAACCGGGGCGCCCGATGGCCCTGATGGACATTACGGTGATGCCTCTGGGAACCGGCGAGGGGAGCTTCAGCCACTGGATTGCAGGCCTTGAAGCACTTCTCCGCCGGAGCGGCCTGCCGTTCCGGCTCCACGATATGGGGACGACGGTCGAGGGCGATGCGGACGAACTGTTTGCGGTCGCCCGGAAACTCCACGAACACTGTTTTACGGCTGGTGCCCCAAGGGTCTACACCAGCCTCAGGATCGACGACCGGCGTGACCGGCACGTGTCGATCGGGGACAAGATTGCCTCTGTCGAGGCCTGTAAAGCCCCACAGGATAAATGAAAAATATTTTTATCTTCGATTTCCCAACCGTTGGGGCTTGCCAGTAGCAATACATAAGGAAATAACGCCATGATGCCGGTTTCAAGCGATTGCCAGATTCTCAAGGAGGACAACGTAACCCACAGTTTCTGCGGTCTGGCCTGTGTCGGCTGGCTGTACCAGAAAATCAAGGACAGCTTCTTCCTCATCCTCGGCACCCACACGTGTGCGCATTTTCTCCAGAACGCCCTCGGCATGATGATTTTCGCCAAGCCCCGCTTTGGCGTCGCCCTCATCGAAGAGGCCGACCTGGCCAGAGAGGAGCCGAAACTGGAATCGATCATCGCAGAGATCCGCCGTGACCACAACCCGTCGGTCATCTTCCTGCTTTCCTCCTGTACTCCGGAGGTGATGAAGGTCGATTTCAAGGGGCTTGCCCACCATCTCAGCACACCTGACCTTCCGGTGCTGTTCGTTCCCGCAAGCGGTCTGGTGTTCAACTTCACCCAGGCTGAGGATTCCGTGCTGCAGGCTCTCGTGCCATTCTGCCCGGAAGCTCCTGCAGGGGAGCGCAACGTGGTGTTCGTCGGTTCGGTGAACGATGTCACCGCCGACGATCTTCGTGCGGAAGCGGAACAGCTTGGCATACCCGTCGGCGGATTCCTTCCCGAAAGCCGGTTTGACCGGCTCCCGGCCATCGGTCCAGATACGGTGCTCGCGCCGATCCAGCCCTACCTTTCGCGTGTCTGCTCGCGCCTGAACCGTGAACGCGGCTCCAGGGTGCTCTCCTCGCTGTTTCCGTTCGGGCCTGACGGTACCCGCGTATTCTGGGAAGACCTCGCCGCGATGTTCGGCAAAAAGGTCGACCTTTCGGACCGCGAGAAAGCGGCATGGGAAAAGATCAGGAAGCAGACCGACCTGTTGAAAGGCAAGAAGATCTTCCTGACTGCCGATACCATGATGGAGCTTCCCCTGGCGCGTTTCCTCAAACATGCCGGCGCCGATGTGGTCGAGTGCAGCAGCGCGTACATCAACAAGAAGTTCCACGATCGCGAGCTTCAGGAACTCCAGGGGGTGAAGGTCGTCGAGCAGCCGAACTTTCATCGCCAGCTTGAAGAGATCAAGGTGACGCGGCCGGATATGATCGTCACGTCGCTCATGACGGCAAACCCGTTTGTCGGCAACGGCTTCGTTGTCAAGTGGAGCATGGAGTTTACGCTCATGTCGATCCACAGCTGGTCAGGGGTGTTCACGCTGGCGAACCTGTTCGTCTCGCCGCTGTTGCGCCGCCAGAGCCTGCCGGGTTTCGATGCGGAGGTGTGGCTCGAAGGCGTGATGCCGAGCGCGAGATAACCATAAAACGACGTAAACCAACGAAAAACCATGCGATTAGCTTTCTGGCTGTATGAAGGAACCGCGCTCCATGGCGTGAGCCGGGTGACCAACAGCATGAAGGGGGTGCATACCGTCTACCACGCGCCCCAGGGTGACGACTACATTACGGCCACCTATACCATGCTTGAGCGTACGCCCGAGTTCCCGAAGCTCTCGATCAGCGTGGTCCGCGGCCAGGACCTTGCACGCGGTACATCCCGCCTTCCGGGTACCATCAGCCAGGTTGAAGAGCACTACCAGCCGGAACTGATCGTCGTCGCTCCGAGCTGCAGCACCGCGCTGCTCCAGGAGGACCTCGGCCAGATGGCCCGCTCTTCGGGAGTTTCGCCCGACAAGCTCATGGTCTATGCGGTCAACCCGTTCAGGGTTTCCGAAAACGAGGCTGCCGAAGGGCTGTTCACCGAACTGGTCCGGCGTTATGCCGAACCGTGTGAAAAGAGCGCCCGCCCTTCGGTGAACCTGCTTGGCTTCACCTCGCTCGGGTTCCACCTCAAGGCAAACCTGATCAGCCTGCGCCGCATGCTGAACACCCTCGGCATCGAGGTCAACGTTGTCGCCCCATGGGGAGCCGGCATCGGAGATCTCAGGAAGCTGCCCGCAGCGTGGCTCAATATCGCCCCGTTCCGTGAGATCGGCCTCCAGGCATCCGACTACCTGAAATCGCAGTTCGGCATGTATGCCGTCACCGATGCGCCGATCGGCGTCCAGGCGACGATGCGCTGGCTGCAGGAGATCGTCGGCGAGGTCAATCGCATCGCAGCAGAGCGCGGTGTTGCGCCGATCGCCATGCCCGAACTCCGGGAATTTTCCCTTGACGGCGTCAGCGCCCCGAGTGGCGTTCCGTGGTTTGCCAGGACTGCAGACATGGAGAGCTTCAGCAACAAGCGGGCGTTCGTGTTCGGTGACGCCACCCAGGTCGTCGGTGTGGTGAAATTCCTCAAGGACGAGCTTGGCATGCAGATCATCGGCGCGGGCACCTACCTTCCCCGCCAGGCCGATTGGGTCCGGCAGCAGCTTGAAGGCTACCTGCCTGGCGAGCTCATGGTGACGGACAAGTTTCAGGAAGTTTCGCAATTTATCGAGGACGAGATGCCGGAGCTGGTCTGCGGCACCCAGATGGAGCGGCACAGCTGCCGCAAGCTCGATGTCCCGTGCATGGTCATATCGACGCCAACCCATATCGAGAACCACCTGCTCGGTTACTATCCCTTCTTCGGCTTCGACGGGGCGGATGTCATGGCCGACCGGGTGTATACCTCGGCGAAGCTCGGCCTTGAAAAGCATCTCATCGATTTCTTCGGCGATGCCGGCCTCGAATACGAGGAGTCGGTGCCAGGCACCGCTGCCGATTCCGGGGAGGCGGCTTCACCGGCTCCTGCGCCTGCAGGGACGGATGCCCCCACCGTCGCGGCATCCGGCGAGATGAGCTGGACCGACGAGGCGGAGAAGATGCTGGGCAAGGTTCCGTTCTTCGTACGCAAGAAGGTTCGCAAGAATACCGAGAACTTCGCGCGGGAAATCGGTGAGCAGGTCATTTCAGCCGATGTTTTCCGCAAGGCGAAAGAGCATCTCGGCGGATAAAGAGGAAACAGTATAACCAACCATTTGACTGCGAGTGAACCATGAGCTTAGTATTGGCCGTCTACGGAAAGGGTGGTATCGGCAAGAGCACGACCAGCGCGAACATCTCTGCAGCCCTTGCCCTGAAGGGCGCCAAGGTGTTGCAGATTGGTTGCGACCCGAAACACGACAGCACCTTCCCGATTACCGGAAAGCTCCAGAAAACCGTCATTGAGGCGCTTGAGGAGGTCGATTTCCACCACGAAGATCTTACTCCGGAAGATATCGTTGAAACCGGGTTCGCGGGTATCGACGGTCTTGAGGCGGGGGGCCCTCCCGCAGGCAGCGGTTGCGGCGGTTACGTGGTTGGCGAATCGGTCACCCTGCTTCAGGAGATGGGGCTGTACGACAAGTACGACGTGATCCTGTTCGATGTCCTTGGTGACGTGGTCTGTGGCGGATTCAGTGCTCCGCTGAACTTTGCCGATTACTCGATTATCATTGCGACCAACGACTTCGACAGCATTTTTGCCGCGAATCGCCTCTGCATGGCTATCCAGCAGAAGAGCGTCCGGTACAAGGTGCAGCTTGCCGGTATTGTGGCCAACCGCGTCGATTATGCCACAGGCGGCGGCACCAACATGCTTGACCAGTTTGCCAGCCAGGTCGGTACGCGGTTGCTTGCCAAGGTTCCCTACCATGAGCTGATCCGGAAAAGTCGCTTTGCTGGCAAGACCCTGTTTGCAATGGACGAGCATGAACCCGGGCTTGCAGAGTGCCTCGCCCCCTACAATGAGATTGCCGACCAGATCCTTTCCTCTCAGCCGGTTGCCTCGGTGCCCAAGCCGATCGGTGATCGCGAAATTTTCGAAATCGTCGGTGGCTGGCAGTAAACGGGACCTTTCATACCAGTAAATGGCACAGCGCGCTTTTTCACAAGCGCGCTGTTCGTTATATTTATTTATTAAAGTCAAGGCGGACCCCCCGTTCCGCCTTTTTATTTTCCTCCCTTTCCAGGCATATCCCCGGGCCGTCAGTGTTTGTCGGCTATTGGCGTTTTTCGCATGAAACGGCGGAGGTGCGTTGGTGGTTTTTCTTGCAATCAGCTTGTGCACAATTGCTGACCTGGGCGCCGCCGCCGGCGGCACGGTCGGCGCAAAACAGAGGGATGTGGTATGAAACAATTGGGTATTGCAGGGGTTGCTCTTGCGGTTTTCGGGACGACGGCGCTTGCCGGGCCGGGTGAACCGCAGGCGGTCACGCCGACGGAGTTGCCGCCGGCATGTTGCCCGGCAGCGTTGCCCGCCTCCCGCGCGGCTGCATTGCTTGAGGTGATCAAGCTGGAACGGCGGCTTGCCGCCGGCGTACCTGCCGGGGAGCGAAAGCCGCTGCTCGCTGATATCGACATGAAAATTGCCGCACTCGATGCGGCAATCGCTCAGGATTCGCGGCAACCCATGCCCTGCATGGTTCCGCCTGTCAGTGAACCGACAGGTCAGCAGGTGCAGCAGAATGGTGACACCGTGACGATAACCATTCCCGGAAGCCCTGCCCCGGAAACAACCGGGCGGCAGGGCAACTGACGTTCAGACAGGCTGCCGGCAGGACGGGATGGTCTCCTCAGATGCTGCAGGCATAGTTGCAGATGATCGTGCCGTGTTGCTGCCTGATCTCCGGCTTGATGGTCGTTTTCGGATTGACCAGCTCTCGGAGCAGGGCGGTGAAGGTTCCCATGTAGAAGTTGCCGACGACGGGCAGGGAGGGGTAGGTCACCTTGACCGTGATGTTCGGCGCCGGTGAGGTGGTATAGCTGAATTCGCCACTGCCGGCGAAGGTCCAGGCGTTTTTGCTGATGGCGAACAGGAAGAGCCTGAAGGCGAGCCCTGCCGGCAGCAGCTTGACGAGTTTCTGGAAGGGGCCGGGAATACGGACCCGCAACAGGTATTTTGCCGTACGTTCTCCGGATTCCCTGAGGATTGCAGCCGTCGAGGTCTCGCCGATCTCTCTGGCAAGCGCGCCGACAAGCTCGTGGAATTTCGATTCTTCCACCATGGTGGTCGGGAGGTTGCCGATCCAGTGCCCCTGACCTGTCTTGGTGAGCACTTCGTCCGAGCGGCGTTTTCCATATGCCGCCTCAAGCGCTTCAATAGTCTGGATGATGGAGTTCGGGCCGATTCTGGCCGGTGTGTTCTTGGATGGTGGCATACGCTTTGGTTTGTTCAGTGTCGATGTGGCCTTGATGATTTTTTAACCGGCCGGGCGTTGTGCATTGCCGGGCGTGACGGTAATGGCGCAAGCCCGGGAAGTTCGGTTGCCGTGGTCCATCCGGCCCTGACAATCGCACTTGTGGCGACGATCGGTTCAGCAGGGCGGAACGGTGTGACCGATCCTGGTTTCCAGGCGGTGGCGGCAACGAGCGCACGATTCTGTCCTGGGATGAATGCGCTTACCGTATAGGTTCCGGGTGGCAGGTTTCTGAACGAGAAGCTGAAGGTTCCTCCAGCAGCTGTCCTGACGATGTTTCGGTATGCGGTCGTCGTGCCCTGCCGCCGGGCGTCAACGATAACTTCCTGTGCTTCCCGCGCCGAGCCTGTTCCCGAGATTTCCCCGTACTGTTCCGGGCCAGCGGTGCTGAACCGGGAGACGGTCAGGGCGTCTGTACAGCGCCTGCCGGCAATGGGCGTGATGCTTCTGACGCTGACGACGTACTCCGCACCTGGCTCAAAGGCGCCCATCGGCCGGATGAGCCAGGTGCGTCCATCATATCTGGAGAAGGTCACCGGTACCGGCTGCTGGCCGGTCTGCCGGATGATCGAGAGCGATACGGCACTTCTGACGGCGGCGTCCGAAACCGGCAGGTTGAACTGGAGCTCGATGCAGGGGCCTGCGTCAGGCCGTATGGTTTCGGGCAATACATTGACCGTTTTGTCTTTGGGTAGGATGGCCACGGTCAGTTCCGGGAAGGTGACCGATCTTGACGAACCCTGGAATTCGCAGGGCGTCTGCCGCAGTTCCGTCTTTTCCTGCATCTGCGGGAGTGTGACCAGGTAGCGCGATTTCGGCGTCATGGGGCCGGTCAGCAGCCTGAAAGCGGTATCCTCTTCGGTTCTGGCCTGGCCGACGCATTCGAGGACAGGTAGCGGCTGGTTTCGCGATTTTTCCAGAATGCTGAAGGATGTCGGGCTGATGGAACGTGTCGGCACCGGCTTGCTGAAGATGATTTCAAGTTCGTTCGAGCCGGTCGCCCTGGCAGCAAGCAGCGTGACGGAGGAGGTGTCTGACGGGGTGAGCCGGAACGTAAGGTGTTTTACCCCGGTGGGAACCGATGGCGTCGTCGTGACGGCGAATTCATCCTTCGCCAGGTCGAACCGGTTGTTCTGGTTCTTGTCGCGCAGTGCGATGATCCGGTAGTCTCCACGGGAAAGGCTTTCGAACCGGAACGAGCCTGACGCGTCAGTCTGGGTCAGGTAGTCAGGAAACTCCGGCAGGGAATCGGGATATACCTGGCCGGGCTGGACGGCGTAGGCCAGAACGCTGGTGTTCGCCGCGGGAGCCATACGGTGCGTCCAGACCGTACCTTCGATGCTTTCCCGGTCAATTGCCGATCCCGTCGAAAAAGGCAGGGTCCAGCTTTTCGACAGTTCCGTGCCGGTGAACCCTTTCAGTGACCGCGCAAGGGTCAGCGTATAGGTGCTTGACGGCCGGAGCGGGGTGTACAGTTCGATTTCCGCCTCGCTGCCCCTGCAGATGACCCGGTACGACCGGATGGTCGGTGAGAAAAAAATGGCTTTGCGCAATGCTGCCGGTGTGACGGGATGATTGAAGCGGATGCGGATACTCTTCGGGCTGATGCCGACGGCACCGGAATCGGGGCTCGATGCGAGGACGGCAAGCGGCTTTGTGTCGGGGGGCCCTCCTGTCGGCGGCCTTTCGACGGCGCATGCCCCGGTGAACAGGGCGATGCAGAGGATCGCCAGGGTTTTCAGGCCGGGAATTCGTTTCACGAATTGTCTCCCACCGGTGAGTTGTAGGTTAGGGTGGTCCCTAAATTGTTTCTCAGCATGAAAATTCTTAAATTAAAAACTGAAGATATACTATGAAAGTCTTTTGTTGAAAAAATCATAGCTCCACTGTGCGATAGATGGCCAGAAGAAATTTCAAGGTTCTTTATGTCTCTGGCGAAGTTTCTCCCTTCATAAGGGTCAGTTCGTTGGCCGATTATATGGCCTCATTCCCCCAGGCGCTTGAAGAGGAGGGATTTGAAGCCAGAATCATGATGCCCAAGTACGGCGTCATCAATGACAGAAAATTCCGCCTTCATGACGTGCTCAGGCTCTCGGACATCGAGATACGCCTGAAAGACAGAAGCGACATGCTGCACGTGAAGGTTACGGCCCTGCCTTCCAGCAAGATACAGACGTACTTTCTTTACAATGAGAAGCTGTTCAAGCGCAGCGGCCTGTTTTCCGATCTCCAGCTTGGCGGTGATCACAAGGGCAGCGCGGAAAAGCTGATCTTTTTCAGCGTCGGTGTCCTTGAAACGCTGGTGCGCCTCGGATGGCAGCCGGACATCATCCATTGCCACGACTGGCATGCCGGTCTGGTGCCGCTGCTGCTCAGGACACGGTACGCCGACCACGAATTCTTCCGGAAGGTCAAGGTGGTCCAGACCATACATAATATTGCCCGGCAGGGGGTATTCCAGGGGAAGATTTTCCAGAAATACCTCTCGGAGGAGGTCTACGAGGGCCTGCAGAAGCAGGGCGAGGATATCAACCTGCTCGCGACCGGCATCCGGTATGCAGACCTGGTCACCACCACCTCCCCGAACTATGCCGCAAGCCTTCTTGACGAACCGCAGGCCTCCTTCGGGATGGGTGACATGCTGCGCTTCCGCAAAGAGAGTTTCCACGGCATCGTCAACGGTGTCGATACCCGGCAATGGAATCCGGCAGCCGACAAGCTCATCAAAAAGCGGTATGGGGTCGAACAGCCCGAACTGAAAGCCGAGAACAGGGCCGTGCTCCTTGAAGAGGCTGGTTTACCGGCAGATGAGAATAAGCCGCTTGTCGGTGCGATTCTCGGCATGGGCCAGTACCAGGGCGCCGAATTGCTTCGGCAGAGCGTCGAAGGGTTGCTGGAGCGCGATATCCGGCTGGTTGTGCTCGCTTCCGGCGACAAGGCCGAGGAGCAGGCCTTGCAGGAGATCGCATCGCGCTATCCCGACCAGATGGCCGTGAAGCCGGAATTCAGCGACGCATTTTTCCACCAGATGATCGCTGGCCTGGACCTGCTGCTCATGCCCTCCCGTATCGAGGCGTGCGGCATGATCCAGATGTTCGCCATGAACTACGGGACCATTCCGGTCGCCTATGCAGGCGGCGGCATTGTCGAGACCATCGACGAGGTTGCCGATGGCAAAGGGACCGGCTTCATCTTCCGCGAGTATACGCCGGAAGCTCTTGTCGGCAAGGTCGGCGAGGCGCTTGACCTGTTCGCCGAGCCGGAACGGTGGAATCAGCTGGTCCTTGCCGCAATGAACCGCGATTTTTCCTGGAAACACTCCGCCGAGCAGTATGGGGAGCTCTATCGTGAACTTCTCGGGTAGTGGTATGGAACGCGTCAGAGTGCTTTTTCTTGACCGGGACGGGACGATCAACCGCGATCTGGGGACCTATGTTTCCGGCCGAGGGGATTTTGTGCTCATCGACCGTGCGGACGAGGCGATCGCCATGGCGCGCCAGGCCGGTTTCCGGATCGTGATCATCACCAACCAGGCGGGAATCGCCAGGGGGATCGTGACCCCGGCCCAGGTCGAAGACGTGAACCGGTACCTGAACGAGCTGCTTGCCCTGAAAAACGCATCGTTCGACCGCTGTTACTACTGTCCGTCGCATCCCGATTACCCGCATCCCGAATACGACCGTTTCCTCGATTGCCGCAAACCGTCGCCGCGCATGGTCGAGCAGGCGGTCGCCGATTTTCGGGGCGAGGGGATCGACGTCGACCTCTCCGGCTCGTTTTTTATCGGCGACAAGGTTGTCGATGTTGAATGCGGCCTCCGGGCGGGGCTTCGGCCGATTCTGGTCCGCACCGGCCACAACGAGGAGTCGCTCTGCCTTGAGCGGGGCATCATCCCGGAGTTCGTGGCTGACGATCTCTACCAGGCGGTGGCCGGCCATGTCCTTCCGTCCATAACCGACTGAGCCCCCGGCCCATGCTTTCCCTGTATGTTCATATTCCGTTCTGCAGGGAACGCTGCCCGTACTGTGATTTTTTCCTGGTGACCCGCCTTGAGCATGTCGAGCCCTATTTCCACGCCCTTTGCCGGGAAACCGCGGCGAAAGCCCCGTTCATGGAGGGGCAGCGGATCCGGGCGATCCATTTCGGCGGCGGAACCCCGTCGCTGGTGCCGGTATCGATGATTTCCGGCTGGCTCGTCCAGGTTGCCCGCCTCGTCCGGTTCGAACCTGATCTTGAGATTACGCTTGAGGCAAATCCGGAGGACCTGAACCAGGCCCGGCTTGACGAGTTGCGCCATGCCGGGGTCAATCGTCTGTCGATCGGTGTGCAGTCGTTCCTGCCCGGCAAGCTCCGCTCGCTTGGGCGGGCCCATTCCGCATCGGACTCCCGCAGGACGGTTGACATGGCTTTGGAGCGGTTCGGCTCGGTTGCCGTTGACCTCATCTGCGGCGCGGCTGGCGAGGATCTTGAGGCGTGGGAGGAAGATTTGCGCTGCGCTCGCGAATCGGGGGTCCAGCATGTGTCTGTCTATATGCTGACACTTGAGGAGAAAACCCGGCTCTGGCGGGATGTGCGCCGGGGCACGGTTTCGCTTCCCGACGAGTCGATGCAGGCGGCGATGTACGAGCTTGCCCGGACCACGCTGACCGGGTCCGGTTATCGCCATTACGAAATTTCGAATTTCGCACGCGAAGGGTTTCATTCGCGCTACAACCTGGCGAGCTGGATGCGCGAACCGTACCTTGGGTTCGGGCCGTCGGCCCACAGTTTCATGGTCTCCGGCGGCCAGGAGACCCGTTTTGCCAATGATGCCGCCCTGGTCCGTTACCTTGCCGACCCGGCGGGTTCCGCAACGTTCCGCGAAGTGCTGACACCGGAGCAGCGTTTTGACGAAACCGTGTTTCTCTCGCTCAGGATCGGTCGCCCCCTTTCCCTCGTGTTCCTGCATGGTGGCCATCCCGACGATCCGGCGCGACTCGATGCCGCCATCGGCGAATTTCTCCGCCAGGGATGGATCAGCATCGAAAACGGTGCGCTCCGGCTGACCGGGCCGGGTTGCCTGTTCGCTGACCTGGTCGCTTCCGGTCTCATCGGGTAGGCCCGGCAGGGGGGCCGCCTCCTGCGCGGCTCCCGAACGCCATCCGGTGCATTATGCTTTACAGAGGAGGTGAAATGCTGTATATTTTCAGCCGTATTTCTCCGACAGAAGGCAATGTCAACCATGACCGCATGAACCACCGAAAGATCAACAGGATCGTCGCCGCCGTCATTTTCCTCGCTGCAGAGGCCGTCTATCTGGCGACGATGGCGCCGACATTATCCTTCTGGGATTGTGGCGAGGTGATTGCGGTTTCCCGGACGCTGGGTATTCCCCATCCTCCCGGGGCACCCTTTTTCCTGCTTATCGGCCACCTGTTTTCGATGTTTCCCCTGTTCCATGATATCGGGGCACGTGTCAATTTCATCAGTACCCTGGAGAGTTCGGCGACGGTCATGCTCGCCTACCTGATCACCGTAAGGCTGATCGCCATGAAACGGGGCGGGTCGCCTGACCAGTGGTCTCTTCCGGAAAAGATAGCCGCCTACGGGGGCGCAGCCATCGGGGCGCTGGCTCTCGCGTTCTGTGAAAGCTTCTGGTTCAACGCCGTCGAGACCGGCCTTTGGGCGGCCTCCTCTTTTTTTACGGCAACGGTCGTCTGGATGATCCTGTGCTGGTACGAAGAGGATCCGGCTCCGGGCAACGAGCGCTGGCTTCTTGCGGTCATGTACATGATCGGCCTGTCGATCGGCGTGCACCTGCTGTGCCTCCTTGCGCTTTTTTCCGTGATACTGGTCTTTTATTTCAAACGCTATGAGGTGACGCCCTATTCGGGCGCCCTGCTGCTCGTCTGGAGTCTCGGCCTCTTTTTCCTGATCTACCGGGTGATCATCAAGGAGCTGCCCGTACTTCTGGTCACCACCTCATGGTGGGGGCTCGCAGCGCTGCTCATCCTGCTCACCTACGGTATCTGGATGACCCACCGCAACCGCATGCCGTTGTGGAACACCGGGCTCCTGGCGGTGCTGCTGCTGGTACTCGGCTATACGACCTACCTGCTGATTTTCGTCCGTGCGCATGCCGCGCCGCCGATCAACGAGAACAACCCGTCGACGATCGCCTCCTTCTTCTCCTACGTGAACCGCGAACAGTACGGAGAATGGCCGCTCTGGCCACGGCGCTGGTCCTCCGAGCCGGTGCACCAGTATTTCTACAATCGTTACACCGGCGAATTCGACTACTTCCTGAACTACCAGCTCAGCCACATGTATCTCCGCTATTTCGGCTGGCAGTTCATCGGGCGCGGCGGCGATATGGAGGGTGCCCTGGTCGACTGGAGCCTTCTCTGGGGATTGCCGTTCCTTGCCGGCATGGTCGGTATGGTCGACCATTTCCGGAAAAACTGGAAGATGGCCACCGTGGTTGCGGTGCTGTTCGCCATGACCGGCGTGATCCTTGTGGTGTACCTCAATCAGCCGGAACCGCAGCCCAGGGAGCGTGATTACAGTTATGTCGGCAGTTTCTTTGCCTTTGCGCTCTGGATCGGTATGGGGATGGAGTTCCTGATCTCGCGGCTCGCCGCCAGGTTCGGCGGGGGGGGCGACGGCCATCGTCGGGCCCTTCTTGCCGCCGCGTTCGCGGTGCTTGCCGGTCTGGTGCTGGTCGATGGCCGCATGCTGCAGGCGAACTACCGCACGCACGACCGTTCCGGGAACTACGTCCCCTGGGACTGGGCGTGGAACATCCTGCAGAGCTGTGACCGCGACGCCATCCTGTTCACCAATGGTGACAACGATACCTTCCCGCTCTGGTACCTGCAGGAGGTCGAACACATCCGCCAGGATGTCCGTGTCGTCAACCTCAGCCTTGCCAACACCGGCTGGTACCTGCTCCAGCTCAAGCATGAGCGTCCTCGCGGCGCAAAGACCATCGCCTTCAGCCTGGGCGACGATGAGCTTTCCGGCATCACCTACGAGCCGATCGATTCGATGCGTGTGGCTGTTCCTGCGGGTCCCGAACAGCGCAGGCTGCTTGACGACGCCAGGGCAAGCGGGTCGTCCCTGCCGACGGCGCCCTCCGATTCGTTGCGGTGGACTCTGGTGCCGGGGTTGACCTACAAGGGCCAGGGGTTTCTGAGGCCCCAGGATCTGGCCGTGTTCGAGATTGTCGCCGGCAACTATGGCAACCGTCCGATCTATTTTGCCCTGACGGTCGATCCGGAGAGCATGATCGGTCTTGAAAAGCATTTGCGCCTGGACGGCATGGTCTACCGGGTGGTTCCCCTGCAGAGCGCGTCCCCGATGAGTTTCGTCGATTCCGGCAAACTCTACGGGAACCTCTTTTCCACCTATCGCTATCGCAACCTCGCCAACCGGGACGTCTATATCGAACAGACCGGGCGCGACCTTGCGGGGAACTATCCGCCACTCTTCGTCCGCCTGGCGCTTGATCTTTCCGCTTCGAAAGACGGGCCGATGGTGGTTCCCGGCAGGTCCGGCCAGCCGGTTTCCCGCCAGCGGGGTGAACTCGCCGTGGAGGTTCTGGATCGTGCGTCGGCGCTGTTTCCGCTTGACCGTTTTCCGGTAACGCCTGCGCTGGCCTATTCCGCCGTGTCGATCTATTCGCAGCACGGTGCAAAGCAGAAAGCTTATCCGTATATTCACTATCTTGAAACGCTGGCGCGCCAGGGTGATGTGTCAAGCGATCCTGCTCTCTACCTTACCCTTGCCAGGGCGTATCGTGCCGTTCGACGCGAACGGGAGGCCGAAGCAGTGCTCGATCGCCTCAGGAAGTTCCTCCCGGAAATGGAGCGGCAGATGGATTCCTTAAAGCAAAAGCAGTGAGGGGACAACGCAGTCTATGAGCAGAAGCATTCATGCGACAGCCGTCGTCGGTTCCGGCGCGCAACTTGGCGAAGGGGTGGAGATCGGGCCGTATGCGGTCATTGAGGAAGATGTCGTCATTGGCGACGGTACGTTTGTCGGGCCACACGTGCATATCGCCGATGGCGCCCGCATCGGTAACGAATGCCGAATCATGACCGGGGCGGTGCTCTCGACGGTTCCCCAGGACCTGAAGTACGCAGGCGAAAAAACTTACCTCCATATCGGAGATCGCACGGTCATCCGCGAGTGTGTGACCCTGAACCGTGGCACGAAGGCCAGCGGCCGTACGGTGGTCGGCTCGGATTGCCTCCTTATGGCCTATGTCCACGCCGGGCACGATTGTGTCATCGGCAACCAGGTGGTGATCTCGAATTCGGTGCAGTTCGGGGGCCACTGCGAAGTCGGCGACTATGCGGCGGTCGGTGGCCTTGCCGGTGTCCATCAGTTCGTCCGGGTCGGCCGCTATGCGATGGTCGGCGGTGTTTCACGTGCGGCGCTTGATGTGCCTCCCTTCGTCATGGCCGGCGGCCACGCTTCGTTCCGCTACGAGGGGCTCAATCTGGTCGGGCTGAAACGCCGGGGATTCACCCCGGAGCAGATCGGTTCGATCCGGGCGGCCTACCGCCTGATTTTCCAGTCGGGCCTCCTCCTGAACAATGCGCTGGATGCTGTCCGCAACCTTGAGCCCACCCCGGAAATCGAAGAGATCCTCCATTTTTTCGAAAGCGGCAAGTACGGTCGCCCCTTCATCAAGTCTTTCAAGTCTTAAATTCCTGCTTATGCCATCCTGGGCCATCGGCATCGACCTCGGCGGTACCAATATCAAGGCGGCTGTCGTTGACGAGGCCCAGGGGCTTCTGTTCAGGGACTCCGTGCCGACAGAGAGCGCATCAGGGCCGGACGCGGTGGTCCGCCAGCTTGCCCTGCTGGCTGCGGAACAGTACCAGCGTGCCTCGGAGCAGCTTGACGTTGGTGAATTCGCAGGCATCGGCGTTGGTGCTCCCGGCGCGGTCGACTCGGTCCGTGGGGTGCTCAGCTACCCGCCGAACCTGCCCGGATGGGGCCGCTTTGCCTTGCGGGACGCCCTCCAGAAACACCTCGAACAGGCGCATGGGCTTGCCGCTCCGGTCCTGATCGAGAACGATGCCAATGCCGCGGCATACGGCGAGGCGGTGTTCGGCGGCGGCAACGCGTTCAGGAATTTCATGATGATCACGCTGGGAACCGGGGTCGGCGGGGGCATCATCCTCGACCGGAAACTCTACCGTGGCCCGAACGGCACTGCCGGCGAGGTCGGGTTCGTCATCATCGATTTCGAGGGTGAACACGTGCACGCGGGGGTTCGCGGCACGATTGAAGGCCTCATCGGCAAGCGTCAGATCGTCGCCCTTGCCTGCGGGATGCTTGCGGATCCCAAAGCATCGCCCCGGCTCATGGAGCTGTGCGGCAACGATCTTGGCAGGATGTCGCCCCGGTTCCTCGAACAGGCGGCCGAAGAGGGGGACCCGGTTTCCCTGAAGGTCTGGCAGCGCATTGGTGCCATTCTCGGCGTCGGGCTTGCAAACGTCGTGGCGCTCATGGATATCCGGAAGTTTGTCATCGGCGGTGGTATTTCCGGTGCCGGTAAGCTGATTTTCGAGCCGGCCCTGATGCAGCTGCACCGCTCGACCCTGCCGTCGATGCACGACGGGCTTGAGATCGTCCCCGCGCGGCTCGGCAATACCGCAGGGGTCTGCGGGGCGGCCGCACTCTGTTTCCAGTCGGGACGGCCACTTCGCGACGATGATTGAGGGCCTGCGGCATCTTCTTTTTCCTGATGTCTGCGTTGCCTGCAGGCAGTTGCTCGAATCTGACGAGTCGCTGGTCTGCGCCTCCTGCCTGGCGGAGTTCAGTCCATTTGCCGACAATTGCGCAGGGGGGGAGGCGATCAGGCGGGTCGTCGCGGCCCATTTCGGCCCAGACTCAATGCCCGGGCAAGCCTGGTGCCTCTATCCATACCGTCACAGCGGCAGGTTGCATGACACGCTGCATGCCCTGAAATACGAAGGGCTGTTTCCGGTTGGCGTCATGCTTGGCCGAAAGCTTGGAGAACTGGTCGCCGCTGCCCCTGACCTCCGGTGCCGGATCGACGGCCTCGTTCCGGTGCCGTTGCATCGCCTGAAGCACATCGAACGCACCTATAACCAGGCGGCTGAAATCGCGGAAGGCATGGCGTCGGTGCTCGGCATTCCGGTGCTTGACCGGCTTCTGGTGCGGAACCGCTATACGGAATCGCAGACCGGGCTGACCGCGGCGGCGCGACGCAGGAACCTCGATCACGCGTTTCTTCCCGGCCGGGGCAAATGCCCGGCCACCGTGCTTCTTGTCGATGATGTGGTGACCACCGGGGCCACCTTGACTGCGGCAGCGTCGGCACTCAGGTCTGCGGGAGCCGCCTCGGTCTTTTTCGCCTCGGTCGCCCTTACCGAAAACCTGTAGTTGCCCATGGACCTTTTTTATGTGCTTCCCGGTCAGCTTGACCTCGAACGTGCCCTGGCAGTGATTGACGGTGACGAGTTCCACCACCTCGCCCGGGTGCTCAGGTGCCGGCAGGGGCAGGTGGTCGAGATTACGGATGGTGACGGGCTTTCGGCCATGATGACGATCGAGTCCATCGGCAAGCGTACGCTTGAAGGCTCGCTTTCCCGGTGTGTACGGCATGAGCGGCCGACGGCGGGCGTGACGGTGGCCATGTCGATGCTCAAGTCTCCGCAGCGGTTCGACCTGTTTCTGGAAAAAGCGACCGAACTCGGTGTCGACAGGATCGTTCCGATGACGACGCAGCGGACGGTTTCGACCCCTTCGGCTGAAAAATCGGAGCGCAAGGTGGAGCGATGGAAGGGGGTCATCCAGGGGGCAGCCCGCCAGTGCCGCCGCTATTTCCTCCCCGAGCTGTCTGAACCGATGCCGTTTGCCGAGGTGCTGCGCCTGCCGGGGTATGATGTCCGGCTGCTGCCGTATGAATCGGGTGGCGCCCGGCCGCTGTTCGATGCAGCAGGTCGCCGCATCCTGTTCGTTATCGGCGGCGAGGGTGGTTTCACCGAACGTGAGGTCAGCGAGGCGGTTGCCGCCGGATTCGAAACCGTGACCTTCGGCGGGACCATTCTCCGGGCCGAGACTGCCGGTATCTTCGCCGTCGCCCTTGTCCGCTCGCGCCTGCTCGAAGGGCCGGGCCTTTCGGCATCCTGCTGAACGCCGCTTCACCCGGCCGCCGGATGTTGCGGTGCCGGTTCTCCTGCAGTACATTAGTCGGGTGGCGCCCTTGCGCCCGCTGTCGTTTTGAATGAAAGCCACTACCGATGAACCAGTCCAATGCCATCAAGATAAACCGGATTGTCGTCCTCATCATGGCCCTGCTGATCTCGGCGCTGTTCCTGACCATGATCCGCAGTTTCCTGATGACCATCCTGCTCGCCGCCATTTTTGCCGGTCTTGCGATGCCGATCTTCAACCGCTTCCAGAACCTTTTCGGCCGGCGCAGGAGTCTCAGTGCAGGGCTGACCCTCCTGGTCTTTCTGCTGATCGTCATGCTGCCGATGATCGGTCTTGTCGCCATTGTGGCCTCCCAGGCGCTTGCACTGAGCGGCACGGCCATTCCGCTGATCCGCGGCCAGCTTCGCAACCCCGCCGCCGTCAACGGCATGCTCTCCTCCCTGCCGTTCTACCACGATATCGAATCCTACAGTGACCTCATTCTCCAGAAGGCGGCGGAATACATCGGCCGACTTGGTACGATGCTGTTCAACGGCGTTTCGAGTTTCACCTATGCGGCAATCTACGACCTGCTCCTTTTTTTCATCTTCTGTTACACGATGTTCTTTCTCCTGAAGGACGGCAGGCACCTGCTTGAGCGGCTTCTGGCCGCGTTGCCCCTTGACGAAGCCATCCAGCAGCGCTTGCTTGGGCGTTTCCTGTCGGTAACGCGGGCGACCATCAAGGGCACGCTGGTCATTGCGGTGCTGCAGGGTTCGCTTGCCGGCCTGGCGTTCCAGGTCGTCGGCATTCAGAGCGCCGTATTCTGGGGGACGGTGATGGCCGTGCTCTCGCTCATCCCGCTCGTCGGTTCGCCGATTGTCTGGATCCCCGCCGCCATCGTGCTTGCCTCTTCCGGGCAGTATCTGCAGGCGGGCGGGCTGGTCCTGTTCTGCAGCCTCGTCGTCGGGCAGATCGACAATATTCTCCGTCCGATTCTCGTCGGTCGCGACACCCGGATGCATGAACTGTTCATCTTTTTCGGTACGCTCGGCGGTATCGGCATGTTCGGGGCCTTCGGGCTCATTATCGGGCCGGTCATCGCGGCGCTGTTCGTCACGGTCTGGCAGATCTATACCGAGACCTTCCACGAGTCGCTTGCCGACATCAGGCAGGGTGGGCCGTTATCACGGGAAAAAGAGTGGGAATAGGCGGGATGCGGATGGCCCGGATCGGCCGGGCCGTCAAGGACGACGGCCCGGCATCACAGGACAGATGCGTGGCGGTCAGTCGACCCTGACGACCTCTTCGGCGGCGAAGAAAAACGCGCCTTCGATTGCGGCGTTCTCGACAGAGTCGGAACCGTGGATGATGTTCTCCCCCTTGCTGTCGGCGTAGAGCTGGCGGATAGTGCCCTTGTCAGCCTCGGCAGGATCGGTTGCACCGATGATCACCCTGAAATCAGCCACGGCGTTCTCCTTTTCGAGGATCATCGGGACGCAGGGGCCGGAGGACATGAAGTCGACCAGTTCGCCATAGAAGGGGCGTTCCTTGTGGACGGCATAGAATGCGCCGGCGGTCTCTTTGGTGAGCCGGGTCTTTTTCATGGCGACGACGCGGAAGCCGGCCCGTTCGATCTTGTCGATGACGGCACCGATGAGCTGCTTGCGCACGCAGTCGGGTTTGAGGATGGTGAGCGTTCTTTCCATTGAGAGCGTTGTTAATGCGTTGTCGGAAACAAATCCGAGCGAAGATACGCAATGTCCGCCGATTATGGAAGAACCCGCTCGCGGCCGGCTCCCCGACGGCGGCTCACGCCTTTCTTCCGTGCAGGGGAATTTTCGCGGCAGCCGTATCGCTCAGTTCCACCAGGAGCCGGGCGACCCGTTGCCCGTCCATCTTGATGACCTTGAACGACATGCCGAGCCAGGTGAGGGTGTCCGATACCGACGGAACTTCGCCAAGCTTGTCCATCATGAATCCGCCCATGGTTTCGAATCGGGGCTCTTCGTCGCCGAAAAAGGTGCCGGGGTTCAGTCCGAAAGCAGAGACGAACTCGTCGACCGGAAGCAGACCGTCGACAATCCAGGTTCGCTGGCTTCGCCGAACGATTTTCCTGCTGACGTCGGTGTCGTCGGCCGGGACGTCGCCGACGATGCTTTCCAGGACATCGGTCAGCGTGATGGCACCCTGGATCGAGCCGTGCTCATCGATGACCAGCGCCATATAGGCGCGGTTTTTCCTGAACACTTCGAGCACCTGGAATGCCGGTACCGATTCGGGGACGAACAGCGGCCCTTTCATCGATGCCCGGATGGCCTCCTTGACGCTGCCCGGCTTCGAGAGCTGCAGGCTGACCAGGTCAAGTGCCCGGACAACGCCGCAAAGCTCGTCCAGGCTGCCTTCGCCCACCGGGAACCGGGATCGTCCGCTGGCCTTGATGCGTGCGATGAGTTTATCGTCACTCTCTTCGAGGTCGAGCCATTCCAGCTCCTTCCTCGGCGTCATGATGGCGCTTGCACGCTTGTCACTCATGCGGAAAATGCGGGAGATCATCTCGTATTCGACCGATTCGAAAATGCCTTTCTTCGCCCCCTGCCTGATCATGAGCATGACGTCCTCGTCGCTGACTGAGGGTGTTTCCGGCGTCTGGATACCGACCGACTTCAGGAACAGTTCGGTCGATCCGTTGACCATGCGCACCAGCGGCCAGAAGAGACGGCAGAGGATGTCGATGAAGGTCGCGACTTTCAGGGCGATTGATTCGGCGTGCTGCACGGCGATTTTTTTCGGGACCAGTTCGCCGGCGACGAGTGAAAGCCAGGTGACGGGAACCACCACCAGTGCGAGGGCCAGAGCGTTTTCATACGGGGCCAGCATGGGATTTCTGCCGATCAGGACGGCAAGCGGCGTGGAAAAGGCGACGCCTGCCCAGACGCCGGAAAGGGTGCAGAACAGGGTGGTGAGGAGCTGTATGGTCGCAATGAATTTCCTGGGGTTGTCCAGAAGCCTCATCACCAGCTCCGCCGCAGGGTAGCCCGCGTCTTTCAGCTCATGGAGGCGGGTTGGCCTGGAGGAAATGATGGCGAATTCCGCCATGGACAGGAACCCGGAGGCGAGGATGAGCAGGAAGATGGTCAGCGCATCGATACTGTGGGGATTCATGTCTTGTTCAGCAGGCCATGTTGGGATAATTGCCGGTTCCCGGGGATGTTGCCGGAGAGCCGGTATTCCCGACAAGATATTCAAAAAAAGGATAATCGCGACTGCCGACCCCCAGGCGCACGGGTTAAGTCAAAATGGCCTTACCTCTTGACGATGGGCCGTTTTATGGGTAACATGATGTATGGCATCTTCAACCCAGCAAGCTCATCGATGAGACAAAACCCCTTCGGAGGCGCCTTTCGCCTCCTGTTTGTCGTTCTGGTGCTGTGTCTTTCTTCCTGCTCTTTCTGGCACGGGCGTGCCGACCCGGGGCCGCTTTACGATGAAGCGGCGCGGTTTATGCGGCTGAAACGCTTCCCCGAGGCGCTTGACGCCTGGAACCGGGCGCTTGCGGCGGACACCCTCAAGGGCTTTCCACCCCGAGCCATTGATGCCCTGGTCCAGAAAAGCCATATCGAATATATCATCGGTGAGTACGATGCCGCTTTCCGGAGCTTTTCGGCGATTGACCGCCATGCCGCCGGCGCGGCGATTCCCGATTCGCTCCGCTCCGGCCTGTTGCTCAGCCGGGCCCGGATGCATGCCGAACTTGGCGACTATGGCCAGGCGGCCACCGTCATCGGCCGCATCGCCACAGCGGACCCATGGATACGCCTGCAGCAGGCTTCGTGGCAGGTGAAGGCCGGCGATATCCCGGCAGCCGCCGCGACCTGTAACGACCTGGCGGCCAGCGACGAGCCCTCCGTGAGGATTTCGGCCCTTGCCGGGCTTCTGGACTGTTCGGTCGCCCGGAAGGAGCCCGGCCTTCTTGCTCCCGAAGTCTATGCGGCAAAGATTGCCGCAGTTTCCGCACGGGTCATGTCGGGCCCTGCGCCGGCAGAGCAGCGTATTCGGGCGCTCCGGACGGCAGCCCGAAGCCTCCTGCAGCTTGAATCTCAGCGCAGGAACGCAAGTTTTCTGCTTTTCAGGGCGCTTGCCCTTGCCCAGCAGGAGCGTTATGTGCGGCTCGACCAGATACTCCAGTGCGAATCCAATGCGGTTGTCGTCAACAAGCCGGACGTCTATCGGAGTACGATTGAATTTTTCGGGCAACGGAACATGCCCTATTCACGGCTTGCCGCCATGTACCGGCTGGGTATGTGCCCGGAGGTTCCGGATGCGGAGCGGATCGGTATCCTGAAGAACGCATTGCAGAACTCGCAGTATTACGGTATTCCGCCGACGGCAACCGGTTTCATCCGCCTTGAAAAGTCAGCGGTCGCGGAGCTTGAGGACCTGCTGATCGCCGGTGGCCGGTACTTCGACCTGTTCGAGGCGGGAGAAGATGCGCGCCTGCTCGACCTGCAGCGTGAGGCGCATTCGTCGATCACCTCGCTGCGTTTGCCTGCGGGACACGAAGCCCTGCGTGCGGAAATCATCCGGCTTACCCGTGACATATCCGGGCTGCAGCAGCGGAAAATCAACATGATGGATGACGCCTCCGGCTTTGAACTCGCAGTCATCGCCGACAAAGCGATCAGCAGGAAACGTGGCCGGCTGATCGACCTTACGGCCGAGGTCGCAACGTTCGACCGGGAGGCGGCCTCGACGCTCGGCCTGACTCCGGTGACCCTGCTGACGGTCCAGAAATGCCTGAAGCCGGGTGAGGCGCTGGTCAGGATTTTCGTCAGGGACAGCCTTGCGACCGGTATGCTTATCAGCAGCCGGGAAATGCAGATCATCTCTTCCTCGGTTCCTGGGGACCAGGTCCGCGGAGACCTCGATGTCCTCCGGAGGCGGCTTGCCGCGGGAGGTCCGGAACTTGCGGCCACGCTGCGCAACGACCCGCAACGTCTTCGCCTGAGCAGCGACCTGTTCCAGACCATCGGCGAGCGCCTGTCGGGCTACAGCCACCTCGTGTTTATTTCCGATCTTCCCATGCCCTTCCAGGTGCTTGGCAGCAGCGGGCTGCTTGGCGCCGAGCGGAAGGTCTCGGTCATCGGTTCCGCCCGCGAGGCGGTCATGTATGCCGTTCCTGTTGCAGCCACCGGCGCTGCCGGAAGGCCGGCTGCCACCGTTTTCATCGACGCCGCCCAGCCGTCGCTTGCCAGGATTCACAAGCTCTACCATCCGGATGACAAGGTGTTTCTGCTCTGGAAGCCATTGCCTGCCGGGGAGGCCGACGGCCTGAAGCGCCTGCTTGCCGGTGTATTGCAGCGAAACGGCGGTTCCGGCTCCGGGGCGCTCTTTTCGCTTGCTTCCGGTTCAGGCGGCACCGGGATGGACGGCCGCTGGGTATGGCTGACGCCATACGGGACGGACTGACCGTGGCGGAGCGGCAATTTCGCGGTTTCCCGTTACCGGTATTGCATGGATTTCGTTACTTTGGCAGGGGTTTCCGCCCATGTGCGTGCGGCCGTCCCCGTGGCGGCCTTGAGCTGCTGGCGCCGAGGCTTTCCGTTTCGTCATGAAGTCCCGCGGGGTTCCCCCGGCGAGGGATGGCGGTCGCCTCCGGACCCAGAGAAACCATTTCCTTTTCCAGTTGGTTTATTTACCAATTAAGACTATTTTAGTCCATTATCACATTTCTCAGAACCCTCATGTCTGAGGATGGTCGTTCAGATGGAATAGCCTTATATTATTCTGTTAATGAGCGGTTTTAATTTGAAAAAAGAGGTTGGTAATGGGTATGAGGAAGGTTTATTTCGATAATAACGCGACCACACCGTTGCATCCGGAAGTCAAGAAGGAGCTGGTTGCTGCAATGGAGATGTTCGGCAATCCTTCGAGCATGCATGCATTCGGCCGTGAAGCTCGTGCCAATGTGGAGGATGCACGTCGGCGTGTAGCCGGGTTCATGGGCGCTGACGAAAACGAGATTGTCTTTACCGGCAGCGGTTCAGAGGCGAACAATACCGTTCTTTCCCTCTTTGTCTGCGGTACCTCGCAGTGTCTGCCGGGGATGCGCCAGACGATCGTGACCAGCAGGATCGAGCACCCCTGCGTGCTGGAGACCTCGAAGTGCCTTACCCATCGTGGCATCGACGTCAAGTACCTCGATGTCGACGGTTACGGAAAGATCGACCTGCAGCAGCTTGAGGATATCCTTTCGGCAAATACCGTCGGGCTCGTGTCGGTCATGATGGCCAACAACGAGATCGGCACCCTGCAGGATATCAGGGCTATCGCCGACCTGGCGCATCGTTACGGTGCCTTCATGCACTCCGATGCCGTTCAGGCATTCGGCAAGGTGCCGGTGAACGTCGATGACCTCGGCGTTGATTTCCTGACGATCTCCGGCCATAAGATCTATGGACCGAAGGGCATCGGCGCCCTCTATGTCCGCAAGGGGATTCCCTACTGCCCGTTTATCCGTGGTGGCCACCAGGAGAAGGGGCGCAGGGCCGGTACCGAAAACACGCTCGGCATCATGGGTCTTGGCATGGCGGTCGATATGCGCAGGATCGAGATGGCTGAAGAGGAGCTGCGGCTGCAGGCCATGAAGGATGCCCTTCGGGCCGGTATCGAGGAGCGCATCGACGATGCCCTGTTCAATGGCCATCCGGTCGATTCGCTGGCCAACACGCTCAACGTGTCGTTCCCCGGTGCGGAAGGCGAGTCGATCCTGTTGTACCTCGACCTTGCCGGCATAGCCGTTTCCACCGGTTCGGCCTGTGCTTCAGGTTCACTCGACCCGTCACACGTCCTTCTGGCAACCGGCGTCGACGCCGAGCGGGCGCACGGTTCGATCAGGATCAGCATGGGGCGGGACAACACAATGGAAGATGTCGAATACATGCTTGAGGTGCTTCCGGGCGTCATCAGGCGTATCAGAAATATGTCAACAGCTTATATAAAAGGAGGCGCACATGCTGCAGCCAGGTGAATGGGTATATACGGAGAAGCTCAAGGAGCATTTCGAGAGGCCAAAAAATATTCTGCAGGGCGACGATACGGACAGTTTCGACGGGGTCGGCATGGAGGGCAACCTGCAGTGCGGTGACCAGATGCTGGTCGCCATCAAGGTGGACAGGGACAAGGGGGTCATCACCGACTGCAAGTGGAAGACCTACGGTTGTGCCAGCGCCATCGCCAGTACCTCGATTCTTTCGGAAATGGTCAAGGGTATGCCGCTCGACCAGGCATTCAACATTTCACCGAAAGAGGTCGCTCGTGAACTCGGCGGACTGCCGGAGCACAAGATCCACTGTTCGGTCCTCGGTGACAAGGCGTTGCGTGCCGCGATCAACAATTACTATGTCCGCAACGGCATGGAGGACCGCGTCCGTAAGGAGCAGGTCAAGATTGTCTGCCAGTGCATGAACGTGACGGACCACGATATCGAAGAGGCCGTGCTCGAAGGGGCAAGGAGCTACTATGAACTGCAGGAACGGACCAAGCTGGGGACGGTCTGTGGCCAGTGCAAGGAGGAGGCGGAGGCGCTGCTTGAAAAATTCAAGCATATCCATTTCGGCGTCTGACCGCCCCGGTATGGATGGCATCGTACGAACAGGGGGGCCCGGAAGGCCCCCCGTTGCCGTTGGGGCCATGACGGCCTGCTGCCAAAGCCATGGCAGGGGAGGGGAGGCGTGAGAACGGGGGTATTCCGCCTTTTGGCCTTTTATGCGGTACTGTATGCCACTGCCTTCGTGCTGAGCTGTTGCTGGGAAACGTGCCGAGGTATGCATACCTCGGCGTCGCTCCGCTGGCTTGAGGCAGCCGTTTTCGTTCCCATGGTGCTCCGCCTTGCCGCGCTGGATGCGCTTTCGGTCGTCGGTCTCCAGCTGTGCACCGCCGTACAGGCGCCTGGTGTCGCCTGGCGCCCATCCCTGCGCAACATTGCCCTGTTCTGTGTTTTGGGTGGGTTTGCCGGTTGGGGGGTCGCCTACGTTGCCGTCGTTCACCTGCATCTTTGGGCGGCAGTCGACCTTTTCCAGATGCTGCAGCTTCCGCTTACCGGGCTGGCGAGCGTCGCCGTCGCCCGCCTCGTTTCCGGTATTGGCCATTCCGGCCGCCGCCGTTTTTCCTGAACCCTTTTTACCACCCGACCGCGATATGTCCGCTTTCCAGAGATCGTTTTTCCTGCATACGTTCGGTTGCCAGATGAACCAGGCCGACAGCGAAATCGTCGCGGCCCTGCTCCAGGCCGAAGGATACCTTCCGGCAGCGGACGAAGATACCGCGGGCATCATCCTGCTCAACTCCTGCGCCGTCCGGGAAAACGCCGTCGACCGGATCGGCAATTTCCTGCAGCAGCTCAAGGGGCGCAAGCGCCGGAACCGGGAACTGCTCATCGGCGTCATCGGCTGCGTTCCCCAGTTTGAAAAGTCCGTTTTTTTCGACGCGTATCCGTTCGTCGATTTCATAGCCGGCCCCGATAATTACCGCGCCCTGCCGGCCATGATCGCCAGGGTTCGCGCCGGAGTGCGGCTTTCGAGGCTGGAATATGACCACCAGGAGACCTATGCGGGCATAGAACCCGTCCGCACGGGTACCATTGGCACCTTCCTCCCGGTGATGCGTGGCTGCAACAACAGTTGCGCGTTCTGTGTGGTACCGGTGACCAGGGGCCGTGAACGGAGCCTTCCCATCCATCGTGTCCTCAGTGAGGTGTCCGGCCTTGCGGCATCAGGGTTCCGTGAGGTCACCCTGCTTGGGCAGAACGTGAATTCCTACCATGACCAGGCCCAAAACGCTGATTTTGCCGCGTTGCTCCATGCCGTCGCCCTGGCCGTTCCAGGCATGCGCATCCGCTTCACCACTTCGCATCCGAAAGACATATCGGAGGGACTGGTCAGCGTGATCGCCGCCCACCCGAACCTCTGCAACCATATTCATCTGCCGGTGCAGTCCGGTTCGACGCGTATTCTTGGCCTGATGCGGCGTGGTCACACCAGGGAGGAGTACCTCCGGAAGATCGACATGATCAGGAGCATCATCCCGGATGTCGCCCTCACCACCGACCTCATCGCCGGTTTCTGCTCCGAGACGGAGGCCGAGCACCGCGAAACGCTCTCGCTCATGGACGAGGTCCGGTTCGACACCGCGTTCATGTTCTACTACTCGGTCAGGCCGGGGACGTGGGCGGCCCGGAACCTTGCCGACGATGTTCCGGAAGGGGTCAAGAAGGCGCGGCTCCAGGAGGTCATCGAGCGCCAGAACGCCATATCGCTGGAACGCTACCGGCAGGATATCGGGCGGGTCGTCGAGGTGCTGGCGGAAACCGGAAGCCGCCGTTCCGAGTCGCAGCTGATGGGCCGGACGGGGACCAACCGTGCGGTGGTTTTCGACCGCGGGGCCAGCATGCCCGGCGACCTGGTGCGTGTGCGTGTCACCGAAGCCTCTTCGGCGACACTGACCGGAGTCCTCGACGGCGCTGCATGAACTGCTTTCATATGAAATTGCCGATTCGTACATTGTCAGTTCATGGAGGAAATCAACAATAACCGGCGTATTCCCAGCCGATCCCGATACAGGTAGTCATGCCAGCAGCAGTCCAGCAAACCGGATTCGTCAACAAGATCAAAGCTCATCTGGAACTTCTCGACCCGGTCACCTGGATCAGCGTTTTTCCCTGTCTGGCTGGCGGAGTCATGGCCTCCGGTGCCATGCAGCCGACGCTCCACGACTATCTGCTCCTGTTCGCCCTTTTTCTGCTCTTCGGACCGCTTGGCACCGGCTTCAGCCAGTCGGTCAACGATTATTACGACCTTGAACTCGACCGGATCAACGAACCGACGCGGCCGATCCCGTCCGGCAGGCTCTCTGAACGGGAGGCTATCTGGAACTGGTGCATTGTCCTGGTCAGCTCGGCCGTGCTGAGCACCATCATCGGCATGCACATCGGCGGCCAGCGGGGCATCGTGTTCGTCGGATGCCTGCTTGCAGGGCTGGTCGTGGGATTCATCTACTCCGCACCGCCGCTCAAGCTCAAAAAGAACATCCTGCTGTCGGCACCCGCAGTCGGCTTCTCCTACGGCTTCATCACCTACCTGGCCGCCAACGCGCTGTTCAGCGAAATTCGTCCCGAGGTGATCTGGCTTGCGGTGCTCAACTTTTTCATGGCCATCGCCCTGATCGTCATGAACGATTTCAAGTCGAAGGAGGGTGACGCAAAAGGCGGCATGAAATCGCTGACGGTCATGATCGGTTCCAAGAACACTTTCCTCGTCGCCTTTGTCATTATCGACTTCGTCTTCTCCCTGTTCGCATGGCTTGCCTGGAGCTGGGGCTTCATGACGCTGTTCTATTGCGTCCTGGCAGGGCTTGCCTTGAACGTCTTCATCCAGATCCCCCTGTACCGCGACCCGAAATCGGGAATCGCTTTCGTGCAGCATGCGGTCGATGACGGTTTCGGCAACGCGATCGGCAAAAGCGAGGTGCATGAACACAATGCGTTCCTCAGGTTCCAGGTGGTCAACAACATCCTGTTCCTGACCAACCAGCTTTTTGCGGCTGCGCTGATCGGGGGCAAGTACATGTAAGGCCCGATGGTGCCGGAGAATTGCGCTCATTTGCTTTTCCTCACCTAACCTTCAGTAAACGGAGGGCCCAATGGCGCCTGAAGCGTCCACCTTTTTTTCCCTTCCACTTGTCTGGCACAACGCGCTGGTCACGCTGATGACCTTTGCCTATGTCTTCAGTATTCCCCCGCTTATGGACTGGATGGTGTCCAACCACGGGTTGCCGCGTGACATCAGCCGGAAAATCACCCATATCTGCGCGGGCTCGACCATCTTTTTCCTGGCATTGTACCGTGAAGGCGACTGGTCCCAGTACCTGAACATCACGGTCTTTGCCGTCTGGGCGCTGCTGCTGGTCCAGAAAGGGCTGTTTGCCGCTGCCGACGACCAGGCGGTCAAGACCATGACCCGGACCGGCGACAAGCGGGAACTGCTCCGGGGCACGCTCTACTTCGTTGCCGTTGCCATGCTCTGCGGTACCGTGTATTACAAGCAGTTTGCCGGGGTGCTCGCAATGGCCGTCCTCGGATGGGGCGACGGCCTTGCGCCGATCGTCGGTACCCGTTTCGGGAAGATCCGCTACAAGCTGGTCTGCGACAAAAGCATTGAAGGCAGCCTTGCTTTCTTTGCCGGCAGTTTTCTTGCCGGGCTGGTTTTTGTGCATCTCATCGTTCCCGAAGCGTACGATCCCGTCCGGATAGCGATTATCGCCGCCGTATGCACGGTGGTTGAAGGGGTCAGCCCGAAGGAGGTGGACAACTTGCTTATTCCGGCCACCGTCATCGGCCTGACCATGGTCATCTGACCGAACAATAATAGGCAGGATGCAGGGTCTTTACTTTGTCAGCGACGTTCATCTGGGGTTGCAGGATCCCGATGCCGAACGGGAGAAACTCGACCGTCTCGAAGCCCTTTTTTCACTGGTTCAGCGTGAGCGGGGCCGCCTTTTCCTGGTTGGCGACATCCTTGACTACTGGATGGAGTACCGGGAGGTGATTCCAAAGGGATTCAGCCGTTTTCTCTGCATGCTTTCCAGCCTGTCGCGAAGCGGCATCGAGGTGACCTACCTTGCCGGCAACCACGATTTCTGGCTTGGCCGGTACTTTGACGACGAACTCGGCGTCAGGACATGCTACGGCCTCCAGGAGGTGCGGCATGACGGGAAGCTGTTCCTTGTCGCCCACGGCGATGGCCTTGGCGAGGGTGACCTCGGCTACAAACTCTTTGCCCGTTTTGTCCGGAACCGCTTCAACCTTGGCCTGCTCACCGGTTTTCATCCCGACCTGTCGACCAGCCTGATGAAAAAATTTTCCATGCTGAGCAGACGCCACAAGCCGGTCGACAGGAAGGCAGAGCCGCGGCGATTGCTTGATTTCGCAACCGAACTGGCCCGTGAAAGGGTTTTTGATTATTTTGTGTGCGGCCACAACCATGCGGAGCGTATGGAGCAGGTCGGCGAATCGGGCTGCACGTACGTCAATCTCGGAACATGGATAGAGGGGCAGTATCCCTACGGCGTCTACGACGAGGGGCTGTTTCAGGTCAGGAAAGTTAACGTCTAACAACATTGAACCATTATGAGCAACTCCAACAAGGTACTGAAGCTTGGCTTGCCGAAAGGAAGCCTCCAGGAATCGACCCTCGAACTGTTTGCCAACGCAGGTTTCCATTTTTCCGTCCAGAGCCGTTCCTATTTTCCTTCGATCGACGACGATGAACTGGAAGCCATTCTGATCCGCGCCCAGGAGATGGCACGGTACGTCGCCCAGGGGGCGTTCGATGCAGGCCTGACCGGCAAGGACTGGATCATCGAGACCGATGCCGATGTGGTCGAGGTCGCCGACCTGGTCTATTCCAAGGCTTCGATGCGGCCCGTGCGCTGGGTGCTTGCCGTTCCCGAGTCGTCGTCGATCAAGTCGGTCAAGGATCTCGAAGGCAAGAACATCGCCACCGAGGTGGTGAACATCACGAAGAAATATCTTGCAGAAAATGGCGTGCATGCACACGTCGAGTTCAGTTGGGGTGCCACTGAAGTCAAACCCCCGGAACTTGCCGACGCCATCGTCGAGGTGACCGAAACCGGCTCGTCGCTGCGTGCCAACAAGCTCCGGATCGTCGAAACCGTGCTGCAGTCGAATACGAAGCTCATCGCCAACCGCGCCTCGTGGGAAGATCCGTGGAAACGCGAGAAGATCGAGAGCATGGCGCTCCTGCTGCAGGGTGCGATCAACGCGCAGGGCAAGGTTGGCCTGAAGATGAACGCCCGGAAAGAGGACCTTGCCACCATCATGTCGGTCATTCCTTCCCTTCGCCAGCCGACAGTGTCCGATCTTGCCGACAGCAGCTGGGTCGCCCTTGAGGTGATCGTTGCCGAGAAGATTGTCCGCAAGCTCATTCCCGAACTCAAACGCGCGGGTGCCGAAGGCATTTTCGAGTACGATATCAACAAACTGATTGACTGACCGGGAACGGCGGTGGCGCTGAACGTCGTCCAAAGCGGCTTTCAGCGCCACCGCTGCAGTTCCTCCTGCTCGTCATGACCCAGCGAGGCCGCCACGGTGCGGCCTTCTTTTTCACATGCTCCTCTATCAGCTTCTCATACTGGTCGCACTTCTGGTGTTTTGCGGCATCATAGCGGACAACCTTGCCTGTTTCCGCAGCTTGCCGCCCACACCGACGGAGGCGGCCGGAGCTGCGGCGCTGCCTGAACTTTCCGTGCTGGTGCCGGCCCGCGACGAAGCCCGCAACATCAGCGGCTGCGTCACGTCGCTGCTGGCGCAGGATTACCCGGGCATGGAAGTGATTGTCCTTGACGACAATTCGACCGACCAGACTCATGCCATCCTCGAACGGCTTGCCGCGGGGCCGGGTGGTGAGCGCCTGCGCATTCTCTGCGGCGCGCCGCTTCCCGAAGGATGGCATGGCAAGGCCTGGGCATGCCAGCAGCTTGCCCGTGCGGCATCGGGGCACTACCTGCTGTTCACCGACGCGGATACCCGCCACCTTCCCGGCAGCCTCATGCGGGCCGCGGCGGCGATGCGCGCATCCGGTGCGGACATGCTTTCCCTGACTCCTGCCCAGGAGTTCGGCTCATTCTGGGAGGGGCTCATCGTTCCGCTGGTGTACCATATCCTGTTCAGTTACCTCCCGATCCGGCTGGTCGGCTCGTGCCCTTCGCCAGCGTTCTGTTACGCCATCGGCCAGTTTATCATGTTCCGGCGCGAAGCCTATCTGGCAATCGGCGGCCATCAGTCGGTTTCGGACAATATTGTGGAGGACGTCGGGCTCTGCAAGGCGGTCAAGCGTGCAGGTGGCCGTGTCGCCGCCTTCGACGGCACGGACGCCGTGCGTTGCCGGATGTACGGCGATGGTCAGGAGGTCTGGAACGGCTTTTCGAAAAACCTGTTTGCCGGGTTCGGCAATAACGGGCTCCTTCTGATGTTTCTGCTGCTGCTGCTGGTGTTGCTGTATCTTGCACCCTGGGGGTTCGTTGCCGCCGCACTTGCCCGTGGCGACCGTTCGTTTTCCGGCTGGTGGCTTCCTCTGGCCCAGGTCATGCTCGCCATCGGCAGCCGCCTGGTCGTGTCGCACCGGTTCCGGCAACCGCTTTGGCCGGCCATCCTGCATGCCCCGTCGCAGGTGGTCCTGCTGGTGATCGCCCTGAATTCGTTCCGCCAGACGGTTTTCGGCAACGGCCCGGTCTGGAAAGGCCGGAGTTACGGGTTTGCCCGCCACGGCGGCGGATGAGCAGTGGCATTCTGCTTTGCTTCACCGTCGCGACACTCCTGTAGGTTCCGAAGAAAATTTCTTAAATTCAGAACCAGCATTTCCGGCGCACCAGGGCAAACTGCCCATTGCGCAGCAACATATTCAAACGATCATACGCCATGGGTTTCCTGTCAAAGATTTTCGGAAAAAAAGAAGAGGAGCTGAAACGGCCTTCGGTTCGCGAAGATGCCAGGCTTATCCGGACGATGGAAGGGCATCTCGACCGTGTCCTCGGCGTCAGGTTCAGCCCGGATGGTAAAAAACTGGTGAGTGGCGGCTTCGACGAACTGGTCATGCTGTGGGACGTGGAAGCCGGTACCCCGATCCATACGATGAAAGGCCACGACACCTGGGTCGAATGCGTCGACTACAGCCGTGACGGCAGGTTCCTCGCCAGCGGCAGCACCGACAGCACGGCAAGGATCTGGGATGCCACGACGGGCGCGTGCCTCCATCTGTGCAAAGGCCACGACACGGCTGTCCGCATGGTGGCGTTCAGCCCGGACAGCAAGACCCTTGCGACCTGTTCACGGGATACGACCATCCGCCTCTGGGATGTTTCGACCGGCAAGGAGACCGCAAGGCTGCTTGGCCACAAGTCCTACATCGAATGCGTCGCATGGAGCCATGACGGCAAAAAACTGGTGAGTTGCGGTGAAGAGCCGGTTGTCCGCATCTGGGATGTCGAGAGCGGCAGGAACATCGCCAGCTTCCCGACCGGAGATACCCTTTCGCATTCGGTGAGTTTCAGCCCGGACGACACCCGTATCGCATTCTGCGGCAGGGATGCCAAGGTCAAGGTGCTCGATGCCGCCAGCGGCAGCATCCTCAATGTGCTTGAAGGCCATGAGGACGGTGTCCGCAGCATCTGCTTCAACCCTGACGGGTCACGGCTCGCCAGCGCCGCGAACGATGAGTCGGTTCGCCTGTGGGATGCCAGAGGCGGCGCGTTGCTGCATACCTACCGGGGTCACACGCTTGAGGTGCAGTCCGTGGATATTTCGCCTGACGGCAAGGTTATCGCCAGCGGCAGCGACGACAGGAAAATCAAACTCTGGGGCCTCAAGTAACCCCGGTGTTCCCTTGCCACGGGAGGCGGGAGCCGCTTTCCGACGGCGAGTCCTGATCCCTGCCGGGCTGGCAAAGCCCGGCAGCGTCGTTTCCGGCCAACCAGCAAACAACAGATGAAGGTTATTCTGCTCGATATCGGCAACGTGATCGTTTCGGTGGATTTCGGACCCTTCTGCCGGGCCGTGGCCCGGGATGGGGCCGACAGGGGCGGGCAGCTCCGGCAGCGCTATTGCCAGGGCCCGCTCAAGGACCGTGTCGACCGCGGTCTGGTGGCTCCCGGCGCCTTCCTCCATATGCTCGCCGCCGATCCGCTGACGGTCGATCGCCCTGCGGCCTTTTTCCGGACGGCGTGGCAAAAGATCTTTACCCCCGTTCCTGGCAGCGGGGAGGCTATCCGGCAACTTGGTGCCACCCATGAAATCTGGATTATGAGCGACACCGACCCGCTGCATTTCGCCCACCTGCTCGATGCCTACCCGGTGATGCGCGGTCATGACCGTTACTTCCTCTCCTACGAGCATGGCTGGCTGAAGCGTGAAGCAGGGGCCTTTCGCCACCTGCTTGATCGGTCGGGCGGCCTGATGCCGGAGGACTTCCTGCTCATCGACGATCGCCCGTCGAACGTGGCGACCTGCACGGCCGCCGGGATGCAGGCGATCCTGTTCGACGGGTGGGCAGGGGTTCTGGCCGATCCGCTTGTTTCCGAACGGTATTCCATAACCTGAGGAGCACTCCAGTGCTTGCCATTACCGACGCCATCGTCCTTTCGGACAGTGAGATAGATATCCGGACCATGCGGTCGCAGGGGGCTGGCGGCCAGAACGTCAACAAGGTCGAGACGGCGGTCCATCTGCGTTTCGACATTCCCGCATCCTCGTTGCCCGAACAGGTCAAAGAGCGGTTGCTGCGCCTCGGTGACCGGCGGATTTCAAAGGCGGGCGTGCTGGTCATCCGCGCCCAGCGGTTCAGGTCGCAGGAAGAAAACCGCGCCGATGCTCTCTGCCGCCTCCGTGAGGTGCTTGAGCCGGCGCTCAGGCCGGTCAGGGTTCGCCACCGGACGCATCCGACCGGAAGTTCGCGACGCCGCAGGCTTGAGGCAAAGGCCAGGAGAAGCCGGATCAAATCCGCACGGGGTCCGGTCAGCGACCTTGACGAGTGAGCGCATTTGGCGCCGCATGTGCGCATGCGGCCGCAATTTCAACAACAACACCGAACGCCAATGTTTTCAACCAACGAAGACCGACTTGTCGAATTCCTGCTGCAATGCCAGCCCGGCCAGCCACGTACCCGTGGCACCTGGGAGGTCGACCATCAGGGAACCCCCTTCATTTTACCCTCAATCGGCGGGATCACGCTCAACATCCAGGTCGGTGATTCCGCATTCGGCTGGGAAGGCGACCACATCGAACCGGGTGTGAGCTGCACGGCCGATACGCACAAACCCTTCGAGCATCCCAATGTGACGGTCCAGGTGCTGAGCTGCGTCGGCAATACGGCCACGATCGTTTCGGGGGAGGCCAAAGGGGCGACCGGCACGGTTATCGGTCACCATGGAGGTTCCGAGCACATCATCGTCGATTTCCCCCGTGAGGCAAAGGAACAGATGACCTATACCGACACGATCATGATCCGCTCACGCGGCCAGGGGCTGAAACTGAACGACTATCCCGATATTACGCTTTTCAACCTCGACCCGGCTCTTCTGGCGAAAATGAACCTGCGTGCCGCATCCGACGGCCTCCTTGAAGTCCCGGTCACCACCATGGTCCCCGCCTACTGCATGGGTTCGGGTATCGGTTCTGCCCATGTCGCCAAAGGTGATTACGATATCGTGACCAGCGATGGCGACGCGGTACGGGAGTTCGGCCTCGACCGCATCCGCTTCGGCGATTTCGTGGCGCTCCTCGACCATGACAACCGTTTCGGGCGTGCCTACCGGCGCGGTGCGGTCTCCATCGGCATCGTCGTGCACAGCGACTGCCGCGAGGCGGGGCACGGCCCCGGTGTCACCACCGTCATGACCACGGCATCGCCCCGTATTCGCCCTGTGCTCGATCCCAGGGCGAACATCGCCGATCTCATGGGTATCGGTACCTCGTACAGGGGGTGAACCGCAGGCGTCCGGGCGGCTCTGTCGGCATGCCGCCCGGCGTGGCGGAATTATTTTCGTGCAGAAAATGTTGCGTAATCGTGGGGTTTGTTGGCTTCATTCACTTTTTCCAGGATAACTGCCATGACACTGAAACTGTACGGAAGGGATCCCCTGAAGATGTTCGAGGATGTGTACAACGAAAGGCTTTCACCGTTTTTCAGTTCAATGGGCTCAATGATCGCCCCGACCTTCAAGGTCGACATCAGCGAGGATGAGAAGGCTTTTTATCTTTCAGCCGACATTCCCGGAGTGAAGAAGGAGGATGTCAGGGTGACCATGGATGACGATGTGCTCTGCATCAATGCGGAGCGGACCCAGGAGGAGGAGGAGAAAAAGAAGGATTTCCACCGCGTCGAGCGCTCCTGGGGAAGCCTGTCCAGAAGTTTTTCGATCGGCGAAAACGTCGATCGGGACAACATCAAGGCCAGTTATGACAACGGCGTGCTCAAGATCGTCGTCCCGAAGACGGAGCCGGTTCCGAAGCAGAGCAAAGCGATTGTCGTGGATTGATTCTCGTGTCGTTGCCCATAATACAATAACAGAAAAACCCTCCGGAAGGAGGGTTTTTCTGTTATTGCAACGTTCGTGCGTCGTTCAGCAGTTGCGGACGGTTTCCGACGTGCGGTCCTTGATGGTCGATTCGTCGAATTCGCCCCAATCGTGCTCGTCGTGCTCACGCTGGTAACCGGCCTCCTTGAGCCCGAAGCTCATGTCGGCGACCATTTCCGGACGTTTTTCCTTCAGGTTCTTCACCTCTTCCTGGGTGAGGATCCTCGACTGGTCGAACCCGAGGTCGATCTCGATCTTCCGGTTCTTGGTCTTGACGCGGTCGATATCGTAGAACCTCTTGGTGATGGTGGTCTGCGCGAAGGCCTTCAGGCAGCCGAGCATGTACTTTCTGACGTAGGCGTCCTTGATCCAGGGGTAGCTGAAGAAGGTCTTGCGGGCATAGAACCTCGCGTACGATTTCAGCACGCCCTTGAGGACGTCTTCACGCTCCATATTGTCCGGCTTGATGATCGGCGAGACGAAGTTGTAGCGTGAGTAGTCACGAACCTCCACGCGGTCGCCGAGTTCCTTGAAGAGGTCGGAGAAGGGCCACGGAGTGTAGATGGTCCAGTTGGCCATGTCGGGATCCCAGTCCTTGCAGAGCTGGTAGGTCTCCTCGATGGTCTCCGGCGTCTCGTGCTCAAGTCCCATGACAAACTGCGCTTCGGCGACGATGCCGTTCTTCTGGAGCAGCTTGATGGCGTACTTGTTCTCTTCGATGGTGGTTTCCTTGCGGAAGCGGTTCAGGTTCATCTGGCTGGCCGCTTCGGTACCGAGCGACACGTGCACCAGGCCGGCCTTGCGGTAGAAGGGCAGGAGGTCTTCGTCACGCATGATGTCGGTCACACGGGTGTTGATACCCCAGGTGACGTTGAGCTTGCGGTCGATCAGCTCCTGGCAGAGGGCGACAAACTTCTGCTTGTTGATGGTCGGTTCTTCATCGGCAAGGATGAAAAAGCCGACGTTGTACTTCTTGACCAGAATTTCGATTTCGTCCACGAAGTGCTTCGGGCTGCGTGCACGGTACCTGCGCCAGAACTGCCACTGCGAGCAGAAGGTACAGGTGAAGGGGCAGCCTCTGGCGAAGTTCGGCACCGCCAGGCGGCAATTCAGCGGAGTGTAGATGTACTTGTCCCAGTCGTAGAGGCTCCAGTCCGGAGTGAGGATGTCAAGGTCCTCGATGACGGGATGGGCCGCGGTGGCGAACACCTTGCCTTCGTCATCGATGTAGGCGATGCCGGTGATTTCGGCACGATCCTGTCTGTCGGTTCCGGCGGCGATCGATTTGATCAGGTTCACGGCGACTTCCTCGCCTTCGCCACGGATCACGTAATCGGTTTCCGGTGCTTCGGTCAGGACCTGCGGGTACATGAAGGTGGAGTGGATGCCCCCCATGATGGTCCTGATTTTCGGATTGACCTTCTTGGCGATCTTCATGATGTCCTGCGCCTTGAAAATCGATGGGGTGATGTTGGTCGTCATCACCACGTCCGGCTGGTTCTTGCGGATAATCTCTTCGATCGTTTCGTCGGGAAGGTCGTCAGCCATTGCATCCACAAACTTCACCTGAGAAAAGCCGGCTTGCTTCAGCGCACCGCCGATGTAGGCAACCCAGCTCGGGGTCCAGTTGCCCGCAATTTCTGCGCCGCCTGAGTGATAATTCGGCTGAATCATCAGAATCTTCATCTGTCTCCACCCTCCGGATAGGTTTTTTGTACAAATTCGGTTTTGTCCGCATGCAGCACAGAACAACCTGCATACCAGAAAAAATTCCTTGGATACTCAATTTACAACTAATTCAACGAAAATCCTGAGCCTGAATGGCTCCGCATCATCGCCGATTGACCTGCATCAGCATGGTGTGGTAGAAGCCGAAGCTGATTTTTTCACGGTTCACCACCTTCAGGCCGAGCTTGCCGAGCACCTGTTGCATCTCTTCGTCCCTGATCATCTGGATGGTCGTGCGGCGCTCCTTTTTCGGGAAGAACCCGCCGAGCCAGTGCTGGAAGGCAAGTATTTTATTGTAGGGCGCGTAGGTGAAAATCATCGGTCCTTTGGTCAGGCTGCTCAGGTTGCTGAACGCCTGGGCGAAACCGGCAGCCGGATAGTGGATCAGCACGTCGAAGCAGACGACGGCATCGAAGCTGCCGGAAACCGATTCGATCGAGTTGACCTCAAACTCGATATTGCCGGCCACACCGGCTTTTTCCGCATCCTCTCGCGTCTTGTTCACCATCTGCGCCGCGATGTCCGCCGCCTTGACCCGGTAGCCCTCTCGTGCAAGGCGTATCGTGAACAGGCCTGTGCCGCAACCGGCGTCAAGCACCGTCGAATCTTTCCGGAGGCCGGTTTTCCGCAGCCACTCGAACGCTTTGTCCATCATGACGGCATGGCCCTGCCTGACGGTCGACCTGACGGTCGAGAGCTTGTCGTTGCCGTAAATCGACGCCCAGCGCTGGAAGCCCTGGCCATTGAAGTACGACTGGAGCATTTTCTTGTGTTCTTCGGCGTTGAATGATGGACTGTTCATGGTTGATGTGACAACGTTGGTGGTGACTGCCGCCGAGCGTGCTTATTGTTGCCCGCTGGGCGCTCCTTCAATTCTGGTTTCAAGTTCCTCGTACAGTTCCTGAAGCGCTTCGATGGTGTCTTCGTCGGTTTCCCAGAAGCCGCGTGAATTCGCTTCAAGCAACCTCCTGGTCATGGCCATGGTGGCGTTCGGGTTCAATGCCGCCAGCCGTTCAAGCATCTCCTTGTCCTGCAGGAAGGTCTGCGAGAACTGCTGGTAGGTCCAGTCCTTGACCGCCGCCGCCGTTGCGCTCCAGCCGTAGGTGTTGGTCAGGTGGGACTCGATTTCCCTGACCCCTTCGTAGCCGTGCTCAAGCATCGCCTCGTACCACTTCGGGTTCAGGAGCTTGGTCCGCGCCTCAAGAGCGACCATGCTTTCGAGCGAACGGATTTTCTGGCCCGTGCCGAACCCGCCCATGTCCCCGACCATCACGCTCGGTTTCGAGCCGCTGAGCAGTTCGACCGATTTGGAAACCCCGCCAAGATACTCATAATAATGGTCAATATCCGATACGCCGATTTCAAAACTGTCGATATTCTGGAAGGTCAGCGTCACATTCTTCAGTGCGGAACGGAGTATCTCCGGGCTTTCCTCCCAAAGGCCTGATGGGTGGAACGCAAAGCTTTTCCGGTTGACGAAGGCATCGGCGAGCTGGGTTTCCTGCTCCCAGGTGCTGCTTTCGACGAGGTGGTTCACATTGGAGCCATAGCTGCCCGGCGCGTTGGAATAGACCCTGGCAGATGCGTCTTCCATGCTGATGTCCATCTCCTCGGACTGACGAAGGACGTTTTTCCTGACGAAGTTCATCGATTCCGGTTCGTCCGCCATGGCGGCGAGTCGGACAGCACGATCCAGCAACCGGACCTGATGGGAAAGCAGGTCGCGGAAAATGCCGCTGACCGTCACCACGATGTCGATGCGCGGGCGGCCGAGTTCGGCGAGCGGTATGAGTTCGACGTCGCCGATCTTGCCGAGTTCATCTGTCCGGGTCCTTGCGCCGAGCAGGGCGAGTGCCTGTGCAACCCCCTCTCCGTCGTTTTTCAGGTTGTCGGTTCCCCAGAGGATGATCGCGACCGATTCCGGCAGGGTGCCATGTTCCTTGAGATGCTTGTCGAGCAGCGCCTCGGCGGACTGTTTGCCGGCTTTCTGCGCAAAGGGAGTCGGAATGCTGAACGGGTCGAGGCTGTGGATGTTCCGGCCTGTCGGGACGATGTTGGGGTTCCGGACAAGGTCGTTGCCGGGCGATGGCGGGATATAGGCGCCTGACAGGGCGTGGGCGACGGCATCCAGTTCGCGGTTTGCCGAAAGGTCGATCAGGACGCCGTTCAGGAAGTGCCAGAGCCGGTCGAGCTGTCCGGGCCGGATGCCTGCGGCTTTCTGCAGGACGGCGTCCGCCGAATTTTTCCGGACCGGGAAGGTCCCTTCAAGCAGGGTGGCGACCGTCACTTCATGAGGCAGCTTTTCAGGGATTGAGCCGATGAAGGTGCCGATCGCTTCCCGGCAGATGCCGATGACTTTCTGCCATGCCTCCCGGAACCGCATGTCCTCTTCGTGGCGTTCGACGATCTGCTTGCCGTCGAGGCCCATGCTGGTGCAGACCAGTTCCGGAAGGGTCCGGTCTCCAAGCTCCGGCCGGGAGTGGCTGACGAGCAGCGTCAGGTTGTCCACCAGGCTTTCGATGCCGGGGGCCTGGCCGAGAATGTGCAGGCCGAGCGGGATCATCCGTTCCTCGATAAGGTACAGTTCATTGTTCAGCCAGGTGACGTAGGCCTCGTCATCCCTCTTGTCGTCGGAAGGTTTCAGGTCGATGCTTTCGGCCATCTCCCGTATCTGGTCGAGAACCTCCCCGGACGGCCGGGTTCGCCAGGAGGCAATCAGGTCACGCAATTGCCGCATGCCCTTGTAGAGGCCGGCGTGTTCGAGCGGCGGGGCCATGTAGCTGACCAGCGTCGCCAGTCCCCGCCGTTTGGCGATGGCGCCTTCACTCGGGTTGTTGACGCAGTAGCAGTAATAGTGGGGAAGCGCGCCGATGAGTTGCTTCGGCCAGCATCGTGCCGAAAGCCCGACCTGCTTGCCGGGCATGAATTCCAGGGCTCCGTGCGTACCGAAGTGGAGGACGGCGTCGGCTTTGTAGTCGTGGTTGAGCCAGGAGTAAAAGGCTGCGAAGGCATGGTTCGGCGCGGCGTCCTTGGCCATGAGCAGGCGCATGGGGTCGCGCTCGTAGCCGAACGAGGGCTGCTGGCCGACGAAGATGTTGCCGAAATGGGTGCCGAGGATGTGGAACCGGTTCCGGTCGTTGAGGATTTCGCCCGGTGCGTCACCCCAGAATGGCTCGATCCTTTCGTACGCAGGGAAGTGCTTGCGGTAGTGCTCGACAGGGTAGTGGTCGGCGACATTGCCGTCCGTGCCGAACACCAGGCGGTTCCCCTCCAGGAGCCGGTCGCGCAGGTCCTCCGCCGAATCGGGCAGATCGACCTGGTAGCCGCAGTCAAGGAGCCTGGCCATGAGCCTGTAGAGGCTCTCGAAAACTTCGAGGAATGCTGCGGTTCCGGCGTTGCCGAGGTTCGGGGGGAAGTTGAAGAGCACGATGGCGATTTTCCGTTCCTTTGCCTCTTTCCTGCGCAGGTTGAGCAGCCTGGCTACCCGTTCGGCGAACGGGGCGATCTCCTCGTTCAGCGGCAGTGTCCGGTCGCTGCCCTCTTCAAGCCCGGCGAAGACCTGTGGCTCGATGGCGCCGTCGAGTTCAGGGACGGCCACGCTCAGCGCCGTCTGCAGCGGGGTGAGTCCGAGATCGCTCTCCTTCCACTGGCTGATCGGCTGGAATGCGAGCGGAATGATGTTGCAGCAGGGCACGCCGATCTTTTTGAGGATATCCACCGCCTCGGCGGAGCGGGTTTCGGCAGGACCGCCGACAAGGGAGAATCCGGTTGCGTTGATCAGAAGGTCGACGGGAATCGATTCCGGAACCCTCGGGTCGAAGAATCCTTCGAGCGCAGGCCGGAAATCGAGTCCGCCGCTGTACGCGACGCAGCAGCGGATGCCGTGGGCTTCAAGTTCGCGGACCAGCTCGTTGATATGCAACATGTTTTCCGACAGCAGGGTGGCCCGCATCACCAGGATGGCGACGGTTCCCTTGCCGGTTTCCGGCCGGTTGTTCCGGTGCCAGTTCCGGTACTCTGCCGTCGAGGCGAAGGGTGTTCCCGCCTCTGGATGGAAGAGGGCCATTTCCGGGTAGAAGATCGGGTCTTTCTGGGGCAGCACGCCCTTGAAGCCGGCGACGTACCGGTCGATGAGCAGGCAGAGGAACCTGCGCATGTTCTCCCTGGAGCCGTTCAGCCAGAACTGGTGCGCCGAAATGAAGGTATGGATGTCTTTCGCCTTGCCCGGCAGGTGCTTGATGAGCTTGCCGATGTTCCGTACCATGGCGAGCTGCCGCTGTCCTTCGCCGCTGCTGTGCGTCGGTTTGAGCCTGGAAGCCCATTGCCGGAAGATGCCCTGCGGCTTTTCGTTCTCCGGTTCTTTCCGCATGGAGAACTTGCCGATGCGCGTCTGGCTGATCAGTGCCGGGTTGCTGGTGATCATGCACACCGGGCAGGTTACCGTTTCCAGGATTTTTTCCAGTGGTCGGACGATCTCTTCACTGAACAGCATGCAACCGAACACGAAATCTGCGGTGCCGACTTCGTGTTCAAGCCGTGACCAGACCTGCGGGCTGTGGTTCAGCCCGAGGTTGAACATGGAAACTTCGAGCTCCAGCCCGAACTCACGGCACAACTCTGCGGCTGCGGCATTCAGCGCGCTGTTGTTGGTGGGTTCCATGGTAATGAAAAGAAATCGCATAGTGTCAATCCTGTTTCTGTTCGGTTGTCTGTATGGTGACGTATCGGCGGCAGCCTGGCGACGGAACCGGGGCGGGGCAACAACTCCGCCATGCGTCAGTTACCGGGTGGCCGGCTGAAAGGCCGGACGGCAACGGATGCGTTGCGGATCGCTGGAACAGGTCGCGCAGGCAGTGCGTCTATAGCAGAAGGACAGGATTTTCCTGAAGGAGGTTGCAGGGCAGGTGATGAATGGCAAGCGGGGTCAGGCGGGCGGAGGTACAGGGGGGGCAGGTCGTAAATGGATGTCGTGCATGCTGGAAGACGGCAGCGGCGACAGGCGAGTGTTGCGGACCGGTCCGGTCGGGATGTTCCTGCCTGTTCAGGGCCGTCCGGGGCAGCGCGATGGACGACGGGTGGTTTTCCGGTTCAGCTTCGCCGTAGCCGAGGCTGTTCCTCACATCGGTGGGATGTGTCCGGGTTTTTGATTTCGAACCCGCCGAGGTGGTTTTGGCGAGCAGACCGTATCCAAGCACCGAGATGGCGAAAAACAGGGCTATCTCGAAGATACGAAGTATGTTCCGCGAACTGGATTTACTTCGGGCTTTCATGGATAAATTATGCTTGTTGGAAAGGGAAATATATAAAACCTGCGTGGAAAAACGAAGCTGAAGGCGCAGGTTTCCGCATGGAAAACCTGCAGGAACGGCAATAAAATTTTCATCGGCAGCCGGTACGATACGCAGTATGCACGGCAGGCCGGAAAACGGGGAAACCCGCCTCTGCGGCGGGTTTCCATGGTCTTTTGCTGATTCGTCCGGTCCTGCTCAGACCTCGATACCTTCAAGGCGGTCTTCAAGGTCAGAATAGATCTCCTGAAGTTTTTCGATGGTATCGGGATCGGCCGACCACATGCCGCGTCCGCTTGCTTCAAGCATCCTGCCGACAATGTTCTTGAAGGCCTTGGGATTGAGTTTCATCAGGCGGTCCCGCATTGCCGGGTCGAAGGCGTAGGTCTCTGCCGCCTGTTTGTACACCCAGTCGTCGACACCCTTGGTGACCGCGTCCCAGCCCAGCATGTAGGTGAACCGGTTGCTGATTTCGGTGGCTCCGCTGTGGCCCTGTGCCAGCATGCCCTCGAACCATTTCGGGTTGAGCAGCTTGGTTCGGAACTCGACCTTGAGCGCCTTTTCCGCGTCGTCGACCTTGATGTCGGCCGTGTAGGTCTCGACGTAGTTCAGCTTGACGCTATCGCCTTTCGGGTTGCGGCGCCTGGCGGAAAGCTGCAGGGCTCCGGACGAGGAGAAGTACCGGTCGATATCCGAAATGCCGTACTCCGCCGAGTCCACCTGCTGCACGACGCGGTCGACCGTGCCGAGCAGGTTCTTGAGGATGTCGGTCTGTTCGTCACCGTAACGGTTTCCGCCATAGGCGAATCCCGTACGCTTGATGAACATGTTGTCCAGGTCCTCTTCCGATTCCCATGCGGAATCCTCGACAAGTTCATCGATCTGTGAGCCATAGGTGCCCGGTGCCTGTGTGAACAGGCGGGAGGTCGCGCTTTCAAAATCTTTGCCCTGGCTGATGGCCTCTTCCACATGCTTTCTGATGTGGTTCATCTCGACTGGTTCGATGGCTTTTGCCGCATCCTTGACGAGCTTGTCGAGGTGGTCGACCAGGACGCCGAAGGTATCGCGGAAGATGGAGCTGATCTGGATCAGCACGTCGATTCTCGGCCTGCCGAGTTTTTCGAGCGGGATGAGCTTGTAGTGGCTGATCTTGTTCTGTGCGTCGTAGTCCGGTTCCGCACCGACCAGGGCGATGATGACCGCGACGGCCTCACCCTTGCTCTTGATGGTGTCCAGGCCCCAGAGCACCTGGGCGATGGTTTCGGGGTACTGCCCGCCGTTCTCTTCCTGGTGGCGCCGGATGATCGTGTCGGCGATCTGCTTGCCTCGCTTGAAGGCCAGTTCCGATGGAATTCTCCAGGGGTCGATGGCGTGGATGTTGCGGCCGGTCGGCAGGATCGCCGCACCGTCGCGCACCAGGTCGCCGCCGGGGCCGGAGGGGAGGTATTCGCCGTTGAGGGCCCGCACGAAGCTCTGCATTTCATGGCTGTTGTCCTGCAGTCCCTTCTTGAGGGCGAGCCCTTCCTGCAGTGCGGTGTTGATGGCTGCGGCCATCTCCTCGTCGATCTTGCCGCCGCCGGTCAGCACACCGAAGACGTTGCCGGGGTTTGCGTTGCCGAAGATGGTCTGCTCGATGAAGTCACGGGTGATGTCGTCCACTTTTTCCCTCATGGCCAGCGCTTTCGGGTCACCCTTTCTCGCCTTGGTGGCAAGTGCTCCGTAATCACCCCAGTTGCGCCGTTCACCGATCGCTTCGAGGATGACCGACGGCAGCGAACGTTCGTTGCCGCGCACCTTGAGGTATTCGGAGATCGTCGTGACCTGGTTTTCCATGGCCGGAGTCTGGCCGAACACGTGCAGTGCGTTGGAGATGAGCTTGTTTTCAAGCTCAAGCAGGTAGATGTAGAGGCGGCTGATATAGTCTGCGAAGCTTTCGCCCTCGATCCTCGGGCAGTCGTCCGAAAGGTTGAGCTGCGCTGCCTTTTCGAGGATGGCCATTTCGGTTTCCACATCCACGATCTTTTCGAGCCCCCGTTCGCGGTAGTCGTTGAGCATCTCCTTGAATGCGGGAAGCTCCTTGTACAGTCCGGCGCGGGAGAGCGGCGGGATGTTGTGTGAAATCATGGTCGCATACCCGCGGCGCTTGGCGATGTTGGCCTCGCTCGGGTTGTTGACCGGATAGATGTAGAAGTGGGGCATTTCGCCGAGCAGCACATCCGGCCAGCAATCACCGGTGACGCCGAGCTGGAGGCCGGGCATCCACTCGACCGTGCCGTGCATGCCGACGTGGACGAGCGCATGGGCACCGAACTCACGGCTGATCCAGCGGTAGAAGGCGATGTACTGGTGGTGCGGTGTGTTCGCCTTGTCGAACAGGAGGCGCATCGGGTCGCCCTGGATGCCGAGCCTTGGCTGGACGCCGATGAAGACGTTGCCGAAGGTGAGGCCGCCGAGGAACAGCTTTTCGACGCCGACAGGGGCGATTTCACCAGGGAACCCGCTCCAGCGGGCCTCGATACGTTCGCGTTCGTGATCCGAGGTGATGGAGTTGAAGGTCTGGCGGTCGATGGCGAAGCACTGTGGCTCATGAGCCTGGATTTCGTAGTCCGTCGCCTTGTCGAGCATCGCCAGCAGCTCTTCCGGCGAACCGGGCAGTTCACCCACATTGTAGCCTTCGGCCTGCAGGCGCTGCAGCATGCAATAGAGGCTTTTCGGCACGTCGAGGAGCGCCGCGCTGGCCTTGCGGCCCATGCCCGGCGGGTAGTCGTAGACCACGAACGCGACTTTCTTGTCATGGTTCGGGGTATGGCGCAGGTCGGAGAATTTCCTCGCAAGGCCAGACAGGCGGTCGAGGCGGTCGGTGACCGTCGCCAGTCGGCCGTCCTTGATGGCACCGAGCACGACCGGGCAGACCGCACCGTCCATTTCCGGAAGGGCGAAAGTCATCGCGGACTGCAGCGGCACGACGCCCTGGGTCTTCCACGAATTGACGTCCTGGATGAACAGCGGCTGGGCGACCACGTACGGCGCATTGATCTTGCCGAGAATCTCTTCACGCGCGGCAGCCGAAGCACCGGGAGTCGTCGCACCCGCAGGGCCGCCGACGAACCCGAAGCCCATCATGTTGATGAGCATGTCGATCCGGGCGTGGGTGAACCACTCGCGTGCGGCAACGTGCCCTTCGACGCCCATGACGAATACCGGCAGCGGATTCAGGCCTCTGGACTCAAGGGCGCGGATGGTGTTGTCGATATACTCTTTTTCCTGAAGGAGGTGCTTGCGGAAGAACAGCAGGCCGATGTTCGGCTGCTTGGCGGCCGCCTTGTTCTTCTTGTGGAGCCACTTCTCGTAATGGTGCAGGTCCTTGAGGTACTCCGGTGCTTCGGGGTGGTAGAAGCCCATGGTCGGGACCTCCTGCACCTTTTCGGCTTTCACGTTGACCTCGAAGTACTCCGCCATGATATAATTGAACATGGATGCCAGGTTCTCGGCCGTCGGGTGCATCCAGTAGGTGTACACCTGCATCCAGTTCTTGAAATCCTTCGCTTTCTTCGGGATCAGCGGCAGCATGGTCCGCATGATCTTGAGGAGTTTCATGTAGCCGTAAAGCGCATCCTCGTCGCGGCCCTTCACCAGCATCTTGGCGACCTTCCTGACGATGTCCGGCATACCGTTGCCATCTTCGGAAACGACGTAGTTGCCGACCCTGGTCAGGTGCATGACCTCAGGCATCGACTCGTAGGCGAAAATGGTTTTGACGTTTGATTGCTCGATCTGTTCCTGCAGCCAGTCTGCCTGCCCCTTGAACTGGATCAGCGTGGTGAAGATGCAGTCTGCCTCACGGATGGCCTGGCCGGCTTCAGGGTTCTGGTGTTCCAGGTCCTGGTCGGTCCACTGCGTCAGTTCGGCGTTGCTGCCGATAAGTTCCTTGACTTCCCTCCATACCCGCTGGTTGCATTGCTCCATGCCGACAACGGCGGCAATTCGGATTTTCTCACCCATAGAATTACTTGAGAATGTGCTTTGATTTGACGGGCGCTTTCCGCTTCCGGAGCCCGGGATGGGCCACGGCCGACAGCACCCTGAGGACAATTCAGGACTACGCAATGTAATAAATCCTGCCATAGCAACGGCATGAAAAAAACAGGCCCTTCCGACTGGAAGGGCCTGTTTTTCAGGTGGCCTGAAGGCCTGTTCCGACGCTCAGTAGAGCAGGTCGATACCCGCGATGTAGGTGCGTCCGGGAGCCGGGAATCCCTCGGCTTCCGAGTACATCACGTTGAACACGTTTTTGCAGGTGAGCGTTGCGGAAACGTTGTTTGTGATTTTTGCTTTGGCACCGAGGTTGAACAGCACGAAGTCGCCGGGATAGGCATTGTAGTCGCCGACCGTGACGGTTTTGGTCGTTTTGACCATGCTCATGTACCGGCAATCAGCGTTAAAGGCGAAATTCTTGTTCGCCTGCCAGGCAACTGCAGCAAAAGCCGTATGTTCGGGTCTTCCTGGAAGCCACGTGTTGTTGGATACGTCTTTTGCGTTCAGGAAACAGTACCCGAAATTTGTGGAGACATCTTTTGATGGTTTAACATTCAGGCTGGCTTCAATACCCCAGATTCTGGCATTTTGAATGTTTTGGTAAATGTAGTATTGCTGCTGCACTACGTTTCCTGAAGGATCGTAGACGGTAAAAGTCGGTGGATAGTTGACAGCGTAATACCTTGATTCGATTAGATTCTTGTAATTATTGACAAAACCAGCTACATCAAGTGAAACTTTGTCGGTGAACTGCTTGAACATGCCCAACTCGTAAGCCGTCATAGTTTCCTTATCAAGAGCGGGGTTTGGATTTCCAGGCCACAGTCCTGCATCGCGGACAAATCGCTCCGCAAGGGTTGGGGCTCGGAAACTTTTCCCGATAGATGCTCGGAATGACAAGTCATCTGCAGCCTTGAAATTCGCCGCTACTCTGGGGCTTATGGCATCAACAGATTTATTCTGGATGGTAGCAGACTTTGTGGTAAATGGAACTGTGGAGTAATCCCTATACGTCACAGTGTCAGTATTTATTCCACTCCAATCATACCGTAATGATCCCAGGAATGTTAACTGGTTGGTTGGCTTGTACTCATCCTGTAAGAATATGGCAAAATTTCGTTCTGTAATGTCTTGCAAGGCGTTGTCAGAAAGGGCTACCGGCATTGGAATGCTGAATGGCCCATATAGGGATGTACTGACAGATGAAAGGGGAATATTGTTGGTATACTGGGTTGTACTGACACCAACAACGTTTGCATCAAAGCCAAATAACAACCGGTTTTGGTCATTTACTTTCCAGTCCAATTTGAGGCCGATGCCACCGCGGTTAGCAATATCTTCATTGAATTCACCCGGGAATCTGAACCTCATGCCAGGATAGTAAAAGAATGGTGGTGATGCCTGTGGTGTTTGAGACGGGTTGTACTCGATTTTTGATTGGTTTCTCGTGAAGTAAACCTTTGTGTCCAAACTTAGCTTGTCACTAAGCAGGTTGACATAGTTAAGTCCAATCAACAGATTTTTTCTTGCAACCGTATCGTCCATTTTTGCTGCACTTGTGGCATCAAAGCGGTGAGCAAGATCTGCAATTGTGCTGTTGATGAATGGCCATTGGGTTGGATAGCCGCCATCAGCCTGGTTGTAAAAAGTCGTTAACTGTATGTACTGTCTCGAATCAATGCTGTATTTTGCCTTGAATTTTATGTCATTCATCGTGGAATTTGTGACTGCCCTGAAGCCATCATCCTTAGAATGAGAATAGAGCAGGCTATAGTTCCATTTTCCACTTTTGTTGCTGAACCCAGCATATGTGTTCCAAAGAATAGGCGTGTATCCTTTTCTGTAGGCGCTTTGGTCTGAGCTCGGCGGTGCGTCGTAAAAGCCCATGGCGTAGCCGGCTTTGACCTCGAATTTTTCCGGAAGGTCGCCATAAACGTTGATGACGCCGCCCATTGCTCCTGAACCGTACAGTGTTGCCGCGGCACCTTTCAGCACCTCGATGCGCTCGGTCGCGTTCATGTTCATGTTTGCCCAGGCGATTTCACCAGTCGTCGGGTTGTTGATCGGGAACCCGTCATAGGTTCCCTGGACACGGGTGCCGATGGCACCGCCCTGGAAGGCATTCGAACCGCGAATCTGCAAGGTTGATGTGCCATTTCCAGAGGACCTGCTGACATTGACACCTGGGACTTCGACCACGGCGTCTGCAAGGCTCGGATTTGGGGCTTTCTTGATATCGCTCTTTGAAACAACGTTTGCCGTTACGGGTACCTCAAGCCTGTCCTGCTTGTAGAGGGCTGCGCCGACAACCACTTCCGATGCCATGACCGTCGTCTGACCAAGCGAGAAGTTCACGGTCGCCGTCTGGCCTTCACCGACCTTGACCGGTTGCGATACCGGGGCGTAGCCGATGATGGACACGGTCACTTTGCTGGCCGACGCGGGGACGTTCCTGAGAACGTAGTTGCCGTTGAGGTCGGTCGAGGTGCCGATGCTGGTGCCCGGGACCGTGACCGAGGCGCCGACGACGCCTTCACCGTCAGTCTTGTCGACGACGCGGCCTTTCAGGACGCCCGGTTCTGCGGCGAACATCGGTAACGGGGCAAGGGTGGCCGTGAGAAATGATGCTGAAAGAACAAGGCGCTTCAGGAGGGAACCCATAGCTTGCTGTTGTTTCATAGTGTGTTGGTGGTGTGTTGATTGTGGTGGTACTGCATGAAGACGAATTCGATATTCTGCCGGTTGTGGCGGTTGCCGTAGGTGACGTGTGCATGGGCACAGGCTGGTTGGCGTCGGCAGAAATGCATCGTATCGTGTACATCGTTCACGAGGGGCACGCATCAATAACCAGTATAGTACTGGAAAAATAGAGAAAGTGCAAATAGGGTGACGGTGGCGGCCCAGGCGTCGTGCGGGCAGGGTAAAAAACGGCAACGCCCCGGAACCTGCCGGGGCGCTGCAAAAGGATGGGGAGAAATGGTCAGATGACGCCGAGTTCCCGGCCGATGGTGGCGAATTCGGTGACGACCTTGTCGAGGTGCTCTTTTTCGTGGGTCGCCATGAAACTGGTCCTGAGTGCCTCGTGACCGGGCATGACGCCTGGGCGGATGAAGGCGTTCACGTAGACGCCGGCTTCAAAGAGTTTTTTCCAGAAAACGAGCGTCTTCATCTGGTCTGCGATCAGCACCGTGACGATGGCGGTGCGGGACGGCATGAGGGTGAACCCTGCGTCCAGGAGGCCCTGCCGGACGTAGTCGGTGTTGGCGATGAGCCTGGTCATCAGCTCCGGGGTGTCCCGGATGATTTCCAGGGAGGCAAGCACTGCGGCAACGCTTGCCGGTGTCGGCGAGGCGCTGAAGATGAGCGATGAGGCGTTGTGCTTGATGTAGTTGATGGTCGAACGGTCGCCGACGACATAACCGCCAAGCGAACCGAAGGTTTTCGAGAAGGTGCCCATGATGAGGTCGACGTCGTCGACGAGGCCGAATTCCGAAGGGGTGCCCCTGCCGCCCTTGCCGATGACGCCGACGGCGTGGGCGTCGTCGATGAGGACGCGGGCATTGTACTTTTTCGCCAGGGCTACCAGGCCCGGCAGGTCGACGATTTCACCGGAAACGGAGAAGACGCCGTCCGAGACGATCAGCCGTCCTGCGGAAGTCGGGATCTTCTGGAGCACGCGCTCCAGGTCCGCCATATTGTTATGGTTGTACCGGACGAGGCTCGCTCCGGCGCCCTGCGCCATGATCGAGGCGGCGACGAGGCTGGCGTGGTTGTCACGGTCGGAAACGATGTATTCGCCGCGCTGGACGAGTGTGGGGATGATGCCCTGGCCGGTCTGGTAGCCGGTGCTGAACAGCAGGCAGCGCTCTTTTTCGAAGAAGTCGGCGAGCTTTTCTTCGAGCTCGATGTGCAGGCTGACGGTTCCGGTCATGTAGCGTGAGCCGGAACAGCTGGTGCCGTACCGCTTGATGGCGTCGATCGAGGCCTGCTTGACCCGGTTGTCGGCCGTGAGGCCGAGGTAGTTGTTCGAACCAGCCATGACGAGTTTGCGACCGCCGAATGAGACGATCGGCCCTTCGGTTTCGTCGATGGGATGGAAAAACGGGTATATGCCCTTCGCCTTTACTTCGTCTGCGAGGGTGAAGTCAATGCATTTTTTGAAAAGGTCTTTTGGCTGTTCCACGGGCTGCGGTTTTACTTCGGCATTTTCGCTGAGTACGGGAGTCGTCGGCAATGGTGTCTCCGGTAATGCTTGTCCAGCGCGGCTGCGATGGTTAAATGGTTTGAGCAATGAAACAGAAATGTATGAAAAAATTCTTGTTATTGAGAATACGGCGTCCGATTTTCTCTGGCTGGCCCGTGTCGGGCGTTGGCATGCGTTCCGGGGCTATGACCCGGGCGGTCGTTTGTGCAGATAATCAACAGGAAACGGGACTATGTCGGAAAAGGTGCTGGTGACCGGTTCGACCGGGTTTATCGGAAAGCGTGTGGTGGACCGCCTGCGGCGCGAGGGGGTTGCCGTGCGGGTGCTGCTTCGCCCTGAAAGCGGCGTGGCGGAGCCGGTTGCGGGTATTGAAACGGTTCGGGCAGGCTATGGCGATGCCGCCGGGCTCGAACATGCGGTCGCTGGCGTCGACCGGATCATCCACCTTGCCGGGGTGACCAGGGCGCCCGACGAGGCAGGGTTCCTTGCCGGCAACGTGCAGCCGGTGGAAAGCCTGCTGCGTGCTGTCCGGAGCGTCAATCCGTCGCTCCGTCGCTTCCTGCTCGTTTCGTCCCAGGCTGCGGCAGGTCCGGCAGCTTCGCCGGAGCGCGGCGTCAGGGAGTCCGACCCGCCCCGGCCGGTCAGCGTTTACGGGCGCAGCAAGCTGCTCGGTGAGGAGGCCGCCGTGCGCCACGCAGGCCCGGTGCCGGTGACCATCGTTCGTCCTTCGGCGGTCTACGGCCCCGGTGACCGCGACATCCTGGAGGTGTTCCGCATGCTGCAGAAGGGGGTGCTTGTTTCGGCGGGTTCCGGCCGACGGCAACGTTTCAGCATGATCCACGTCGATGACCTTGTGGACGGGATGCTTGTGGCCATGCGGGCCGAGGCGGCAGGGGGACAGACCTATTTTCTGGCCTCGCCACGGCCGTTCGCCTGGGACGACGTCATCGAGGCGGCGCGGCCGGCGCTGGGGTTCGGCAGGCTCCTGCGCATCGATATTCCGGTGCCGCTCGTGTTCGGCCTTGGCACCCTTCTCGGCGCCGTCGCCCGCATGACCGGCAGGCCGACGCTCATCAACCGGGACAAAGCCAGTGAGCTGACGCAGCCATACTGGGTCTGTTCGGTTGCAAAGGCAGCGGGCGATCTGGGGTTTTCCGCGTCGATTCCCCTTGGGGAGGGGATTCCTTCGACGCTTGGCTGGTACCGGCAGCAGGGGTGGCTGGCATAGCGGCCGTGACGGCCGCAAGAGGTTTCAGCTGTGCCCGAGCATCCGCTGCATCAGCTGCAGCAGCGTGAACCGTTCGTCCCCGGACGGGGCGATTCCTTTGAGCGCGGCGTCGGCCTCGCGGAGGGCCAGGAGCGCCTGTTCGGTCTCCGCGACGCTGAAGCGCCTGGCGTAGGCGATGTAGTTCTTGACAAAATATTCCTGTCGGCCGTACATCCCGAGCGCGGCGGCGATCTCCTGCGGCGGTTTGCGCTGGATGCCGGGGGTCTGCAGCTTCCATATCCGGATGAAAAAGGTGGTCAGGTAACGGACGATGGTCATCAGCCCCTCCTTCAGCCCCTCCTGTTCCATGATCATGAGCGCGATGCCGCTGCAGAGCCGCAGGTTCCGGTCGGCCAGCGCTTTTTCAAGTTCGAAGACGTTGTACTTCCTGGAGACGCCGACGCAGTCACAGACATCCTCAAGGGTGATTCGCCGGTCGGTCCTGTGCCCTGCCGCATAGAGCGTCAGCTTTTCAAGCTCCTGGCAGACCAGGCGGGAGACGGGCTCGATGTAGGCCGAAAAGGTCTTGAGCGCGTCGGGGTCGAACTCCCAGCCGGCCTGCCGTGCACGTTCGGTCGCGAAGAGGTCGACATGCTTGAGTGCCGGGAATTCGTGCCTGAAGGGCTTGAGCTGCCGGTACGGCTGCTTTTCAAGCTCTTTTTTGTCAAGCTCGTCGGCATCCAGTACCAGCACGGCGAAGGTCGCCGGATTCTCAAGGTAGCGGGCGAACGAGGCTTCCTGCTGCTGCGTCTGATCCTTCGAGCCGGCTTTTTTGAGCTTGTCGAACTGGCGCACGATGACCAGTTTCTTTTCGGTGAACATCGGGTATTCGGAAGCGACGGAAACGATCTGGGCCAGGGAGACGTCAGGGCCGTACAGGACCAGCGTGTTCAGTGCCGCTTCGTTTTCGGACGGAAAGATTGCGCCTCTGATCCGGTCTTCGACCTCCTCTTTCAGCCAGCTTTCGGGGCCCTGGAGGAAGTAGACCGGATCAATTTTTCCGGCGGCTATCTTTTTGTGCAGATCCGACATGGTTGATTCGGGTTACCGGTCGGGGTTCAGAACGGCAGGTCGTCCTTTTCCATATCAGGCGGCGCTCCTGCCGACGGACGGTTGCCGTAATCGCCGCCGTTCGGTTCCTGCCGTGGCGCCCTCGGGGTATAGGTTGGCCGGTCCTGCCCGTAGCCGCCGTCGCCCATGTTGCCGGCCGATCCGCCATCGCGGGCCGAGCCGAGCATCTGCATGTCGCTGCAGACGATTTCGGTCGTGTATTTCTTTTCGCCGCTTTTGCTGTCGTCCCATGACCGGGTCTGGAGGCGGCCTTCGATATAGACCTGCCGGCCTTTTTTCAGGTACTGGCTGCAGATGTCGGCAAGGCGGCCCCAGGCGACGATCCGGTGCCACTCGGTGCGTTCCTGGAGGTTGCCGGTGCTGTCCTTGAAGTTTTCGCTGGTCGCGACGGTGAAGTTGACGACGGTCTGGCCGGATGCGGTTTCCCGGCGTTCCGGGTCGTTACCGAGGTGGCCGATGAGCATTACCTTGTTCAAGCCTTTTGCCATGGTGCGTGTGGGAGTTTTCGGTTGGAAACGTCGCCATGCCGCTTCTGCCGGAGCACATGGCGCGGGGTTATCTGAGTACAGGTCACAAACTACGTGTTTCGCCGTTCTGGTTCAAGCCGTCATCTCGACAGGAACCTGCGTCCGTCGATGACCGGCCCCTCCTTGCAGAGGAGTATGGTTTCCGGGTTGCCGTCGGCGTCGTTGAGTTCGACCATGCAGCCGTAGCAGATGCCGATGCCGCAGCCCATGACCGATTCGAGCGAGAGTTCGCAGTCCAGGCCGCTGGCCGCGCAGAACCTGGCCACGGCTTTCAGCATGGGGTTCGGCCCGCAGGCGAATACCTTCCGGCGTCCGGCGTCCGGCGTCGTTTCGAGATGGTGTTTCAGGAGGTCGACCACGTTGCCCCGGAAGCCTGCCGAGCCGTCGTCGGTCGCCGTGCGGCAGTTGGCGAGCCCGCTGGTCAGCAGGTCTGTGCTGGTGCGGCCGCCGACCAGGTTGACGGAGGGGATTGCCATGGTGTCAAGGCGGGTTTCAAGGAAGCGCATCGGGGCGGTGCCGATGCCGCCGGACACGAGGAGCGCCGAATCGAACGTTCCGGTGTCGATGCCGAAGGCGTTGCCGAGCGGGCCGAGCACCATGACGGTACTGCCAGTGGTCGCCGCCCGGAACAGTGCACTGCCTCTGCCGACGGCCTTGACCATGACGTCGACCGTATCGCCGTGGACGTTGTGCACGCAGAATGGCCTGCGCAGGAGCGGCTGGGTGGTGTCGGCGACCTTGATGTTGACGAAGTTGCCCGGCCTGGCGGACGCGGCGACGGCCGGGCACTCCATCGAAATGACGGAGACATCCGTTCCGATTGCCCTGGTGCCGGTGATGAGGGCCCTGGTGTCGGTGATGGTGCTGGTTTCAGGCATGGCTGCGAAAAACTGGTTTACTGATGCGCGGAGCGGCCGGGTGTGCTTGTGCAACTAATTAAGAGTGCCGTCGGGGATTTTGCAAATCAGGTGGCCCGGGGGTTATTTTTTCGCGGTCGGCAGTGCTGCGGCTGCTTTGCAGAGTCTCGGCAGATGTATATCTTTATTGTCTCGGCGGTATAACCAACCAATGCCCGGTACATGCGTATACTGACTTTTACAGGAAAAGGCGGTGTGGGAAAGACCAGCGTCTCTGCTGCAACGGCAGTGCGCCTTTCCGAGATGGGGCATCGAACCCTGGTGCTGTCGACCGACCCGGCCCACAGCCTTTCCGACTCCTTCAACCTGCCGCTCGGTGCCGAGCCGACCAGGATCAAGGAGAACCTGCATGCCATCGAGGTCAATCCGTATGTCGACCTCAAGAAGAACTGGCATTCGGTGCAGAAGTACTATACCCGGATTTTCATGGCGCAGGGGGTTTCCGGGATCATGGCGGACGAGATGACGATCCTTCCCGGCATGGAAGAGCTTTTCTCGCTGCTCAGGATCAAGCGCTACAAATCGTCGGGCCTGTATGACGCGCTGGTGCTCGATACCGCCCCGACCGGCGAGACCCTCCGCCTCCTGTCGCTTCCCGATACGCTTTCGTGGGGCATGAAGGCGGTCAAGAACGTCAACAAGTACATCGTCAAGCCGCTCAGCAAGCCGCTTTCGAAGATGTCCGACAAGATTGCGTACTACATCCCGCCGGAGGATGCCATCGAGTCGGTCGATCAGGTCTTCGACGAGCTGGAGGACATCCGGGAAATCCTGACCGACACCGTCAAGTCGACCGTCAGGCTGGTGATGAACGCCGAGAAGATGTCGATCAAGGAGACGATGCGGGCCCTGACCTACCTGAACCTCTACGGATTCAAGGTCGACATGGTGCTTGTCAACCGGCTGCTTGACACCAGTGAGAACAGCGGTTATCTCGAAAAGTGGAAGGGCATCCAGCAGAAATACCTTGGGGAGATCGAGGAGGGGTTTTCGCCGCTTCCGGTCAAGAAGCTCAAGATGTACGATCAGGAGATCGTTGGCGTCAAGGCCTTGGAGGTCTTCGCGTACGACATTTACGGCGACGTCGACCCGGCAGGGCTCATGTATGATGAACCCCCGATCCGTTTCGTCCGCAACGGTGATGTGTACGAGGTCCAGCTCAAGCTCGTGTTCGCCAATCCTGTCGATATCGATATCTGGGTGACCGGCGATGAGCTGTTCGTCCAGATCGGCAACCAGCGCAAGATCATCACGCTTCCGGCCAGCCTTGCCGGGCTCGAACCGGGAGAGGCCATTTTCAGGGACAAGTGGCTGCACATTCCATTTGACCTCGACCGCCAGGGCCACCATCAGCGAACCCGTGAGACGCACCGATCGTAACCATTTTTTTGTTGTCATAACCTCTAACCGATGGCTGCCACGTGCAGCCGCAATAAAGGAGAAAACATCATGTCAGAATCCTATCAGAAACTTCGCAAGGACTTCAAGGACCTTGATTTCACCGACCGCCTGACCTTCCTTGCCGAGAGCGCACTCCTGACCGGGCAGAGCGCCATCGTCGGCGGCCTTGAGCTTGCAGGCGGCCTTGTCGAAACGGTTGCCGGCACCTTCGGCTCCCTGGTCGACGCTTCGGGCATCGGCAGCGTCCTGGGCAGGACGAGCGGCGTCGTCGGCGAAACCATCGACCGCGTGGCCATCACGGTCAAGGACGTGTCCCGCTCTGCCGGTGAGCTCTACGGCGATGCCGTGAAGAGCGTCGAGAACGTGACGGGCAACGCAGCCAAGGCTGTCGGTGACGTAGGTTCTTCGGCATCCGAGGCGGTCAAGAACATTGCCGGTTCGTTCCAGAAAGCCACCGTCAAAAAATAAACGGTACAGGGCCTGCGTATTCCCTGCGCCCCTTCGCCGGACGCAGGGAAACGGCAGACATCTTTTATTTGTGTTTTGTCGTTAATTCGCGTATTTTTATCCCAAAGTCCCAATTTTTGAAAGTTGTCCATTTTTCTGTCAATTAAATTCCAAAAGGAGGAGTTATGAGTGGAGGAGGCGTTTTTACCGACATCTTAGCCGCCGCTGGCCGTATCTTTGAAGTTATGGTCGAAGGTCACTGGGAAACTGTCGGCATGCTGTTTGATTCCCTGGGCAAAGGCACCATGCGGATCAACCGCAATGCTTATGGCAGCTTCGGTGGCGGTGCGAGCCTTCGCGGTTCCTCGCCTGAGGTTTCCGGCTACGCTATGCCGACCAAGGAAGTCGAGTCGAAGTTCGCAAAATAAGCGAACCGCTACGGTCCTAACTTACAAGGGCAGTGACAGGCGAACAGCCTTCACTGCCTTTTTTATTTTTTTCTCTCCCCCTGCGAGGGCCTTCCGGGTTCCGCATATCCGTGGCGTCAGGTATTTGCTGGCGCGTGGACCGCTTCACGACCGGCGCTTTGTTACGTAATTTATTTTTGTTTTCATATTTTAATAGTTTGATTGCCCCACTAATCGATCGGCAGGCAACACAGGTAACGTGACCGGACGCAGTAATGGCTAATATCTCTCTTTATGTCTCAGGGCAGACCGAACTGAACGATGTCACTGAGTTTTTCCAGAAACGTCTTATCGGAGAGGGGGAAAGTCCCATAGCCTTTTTCGATGGCGTATTTTACGAGTCCCACCAGGAGCGGGTCGGGAACATCGTTTACCAGGATTATCTGATTTATACCGACAAGGCCGTCTACCTCTGGGCTCGCGGTGCGTCGAAGGACTTCCTCGACCGCTTCACCCTGGGGGCCGTTGCCGTCAACAGCAGGAACAAGGACAGCGCCTTCGCCACGCTGAACCTGAAGATCAAGCGTGAGGGCAAGGAGCCCGTGTACGTGATCTTCGACATGGTCGAGATCCGTGAGGCCGAGGCCATCGTCAAGCTCCATACCGTCATCGAATCGACCATCGAGGACTACCTCGGGGTCAACTACCGTCAGGAGATTCCTGAGGATACGGCGGCAAGGATCCTGCAGGCAGGGCGCAGTGTCTGTATTCCCCGATCGGTCTCCATTCCCATGGATGAGCCCCAGCAGCCAACCCCGGACCCCGGTATCGGCTACGGCCAGGACCTCCTGGAGCAGTACAAGGCTTCGATCGGCTACCAGAACGAATTTCCGCAGCCCGGCGCAGCCCAGCAGCCGCGCCCCAGGACTATGGGCATGCCTCCCGGAATGGCTTCGGGGATGCCTCCCGGAGTGCCTGGCGGGGCTGATGCCGCCCGCAGCATCGAAGGCATGCTGCCGGCCGATCCTGCCGCCATAAAGCGGCTTGCCGGCCAGCTCAAGGATATGGTCGGCGACGCTCCCTTCAAGATCAGGGAGCAGCTGATGAAGGATTTCCAGCATGTGCCGAACGACGTGGCCACGGTGCTGACCGCCCTCAACGAATTGCTGGCCAACATCGCCGGCAACCCGCAGGCGGAGCGCTTCGTGATGAATGCCATCAAGACCGCGGTCAGCAGCGACGGCATTATCGGTTCGGTCGGCAAGATCATCAAGCTGACCGGTATCGGCACCGGCGGCGGCAAGAAGTCCTCCCGCCCCGAATCTTCCTCCTCCCGCGATCGTGAAGACCCGTTTTCCCGCCAGGAGCGCAGCGCTTCGCGCAGGCTTGATGACGAGGGAGACGGCAGCGCCGGGGATACGACGGTCCGCCGCAAGAAGATCAGCGTCAGGGAAGACAGCAACGCGTTCGATCCCTTTGCGGACGACGAACCGGAAGCGGCGCCGACGGTTCCGCCCGCGAGCCGACGCACCGTTCCGGATGACGACGGGTCGGAGCCGAAACGCCGGAAGCTGACGGTCAAGGCTGAGGACGACGGCGCAAGCGATATCGCCCGCAAGCTGATGAGCTATGACGAATCCGAACGCGATGAACCTGCCGCTTCTCCTGCTGCCGCACCGCTTGCGCAGGATGATGCGGCGGCCATGGAGCCGGATGCCCAGGGCCCGGTGCTCCGACACCGGAAGGTCCCGGTCCGTGCGGAGCGTGAAGTGGACGACATCGCCCACAAGCTGATGAGTTACGATGAGTCCGGCGAACCGGAGCCGCTTGCAGCCGCCGGGACTGCCCTTCACGAGCAGGAGCCGGAGTCCGAAGTTCAGGAATCCCCGGTGTTCCGGCACCGGAAGGTGGCGATCCGCACGGATCGCGAAACGAGCGACATCGAACGGAAGCTCATGGGTTACGAAGAGCAGCCGTCAGGGGCGACGGAAAGTGACTCGCTGCACGAGCAGGAGCCTGCTGTTGCGCCGTCACGGAAAAAAATCCAGATCAGGGCCGATGTGCAGCCAGCGCCGTCCCTGCCTTCCGACGAGGCCGTTCCTCCTCCTCCGGCCGCTGCCAGCCAGCCTGATGCAGGGGCTGCGGGGACCGATTACCTGACCCTTGAATCAGACCTGCCGATTCCCGCTGCCGAAAGCAACCAGCCTGCGGCGGCAAAAGAGCCTGTTCACTCCGGCCCCCGGAAACCGGGCGCACGGAAGCACCATGAAGGGCCTGAAAAACCTTCTGACAACCATTCTGTTTCAGTCAAGCCTACACCATAGTTTTCCAACAACCATGAGAATTATTCTTTACCTGGGCAAAGGCGGGGTGGGAAAGACCACCGTATCCGCATCAACCGCCACAGCGATTGCCCGCAGCGGCAAGCGTGTGCTGATCATGAGTACCGACGTTGCTCACAGCCTTGCCGACGCACTCGGCGTCGAGCTCAGTTCCAGTCCGGTGGAGGTCGAAAAAAATCTCTTTGCAATGGAGGTCAACGTCCTTGCGGAAATCCGCGAGAACTGGACCGAGCTGTATTCGTATTTCTCTTCGATCCTCATGCATGACGGCGCCAACGAGATCGTTGCCGAAGAGCTGGCGATCGTGCCCGGTATGGAGGAGATGATCAGCCTGCGTTACATCTGGAAGGCTGCAAAATCCGGTCTGTACGATGCGGTCGTGGTCGATGCGGCGCCGACCGGCGAGACCATGCGTCTGCTCGGCATGCCCGAGTCCTATGGCTGGTATTCCGAAAAGATCGGCGGCTGGCACTCCAAGGCCATCGGGTTCGCCGCTCCGCTGATCGGCAAGTTCATGCCGAAGAAGAACATTTTCAAGCTCATGCCCGAAGTCAACGAGCATATGAAAGAGCTGCACACCATGCTCCAGGACAAGAACATCACAACCTTCAGGGTGGTGCTCAACCCCGAGAACATGGTGATCAAGGAGGCGCTGCGCGTGCAGACCTACCTGAACCTGTTCGGCTACAAGCTCGACGCGGCCATCGTCAACAAGGTGCTTCCGCAGAGCTCCAGCGACCAGTACCTGCAGGCCCTTATCGACCAGCAGGCCAAGTACCTCAGGGTCATCGACAACTGTTTCTACCCGGTGCCGATCTTCAAGGCGCGCCAGTCGCCGTCCGAAGTGATCACGCCCGACAAGCTCTACACCCTCAGCCAGGAGCTGTTCGACGGCCGTAATCCCATCGACGTGCTGTACACCAACGACAAGACCCAGACGCTTGAAAAGGTCGACGGCAAGTATGTGCTCAACCTTTACCTGCCCAACGTCGAAGTGGACAAGCTCGCCGTCAATATCAAGGGTGACGAACTGCTGGTGGACATCAACAACTTCCGCAAGAGCATCGTGCTGCCCAATGTCCTGGTGGGACGCAAGACGGAGGGTGCCGATTTTGCCCAGGGAACCCTCAGCATCACCTTCACGAACTGACGGTTCGCTGACAGGGTTGCACGTTTTAATGCGGGTCGCTTCGGCGGCCCGTTCTGTTTTCAGGTGTTATGAGCCGATGTGGAGGCGTTCGGTCAGGCGGATGGGGACCGACGGATCGCCGCAGGTACGGACAAGCTGCGAGACAGGGGTGCCGAAGCCGGGATGGGTCGGGTTGCCAAGGTCAAGCAGCGGGATGAGGACGAACTTTCGCCGGTGCAGTTCGGCGTGCGGTATGACCAGGATGTCGCTGGAAACGCACCGTGCCCCGTACAGCAGGATGTCGAGGTCGATCGTCCTCGGGCTCCACCTCCGGTAGCGTTCCGGCCTGCCGAGCTCCTGTTCGATCTCCTTGCAGCGGCTGCGGAGCATGATCGGCTCAAGCGTGGTCGTGACCTGCACGACAGCGTTGAAGAAGCGCTCCTGGTTGACGTCGCCAACCGGTTCGGTCATATAGACCCGCGACACTCCGGTTACGGAAATGCCGTTGCCGGCGTCGAGCCGCTCGACGGCCTGCTGCAGGTTCGCCAGGCGGTCGCCGACGTTCGAGCCGATGCCGATGTATGCCGATGTCGCTGCCATCCGTTCAGACCCGGTCGATCCGGTGTTCCGCTTCCGCATAGTCGCACAGGGCTCCGAGCGGGAGGGTCCTTTTGCGTACTTTCACCGTCACCCCGTCAAGCATCGGAAAGCGCTGCATGAGCCCATCGGCGATCCAGACGGCGAGTGTTTCGATCAGCGCCGCTTTTTTGCCTGTCATGACGTTTCTGATGGTTTCATGGGCCATGCTGTAGTCGACGGTGCGTGCGACGTCGTCCGCTTCCGCTGCAGGCAGGAAATCGAAGCGGAGTTCGGCATCCACCTCATATTTGCCGCCGAGCCGCTGCTCTTCGCGGTGGACGCCATGCCAGGCGTAGAACGATGCATTGACCAGTCTGATGCACGATTTGTGGTTGACGCTCATTTTCGTTCAGGACGGGATTTGGTTCACTGACGTTGTGAGTGAATGTACGCCTTTCGGCAGTGTCGTGCAAAATCGCCGCCGCCGTTTGGACGAAGGCGATCCCGGATGGTGAGGTGCCTGCAAATTCAGGGTGAAAATGGTACTTTCCATGAGGTTAAAATGGTACTTTCCATAAAGCCTTTCGTAACCGCCAACTTCTCACGTGACTGCCGCTATGGGAGATAACAGGAAAAACCACGCGTTCCGGGAATTTTTCGAAACCTGCAGGACGCGGGCCCTCCAGCTCGCGATCGAAGAGGATCGCTACCAGGGAGATTACACCACACTGTCGACAATCGACCCGGAGCAGACCGGTTCGGGCATCGTCGAAGCCAAGGCTGAAGGCATCGTCGCGGGAGTCGATGTCGCCCGCCAGGTCTACAAGCTGCTGGACCCCGCGCTTGAGCTGACGGCGATCATCAGGGACGGCCAGCGGGTCTATCCCGGCGAACGGATTCTTGAAGTCAAGGGCCGCATGGCCCAGATCCTGATCGGGGAGCGGACCGTCCTGAATTTCATGCAGCGGATGTCGGGGATCGCAACCCGGACGAACATGTATGTCGAACGGGTCAGCCATACCAACGCGTCGATTCTCGATACGAGGAAAACGGCTCCCGGGCTCCGTTATTTCGACAAGGACTCGGTACGTATCGGCGGTGGCCTCAACCACCGCTTCGGCCTGTTCGACATGATCCTCATCAAGGACAACCATATCGACGCGGCCGGCGGCGTCGGCGAGGCGGTCAACAGGGCCCGGACCTACTGCCAGACCCATGCGCTTCCGCTGAAGATCGAGACGGAGGTCCGCAGCATGTCCGAGCTGAAGCAGGCCTGCGAAAGCCAGCCGGATATCATTCTGCTGGACAACTTCATGGTTGACGGGCTTGCCGAGGCGGTTCGCTGGATCAAGGGCAACGGTTATGGTGGCATCAGGCTTGAGGCATCGGGCAACGTCGGCCTGCACAATGTTTCCGAAGTTGCCATGACCGGTGTGGATTACATTTCCGTGGGTGAACTCACCCACAGTGTCAAGGCGCTGGACCTGTCGATGAACATCGAGCTTGCCTGATGGAGGTCGGTGTCGACATCGTCGAGATTGCACGCATCCGGGAGGTGTACCAGGCGCATGGCGACGCCTTTCTCCGGCGTATCCTGACCGACGCCGAGATCGAGCTCTGCCGGTCCCGGCCGGACCCCGTCGAGACCCTTGCCGGGCGGTTCGCCGCAAAGGAGGCGTTGTCGAAGGCGTTGGGCACCGGGTTCGGTGCACGTCTTTCCTGGCATTCCGTCGAGATTCTCAGCGACCAGGGCGGCAAGCCCCAGGTCATTCTGCACCGTTGTCCCGACGTCAGGGCAACGGTCTCCATTTCTCACGACCGCCACTCAGCGGTTGCGGTCGCGCTGGTCATCGGCCAGCCCTCCTGAACTTTTCCCTGTTTTCCCGATTGCCAGAAACAGCACAGGGGCCCCGATGGGGCCCCTGCTGGACTGTCTGTGCGTGTTTTTCCTGTGGGGAGATCAGGCTTCGGCCTCTTCCTCTTCGTCGTGCGACGGGATCGGCTTGGCTTCTTTTTCGATCTTCACCTGTGATTTGATGAAGTCGTAGATCTTCTCCTTGATGAGGGTGTCGACGATATAGTCCCTGAACTCGTTCGACAGGTAGGTGCTCAGCAGGTCTTCTGCCTTGAGCTCGGTGTTCTTTTCCGCTTCCTTCTCCGCATAGGCCCTGATGTCGTCGTCGGTGACGGTCAGGTTGTTGACCTGCGCAATTTTCTGGCTGACCAGGAGCCAGCGGGCATGCTTTTCGGCGTTCGGCCTCATGGCTTCGAGGAACTCGCTTTCGTTGATTGCCTTCGGAAGCTTGCCGCCGATCTGGCGCTTGGCGTTTTCGACGAGCATGTTCTGGAACGAAGCGACCATAGCCTTCGGGGTGGGAACGGCGTGGTCTTCGACGAGCTTTGCCGAAATGGCTTCAAGCAGGTCCTGTTCCGACTTGCTCGTGAAGTGCTGCTCCAGCTGCTTGCGGACGTCTTCCCTGAAATCGGCGACGTTCGAGAAGCGCTCGTGGGTGATCTCCTTGACCAGTTCGTCGGTCAGTTCAGGCAGTTCGAGGCGTTTGATCTCCTTGATGTCGACCCGGTAGCGGACCGTCTCAGCCCCCTCTTCTTTCGGCTCGATGGTCACGTCGACCGATTCACCGGCTTTCTTGCCTTCGAGTGCCGTGCGGAACTGGTTGTCGGCAGGCAGGTAGTCGAGGTTGAAGTGGTGGTTCTCGTTGCTCTGGCCTTCGATCGGCTGACCTTCCGCGTCGAGTTTTGCGATGTCGGCGATGACGGTGTCGGAAGCTCCTGCGGCCTCGTCGCTGCTGACCAGCGTGCCGTGGCCCTTGAGGATCATTTCGATTTCGCGTTCGACGGCAGCGTCGTCGACGGTGTATTCAGTCTGGGTGAAGCTATAGGTGGTAATATCCTTCAGTTCGAATTCCGGGTGGATTTCGTACGACATCCTGATGGTCAGGGTGTCGCCGTCGAACGTGTAGTTCTCGATCTGGGCGCGGCTTGCAGGCTTGATGTTTTCCTCTTCGGCAATTGCCGCGAAGTGCTTCGATGCCATTTTCTCGGCGATGGTCGCCTCGATGGACGGCCCGACGAATCGCTTGAGCATGCCGGCGGGCACGTGACCCTGGCGGAACCCCTTGATCTTGACGGACCTGCGAGCTTCTTCAAATTCCTGATCAAGCTCGGGCTTGAACTCTTCGGCAGTCAGAATGATTTCAAGTTCCTGCTCGATGTCGCTAACATTCCTGATATTCTTTTGCAAAGCTGTCATGACCGGTTAAGTGTTAAAAATGCAAGATTGCAATTATACAACATTTTCATCGTTTAAAAAAAAGGGGGGGGCTTACCTCGATGGTCTGTAGACCAGCGTTGAGAGGAGGTCGGGGATGCGAAGGGATGCGGTCGCCCGGGCGATGGCGGCAGCGTCGACCGATTCGATGCACTGCGCTTTTTCCGCTGGGGGCAGGTACCTGCCGAAAAAGAAGATATCCTGGGCCATGTTCGACATGCGCCGGGTCATCTTTTCCATGCCCATGATCATCGAACCGAGGATCTTGGATTTCGCGGCTTCGATTTCGCTTTCGTCAGGCTCCAGCAAGGCATTGCCGGAAAAAAGGCTACCGATGGTTTGCAGGGTCTTTGCCGTTTTGCCCTTGTCGGTGCCCGCGTAGATGTTGAAGGTCGTCAGTTCGTCGAGGTAGGCCATCGACGAATAGGCCTGGTAGACCAGCCCGCGTTTTTCGCGAAGTTCGAGGTTCAGGATGGAGCTCATGCCGCTGCTGAGCATGGCGTTGAGCACCGTGAGTCCCCAGTAGTTGGCGTCGTCGCGGGCGACGACGGTGCCCTGCAGCACCTGCGCCTGGCAGACGCTTTTTTTCAGGGTTGCCGAGAAGGGGCGGTAGGCCGCAGGATCGAACAGTTTCCGTTGCTGCAGGCCGGACGGCGGGGTTGCTTCGAGATGGCCGAAATGCCGTGCCGCCAGTGTTGACAGTTCGTCGTGGTCGACGTTGCCGACGGCCGCCAGCAGCATTTTTTCCGGTACGTAATTGCGGCTCATGAAGGCGCGCAGGTCCGCGCCGGTGAGTTCGTCAATGCTCTCTTCGGTGCCGAGGATTGGGGTGGCGAGCTGGTGGCCGGGGAATGCCCGCATGTCGAAATCCTCGAAGATCAGCTCTTCGGGTGTGTCGTTGATGCCGGCGATCTCTTCCAGCACCACCTCTTTCTCCTTTTCAAGTTCCGCCTCGGGGAAGGTCGGTTCGCAGATGAGGTCGGCGAGCAGGTCAATGCCGAGCCCGAGCTGCTCGCGCAGGCACCTGACATAGATGCAGGTCTGCTCCTTGGTGGTCCATGCGTCGATGTAGCCGCCGGCCTCCTCGATGCAACGGGCGATTTCCACGTAGTCCCGCCTGCGGGTGCCCTTGAAAACGGCATGTTCGATGAAGTGGGCGATGCCCTCCTGTCCGGGGGGATCTTCCCTGGAGCCCGCATTGATCCAGATGCCTACCGTGACGCTGTGCACGTACGGGACATGGTTGCTGACGACCTGGAGGCCGTTGGAAAGCGTACCGGTTTCGATGACGCCTACCGAGAGGCGTTCGCCGGCAAGCACAGGGCTGACGTCTGCGGATGCGATTTTTTTTCTCACGTTCCGGGATGGATTTGAGTGCAATGTAAGTTTTATTCTTCTTATTATTATGAACAATTCCAAGCAGTGCCGGACAGCCCGGATTGCATAACATCCAGCCTTCAAGGCACTATTTTTTCATGTCAGGGACTCCGATATTCATCACCGGTGCGACGGGTTATCTTGGGGCGCAACTTGTGTTCAGCCTTCTCCGGCAGTTCGGTGATTCGATCCGGTGTCGGCTTGCCGTCCGGAGCGGTTCCGATACCTCCTGTTTCCGTGGTCTCCCGGTTGATTTCGTCCAGGCGGACCTGCGTGATGCCGACGCGGTGACCGAAGCGGTCGCCGGTTCGGAGGTGGTGTTCCACTGCGCTGGCCTTATCGCCTATACCGCGAGCTTCAGGAACCGGTTGTACGAAACCAATGTGCTCGGTACCCGAAACGTGGTCAATGCCTGCCTTGCCGCAGGTGTCAGGCGGCTGGTGGCGACCAGCTCGATTGCGGCCATCGGTGCTCAGAGCGGGACGGAGAGCGTGAAGGAGTCGAACGAGAGTTCGATGTTCTCCGAATGGCAGCGCCGCAACCCTTACATGGAGTCCAAGCATCTTGCCGAACTTGAGTGTCGCCGCGGCTTTGCCGAGGGGCTCGATGTGGTGATGGTCAACCCGGGCGTGGTGATCGGCGCGGGCGAACACCCTCGTGAGGCTCCCGGAAGTTCGTCCAACGAGGTGCTCCGGCTCATTTATCGCGGCCTGCTGCCGTTCTGCCCCGACGGGGGCACCGGCTTCGTGGATGTCCGCGATGTGGCCGAAGCCCATGTCGCGGCATGGCGCAAAGGCAGGCCGGGCGAACGCTACATCATTGTCGCCGAAAACCTGACGTTCAGGGAGCTGTTCGGACGCATTGGCCAGGTGCCCGGGAGCCGTACGAAAATGCCGCACCGCATTGCCGGGGCGCTGGCATCGCTGACCGGGTGCTGTGGCGAACTCTGGTCGTTCATCTCCGGGCGTCCTTCGTTCATCAGCCTTGAGAGCCTCCGCCAGGCTTCCCGGCAGGCAACGTACAGCAACAGGCGCTCGGTGACCGATCTCGGCATGGTATACCGGTCATTCCCGGAGACCCTGAAGAGCGCCATGGCATAACCTCCCCCCAGAACCGTTTTTACCATACAAACTGAATGCCCCATGGAAAAAGATACCGCACAAAAGCAGCAGACGGTCGACCCCGCCAGGCTCAAACAGCTCAACCTGGCCATCGAAACCCTTGAAAAACAGTTCGGCAAGGGTGCTATCATGCGGCTTGGCGACGATTCGGCCATCATGCACGTCCAGTCGATTTCGACGGGCTCCATGGCGCTCGATTATGCCCTCGGCGTCGGCGGGTTGCCGCGTGGACGGGTGACCGAGATCTACGGTCCCGAGTCTTCGGGCAAAACGACCCTGGCGCTGCATGCCATTGCCGAAGCGCAGAAGGCGGGCGGTATTGCGGCCATCGTCGATGCCGAGCATGCGTTCGATCCGGTCTATGCCCGCAAGCTCGGGGTCGATATCAATGCGCTTCTGGTCAGCCAGCCGGAGTCGGGCGAGCAGGCGTTGTCGATCGTCGAAACGCTGGTGCGCAGCGGCGCAGTGGATATCGTCGTCGTCGATTCGGTTGCCGCGCTGGTGCCACAGGCCGAGCTTGAAGGCGAGATGGGCGACAGTGTCGTCGGTCTGCAGGCCCGGCTCATGAGCCAGGCGCTCCGCAAGCTCACGGGTGCGATTTCCAAGTCGAGTGCGGTCTGCATTTTCATCAACCAGCTTCGTGACAAGATCGGCGTCATGTACGGCAACCCGGAAACGACGACCGGTGGCAAGGCCCTGAAGTTCTACTCCTCAGTTCGGCTTGATATCCGGAAGATCGCCCAGATCAAGGATGGCGAGGAGATCGTCGGCAACCGCACCAAGGTCAAGGTGGTCAAGAACAAGGTTGCGCCGCCGTTCAAGACCGCGGAGTTCGACATCCTGTACGGAGAGGGGATTTCGACCCTTGGCGAGCTGATCGACCTTGCCGTCGAGTTCGGCGTCGTCAAGAAGGCCGGCGCCTGGTTCAGCTATGGCACCGAGAAGCTCGGGCAGGGGCGCGAGGCGGTCAAGAAACTGCTTCGTGAAGACCAGGTGCTCCACGAGACGGTGCGCAAGCAGGTCAGGGAACTGATGGCCGGGCCGGTCGCCGGTTGAAGGGTTTCGGGGTTCGACGATGCGCATAGGCACGATTGACATAGACCGCCCGGTTATTCTCGCCCCGATGGAGGATGTGACCGACCGCGCCTTCCGGCAGCTTTGCAAGCGTCACGGGGCGGATATCGTGTATACGGAGTTCATCAGTGCGGAGGCCTTGCGGCGCGGGGCGGAAAAATCGATCCGCAAGCTCGCCGTCGATACTTTCGAACGTCCGGTTGCCGTGCAGATTTTCGGCAGTACGGTCGAGTCCATGGTCGAGGCCGCGGCCATCGCCGAGACCTATGAGCCCGATTACCTGGATATCAACTTCGGATGCCCGGTCAGGAAGGTTGCCGGGCGCGGTGCCGGTGCGGCGCTGCTCCAGGAGCCGGAGAAACTGTCGGCGATCGCCTCGGCCGTCGCCCGTGCGGTGAGCATTCCGGTGACGGCAAAGACCCGGATCGGGTGGGACCACGACTCGATCAACATCAGCGGGATCGTCAGGCGGCTGGAGGACGCCGGCATGCAGGCCGTGGCCGTCCATGGCCGCACGCGAAGCGACATGTACAGCGGCAAGGCCGACTGGAGCCGTATCGCCGAAGCCAAGGCAGCCTGTTCCATTCCGGTTATCGCCAATGGCGACGTCTGGGACGAGGACGATGCCGTGGCGATCCTTGAGGCGACGAAGGCCGACGGCGTCATGATCGGGCGCGGGGCGATCGGCAATCCCTTCATCTTCGCCAGAGCGGCGAGCCTGGTCCGGCAGGGGGTGCGTTTGCCTGCTCCGACCTACCGGGAGCGTATCCGGGCAGCGCTCGACCATATGCGCCTTTCCGTCGAGTACAAGGGCGAGCGGCACGGCATCCTTGAGATGCGCCGCCATTACTCGACCTATCTCAAGGGGCTGCCGGGAGTTTCCAGGGTCCGCAACCTGCTGGTTCGTGAGCAGGACCCTGAGGTCGTTGCCGAACTGCTCGCCGGATTTGAGGCGGATTGCGAAGCGCTTGAGCGTGAAGGGCGCCTCTCTGGGCCGGGGGAGTTCCTGAACGACCATTCCCCGAGATTGACCTTGAACTATTGAACCGTTATCTTGACCTGTAGAACTACTATTTCCTAACCATCATCGATATGAGCAGTGCAGAATCCGGCTATCGCGTAGCCGTCCTCGGGGCGACCGGCCTTGTCGGGAGAACCATGATCCAGGTGCTTGAAGAAAGGAATTTTCCTGTCAGCGAACTGGTCCCGCTCGCCTCTCCGCGCAGCCTGGGGCAGGTGGTCACCTTCAAGGGACGTGAATTTGTCACCAGGGTGCCGTCGGTCGAAATGTTTTCCGGGGTTGACATCGCCCTTTTTTCGGCAGGCGCTTCGGCAAGCCAGGAGTGGGCTCCGGTGGCTGCCGGTGCCGGTGCCGTCGTCATCGACAACTCTTCGGCGTTCCGTATGACGGAGGGTGTCCCGCTTGTCGTCCCGGAGGTCAACCCCGAAGCGATTTTCGACGCCGAAGGCAAGCCCCACAAGATCATCGCCAACCCGAACTGCTCGACGATACAGATGGTCGTGGCGCTCAAGCCGCTCTACGACTGCTACGGGATCAGGCGCGTGGTGGTGTCGACCTACCAGTCGGTCACCGGCAAGGGCAAGGTCGGCCGGGATGCGCTTGAGCGCGAGCTGGCCGGGGAGCTGCCTTCCGGGGAGTTCACCCATTTTCACCAGATCGCCTTCAATGCCGTGCCGCAGATCGACGCCTTCACGGAGAACGGGTATACGAAAGAGGAGATGAAGATGGTCAACGAGACCAGGAAGATCATGGGCGACGATGAGATCCAGGTATCGCCGACCACGGTGCGCATTCCGGTCTATGGAGGCCATGGCGAGTCGCTGAACGTCGAACTCAAGAGCGATTTCGAGATCGGCGAGGTCCGGGCCCTGCTTGCGGGTTCGCCGGGCATCGTCATGCAGGACGACCCGTCCGCCCGGCTCTACCCGATGCCGCTGACCTCCTATGAAAAGGACGAGGTGTTCGTCGGCCGTCTCCGCCCCGACTACTGGCAGCCGCGTACCCTGAACCTCTGGGTCGTCGCCGACAACCTCCGGAAGGGGGCCGCGACCAACGCCGTCCAGATCGCCGAGGAGCTGGTGGGCAGGCGCTGAGCATCCCTCCGGCACCACCGGCCAGTGTGCCGGGAATTTTCAGGAACGAGGCCGTCCCGGAAACCGCATTGCGATTGCCGTATACCATGTTTTCCCGGTAGCGTCGGGTTCCCCGCCCGACCTCTTCTTTCGCTGCCGGGGTTATTGCTGATGGATGATAGATAGCGTATCCGCCTGCTCGGGATTGAGCGCCGGTGTGCGAGCGTGTCAGCCTTCCGATGCGAAGGCTGCAAGCGCGGTGCTTGCGGCCCGGATGATGCCGGTGCTTACCGCACTGCCCCGGAGGTCGTCGCCGGCCATTCGCTCAGGCGGTACGCCGAGCGGTTCGATGGCGCATGCGGTCGCCGAGGCGATGCGCCGGACGGTGGCCGGATCGGCGGCGAGTCCCGTCACCTTCACCCTGGGATGCGGCGAAGCACCCAGCTCCCGGATAGCGAAGAACTCCCGTTCACTGCCGTTGCTTGCCGGCCAGTACTTGAGGCATTCGGTCATGCCGCCGTTCGAAACGAAGAAGGATGCGTAGCCGTGCTCCAGTTCCAGGACGGCCATCGGTTCACCGCAACCTTCGCTGAGCCGGACGATCGGCTCGATATGCAGGCCGTCGGCAGCGATGCGGTGCTGCCGGGCAAGCTCCTTGCGGAGCGTTCTGGCTGGTTCCGCCTTGTAGAACATCATCAGGGCCGGGGCAAGGCCTTCGTGGCCTTCGCCGCAATGTCGCAGCGGCATCGTCTGCCATGCCCACTCTTCGACATTTCTGACGAAGTAGCCGGCTTCGATGGTGCAGAGCTGTTCGCGCTGCGCCGTCGAGATTCCGGAAGGGAACCATACCGGAAGGGTCAGGATGGCCGAGGGAGAGAGTGACAGGGTGACCGGTTCGTCTGGCCATTTTTTCAGTGCCGCGCTGATTTTTGCAATGGCTTTTGCGCCTTTCGCACCATGCAGGGCGTCAAGGCCGGTGTCCAGGGTTCTGCTGGCGGTTACCGTGCATGAGCCGGACCCGGAGGCGGTTGCCCTGACGATGGTTGTTCTGGACGCGTCAAGCGAACAGACGATCATGCTCCTGCTCATTATTCGAGGGTGAGATGCTTTTTGAGGACTTCGAGCTTTTTGCTGCCGATGCCCTTGACTTCAAGAAAATCGTCAAATTGGTGCACTTTTCCTCCCTTTTCCGCCCGGAAAGCGATCAGGCGGGCTGCTATTGCCGGGCCTATGCCGGCAATCTGCTGCAACTGGGCGGCTGATGCCCTGTTGAAGGCAATGACCCCGGTAAACAGCTTTTTCGGGGCGCGGCTGTCGTGCCGGGCGGTTCGTTCCGCCGACTTTTCCGTTCCGCCGGAATTGCCGGAGTCGGCCGGAGCCTCATCGGCCGCGGCGAGGTCGACCGTCGGCGCAAGCCGGAGCAGGCTGTCGACTTCGCGCTCGGAGAACCGGTCCTTGCCCGCTTTTCTGATGAGGTCGTCGGCTTGCCGGACCGAGCCGGAGTACCTGATTGCGCCGCCGATGACCAGGAACAGCGTCAGTGCGGTGACGGCCGTCATTTCGGCTCTGGTGATACCCAGCCTCACGGCGAGGTTGTGCAGGGCTTTCATATGGGGGAGTCCGGTTGGGGGTTGCCGAAACCGCCGTCGCCGATGCGGCCTGTGGGCGATACGGGAATATACGGCGGAACGGCCCGTTTTTCCTCTGCTGCAGCCATCGGGGATCTCCCTTCAGGCAGGGATGAAGAGCCGCCGGACCCGCCTGGAAACCGAGCAGAGCAGTTCGTAGCTGATGGTGCCTGCGGCGATTGCCTGCCGGCCTGCCGTCGGCCCATCCCAGCCGAACAGCACCGCGGTGTCGCCTGGCCTGACGCTCGTGTCGTCGCCGAGGTCGACCATGATCTGGTCCATGGTGACCGTGCCGACCTGCGGGTACTCCCGTCCGTTGATGGAGACGGTCGCACGGTTGGAGAGCGCCCGATGGAACCCGTCGGCGTAACCGGCCGAGATGGTGGCGATTCTCCGGGTGCCGGGTGCCGTCCAGGTGCGGTTGTAGCTGACGGTCGTGCCTGCCGCGACGGTCTTGACGAAGATGACCCTCGCCTGGAACTGCATTGCCGGCCTGACCGGCAGGCTGGTGGGCGCGGCATCGACGGGGTGGTAGCCGTAGAGCAGGATTCCAGGGCGGACCATGTCGAGGCGTGCCTGGGGCTTGGCGACGAGTGCGCCGCTGCTTGCGGCATGCTTCAGCACCTTCCTGCCGGTTGCGTTTTCCCAGGCCCCCGTTACGGCGAGGAAGCGTTCGAGCTGTACGGCCGTGAACCCGTCAGGTTCATGGCCCTCAGCGAAGTGGGTGTAGATTCCGGCGAGTTCAAGGCCTGCCAACCGGTCGATTGCGGCAAGCAGTTCCGCCGCCTCGTTCCAGGCGACCCCGAGCCGTCCCATGCCGGTATCGACCTTGAGCTGTATCCTGATCTTTCCTCCTGAAGCTGCGGCGACTGCTGCTGCCGCTTCCGCTGACTCGCGGTCGCAGATGGTCATGTCGACACCGTGCCGGAGGTAGAGTCCGATCTGCTGCGGCAGTGGAGCGGCGAAGGCGAGCAGGTGCGATGTTTCCGCAAGCCGGTGGTGCGAGAGCAGGTCGATGGCTTCCTGGATGTTGGCCACGCCGAAGTCCCTGACGCCTTCGGATTCCAGAAGCGAGGTCACCTCTGGCGCCCCGTGCCCATAAGCGTTGGCCTTGACGACGCCCATGATCCTGTGGCCGCCGCCGATGGCCTGCCTGATGCAGCCGAGGTTGTGGCGAAGGTTTCCAAGGGAGATGAGCGCTTCGGTGAGGTGTTCTTCCTGACCGGCCTTTCCGGGTTCGGGCATGGCGTTTGCAGCAGTCACGATACAGCAGGGTTTTGGTGAAGGCTGCCGGAATAGCCGGCGGCCTGTCGGCGTAGCTCTGAATCTAAGGAACAGATTTTGTGACTGATTTTCAAAAGGCATGTCCAGCTGCATGCCAGGATCGGCATGAGGTCTTGCAAATCCAGCTGAAAATCGGCACATTTTTGCAACGTGGCCCTGAGACCCCCAACCACTTGCCCATGGCACCATCATCCCCCAGTGATGTCGAAAGTCGGCATCGTGCCGACATGCTCGTCAACCAGGCGCTTTCCTGGCATCGGCAGGGGCACCTCCGACGGGCTGAACCGGCCTACCGCCAGGCACTCTCCATACAACCGGAACATGGCGCGGCCCTGCACCTGCTCGGCGTGCTTTCGTCGCAAACAGGCAGGCACCTGGAGGCCGTTGAACTCATCCGCCGGGCTATCGCCGTCATGCCCGGAGACGCCGCCATGCATGCGCATCTGGGCATTGCGTTCAATGAGCTTGGCGAGTATGCCGAAGCGCTCAGGAGCTATAACAGGGCGCTCTCGCTCGATCCCTGTTGCGTCGAAGCCTATGTCAACCGGGGGATTACCAGCTACCGGCAGAACAACTACGAACAGGCGCTGGCTGATTACGATATGGCGCTGCTGCGGAAGCCCGATCTTGCCGAAATTCACGTCAATCGGGGCAACGCGCTCTTTGCGCTCCGCCGCTATGCCGATGCCGACAGCAGTTACGACCGGGCGATTTCGGTGTCTCCCGATTCGGCGCATGCGCATGTCTGCAAGGCCTACGGCCTGCTTGCCCTGGGTCGGTACGATGAGGGCTGGCGCCTGCATGAGTGGCGCTGGAAATGGGAAGGGTTCCGGTCGCCGCGGCGCAATTTCCGGCAACCGCTCTGGCTCGGCCAGGAGCCGCTCTGCGGCAAAACCATCCTGCTGCACGGGGAGCAGGGATTGGGCGACGCCATACAGTTCTCCCGGTATGTGCCCCTTGTCGTCGGGCTTGGTGCGGCGGTTCTCCTTGAGGTGGATGCCTCCCTTGTGCGCCTGTTCCGGCACTTCGCCGGACCGGTTACCGTCGTGGAGAAAGGTGCCGGGCTCCCGGATTTCGATGCCCATTGCCCCCTGATGAGCCTGCCGCTGGCGTTCCGGACCAGTCTCGGGACCGTCCCCTTTCCGGACGGCTACCTTGCGTGCGACCCTGCCGGATCGCAGGATATCCTGTCCTCGTTGCCTGCCGACGGGCGCCTTCGCATCGGCCTTGCATGGAGCGGTAACCCGAAGCAGATGAATGCCCGTAACAGCCGGGTCCCGCTTTCCTGCCTGATGCGGAACCTTCCCGGGGAGTTCGGCTATGTCGGCCTCCAGAAACAGGTGCTGGAGGCCGATGCCGAGGCGTTGCGTGCCTGGCCTGCGCTCTGGCATGCCGGCGATCGCCTCCGTGATTTTGCCGATACGGCGGCGTTGTGTGCATCGCTGGACCTGGTCGTCAGCTGCGATACGTCGGTCGCCCACCTGAACGCTTCGATGGGCAGGCCGACATGGGTCATGCTGTGCCATGACGCTGACTGGCGATGGCTGCTTGACGGTCGTGACAGTCCATGGTACAGCCATGTCCGGCTGTACCGGCAGGCCAGGAACGAGAGCTGGGATGCGGTACTCCGACGGATCTCCCTCGACCTTGCCGCATTTGCCGGAGGTCGTGCGCGGTGAGGGGGGGCGGCCCTTTCGCAGCATGCTGCCAATATGTCATGGCAGAGCGGCGCAAACCCTTTCCTGCCTTCCTGAAATGCGTATATTGCCTTCGTGAACGGGCCTGCATCCAGGCCGGTTTTTTCATGTACCTGTTTACTTGATGGAGCGCCATGAGCTACGACATTTTCACGATATCGGGTGATTCTCCGCTTGTTCCTGTCAAACGGCTGGCCAGGCAGTGCCAGGCCTCCTTTTTTGCGAAGCTCGAATACCTGAATCTTTGCGGGACACATTACTGCCGGGTCGCCTCTGCGGTTATCCGGGACGCCGAGGAGCGCGGCGTGGTGCATCCGGGGATGACGCTGGTCGACTGGACGTTCGGCACGAGCGGCATCGCCCTGGCCATGGCCGGCATCACCATGGGCTACAAGGTGCTGCTGGTCGCTCCTGACCGGATGGGGCGTGAAAAGCAGCGGGTGCTCAAGGCGCTTGGTGCGGAGATGGTGTTCACGCCTTCCGATGCCGCGCCGGGCGATCCGAAGGGTTGCGTCGCGGTGGCTGAAAATCTTGTCCGGACCCTGCCGCATGCATGGTTCGCCAACATGTATGAAAACCCCGTGAGCCGCCAGGTCCATGAGGCCTTCACCGGCCCGGAACTTTACCGCCAGACCGATGGCGGCGTGACGCATGTCTACATCCCCATGGCCTCCGGTGCGATGATTTCTGGCATCGGCCGGTACCTGAAGTCCGTCAATCCGGTTATCGAGGTGGTCGGGGTCGAGCCGCAAGGTTCGGTTTACCGGGACCTGCTCGCCGGCAGGCCGGAGGATGCTTCCTTTGCCTTTGGGCTTGAGGAGATCGGCGGTGTGTCGCAACCGCCCTTCTGGGATACGTCGGTGATCGACCGTATCGTCCAGGTCAGCGACGCCGACGCGTTCAACTGCGGCCGTGAACTGCTCAGGAACGAAGCCATTTTTGCCGGTGCCGCTTCCGGCGCCGCAATGGCCGGGGCGCTCCAGGACGGGCAGAAGCTGGGGGCCGAGGCGACGGTTGTGGTGGTCCTGAGCGATTTCGGCGCCTACGACCTCTCCACGATGTACAATGATGAATGGATGCGTGCCAGGGGGTTCTACCGGAAATCGAAGTTGTCGCTTGACCAGATTACGGCAGAAGACGTCCTGCAACGCAAGGCCCGCAAGGATCTGATTTTTGCCTGTCCGGAGCAGACTCTTGCCGAGGTGTTTGAAATGATGAAGCAGAACGATGTCTCCCAGATGCCCATCGTTTCCTATGGGGCGCCCATCGGCAGTATCAGCGAGAACAAGATTCTGTCGATCCTGATCGAGAACGATGCGGCCATGAATGCCAAGGTCGTTTCGTACATGGAGAAGCCGTTTCCGGTATGCCGCATTGACGCAACCATTTCGGAGCTCTCGGAAAAGTTGCAGAAAAGCACTTCCGGCGTCCTTATCTCGCTTGATGATGAAAGACTGCAACTCATAACGAAATCTGATCTTATCGATGCGCTGACGCACAAGTGACCATGGGCCGGATTAATACTGGTTGTTTTTTTTTTGATATTTCCTTATTTAGGCAGTCCTGAACATGCGTCAGGTACCGTCAGCCGGGCTCTGCAGGCCAGTTGTTCCGGGCAGCAGACCGCGAAGAAATCAACTTTCATCACCCGTGAAACGGGAAGACGGCTTCCTGGCCGGTATGTCGAGACCGATGGTCCAGCATGCCTGTGCAGGAAGTACTCCAATAACAGCAAGTGGTTATGAAGGTAGAGTCCAGAAAACGGCAGTATATTCTTGACGGGAAAATAAAGCCTGGCTTTTGTGAAGGGTGCGGATGTGTCACGAAGCTGACGTTCGTTGGGGAGTGGAAACCCAGCGACAAACCGAAGGACGACGACCTGCTGCTTGGAGGCAGCGCAAAAAAATCGAAGAAAGGTGCAACGGCTGCAGGGGCTTCATCGGAGGCGCTTTCGGCATCGGAGAACCAGTACTGGATCCGCTGTTCGGTCTGCAACCAGGTGCACCTGTTCAAGGAGTGGCAGATCCAGATCGACAAGGATCTGAGCCCGGAAGAGCTTCGGCCGGAAGATTGCCAGGTCTATACACCCCATGGCATTTATGCGCAGGGGGACGCGGTTTTCCACGAGGCGCTCGGTGAGGTCGGGGTGGTTCGTGAGAAGCAGGCGACCGGCAGCGGCGCCCATGTCATTATCGTGGAATTCTGCAAGAGCGGAAGGAAACAGCTTCTGGAAAATGTGCAGCGGAACCAGGGCAAGCAGAAAAGCTCAGATTCGCTGTCCGATATTATAAAACTCAAATTAAGACGTTGATCTTCAGTTAAGGGGGTGAATTACTTTGGTTAGTGTTCAGATTAATGAGAACGAGTCTATCGACAAGATGCTCAAGCGTTTCAAGAAGAAGTACGAACGTGCAGGTGTTCTGAAGGAGTTTCGCAAGAAAGCATACTTCGTAAAACCTTCCGTCGACAGCCGTCTGAAACGTTCCAGGAGCAAGCGCCGGGCCCAGCGGGCGAATGAAGAGCGCAACTCCTGATTCTTTTGCAACCAGGTGGTAAAAAGCAGCTCCTCGCCGGAGTTGCTTTTTTTTTGCCAAACCCGACAACCGAATCCATGAACGTCTACAAAGGTGAAATAGCCACACTTCCTCCCGACAAGTCGATCTCTCATCGTGCGGCCCTGATCGGCGCCCTTGCCGAAGGAACGACCGAGATTTCCAATTTTTCAGGTGGATACGACAACCAGTCAACCCTGTCCGTCCTTCAGGAGGCCGGTATCCCGGTGCGCCAGGAATCCCTGCCTGCAGGCGGGGGGCGAGTCGTCAGGAGGGTGGTCATCGAATCGGGCGGGTTATGGAGTTTCCGGCCTGCTTCCGGCCCGCTGCAATGCAACAATTCGGGAAGCACCATGCGGATGCTTGCCGGAATCCTTGCTGCCCAACCCTTCAGGAGCGAGCTGGTCGGTGACGCTTCCCTCATGAAGCGTCCGATGAAGCGCGTGGCCGATCCGCTTCGCCGGATGGGCGCCGTCATCTCCCTTTCGCCCGAAGGGACGGCGCCAGTCGTGATCGACGGCACCAGGGAGATCAAACCGATCGAGTACCTGCTGCCGGTGCCTTCGGCGCAGGTGAAGTCGCTGGTGGCCTTTGCCGCCCTGCATGCCGATGGTCGCTCGAAGATCATCGAGCCGATCCGGTCGCGTGACCATACGGAGCTGATGCTCGGTCTCCAGACTGTCGACCGGCCCGACGGCGTTCGTGAGGTCATCATCGATGGGGGCCGCCGGATTGCCGCCAGGCCGTTCACTGTCCCGGCCGACCCCTCGGCGGCCTGTTTCATGATCGCGCTGGGGCTGCTTGGCAGGGATTCCGAAATTGTGCTCAGGAACGTCTGCCTCAATCCGACGCGGGTTGCCTACATCGATCTGCTGCAGGATGCCGGTGCCGGCCTCGTCGTCGCCAATGCCCGCGTCGACGGCGGCGAACCTGTCGGGGATATCGTGGTACGGAGTTGTGGCGGTCTGAAACCGCTCCGGATCAGCGATCCGGGCATCGTCGCCGGGATCATCGACGAGGTGCCGATGCTGGCGGTGCTTTCTGCGTTTGCGTCAGGCGAGTTCGAGCTGCATAACGCAGCGGAGCTGAGGACCAAGGAGAGCGACCGTATCGCTGCGCTTGTGGTGAACCTCGAACGGCTCGGGTTCGTATGCGAGCAGTTTCCCGACGGCTTTGCCGTCACGGGAAGGACGCGGGTGGCGAGTGGTCCGGCGGTACGTATCGACTGTTTCGACGATCACCGCATTGCCATGAGTTTTGCCATTGCCGCCGATGCTTCCGGCGTTCCGATGGAGCTTTCGGACCGGAATGTCGCCGGGGTTTCGTTTCCCGGGTTTTTCGAAACCATCGGTTCGCTCAGGCAGTAGGCTTTCGGCCATAGCCGGGAGCCGAACCCGCAGAAGCCCTCCGGAACACACCTTTACGGATGTTCCGGAGGGCTTCTGCATATTCCCGGGCGGATGCGGTTCAGAGGCTTTTCAGGTGCTCCAGGAGCAGACTGTTGAAGCGGGCCGGTTGCTCAAGGTTCGAGAGGTGGCCCGCCTCGGGGATGATCTCAAGCTTTGAGCCGGGAATCTGTGCCTGCATTGCGGCAGCGGTTTCCGGTGTGGTGACGACGTCGGCGTCGCCGTTCAGGATGAGCACCGGGCAGGAGATGTGGCCAAGCAGGCCGGTTGAATCGGGACGCTCGGCGATGGCTCTCATGGCTTCGCTGATGGCCGAGGCTGACTGGCGTTCGATGATCTTTCTGGCTGTGTCGGCAAGCTCGGCGCCTGCTTGCGAAGAGAAGAAATTCGGCACCATCCGGTTTGCCGCTTCCGGCGCGCCATGCTCTTCAATGGCCTTTCTGAACTCCATGCGCAGAGCATAGGCTTCCGGTGCATCGGCGTTGGCCCTGGTGTCGCACAGGACGATCGAGGCCGTCCTGGCCGGGTAGAGCCGCCAGAACGCAAACGCCTGGTAGCCGCCCATCGAGAGCCCGGCGACCGTTACCTTGTCGATACCGCGCGCGTCAAGCAGGGCCGCCAGTTCAGCGGCGTACTCGTCCATGCTCCAGCCCAACCTTGCCGGAGATCCCTCAAACCCGAAAACATGCGGTGCAACGACGCCATAACCGGCGGCTTCAAGGAATTCGATCTGTGGTTTCCACATGGCTGCGGAGACCGGGAATGCGTGCAGGAGCAGAACCGTACCCTGGTCGCCGCGGCTGCCGGAACCTTCATAGTTCAGCATCGGTCAGTTTTCATAAGGTTTTGACTGTCCGCGGATATCGCGGATGATGTTGTTGGCTTCCTCAAGGATTTTTTTCGCTTCATCCCGGGCGCTGTCGATGATCTCCTGCGAACGGTGCTTGGCTTCGTTGTGGTAGGTCTCCTCTGCGCCGGCCCCTTCGTAGTATTCGGCAGCCTTGTCGAATGCACGCCTGACCTTGCCGGAAATGATCAGCTGCGTATCCGCACCCTTGCGGGGAGCGAACAGGAGGCCCATGATGGTTCCCGCGGCTGCGCCGAGGAGTACGCCGAAGAAGAGGCCTTTGTAGTAGTGATCCTGGTAGGTTCCCTGATTGTCCATAGGTGTTGTATGTTTTTGTTTGGCAACAGTATGGTTCAAAATAAGTCAACGGAGCAGAATTTCCATGACCTCTCCCCGAAGGTCGCTGATCCTTTCGACCAGGTCTGCCCTGCAGAGCAGACGGAATTTTTTGGTGGTTCGTTCGAATGAGAGGATGAATTCCGAGCCGAACACCGATTCGTGGAATTCGTCGAACCGGACATACCCGCCCGGCGACGTTTCCTGCAGGTGTTGCCGGTGTTCCTTTCTGGTCGGATAGACCCGCAGCTCCCGGAAGTCGTCATAGTCGAAGACATCCCTCGTCGCCGGGGCGTCGATGAGCACCTCATGGCCGTGCAGCGGCAGGTGGCATCGCCGGGCAAGCAGGTCGCAAATCTCCCGCTCCTTTTTTTTTCGCCGCTGGTGGTCCGTGCTGTAGCCGAACCAGGTCGGGTCCTGCTCCATCGATGGCTCCCGGTATGGGCGGATGGTCAGGGCACGCTTGTAGATTTTCCGGTTCAGGATCGCGTCGAGCAGCCCCTGTGCGGGCAAGCCCCGGCCGGAGATCCGGCGTTCCAGTTCTGAGAGGACCCGTTCGTCCGAATTGAAGTAGAAGATGCGGCGGAGGTCGTCCGGCGGCAGGGCGTCGTCGTCCATGATGTCCTGCAGGAGCCTTCTGAGCATGGCTGAAAAGGTTCGGCTTGTATGATGCCAGTAGACATTGCGCATCATCATGTATTTGGCGAAGATGAGGCTTTCCAGCGGTGCGATGCCCTTTTCGGTGATCGCCAGCCGCTGGCGTTCGGGATCGGGGACGAAGGATTCCACCAGCCGTTCGATGTCGATGCTGCCGTACGGGATGTTGCAGTGGTGCGCGTCACGCATCAGGTAGTCCATCTTGTCGGGGTCGAGCGTGCCGCTGACGAGTTTGCCGAAGCGGTTCGCCGATTTCGAGGCGATGATGCCGACGACCGTGCCGGGGTCGACTCGCCAGTCGTCGTGCAGGATGGCGGCGATAGGTGGTACACCGGGATGCTCCTGGTTGATGAACAGGCTGGTCAGCGCCTCGTGGCGGGCAAAGACGCTGTTGCCTTCCGGAGGGGCAAGCTCTTCGATGACATGTGCGTGGGGGTAGTGGCCGATGTCGTGCAGCAGGCATGCACAGAGCAGCATCCTGCAGGCTTCATCGTTGAAATGGAACCGTTCGTCCTGCAGTTGCACGGCAAGCGGGTTGGTCACCATGCGCTGGAGAATGAGCTTCATCAGGTGGTAGACCCCGATGGAGTGCTCGAAGCGGGTGTGGGTCGCGCCCGGGTAGACCTGCTGCGAGAACGAGAGCTGGTGGATGCCCTTGAGCCTGAGGAACGAGGGGTGTGCGAGAATGTTTTTGAGGGGGGTGCTCAGGGGAATGTGCCCCCAGATGGGGAGCCTGATGAACCCGCCTTCAGAGCGGAAGAGGAACGACTCGGCAATCATGGACGTGCGTTTGGTGTCGGTTGCTCCGCAAGATACGGCGCAGACTCCCGGTGGCCAAGCAAGGCCGCAGGGAGTCTGCCGGTGCCGCACTCAGCTTGCAGGGTGCGGTGCCTCCTTGAGGTGGAGTGCACAGACCTTGCGGAAATGGTGCCCGTAAATGGCCAGCGTGACGGCGAGCGGCAGGGAGCGCTGGCGGTGGACGAACGTCCAGATGATGGTTCGCCAGTACTGAAAACGTTCCCTGCCGATGACGCCGAGCAGGAAGCTCGATCTGGCGAACGCCATCAGCTGGCTCATGCGCAGCGGGCTTCGCAGCCGTGGCGCGTGGTACTCCTTGAGCAGCGTGCGGATACGCTCATAGTAGTATTTCGGCGCGTACAGGTGGTTCATCATCTCCCTGTACCCGTTGCGCAGCACCTCCGGATCCATCTTGGGTACGATGTTGGTGTTGCTGTCGGCATTGTCCCCGCTGACGTGGTTGAGGAGCCTGCCCTCGTTTTTCAGCCGGTCGTAGAGCTTCGTTCCCGGCAGTGCCTGCAGAATGCCGACCATGGCGGTGACGATGCCGCTGTTCTGGATGAATTCGATCTGCTTCTGGAAAATCGAGGGCGTGTCGCAGTCAAAGCCGACGATGAAGCCTCCCTGGACCTCCATGCCCGCCCGCTGGATGCGATGAATGTTTTCGAGCATGTTCCTTGAGGTGTTGTGCTGCTTGCCGCACTCCTGCAAGGCGGCATCGTCGGGCGTTTCGATGCCGATGAACACCTGGTTGAAGCCTGCGCGGACCATCAGTTCCATCAGTTCGGCGTCATCGGCGAGGTTGATGGAGCATTCGGTGTAGAATTTCGTGGTGACGCCGAACCGTTCGCGCCATTCGATCAGTGCGGGGAGCAGTTCACGCTTCAGGTAGGTCCGATGGGCGATGAAGTTGTCGTCGACGAAAAAGATGCTCTCTTTACAGCCCGTTCGCCGGATTCCCTCGAGTTCGTTGATGATCTGGTCGCTTTTTTTCGTGCGGATCTTGTGGCCGAACAGGGCCGTGACGTTGCAGAAATCGCACTGGTAGGGGCATCCCCGGGAAAACTGGATGGCCATTGACGCGTACTTCTTCATGTCCAGGAGCCGCCATTCTGGTGCCGGCGTGCGGGTGATGTCCGGGTAGTCGCTGCAGGTGTACAGCCGTTCGGGGTGACCTGCCGCAAGGTCTTCAAGGAAGCGCGGCAAGGTCGATTCAGCTTCGTTGAGCACGAAGTGGTCGACCTCCGGAAACTGCTCGTGCGCCGTGGTGAACAGCGGGCCGCCGACGACCACGGTGAGCCCCGCCGCCTTGCATCTGGAAATGACCTCGTGCGCGGAATTCTGCTGGATGGTCATGGCGCTGATCAGCGCCATGTCGGCCCACTCCAGGTCTGCATGCCGCAACGGACGCACATTCAGGTCCACCAGTCGGCGTTGCCAGCGCTCGGGGAGCATGCTGGCGATGGTCAGCAGGCCAAGCGGCGGCAGGGAGGCCTTTTTTTTGACGAATTTGAGTGCGTGCTTGAAGCTCCAGAAGGTGTCGGGAAATTCCGGATACAGGAGAAGAATGTTCATGGGCTGTCCTCGATCGGTATGTGGGTAACGCCGGAACCGGTGACATGCGAACCGACAGCCCAGCGGAGCGGAAATGAATCCGACTGATGCGATCAGCCATAGGATTCCCGCTGCATCCGTTCTGCTTTCGACCCGCTTGCGGCACGTTTCGGCGGTGCCGATGACTGTACAAAAAAGGCGGGGGCCCTCATTACGCTGTTAACAACGGTATTTGGGCTCCGGAAGTTCCGGAAGGAGACGGAAACGGGCAAAAAGAGGGGTGCGGGAACCTTGCGCCGAAAGGCGCTCAGTAGCGTTCCAGAGAGAATTTTTCGCCGAGGTACAGCTTTCGTGCTTCCGCATTTTCAGCGATCTCGTGCGGTGAGCCCTGCATGAAGATGCTGCCGTCGAAAAGCAGGTAGGCGTGGTCGGTGATCGAGAGCGTCTCATGGACGTTATGATCCGTGATCAGGACGCCGATATTGCGTTTGGCCAGGCCTTCGACGATCTGCTGGATATCCTCGACGGCAATCGGGTCGACGCCGGCGAACGGTTCGTCGAGGAGGATGAATTTGGGGTCGAGCGCCAGGGCCCTGGCGATCTCCGTCCGTCGCCGTTCACCACCGGAGAGCGAGTAGCCCATGCTTTTGCGGATATGGGCGATATTCAGGTCTTCCAGCATCTGTTCGACCTTTTCTTTCCGCTTGGCCCTGCTCAACGAGGTGAACTCCAGGACGCTCATGATATTCTGCTCGACGCTCAGCTTGCGGAACACCGAGGCCTCCTGCGGCAGATACCCGATGCCCTTTCTGGCCCGCTTGTACATCGGCAGGCGGGTGATGTTCTCCTTGTCGATGTACACCGACCCGGCATCAGGCCGGATCAGGCCGACGATCATGTAGAAGGTGGTGGTCTTGCCGGCGCCGTTCGGGCCGAGCAGGCCGACGATCTCCCCCTGCCTGACCTCGATGGTCGAGCTTTTGACGACAACCCGTTTGCTGTATACTTTTTTCAGCTCGCTGCAGCTCAGGATCGAACCCATGTCTCCCGCTTCGTTTGGTGTTTCCGGCATGGCGCCGGCCGGAGGATTCCCCGATCGAAGCGCAATATAGCAATTGATGCCGTCTTTTTGTCCGTCCCTGCCGATTCCGGTCCCGGCTGGTGTTTGATTCGGCCGTCTCCTTCTGTATCTTTGATGCAGCATTCTGCGTCAAACCCATAACGTGAAGGAGCATTTCATGTTGCCTGAACAGGCAGCGGACCCGGCTGTCCAGCGCGGGCCGTTAGAACGGCAGCTTCGCGGCGGCTATTCTGTTGATCCCGTGGCATGCGTCCGGGAGGCCTGGGCCCTGTTTTGCAAGGCTCCGGGCAGATATGTCGGCTATACGATGCTGATCATGGCGATACTGTTCCCGCTGGAGCTGCCTTCCCAGATCGTCGCACTTGCCGATCCAGGCACCTATCCGGATCAGGTCGTTCTGCTCTCGCGGTTCCTGTCCACGATCTCCGCCGCGGTTTCCGGGCCCCTCTATGCGGGATTTTACGTGGTGTCGGAGCATCAGTTTTCCGGCAGGCCGGTTGCGTTCCGCGATTTTTTCGGCGGGTTCCGCCACTGGAAGCCCCTCGTTCTTTTCGCCGTGGCTTCCGGCTTGTTTTTCTCGATGCTTTCCGTCGTTTATGCGGTGTTCGGCCTGTTTTTCGGATTTAGGTCCATGCCCTCCCTCTTGGCCTTCCTGGTGCTGGTCGTCCCTGCAGTCATCTATGCCGTCAGCTACGGGTTTACGCAGTTCCTGATCATTGACCGCCGCATGTCGTTCTGGAAAGCGATGCAGACGAGCAGAAAAGTTGTCGGCCGGCACTGGTTCCGGCTCTTCATGCTGTTCGGCATCCTGCTGCTGATCAATATCGTTGGGCTCCTGGCCGCTTTGGTCGGCAGCTTTGTCGCCGTTCCCGTTTCCTATGTCGCCCTGACCGTCGCTTACCGTCAGGTTTTTGGCGTCATCAGGGACGACTGGTAACTGCCGTATCCGCGTCGGGCCTGGTGACGCCGCCAGGCACCAGCTGTACCGGCGCATTTCGGAATTTCCGGTTTCCCGGGGCGGTAGGGATGTCCGCCCGGACAGGGGAAGCCGGTTCATCAGCCATCAAACCGAATCTGCCTTATGAGAAAAGTCATGCCTTACCGGGGAGTGCATCCGGAGCTCCACAATACGGTGTTCGTCGCCGACGGAGCCTACGTTATCGGCGACGTGAAGATCGGCGCCCATTCGAGCGTCTGGTTCAATGCGGTCGTCCGGGGCGACGTCTGCCCCATCAGGATCGGCGAAAAAACGAGCGTCCAGGATAACGTGACCCTGCATGTGACTCACGACACCGGTCCGCTCACGATCGGCAACAGCGTCACCATTGGCCACGGTGCGGTGCTGCATGCCTGCACGGTCGAGGATAACGTGCTCATCGGCATGGGGGCCATCCTGCTGGACCACTGCGTCGTCGAGCCATGGTCGATTGTCGCCGCGGGTTCACTGGTCAGGCAGGGGTTCCGCGTTCCTTCCGGAATGCTTGTCGCCGGCGTGCCTGCAAAGGTCATGCGCCCCATCACCGAGGAGGAGCGGGCCAATATCGCCGAGTCTCCCGACAACTATGTCCGGTATGTGGCCAATTATCGCCAGGACGGCTACGAGGGGCGTTGATTTCCGTTCCCGATTTTCGGGGCCGGGCCCATATTGACCGGTGGTGTTGTGCGTGCAATTCGCTACATTGGAAATCAGTTTTGAGAGCATGCCGCCGAAGGTTCGGCGGCACTTATCACCAGAAACCAACCGATTCTCATGGCGCAGCAAGACGTGGTCATTATCGGCGGTGGAATCAGCGGGCTGAGCCTTGCGTTCTACTGTTCGCAGGCCGGCATGAAAACCACCCTGATCGAGAAAAACAAAGCCGTGGGCGGCTCGTTCGCCTCCCACCAGTATTCGAGCAACGGTGATCGCTTCTGGCTTGAGCTGGGAGCCCACACCTGCTACAGCTCCTATCAGAATCTGCTTGATATCGTCGATGCCTGCGGGATTTCCGATACGATCATTCCCCGCGAGAAGGTTCCTTTCACCCTGCTCAAGAACGGCGAGGTGAAGTCCTTTATGGCCGGGCTTGACATTTTCGAACTGGTGCGGTCGGTGCCGAACATCTTTTTCCTGAAAAAGGACAACCAGACTGTCCGTTCCTACTATTCGCGCATTGTCGGGGAGAAGAACTACAGGAATACGATCACCCATTTCTTTAATGCGGTCCCGTCGCAGTCAACCGAGGAGTTTCCTGCGGATATGCTGTTCAAAAGCCGCCCGAAGCGCAAGAACGTGCTCAAGAACTACACGTTCAAGGGCGGGTTGCAGAGCGTGGCCCATGCCATTGCCGCACGCAAGGGTATCGAGGTCCGTACCGGGGCTGCCGCCGAATCGGTGAGCCTTTCCGGCGGCAGGTATACCGTACGGACGGCAGACGGGGAGGAGTATTCTGCCGATACCCTTGCGCTTGCACTTCCGTCCGCGCAGGCCGCCAGGCTCCTGCAGGGCATCAATCCGGCGCTTTCCAGCCATTTCAGCCAGTTGAAGTATGCCGATGTCGACTCCGTCGGCGTCGTCGTCAGGAAACAGCACCTGTCGCTCAAACCGGTTGCCGCCATCATTTCGCCGAACGACACCTTCTTTTCGATGGTATCGAGGGATACGGTCATCGACGAGCACTTCCGGGGCTTCGCCTTCCATTTCCGGCCGGGGCTTGACGACAACGCCAAGTTCAAGCGCATCAGCGAGGTGCTTGGCATCGGCCTTCCGAAGATCGAGCATACGGTCACCAAAATGAACGTCGTGCCGTCATTGCGCCTCGGGCACCGCGAATGGGCGCGCAAAGCCGACGAGCTGCTTGCCGGCGCACAAGGCCTCTACCTCACCGGCAACTACTTCGGCGGCATGGCCATCGAGGACTGCACCTCCCGTTCCCGGGAGGAGTTCGAGCGCATGTCGGCCCGCTGACCCATCGCTCGGCATCGTGCTTCCTGACGTCCCGCGGGTCAAACCCGGCGGGACGTTTGCATTGGTACTGAGCCGGATGCATCGTAATTTCAGGGAGCCGCCGCCGCTGCGGATGTTCCGATGAACTTTCAACCGAACACGATGAACGGACCCCTGTATTACGAGCTCTGGATGATGCCGGCGATTGTCGCCGTCATCGCATTTTTCCTCTATCTGGTTGCCAATTCGCTTGTCAAGAGCCTCCTGTCGAAGACCTGGCAGACCATCCGGGGGAGCGGAATTCCCTTTTCCATGCTGCAGCTGCCGATCCGGACGCTCTTCCTGCTCATCGGGGCCGCCGCCGTCGTGCATTATGCAAAACTGCCCGAAGATGCCAAGGAACTGCTGGGGCAGGTTCTCTCCATCGCATCGATCATTGGTGTCGCCTGGCTGCTGCTGCGGGTTTTCGCCTTCGTCGAATCGGTCATCCAGCTCCGCTACAAGGACAGTGATCCGGTCAATATCGAGGCTCGGCGCGTGGCGACCAATGTGAGTCTGGTCCGCAAGATGCTCAATGTCCTGGTCATTATCCTGGCCATATCCGGCGTGCTCATGACGTTCGACACCGTTCGACAGATCGGCCTGAGCATTCTGGCTTCCGCCGGCCTTGCCGGTGTGGTCATGGGCTTCGCCGCCCAGCGCAGCCTGCAGACCCTCATCGCCGGTATCCAGATCGCCATCGCCCAGCCGGTCCGCCTTGATGACATTGTGGTTGTCGAAAACGAGGCGGGCAAGGTCGAAGAGATCACGCTGACCTATGTGGTCGTCCGGCTCTGGGACCAGCGCCATATCATCGTGCCGATCACCTGGTTCATCGACAAGCCCTTCCAGAACTGGACCCGCAACTCAACCGAACTGACCGGCGCGGTGCTGCTGCATGTCGGTTACGGCATTCCGGTCGAGGATGTGCGCGCCGAACTGGAGCGTATCGTTGCCGCCCATCCCCTGTGGGATCGGCGTATCGTCCGGCTTGAAGTCACCAATGCCGTCCGCAGGTACATGGAGTTGCGGGCACTGGTCAGTTCGGGCAACTCGAATGATCTCTGGACGCTTCGCTGTGATGTCCGTGAAAAGCTGATCGAATTCATACGGAGCATCGGCCATGAATACCTCGATGATGCGGGCGACTCCGGGCCCGACAAATTCCCTGTCAGCTGAGGCCTTGTGCTTTGCGGCGTTACTGGAATTTGACGACGATGTCGGCGTCGGGGAACTTCTCCTTGAGCGATCGAATGAGCAGGTCTTCTTCGAACGGGCCGAACCCGTCGACACGGGCCGGAAACTCCGGGCTGCCGCTTTCGCCTGCATAGGACCAGGTGCCTTCAGGCTCTCGTTTCAGAATATCGGCGCGCCACTGTTCCGGCGATGCGTTGGCATCCCACCAGACGATGATCTTTTCATTGTGCATGCTGTCCTCCATCTGTTTGCGGTTGCCTTGCGTTTCCCGGCATCTGTCGGAACGCCTTCGTTGCCTGAGGTTTCTCAAATACCATGCCAGCGCAGGGCATCGCGGCGTGGCGCCAGCTTCAGGCGGGTTGCATCCCGAAAGAGGTTACATCGTGCAAGGGGGCTCGGCGGTTCCGTTGCGTTTTTCAATGCACAGGCACGGCTGTCACCGAAAAATTGCGGATGAATGCCCACGAATAACGGTATATTCCGGCGGCAGGCGGGTGCCTGCCGGAATTTCTTGGGCGTGCGGGCATGACCTTTCGTGAGAGCTGCCGGGGAAATGATGGCTGACGACTATAACGAACCAGGAGAGACACATCTATGGCACAGGCCAAAACAGGAGATACGGTCCGGGTCCACTATACCGGCACCTTCGATGACGGCACGGTGTTCGATACGTCCATCGAACGCGAACCATTGCAGTTCACCATTGGCGCGGGCATGGTGATCGCCGGTTTCGACACCGCCGTTGCCGGCATGCAGCCGGGGGAAAAGAAGCAGGTCAATATCCCTGCAGAAGAGGCGTACGGGCCGCGCAGTGAAGAGCTGGTGGCGGAGATCGGGCGTGATCGTCTTCCTGCCGATCTTGAAATCGAGATCGGCCAGCAGCTGCAGGTCGGCCTTGCCGATGGCGACCAGGCGGTGGTGATGATCGTCGATGTCAGTGAAAACACGGTCACGCTGGATGCGAACCATCCGATGGCCGGAATGGACCTCAATTTCGACCTGGAACTGGTCGAGATCCTCTGAGCCGGTCGCGGGCGGTTTTTCTGCCTGCACCCGATCTTGAACAGCGGCGCCTTCGGGCGCCGTTGCTGCTGTAGGGGGCCGGGGTCAGTCTGGCCGCTCGTGGAAGATGGTGTGCCGGTGCATCGACGAGCTTCTGCAGATGCGGGGCAGGTTGCGGACGGTCGCTTCGAGCCGGTCGTACGGAAAGGCGAGCAGTATCTCGTCAGGCGCGAGGGCGAGGCCGGCGTTGCCCCCGGTGTCGCCGAGCGTGAAGGTCGGTTTTCCGCTCCTGAAGACATGGCTGGTAACCATCTCGCAGGTTGAACCCCCGGCAATGCCGTGGACCAGCTCGCCGGTGTCGAACCCGTAAGCCCTCAGGATGTGCTGTCCCTGAAACGGCCTGCAGACGATCAGGACGACGTCCGGCAGCAGGCCCTCCTGGCCGTCCATCTTCGCAAGCGGCCCGATGATCTGCGCCGCATATTCGCCGTCTCCGAACGGCATCGTTGCCGCCAGGGAACGCCGGAGGGCCTCCATGTTCCCGAAGAGTTTGCCGTCACCGATCATGAACTTTTCGGCGGTCTCCAGCGGCAGAAGGCTGCCGAAACCTGCAGCGATGGCACCTCCCCCGCACAACTGCTGTTCCCTGACCGTGTAAAACGGGCCGGCGCCACGGAGGCAGTCGCCCCACATTGCGCACAGGAACGATTTCGGCTTTTCCGCATCAGCTGAGGCGCCGAAGGCCGGGATGCCTTCCGGCAGGTCGGCAAGCGAGGCGACGAACTTGACGGCAATCGGCATATACGCAAGTTCTTCGCTGTCGACAAGTGTTTTCGAGAGTTGTTCTGGCGTCATCTTGCTGTTCTGGCTGGTTGCTATTCGCCGTTTTCCCGTTTTTTTGACTGCTTCCGGTCTTCTTCAGTGTACCGAGCAGGAGATGCAAGGGTCGTAGGCGCGGACAAGCATCTCGCAGAGCCTTTCGGTTTCGGTCTCGCTGCGGCCTTCTGCCAAAGCCTGCACGGCGAGGGCGTGGAGGTCGTAATGGATGTTGGCGTTGTTCTGCGTGGTGGGGATGATGCAGTTTGCACGGAGCACCCTGCCATTGTCGTCGGTTTCCATGAAGTGGTAGAGGACGCCTCTCGGCGCTTCGACGGCACCTGTTGCCGCGCCTGCCTTCGGGCGGTAGGTGTTTCTGCTGTCGCCGGGGCCGCTTGCGAGCAGCCGGTCGATGAGTTGCACGGCATCCTCGACGAGTTGCCTGCATTCCACAAGCTGGGCGATGTTGTTCATGAACGGGTTGTGGCAGCCCGGGGCGAGGCCGAGCGCCGTCGCCAGTTCCCTTGCTTCGGGATGCAGGCGGTCGGCGTTGTTGTTGTATCTGGCGAGCGCTCCGACGGCGGCTGACTCCCGGCTGACCCTGGTGAACTTCGAGGTGGAAAAGTCAGGGAGGTATTCGTTGGTCATGAGCAGGTAATCGTTTTCGTCACGGACCAGGCCGTCGGTCGAAACGATATCGCCGCCGATGGAGGGGTAGCCGGCATCGGGGCGCAGGGAGATGAACTCGGTTTCACGGACGAACTCCGGCATTCGCAGCGACCCGAAGAGTTCCGCGGTGAGGCTGAGCGCAGGGATGCATGCGGTGGCGGCCTGCCTGAGCGAGGCGAGCTGTTCCCTGGACGGTGCTTTGGTGATGCCGCCGAGCACGAGGCTGACCGGGTGGGTGCACCGGCCGCAGGTTGCGGTGCTGATGTCGTTGCCGAAGGCCTTCAGCTGCAGGCCGGTCTGCACGATTTCCGGATGTGACTGCAACAGCGGCAGGGCGCTCGTGGTGCCGAGGAAGTCGGGAAGGGCGAGGAAGAACAGATGCAGTGCATGGCTCTGCAGGTGTTCGCCGTACATGGCCAGTTGCCTGACCAGGCGTGCGGTTTCCGGCACGTCGATTTCCATGGCGCGTTCAAGCGCGCGGATGCTGGCCAGGGTGTGGCTGATGGAGCAGATGCCGCAGATCCTCGAAGTGAGGAACGGCGCGCGTTCGGCACTCATTCCCCTGACGATCGATTCGAAAAACCTCGGGGTTTCCACGACAGCCCATGTGGCTTCGGCGAGCCTGCCGTCACGGACCGAGATGCGAATATCGCCGTGCCCTTCCACTCTCGTGAGGTGGTGGATGTCGATGTCGAACTCAACTTTTCTGCTCAAGGTAGTCTCCAAAAGCGTTGTAGAAGGCGAGCTTTTCCTGCAGGTCATTCATGCTGAGACCGCGCTGGCGGACGATGTCGACAAATGACGGAAAGTTGATGTCTTCCGCGGGGCCTCGGCAGCCAAGGCACACGCTCTTTCCCGAAGGGCAGACGGCGTCACAGCCCGCGCGGGTGATGGGGCCGAGGCAGATCTCCCCGAGGTCGAACAGGCAGGTGTTCAGGCGCTGCTTGCATTCGACGCAGACGGGATATTTCGGCAGTGCGACCTGCGAGCGGGTCACGAGCCCGACCACGATCCGTTCGACCTCCTCTTTCGAGACCGGGCAGCCGGGGATGAAGTGATCGACCTGCACGAAGTTGGATATGGGCAGTGCAGGCATCGTCGCCATGTGCCGGTCACCGTAGACCTCTTCGGCGTGAGTTTCCGGCGGGGAGCTGTTTTTCAGGCTGTTGACCCCGCCGAAACAGGCGCAGGTGCCGAAGGCCACCAGAACGTCGGCTTTCTGGCGGATTGCCTGCAGTCGGCTGATTTCGTCACTTCGGGTGATGCTCCCTTCGATGAGGGCGATGTCGTAATCGTCGTGCCGTTCAGAGGAGATTTCCCTGAAGTTCCGGATATCGAGCAGTGCGAGGAATTCGGGAAGGTTCGTTTCCCGGTTGGCCAGCTGCAGCTGGCAGCCTTCGCAGCAGGTGAAGTCGAAGGATCCGATCCTGATCTTTTCGAGTTTGAAGCCGAGGTGGTTCATGGCAGGTTTCCTTAGATGGCTTCCTTGAGGTTCATGACCGACCAGTAGTCGAAAACGGGGCCGTCAAGGCAGGTGAAGGTGGAGCCGACCATACAGCGGCAGCATTTGCCCATGCCGCAATGCATGCGCCGTTCAAGCGAGACGAACATCCGGTTCATCGGGATGCCGATGCGGTCGAGGTGGTTGCAGACGAATTTGAACATGACCGGTGGGCCGCAGACGATGGCGAAGGTGCGTTCGCTGTCGATGCTGAACTCGTCGAACAGGCTGGTGATCAGGCCGGTTCTGCCCTTCCAGGCTTCGTCGGGTTTTTCGACGATGGTCATCAGGTTGACGTTGCTGATTTTCTGCCACTCCTCGAACTGGTAGCTGAAGAGCAGCTGTGAGGGTTCCTTTGCGCCGTAGAGCAGGCGGACGTCCCCGTACCAGTCGCGGTGGTTGCCGATCCAGAAGAGCGGGGCGCGCATTGGCGCGATGCCGAGTCCTCCGGCGACCATAAGCACGTTGTAGTCCCTCATGGTTTCCATCGGGAAGGCGGTGCCGAAGGGGCCTCTGATCGAGACGATCGCCCCTTGTCGGGCTTCGAACATTGCCGAGGTGACGTGGCCGGCCTTGCGGATGCAGAGCTCGATGAACTCGTGGTTGCTGGTCGAGCTGGAGATCGAGATCGGGGCTTCGCCGTAGCCGGGGACCTCAAGCATCAGGAACTGGCCTGGCCTGAAGTTGAACACTTCGCGCTCTTTCGGGTCGACGATGCGCAACAGGAAGAGCTTTTCCTGCGCCGAGAGGGGGACAATGTTGGTGATTCTGCACTTGTAGCCCCGGTCGGTGATCATGACTTCACACTTTTTCTGGAAGTCGGGGATCTTGTCGATGAACGGTTCCCGGTTCAGGTCCTGTCCGGGGATGTTGAAACGCATGTCATGCATGATTCTCGCTCCAGTCTGAGGTCGTTGATGACGTCTTTCGGGTTGATGCCGGCAAGGCAGGCGCGTCCGCAACGGTTGCAGCCGACACAGATCTGCTGGTTGTCGTTGGCCGCGAACCCGCGGTAATGGTGGTAATACCGGTACTTGAGGCGGTCGCCGGTTCTCGGCCTGAAGTTGTGCCCGCCGGCGACCTGGGCGAAATCCACCAGGTTGCACGAATAGAGGTGGTTCTGCCGCGAGGAGCCCTGCAGGTCCAGGTTGAACCGCTCTTCGACGCTGTAGCAGTAACAGGTCGGGCATACCATGGCGCACGTGCCGCAGCTCAGGCATTTGTCGCCCCACTTCTGCCAGATCGGCGAGTCGAACTCGACATCGAGGAAGACCGGCAGCCCGGAGACCTCGATGTTGGTCTCGAAACTCTGTTTGATTTTTTTCCTTCGTTCGATAAGGCGGCAGTTGTCCTCGTTCGACGGGTCGGCGATACTGAACTCCTTCAGGAACGAAAAGGCTTTTGCCGAATTGATGGAGAGGTAATAGCTCTCGCCGATATCCGAGCAGAACATGCTGAAGCCGTGGTTGACCGTGTGGCGGTTCATCGACTTGCAGAAGCAGTCCGGCCGGGGGAGGTGGTCCATGCCGATGATGAAGGTGTTTTTCCTGCGGGCGAGGTAGTAGGGCGAGGGGTACGGGCCGTGGAGCATGACGTCGTCGAGGATGTTGACGGCATTGATGTCGCAGGGCCTGAGCCCGATGAGGACGATTGGCGGTGCGTCGTACCGTACCTCCTGTTCCCAGTTCGCGTCTTTGAAGGTGAAGCTGGACAGTTCGTCGCGGAAGGGCAGGAAGAAGTGCTTGGCCGAGGAGTGGGTGACCGTGAAATCGAAGGCGACCTCTTCCGCCGAACCGACGCGCATGAACTGGTAGACCGGTTGGCCGTCCGGCCCGGTATCGGCGAGTCGGGGGCCGTACGCTTCGTTCACCTTCGTTATGGCATCGATGAACGCCCGGAATTCAGGCTTCGAAATGACTTTGTAGATCATAGGGTTTCTCCGTTGTCCCGTTTCGTCCGCAAGGCGGATACGGCGCCGTTCCAGGCCGCGTTCACCGGTGTTCCGGAGGCGTTCCCCGCGCTGTGCTGTTCAGGAGCGGCGTTCTCCGGGAGCTCTGAAAGAACGACAGGGAGACAGGTTTTCAGGGGGATGGACACCTGCCGTAAATGTCAAATTTACGTAAAGCGGCGGCAGGATAAAACACGGCAGTGCTCACTTTTTGGCAAGGACGTAGACCGTATCGTTTTTTCGTACCCGCCCGCACCTGACCGTGAAGATGTCGCCCTTGGCGATGTGTTCCGCCGGTGCGTCGTCGAGGTGGAAGGGGGTTGCCGGAACCATGATGAGGCCGGTCGCCTGGCCCTGGATGGCGAGGGTTTCACCCTGGCTCACCCCGCGCGAGTGGACAAGGATTTCCGCAACCCCGGCCTTGGGGTAGTAGTGCCTGACGACACCGATGTAGACCTTGGTTTCAGTTGCCGCGGACCCGTGGCGCCTGGCCCATTGCCCGGCAGGGCGGCCAAGGTAGAAGCCGTTCGAGAAGCCTCGGTTGTACACCTTCGCAAGATCGGTTTCAAGTGTTTCGGCCAGGCGGTCGTAGGCATCCGTAAAGGTCGGCTCGTCGCGGTGGCTGGCGATGAAGTCGATAGCCTTGCGGTAGGCGGCCGTTGTGGTGGCGACATATTCCGGGCTGCGGTTTCTTCCCTCGATCTTACAGGCTCCGACACCGGCGTCAAGGAGCCGGTCGAGGAGGCGGATGGCGCAGAGGTCCCTGGGGCTCATGACATAGTCGGTGCCGAGTTCCAGTTCGAGCCCCTCTTCGGCGTCGGTGATCCGGTAGGCGCGTCGGCAGGGCTGGATGCACTCGCCCCGGTTTGCCGATTTTCCGAACAACTCCTGCGACATGAAGCAGCGGCCGGAAACGGCCACGCACATGGCACCATGCACAAAACACTCCAGGGTGACCGGGAGCTGTTCTTTCCGGATCCGGCTGCTGATTTCCGCAACCTGCAGGAGGTCGAGCTCCCGGGCAAGCACGATCATCCGGACGCCCAGCGACGCGTAGAACCGGACGGCGGCGATGTTGCTGACCGAGGCCTGTGTCGAAAGGTGGATCGGCATGCCGTGTTTCCGGCAGGAGCCGATGACTGCCGGGTCCCAGCAGATGACCGCGTCGAGGCCCGCCTGGCTGGCGGCTTCGACCGTCCGGTCCACAAGGTCGAGTTCTGCGTCGTAAACGACCGGGTTGATGGCGAGGTAGGCAGCGACCCCTTTCTGGCGGCACAGCCTGGCGATGCCGCCGAAGTCCGCAGCGGGGAAGTTTTTGCTTGCGGCGCGCATGTTGAGGCCTTCTGCGCCGAAATAGACCGCGTCCGCGCCTGCGTCCAGGGCGGCGCGGAGCGAGGTCCAGTCCCCGGCAGGAGCGATGAGTTGCGGTTTGTGAACGGCGTGATCCATGATTCCGGTGGCTGGCCTGGATGATGAACGGAGAAATGCTTGGTAATTTTCCTTATACTTATGACAAAAATAACCAGACATCTGACATTCCCATGAGCCAACGACAGGCTGCCGGCCTCCTGGCCGGCATCTCCATTGCGCTGATCGGCGCCGAAACCGCACTGGCGGTTCTCCACGGGTTTGATCCCGGCGTGATCCTGTTCTGCCTGGCGATTGCCGTTGGCGCCGCAGGCCTGGTCTTTGCCGTCAGCCTGCTTGCCGGGGATGGGCAGCGGCGGGTCGAGAGCGTTTCCGAACGTCGTGCCCGGGCCCGTGCTGGTGATGCCGGAAGCCGTTTTGAGGCCTATGGCATCGATGATGAATTTCTTGGCAACGGCCGTCCGGGACGGGGCGCTGCGGCTCCGGCAGGGGAACCCTTTGCGGACGATGCTGCGCTGAAGGCTGCGGTAGCGGCCCATGCCGCGGCGGCAGGCGGCCTTGTCGCGCTGCGCGAGACCCTTGCCGGTCTCGATGACGATGCCTTTCGGGTGATGGCCGGCAAGTTCGGGTTTTCCGGCGTCTCAAGAATCAGAGCGATGGGTGTGGTGACTGAACTGATCGCCGCAGAGGTCGCCGTCGGGAAGGCTTCGGAGGTGCCGCCGCTCTCCATTTCGATTGACCAGGAGACCTTTGACGATTACATCCGGCGCTGCATGACCGATGGAGGCAGTGAACCGCCGGCCGCCGGCGCCGAGTCCGGTTTTTCCGTCGGCCTCGATGCCGATGGGCTTTCCGGCCTTCCGGGCGATCCACCCGCCACGTTCTCCCATGATCCCCAGGCGGTGTTCTCGAAGATCGGCCGTTCCGGAGGAGGTGCGGGACGATGAGCGCAACCGGACCAAAGCCCTTGAGCAAAGCCATGCTCGGCCGGTTCGCGAGGCTCGGCCAGAAGAAGTTCCGTGACCAGGAAGGGCTTTTCCTGGCCGAAGGGCAACGTACGGTCAGGGAGCTGCTCGACCGGTTGCCGTCTCCGGAGCTGCTCGAAGCGCTCATTGTCGACGAGCAGCAGGCCCGTGAGGCTCACTGGGTCGAACCCTGGCGAAGCCGCCTGTATGTCGCCGGGCGTGACGCCGCAGGGCGGCTTGCACAGACCTCGACATCCCAGGGCGTGTACGGTGTTTTCAGAAAGCCTCCGGAAGGTGCCTTCCGGCCATCGCGCCGCACCTCGCTGCTCGTTGCGCTTGACGATGTGCAGGACCCCGGCAATGTCGGTACGATCATCCGTACGGCAGCATGGTTCGGTGCGGACGCCGTCATTTGCGGTGAAGGAACGGCTGATCCGTACAATCCAAAAGTTGTGCGTTCGACCGCCGGGAGCATTTTTGCGGTGCGGCACTATGTGGTCAGGGACCTGGTTGCGGAACTGCGCGACCTGCAGAAGATCGGTTATGGGATTGCGGTCTCGTCGCTTGACGGCGCCGACTACCGGGAGTTCGACCAGTGGCCGGAACGCCGGGTGCTGGTTGTCGGCAACGAGGCCAACGGCGTCTGCAGCGGCGTGCTCGGCCTGGCTGACCGCCTGGTGCGGATTCCGCATTCCGGCAGCCAGGGCAGGCCGAACGTCGAATCCCTGAACGCTTCCGTGTCGGCGGCGATTCTGCTCTCCTTCCTGGCCTTTGCGTGACGGCGGCTGCCACCGCAGTCCGGACGGGGATTACGACTCCTGGCCCTCTTCGATAGCCTTGTGCAGGTGTACCGGTTCGCCCTCGTTTTTTTTGCGCAGCCGGAGGTTCAGCATTTCGACGCAGACCGAGAACGCCATGGCGAAATAGATGTAGCCTTTCGGGAATTCAAAGCCGACACCTTCAGCAAGCAACGTCACGCCGACAAGGATCAGGAAGCTCAGTGCGAGCATCTTGACGGTCGGATGGCGTTCGACGAACTCCCCGATCGGTTTCGCGGCGAACATCATGATACCCACGGCGACCATGATGGCGAGGATCATGACCGGAATGTCTTTGGCGAGCCCGACGGCGGTGATGACCGAGTCGAGTGAGAACACGATGTCGATCACGGCAATCTGGAGGAGTGTCGAAATGAAGCCGGAGGTTCTTGCCTGCCGCTCTTCGTGGCTGCCGCCTTCAAGGCTGTCGTGAATCTCCTGGGTGCTTTTTGCCAGGAGGAACAGGCCGCCGCCGATGAGGATGATATCCCTGCCGGAGATCGCTTGCCTGAATACCGTGAAAAGGTCGTCGGTCAGGCTCATGACCCAGGTGATGGAGAGCAGGAGCATGATCCTGGTGAGCATGGCCAGCCCGAGGCCGAGGATCCGGCCTTTGTTGCGTTGCACTTCCGGGAGTCTGCCGACGATGATCGAGATGAAGATGATGTTGTCAATGCCGAGGACGATTTCAAGCGCGGTCAGCGTGACGAGGGCAATCCAGGCTTCGGGTTGCAGGATCCATTCCATGATGTTCCGATAGGGTAAGGTTGTTCAGGGCTGTGTGTTGTAAAACATTGCATTCTGCAATGTACGTCTGAACGGGAGCATCGGCAAGTCCTTCCGCTTTTTGGGAACCTCTGCCGAATTGCACGCATTACAATGCATTAGGGTTCTCCGTCCGCAGGCATTGCGGAAGAAGAACCCACGATGCTGACCATCATTTGCCGGGATGCGATATGGAGATGCTGTACGACGGACAGCGGCACGCAGGCCTGCAAGGCTGCTTTGCCGGCGGCAGGACGAGGGCCGCCGCCTGGCGGCTTGCCCAGCTCGAAGGCCTCGAACGTTTCCTGCGGGAGTGCGAGCACGACATCGCGCGGGCGCTTGCCGCGGACCTCGGCAAGCCGGCGTCTGAAGCCTACCTGACGGAAACGGCCTGGTTGCTTTCCGAATCGCGGTATGCCAGGCGCCATCTCAAGGGATGGATGCGGCCCCGCCGCATACCGGTTCCGTTCCATTACCTGCCTTGCCGGGCGCAGATCACCCGGGAGCCGCTTGGCGTGGTGCTGATTATGGCGGCCTGGAACTATCCGCTGCAACTCTGCCTCGCACCGCTCATTGGTGCCTTGTCGGGCGGCAACTGCGCCGTCGTGAAACCTTCCGAGCTGGCACCGGAGACCTCGCACCTGCTCGCGGCCCGGCTGCCCGGGTACCTGGACCCGGAAGCCGTACAGGTGGTCGAGGGTGGGGCAGCGCAGGTTGCCGCCCTGTTCCGGCACCGGTTCGACCATCTCTTCTTTACCGGAAGCCGCCAGAAAGGTCAGGAGGCCATGCTTGGCGCCGCCCGCCACCTGACGCCGGTAACGCTCGAACTCGGCGGCAAATGTCCCTGTATCGTGACGGAGACGGCCAACCTGCCGGTTGCGGCACGGCGGATCGTCTGGGCGAAGTTCCTGAACGCGGGGCAGACCTGCATCTGCCCGGATTATCTCTTGGTACATGCCGCCGTGGAAGCCCGGCTGCTTGCGCTCATGCGTGAAGCTTTACAGGAGTTCTACGGCGCCGATTCACGGGAAAGCCCGGATTATGCACGTATCGTCGATGAACGCAATTGCCGGAGGCTGGCAGGGTACTTCGCGGAAGGTGAGGTCGTTGTCGGCGGGCAGGTCGACGAAGCGTCAAGGTATGTCGCACCTACCATCCTCAGGGGGATTTCCCCCGAGTCCGTACTTATGCGGGAGGAGCTGTTCGGCCCGGTGCTGCCGGTGCTTGCCGTCGGTTCGATGGCCGAGGCGGTTGCGGTTGTTCGTGCTATGCCGGAACCGCTTGCGGCCTACCTGTTTTCGGGTGACCCGGCTGATCTCGACCTGCTGCGGGAGCAGACCAGGAGCGGGGGTATCTGTTGCAACGATCTCTTGCTGCAGGCCTCGGTTCACGGTCTTCCGTTCGGGGGGAGGGGGCCGAGCGGTTTGGGTTCGTACCATGGCCATGCAGGCTTCGAGACCTTCACTCTGCCGAGGAGCCTCCTGGAGCGGACCGGCTTTCCGGACCCCTCGCTGCGCTATCCCCCGTACAGTGCAGGGAAGATGCGATTGTTGCGAATGATCCTCAACCTTTTTTCATGAACTATGCAAGCACGCGGTAAGGATGGAACCGGTGTTGCCGAGGTCGGCACGCTTGGCGTCGCGTTCGGCGGCGGTGCGGTCCTTGGTGCGGCCCATATCGGAGCGATCAGGGCCATGCATGAGCTCGGGCTCAGGCCGGGATGCATTTCCGGCACCAGCATCGGCTCGTTCATTGCGGCGCTGTATGCCTTCGGCAAGAGCTGGGAGGAGATCAGGGATGTGGCCTTCGACCTCGACTGGTCTGACCTGTCCGGCCTGACGCTTTCGGAGTACGGACTGCTCTCCAACCGGAAATTTGGCGCCATGGTCAACCGGCTGCTTGGTGCACGTCGTATCGAAACCGCACCGGTGCCGCTTGCCATCGTGGCGACCGATGTCAGCAGCGGCAGCAAGGTGGTGTTTCGTGAAGGCGATGTCGCAACCGCCGTTATGGCAAGCTCTTCCATTCCGGGGATTTTCCGCCCGGTGGAGTATGGCGGGATGCTGCTGGTCGACGGCGTCCTGACCGAGAACGTTCCTGTTTCACCGCTCAGGACGATGGGGGCGACCAGGATTGTTTGCATCGACCTGCTCGGCCGTCACATTTTCAGGCGTCCGGAGCATATGGCGACGCTTTTGATGAATGCCTTTTACAGTGCCTTGCGGACCATTTCGGAGTTTCAGATTCGGGACGCCGACCTGGTGCTGGCACCGGATCTCGGCGGGTTCAGCCTGGTGGATATGTCGGCGGTGCCGCAGATTCTCCAGGCCGGATACGCCGAGGCGTATCCGCGCCTGCAGGCCTGGGCCGCAGCGGGATGTCCCTCGGGGTCGTGCGGGCTGTTGCTGTAAGAACAGTGTATCCGGACGTGCGGCAATTTGTTGTGGAAATGTTACCTTTGACAGTGCGAAATCTTTGTGGCAGCGCGCACAATGTCGGTTCCTGGTGAAAGGCCGGAACTGCCCCCCCACCTGTCAGGAAGTATGGCATTGATTCCCAGCAGTTGCAGATTTGATATGAAGATAGCCGTCTACGCGGGCACGTACGTCAAGGACAAGGATGGGGCCGTTCGTTCGATTTACCAGCTTGTCGCCTCCCTGCAGCAGGGTGGGCACCAGGTTGCCGTCTGGTCGCCGGATGTGTCGCCGTCACAGGATAATGCTGCTGTGCTGGTGCATCAGGTGCCGTCGATGCCGGTTCCCCTCTATCCCGCCTATCGCCTTGGTTTTTTCCGGCGCTCGATCAGCGATGAACTTGACCGGTTCGGTCCCGATCTCATTCACATTTCGACACCGGATATCGTCGGGAACCGTTTTCTCGGATACGGGCGGCAGAAAGGGATTCCTGTCGCTTCGGCTTTCCATACCGATTTTCCCTCTTACCTGAAGTACTACCGCCTCGGCTTTGCCGAGACGCTGATGTGGAATTACCTGATCCGGTTCTACAACGCCTGTGATATCGTTCTTGCGCCCAATGAAGTCACGCGCAGGAAGCTTGAGTCCAGGGGCATCCGTAACCTCGAACTCTGGTCGCGGGGGGTTGACCGGAAGTTGTTCACGCCGGAACGTCGTTCCGAAAAATTGCGGGGCAATTGGCGTGCAGAAGGTAAAACTGTGTTCATATACGCCGGAAGGTTCGTAATTTACAAGGATATCGATGTGGTCATGTCGTTGTATGACCGTTTTATGGACGGAGGCTATGGTGACAGGGTCAGGTTTGTCATGATTGGCTCGGGCCCGGAAGAAGCGCGGATGCGTGAACGAATGCCGGAGGCGGTGTTTACCGGGTACCTTACCGGTGAACGCCTGCCGCAGGCCTATGCGAGCGGCGATGTGTTTCTGTTTCCGTCAACGACAGAAGCGTTTTGCAATGTCGCACTCGAAGCGCTTGCGTGCGGCCTGCCTTCGGTTGTTTCTGACGATGGCGGCTGCATGGAGCTCGTCCGGCGTTCCGGCGCGGGGTTTGTCTGTGCAGCAGGCGACATTGACAGTTTCTTTGAGGCATGCCGACGCCTGGAGGCCGATCCGGACTGCCATGCCGCGATGAAGGCTTCAGGGCTTTCGTTCGCCGAAGGCAAGACCTGGGCGAAGATCAATCAGGAGCTGATTGACCGCTATGCCCGGATGTGCTCGTCACCGCCGGTCCGGAACTGAATCCGCCGTCTTGTTCCGCCAGCTGTCCCGGCCGAAGGTCCTGCTTCGTCGGTGTGCCTTGAGGGCAGTTCTTGTGGAACGTATCCCCGAAGGTATCGGAACCTCCGGGTGATTTCAGATAGGAAAACCCCATATTTCCTCAGGTTATGTCAACATCGTCTCCGACCAGAGCGGAACTGCAACAGCGGATACGGGAGCTTGAATCGCTTCTGGATTCCTGTGGCCGCAAGGGGTGTCGCTCCGTCCCGGGTGAATCGTTGCTCTCCGGCCAGTACCCGGAATTGCCGTTCAGGGAGGCGATCAGCGTTCCTGAAGCCGCATCTTCGCCATTTCCATTCCTGACATGCCAGGAGCTGTTTGCCGCAATTCTCGGCTGCAGCCAGAACATGGTTGTCGCCGTCGATCGCTCTGGACGGATCGTGTACATGAACCGCAACCTGCCGGTCGATCCTGAATACGGCAGCCGGGGCGGGTCGCTTCAGGAGCTGTTTCCGCCAAGGCAGCATGAGCTGTACGGCCAGGCGATCGCCTCGGTGTTCCTCAATGGGGATGTCTCGACCGTCGAGAGTTGCGTCCAGCAGCAGAACGGCGACGAACTGTGGCTGGAAACCCGCCTCAATCCGTGTTTCGTCGACGGCAAGGTCGTGCTTGTCATCCTGATCATCATGGATATCACGAAGCGGAAACGGATGGAGGAGGAGTTTCGTGCCTCCATTCACGAGCTTGAACGGTTCAACAGCCTGATGGTCGGGCGCGAAAAACGGACGATCGAGTTGAAGGAGGAGGTGAACCGCTTGTGCGCGGAGCTTGGCCGACCTCCTGTGCATCGTCTTCCCTCGGAAGATGTTCCGGAGATCGAGAAGTTCTTCTCGCTGAAATCGGCCACCGGAGGCCTGTTCTTTGCAGATGATTCTGAAGCCTTTTCCATGGGACTTCCGGCAGGCAATGCGCAGCGGGAAGCGTTGCTGAACCTGGTCGAGGATGCGAGTCAGGCGAGGAACGCGCTGATCGAGATGAACCTCCAGCTCGAAGAGTCCATCGGCATCGCACGGCTCATGGCCATGAAGGCGGAGGCGGCAAATACCGCCAAAGGCGAGTTCCTGGCCAATGTCAGCCATGAGATCAGGACCCCGATGAACGGCGTCATCGGCATGTCGGACCTTTTGCTTGAAACGCCGCTGACCGCCGAGCAGCGGAAGTATGTCGAAACGATCATTTCAAGCGGCAGGAACCTGTTGCGACTGATCAACGATATCCTCGATTTTTCCAAGATCGAAGCCAACCGGCTGGATATGGAAAACATCGATTTCGATCTGCTTTCGCTGCTTGAAGACGTCACCGAAATGCTTGGTCTCGAAGCCCACGAGAAGGGCCTCGAACTGACGCTGTATCCCGAGATCAACCTTCCACGGCTGGTGACCGGTGATCCGTCAAGGATCAGGCAGGTGCTGATCAACCTGATCGGAAATGCCATCAAGTTCACCTCTTCCGGCGAGATCATCGTTCGCGCATCCGTCGAAAAGGATGTACCCGGCGAACTTTCGCTCTGTTTTTCGATTGCCGATACCGGCATCGGCATTCCGGAAGACCGGATCGAGTCCATTTTCGCCCCCTTTACCCAGGGGGATGGGTCGATGATCAGGAAGTACGGCGGTACGGGGCTCGGGCTTTCGATTTCAGCCCAGCTTGCAAGGAAGATGGGCGGTGGTATTACCGTCAGCAGCACGGTCGGGAAGGGCTCGACCTTCCTGTTCCGCATACGGCTGGCCCGGCAGGCCGGTGCCGCTGCCGGGTCGTCCGACGGTGCGGCGTTCAGGCTCGACGGGCTTGCCATTCTTCTGGTCGACAGCAACGTCGTCCGACGGGCGATGCTCGTCGAGCTGCTTGCCTCCTGGGGGTGCCCGTGCCTTGCCTCCGGCGATGGTGAGGATGCCTTGCGCAGGCTGGATGCAGCAGGGAATTCAGGATTTGCCGTGCAGGTTGCCGTTATCGACGATTCGCTGGAAGGGATGCCGGCCATGGAGTTGTGCCGTAACCTTCTGGTGAAGCGTGCCGGGCAGGAGATGCGCATCATCGTGATGCGCGCGTTCGGACGGCGGGGTTCGGCGGCGGTCTCATTTGAACGGCTTGCCGACGTTTGCCTCAACAAGCCGTTGCGGCGCAAGGAGTTTTTCGGTGCGCTGACCGGTTCGGCGCAGCGCATGAAGGCCGTCATTGAGGACCATCCCGAGGCTCGGGGTGTATCGGCCATTCCGGGTACGGCCCCATGTATTCTGGTCGTCGAAGACAGCATGGTCAACCAGCAGGTTGCGGTTTCCATGCTTCGCAAGATCGGCTATGAGCCGGAGGTTGCCTCCAACGGCATCGAAGCGCTTGACTTTCTTGGGCGGCATCCCTATGACCTGGTGTTCATGGATTGCCAGATGCCTGAGCTGGACGGCTACGAAACGACCCGCCTGATCCGCAACGGCCAGGCCGGGGATGGCAACCGGGGGTTGCCGATTGTCGCCATGACTGCCAATGCGATGGTTGGTGACCGTGAACGTTGCCTTGCCGCAGGCATGGATGACTATATCGCCAAGCCGGTGCGGAAGCAGGATTTTCTCCGGATGCTCGAAAAGTACCTGCAGCACCGGCTTGAGGTTTTCGGCGCGATGCCATCCGGCGGCGCATGCTGTGCTGTCGGTGCCGAAGAGGACGAGGTTTTTGACGAAAAAGGCATGCTGGCACGCCTTGACCAGGATACCGAAATTGCCAGGGAGATCATCGGCCAGTTTGTCGTCGAGGCGCCGGAGCTGCTCGCCAACCTCAGCACTGCGGTGCAGAGCCGTGACGAGGCAGGCGTCAAGCTGATCGCCCACACCATCAAGGGTGCTGCGGCGACTATCGGCGCCATGCGGATGAGCCGCGTGGCAAGCATTGTCGAGCAGGCAATCAAGGACGGGCTCGGCCTGGCGGGCGCCGAGTCCTCGATTCCGGCCATCGGTGAGCAATACCGCCGTCTTGTTCAGGAGTTGCTCAGACTCGGATGGGTGAGTCGGGAGCCGCAGGCATGAACTGATGCCTTTCCGCAACAGGTTTCTGGAATAATTATGCCACTTTTTGACGGATACGGGGTGCTTGTCGGCAGGGTGCTGAGCTATACATGCAATGGTAACGGTGGCCGTCAGGCCGGGCGCTATTATCATTGCACCATCATGGTCAGCAGTTCCACCGGAGTCTACCGCTGCCCGGTCGACCTTGACAGCAAGGAGCAGAAGAACGGCATCGAATGGCGGATTGTCGAGCTTGGGGCATCGTCCAGCCATGCCCTTGCCTCACTGGCCGATGGCTGGCATCACCTGCCGAGCACGCCGGAGTCGGGTGCGCTTGACTACTGCCGGAGCCCGGAACTGGCGCCGGGTGCGCTCTGGCAACGGGGTACCAGCAGGAATGCATTCATCGTGCTTTCGCCGCTGCTTCGGCAAAGCCGGCGCGTCTTCGTTTTCGGCGAACCGTTCCGTCGGGGCCGTGGGGTGCACAACATTCACCAGAACCAGGGTGATCCGGTAGCCAGCCATTGGGCGCTCGAGAATGGCCCATGGCAGGACGGTGCGGTCGTCGTTGAACGAGGCGACGGGAGCATGGCCGCATTTCTGTGCCGTTTCCGGAGCCAGGAGTGTGCTGCAGCTGCAGCATGCGAGTGCGGCGATGGGGTTGCCGCCAGTCACCAGGGTGCTGCCTGACGCCATCGCGGTGCCCCGGGTGCGCATTCTCAGGAATTTTGCCTCAAGGAAAAAAGGGTTATCTTAACGGAATTTCCCGAATGGATAGCCGGTGCTTCCGGTCATGCGGACCGCAGGCAGAACCGGAGCCCCATGTCGGCCCATGCGGCCTGCGGGGCAGCCTTGAGCCGCCCACCCCCGGCTTCGTCGGCAGGCTGATCGCCGCACGACGATGGTTATTCCGCAAAACGATGCAGATGATGCAGCTATTGATGATGAAGAAACGCGCGGTCTCCGGGCTTTTGCTGTCGATGTTCCTGTTGCTGACCGCTCCTGTTGCGACGCGTTCGACCACCTTTTCCGATTATTCCGACCGGCGGCAGCTTGGCGTCCTGCTGCAGTCCCCCGACCTTGCAGGCGAGATTGATCCCCATGCCCTTGCCCTTGCCATGCAGGGCTACGCCAACCTGAAGCGCCAGGGCCTGTTGCGACGCGACGGCATCCTGACGCTGATCGATTTTGACAAGCCGTCGGTGACTGAACGGCTCTACGTCATCGACGTCGTCAACGGTACCATTCTCCAGAGCGCCCTGGTTGCACACGGCAGGGGCAGCGGTGAGCTTATGGCCACCAGTTTTTCGAACGATCCCGGCTCCAACAAGAGCAGCCTCGGGTTCTACATCACCGATACCACCTACACCGGCAAGAACGGCTACTCGCTCGTGCTCAAGGGGCTTGATCCGGGGATCAACGACAACGCCGAGATGCGTAACATCGTGATCCACGGGGCCGATTATGTTTCTTATGACTACATTGACCGTCACGGCAGGCTCGGCAGGAGCCAGGGTTGCCCGGCGATCTCCTTTTCCGGTTCCCAGCAGCTTATCGACCTGATCAAGGACGGTACCTGTCTGTTTATTTATTACAACACCCGTGATTATGCTTCCCGGTCCGGCGTGCTCAATCCAGGTGCGGCATCGGTGAGCCGCCGCCCCGCCGGCCAGGCGTAATCAACATTATTGGACCAATGTCCCCGATCTACCTTCTCTGGTTTGCCTTTCTTCCCACCCTGCAGCCAACGCCGAAATTGCTTGCCGCCCGCGATACATCGCATTCGCGGGCTTCTTCGCGCCCGGTTCGCCAGGACCAGACCGTAGGCAGCTACCTCAACCAGTATATCGGGCGCCTGGAACGGATGAACGTCAGGGTGATAGGCCCAGACCGGGCAGGGCTCATCAGGCATCTCCGCCATTTCTACGACGCACTTGGCTACCGGCAGGCATGGACGAATCGCCAGGCCATAGGGCGGCTTATCCAGGTGATCGAGGATTCTGCAAACGACGGCCTGTTGCCATCGGACTACCATATCGATGAAATCCGGCGCTATTACGAAAATCCGCCGGAGTCTCCGGCCCTCGCCGCACGTGCCGACCTCCTGATGACCGATGCGGTCTTCACCCTCATGTCGCACATGCGCTCTGGAAAGGTGTATGCCCGGGCAATCGAATCGGACTGGAACATCGAGCCTGCGGTACCTGGAAGCAATTATGACCGTGAGCTCATGTCTGCGGTGATGGGAAGCCGTTTTCCGGAAATCATCAGCTCGCTCAGGCCCTCGTCGTCGGAATACACTCTGTTACGCAAGGGGCTGGTCCGGATGCGTGAATTTGTGGCGGTGGGCGGATGGGAAAGTGTGCCGACAGGAAAGACGATAGACAAGATTGGTGTCGTGGATGATCGCATTCCCGCCATTCGTCGCCGTTTGACGGTCACGGGTGAGTTTGTGCCCTCTGCAGCTCCGGCTGCCAGGGCGGACCGGCACGACGAGCCGAAAAAAGGTAAACACCGTGACGAGCAGGAGGTCGAAGACCAGGACGATGCCGAGGCACAGGATTCCACGGCATCGGCACCGGACTCGCTTATGGCGCCGATGCCCGATACGGACCCGGAACTGACCTACGATCCCCAGCTGTTCAACGCGGTCAAACTGTTCCAGAAGCAGCACGGCCTTACGGCTGACGGTATCATCGGCAATGAAACCATCAAGGCGATGAACGTGACGGCGGCCCAGCGGGTCGACCAGATACGGATCAACCTTGAACGATACCGCTGGTTCCTGAACAGCCGTCCGGCGACCTATATCATGGTCAATATCCCTTCGTTCACCGTTGACCTGATGCAGAACGGCACCCGTCTCTGGCACTCCAGGGTCATCGTTGGCAAGCCGGATACGCCGACGCCCGTGTTCCGTGCAGAGATGCAGTACATCATCCTCAATCCGCACTGGGTGATCCCGAACGGTGTGATCGTCAAGGACAATATCATCGCCTCCATTCTCAAGGACCGCTCCTATCTGCAGAAGAAGAACCTTGCGATCGTCGATAACGCAGGTCATAACGTCGCGCCCTCTTCGGTCGACTGGGCAAGGTACCTGAACGGAGGCTTTCCCTATCGCCTCGTACAGGATTCCGGTGACGAGGGGTCGCTGGGCAGGATCAAGTTCATGATGCCCAACCGATTTACCGTCTACATCCACGATACACCCTCCAAGGAGCTTTTCGATCTGAGCAAAAGGACGTTCAGCCATGGGTGCGTCAGGGTGGAAAAACCGGTTGACCTTGCCGAAATCGTCCTGCAGAACCGTTCGAAGTGGAGCAAGAGCCGCATCCAGGCGGCGATTGATACCGACAAGACCAGGACGATCACCATGCCCAGAAGCATTCCGGTGCTCATCATGTACCATACGGCATTCGCGAACGGGGATCGTGTGGAGTTCCGTAACGATGTCTATGACCGTGACGCGAGGTTGCTGCGCGTGCTGCAGACGCCGGCGAGCAGCCGGCTGGTCGAAGCGGCGACGCACTGACCGGGCCGGACTTCGCGGTCTCCGTCGGTGCTCGTTCTTCTCCGCGACCGATGAATCAGCTGCCGGATCGTTTCCGACCCGTCATACATGAAAAAACCCCCGGTCTGCCCGGGGGTTTTTTCATGTGCGTCCGTTCAGTGCGCTCAGGGCCGGGCAGGTTCGTAATTGAGCACCGGTGCGAGCCAGCGCTCCGCCTCCTCAGCGGTGATCCCCTTGCGGTTCGCGTAATCCTCGACCTGGTCCTGCCCGATCCTGCCGAGCACGAAGTACCGGGATGCAGGACTGGAGAGGTAGAGTCCGCAGACCGATGCGGCCGGATTCATGGCGAAGGTTTCAGTCAGGGTGATGCCTGTTGCGGCTTCGGCGTTGAGCAGGTCGAAAATCACCGCTTTTTCGGTATGGTCCGGATAGGCCGGATAACCGGGTGCCGGCCTGATTCCCTGGTAGCTTTCGTCGATCAGTCCCTGTGTTTCAAGCTGCTCGTCAGGGGCGTAACCCCAGAGGTCGCGGCGTACCTTTTCGTGCAGCAATTCGGCGAATGCCTCCGCCAGCCGGTCGGCGATCGATTGCGTGAGGATGCGCTGGTAATCGTCGTGGGCGTCGGCGAACTCCTGCTGGAGGCGTTCGATGCCAAGCCCTGCCGTGACGGCGAAGCAGCCGACCCAGTCGTTCAGGCCGCTTTCACGCGGGGCGATGAAGTCTGCCAGCGAAAGGTTTGCTTCCCCTGCCGTTTTTTCCTGCTGCTGCCGGAGGGTGTGCAGGACCGTCCGGATCGTCGATCGCTGCTCGTTCTCGTACACGAAGATGTCGTCTCCGACGCTGTTGGCCGGGAAGATGCCGGCAACGCCCCTGATACCCAGCAACTGCTCGCGTTCGATCCGGTCAAGCAGGCTGCCGGCGTCGTCAAGCAGCTTGCGGGCCGCTTCGCCGACTTTTGGGTCGTCAAGGATCTGCGGGTAGGTGCCGTGCAGTTCCCAGCCCCTGAAAAACGGTGTCCAGTCGATGTAGGGTCGAAGGTCGGCAACCGTTACGCCGTCGACGACGGTGATTCCCGGGTGCCTGGGGGCCAGCGGTGCCGCGTCGCCGCTGTCGCGGAGGGCACGGTTGCTTCGGGCATCGTCAAGATCGATGAACCGTTTTGCCGCAGTCCGTTTTTCATGGCTGTGCCGCAGCTGTTCCTGCTGCACGGAGAGTTCGGCGATGTACGCCTCCCGCTGGGTGGCGCTGCAGAGGTTGCTGACGGCCGGGACGCTGCGCGATGCGTCCAGGACGTGGACGACCGGCCCTGAATAGAGCGGTGCCAGCTTGACGGCGGTGTGCACCTTCGAGGTGGTTGCACCGCCGATGATAAGCGGTATCCGCATGCCGGCGCGCTCCATTTCGCGAGCGACATGCGCCATCTCTTCCAGCGACGGGGTGATGAGCCCGGACAGACCGATGACGTCGGCCTTTTCCCTGACCGCCGCTTCAAGGATCCGTTCGCACGGCATCATGACCCCAATGTCGACGACGTCGAAGTTGTTGCAGGAGAGGACGACGGAGACGATGTTTTTGCCGATGTCGTGCACATCGCCCTTGACGGTGGCGAGCAGCACCTTCGCTTTTGCGCTTGTGTCGGCGCTTTTCGCCTTCTCTTCTTCGATATAGGGAACCAGAACCGCTACCGATCGTTTCATGACCCGTGCGCTCTTGACCACCTGGGGCAGGAACATTTTGCCTTCGGCGAAGAGGTCGCCGATGAAGTTCATGCCGTCCATCAGCGGTCCTTCGATAACCTCAAGCGGGCTGGAACAGCTTTGGCGAGCCTCTTCGGTGTCTTCGTCAATGAAATCGACGATGCCTTTGACCAGCGCGTACTTCAGCCGCTCGGCCACCGGTGCATTGCGCCATTCGGCAGTTTTCGTTTCGTTTTTTTCCCCGCCGTCGCGGATGGTCTCCGCGAAACCGACCAGTCGTTCGGTGGCATGTTCCCGACGGTTCAGCAACACGTCTTCAACCCTCTGGAGCAGCTCCGGGTCGATATCTTCATAGATGGCGAGCTGTGCGGCGTTGACGATGCCCATATTGAGCCCTGCGCGGATGGCATGGTACAGGAATGCCGCGTGCATCGCCTCACGAACCGGTTCGTTGCCCCTGAAGGCGAACGAAACGTTGCTGATGCCGCCGGAGACCTTGGCGAAGGGGAGGTTCTGCCTGATCCAGCGGACGCTCTCGATGAAATCGACCGCATAGTTGTCATGCTCTTCGATGCCGGTGGCGACGGTCAGGACGTTCGGGTCGAAAATGATGTCTTCCGGGGGGAATCCGACCTCGTCGACGAGTATGTCGTAGGCCCGTCGGCAGATTTCGATGCGCCGGTCGAGGCTGTCGGCCTGACCCTGTTCGTCGAACGCCATGACCACCGTGGCTGCGCCGTACTGCATGATCTTGCGGGCGTGTTCCCTGAAGATCTCTTCACCCTCCTTGAGGCTGATGGAGTTGACGATGCATTTGCCCTGGACGCAGCGGAGCCCGTTTTCGATGACCGACCACCGTGAAGAGTCGATCATGATCGGCACCCGTGCGATTTCCGGTTCTGAGGCGATCAGGTTCAGGAACTCGACCATCACTTTTTCGGAGTCGATCATGCCTTCATCGAGGTTCACATCGATGACCTGAGCACCGCTCTCGACCTGCTGACGGGCGATGGAGAGGGCTTCGTCGTAATTGCCCTCCTTGATGAGTCGCGCGAACTTGCGTGAACCGGTCACGTTGGTGCGCTCACCGATGTTGATGAAGCCGGTCGTGTCGTCGACAAGCAGCGGTTCAAGTCCGGAAAGGCGGAGAATACGTGACTTTGCAGGGCGTTTCCTCGGCGCGATGCTCGAAACGGCCTGTGCGATCGCGCGGATATGCGACGGGGTCGTTCCGCAGCAGCCGCCGACGATGTTGACGAAGCCGGATTCGGCAAAACCGGCGATCTGCGATGCCATGTATTCCGGAGAGTCGTCGTATTCCCCGAATTCGTTCGGCAGTCCGGCGTTGGGATAGACGCTGACGTAACTTTCGGCGACGCCAGCCATTGCTTCGACGAACGGTCGCATCTGTTTCGATCCCAATGCGCAGTTCAGACCCACCGACAGGAGATCGGGCATGTGGGAGATCGAAATCCAGAAGGCTTCGGTCGTCTGACCCGACAGGGTGCGGCCGCTCTGGTCGACGACCGTTCCGGAAACCATGACCGGTACGCGCCAGCCGCTGCGCCTGAAGTACTCCTCGATGGCGTAGAGCGCCGCTTTGCAGTTCAGGGTGTCGAAGACGGTTTCGACGAGCAGCAGGTCGACGCCGCCTTCGTGCAGGCCTTCAAGCTGGGCGGTGTAGTTGTCGGCGACCTCCTGGAACGTCACGGCGCGGAAGCCCGGGTTGTTGACATCCGGAGAGAGCGAGAGCGTCTTGTTGGTCGGGCCGATCGAGCCGGCGACGAAACGCGGTTTTCCCGGTGTCTTCTCCGAGTATTCGTCCGCTGCCGACCTGGCGACCTTTGCCGCGGCGACGTTCAGTTCCCTGGCGAGGTCCTGCAACTGGTAGTCGGTTTGCGAGATGGGGTTGGCGTTGAAGGTGCAGGTTTCGATGATATCGGCGCCGGCATCGAGGAATTCGCCGTGGATCGACCGGATGACGTCCGGCCTGGTCAGGACGAGAAGGTCGTTGTTGCCCTTGAGCGGGTTCGGGTGGGTTGCGAATCGTTCGCCCCGGAAATCCTGTTCGTCGAGCCCATGTCTCTGGATCATGGTGCCCATCGCTCCGTCAAGTACGAGGATGCGTTGCTCAAGGAGGTCGTAGAGGTTGTCCTTCATGCGGCGGATCACTGGTTAGATGGTTGTGCACGGCGTTCTTGCGGCTGCCGGAAAATCAGTCCACAAAGTAATAAAAAAGCGCCGAATTCCCCGCTGCAGGGGATGGGGTGTACGGGGAGATTCTGCGGTCTCACTGTTGGCGTATCGACGTGATTTCATGGTATGAATTGCCTATATTGGCAGAGAAACGGATTTTGTCAGACAACGTCAAAGAATGGCTTATGCGGTTTACCAGGAATACCCTCCGGGTGCTGTCGCTCATGTTGTGGCAGGTGTTCAGTGCAGGATCGCTTCAGGCGGCATCGTTCTCTTCAGGGCCCGGGCTTGAGGTCGGACCGTATGTTTCGACGATCACCTACGAGGAACCTGGAATCATGAAGGAAAGCGGGACGATGAGCGGTGTCCGAGCGGCGCTTGTCTGGCGCGGCGACCGGTACGGCGGGGTGTTCGATACCATCCGGCTGGAAGGCAGCGCCGGCTGGGGGCCGCTTGACTACACTTCCGACGGTTCCGGTTCGATGGACGGAATCGACAATTCGCTTTATGAGGCAAGGGCGCTTTTCGGCAGGAATTTTTCAAGGTATTCAGAGACCACGGTGCAGTCGTTCGTCGGCTTCGGTTATCGCTACCTCAGCGACAGGTCCGGCGGGATGGTTTCAAGCGAGGGGTTCCTCGGCTATGACCGCCGGTCCCAGTACCTGTATATGCCTGTCGGCTTCGGCATGACTTCACGGATGGATGGCGGCTGGCTGCTTGAGGGGGTGGTCGAGTACGACCTCTTTTTGCGGGGGTTCCAGAAGAGTTATCTGACGCAGGTGAGCGGTAACGGGGTGACCTACCTGAATGACGTGACCAGCGACCAGTACGATGGCGACGGGCTCAAGGTCGCATTGCGGTTTTCACGGCAGATCGGCGGTGCCGGGCGCCTGGCGATTGAGCCGTTCCTGAATTACTGGAATATCGGCAAGTCAAGATACGCCTACTTCACGAGGGTTGACAGCTCCGGTCCGGCGAGCTACCGCTCCTGGGAGCCGGCGAACCACTCCACGGAAGTCGGGTTGCGGATGCTTTTCCTCTTCTGAGGCGCCTCAGTCCTGCAGCAGCAGGTCGAGCCTGCCTTTGAGCCATGCAGCGGTGAAATCAAGCGAGTCGTCGCTGATCTCATGGCCCATTGGGTATTCCCGATAGGTCAGGTCGGTCACATGGTGTTTGAGCCATCCGCTCGCTTCACGTCCCCGTTCGACGGCGAGCACGTCATCATAGATCCCGTGAACGACCAGGAACGGCAGTTGTTCCAGGTGTTCCGGCAGGCCGCTTTCCGGTTCCGCATCGGGGAGCTGCCCGCTCATGGCGACGACTCCGTGGAGAATTTCAGGGGCGCAGAACGCCGTCAGGTAGCTCATGACCGAGCCCTGGCTGAATCCCATCAGGAAAACCCGGTCGCCTGCCGGCCTGAGCTGTTCGATCCTGTCACGAATGAATTGCTGCAGCAGCTTTCCGGTGCGGATGGCAGCTTCCCGGTCCACGGTGATACCCGTTTCGGTGAATTCGAGCGGGAACCATGCGTACATTTCTTCGCCCATTGCCATTGGCGCCTGCAGGCTCAGGATGCGGAAGCGACTGTCAAGGACGGGGGCAAGCCCCAGCAGGTCCTTTTCGTTGCTGCCGTACCCGTGCAGCATGAGCAGCAGGGGCGCGCCGGGTTCGGCAGCTGCCCTGGAGTAGTCCAGATACGTCAGGGTGTCCTGTTTGCGTTCGAGCATATCGTGGTTTACGGTTGTGTGTTCCTGATGACGCCGGTGATCATGCCGCCGCCGAGCACCTCGTCGTTTCTGTAGAAGACGACCGCCTGGCCGCAAGCCACGGCGTTTTTCGGTGCAGGGAAGGTGACGGTGGCCGCGCCGCCGTGCGCAGTCGGCGTAATGCGGCAGGGACTTTGGCGGTCCCTGTAGCGGATTCTTGCTTCAGCTTCAATCGGTCCCTCGGGTTCGTCGATACCAAGCCAGTTGAGGTTTTTCGCCACGAGTGCGTGGCAGGCAAGGTCGTGTTTGCCGCCGATACGGATCCGGTTGGCCGCAGCGTCGATTTCGGTGACATATGCCGCCTGTCCGGTCGCGACGCCCAGGCCCCGGCGTTGGCCGATCGTGTAGAACGGGTAGCCGTGATGGTGGCCGACCACCTTGCCGGACATGTCGACGATTTCTCCCCCCTCCACCCGTTCGGCGAGGTCGGGAATGGCTTGCCGGAGGTAGTGGCAGTAATCGTCGTTCGGGACGAAGCAGATCTCCTGGCTCTCCTTTTTCTCGGCAGCGAGTACCCCGAACGACCGGGCAAGCTCACGTACTTCGGGTTTGGTGAGGCCGCCGAGCGGAAGCAGGGTTTTCGACAACTCCTGGCGGGAGAGCATCCAGAGGAAGTAGCTCTGGTCCTTCAGCGGATCCACCCCCTTGAAGAGGCGTGCTCGCCCATCGATGATGGCCGTGCGCGCATAGTGGCCCGTGGCGACCAGGTCGGCCTTGAGCAGGCGGGCCGCTTCGAACAGGCCGAACCATTTGATCGTCTTGTTGCAGACCATGCACGGGTTCGGCGTGGCTCCCGCCAGATAGGTATCGTTGAAATAGCGGATGACCTGTTCGCTGAACCGCAGGCTCAGGTTCAGGGTGAAAACCGGGAAGTCGAATGCGGACTGGTCGCTGACACGCAATGTCGCCGGTGACAGGACGGGATTCGCATCGGCCAGGTCGAGCACCCGGATGTTGACGCCGGTGACCCGGTAGCCCTGTTGCGAGAGCAGGCATGCTGCGGTCGCCGAGTCCACCCCTCCCGAAAGGCCGACGATGACGTGTCGTTCTGCGTTCATGTTCCTCAACTGGTTTCTCCTGCCGGATGCCGGGGCATCGGGCTGTAACGTGCAATATACGGAACCGGTGGAATTTGCTTTATGGATTCAGAGCAGGACGCCCCGCAGCACCAGGGATGCGACGCTGAAATAGATGACGATGCCGGTTACGTCGACCAGGGTTGCCACGAACGGCGCCGACGATGTCGCCGGATCGAGGCCGAGCCGCTTGAGGAGCAGCGGGAGCATGGAGCCGGCGAGGGTTCCCCAGAGCACGATGCCGATCAGCGACAGGCCGACCGTGCAGCCGATGAGTATCCAGACCAGGGTCAGGTGGCCGAGAATGCTCGCCCACAGCAGTACCCGGACAAGGCCTATCGTACCGAGGATGCTGCCCAGCAGCAGGCCTGACATCACCTCACGCCGCATCACGTTCCACCAGTCGTGCAGTCTGATCTCGCCGAGCGAGAGGGAGCGGATGATGAGGGTCGCCGCCTGGGAGCCCGAGTTGCCGCCGCTGGAGATGACCAGGGGGATGAAGGTCGCCAGTACGATCGCCTTGGAAAGCTCACCTTCGAAATAGGACATGGCCGAAGCGGTCAGCATTTCGCTGAGGAACAGCACGACCAGCCAGACGGCCCGTTTTTTGACCAGCTGGAGCAGCGGCAGGTCGATATAGGGCTCTTCAAGGGCTTCGATACCGCCGAAACGCTGGATCTCCTCGGTCTCTTCCTCTTCGGCGACGTCGAGGATGTCATCGACGGTCACGACGCCGATCAGGTATCCGTTGGAGTCGACGACCGGTAGGGCGACCTGGTCGTAACGCTTGAAGGCTTCGACGGCGTCTTTCTGGTCCTGCGTCGCGGTCAGGGTGACCAGTTTTTCTTCGGTGACGATAGCATCGACTCTCCTGTCCGGCTGGGACAGCAGCAGGTCGTGGATCGTCAGTTCCCCGATGAGCTTTCCGTGTTCATCGACCGCGTAGATGACGTTCAGGGTTTCGCTTTCGTGCCCGTAGGTGCGGATATGGCCAAGCACCTGCTCGATGTTCCAGTCTTTCCTCGCACTCAGGAAATCCGGTGACATGAGCCTGCCGACGCTGCCTTCAGCGTAGGCAAGGAGGGTTTTTGCGATTTTGAACTCCTTGAAGGAGAGCAGCTTGATCAGCTCCTGGGCCACGGCTCCCGGCAGCTCTTCGAGCAGTGCCGTACGGTCGTCGGCGGACATGCTGTTCAGGATGTGGGTGACGTCCTTCTTGGTCAGCGCGTCGAGCAGGTTCCGCTGGGCATCGAGGTCCAGGTATTCGAAGGTCTCGGTGGCCACGTTCCGCGGCAACAGCCGGAAGAGGATCCCCTGTTCGTTTTCGGGGAGGTCCGAAATCAGTTCGGCAAGATCAGCGGGAAGCCAATCATTGAAGAGCCGCTGGAGGGAACTGAAGTTCCGTGTTTCGATCAGCTCGTGGATTTCAGGAAGTATTGGCGTCCCGATCATATTCGGCAGGAGGTTGCTGGTTGATCTGGTCCCTTGTCCGGTCGGTTGTCTGGTGTCGTAAAAAAGAAAAAAAAATCAACATTCCAATCCGGCAGGCATTTTTTTCCTGCTGTTCACAGAACGGGATTTCGAAACGTACGGTGAACCGGCGATGAATTTGCGCCATGGCAGCCCCGCGCTTTTCGTTATGCCGATCCGGGCGCTGGTTCCGATCGCCGAGGCGGGGATTTCCGGAGCATCCTCGATCCAGCAGAGGGACCCGAACAGTGTTTTGCCGGAGAAGGTCCGGTCGATACCGAACGCTCGCGTCAGTTTCCCGGGTCCGTTGAGCAGTTCCAGAGGGTTTGCGGTGCCCCGCCGCAGCTGCATGTCGTCGAGTCCTTCAAGTGGTTCCATCGCCCTGAGCAGCACGGATCCGCCAATGCCTTCGGGTTCGGAGACGATATTGGCAAGGTAATGGCAGCCGTACGAAAGCGGCACGTACAGCGTGCCGGGTGCTGCGAACATTGGCCGGTTTCCCGGCCGCAGGCCTCCCCGCGCATGGCAGGCATCGTCCCCCGATCCGACATAGGCCTCCGTTTCGACGATGCGCCCTCTCAGCTCCGTTCTGCCCGGTCCGGCACTCAGGACAAAGACCTTTCCCAGGAGGCGCTCGGCAAGCAGCAGTGTCGGTCCCTCGAAGAATCCCGGTCCAAGCCGTTCCATGGGTGTATGAATTGTATTTGTAAAAGTTTTTGTAAGTAGTATAATCTAACAAGTCGCCGAAGAAGACGAATCGCTCGAATCTTTTCCATTTCCCTGGCTACGTATTCAATGGGTAGAGTCATAGCAATTGCAAACCAGAAGGGTGGGGTCGGCAAGACGACCACTGCGGTGAACATTGCGGCCTCCATAGCGATTTCGGAATTCAGGACCCTTCTTATCGATATCGATCCGCAGGCGAATGCCACCTCGGGTTTCGGCCTCGAAACCGGGGACGAGATCGAGAACACGTTCTATCACGTGATGGTCAAGGGGGGCGAAATCCGGGATGCCATCCGTTCCTCAAGCCTCGAATACCTCGATGTCCTGCCGTCGAACGTCAACCTGGTGGGCATGGAGGTGGAACTGGTCAACATGCGCGAGCGTGAGTATGTCATGCAGAAAGCCCTGAAAGAGGTTCGGGAGCAGTATGACTACATCATCATCGACTGTCCGCCATCGCTCGGCCTGATCACGCTCAATTCGCTGACGGCTGCCGATTCGGTGCTGATTCCCGTGCAGGCAGAATATTACGCCCTTGAGGGGTTGGGCAAGCTCCTGAACACGATCAGCATCGTGCGCAAGCACCTGAATCCGCGCCTCGAAATCGAAGGGGTGCTGGTGACCATGTTCGATGCCCGCCTCCGGCTCGCCTCCCAGGTGGCCGAAGAGGTGAAGCGTTTTTTCAAGGACAAGGTCTACAAGACCTATATCCGCAGGAATGTCAGGCTCTCGGAAGCCCCGAGCCATGGCAAGCCGGCGCTGCTGTACGATGCCCAGAGCCTGGGCTCCAAGGATTACCTCGACCTCGCACAGGAGATATTCGAGCGCGACGGCAACATCAGGAAATTCAACGTGAGGCAGCAGCAACTGCCCGGTTAACCGCCATCATATGTCGAAAAATGCACTTGGCAGGGGATTGAAGGCACTCATCTCCGAAGAGGGGCTTGCCGCAACCGAGAAGCCGGAGGCGCGGGAAACGCTCCATGAGGGGGCTATCGGCAGCCTTCCGGTCGACAGGATCCGGGTCAACCCGTTCCAGCCCCGCAAGGAGTTCGAAGAAACTGCGCTTGAGGAACTGCGGAACTCGATTATCGAAAACGGCGTCATCCAGCCGATCACGGTCTGCCGGGATGGTGACGGTTATCAGCTCATCAGCGGTGAGCGTCGGCTGCGGGCGGTCACCACGGCGGGGTTCAAGTTCATTCCCGCGTATGTCATCGAAGCCCCTGAAGATGCCAGCAAGCTGGAACTTGCCCTGATCGAGAATATCCAGCGCGAGGACCTGAATGCGATTGAAGTCGCCCTTGCGCTCAGGAGCCTCATCACCAAATGCAACCTCACCCAGGACGATGTCGCCCAGAAGGTCGGCAAGAACCGGTCCACGGTGAGCAATTTCCTTCGCCTCCTGAAACTGCCGCGCCAGATACAGGACAGTATCCGTTCCCGCGAAATTTCCTCAGGGCATGCCCGAGCGCTCATCAACCTTCCCAGCGAGCATTTGCAGCTCAAGGTCTGGCGTCAGATACTTTCACGCCAGCTCTCGGTCCGCCAGACCGAGGCCCTGGTCAGCACCATGTTCAGGGACCAGCCGAAAGCGGTGCTCCAGCAGCCGTCCACCCGTGCGGTGCAGCTTGGCGAGATTGAAGGTATTCTCAGGGACCGGCTGGCCACCAAGGTGCGGGTGGTCGAGAAGAAAGGTGGGCAGGGCGAAATCCATATCCGCTATTTTTCCAATGACGATCTTGAAAGGATCCTCGATCTGGTGGGCCATGACTGACCCGTTTGCAGCTTTCCGTCGGGTTCTGCTCCTCGTTGCCCTGCCCGTCCTGTCCGTGTTTGCCCCCTCCGGTGCTCTTCTTGCCGGGCAGCAAGGCAACATGCTTTCAGTGCGGGATGGCGGTGGCAAGGTGCAGGAGGCCCTGCTGACCAGCCCCGACTCGGTTTCGGCACCTTCCCAGGCGTCTCCCGGCACCTTGCCCGGTCGGCTTGCCCCCGGCAAGGTCGCGCTCATTTCCGTCGTGGCTCCCGGCTTCGGGCAGATTTACAACCACGCAGCCTGGAAACTGCCGATCTATTACGGTCTCCTCGGCTACTTCGCCGCCGGTGCCGTCAGCGACAACAGCAAGTACCTGGACAACATGTATGCGTACCGCGCCGATCCGAACGGGGCGGATGCCACAGCTGCCGCGGACCGACGTGACGACTACCGGAAGCGAAGAAACTCAAAGATCGTGTGGTTCTGCGTCACGTACCTCGTCGGTGTCCTGGACGCCTACGTGGATGCGCATCTGTTCGATTTCGACCGGGTGCAGTCCGAAGGGCTCGGGGATGCAGCTCCGCCATTGCACCGGGAGCCCGCGGTCAGCCTCTCAATGAAATTCTGATCCTTTGTGCGGAGCCGGGAATCTTTTCCCGGACTCCGGTCGAAACGGTGATGTTCTGCTTATTACCTGCCCGTCCGCGATTCCTCTTCCCGGTAATCCTGTTTCCGGTCATACCGCAACATTTCCCATGAGAGGTAGAGCCCGCCGGCGAAGAACAGCCAGCACCAGGTGCCGTTGATGAATGCAGCCACCATAGGGCTCAGCCAGAGGTTTTCGTCCCGAAGGATGGCGTTGTCGTTGTGCCTGTCGGCATCAGTCCGGAATCATCAGGGTTCATTATGGTGGTCCGGGGGGAGTATGGTGCCTTTCGGGTATGGTTGTTTTCTCGAAACGGCTGCCAGAGGTAAACGCTGGTTCCGGCAAGCCTGTACCTGCTATTTACCAATCATTTACATCAAGTCCAAAAGCTATTGCCGCCGACAGGGACGATCTTGGCCGAAGTCGTGCCGCCGTCGCTTTATCTGCACCATGAAATGCCGTATATTGAACCCCGGTTTGATTGTACATCCTTTCGGGGTGGCGTACGCGTCTCGCTTCCCGGCAGGCGTCAACAAGAATTTTCAAGCGACAGCACACCATGAATATCTCTCTCGTTGGCAACGGCCGCATGGGCCGGCAGATTGCCGAAATTGTAGCCCGCACTGGCCAGCATACCATCGTCCGCGTCCTTGATGCGGGTGACAACATCGACAGCAAGGCCTTTACCGGTTCTGATGTCATTATCGACTTCACCGTTCGGGATGCATTCCTGGTCAATTATCCCGCCATGGTCGCATCCGGTGTTCCGGTGGTCGTCGGCACGACCGGCCTGGATGACGTGCTTGGCAAGGTGAAGGCGGCCGTAGCCGCCTCAGGCAATTCAATGCTGTATTCGGCCAACTACTCCCTCGGGGTCAACATTTTCCTCAGGACGCTCCGCGAGGCCTCGCACCTGATCGCGCCGTTCGAACAGTTCGACATCGCCCTTTGCGAACAGCATCATACCGCCAAGGCCGATTTCCCGAGCGGTACCGCCCTGAAGGCGGCCGAAGAGGTGCTGGCCGGCAATCCCCGGAAGAAGAGCATCGTCCGTCAGCTTGATGATGCCCGACGGTTGCGGCGCGACGAGCTTCAGGTTGCCGCCGTCAGGCTCGGCTCCGTCTTCGGTGTCCACTCGGCCATCATCGATTCGGATGCGGATACCATTGAACTTACCCATACGGCCAAGAACCGCAGCGGGTTCGCGTCCGGGGCCATTCATGCGGCGTCCTGGCTGGTGGCACACCATGTGCTGCGTCCCGGATTCTACACGATGGACGATTTTCTGAACGATCTTTTCGAAGCCTGATCATGAATGAGTCTCCTGTCGAACGGCGTCCGGGCCGATTTCCCGAGGTCCTTCTCGGTGCGGTGCTGCTGGTGCTGACCACGTTTGTCCCGGTACTGAACCTGGTGAATTATATCCCGTTGGCGGGTATCGTCCTTTCCGGCGCCCTGGCGACCTGGGTCTACATTGTCCGCCACCAGATCCGGCTGACCTATCGCGAGTCCTTCATCATCGGTGCGCAGAGCGGGTTTACCGGAGGCGTTCTGCTGCTGACCGTGCTCTATGTGCTTTTTGACAGGATTCGAGGCCTGTCAGCCGAACAGTTCCAGCAGCTGCTCACCGACTGGAGCGGGCGCGTGACGCCCGAGAGTGCGGAGCTGTACCAGCAGGTGATGATTGTCGTTAACGCTCCCATCGAGGTGAAGGTGATATCGTTTCTGGTGAGCATGGTGCTGATCGGCCTGATTTTCGCCCCGATCGCCGGGCTTGGGGGGCGCCTTGCCGTCTTCCTGCTCAGGTGGCACGCCTCACGGTCTTCAGAGACGCCCTGAGCCGACTTTTGCCGCCGCTTCGTCGCGATACCATTGCCGGTTGATTTTTGCAGAGCCGGCAATGGTCACCCACTCCCTGACCCGGTAAAACGCCACCGGGGTTTTCAATCGTCCGAGTGCCTGCCGCAGCCTGGCGGTGATCACTTCATCTGCGGGCGTCTCCTCGTCTGAGACCCTGAGCCATGCGACCGGTCGAGCACCGTATTCCATATCCGGGGTGGGGACGACCAGCGCCTCCGAGATTCCTTCAATTGCCGCAAGCGCTTTTTCGATCTCTTCAGGGTGGATGTTTTCCCCGCCGGAAATGAACATGTTGTCGAGTCGGCCGTGTACGGTCAGGCGCCCCTGGCCGTCAAGCGTCCCCGCGTCCCCTGTATGGAACCAGCCTGCTGCGTCCCTGGGATCGTTCAGCCTGCCTGGTTCAAGATAGCCCATGAAGAGGCAGGGGCCCTTGACGAGGATTTCACCATCGTCGGAAATGATGGCTTCGCGATGGGGAAGGATGTTGCCGCTGTCCGTTACCACGCCGGCAAGCGGCGCTGCGGATGTCGAGATCTGCGATCCCATTTCCGTCGAGCCGTAGGTCAGGTAGACCTGCAGTTCAGCGCGCAACGCTTCGGAAAGCAGCGGCTGGCTGGCCGGGCTTCCTCCGAGCAGGATCGCCCGGAGCTTTTGCATGCATGCCCGGGCGGCAGGCGAGCGGAGCATCCGGTAGAGTTGGGTCGGCACCAGCGAAAGGTGGGTTATCGGCAAGGTTCCGAGTGCCGTTTCGAGCGACATGCCGGAATCGGGAACCGTTATGGCTCCTCCACCCGTAAGGCACTTGAAAATCATCGAATAGCCACCAATATGGTAGAGCGGCAGCGAGAGCAGCCAGGCATCGCCCTGATGGAACGGCAGGTTGACGGCCGAGCCGGTCGCATTGTGCCAGTGGTTGCTGAAGGAGTGCAGGGCCGCTTTCGGCTTGCCCGAGCTTGCCGAGGTATGGATGATCGAGACCGGCCGCTCCTGGTCGGTTGCCGGCGTGATGCTTTGGTTGGCTGCCGGCGTGACGGCCGTGACGAACGTGTCGAGGCCGGTACAGCCTCCGCACGGCGCCGGGCCGGAGTTCGGGTCGAACAGGGTCAGCTTTGGGCTGAGGCGTTCAAGTACCCCGGCGATGTGGGATGCCGGAAAGCGGTTGTTGACCGGTGCGGCTACCGCACCGATCCGCAGCAGTGCGATCAGGGTGAGCAGCATCGGTGTGCTGTTCGGGGAGACGATCGCCACGATGTCGCCCTGGCAAATTCCCGATGCCGCCGCAACGCGGGCTATGCGGGCGGTTTCCTGTTCCAGTGCATCGAAGGAGAACGTCCTGCCGGTACTGTGCAGGGCAGGGGAGCTGCCGAACGATGCCGCTGCCTGGGCTACGAGGTCCATGAGGCGGTGATGGTCAAAAGGTCGTTTCGGATGTCGAGTCCATTGCGCCATGCCCTGAGCGGATCGACGCCGCCACCGGAGACTTCGAACGGGGTTGCGATGATGTCTCCCTGGAGGTAGCTGGCGGTGTCCAGGCCGCAGGCCGCAGGTGTCGGCGATGAGATGGCAGCCAGCAGCGCATACATGCCGAGGCTGACACCGGTTTCAAAGGCTGAGCTGAACACGCCTGCCCAGCCGTTGCGCCTGGCCTCCGCGGCCAGTTCGAGCGATTTCGCAATGCCGCCGATACGGTTGGGCTTGATGACCAGCGCGCTGATCGCTGCTTGCGGGAGGTTCCGGAGCAGTTCCGGCTGTTGCCAGAGCGTTTCGTCAAGTGCCACATGCATACCGGTTTCCTGATGGAATTCGGGGAGCAGTCCGGCGTCCCGCAGTGGTTCTTCGATATAGGCGATGCTGCCTTCGGGGAGCGACCCGGCAAATTCCCGTGCCTCAGGGAGGTCGAGCGACTGGTTGGCGTCAAGCCGTAGCTCGGCGCGGTCGCCGAATGTCCGGTGGAATGCCCTGATGCTGCTGGTTGCCTCGTCAAGGTGGTCAGGGCGCACTTTCAGCTTGAACACTCGGAACCCCTCGTTGAAACGTTGCATTGCCGACTGCAGTGCATATTCCGGGTCGGTGCCTGCCAGCAGGAGGGCGTTGACCGGAACCCTGGCCGCCGGTGCGAGGCAGCCGGGGAATGCCACGATGGGGCTTCCGCCTGCGTCGGCTTCGAGGTTGCAGAGCGCCATTTCGAGGCCGGTGGCGACGGATGGGGGAAGATTTGCCCCTGCAAGAAGCCGTTTGCGGGATTCGGCGGTATTGCCGCCCATGGAGCTGAGTTCGGGGATGAACGAGCGAAGTGCCTGTTCGGCGTCATCGATCGTTTCGTCATGCAGCCCGGGGAGGGGTGCGATCTCTCCGATGCCGCGCCCCTCTCTGGTGCTGATGGAAAGGACAAGGCCGTCACGCCGGTCGACGCGACGGCCACGGACCGCTACCGGCCCGGTGAACGGGATGGCATACCGGCCGATGTCGGCGCGGATGCTTTTCACGGCCGTTTAGGAAATTTGCCGAAATCCGGTTTGCGCTTCTCGACGAAAGCATTGCGTCCTTCCTGCCCCTCTTCGCTCATGTAGTACAGCAGGGTGGCGTTGCCTGCCAGCTCCTGCAGACCTGCCTGCCCATCGCAATCGGCGTTCAGCGCGGCTTTCAGGCAGCGTATGGCCATGGGTGAGTTGGCGAGGATCTCTCGGCACCACTGCACGGTCTCCTCTTCGAGTCGTTCCAGCGGCACGACGGTGTTGACCAGCCCCATGTCGAGGGCCTGACGGGCATCGTACTGGCGGCACAGGTACCAGATCTCACGGGCTTTTTTCTGGCCGACCAGGCGGGCCATGTAGCTTGCGCCCCAGCCGCCGTCGAATGAACCGACCCTTGGACCGGTCTGGCCGAAACGGGCGTTTTCGGCTGCGATGGTCAGGTCGCAGATCATGTGCAGGACATGGCCTCCTCCGATGGCGTAGCCTGCCACCATGGCGACGACCGGTTTTGGGCACGTACGGATGTCCCGCTGGAAATCGAGCACATTGAGCTTGTTGACCCCCGTTGCATCGGCATAGCCGGCATTACCGCGGATTTTCTGGTCGCCGCCCGAGCAGAACGCCAGGTCCCCGGCACCAGTCAGGATGATGACACCGATTTCCTGGTCGTTACGGGCATCCTGCAATGCATGAATCATTTCGTCAACCGTCTGGGGACGGAATGCGTTGCGCCGTTCAGGGCGGTTGATGGTGATTTTGGCGATACCTTCAGCCTTGTGGTACAGGATGTCGGTGTAGGTGCCGGCAGTAATCCAGTTGACAGTGCTCATTTCAGGATGGTTGCTCGTTGATGAAAACGGTCAGGCGGCCGACGAAGCAGTCAGGTTTTTCGACATGCAGGGTATGGCCGCAGCCGGGGAAGATTTCAAGGGTAGATTCGGGGCACAAATTAACCATTTGGTTGCCAATCGCAACGAATTTGGCGTCTTTTTCGCCGGTGCAGAACAGGATCGGGAGGCGGTTCGCTGCAAGTTCGTTCCAGAGCGGTGGCTGAACGCCGGTACCGAGGAGGCGCAACGCTGTCGCGGTTGACCGGGGGTCAGCGATCTTCCGCTCCTCGAACCGTTCCGCGAACCCGGGCGACGCGGCGAAGGTCTCGAAGAGCGGCATCCGGTACCATCGTTCGAGAAATCCCTCCGGGTCGGCCTCGATACCCGCGGCGAGTCGGTCGTCATGTTCTTGTCGTTGCCGACGTTCCGTTTCGGTTTCCAGGCCGGGAGACGAGGAGATGATGACCGCGTTCGTGAAGAGTTCGGGATGCCGCAACGCGAGGCAGAGCGCGATCCGTCCGCCCATTGAATAGCCGACGATGGTGCAGGGTGCGGCACCCAGTTCACGCACTCCTGCGGCAAGCGCCTCCACGGTCCGCTCGAAAAACGATGCCGGTTCGATGTCGCCCCGGAACGAGGCTTTGCCGTGGCCGGGGAGGTCGACGAAGATGGAGCGGTATCGTCCGCCGAGCCTCTTGGCGATGGGCAGCCAGTCGGAGCCTTTTCCGAGGAAACCGTGCAGGAAAAGTATGGCGGGCAGCGAGCGGTCGCCGGAGACGGTGAATCGGAGCGGGGGGGTGGATGTCGGTGGTATGTTCATGGCTGGAGCTGGTCTTGGCGGCGATCGAGCTGCTGATCGAGTCGGAGCGGCCGCACCTGAATATAGCCACGGCGGGGCGCCTCTGAAAATCCGCTCTGTCGCGGGGGGTTGTCGGCATTGTTGTCCGGCATTTGTCAGGTTTATATATTAGTGGTGACGTTTTCGTGATATTTGCGCCGTGAGGTGCCGCAGTATTTTCTGCTCTCCGGCCGGTATGCATCGTCGACGCAGCCGTTCCGGCCTGGGACGGGCCTGCTGCAAGCGCCGCGCACCGGATGCCGGACCAGGCCGCCAACCATCATCCTCTGAACGTGTTTGTGCCATGAACAAAGCCCTGCACCTTTTTTCGCTTCTTTTCTGTACGATCCTGCTGTGTTCCTGCGCGACCGCATATCAGCCGATGGGCGAGTCGGGTGGCTTTTACCATCGCAAGGTCGAGGAAAACATCTATATCATCGGCTTCAATGGCAACGGGTTCACCAACAGCAAACGGGTCAACGATTTCGCGTTGCTCAGGGCGGCCGAGATCGGCAGCAGGCTGGGTTACACCCATTTTGTCGTTGAGGGGTCCATCGATCGTTCGCAGACCGAGCTGGTTGACATGGGTACCACAACGACCTCTTCGGGCCGGGTGAGCGAACACCGGAATTCGACCTCGTTCCAGTCGACGAGTACGACGACCAACAACACCTACCGGGTCTACAGGCCCGGCGTCGAGATCAAGGCGGTCTATTCCGAGGGGCCGCCGAAAGGCCGGAATCTGGAGGTCTATGCTGTCGAGGAGGTACTGCGTGACATCAGGACCAGGTACGACATCAAACCCTGAGCGTCGTTCCGTGCCGTTGCCGGACGAGCTGTCTGCACCCGCATGCTTGGCAGGCCTGTGGGCGTGTCGTCGCCAGTCACTATTTTCAGGAGCGTGAACCATGCCCCGTAGCGCGCAACTCATTGTCGCCGCATTGCTTGCGGTTTTCTGCATCGGCTGTTCTTCGGAACGGGCGGCGGAAACAGGAACCTTCTACCACCGGAAGGAAGCCGACAACCTTTATGTGATCGGTTTTACCGGCCACAGCTCCAGGGATGGCCAGCGGGTGAACGATTTCGCGCTGCTGCTCGCCGCAGAAATCGGTCGCAAGCTCGGGTACGAGTATTTTACGGTGCAGTCGAGAACCGATAAGCGTTACCAGCTTCAGGTGATCGAACGCTCTGCTCGTCCCTCCCGGCAGGACGGTTCCATCCGAGGCGGCGCCTCGGATGCTGCCCATGGCCATGGTGGCCTGGAAATCCAGGTTCTGTACTCGAAGCAGCACCCGAAAGGCAGCTTGCGCGGGATCTACAATGTTCCGGAGACGATCCGCTACATCAAGGCCAGATACAATATTTCGAAATACAATCGCTCCCCGGTTCGACAGGGATCCTTCCAGGGGGTTTTTTCCCAGCCATCATCCAGGCCTTTCCGTACGAATGCAGACCTTCGAACCCATGCACGCCCGCAACTTCAATCTTCCCGCCTACTTTGCGAGGATCGGCTATTCCGGCCCGACGCATCCAGACCTGCCGACATTACGACGCCTGATGCGGTGCCAGCTTTCGACCGTACCGTTTGAAAACCTCGATGTCCAGGCCGGCAGGGTCGTTTCACTGATTCCCGAGGATATCTGCTCCAAAATCGTTGAACGCGGCAGGGGCGGGTACTGCTACGAGGTGAATGGCATCTTTGCCATGGCGCTCGCCGAGATTGGCATTCCCTGCCATTTTGTCGCCGCCCGGCCGATGACCTATCCGGTCCGCCGTCCCAGGACCCATATGGCTATCGTTGCGACGGTCGGCGGTGAGTCCTGGCTGTGCGACCTCGGCTTCGGCAGTTACAGCATCCGTGAACCGCTTTCGTTCAGCCTCCTTGGGCACGATGTCCGTCAGGATGGTGACACCTTCAGGCTTGAGCAGACGGCCTCCGGGGAGTTTCTGCTTCGCACCATGTCGGAGGAGGGGCAATGGAAAAACCTGTATGAGTTCAACCTGCATCCCCAGGAGTGGGTTGATTTCGAACCGGCCAATTTCCTGAACTCCAGGCATCCCGATTCGATATTCGTCAAAGGCCTCCTGGTTGTCCTGCAACATGCTACGGGCAGGAAGATCCTGACCGGTTCGTATTACCGGGAGATTTCCAGTGCCGGCAGCACCAGGCGGGAGGTGAGTCCCGGGGAACTTCCGCTCCTGCTCAGGGAACAGTTCGGCCTGACGGCCTCTTGGCCGGAGGGTGGCTCAGGGGATGGCGATGAGGCCTGCAAGGCCTGCGATTGACGATTTCAGTTCCTGGTGGAGCCTGGCGTTGCCGTCTCGTGAAGAGCTGACCTCGATGACGGTCGACTTGCCTTCATCCAGCGCCCGGGAAAGCTGGTCACTGAATTCACGGTTGGTCCGTGGATTGGCGTGGTCGAGGCCGAAGGCGGCTGCCGCCTGACTGATGCTGAAATCCTGAGGTGTTCCGAAGCACGGCTCGAACACATCGACCTGGCTGGCAACGGGTAGAAACGAGAAGATGCCGCCGCCATTGTTGTTGAGCACCACGATGATGAGCTGGTTCCATTCATGCCGGAGCAGCGAGAGTGCGTTCAGGTCATGGAGGAACGAGAGGTCGCCGATCAGGAGGACGACCGGCTTGCCGAGTCCTGCGGCAAACCCCGATGCCGTGGAGATGATGCCGTCGATGCCGCTGACGCCGCGGTTCAGCGCTGTCCGGACCGGCGTGGCCGTCGTCGGAGCCGCATAGATGTCCATATCCCGGGCAGGCATGCTGTTGGAGACAAAGAGCCCGTGACGCGAATCGATGACTGCGGACACGATCCTTGCCGCAGATATTTCACTGACGGGCATCTCCGGTTCGCAGGCGGCCGCACGGATGGTCTCTGCCGCTGCGCCGAAGAAGGCATCGGCCTCCGGCGCGCCGACAGGTAGACGGCATCCATCAAGGGCTCTGGCAACGGAGGCGGGGCTCGCCTCGACGGTCATGGTGACGTTATGGTCCTGCCCGAAACGTCCCGGATGGTTCCGGACGACGACATGGTGGCGCAGGTCCCAGTTCCGCATTGCCCCGCCTGGTTGCTTGCCGATCATCATACCGCCGAAATGGACGAGGACGTCCGGCTGAAAGCGCCTGGTGAACGCTTCCGAGTAGAACGCGAGTTGCCATGGCTTGCATCGGGACGACATCCTGATCCCGGACGTGAGGTCGGCGAAGAGCGGTACGCCGGTAGAGCGCGCAAGTGTTTCGATGGCCTCGGCGTCGTCCTGTCCGGCAAGGTTGCCGGCGACGAACAGCGGACAGGAGGCCTCGGAAATGATTCCCCGCAGGGTTTCGATTGCCGTTGCCGAAGCTCGCCGTTCCGGTTCGCAGGAACTGGTCCATGGGCGACCTGATTCCAGCCAGTCCCTGACCGGGGCTATCCAGGGATCGTCGAGGTCAGGGGCTTCCGGGATGAGCGGCTCGCGGAACGGTACATTGAGGTGCACCGGTCCGGCCGGGATACCGGTGCTGCACCTGACGGCATGGGCGACCGTCGTGAGCAGCGAGGCGAGCGGCGTGCCGGTGTCCGGGACGGGGAGCTGGAAACTCCATCGGGTATAGCTGCCAAAAATATCCTGCTGCCGTATGGTCTGGTTCGCACCGGTTTCGAGCAGCTCGAACGGCCGGTCGGCAGAGAGAATGATCAGTGGCCTTGCATCGGCGCAAGCTTCGACGACGGCAGGAAAATAGTTGGCCACGGCAGTGCCTGAGGTGCAGACCAGAACCGCCGGCATGCCGGTTGCCCTGGCGTATCCGAGGGCGTAGAATCCAGCCGAACGCTCATCCGGAAACAGACGGTACCTGGCGGCCGGATTTCGTGCGATTGCGATGGTCAGGGGGGTGGATCGTGAGCCGGGGGAGATGCAGAACAGCCCTGCCCCCTGCCGGATGCATGCTTCGACAAGCACCTGGCTCCAGAGCGAAGTGATCTGGCGGTGGTTCATAAGGCCTGCCTGGTGATGGCCAGTATTTCCCCGATTTTCTGGTCGACCTCTTCCCATTCGGAGTCGGGGTCGGAGCCCTGCACGAGGCCGGCTCCTGAGTAGATGTAGGCGTGCCCGTCGCTGACAAGGGCCGAGCGGATGCCGACGGCGAACTCGGCGGCATCCTGGCTGAGCCAGCCGACCGGCCCGGCGTACCAGCCACGGCAGAACGGCTCGATCGACAGGATGCGCTGCATGGAGGCTTCCCTGGGCACCCCCCCTACCGCAGGGGTTGGATGGAGCTGCTGCAGGACGGTGCTGTCGTTGCCGCATTCGGGCCTGAGCGTTGCCCGGCAGCGGGTGTACAGGTGGGCAAGGCTGCTGAGCTGGAGCACCTGCACGGTCTCCTCCATCTCGATTTCGCTGCAGACCGGTTGCAGTTCGCTGGAGATCGTATCCTTGACGAACCGGTGTTCGCGGACATCCTTTTCAGAGTTGAGCAGGAGGGCGGATGCGGTATCATCGTCGGCGTTCAGCGCCTCCTTGGTCACGGTGCCTGCAAGCGCTTCGGTCAGGAGCCGGAGGCCATCCCTGCGATAGAGTCGTTCAGGGGTGAAGCTGAAGAAGGCATGGCCTTCACGGGGTTCGAAGTAGAACCGGTAGGTCGAGCTTTCCGGATACGGGTAGTTGATCAGGAAACGGATCGCCTGTACCGGGCCGGAGAACGCAAGCGTGGTCTGGCGGGCAAGGATGACCTTTTCCATTTCTCCGGAATCGAACGAGCGGAAGACGTTCCGGCAGTTTTCGACCCATTGCTCCCGTTCCGGCAGGTAGGTCATGCCGGTCACATCCGGAAGTGCGGTGTCAGCCGGTACTGTCGCGGTGTCGAGCGCATCGAGAGCTTCGACAAGCCTGGCGCATGCGGTGCCGGGGTCCTCTCCCTGAGGGATCCAGAGCGAACAGACCATGGCTGCGCCTGATTCCGAACCCTCAATGCTGATGAGCGGCAGGATGAACAGGGCAGGGCTGAACGCCGACCATATCCGGTTCTGCGCCTGCCGGTTGTTGAAGCAGAACCCGCCGAGGTACCTTGCCGATGGGTGTTTCTGGCGTATGGCCTGTTCGATGAGCATGAAGCTGCGTTCGTTGCTGCCTGCATCGTTGACTTCGATCCTGTCAGCCTCTCCGATGCCGGCGACCCACTCGCTTTTTTCCCGGTTCATCCAGTAGACCTTCGGGAACAGTTGTTGCCGTGCCAGCCAGTCGAGGGCATCGGGCATATCGATGCCGACGCTGAAGCGCCTGAGTTGCGGTGTCGCTCCAGCCGGTCCGGCGGCAATCTGCCTTGCGGCGTCCTCGACCATCGTTTTCAGGGTGGCCGTGGCCTGCGCAATTGACGGCAGGGCGACCTCAGTCGGCATGTGGGTGTGCAGTTCTGTCATAACTCCGGTAACATTCATGAACTCGCAGGGATCGAAGCCGGTTTTTCTTGCACCTGCACAGGCCTGGGGCAGACGGCCGGCTTCCGTTGCAGCCCGGGCTCATTTTTTCTCGCCCGGAAGGGGGCCTTTCGGCAGGTGCCGTTCAAGGGCGACGGCAAGATAATTGTTTTTCTTCTGAAGCCACGAATGGATTTTCCATGCCTCCTGCACCCTTCCGGCGCGGATCTGGCAGATGGCCGTCGTGTACCATGCTTCGTCGAAACTGTAGCTGTTGTCGATGGCTTTCCTGTAGGCGGCTATGGCGTCGTCGTAACGCTGGAGCTGCAGGTAGACGTTGCCGAGGTCGAACTGCCGGAGCGAATCGTCGGGAGCTGTTTCCACCCGCTTCTGCATCCATGGCAGCGCGGAGGCATACTGCTTCTTGTTGAAATAGGCCGCACCGATGGCGGCATAGGCCTCGTCAAGCCCCGGTTCGATGGCGATCGCCTGCCGGTATGCCTCGATCGCCGCCTTGTAGTTCTGCTGGCGGGAGTACTCCTTGCCGAGGTTCAGGTAGGCGCGTGCGTCCTCCGGGTTTTTCCAGACCGTCTGCTGCAACTGGCGGATGCGGTCCTCCTTTCCATGGCAGGCGGCAAGGCCTGCAGTGCAGAGGATGACGAGCAGTGTCCGGATGACAGGGACGGCAAAACGGTGCCGCCGTTGATGCGGCTGATGCGGCTGATGGATCATATTGCCTTCCGGCTCTCCAGATGATTCGTGGTTCCCTGCCTGCTTCGGTTGCGTTGTGCGGGTCGGTTCCCTGTATCAGCACCGTTTCTGGCGATATCCTGCATGTCTGTCCAATATAGCGACTGGTTTTTTTTTCTGCTAACTGCGGCCGGTTTTCGGCTGTGGTGCTGCAGCCTTCTTGCCTGTCGGGCATTTTTTGGCCACTTTTCGGGTATGAAATGATCGTCAGGGTGTCTCTTTGCCAACCTAACCAGTCAATGAGGAATGAAGCAACAGGAGCTGCACGTTGTCGGAATGCGCTGTTCGGGGTGTGAACTTCTTGTCACTGAAGCGCTTGAGGAGATCGATGGGGTCGGCTCGGTGCAGGCCTCCCATCAGCTCGGGTCCGTCACGGTCGAGTACGACGAGTCGAAAGTCAGCCTGGACGTCATCCGCTCGGTGATCGCCGACCAGGGGTTCAGCGTGGTGACCTGAAACGAAAAAGCCCTTGCACTGCAAGGGCTTTTTCGTTGTTCCTTTCGGAGCGGTGCGGAGCTGACGGGGCTCGAACCCGCGACCTCCTACGTGACAGGCAGGCGCTCTAACCAGACTGAGCTACAGCTCCGTTCCTGAATGGATGACAAATGTAGCCAAACAGGGTTTTCTTTCCAAACTTTTTTTGTTTTACCTGTCGTTTTCCTTTCTCGCAGCGGCTTTTGGACGACTGCATACGGAAGGAATCGCCGAAGAAGTGATGATGAGATAAATCCGGGAGTTTTGTAATTTCAGGCCATGGAATTAAACGGCCTTCAAAACCGGGGAATCCCTCCTTAACCTTTTAACCGATACGCTGTCATGCCCGATTCAGAGCACCGCAATACGTTGACGATCACCGACAACCGCACCGGAAAAACCTACGAAGTCCCTATTGAACACGGCACCATCCGCAGCATGGATCTTCGTCAGATAAAGACTTCAGACGAGGATTTCGGGTTACTCGGTTACGACCCGGGTTATCTGAACACGGCATCCTGCAAAAGCGCCATAACCTACATCGATGGTGACAAGGGGATTCTGCGGTACCGTGGCTATCCGATCGAACAGCTTGCCGAGAAGAGCACCTTCCTGGAGACTGCATACCTGCTCATCAAGGGCGAGCTGCCTGACAAGGAGCGGCTTGCGGTATGGACCTACAATATCCGTTTCCATACGATGGTCCATTCGAACGTCACCAAGTTTATGGACGGGTTCCGTTACGACGCCCATCCGATGGGTATCCTCGTCGGTACGGTCGGTGCGCTGTCCACCTTCTATCCCGATGCCAAGAACATCGCCGTCGAGAATTTCAGGAAGCTGCAGGTCAGGCGACTGATCGGCAAGATCCCGACCATGGCCGCCATGAGCTTCCGCCACAGCCTTGGCCTTCCCTATGTCCAGCCTGAGACGGACCTCAGCTACACCGGCAATTTCCTTTCCATGATGTTCCGCACGATGGAGCGTATCTACAAGCCCAATCCTGTGCTGGAGAAGGCGCTTGACGTGCTGTTCATTCTGCATGCCGATCACGAACAGAACTGTTCGACCAACGCCGTCCGCTCGGTCGGCAGCTCGATGGTCGATCCCTACTCGGCCATTGCCGCAGGCTGTGCCGCGCTGTACGGACCGCTGCATGGCGGTGCCAACGAAGCGGTCATCCACATGCTGCAGGAGATCGGTTCGGTCGACCGTATCCCCGAGTTCATCAAGTCCGTCAAGAATGGCGACGGACGCCTCATGGGCTTTGGTCACCGTGTCTACAAGAATTACGATCCAAGGGCCAAAATCATCAAGGAGATCGCCTTCCAGGTCTTTGAGGAGACCGGCAAGAATCCGTTGCTCGATATTGCCCTCGAACTGGAGCGGATTGCCCTTGAGGACGAGTATTTCGTCAAGCGTCGGCTGTATCCGAACGTCGACTTCTACTCCGGTCTCATCTACCAGGCCATGGGATTCCCGACCGACATGTTCCCGGTGCTGTTCGCCATCGGACGTACGCCCGGCTGGCTTGCCCAGTGGATCGAGCATGTCAAGGACCCCGAGCAGAAGATTGCCCGTCCCCGGCAGATTTATCTTGGCGAAGATATCCGGGAGTTTATCCCGATCGAAAAGCGCCAGAAAAAGAACGTCGACGAAGAGAAGTTCTCCATCTGCAGACTCTGATGTTTTTGCCGTCTGCCGGCCCTTCCGCAGGGTCGGCAGCGGTACGTATCCATTATTTCTTACGAACCGACTTATGCCAGTTACCACCGAACAGGTCAAGTATATCGCAGAGCTTGCCCGCCTCAGTTTCAATGAGGCCGAGCAGGAGAAGATGACCAGGGAGCTCAACATGATCCTGCATTACGTTGAAAAGCTCAACGAGATCGATACAACCGGTGTCGAGCCGCTCAGCAGCATCCACGAAGACCGCAATGTGCTGCGCGAGGATGTCGAAGTGCCGTCACTTCCGAATGTCGAAGGGCTCAGGAACGCGCCCGACCGGCAGGATCGTTTCTTCAAGGTGCCCAAGGTCATTGGCTGAATCCTGCAACGCATGGTCGCCATCAGCCAGAAGGGCAACGATGTCCGCCTTTCCGTCAGGGTGCAGCCCCGATCTTCCCGGAGCGGCATCTCGGGCATGTACGGCGACCGTGTCCGTATCTGCCTGAAATCGGCGCCTGTCGATGACGCCGCCAACCTCGAATGCTGTCTGTTGCTTTCCCGCGTGCTCGGCGTTCCCCGTTCAAGCGTCACGGTTGCTTCGGGCAGGAGCTCCCGCAGCAAGATCATGGCTATCGCCGGTGTGACCGCCGCCGCCGTCGGTTCGGCGCTTGCCCCACTCCTTGACGCTTCCGATTCTTCGTCCACATGAAAATTGTCGTCCAGCGGGTGACGCATGCTTCGGTTTCGATCGGCGGTCGGCTTCATGCGGAAATAGGCCCGGGATTGCTGCTTCTGGTCGGTATCGGCGGTGGCGACACGGATGTCGATCGGGCATGGATGCAGCGTAAGATTCCCGATCTGCGGATTTTCGAGGATCCTGCCGGCAAAATGAACCTTTCGGTCAGGGATGTCGGTGGATCGATCCTTGCCGTTTCCCAGTTTACATTGTACGGTGACGTCCGTCGCGGCAACCGTCCCGGTTTTTCCGCCGCGGCGCTTCCGGAACCGGCAAAGCGGATGTTCGACAGTTTTGTCGACGGGCTTCGCGCCGCTTCAGGCCTGCCGGTCGAAACCGGCGTTTTCGGGGCGGACATGCAGGTTTCGCTGCTCAATGACGGCCCGGTCACCATCATTCTCGAATCTCCAACCACGCCTCAGCCATGAGCCAAGATGTCGTTATCGTCATTCCTGCGCGGCTTGCTTCGAGCAGGCTCAGTGAGAAAATGCTCGCCGATCTCGATGGGGCGCCTCTGATCGTGCGTACCTGGCAGCAGGCCATGAAGTCCCGCCTTGCTTCCAGGGTGGTGGTCGCGACGGACAGTGAACGTATCGCCGGTGTTTTGCGTCAAGCAGGTGCCCGGTATGTCATGACCTCGCCCGATGCCGCCTGTGGGACGGATCGCATCGCCGAGGCAGCAGGCCTGGTCGGGGGTGATGTGTTTGTCAATCTGCAGGGTGACGAGCCCCTTATCGATCCGGAGACGATCGACCTGGTGATTGCGCCGTTTCTTGAAGCGGGGCCGTCGCCGGACTGCACGACGCTGGTGTTCCCGGTCAGCCCTGACGACCGGCACGTGGTCGAAGATCCCCATATCGTCAAGGTCGTGCTGGACTCCAGGGGCCATGCGCTCTATTTTTCCCGCTGCCCGGTCCCGTACCGCCGGGAGACCTTCGCCGGAACGAAATACTACCGCCATATCGGCATTTACGCGTTCCGGGCAGAGGTGCTGCAGGCATTTGTCGCCCTCCAGCCCTCCATGCTTGAGCGCACCGAATCGCTTGAACAGCTCCGGCTGCTTGAGAACGGTTACAGGATCCGGTGTATCGAGACAACCGTCGACACCCCTGGCGTCAATACCGAGGAGGAGCTTGAGGAGGTGCGGCGGCTTTTCAGGCTCCGGTTTCGCCCCTGACCTCGGCACGCCTCGTGCCGTCATGGAATCGCAGTCCGACCAGCGCTCCTGGCGTGAGCGCGGCCGCAGAGGTCACATAGCCATCACCGTCCCTGACCAGCGCAAAGCCCCGTTTGAGAACCCGGTCGACATCCAGCATGCCGAGGCGCTCGGCAGCGGCATTGAAGAGCAGTTGCCGCTGCTCCAGCTTGCCAGCGGCCGCGCGTGCGATGGTCTGCTGCAGGGATGCAAGGCGCTCATCCGCCTGACCGAGTTGCAGTATCGGCCTGTTGAACGCATAACTGCCGCAGATCGAATCCACCTGGAGCTGCGCTCCTGAGATTTTGCCCTCCATCACGATGGCCTGGCGGCTTGCCGTGCCGTCGATATGCCGAAGCAGCTCCTGTCGGTCGGGAACCGCCCGCTCTGCCGCGATCGACGGTGTTCCGGCACGCAGGTCGGCGACCATGTCGGCAACGGTGAGATCGGTTTCGTGACCAATCGCGCTGATGATCGGGATGGCCGATCCGTGGATGGCTTCGGCGACGGCTTCGTCGTTGAAGGCCTGCAGGTCTTCCGAGGAGCCGCCGCCCCGGGCGATGATGATCACCTCGGGCCGGTGGTCGGCAACCGGCGGGGCGTTGAAATAGGCGATGGCGCGGACGACGGACTCGACGGCACGTTCCCCCTGGACCTGCACCGGGTAGAGGAGCAGGTCCGCAGCAGGGAACCGCCGGGCGAACACGTCGCGCATGTCCCGGATGACGGCTCCTGTCGGCGAGGTGATCATGCCGATCCTCGTGGGGATTCGCGGCAGTGGTTTTTTCCGCTCCGGATCGAAATACCCTGCTTTGGCGAGCCTTGCAATCAGCTCCGCAAGCGCCTGCTGCTGTGCGCCCTGGCCGGTTGCGGCAATCGAGGTGCAGATCAGCTGATAGCGTCCTGCCGGTGGGTAGACCTCAAGCCGACCTTCGGCGATGACGTCGAGGCCGTCACGGAGTTCCATCGGGAAGCGGCTGCGGACGCTTTTCCAGATCACGGCGGGGAGCTGCGCTTCAGCGTCTTTCAGGGTCAGGTAGACGTGGCCGGAGCTGTGCTGTTTGCAGTTCGATATCTCACCGCTGACCCGTACGAACGGAAACTGGCGTTCAAGCTCGGTTTTGATCGATCGGGTCAGTTCGCTGACGCTCTGAATGGGTTCGGGCATACGGCAATGAGGTTTGGGTTCGGACCGACGGTCGGCCTCTGGCGCAAAATAACGGTTTTTGGGGTTTCGGATGTGTGGCCTGAACTGCCGAAGGTGCCGATCGTGAACCCGCTGGCGGCGGGTGCAAATGCCGTTGTTTTTTCCTGCAAGACCAAGTATACTAAGGAGCATGATCATTCGCAATGCACGAGCATGCAGATGACGCCGGTGTTCTGCAGGCCGGCCCGCACCTGCTTCCGGGCCGGGAAGGTGTTCTTCAACCCTCAAGATTCATGAATGTCATGGCCACACAGTCCGTTGCCGGCATCCTCGCCGAGCGTCTCGGCAGAGAGCCGGATGACGTCCGGCGCCTTGTCGACCGTTTTTCCGCCGCCATGGCTGCCGGTCTGCTTGGCGGCGACCGCCTTGTGGTTGAAGGACTGGGCAATTTTTCGGTTCTCCATGAAGCGGCTGCCCGGAAAACGACCGCCAATGGCATCGTTTTCGTTCCTCCGAAAAACCGGGTCGTTTTCGAGCAGTCGCCAGTGCGGCAGGGTTGTCTTAACCGCATCGCCAGGGAACGCCTCGGCATGGACCCGCTGGAAGCCGCAGGGGTATCGCAGGCGCTTGCCGGGGTGTTCGGTGAACTCCGGAAACGGCAGGATGCGTTTGACCTTCGCGGGTTTGGCTCATTCGGCATGGCCGAAGGCCGTTATGGGTTCACGGTGGATGCCGGGCTTGACGGGTTGCTGAACACGGTATATGAAGATGTCGAAGACCTTGCACTTCCTGCCGCGGAGCCATCCGCATCGCCATACGGCACGCTCCTGAAACCGCTCGGCATCGCCATTGCCCTGCTGCTGCTTGCGGCGGCTGTTTTCGTCTTGCAGCCGTGGCAAGCCTTTCACCCGGGAGCGGTTGTCCGGGACGATGGCGCCACCCGGCAACTGCAGTCGGCTGAGACCGTCGCCACGGTACCCGCGGCGGGGCCGCCGGAGTCGGCTGAACCGGATTCGGGCACCCTGCCCGCCGGCCATTACACGATCGTCGCAGCAACGGTGTCGTCGAAGCGCCTTGCGCGTGAAGAATCCATGCGTCTGGCCGGGATGGGCCACCGGACGCGGTTCTGGACGGTTTACAGCGGCGGCGACCGCTATTACCGGCTTGTTACCGGCGACTTCGCCACGGAGGGGGAAGCCCGTGCCAGCCTGCAGTCGATGTCGAATCGACTGCCGAAACATGCTTTTGTCCAGCAAGCACCCAAAAAAGTCGTTTTATATGGAGAAGATGGCCTGTAGCAAGCTGCATCCGCAGTCAATGTGCCCGGCGTTCGGCGGGCTTCGCGTCCTTATGCGTATCGACGGCACCCAGGTCTGCATGGCTGCCGACCAGGGTTGCCTGTACGGGTTGACCTTCGTTTCGCATTTCTATGTGGCTCGCCGTTCGGTTCTTTCTCCGGAGCTTATGAATGTCCAGATTTCCGGGGGGAGCATGATCGACGACCTCCGCAGCACGATCGAGGCCATTGCCGCGGACCCTGCGGTACGGTTCATTCCGGTCGTCAGCACCTGTGTGGCTGAAACCGCCGGCATCGCCGAAGAGCTGCTGCCGCAGAGGGTCGGCAACGCGGAAGTGCTTCTGGTCAGGCTTCCCGCATTCCAGATCAGGACCCATCCGGAGGCCAAGGATGTCGCCGTCTCTTCACTGGTCCGTCGGTTCGGTTCGTTCGACCAGTCCAGAAACGACCGTTCACTGGTCATCCTGGGCGAGATCTTCCCGGTGGACGCCATGATGATCGGCGGCATTCTGCAGCGTATCGGGGTCCGCTCGGTCGTGACCTTGCCCGGTGCCGACCTTGACGACTATGCGCTGGCTGGCCGGGCGACAGCCTGTGCCGTTCTGCATCCGTTCTATGAACGGACTGCCGCCCTGTTCGAGGCTTCGGGCATGAAGATCGTCCGGGGCAATCCGATCGGTGCGAATGCCACCGCCCAGTGGATCGAGCGAATCGGCGAAGCCCTTGATCTTGATCCTGAAACGGTCAGGCGGGTCGCAGAAGAAGAGCGGCAGAAGGTGAAGGCGGTATTCGATGGCTTCAGCGGCCTGCAGGGTTCGGTCATCGTTGCCGGTTATGAAGGCAATGAGTTGCCGCTGGTGCGCCTCCTGCTTGAAGCGGGGCTCGACGTGCCGTATGCGTCGACATCAATCGCCCGCACGCCGCTCGGCGAGGAGGACCATCGTGTCCTTTCCATGCTGGGTACGGAGATCCGCTACCGCAAGTACCTGGAAGAGGATCAGGATGCCGTCCTGCGGTATCGACCCGATCTGGTCATCGGCACCACGGCGCTTGACAGTTTTGCCAAGGAGCGCGGGATTCCTGCGATCTATTACACCAACAACATCTCGGCCCGTCCGGTTTTCTTCGCTTCCGGTGCCGCTTCAGTGCTTGGCATGCTCAACGGTCTTCTCCAGAAAAAGGATGCCTGGCGCAAGATGAAGGCCTATTTCGATGCCTGAGCACACATGGTTTCCCGGTACCGGCGGTATGCGCTGGCGGCCTGTACCGGATAAGATTGTCTGAACAGTTCCATGTCCGGTATTCAGAACTACACCAGTTTTCTGGTTGCGATTGTCGTCTTTCAGGCCATTCCCGGAGCCGGGACCCTGGCCATCCTGAACGCTACGGCAAGGCATGGCCTCGCCGCCGGATTCGGTGCGGTATGCGGCACGCTTGCCGGGGATTTCATCTTCATGGTGGCGGCCTCTGCGGGGCTTGCCGCCGTCATGAACGCCAATCCGGTGTTGTTCCACGCGCTGCAGTGGTTCGGAGCCGTCTACCTGTGCCGGATGGGGTGGCAACTTTTCCGTTGCCGTCAGACGGAGGCGGAACCAACCGCTGAACCGGGCAACACGGTGTGGCGCTCCGCACGGCAGGCGTGTGCGGTGAGCCTGACCAACCCGAAAGTCATCCTGTTCTTCGTCGCGTTCTTCCCGCTGTTTCTTCGTCCGGACTCCTCCGTTACCACGCTGGCAGCTATGATGGCGCATGTCACGGTCATCAGCTTTCTCTACCAGGCCGGTCTGGCCATTGCCGGCAATGCGGTCGCTCGCCGCTTGCGTTCGTGGCCGTCCGCCGGTCGGCTTGCGAGCCGCCTGGCTGGCGTGGCGCTTATCGGTTTCGGCGTCAGGCTTGCCATAAACAACCGGTAGCAGGCGCTGCCGGGGGATGATCCGGAGTATCGGTCGTAGGGCTGGAAAACGATGGGGCTGAAACGCACAAAGCCGGGTCGTGCCCGGCTTTGCGCTGTAACTGTGCAGGAGGTGTTTTTCCCTCAGACCTCCATGATCTCCTTTTCCTTCTGGGCGATCATGTCGCTGATCTGCTTTTCAAATTTATGCAGGAGGTCGTCAGCCTCTTTCTTGCCACGGTTCCGGTCGTCTTCGCTGATCTGGCGTTCCTTCTCCAGCTTTTCGATTTCGTGGATCAGGTCGCGGCGATGGTTGCGCAGCGAGACTTTTGAATCTTCACCGAACTTTTTTGTCAGCTTGACATACTCCTTGCGCCGCTCTTCGGTGAGTGGCGGGATGCTGACCCTGATGAGCTGGCCGTCGGAAGATGGGTTGAGGCCGAGGTTCGCATCACGGATTGCCTTTTCGGCGGGAGAGACCATCGATTTGTCCCAGACCTGGACGGAGAGGGTGTGCACGTCAAGCACGCCGATGTTTCCCACCTGTTTCAGCGGCATCTGCTGCCCGTAAGCCTCAACTTTGACGCGATCGAGCAGTGCCGTGGTCGCCTTGCCGGTCCTGATGGCTGCCAGCTCATGCTGGAACGCCTCGATGGTCTTTTTCATTCTCGGCTCGAATTTCTGGACAACGTCCCTGAGAGTCATTGCTGGTAACGGTTAGGTTGAATCGCGAGCGGGTGCTTACTGGGCGTTCGTCTTCGGGGCGGCTTTCGCAAAGCGCTTGTTGAAGCGTTCCACTCGACCTGCGGTGTCGACGAGAACCTGCTTGCCGGTGTAGAACGGATGGCAGTTGCTGCAGATGTCCACCTTGATGGAGTTCCTGGTGGATCGGGTTTCAAAGCTGTTGCCGCAGTTCGCACAGATGGCCGTAACTTTCGTATACTTCGGATGAATCTCTGGTTTCATGACCTTTGGAATTTCGTTGTCGGTTGAGACAATAAACAGTGACCCTGAATAAACTGATTTTTCCTCGAATAAACAAACGGAGAGTCCGGAGGAGGAAAATAACCCCAAATGGCACGGCATGGCGCTTTTTCAGACACTGCAGGGCATCAGGGGAGTAGGCCCGAAACGTGCTGCCGTGCTTGCTGAGGCAGGTATCAGGACGGTTGCCGACCTCTATGACTGCTTTCCCCGGCGCTATCTTGACCGAACCAGAATCAGGATGATATCCCAGCTTGCCGACGGCGAATCCGTTACCGTTGTCGGTACGGTCGTCGGGGTCAGGACGGAGAACGGCGCGAAGGGAAGTTCCCGGTTCAGGGCGACTGTTTCGGATGGGTCGGGCGAACTTGACCTCACCTGGTTTCGCGGCGTGCGCTATTTTGCCAGGAGTATCGTGGCGGGCGATACGATCGCCGTTTCCGGGAAGGTTACCCTTTTCGGGCGCCGACCGGGCATGCAGCATCCGGACTTCGACAGGCTTGGCCGTCAGGACGAGCCTGCGCGCCACGGCGGTCCGGGGGACGACGAACTGTACCGGACAGGCGTCATTATCCCGGTATACCCGACGACCGAGGCGATGAAGCAGGCCGGGCTGACCTCCGCCGTGCTGCGTTCCATCGTGCATCGCGCATTTCGCGAACTGCCGCCCGCCATCGAGGAGCATTTCGATCCCGAACTGCTGGCCGCCAACGGCCTGATGCCGCTGCAGGAGGCGTATCGCCAGATCCATTTCCCTGAATCCGCAACCGCGCTTGAGCGTGCCCTGCACCGGATGAAGTGGAGCGAGCTGTTCTTTTTCCAGCTCTTTTTTGCGCTTCGTCGCAGTGAAGAGCGCAGGCGCGTCGCTGCCGTCAGGATTGACCATTCGGGACGGGTGACCGCAAGTCTGCATGAGGGGCTTCCCTTTGCGATGACCGGTGCCCAGAAGCAGGCGATCCGGGAGATTTACCGCGATTTGCGGAGCGGTATGCAGATGAACCGCCTTCTGCAGGGTGACGTTGGCTCCGGGAAGACCCTTGTTGCGCAGTTCGCCATGGCTCTGGCTGCGGACAATGGGGCACAGTCTGCATTCATGGCGCCTACCGAAATTCTGGCATTCCAGCATTTTTCATGCATGAAGCGGATGCTGGAGCCGCTCGGGCTCCATGTTGCACTCCTGACCGGCAGGCAGCGGAAGCGGGAGCGGGAGGGCCTGCTTGCGGCTGTCGCGTCAGGCGAGCTCGACATCCTTGTCGGGACCCATGCGCTCATTGAAGGTGATGTCCGTTTTCACCGGCTCGGGCTTGTCGTGGTCGACGAACAGCACCGTTTCGGCGTCCTGCAACGCAAGGCGCTGCAGGACAAGGCCGGTAACCCGCATGTTCTGCTGATGACGGCGACGCCGATTCCCCGTACCCTGACGATGGGGGTGTATGGCGACCTCGATGTGTCGGTGATCGACCAGCTGCCTGCCGGACGGCAGCCGATCAGGACCCACCTGTGCAAGGAAAAGGACAAAGCGCGCCTGTACGGGTTTCTGCGTGATGAAATCCGCAATGGCCGGCAGGCGTATATCGTCTATCCGCTGGTCGAGGAGTCTGAGAAGCTCGACCTGAAATCCGCGGTGGAAAGTTATGCGCAACTCTCGGGCGAGGTGTTTCCTGATCTTCGGCTCGGGCTGATCCACGGCCAGCTTTCGGCGGCTGACAAGGAGGCGGCGATGTCGGCGTTCCGGGACGGCCGGATCGACATTCTCGTGGGGACGACGGTCATCGAGGTCGGCGTCGATGTGCCGAATGCAACCGTCATGATCATCGAACATGCGGAGCGGTTCGGCATTTCGCAATTGCACCAGCTCCGGGGACGGGTTGGCCGCGGGGTGCACGCCTCATCCTGTTTTCTTGTATATTCCAGTCTTGCAGGTGATGCGGGAGAGCGGCTTCGGGCCGTCGAGTCGAGCTGTGACGGGTTCCGTCTTTCGGAAATCGACCTTCGGATTCGCGGAGCGGGTAACCTGCTCGGCAAGGAGCAGTCCGGAACGGTCAGCAGCCTTCGCGTTGCCGACCTGGCCACCGACGGGAAAATCCTGAATGCCGCCCGGCAGGCGGCGTTCGACCTTGTCCGGCTCGATGCGGGGCTTGAACTTCCCGCCCATGCGAAGCTTCGGGACCACTATCACCATCAGTTCAGGAAGCGGGTTGCCCTCGCCGATATCGGATAGGAGGGCTGCAGGACGCAGCAGGCAAAATCTTGGAGTGTGACGGCAACATGAAGGAAGAGCTTTCGGGAGTCATTGTCCGTTCCGGCGGGGCTTCCTATATCGTCGAGTGTGACGACGGCCGACAGGTCAGGTGCAGGACAGTTCCCGGTACGGTCAGCGACAATGCGGGTGCGACGCTTGCTGCCGTTGGCGATCGTGTCGTCTTCAGGCCGAAGATCTCCGCGACGGAGATGCCGGAGGGGGTTATCGTCCATGTCGAAGAGCGGCGCACGGCCCTGGTCCGGCGCCGGGAGGTCCGGCGCAACCGGAGCAAGGAGAAGGAACAGGTCATCGCCGGCAACATCGACCAGCTGGTTGTGGTCTGCTCCGCGGATGACCCGCCCCTGAACCGGCGCCTGATCGACCGGTACCTTGTGTTTGCCGAATCCGAATCGCTGCCGGTGCTGCTGCTGGTCAACAAGGTTGACCTGGCAGACAGGGCGGAACTCCAGGAGGCGCTGGCGCCCTATCGACAGCTCGGTTGCGACATCTGCATGGTCAGTGCCAGGAAGCGGCTTGGCCTCGACGAACTGGCCGAAAGGCTTGCGAACCGGATTTCGGCGTTCAGCGGCCATTCCGGCGTCGGCAAGTCGACGCTGATCAACCGCCTGCTCGGTACCAGGGAACTCAAGACCGCGCAGACCAGCTGCAAGACCGGCAAGGGGGTCCATACCACCAGTGGCGCGACCATGCTTCGCCTGCCGAATGGGGGGTATGTGATCGATACACCGGGTATCAGGGAGTTCAACCTTTCAGGAATCACCAGGGAAAATCTGAGGTTTTACTTCAGGGAGTTCCTGGGTTACATGCCCGAATGCGCCTTTTCCTCCTGTACGCATACGGTGGAACCGGGGTGTGCGGTGCTCCGTGCCGTCGAAGAGGGCTCGATAGACCCTGAGCGCTACGAGAGTTACCTCGCGCTTCTCGAAACCCTTGAGTCGGATGTCTGACCAGGCTGTTCCGGTTGTTCCCCGTCTGCTGCAGTACCTGTGTTCAACGGCAGGCAGCCGTTTTTCCGGCGTGCCGCCAAAACGTTACGAATCATGATTGTCACTGTCAATCCGGCAACGGGTGAGTCCCTTGCCGAGTACCCCGTCATGCATGCCGGTGAACTCGACCGGCTTCTTCGCCAGGCTGACCGCGATTTCCGCGAATGGCGGCAAACCGCCATGGATGTCCGCCGCACGCTCATGCTCCGGCTTGCTGCGCTGTTGCGGGCGAAACGAGAACCGCTGGGGCGTGGTATCACCCTTGAAATGGGCAAGCCGCTCGGCCAGGCTGTCGCCGAAGTCGAAAAATGCGCGACGGTCTGCGAATACTATGCCGCCAATGCGGAGGTCTTTCTCCGGCAGGAGTCCGTACAGCTCGACGGCCTTGGGGCCGTGGTGAGCTATGAGCCGCTTGGGGTGATCCTCGGGGTGATGCCCTGGAATTTTCCTTTCTGGCAAGTGCTCCGCTTTGCCGCTCCTGCCATCATGGCCGGCAACGCCGTCGTCGTCAAACATGCGCCGAACGTCACCGGTTGCTCGATCGCCATTGAAGAGCTGTTTCATGAGGCGGGCTTTCCCGACAACCTCTACCGTGCGGCGCATGTCGGTCCGGAAGATGTCGATCGCCTGACCGGGTTCATGATCGACCATCCTGCGGTGCGCGGGGTTTCGGTGACCGGCAGTACCCGCGCCGGACGTGCCGTTGCCGCCAAAGCCGGCATGGCCATCAAACGGAGTGTGCTCGAACTGGGTGGGAGCGATCCCTACATCGTGCTTGACGATGCCGATTTGCGGCATGCCGTGGATGTCTGTGTTGCCGGCAGGCTGCTCAACAGCGGCCAGAGCTGCATCGCCGCCAAACGGTTCCTGGTGCATACCGCCGTCATTGCCGATTTTACCGCAATGCTGGTCCGGAAGATGCAGGATGCCGTGATGGGCGATCCGTTTGCCGACGGGGTTGATGTCGGCCCGATTGCACGTGCCGACCTCCGAGAGCACTTGCACGACCAGGTGCGGCGGAGTGTCGACGCCGGGGCCAGGTTGCTTTGCGGCGGCGTCTCTTCTGACGGCCCGGGATTTTTCTATCCGCCGACGGTGCTTGCTGGCGTCAGAAAGGGGATGGCTGCCTGGGAAGAGGAGCTTTTCGGCCCTGTGGCGGCAGTCATTGCGGTCGATGACGATGAGCATGCCGTTACCGTGGCCAACGACAGCGAGTACGGGCTCGGTTCGGCGGTGTTCACCCGGACGCCGGCGCGGGCGCTGGCAGTTGCCAGGCGTCTCGATGCCGGCAACTGTGCCATCAATACCATGGTCAAATCAGATCCGAGGTTGCCGTTCGGAGGTGTGAAGCAATCGGGATATGGCCGGGAACTTTCCCTTCACGGCATACGGGAATTCGTCAACGTCAGGACGTTGTACGTGCAGGGCTGATCTTGTTGCCTGGTACGGCGGTGCTCCGACCGCGTCCCTTGCCGGGAGGCATGCTCCCGGCAAGGGACGCGGGGCTCAGGCGAGCGTGCCCAGTTCCTGGGCGGCGAGTTCGGCCAGGTAGGTTTTGATCGATTTGTGCTTGTCGAGGCTGAGCTTCTTGTGCATGCGGTAGCGGATGCTTTCCATACCGCGCGTCGAGATGCCGATGGCTCTGGCGATCTCCCTGGTGTCGTAGTTCAGCTTGACCATCAGGCCGACCCTGAGCTCTCGCTGATTGAGGTTCGGGTGCCGTTTCTGGAGTTTCGACAGGAATTCGGAGTCTCCGGCGGTCAGTTCCGTTTTCAGGCGTTTTTCGGTAAGCTCCGTTTCCAGCATGGCATGGCATTGCTCGATCATCCGGTGCTTGGTCTGCTGGTCGATGTCGAGCCCCTTGATCTGGTCGCAGAGCAGGTGCAGGGCGGAGGTTTTTTCGCCGACTGCAGTGGAAATCCGGGTAAGCTCCATCTCCTGGGCCGAGATCCTTGCCTTGAGCGAGGCTTTTTCCTGTTCAAACTGCTGCAGTTCCTTGCGGTTCAGCTCGACCTGGGCGTTGAGCAAAATGATTTTCTGGGTCAGGCGCTGTTCGTAATCGGCCTTGATCTGCTGCTGCTCCTTCTCAAGGAGCGCTTCCCGTGCCTTCAGGTCTTCCTGCATGTAGGCGAGAGCCTTGAAGTAGGGGTAGAACTGGTTGTCTGCCGACGGAAGGAGTATCTGCTGGTTGAGCAGGTTGAGCCATGAAATCCGGGCCACTGCGGCAAGAAATTCGGTTTTCAGGACGGTATACGGATCGGATGCCGGAGCACCTATGCCGGTCTCCTGGGCCTTTCCGGACTTGAACGCCAGAACGGTTTCGATCGCGTCCTTGTAGGTATCGCAGAGCAGGACGGTCATGCCGTTGGGGACGACTGCGGCGAAGGTCTCAAGGAGCAGGCGGCATCGCAGCTCGATATTGTAGAAAACAACGACTCTGAAGGTCGGCCCCCAGTGGTAGATCAGGTCATTGATGCCCTGCTTGTAGTCATAGGAGATGTCGACGATGTTGGCTGCGTCGAACAGGAGTTCGAGCGGCTTGTCGTGGGCGCCGCTTTCCCTGATGACGGTTTTTACCAGTTCGTTGCTCAGCGTTTCAAGGGTGATTGGCCGTGGTGCTTCGACAAACGCATGCATGATGTCGTCGCCGATCATCTCGATCCGTTTGGTGTAGGTGTTTTTTGTGGCTTTCCAGTGGGGTTTTGAGGTGATCGGCAGGCCGGAATGCGGGCAGGTCTTCATTTCGATTGCTTGTCGTAATTACTGTGGCAAGTACGTCCTCTGTGCAGTGGTCGTAAGCGTATTGTTCGGGGGGGATAGTCCAATGATAAGGATTAATCGGGATTAATTCCAAAGATTTTCCGTACTTCACAGGCCACGACTGGCGAAGTTCCGCATCGCAAGGGACTCCGGCTGCGTTTTACCGCTGCTTCCATCCGGCTTTTATCGGTTCGTTACGCCAGATGCCGTAACGTTTCCGATCTGTCATCCGGTTTCTGCGCCCGGGGATTTCCTCTTGTCCGCGTCGGGCGTTATTTTGTTGCGTCCCTGGCCGTCCGGGTTTTTCTGTCTGTTTCCGGTCTGCTGTTTTCAGGTAATGCGTCCATGCTGTAATTCCGGAGGCTGCAATGCCGGTAAGGCTCCTTTTTGTCTGCTATGAGAATATCTGCCGTTCGCCCATGGCCGAAGGCCTCTTCAGGCGTGACGCACTTGGCCGCGGCCTTTCCGGGCATTTCGAGGTGGCGTCGGCCGGGACGGTCTGTTTCCAGTCGGGCTCGTCTCCGGACCCGAGGGCGGTCAGGGCTGCCGCCAGGCATGGCATCGATATCTCAGGGCAGCGGGCGCAGTGCATCGATGAACTCGATCTCGGTTCGTTCGATCTGGTCGTTGCCATGGACGAGGAGACGTCTGTGAGCGTCGTCGAGGCGCTTGGTGCAGCCTCCGTTCCGGTTGTCCGCATGATGACCGAGTTTTGCCCTTCGCTCTGCGGCCAGGAGATCGAAGACCCCTACTATGGACCCGAATCGGGGTTCGACCATACGCTTTCCCTGCTTGCGGCATGTGTCGGCGGATTGCTGGACAGCCTTGCCGGGGCCGCAGGCCTCCGTCCGGGTTTTTGTGAATCACCCGGAGGCGAAGGCCATGCGACGAACCGATAGCTGGACATTCATTTTCAACCCGGTTGCCGACAAAGGGCGTGCCGCAGCCAAGGAACAACTGCTCGAACGTTCGGTGGCTGCGATGCGGGGGGCCTCGATCATGGTCAGCCGGTTTGCCGGCCATGCCACCGAGCTTGCCCGCGAGGCTGCCGGAAAAAGCTCGACACTGGTCGCGTGCGGCGGGGACGGCACCCTGCATGAGGTGGTCAACGCCGTCGTGGGCCTGCCGGTGCGGATTGGCATCCTTCCCGCAGGTTCCGCCAACGATTTTCTGAAAACGATCCGTCCTTCCGAACGGGATTTCCAGTCGGCCATCCGGAGTGTCGCTTCCTCGTCGAGTCGCAGGGTCGACCTTGGCCTCGTCGATTTCGGCGGCGGCCGTGAACGCTATTTCGTCAATTCGCTCGGCATCGGTTTCACGGGGCGGATCGCCCGGCAGGTGAAATCGGCTTCCTGGCTTCGCGGTGAGCTTTCCTATGCCTATGCACTGCTCAGTGTGCTTTTAGGTTATGCACCGCTAAAAATGCATATTGAAATTGAAACTCCGGACGGCCATATCGAGCTTGATGAGGCCGTTTTCGCCTTTTCGGTTTCCAACGGCGCCGTCGAAGGTGGCAAATTCAGGATTGCGCCGCATGCCGATCCTGCCGATGGCCTGCTTGACGTCTGTATCCTCAGGGCGATTCCGAAATGGCGTTTTCCCGGTTATGTGCTCAAGTACCTCAGGGGTTCGCAGATCGACGATCCCCGCGTCCTGTACTGCAGGGCGACTGCGGTTTCAGTCTTCATGCCCGACCCGGATGCGATGCATATGGACGGCGAGGTGCTTGGCCCGGTTTGCGGGCAACTGGCCATATCCGTTTCCCCGCAGGCCATCGAGATGCTTTGTGATTCGTGACGCGTTAATTCCGCTTATTGTTTTTGATTCATGCAGGTTGTCGTTTTTGAGGATCAACAGGTTGCCGGTCTGACGCCGCTGGTCGGTCTCAAGCCGGTCTATGGCCTGTATTGCGGTACCATGTCACTCCGGGAACGGCTCGAAGCCGCCGCCGGCGGCCGGGTCGGCCTGACCTGGCACATGCGTCGGCATGTCGCGGCGTGGTTCGCCGAGTCGAATCCGGAAGCAACGGTCAATACGGTACTTGACGACGACCTTTTGCTGCTCAACGGCAGGCTTGCCGGCGAGGGGCGGGTCATCGACCTGGCGACGACCTCGTGCCTTTCGCCCGGCCAGGGGGTGTTCCAGTCTGGCAACCTTGTCGCCTGCCGCATTGCCGCCGCAAAGATCGTGCTGCCTGACGGCGGGTTTCCCGACCTGCTTGACACCCGCTCGCTGCAAGGTTCCCTTGACGCCGTTGAAGGTTCCGGCTTCACGTTTTTCGACCAGATATGGGATCCTGTCGCGCTGCATCCCGGCTTCATGCTCCGGGACCGTTCCCGTTTCCTGGCGGGGATTCATGAGGGTGCGGTGCATCCGTCGGCGGTACTGGTCAACCCGGAGTCGATTTCCATCGAACGGGATGCCGTCATCATGGCCGGTGCCGTGCTCGATGCGTCGTCCGGCTACATCCATATCGGCAGGGGGGCGGTGGTTGAACCGCAGGCGGTGCTTATGGACAATGTCGTCCTTGCGCCGGGTTCGCGGGCCAAAATCGGAGCAAAAATTTACAGCAACGTCTTTGTGGGCGCTTCCTCAAAGGCCGGCGGCGAGATCGAGGACTCGATCATCGAGCCGTTCGCCAACAAGCAGCATGACGGATTTCTCGGCCACTCGTATATCTCCGCCTGGTGCAACCTCGGTGCAGCCACCAACAATTCCGACCTGAAAAACAACTACAGCAAGGTCAGCGTCGAGATCGGTGGCCGGCAGTTGCCGACCGGACTGCAGTTCCTCGGGCTCCTGATGGGTGAACATTCGAAATGCGCCATCGGGTCACTGTTCAACACCGGCACGGTCGTCGGTACTGCCGCCAACATTTTCGGAGCAGGCATGCCGCCCAAGTTCGTTCCTTCGTTTTCATGGGGCAACGGTCGGCCTGCTTTCGAGCCGAGCAGGATCGACAACCTGCTCGCTACGGCGCAACGGGTCATGGAGCGCCGACATGTAGTGCTCAGTCCGGCCTATGCGGCAATGTTCCGCGAGGCTGCCGAACGGGAACCGCTGCCCGTCCAGAATTCGCAACCAACCTGATCGTCCCGTTCCGTTATGATTCTCGTTATCGACAATTACGACTCCTTCACGTACAACCTTGTCCAGTATATCGGTGAGCTTGGCTTTGAAACGGTCGTCTACCGCAATGACGAACTGTCCGTCGAGGAGGCCCTGGCGCTCAGGCCTGATAAAATCGTGATTTCGCCGGGTCCCGGCACGCCGGCCGATGCCGGCATAACCATTCCGCTTATCCGGGCGGCCAAGGGCAGTATCCCGCTGTTCGGCGTCTGCCTCGGCCATCAGGCCATCGGTGAGGCGCTCGGCGGCAAGGTCGTGCGCGCCGCGAAGATCATGCATGGCAAGGTCTCCCTGGTCTACCACGATGGACAGGGGGTGTTTCTTGGGCTTGAAAACCCGTTTACGGCCACACGCTACCATTCGCTGGTCGTTGAAAAGGAGTCGCTGCCCTCCTGCCTGACGGTCCGGGCCTGGACCGAAGACGGCGTGATCATGGGCATGGACGCCGTGGAACTTGGCCTGTACGGTGTGCAGTTCCATCCGGAATCCATCATGACCAGTGAAGGGCACCGGCTGATTGCGAATTTCCTCAACCTCGCATCCTCATGACAGGACAGGACAACCAGATGCCTCCCCGGCAAACGGGGGACAGCGAATTCATGGCCGATGGCTGGCGGGTCTTCAAGATCATGGCCGAGTTTGTCAACGGCTTCGAGACCATGTCACACATCGGCCCCGCAGTCTCTGTTTTCGGGTCGACAAGGGTCCGTGAAGGCGATGCCGAATACGTGCTCGCCCGGACAATGGGACGGCTCCTTGCGGAGTCCGGCTTTGCGGTGGTGACCGGGGGGGGGCCCGGTGCCATGGAAGCGGCAAACCGTGGTGCGCACGAAGCGGGGGGTGTTTCCGTCGGCTTCAACATCAAGTTGCCGAACCAGCAGAACCCGAACCCCTACATTGATCCGGACAAGCTGGTAACCTTCGAATATTTCTTCATCAGGAAGGTGATGTTCCTGAAATATTCGCAGGCCTTCATCGTGCTGCCGGGAGGGTTGGGCACTCTGGACGAGTTTGCCGAGGCGGTCAACCTCATAGAGACCCGCAAAAGCCAGAAATTTCCGGTCATCATGATGGGGCGCGACTACTGGGGGGAGCTGTACGGCTGGATGCGCCGCCGGATGCTTGCGGAAAAGGGGTTCATCGACGAAGCCGACATCGATTTCATCTTCATTGAAGATGACCCGGCAAAGGTCATCGAGATCATCGCCGGTTTCTATCCTGGCGGTTATGCCCTGAATTTTTAATCACCTTCTCCGGTTGCCGATTGCCGGTCCCTGCTCCAGGCTGTCAGGATTCGCACATCATTACGGTCCAGTCCGGGTTTCCTGAACCCCGGTATGGAGCCGTGTCGTTCCATGCTGCCTGAAGCCAGCATGGCCGCTATCCGCCGTTTCAGATCCTTTCCTGCATCACCATCGGGAACGGTTGCGATGTCGAATGCGGTTGCAGCTGTTTTCGCCCTGTGCACGACATACCAGGAGAGCGGCGCCACATAGGCGGTTCGAGGCCATTGCGGCGATGCCGTGTGGCATGTCCCGCATTTCGCGGCAAGGCATGCGTGCAGCTCTGCCGGAAGGTCACCCTTCGCTTCCCGTGCCGGCGGTCCACCGGCTCTGTTCAACGGGACGAACTGGCAGAGCATGATGCTGAGGATGGCCCATCCGGCCATGGTGCTGGCGTTGGCGTTCATATGGCTTCTATGAAAAGCTGGCGGCATTGTCGTGGAAATTCCTATAATTAAGTGAATTCTGGCCGATGGACACAGCGATTCGTGCGGTTGCGGCCGCCGATGCAGTGCAGTTTGTTCCGGCCTGACGGTTCGCCTCCGGCCCGGTATCCCCGTTTGATTGGATCAAATCCTGTTGTTCAAACACGTTAATGTTCAAACATGATTTTCCCCTGTGAAAAAGCCGTATGGTATTACCTGCCGCAGATCCGTGCAGACCTGGCAAGGGAGCTTGTTCATACCGGCATGACGCAATCCCGTGCCGCGAAATTGCTCGGAGTGACTCCGGCTGCGGTTTCGCAGTACCTCAACAGGAAGCGAGGGCAGCAGAATATCCGTAGCCGCGATTACCGCAAGGAGATCCGTCTTGCCGTCGAGAAGCTCTGTGCCGGGGCTGTTGAGAGCGAGCTGTACGGCATTGTCTGCAAGTGTTGCCAGCTACTGAAGAAAAACGACTCCGAAGCAGGCGGTTCCTGCGATAAAGCGCAACAGGCATATGCACAGCAATAATCAGCCGTCACGCCCGTCTTCGCCGGCCGTTCGGGCTTCCGAAGGATTCAGGGAAGCGGCGATCTTTACCCTTTCGGCAATCGTCGCCGGTTTTGCCATCGAGTGGCTGACCGGGGGCAGCGGTATCGTCATGCCTGCCTGGCCGGCTAATTTTCTGTTTCTTATGGCTTTCGGCTCGGCGATTGTCGCCGTTGCCCTCGGGTTACGGGACAAGCCGCTGGTAAGCTGGCTTGGAGGTATTCCCGTCGGTCTGAGCCTGATCATCGGGCTTGCCCTGCTCTCGCTGCTCGGGGGCGTTATTCCCCAGGATCCTGGCCATGGCGGTTTTCCCGTCACGCAGTTGCGCCTCAACGGCATGTTTTCGAGCTGGCCGTTTGCCTTCGTCTCGTTGCTGTTCCTTTTCAACCTCGGCCTTTCGCTGCTCTGGAAACTTGTTCCGTTCAGGCTTGCCAACCTCCAGTTCATCCTGTTCCATGGCGGTTTCTGGCTTGCGCTTTCCTGCGGCCTTCTGGGCGCATCCGATCTGCAGCGCCTGGTTATTCCGCTCTATGAGGGGCAGGAAAGCAGCGTTGCCCTGGACATGCCGAGCGAACGGCCGGTCCGGCTGCCGTTTTCCGTTTTCCTGAAAGATTTCGAGATCGATGAGTACGTGCCGCAGTTCGCCCTGTACGATCCGGCCTCGGACCAGGTCGTCGATGAGCGGTCGAAGCTGGTTCCCGAGGTCCGCAAGGGTGCACGGGCGGTCTGGCCCGGCCTTGCAGCGGCGACCGTGCTTGAATTCCTGCCCGACGCCCTGCCGGACAAGGCGGGCAATCCTGTCGTGGGGAGCGGTCGGAAAGGGGTTCCGTTTGCCAGGATCCGGGTTGAGCTGCCCGGCCATCAGCCGGTCGAGCAGTGGATCAGCGGCAACGGGCCTGATATCAGGCCCCGGTTTTTCCCTGTTGGCCGCTATTTCATCGTGATCGCGTCCGGGCCGCCGAAAGCGTTCCGTTCGGAAGTCCTTATGCGGGCGCCGGATGGGGAGCGCCGGGCAGCGACGCTTGAGGTGAACAAGCCGCTGGATTTCAAGGGCTGGAAACTCTACCAGATGGGATATGATGAAAAGGCAGGCCGCTGGTCGACCCTCAGCCTTGTCGAAGCGGTGAACGACCCCTGGCTGCCGGCGGTATATCTCGGATTCTTCATGATCATGGCCGGCAATGTGCTCTATTTCTGGAAAGGTGTGAAAAAAATGGAGGCGGCATGACCCTGGTTGAATTTCCGATCATCGCGAAATCAGCAATCGTCTGCTGGGGGGCCGGGAGCATCCTGCAGTTGCCCGTGGTGAAGTCCGGTTTCGCAAAGCGCCTCTCATGGGTGCTTCTGGCAGGCGGCACCGCGTTGCTCGTCGTGTTTCTTGCCGCATACTGGGTCGCACTGGAGCGCCCGCCGCTCAGGACCCTCGGCGAAACCCGCCTCTGGTATGCGACCCTTATTCCTGTTGTCGGCTTTCTGGTCGAGTACCGCTGGAAGATCGGCTGGCTGAAGTATTATTGCATGGCGCTCGCCGCCTGTTTTCTCGGCATTAACATCGCCAGTCCCGACGTGTTCCAGAAGGCGCTCATGCCGGCATTGCAGAGCGTCTGGTTCGTACCGCATGTGGTGGTGTACCTGGTGGCCTATGTGCTGCTCGCCGCCTCCTCGGTTGCCGGGTGGCACAACCTGTGGCTGACGTTCAGGTCGAAACGGTCGGTTCTCGCCGAGTCGATGTCGCATTACCTTGCCCTGCTCGGTTTTGTGCTCCTGACCTTCGGGCTTGTTTTCGGCGCACTCTGGGCCAAAGAGGCGTGGGGCCACTACTGGACCTGGGATCCCAAGGAGACCTGGGCCTTCATTTCCTGGCTTGCCTATCTCGGCTACCTGCACCTCGTTGCCCGAAAAACCGGTGCGACCGTGCTGCAGTGGTACCTCGGGCTGGCCTTCCTGGTATTGCTGGTCTGCTGGTTTGGCGTCAATTACCTGCCGTCGGCCCAGAACAGCGTCCATACCTATTCAGGCGCATCCTGAGCCGTTGCTCAGAGCTCGACGATCAGGTGCGATTCGGTGGAAAAGCCGCGTAGCGCCTTTTTCAGTTCGCCGATCAGGTCGAAGCCGTATTTGTTGATGTAGTAAAAAATGTTGATGACCCGTTCCTGGGGCTTGCTTTCCGGGAACAGGTTCATTTCGGCGCGGTCGAGCTGCTGCAGCAGCTCTTCATGCTTCCTCCGTCCTGCACGGTAGGTCTTTTCCCGCATTCCCCCGATGATTTTCGAGATCTGCCCTGACGAGGCGGCAAGGTAGGCCTGCAGGGTCGGGTCCATTTTGACCATTGCCGGTTCCAGTGCGGCCAGTGCCGTGGAGACCGCTGTTTCGGCAGTCCGGAACAGCTCCTCGATGTCGTGGTCTTCTGCGCCTGAGACCATCGCCTTGCGGAGCTGGTCGAGGTCCTGGAACGCGGCATCGTACACCTGCTTCCTGGAGAAGCTCAACCTTCCGGAAACCTTGAGCACCTTGTCCATGGTGCGAATCACCTTGGGTTCGACAAGGGTGAAGCTCCCTCTCGGTATGATGAAGGGCATCGTCAGGCCGAAATGCTCATACGCCTTTCTGTACTGGGCGAGGTAGCTGATTTCGCCGGGCCCGGCGATGGTGGCGAACACCGGAAGCACGCTGTCCTGGACCAATGGGCGGAGCACCACATTCGGGCTGAACCGCTCGGGGTGATCCTGGCAGAGCTCGATGAGCTGGTGGCGGGAGTACTTCTGGCGGTCGGGCAGGATGACGAACTCCTCCCTGCCGAGCGGCTGCTCGATTTTCAGGCGCTGGTCGAGCTGGTTGACATAAAATGCGTTCAGGTGTCGCGGTTTGGTCTGTGCCGGGTATCCCATCGATTCGAGGATCGAACTCTGCTCCACCACGTCGTACGAGGTTCTCGGACAGCTTTCCACTTCCTGGCAGAATACCGGGGCGGCAAGCTGCTTGAATTCCGGGTCATGCGTGGAAAGCAGGATCAGCGGCTCCTCCCTGAACAGGTGCATCATGCTTCTGGCGAAGGCGTTTTCGAACGTCGCCTCGGGCTCATAGCAGTCGCGCAGGAGGGCGGTGATTCTCGGCTTGAAATCGGAATCGGGGAGCAGGTCGAGAAACCTGTTGACGGCCTCGGTGATCGGGGTGCCCAACTGGCTTGTGCCGACCATCTGGTCCGGGAGGCGGTTCGCAGCCTCGACGGTGACGGTCGACAGGCCGCCGGCCGAGAAGATGCTGGCCGATGCCGCTTCCCGGAAGTCGTGGTCTTCGCCTTCGAGCCAGAAAATCGGGACGAAATCGTACTCGGGGAACAGCTCCCGGTGTTTTTCCGCGACGACGATGGCGGTCAGCGCCTTGTAGATGGTATAGAGCGGGCCGGTGAACAGCCCGGTCTGCTGGCCGGTGACGATCGCCATGCACCTTGGCGAGTTCAGCTTTTCTATTTCCCGGAGATGTCGCTCCGTGCCGCCGAACATCCTGTTCTGCCGGGAGAGCAGCGCCGTCAGTTCCCGGCGCCGGAACGTGGTCGATGCCAGGAGTCCGAGCTGCCGGTAGTAATCCGCTTCTTTCCGGTAATCGAGATGGAAGCATGCTGCAAGCAGTTTTGCCCGTGCTTCCCCTTCGGAGATGTAGTCCCGCAGAAGGTTGGGGAACCCCTTTTTCGGAGTCTGGACCCGTTGGTAATCGATGAGGAAGGTATTCACGTGGTTACTGCTTGTTGATGTTCCAGCTTTCCAGTTCCTCCCGGAACCGGTGGTTGGTGAAATCGCAGGAGAGCGGCGTGACGGCGACATAATTCTGCCTGACGGCGTATTCGTCGCGTCCCAGGTCTCCGTCCTGCAGTTGCAGGGTTCCACTGAGCCAGTAGTAGGGGTTTCCGTACGTATCGTTTCGTTCGATCGCATCCTCTTCCCAGCGTGAACGGCCCTGCTCGGTAAACAGGATGCCCCGTATCTCCGTTTCCGGCACGTTCGGGATGTTGGTGGACAGGATCGTGTCCGGCGGCAGCCCGCGCCTGAGTACTTCACGGGTGAGCGTGCGCGCGAATTTGGCCGCATAGGTGAAGTCTGCGTTCACATAGGTTGCCAGAGAGAACGCGAGCGACGGTATGCCCTGGAGCGTGCCCTCAAGCGCAGCCGCGACGGTTCCCGAATAGAGGGCGTTCATGGCCGTGTTGCTTCCATAGTTGATGCCGGAAACGATCAGGTCCGGCTTCGATTTCAGGATGTGGCTCAGGGCCACCTTGACGCAGTCCACGGGGGTGCCGGAGACCGTATAGCCGAAAAAACGGTTGTTTTTCAGGTACTCCCTGATCCGCAGTGGCTCGCCGAGTGTCATGGCGTGGCTCATGCCGCTGTGGGGTTCCGCGGGAGCGACCACGGTGACCGTTCCGATTTTTTTCATGGATGCGGCAAGTGCGTGCAGGCCGGGGCCTTCGATGCCATCGTCGTTGCAGACGAGAATGTGCGGTTTTTTACGTGCGGTCACTCTTCCGGGGTGGTTGGTTGGTATCGGTGTCGAAGCGGGGATTCGGGTATCAGAAGTCGTGGCCAAGGCTGAAATAGAATACCATTTTCGAAAAGTCGATGTCTGCACGATTTCTCACGTCACCGGTTGCAAATGCGAACGATTTTGCCGCCATGAGCTGTGCAGGTCCGATCGGTGTTTCCCAGACAAGGCCGGCTCCGACGCCCTGGATCAGTTCGTCGATTTTCATGGCACGCCTTGTCGGCCAGACGTTTCCTGCGTTGTAGGCGAAGACCAGCGAGGTCGGGAAAATGACCTGTGCCGCAGGTTTGTGCCGGAATTGCACGCCCACGACGGCGACGTTGTCACCGATCAGGTCGTTTTCCTTGAGTCCGATAAACCTGCAGCTCAGGCTGGTGCCGGTGCCGCCCACGAAGTACTTTTCGCTGAACGGGACTCCGGGGCTGCTGATTCCTGCGGTGCCCGAGAATTGTATCGAGGTGTTGTCGGTGAGGCTGATATTCTCCTCGTGCGATCCGGCAAACTGCCAGAAATTGCCGGAGGCGTTGTCCAGCAGGTAGGATGCCGTGTACCTGATGTTGACGAGGCGGCCGTCGGAAGGCAGGAATGGGCTGTTTCTCGTGTCGAGGGTGAAGCGGCCTCCGATGCCGGCGATATTGAGATTCTCACGCGGCACGGATTCGGCGGCGGCATTTCTCGGATACGATCGTGCGTTCTGCAGGGTCAGGTCGGCGACAAGCCTGCCGTTTGAGCTGATCATGGTGCCGAATGCGGTGGTAAGTCCGATGTGCTGGATGCCGAACGAGTAGAGTTCGCCGAATGATGATGTTGCCGGCTCATTTTTCAGCGTGCGTTGCCGGGTGTCGATATCCCGCTGGTCGTAAAACGCCTTCGAATACATGGTCAGCGGGGTGTTGCCGATCCGGGGGATGCTCAGTTCCAGGTTCAGGCTGTTGTGTTTCTGGCTGATTTTCGCCCAGCCGCCAAGCGAGTTCGCCGTGCCGTTGAGGTTTTCGTTGCGCAGGTCGATCAGCATCTGCGCGTTCGATGTCTCATCGTAACGCAGCCCCAGTCGGAGGACGTTTGACGGTTTTTCGTCGAGCCTGAAGTCCACGTGGTCGGGCTGTCGCACATCGTCGGGGCCAAGGGATTCGGTGCTGAGCGAGACCCGGTTGAAGACGCCGGTTCCGTAAAGGTTGTTGACCGATTTTTCGACGTCATGGAGCCGCAGGGCCTGCGTCGTATCGATGACGATTTCCCTGCGGACCGGCAACTGCCCGGTGAGATTCTTGTCCTGCTCGATGCCGATCGAGCCGATTCTGCCCGAAGAAAGGCCGACGGTGAGCCGGTTGTGGGCAATCCGGGTTGAGGTGATGCCGACAAGGCTGTAGCCTTTGTCCCGGTAGAGCCGAACCAGTTTTTCGAGTGAACGTGTCGCGGCGGCGCTGGTATACGGCGAGCCGATGATCGGCGAGAACGCCTCTTTTTGTGCGGATGCCGAAACGGCGTCGACCGGGCCGCCGGTTATGGCGACCTCCTTCAGGAGCGGCAATGGTGTGGCGACGAATTCGACATGTCGTGATTTCTGGTCGATCCTGGCAAACACCCTGCTGAACAGGTCGGTGGCCAGCAGGTCACGCAGGCACTCCTTGAGGCGGGAGGCGGTACGGACGATCTCCCCGGCCGTGCGTGTTTGTGCCGCGAAGTCCGGAGTGCCGGGAATGCCGGTGAGCGTTTTTACATAGCGCCTGATATCGGTGTCGCGTTCCGGCGTCAGCCGGATGTTCTGGCTGATGGTCGGTGCCAGAAGTCTGCCCTTGTCGTAGCCCGCGGCAATGAGCTGGGCAATATCGGATACGTCGGTTGCCTTGTGGTCGCCGATTTCCGGAGAGATGACGATATCGGCAAGATCGAGCTGCACGGGATATTGCACCTGGGTCAGGATGGACATGGCCTGGTCTGCCGCTTTCCAGGGGATGTCGATATCGTCCCCATCCCGGTACATCCTGCCGTGGGCGTCGACGGCGATCTTGTAGGTGGCGCCGGCGACTTCGAGTTCATCGACCGGAAGGTTTGCGACAAGGCCTCCGTCAGCGAGCTTGTGGCCACCCCGTTCGATCGGCTGGAACAGGATCGGGACGGTGCTGCTGGCGCGGATCGCTTCTGAGAGCGGGCCGGAGGTCAGGGTTATTCTCCTGCCCGAGATCAGGTCTGTGGTGACGGCCCGGAAGTTGATGGGGAGGTCCGAGAAGGCGTGTGTGGTATGATAGGGGGCGTTCAGGACGAGCAGGTCGACCGTCCGGGTCAGCGGCTGGGCGGCGCTGAGTGATTTCGGCATGACCAGCCTGAAGCCGTCGAACCGGATGGCGATGGTCGCCCGGTCCCGGATATTTTTCTGTTCAAGGTAGGTGCTGGTTCTCGGCGCGTCGTTGTCGAGCGACAGGAGGCTTTTTATCGGTAGCGAATTGACGATTGTTTCAAGCTCGGTCGCTGTGTATCCGGTGCTGTACAGACCGCCGACAAGCGCCCCGATGCTGGTGCCTGCAATATAGTCGACCGGAATTCCGGCCTCTTCGAACGCCTTGAGCACGCCGATCTGTGCGAAGCCGTTGGCACCACCCCCGGAGAGCGCGATGCCGACTTTTTTCCGTGCCGGGCGCATCACCGGGAGGATGGTGTATCTGTGGTCCGGGAGGTTGAGCGTGTCGGGGTAGACGATGGTCGCCGCGGCGGCGTGTCTGCCGAAGGCAGGGACCATATCCGCCACCGCAAGCAGAATGGCGAGCAGTATGATGGTGGCGTGCCTTGTCACGTGGAGAACGAAGTTGGGTTTTGCGAGCCCGGAGGTTCCGCACGGGAAGCCCGTTTTTGAGATCTCGTGCCGAGTTTATATCTTGAAGTTTAATGTAAACTCTTTAGTCGTAATATAAAATGGTCTGGTTCAAACGGGCAAAGCCCTCGATTCGTACTACGGACAAGCGCGACACGCCCGAAGGGCTGTGGACGAAATGTGACAAATGTGGAGCGGCGCTTCACAGAAAGCAGCTTGAGGACCATCAGTACACCTGCCCGGAGTGCGGGTTCCATTTCCGGATTTCCCCTGCGGAGTATTTCGATATCCTGTTCGATGACGGCACATACGAGGAGTTCGACGAGAGTCTGCGTACGGCTGATCCCCTGGGATTCGTCGATACGAAGCACTATACCGATCGTATCCGGGAGACGGTGCAGAAGACCGGCAAGACCGAGGCGTGCCGTAACGCTTCCGGTACCATGGAGGGAAAGGCTGTCGTGGTTTCCGCCATGGATTTCGGGTTTATCGGCGGGTCGATGGGTTCGGTCGTCGGTGAGAAGATCGCCCGTGCGGCCGACCGCAGCCTGCAATTGCACGCTCCGCTGGTGGTGATCGCCCAGTCCGGCGGCGCCCGCATGATGGAAAGCGCCCTGAGCCTGATGCAGATGGCCAAGACCGCGGCGCGGCTGACACGCCTCGGCGAAGCGGGGATTCCGTTCGTTTCTCTGATGACCGACCCGACCATGGGCGGTATCAGCGCCTCTTTTGCCATGCTTGGGGACATCAACATCAGCGAGCCGAATGCCCTGATCGGCTTTGCCGGTCCGCGCGTTATCCGCGATACCATCAAAAGGGATCTGCCTGAAGGGTTCCAGCGGGCGGAGTTTCTCCAGGAGCACGGGTTCATCGACCTTATCATCCACAGGAAAGACCTTCGGGAAAACCTGATCCGCCTGTTTGGCCTCATGGCCGGCTGAGCGCCGGCCACACGTGTTCCCCGGACGGGTCAGGACCAGCCGAGAGCCTTGCTGGTCACGGGGAACTGCTCGATAAAGATTTTCATGACCTCAGCGGCGATGTCCCGGTGTTCCTTCTGGGTGCCGGGGTCGGTCCGCACTTCGAGGTAATGGATCCAGCTCCGAACCGATCCTTTCATGTAGAGCCTTGTCTGGGTGCCGAGCGGCAGCAGCACCCGGGCACACTCTTTCGCAATGCCTTTCTCCAGTGCCTGTTCGTAGCTTTCCATCGCCAGGGTTCCGATCTTTTCCTGTTCCCGGTCGAACCAGCTGACGGTTTCTGCATCGAGGTCTTCCAGCGAGTTCTGCCGGTTTTTCGCATCCTGACGCCGGGGCTGGTAGCGTTCAATGGCCTGCGCTTTGGCGTACCTCTGGGAAAATTCCTGGAAACAGAATGATCGATGCCGCAGGATCTGGGGGGAGATGGCCCGGGAAGTCACGATCTCCACGGTCATGTCCACCATTTCGAATACGCTCCAGTGCTTGTGCGCGATGCAGTACGCCAGCAGTTTCGCATAATCGGGGGTTTCCTGATGCGGGCTTGAGACCCTCGCGCAGTAGGCGATAAGGCCTTCGGGCGTCATTGTCCGGTTGTCGACGGTAATGATCGGGTTGGTGACGGAAACAAGGCGTACCTGCATCTTGGTTGCGGTTGGATGGGTTGTACGGAAACTCGGAAAGCAAATATAATTTATTCAGAGGAACCGTAATTCTGGAAATCTTGTTCACAGTCTGTATTTTAGGTGGTATTTTCCAGACCTCGCGGACTGGCCGTCAGCTGTCAGCTCCGATGACGTTCCCTGGGGTCGCAACAATCCAAATGGTTTCCAGAACATGGCAAATATCAATTTCGGTTTCGAGCATCACGCAAAGAAACTCTATTCGGACGCGATCGGCCAGGGTATCTCCAGCCAGCTCGTGCCTATGGTCATTGAAACCTCAGGTCGCGGCGAGCGGGCGTTCGACATTTTTTCCCGCCTGTTGCGCGAACGCATCATTTTTCTCGGTTCGGCCATCGACGAGCATGTGGCCGGTCTGGTCATGGCCCAGCTCATCTTTCTCGAATCGGAGGACCCGGAGCGAGATATCTACATCTATATCAACTCGCCTGGCGGGAGTGTTTCCGCCGGCCTTGGCATCTATGACACGATGCAGTACATCCGTCCGGACATTTCGACGGTGTGCGTCGGCATGGCCGCAAGCATGGGTGCCTTCCTGCTGGCCAGCGGCACTGCAGGCAAGCGGGCTTCGCTGCCCCACTCCCGGATCATGATCCACCAGCCGTCAGGAGGCGCACAGGGCCAGGAGACCGATATCCTCATCCAGGCACGGGAGATCGAGAAGATCCGCCGCCTCCTCGAAGAGCTGCTCGCACGGCATACCGGCAAGGATGTCGTGAACATCCGTGAAGATTCGGAGCGTGACCGATGGATGAGTGCCGTCGAGGCCAAGGAGTACGGCATCATCGACCAGATCTTCGAGAAACGCCCGGCAACGCCCAAAGTGGATTGACCAGGGCAGAAAGTTCAACAGACAACAGGTCATGGTTGCCTCTGGAACGCAGCCTGTTCCCCGGTTCGGGGCATGGTTTTCCGGAGGCTGCCGTGAAAAAGAATCCATGCAGTAACCGATGAGCGAACAGACTACGCCAGAGCAACTTGAAAAAACCTATAACCCGCACGACGTCGAGGAACGTTGGCAGAGCGCGCACTGGGAGGCGCTCGGCGTGTTCCATGCCGAAGCCGCACACCTGAAGGACAGCGGCAAGCCACCCTATACCGTCCTGATGCCGCCGCCGAACGTGACCGGCAGCCTCACCCTCGGCCACGTCCTGAACCATACGCTCCAGGATATCTTCATCCGCTACGCCCGGATGACCGGCCATGAAGCCCTTTGGCTTCCCGGTACCGACCATGCCGGCATCGCCACGCAGACCGTCGTCGAGCGAAAGCTCCGCAAGGAGGGGGTGACGCGCCACGATCTTGGCCGCAAGGATTTTCTTTCGAAAGTGTGGGAATGGCGGGACGAATACGGCGGGCTGATCCTCCGGCAGCTCCGCAAGCTCGGCATCTCCTGCGACTGGCGGCGGAATCTGTTCACCATGGATGAACGGGCGTCGAAGGCGGTCATCAATGCCTTTGTCGCCCTGTACCGGGAGGGGCTCATTTACCGTGGTACGAGGATCATCAACTGGTGTCCCGTTTCCCAGACCGCCCTTTCCGACGAAGAGGTGATCATGAAGTCCCGGCGTGACAAGCTGGTCTATGTCAGCTACCCGCTGGCCTCTGACCCTTCGCGTTCCATTACCATCGCCACGGTTCGTCCCGAGACCATCCTTGCCGACGTGGCCATTGCGGTCAATCCCGCCGATCCCCGATACCGGGACCTGGTCGGCGAGCTTGTCGTGGTGCCCATGGCAGGACGCCATATCCCGGTTATCGCTGACGACTATGTCGATATCGAATTCGGTACCGGCGCCCTGAAAATCACCCCGGCACATGACCCCAACGACTATGAGGTCGCCCGGCGCCACAACCTTCCCGTCATTTCCGTCGTCGGCAGGGATGGTCGCATGACCGACGAGTTCGGGTATGCGGGCATGGACCGGTTCGAGGCGCGCGAGAAGATCATTGCCGACCTGCAGGAACTCGGCCGACTGGTCAGGGTCGAAGAGTACGAACACAACGTCGGCTACTCGGAACGGGCGGATGTGGTCGTCGAGCCCTATCTTTCCGAGCAGTGGTTCGTGAACATGAAGCCCCTTGCCGAACCTGCCCTGCAGGCGGTCAACGAGGGGCGCATCCGGTTTCATCCGGAACACTGGATCAATACCTATCGTCACTGGATGGAGCATATCCAGGACTGGTGCATCTCCCGTCAGCTCTGGTGGGGACACCGTATTCCGGCATGGTACGACGAGAAGGGCAATGTCTGGGTCGCCGCATCCTTCGAAGAGGCCTGCCGACTTGCAGGAACCGACAACCTGGTGCAGGACGAAGATGTGCTTGACACGTGGTTCTCGTCCTGGCTCTGGCCGATGACCACGCTTGGCTGGACCGGTCCGAACCACGACAATGAGGACCTTGCGGGTTTCTATCCTACCAATACCCTGGTGACCGCGCCTGACATCATTTTCTTCTGGGTCGCCAGGATGGTCATGGCCGGCATGCATTTCCGTGGTGACGTGCCGTTCCGCGACGTCTACTTCACGAGTATCATCAGGGACATGAAAGGGCGCAAGCTCTCCAAATCCCTCGGCAATTCCCCCGATCCGCTGAAGGTCATCGATACCTATGGCACCGACGCCCTGCGTTTCACCATCGTCTACATTGCGCCGCTCGGCCAGGATGTGCTGTTCGGCGAGGAGAAATGCGAACTTGGCCGGAACTTCGCTACGAAGATATGGAACGCATCACGCTTCGTTTTCATGCAGCGTGACCGCTGGTATCCGTCACAGGAGGCGTTCGTTGCGGATTTCGCGGCGTTCAGCCCGGACAGGGCCCTCCTTTCGGACTCCGGCCGCTGGCTGCTGGTGCGGTACAATGCGATGCTGGAGCGTTACCATACAGCCATGGCGCAGTTCAGGGTCAACGACATGGTCAAGATCGTCCATGAATTTTTCTGGGGCGATTTCTGCGACTGGTTCCTTGAAGCCCTGAAAAGCGAGCTTGCCGCTGAAACGGGCGACACTGCCCGCGGCCGTCACGCGGTCTGCCTTGCGGTTGCGGTTCTGGAAGGTACGCTCAAGGCGCTGCATCCGGTCATGCCGTTCATCACCGAGGAGGTATGGCATGCGATCGTCCCCCGCCGCGAAGGGGAGACCATAGCCCTGACGTCGCTGCCCGTGCCGGACCTTTCGTGGACATCGGAGGAGGGCGCCCCGTTTGAACTGGTGCGCAGCGTCGTTTCCGAAATCCGCAGCCTTCGTTCTGCATTCAACGTGCCGCACGACCTGAAGGCGGCGGCGGTCCTCAAGGTGGTGACTCCGCAGGCTGAGGCGGCCCTGGTCGCATCGGCACCTGTTTTTGCCGCAATGGCCCGTTGCGAGCTTGAGGTCGGTACATCGCTCGAACGTCCGCCACATGCTGCGGCATCGGTCGTTGAGGGCAATGAACTATTTATCCGGCTTGAGGGTTTGATATCCTTCGAAAAGGAAAAATTGCGGCTGCAGAAAGAGCTTGACAAGGTTTCGGGTTATATTCTTTCTCTCGAAAAGAAGCTCGCCAATCAGGCGTTTGTCGCAAATGCTCCGGCTGACGTGGTCGCAAGGGAGCAGGAAAAACTGCAGGATGCCCGGTCATTGTCGGGCAAACTGACGGAAAACCTCGGTGTGCTTTCCCGGTAAGGGAGGGTGCCCCGGGCAACCAGAAATTCTGAAAAATCAGTTTTTTTTCGGATATTCCGAGCTTGATGCCGTGCGTCCGCAGGTGATTCTCCCGCCTGCTTTCACAGGCGGGAGGGCGTAAAGGATCGTTGTATCCTTTCAAGTATAGCGAAGTTCGAAAGAGGACCCATCAATGAGGCAATTGAAAATCAGCAAGCAGATAACCAACAGGGAAAGTCTTTCCCTTGACCGTTACCTTCAGGAGATAGGAAAGTACGAGCTGCTCACTGCGGAAGACGAAGTCAAGCTGACGAGGGCGATCAAAGAGGGCTATGACATGCCGGTCGACACCCCTGAATACAAGCGGGCCAAACGTGCGCTTGACAAGCTCATCAAGGGCAACCTCAGGTTTGTCGTTTCTGTCGCCAAGCAGTACCAGAATCAGGGGCTTACCCTTGGTGACCTCATCAACGAGGGCAACCTTGGCCTGATCAAGGCTGCAAAGCGCTTTGACGAAACCCGCGGCTTCAAGTTCATTTCCTATGCGGTGTGGTGGATCAGGCAGTCCATCCTGCAGGCGCTCGCCGAGCAGTCCCGCATTGTCAGGTTGCCGCTCAACAGGGTCGGCACCCTCAACAAGATCAGCAAGGCGTACAGCCAGCTTGAGCAGGAGTACGAGCGTGACCCGAACACGAAGGAGCTTGCCAACCTGCTCGACATGGATTCGCAGGATGTCGCCGATACGCTGAAAATCGCAGGCAGGCATGTTTCCGTCGATGCGCCGTTCGCCCAGGGTGACGACAACCGTCTGCTGGATGTTCTCCAGAACGACGGACATATGCCGGATCACGGCCTGAACCGCGACTCACTGACGCTGGAGGTTGAACGTTCTCTTTCGGTGCTTGCGCCTCGTGAGGCGGATGTCATCCGTTCGTATTTTGGCATCGGGATGGATAATCCCCTGACTCTTGAAGAGATCGGTGAGAAATTCAAGCTCACCAGAGAGCGTGTCCGCCAGATCAAGGAAAAAGCCATCCGCCGCCTTCGCCAGTCCGCCTACAACAAGGTGCTGAAGGAGTATATCGGCAGCTGAACCATCGGAGTCCGGGCGGGGTTCCCGTTCGACCATGCCCATGAAACGAAGAGAGGCCGTCTCGGAAAGCAATGCCGAGACGGCCTCTTCTTGTTTGCAATCCCGGAGCGCCTGGCTTGGGCGGGCGCTCCGGAGCGTGTTCAGGTCCCGGGGCTGCCATCGGCAGCAACCTCGCTTGCCGCAAGGCAACGGTCTCTCAGCCGATGGCCCATCTTGATGATGTCGGGAGGTTTGCCCCGGTTACCGGTGCTGTTCGTCGTTCTGCCCGGGTCGTTCATGCTCCCTGCCATGGTTGCCGTTCCTGCCGTTCGGTTGCTGCTGTTGCGGCGCAGCTCCGTGTTGCTGCTGGCCTGGCGGCACATGCTGTGCTCCAGGCTGTTGCGGGGCGGCTTGCGGTGCCTGCATCGGGCCATGTTGCGGCCCCTGCGGCATCGGGTTGTTCCTGGCCGGCTGCTGTTGCGGCCCCGGTGCCGGGACTGCCCTGAGCGGTGGGGCTATGGGATTGCGCCGGTCGTCCGGTCCACGTCGGTCATCGGGTCCACGTCGGTCATCCCAACCATGTCGGTCATCGGGTCCACG
>CAZSXF010000003.1:174818-207477 GCA_964611215.1 uncultured Chlorobiaceae bacterium
GTCGGTCATCGGGTCCACGTCGGTCATCCCAACCATGTCGGTCATCGGGTCCACGGCGGTCGTCCCAGCCTCGCCGGTCATCGGGTCCCTGGTGCCAGTCCGGCGTTCTGCGGTCGGGTCCGGGTGCAGGGTAGGCTGGACCTCCAGGGCCGACCGGCCCTGGCCGGCCTCCATGGTTGCCCCAGCGTTCCCGATCCTGCCGGAACCGCTCATCCCAGAACCTTCGGTCGTGCCGACGGTATTCGAAGTCACGATGCCTGCGGATATCCTCCCAGCCGTGTCTCCGTATCGGCATCGGCAACTGGTAGTAGTCGATTCTTCCCCACGGGCCGCGGTAATCGTAGGCACGGTACCAGTACCCGTTCCGGAAGACGAAATAGGCATGGCCATCATAGATGACGTCGTCGCGTCCCCCGTAGGAGACCGAGAAGCCGTAATCGTCAAGGTAGATAAAATCCGGTCTGCTGTCGAAGCTGATGCCGATGCCCGGAAGGTCGATGCCGACCCTGAGGTCGGCGCGAGCTTCGTGGACTGGCTGTACGGCAAACGCACCGGCGATGCCGATGATCAGCAACATCTGTTTTTTCATTGGGCTGTACGGTTTGATGGTCGAGGCTCACCTGTTCATGACGTCGTCGCTTGGGGGAGTAACGATACCACCATGCACCCTACTAATACGAAGCTGGAGCCTCTTTCTTTCGTATGGCGGGAAAATGTTTTATCGGCCTGGCAGGAGGGGCGTCAGGTTCATCCCCTTTGCAGGGTGACTGGCATCTGCAGGCTGATCTGCAGGGCTTCGGCAGCGTTGCCGTCACGTACGGCGATCTCTACCATGCCGCTGCTGCCAAGGTAGGCCAGGGGCATGCCCTGGCAGACATCGCCATAGGTCCGGACGAGGGGGATGCCGGTTGCCGAACCGGCGGAGAGGTTCCAGTTGCATCCTACGGCAACCATGCCTGCGTCGAATGAGGTGACGACGTTGCCGAAGTGGTCAGCGGTGACCACGATGCCTTGCCAGCCGCTGCCATCGGGAAGCGGTCGGTTCACGGTAACCGGCAACCTGGTGCACGACGTGACAGGCATCGCGGTGCCCAGCTGCTCGAACGGTAATCCGGCGGCCAGATGCGCAGCCACCGGTGAGAAGATGTCCCTGCCATGGAACGTCGCTGACGGCCGGGGCAGGTGGTGGTCCGGATTGTCAAGGATGCGGCAGGCGGCATCGGGGTACCGGTCAAAGATCGGGGTGAGCAGGCCGTTGTCCGGCGCGATGAAGCGGTTTCTGCCGGTGTCCAGGCAGATCGGCTTCCTTGAGGTTCCGACCCCGGGGTCGACGACGCAGACGAAGATGGTTCCTTCAGGGAAATAGCCTGCTGAGCGGTCCAGATGGAACGAAGCTTCTCGAACCGCTTGCGGGCGGATCTCATGGGTCAGGTCAATGAGTGTTGCCTGCCTGCAGATGGAGGCGATGACGCCTTTCATCACGCCGACGAAGGGATCGCTGGTACCGAAATCGGTCAGCAGGGCGATGACGGGGGTTCCGGCCATGGGGTTATTCGTTTGCCGAGTGGCAGAGCAGTGCCCCGGCGACGGCGAACAGGGCGTTCGGAAGCCATGCGGCGACAATCGGATTCATGAGCCCGCTGTAGCCGAGGCTGCTGAGCGTTTTCTGCATGCCGAGGTACAAAAAGCCGACGATCAGGCTGATGCTTGCCTCCATCGCCAGTCCGCTCCGCTTTTTCCTTGTTGAGAGCGGGACCCCGATGAACACGATGATCAGCGCGGCGAAGGGTAACGCCACTTTGGTATGGAGTTTGACGGTTGCCTTCTCAAGGCCGGAGATCCCCGCCTTTTGCTGATTGTGCAGGAAATTCCAGAGCTGCTGCAGGGTCATCTGGTCCGGGTCTGCGCTGATCATCCTGAAGGTGTCCTGCGACAGGGCAACCGGCACCTGGAGCGGGCCCCTGGTGAAGGTGAAGTGTTCTGCGCTGCCATTGAAGGTGCGCTGCCTGGCGTTGTAGAAAATCCAGGGCTTGCCGGCGGGCATGACGCGCACCGAATCGGCATCGATCCTTGCGGTGAGGCTGGCTTTGTCAAATTGTTCCAGCGAGACCGACAAACCGCTTGACAGGTCATGGCCGATCTGGTTGACGGTGAGTATCCTGTTGGCGGATTCCCTGACGTGTACCGCCGAATTGTCTGCGGTTTCGTTCTTGATGAACCGTTTCTCGAAACCGCGTGACCAGTCGTAGGTCGCCGGGACGATCCAGCAGGAATTGACGAAGTTCAGCAGGGTGATGCCGCCGGCTACGAGCAGGTAGGGCCGGAGCAGCCTTGCAAGGCTGACGCCCGCAGACTTCAGTGCAGGCAGTTCGCTCTGCATGGAGAGCTTGCCGGTTACAAACAGGGCGGAGAGCAGGATGCTGAGAGGGGTGGTCAGCAGGAACGTTTCGGGCAGGCCGAAGATGTAGAACGTCACGATTCGCATGGTTGGAATGTGACGGCTGGTAAAATCGTCAAGATTGTCCACCATGTGAATGATGGTGAACAGTGCCGCGAAACTCGTTGACGCAAACAGGAAGGTGACGAGAAACTGTTTGCCGATATAGCGGTCGATCAGTTTCAGCACGGCAATCCCCCGGTGTGTGTTTGCAGGCTGCTGCTGTTGCCCATCCTGTTGTCCGGTCGCTTCATGTTCAGTACCCGAATATCTCCTCCAGGCTCAGGAAGGTGACCTCCCCATGCTTTCTGAGGGTTTCCATGTCGAGTTCGTTTTTCTTGCCGAGCACGAGCATGACCTGTTTCCTGTTGCCGAATTTCGTTCTGTGGAAACGCTCGATATCGTTGAAGGTCAGCGCCGGTGTCTGTTCGTAAATGGCTTTCCTGATGTCATGGTCAAGGCCGAGCCTTGTCGCGTCTTCCCGTGCGAAAAGGATTTCGCTGCGTGTCAGCCGTTCGGTGCGGATCTTCTGTTCGATGCCTGCCTTTGCCGAGGTGAAGAGCTCGGGCGACTCCGGCAGTTTGCGCATCAGGCCTTCGAAGCCCTGGAGCGCATCGGGAAGCTTGTCGGCCTGGGTGCCGATGTAGCTGAAGACATAACCGTGGTGATGGCGCTCCTTCGGCAGCCGGTAGACCGAAAAGACCGAATAGGCCAGTGCCTTTGCCTCTCGCATCTCCTGGAACACCACCGAGGACATTCCACCGCCATAATACTCGTTGAACAGGGTGATCAGCGGGACCGAGCCGGGGTCGTAGGCCTCTGCCCTGGAGAGCATGATGATCTCCGCCTGGTTCATGTCGTAGTCCACGACGTAGACGCGGTTGGTGTCGTTTTCCAGTTCCGCGAACGGCTGTGCGGCGTTGACCGGAGTGAAGGTCCGGCCAAAGTGCCGCATGTGTTTCAGTTCGGCAAGCAGCTCTTCCGGTTGCTGTGGGCCGTAGTACAGCACCCGATGCCGGTAGCCCATCAGCCGGTGGATTTCATCCAGCAGTTCCTGCGGGGTCAGTGCGTCCAGCTCGCGGTCGCTGAGGATGTTGGTGAACGGCGATTTGGGACCGTACTTGCCGTAATTGACCATGGCCTCGAAAAGGATTTTCCGTTTCGACAGCTTGTCGTCGGCGCGTTCCTTGCGGATGCCCTCCTTGAGTTTGGCGAGTGCATCGGCATCGGGCCTGGCATCGCCAAGGAGCTGGTCGAGCAGTTCGATCGCCTTCGGGAAGTTTTTCTTCAGGCCGACCAGTTTCAGGTAGACGTAGTCCTCCGAAGTGGACACCGAAAAGGTTGCTCCCAGCTTGTACAGCTCCTGGCTGAACTCGGCCGGTGAATACCGTGACGTTCCGAGGTAGGAGAGGTAATCCAGCGCCGTATCGATTTTCCGGTTCTGGTTCAGGCCGGTATCGAACATGAAATAGAGCGTGCAGATGTCGTTTTCCTGGTTGGGGACATAATGCAGCGGAATTTCGGGGGTCACCTGGTAATAGCGGATATCCCTGGCGAAATCGATGAAGGATGGCTTGACCGACTCGGTCTTCCTTGCCAGCAGCTCCTCGGCAAAGGTCGATGAGCGGTCTCGGTTCACCTTGATCGGGGTGATCTGCGGTTTCTGGATTTTCGCTTCGCTTTTGCGCTTGCCGTGCTTTTTGTAGATGACGACATAGTTGTCGCCATAATGCGCTTGGGCGAAGTCGACGATCTGCTGCTTGGTGATCTTTTCAAGCCGTTCGATACGTCCGACATGGCGCGTCCAGTCCATCCCCCAGACGAAGGTGTCGACGAAGGCCTCAGCGCGCCCACGGTTGCTTTCATAGAGTTTCAGCTCTTCGAGCTTGAGGTCGTTGACGACGGCTTCCAGCAGCCAGTCGGGGAACCGACCCTCCTTGAGCAGTTCGATCTGGCCGAGCAGCAGGCTGCGGACTTCGTCAAGGCTCTGCCCTTCACGGGGTTTGGCGCTCAGGATATGTGCCGAGTAGTCCTTCATGAGGACCGGCATCGATCCGGCGTCAAGCACCTTCTGCTGCTGGTTGAGGTTCAGGTCGATCAGACCTGCGGTGTGGTTGAAGAGTATCTTGTCGATCATCGTCACCATGTCCATGTCGGCAGAGTCTGCGCCGCCGAACCTGAAGCCGATGACCAGCTCCTCCGCTTCGGGGCCGGTGACCGTCCTGACTTCAGGCCTGGTGATCGGCGTTTCGACCGGCGGCGTGAAGGTCGGCACCTGGCGCGGCTGCAGCGGCGAGAAGCGGCGGTCGATCATGCCGATCGCCAGGTCGGGGTCGAAATCCCCGGCAATGCAGATCGCCATGTTGTTCGGGACGTACCAGGAGTGGTAGTAGTTGATGACGTTGCGGATTGACGGTTTCTTCAGGTGTTCCGCCTTGCCGATGGTGGTCTGCGTTCCGTAGGTGTGTTTCCTGAACAGTCCGCCGAACAGCTCTTCCCACAGTTTCCGGCTGTCGCTGTCCATGGTCATGTTCTTTTCTTCGTAAACGGTTTCCAGCTCGGTATGGAACAGCCGCATGACCGGGTTTCGGAACCGTTCCGCCTCGATGGTCAGCCAGCGGTCCAGTTCGTTGGAGGGAATGTCGTTGACGTAGACGGTCTGCTCCACCCAGGTGTAGGCGTTGGTGCCGTGTGCGCCGATGGAGTTGAGCAGCTTGTCGTATTCGTTGGGGACGGTGTACTGCGCCGCGGCGTTCGAGATGCTGTCGATGCTGCGGTAGATGGCTGCACGCCGTTCGGGGTCGCTGGTGGCCCGGTACTGCTCGTAGAGGTCGATGATCTTTTCAAGTTCGACATGCTCTTTCTTGTAATCGAGTGACCCGATGGAATCGGTGCCCTTGAAGAGCATGTGTTCGAGGTAGTGCGCCAGTCCGGTGGTTTCCGCCGGATCGTTCTTGCTGCCGGCCCTGACGGCGATGGAGGTGTAGATTCTCGGTTCGTCGTGGTTCGGGCTCATGTAGACGGTCAGGCCGTTGTTGAGCCGGTAGATCCTTGTATGGAGCGAGTCTCCGGGTACGGTCGTGTATGGGTAGGTTTTCTGTTCAGTCGTCATGGTGGATGTACAGGAGATGAGATGGAGCAGCAGTATGCCGAAAATGGCCGCGGCGCTGATGCCGCAGGTGTTGTTCTTGCGTGTACTGGTCATGGTCGGTCGTCACGGTCACGGAGGTCATCGGCATCGTCGCACGCGTTTGCGCAAACAAAACCATACATTACGAAAAATCCGGCAAACCGGCAGGAGAAAAAGCATGTTGCCCGGCAGGGTCAGCCTGCCTCAAGAACTAACAGAACGACTTATTCGTTCTTGTTGCGACGTTTCAAACGTTTCAACTCGATTTCATCAGTACCGAACTACATGCAGGAACCGCGGGGCAAAGGGGAATTCAGGCTTGTCAGCCCATACGAGCCGACGGGAGACCAGCCTGGGGCGATCAGGGCACTCACGGACGGCGTCCTTGGCGGCCAGCGCTGGCAGACGCTTCTCGGCGTCACCGGTTCCGGCAAGACTTTCACGGTTTCGAACGTCATTGCCGCCGTCAACAAGCCGACGCTGGTCCTGAGCCACAACAAGACGCTTGCCGCACAGCTCTACGGTGAACTGTGCCAGTTTTTCCCGGACAACGCGGTGGAGTATTTCATCAGTTACTACGACTTCTACCAGCCTGAGGCATACATCCCGTCCCTCGACAAGTATATCGCCAAGGACCTCAAGATCAACGACGAGATCGAGCGGTTGCGCCTCAGGGCTACCAGTGCCCTGTTGAGCGGCCGCAACGATGTGATCGTGGTCAGTTCGGTGAGCTGTATCTACGGTCTCGGTTCTCCTGAGGACTGGCTGTCGCAGATTGTCGAATTGCGCCGGGGCATGGAAATGGACCGCGATGAATTTCTGCAGAAGCTGGTGTCGCTGCACTATTTCCGTGACGATGTCGACCTGGTGCCCGGCCGCTTCCGCGTCCGCGGCGACGTGATCGACCTGGTGCCCGGCCATGAAGAGCTCGCTCTCCGGGTGGAATTTTTCGGTAATGAAATCGATGTGCTGCAGACTTTCGACCCGAAATCAGGCGAAGTCGTCGGCAGCGAGCCCTACGCATTCATCTATCCCGCCCGCCAGTTCGTCGCCGATGAAGAGAAGCTGCAGCGGGCCATGCTGGACATCGAGCATGAACTTGCCGGCCGGCTCAACCAGCTTCGCGCCGAAGGGAGGCTCGTGGAGGCGCAGCGGCTTGAAGAGCGGACCCGCTACGATCTTGAGATGATGAAGGAGCTGGGCTACTGCTCCGGCATCGAGAACTATTCACGCCACCTCTCAGGCCGGAAAGCAGGTGAGCGGCCCTGGTGCCTCCTGGACTATTTCCCGGAAGATTACCTGGTGGTCGCCGACGAGTCGCATGTCACCCTGCCGCAGATCCGGGGCATGTACGGCGGCGACCGTTCTCGGAAGAGCATCCTGGTCGAGCATGGGTTCCGCCTGCCTTCGGCCCTGGACAACCGGCCGCTCCGCTTCGAGGAGTTCGAGGAGATGGTGCCGCAGATCATCTGCGTCAGCGCCACACCGGCCGCGCACGAACTGCAGCGTTCCGGTGGTGTTGTCGTCGAACAGCTGGTGCGCCCGACGGGGTTGCTCGACCCGCTCATCGAGCTGCATCCGGTCGCCGGGCAGATCGACCACCTGCTTTCACGGGTCCGCGCCTGCACGGCAAAAGGGATGAAATCGCTGGTTATGACCCTGACCAAGCGGATGGCGGAGGACCTGCACGCCTATTTCCGGAAGGTCGGTCTCCGTTCGCAATACCTGCATTCCGAGATCAAAAGCCTGGAGCGCATGCAGATCCTTCGGGAGCTTCGTGCCGGCGATATCGACGTTCTTGTTGGCGTGAACCTGCTCCGGGAAGGCCTTGACCTGCCTGAGGTTGCCCTTGTGGCTATCCTTGACGCCGACAAGGAGGGGTTCCTGCGTGACAGCAAATCGCTGATGCAGATCGCCGGGCGTGCCGCCCGCAACGTCGAGGGTACCGTCCTGTTCTACGCGGACAAGGTTACCGATTCGATGCGCCAGGTGCTTGACGAGAGCGCCAGGCGTCGGAGTATCCAGGAGGCATACAACCGGGAGCACGGCATCGTGCCCCGTTCGATCGTCAAGTCGGTCGACCAGGTGCTCAATACGACCAGCGTCGCCGATGCGGAGGAGCGGTACCGCCGCAAACGGCTGGGCCTGAAGAAACGTCCCGAGCTGGAATTGCAGCGCCTGCTCGACTCCATGAGCCGTGAGGAGGTCGAACTGATGGTGGCCGAGCTGAACGATGAGATGCAGCTTGCCGCCGAAGCGACCGATTTTGAGAAGGCGGCGTATCTGCGTGACGAAATATCCATGCTCCGTGAGCGCATCGCACAGTATCCAGGCTGAGAGCCCTTGCCGATTTGCCGCGATTTCCTATATAAAATAGATACGCATATATCCAGCGGCAGTTGCCGCCTCAACGTTCCCCTTTCCCGGAGTACCCGACAGACATGCTTGCACAGATCGGACAGGAACATTATGAAAAACTGCATGAGATTCTCCGCCTTTGCCGGGCGCACCTCAAGCACTACGACGAATCGCTCATCCAGCGGGCATTTTTCATGTGCTATCGGGCACATGAAGGGGAAAAACGCGCCTCCGGCGAGCCGTTTTTCTATCATCCCGTCGAGGTCGCCAAGCTGCTGATCACCGAATTGCCGCTTGACGGTGTTTCCGTGGCCGCCGCGCTGCTCCATGACGTTATCGAAGACAGCGGGTATACCTATGAGGACATCGCCGCCGAACTCGGCACTGAAGTTGCGGATATCGTCGAAGGGCTGACCAAGATATCGGAGATCATGGTCAACCGCGAGACCACGGAAGCGGAAGGGTTCCGCAAGATGCTGCTCTCGATGGTCAAGGACATCCGGGTCATTCTCATCAAGTTCTGCGACCGTCTGCATAACATGCGTACGCTCGATTCGCTGCCCGAGCACCGCCGCCTGCGCATGGCGCTGGAAACCCGTGACATCTATGCGCCGCTGGCGCACCGGTTCGGCCTCGGCAAGATGAAGGTCGACCTGGAGAACCTGTGTCTCCGGTACATCGACCCCGAGATGTACGATTTTCTGCTCAAGAAGGTCCGGCTCAGCAGGAACGAGCGCATCGCCTACCTGAACAAGATGATCGTGCCGATCAAGAACGATCTTGAGAAGCAGGGGTTCGTCGTCGAGGTGCAGGGCAGGGCAAAGCATCTCTACTCGATCTACAACAAGATGCGGATGAAGCAGAAGGAGTTCGAGGACATCCACGACCTGTACGGCATCCGGGTGATTATCGACAGCGAGAGGATCTCCGACTGTTTTGCGGTCTACGGCTACATCACCCAGCAGTATCCACCGATTCCCCAGCATTTCAAGGATTACATCTCCATTCCGAAGCACAACGGCTACCAGTCGCTGCATTCCGCCATCGTTGGCCCGAAGGGCTATGTCATCGAGATCCAGATCCGTACCCGGCGGATGCACGAATTTGCCGAGCTTGGTGTTGCGGCCCACTGGCGGTACAAGGAGAAGATCTCCAAGAACGATGCGGCGGTCGATTCGTTCCTCAAATGGGCACGGGAACTGATCAAGGATGCCGATACGGCGGCTGCGTTCATGGAAGGGTTCAAGCTCAACCTGTACCATGACGAGATCTATGTGTTCACCCCGAAGGGGGATATGAAGATACTGCCTGCCGGTGCGACGCCGATCGATTTTGCGTATGCGATCCATACCGAAATCGGCAATGGCTGTATTGGGGCCAAGGTCAACGGTCGCATCGTCAAGCTCAATGCGGAACTCAAATCGGGTGACCGTGTCGAGGTGATTACCTCGAAAAACCAGACCCCCAAGGCGGACTGGCTGAAAATGGTCGTTACCCACCGCGCCAAGCTCAAGATCAGGTCCGCCATCAACGAGGAGCGTCGCCTTGAGATCGAACGGGGCCGTGGGATCTGGGAAAAAATGCTCGCCAGCACCAAGAAACTGTTCACTGAAAACGACGCCATTCACTCGATCCGCCATCATGGCATCAAGACGCCGTCCGACCTGTTTTCCGCCCTGGCCAAGCAGCAGATCAGCAGTGAAGAGGTGATCGAAAGCATCAGCAAGCCGCAGCAGCGGGTTGCCGAGATTCCGGAAAAAACCGGCCAGCATGTGGCTCCGCGTCCGGATATGGCCGAGATCGCGCGGCAGATGCAGGAACGGCAGACCGACCACAAGGACGAGGTCATCATCTCCGGCCTGAACAATATCGCCTACGCCTATGCGAAGTGCTGCAACCCGGTTCCCGGCGACGACATCATCGGGTTCGTGACCACCGACGGCGCCGTCAAGATCCACAGGAAGAACTGCTTCAACGTCACCAACGAGAACCTCGTCAAAAGCGAGCGCATCGTTTCGGTAGCCTGGAACCGCAGGCTTGAATCCGAATTCCTCGCCGGTATCAAGGTCGTCGGTGAGGACAAGATCGGGATGACCAACCAGATTACCGGTGTGATCTCCAAGTTCGATACCAACATCCGCAGTATTTCGCTCAATGCCAAGGACGGGATATTCGTCTGCAACCTCATGATTTTCGTCAGGAACATCGAAAAGCTCAATACCCTCATGGACAAGCTCAAGAAGGTTCAGGGCGTATTCACGGTCGAGCGCATGTCCAGTTAGGCAGCCCCGCCTGCTGCGGCAGCTCACTGAAATCCGAAGCCGGAGGCCCTCCTCCAGGGGCCTCCGGCTTCCGGAACGCAGCGGCTCTGAATGCGAGCCTCCCGCTTCAAATCCAGCCCGAATGATCCCAGTCGACCCACCGCTCTTTTTTCGGCTTTTTGGGGATCTCGTCTTTTGGCTCTTTGTGGATCAGCCATGCGCAGAGCGCGACGGCCATCGTGAGGATGCACCCGCCGGCGATGAAAATGCCGGTTTCGGAAATTGGAAACGTCGTCATGGTTGGGGGGGAACTTGGGGGTTACTGAAAAAATTACTGCTGTATTCACGGTTCAGGAGCTTTTTCTGTATGGGAGGTACGGCCGTGGGCATGGAACAGCTCCGGCTTGCGTTCCCATGGTCTCCCATAGTCGGGGAGGCGGTCTGATGGCCTGCGCTGTTGCTTTTGGCATGGTCGCTTCGTGAGGTTTCCTGCCGGTCATAAATCCAGCGCGATGCCGAAGGCGGTGGTGGTGCCAAGCTCGATATTCCGGCTGAGGGCGGCCGTCGCCCGGACGATGTCGAGTTGGACGGTCGCCCCGGCGGAGATGACCGAGGGGTTGGTGCCCGAGCCCACCATGAACAGGACGGCGGGCATGAGCCTGAATTCACCGGCAGCGAGCAGTCGGGCCGAGCGCTCAGGGTCTGCCTGGGCATTGGCGGTGAGCAGGTTGCCGTTTTCGAAACGCCAGGAGATACCCGCGAGCGTGGTTCGCGGGAGCTTCGTGGTTCCGCCGTCAATCGAAGAGCCGTTCAGGTTGCATGAGCTCAGTCCGGCCGTCAGGCCGGTGGTGAATTCGGCCATGATGCCTGCATTGATACCTGTGGCGCTTCGCCCAGCCTGGTTTTCCATGGTCAGGGAGGCGTTGGTGATCGAAATGCCGGCATGGACCGATTCCGAGATGGCGCGGCAATAGCCTGCCGTGCCGCTCCGTTCATGGCTGGTACCGCCGCGGGCGTCAGTCATGCTTGCGGCCAGCGCTCCATGGCGATCGAACGGCGGGCCCGACCAGCTTGCCGCCGCAGTGTTGGCGGCAAGGTCCCCGTCGCCAGAGGGCGTGGCATGTGCGCCGGCGATCCGGAGCCCCCGGTCCGTCCGGATGGCTCCCGGGTTGTAGCTGATGCTGCATGCATCTCCTGGAAGTGCGGCGAGCGCCCCCGACATGGCGATGCCGCGAGGGTCGTGGGGCACGGATTCAAATGCGGCATAAACAGGTGTCGTGCCCATACAGAGGCAGAGCGCGAGCACACGGGGGGCGGTGTTCATGGCGTCAGGGATTGGGGGGTTCCTTGCTGCTCATGTAAAAATATAGTTCCGGCAGGATATTTCCGACACTATTTTCCACCGCGCTCCCTCGAACGATCGGGCCTCGGGTTTTGGCCGGATGCGCCCATATCGTATATTTTTTCAGAGACACGTCCAGACGTCGTCCGCCCGCGCGCCAGGAAGGGCAGGCGGGCGCAGCGGAACTCCACCTAACCTTATCCTGACAAAAGAAACCGACATGATCCGTTACGTTGCAAGAATTTTCCCTGTCCTGTTCGCGCTGTTCATGCTTAACGGCTGCGGCTACAATACCATGCAGCAGAATGAAGAGGCGGTCAACAGGGCCTGGGGCGACCTTGAGGCGCAGTTGCAGCGCCGTTCAGATCTGGTCCCCAACCTGGTGGCAACCGTCAAAGGTGCTGCGAATTTTGAGAAGGAGACCCTGCAGGCGGTTATCGAGGCCCGTTCCAACGCCTCTTCGGTCAAGCTGACCCCTGAACAGCTCAGCGATCCCGCTGCCATGTCGAAATTCCAGGCTGCGCAGGGCAAACTCTCTTCGTCGCTTTCACGGCTGCTGGTGACCGTGGAGCGTTACCCGGAACTGAAGGCGACCAGAAACTTTCAGGATCTGCAGGTTCAGCTTGAAGGGACGGAGAACCGGATCAGTGTCGCCCGCCAGCGCTATAACGGGGCTGTCGAAACCTTCAACTATTCGATTCGCCAGTTTCCCAATTCCATGACCAACGGCGTCATGCTCAAGCTCAAGCCTAAGGAGTATTTCAAGGCTGACGAGGGTGCAAAGGCCGTTCCCCAGGTCAAATTCTGAATATGCCGGACCATTCCCGCACCGGGGGGCGCCTGACGGGTTTCAGGCTTGTCGGGTTGCTTGCCTGCCTCGTGCTGCTGCTGTTGCCGTCAAAGCCCGCTGTGGCGGAACTGGCGGTGCCGAGGCTGGTGGGCCGGGTCAATGATTACGCCGGCATGATGTCGCCGCAGGCAAGGTCCCTCATTGAGCAGAAGCTCCGTACCCTTGACGATGCCGAGTCCACGCAGATCGCCATCCTCACGGTTCCTTCGCTGGGCGGTGAGCCGATCGAAGCCTATTCGATGCGGGTTGCCGAAGCGTGGAAGCTTGGTCGGAAAGGGCGGGACAACGGCATTCTGCTCGTGGTTTCGAAAGGGGACCGCAAGGTCCGCATCGAGGTCGGTTATGGCCTGGAGGGGCGCGTGACCGACCTGCAGTCCGGCAGGATCACCAGGGACATCCTGCGGCCGGCTTTTGCCCGCGGGGATTTCGATGCCGGTTTCATCGGTGCGGCAGATGCTCTTGTGGCGCTGGCCAGGGGTGAGTATTCAGCTCCCGCCGGCAGGAAGGCGCCCGCAGCGAATAACGTTCCGTCGGTTCCGCTCATCCTGCTGATCCTGTTCCTGCTGTTTCTGCTGATCCGGGCATTCCGGGGTTTCTGGGGTGGCCCGTTCGGATTCGGTGGTCCCGGCGGCGGGATATTCCCTGGTGGCGGTATCGGCGGCGGCATGCCGCCCGGGTCTCCGGAGGATGACGGATTCAGTGGCGGCGGCGGTGGCTTTGGGGGCGGCGGCGCATCTGACGAGTGGTAGTTCCCGTGCCGCAGTCCTGATGATTCCGGTACACGACCGTTTATCGCATGCCCTGCGAGCCGGAAAAAGTGCTTTGATGTTATGGGCGAAATGTTTTTTTACAAGCAGTTTCCTTCAGTACCCAACGCAGCAGACAACGATTTTCAATGAAAACAACAGCGCTGTATCCGTGGCATGTCGATGCCGACGCCAAAATCATCGATTTCGGCGGTTTCCTGATGCCGGTCCAGTATGCCGGTATTATTGCCGAACATCGGGCTGTCCGTCAGGCTGCAGGCCTTTTCGACGTCTCCCACATGGGTAACTTCTATGTCAGGGGTGCCCGTGCAGGCGAGTATCTGCAGTACCTGACCACCAACGACCTCTCGAAGATCGTCGATGGCCAGGCGCAGTATACGCTGATGCTGTATCCTGATGGCGGCATCGTCGATGACCTCATCATCTACCGTATCTCCGCTGACTGCTATTTCCTTATCGTCAACGCCAGCAACTGCGAAAAGGATTTCCTGTGGCTTGGCGGGCACCTCGACGACTTCGATGGCGTCACACTCGAGGACCGGAGCGGGGAGCTGTCGCTGATCGCCCTGCAGGGGCCGAAATCGTTCGATATCCTTGACCGGGTCTTTTCCGAAGCGGGGTTGCGCAGCCTCAAATCCTTCCATTTCCGGACGGTCGATTTCCAGGGGGCCGATATCCTGATTGCCCGGACCGGCTATACCGGTGAGGAGGGGGTGGAGATCTGCCTGCCGAACGACAAGGCTGTTGCGCTCTGGACCGTGCTGATGGCTGCCGGGCAGCAGGACGGCATCCAGCCGATCGGGCTCGGTGCCCGGGATACGCTCCGCCTTGAAATGGGCTATTCCCTCTACGGTCATGAAATTGAGCGGAACGTCAACCCGCTTGAGGCCCGCCTGAAGTGGGTCGTCAGGATGAACAAGGGTAATTTTATCGGCAAGCAGGCATGCGAGCAGGCGGAAATTTCGCTCCGCAAGGGAGTTGTCGGGTTTACCATGCACGGCAGGGCTATCGCCCGCCAGGGTTTCAAGGTGTTCAACAGCGACCGCCAGGAGATCGGCGAGGTCTGCAGCGGGACAATGTCCCCGACCCTTCAGGAGCCGATCGGCACGGCCAGCGTCCTGGTTGAGTACACGGCGCCGGGGACGCCCCTGTTTTTTGAGATACGCGGTGTGCTGCAGCCGGGCTCGGTCACGCCCTTGCCTTTTGTCCATCAGGAACGGCCATGACCCGGTGAGCTGATATGTCCCTCCTGAATATCCTTTCCGCCATCAGGTCGCTCCGGAAGGAGCGGCTTGTCAAGGAAGCCGGAGGCATCATGGTGATGCTGCTGTCGCTGTTTCTCTGCAGCTCGATCCTGCAGTATCATGCCGGCGACGAAGCGGTCATCTCCACCCTGCCGTGGTACGAAGTGTTCACTGCCGCGGCCAAGGCCGTTGCGGTCACCATCCATAACCATTTCGGCCTGTTCGGTGCACGTATCGCGGTCTTTTTTGTCCGGGTGCTCCTTGGCTATCCTTCCGTTTTGCCGGCGATGGCGCTGTTCCTTGTCGGCTGGCGTCTTCTGCGCTTCGCTTCGCTCAGGCCGGCGGCCCTGTTCATGATCTATGCATTGCTGATGGCCGTCGACCTGGCTACGATGTTCGGCCTGACCACCCTTTCCTTCGGTGATGTGATGTCCGGTGCCGTCGGACGCATGCTTGCTTCGTTCCTGGCGACGGTGATCGGTCAGGCAGGGGCATGGGCGCTGACCGTTTCCCTTGGTGCTGCCCTGACCTTTCTCATGGGGCGCGACGTGGCCTCACGGGCGGCGGTTTCTGCCGGGGCGTTTTTTGGCAAGCTGTCGCGGTCGATCGATGCGCTGAAAGAGGAGAACGTACGCCGACGGCAGGAGCGGGAGGCTGCCCGGAAGCAGCACCAGGCTGAGCGTGAGGCACGGGCGGCGCAAAAAAGCGAAGCGAGGCTCCGCAAGGCGGCTGAACGCGAGGCAGGCCGCGCTGCTGCCGCCGCCACGGCAGCAGCGGCAGCGGAACCTGCGGTTCAGCCTGTGGAACCCTCTCCTGTGTACGCCGTCGTGCCGGAAGCCGTCGAGATGCCCGCACCGTCGCAGGAACCTGAACCTGAATACGAACCCGAACTTTCTCCGGCCGCCGACGAGGAGCCCGAAATGGTCATCCGGCAGGGGGTCCGTGAACGGGAGGCCGATCTCGACGAACGCAGCATGAAGGTCAGGACCCGTGACCGGGTGCCGTATCGCTTCCCGTCGATCGATCTCTTGCAGAGACCGAAGGATGACAGCGACGGCATCGACGAGCGCCATCTGGCCGAAAGCAAGGCGAGGCTTCTGGAAAAGCTCAAAATCTACAAGATCGATGTCTTGCGGATTGCCACGACGGTCGGGCCGCGTGTCACCCTCTTTGAACTGGAGCTGGCTCCGGATGTCAAGATCAGCAGGGTCAAGACGCTGGAGAACGACCTTGCCATGGCGCTTGCCGCCCGCGGTATCCGTATCATCGCACCGATCCCCGGCAAGAACGCGATCGGCGTCGAGATTCCCAACAGCAAGGATCGTATTGTCCTGATGCGTTCGGTCCTGCAGGTCGAAAAGTTCAAGAACAACAAGCTTGCGCTGCCGATTGTCCTTGGCAAGAACATCGCCAATGAAGTGCTTGTCGAAGACCTGACGACGATGCCGCACCTCCTGATTGCCGGAGCGACCGGTGCCGGCAAGTCGGTTGCCATCAACGTCATCCTGACCAGCCTGCTGTACGCGCGGCGCCCGGATGAACTGAAGTTTGTGCTGATCGATCCGAAGCGGGTCGAACTCTCCCAGTACCAGAAGCTCAAGGACCATTTCCTGCCGAAGATCGGTGGCCTCGAAGACCAGATTATCGTCACTGACCCCAAAAAGGCTCCAGGGGCGCTTCGCTCCATCGTCAGGGAGATGGAACTGCGCTACCAGGTGCTCGAAAAGTCCGGCGCCAGGAATATCGGTGAATACAACAGGAAGCATCCAGGTGAGGCGATGTTCTACCTCGTGGTGGTGATCGACGAACTTGCCGATCTGATGATCACTGCCGGGCGCGAGGTCGAAGAGCCGATCACCAGGCTTGCCCAGATGGCCAGGGCGGTCGGTATCCACCTGATTGTCGCGACCCAGCGACCTTCCGTGGACATCATTACCGGTATCATCAAGGCAAACTTCCCGTCGCGGATAGCCTTTCAGGTCGCCAGCAAGGTGGACTCCCGCACCATCCTCGACCTTTCCGGAGCCGAACAGCTCCTTGGCAACGGCGATATGCTTTTCCAGTCGTCGAGGATGCCAAAGCCCGAACGGGTGCAATGCCCGTATGTTTCCACCGACGAGGTCGAAGCCATTACGGCCTTCATCGGTTCCCAGCCCTCCCACAAGGACGATTATGCGTTGCCGGAAGTCAAGGGCTCGAACGGCTCTTCATCGGACGGCGGCCAGGATCGCAATACCCGCGACAGCATGTTCGAGGACGCTGCACGGCTTGTCGTCCTGCACCAGCAGGCGAGCGTGTCGCTGTTGCAACGGCGGCTCCGGCTCGGCTTCAGCCGCGCAGGACGGGTGATGGACCAGCTTGAACAGAGCGGGATCGTCGGTGCAGCGGACGGCAGCAAGGCCCGTGAGGTCCTGGTGCAGAACGAGGACTCCCTTGAGCTGCTGCTCAGAAACCTTGACTGATTCGTCTACCCGCCGGTTGAAATGCAAAGCGGCTGCCCGGAAACATGGACCGGGCAGCCGCTGAAACCTGCGTGCGTGTGACTTCGGTCAGACCGATTCGACGCGAGCGATTTCCGGAATGGCTTTCTTGATGGCCTGTTCAACGCCGGCACGCAGCGTCAGGGTGCTCATCGGGCATGAGCCACAGGCGCCGAGCAGTTTGACGTCGACGACCATGTCCTTGGTGATGCCGATAAGCTGGCAGTCACCGCCGTCAACCTGCAGGTAGGGGCGGACGGTTTCAAGGGCTGAAATGACTTTGTCGTACAGTGGGTCGCTGTTTGGCAGATAATCCTTCATGATGGTTTCAGTTGAACGTTGTAAGTGATATGCCTGGCGCATGGTCGGGCACCTGACCTAATATCAGTTGCCCCTTTGAAAAAAACAAGAAACGAACCTATCTCTCTCAAGAGGCTTCAGGGCAGGCAGGGCTCCGGGAGCCCTGCCTGCCGGGAGCGCATGGGCGTCGTCGCATCGCATGTCAGCAGATGCACGCGGCATTGAGTACCGATATCTGGCGGGCGATTTCACCGGCGACCTCACGGGCCGCGATCGAAGTCGGCGCATCGGGATTGCTGATGATGAACGGTTTGCCTGTGTCGCCGCCTTCGCGCACCGAACTGCTGAGCGGAATCGAACCGAGGAAGTGCAGGGCATTGGCCTGTGCAAACTTCTCTCCTCCCTGGCGGCCGAAGATGTAGTCCCTGCTTCCGTCGGGGAGTTCGTACCAGCTCATGTTCTCCACCACGCCGATAATCGGCACGTCGACCTTCCTGAACATGGTGACTGCCTTTGCGACGTCGGCAAGCGCCACATCCTGTGGTGTGGTCACGATCACCGTTCCGGTCAGCGGGAGTGACTGGACCAGGGTCAGCTGGATGTCCCCGGTTCCGGGAGGCAGGTCGAAAATCAGGTAGTCGAGCTCCTGCCAGTCCACATCCGTGATGAGCTGCCTGATGGCGCTTGAGGCCATGGGGCCGCGCCAGATGAGCGCGGTCTGGCTGTCGACCAGGAAGCCGATGGACATCAGCCGCACGCCATACTGTTCGATCGGTATGATCTTTCCGTCGACCACCTCCGGACGGGCCTCCTGGAGGCCGAACATGGTCGGGATGCTCGGACCGTACAGGTCGGCATCGATGAGCCCGACTTTCGCTCCGGACGCGGCAAGGCTCACGGCGAGGTTGACCGATACCGTCGATTTGCCGACGCCGCCCTTGCCTGAGGCGACGGCGATGATGTTTTTGACTCCGTCGAGCTCGATCCGCTGCGGTGCGGCGTTGCCGCCATGGGTGCCGTGCCCGTGCTGATGGCCGCCGTGACCGTGGTGGCCGCATGAAGAGGTGACATTGGAGCCCATGGTGACCGCAATTGTGCCGACCTCGGGGAGTGCCGCCCTGATGGCCGCGATGCATGACTGCTTGATGGACTCCTTCATCGGGCAGGCCGGCGTGGTCAGCATGACCGTGAACGAGACGTTCCCGTCCTGGTCGACGGCGATGTCCCTGACCATATCGAGTGAAATGAGATCCTTGCCGAGGTCCGGTTCCATGACGTTGCCCAGTGCGGCAACGATCTGTGATTCCTGTATTGATGACATGACTGGTTTGTCTTGATTACGTAGTACGTCGTGGGCGACCGCCTGCCGGTGCACGCCGGTACCTGCAAGAGAACCCCAAAGCATGCTTCGTGAGTTCCCGAAAGCGCCAGGATGCCGCCGGTTATTTGCGGACAAATTTAAGGGTGACCGGAACGCCTTCAAGCATGAAATTTTCCCTGAGTCGCTTTTCGAGAAAACGCCTGAAGTTGCTTTCCACCAGTTCCGGGTCGTTGCAGAAAAATGCAAAGACCGGATGGGGTGCATCGTCGATCTGGGTCATGTATTTGATCTTCAGTTCCTTCCCGGATTTGGTCGACGGATGTCGTGCGGCAAGCGCCTCCTGCAGGAAGCGGTTGAGGGCGCTGGTACTGATTTTCTGGCTGCGGTTGCGTGCGATTTCCGCTGCGGTGTCGATTGCGCGGTAGCAGTTTTTCCGGGTGAGTGCCGAGGTGAAGATAATCGGGATATAGGAGAGGTTGCCGAGCTGCCGCAACAGTTCGTCGGTGACCCGCTTGCTGGTTTTGGAGTCCTTTTCGACGAGGTCCCATTTGTTGACCAGGAGCATGATCCCTTTTTTCCGTTCGACGGCCATATGGATGATTTTCATGTCCTGGCTTTCGAGCCCGAGCTGGGCATCGAGCAGGACAAGGGCCACATCGCAGCGCTCAATTGCCCGCTCAGTGCGGAGCGAACTGTAAAATTCGATGCCCGGGTCGATTTTGGTCCTCCTGCGCAACCCGGCAGTGTCGATCAGGGTGAACTCCTGCTGGTTCCGCATGAACCTGGTATCGATGGCATCCCTGGTCGTCCCGGGGATGTCTGAAACGATCTGTCGTTCAGCGCCGAGCAGTGCGTTGACCAGGCTTGACTTGCCGACGTTGGGACGTCCAAGCACCGCGAGTCTGATCGATGTATCCCGGTCGGCATCGTCGCCTTCAGGGCAGGGCAGTGTTTCCAGGACGTCGTCAAGCAGGTCTGCGACGCCGCTGCCGTCCCTGGCCGAGATGAGGTAGGGTTCCGTGAATCCCCCCCGGACCAGCGACTCCGCTTCGAGGGCGATCTGGGGGTTGTCGACCTTGTTGACTGCGTAGAATATCTTTTTATCCCTGAACGTCCGCTGCAGGATTTTGATGATGTCCAGGTCGTGATAGGTCAGGCCCGACCGTGCGTCGACGATGAAGATCACGGCATCGGCGTCCCGGATGGCCTGCATGGTCTGTTCGAGCATGGCCACGCTGAGCGTGTCGTTTTCCGGGGCGTAGCCGCCGGTATCCATCAGGAGAAACTGCTTTCCTTGCCACGTTCCCGGGCTGATATGCCGGTCACGGGTGACTCCGGGGGTTGGGTCGACAATGGCGCTCTTTTCTCTGAGAATTCGGTTGAAAAGTGTCGATTTGCCGACGTTTGGTCGGCCGACGAGGGCTATCAAGGGTTTCATGAGGTTTACGGGCGTCAGCGGTCGCAGGCCGTGCTGCGGCAGGTTAGCAATCTTCAGGGAACAACAAGGTATAATAGTTTGTAGAATTAATCGAAATAAATTACATTGTCTGACTTATTTTTCGGAATAGTCCAGATAATCCATTGTGAAGCATGAGCAAGACGTTAAGTTTTAAAACCTATTCAGCCAAGCCGACAGAGGTTGAACGGGCATGGTATGTCATCGATGCAGAGAACCAGGTGCTCGGCAGGCTGGCCGCCCGTATCGCCACTGTCCTCAGGGGCAAACACAAGCCGCAGTTCACTCCGCACATCGATACGGGTGATTTTATTGTGGTGACGAATGCCGAAAAAGTGGTGCTGAGCGGAAAAAAGCACGACGACAAGACCTATTTTTCCCATTCCCAGTATCCGGGCGGCGTCAGGATCGACAGCGCCAAGGACCTCCTCAAGAACAAGCCGGAGCGTGTTATCGAACATGCGGTCTGGGGCATGCTTCCGCACAACAACCTCGGCAGGCAGCTCTTCACGAAGCTGAAAGTCTATGCCGGTCCGGAGCATCCGCACGCAGCGCAGTGCCCGGTGGAAATGAACGTCAATCAATAAACGAAACGCATACTGATGAAAGAGGTTATCGATACCGTTGGACGCCGCAAGACTTCTGTCGCCAGGGTATTCCTGTCGCCGGGTAAGGGTCGTGTCGTGGTCAACAAGCTTCCGGTCGAAGAGTATTTCAAGGATGAGCACAAGCGCAGTCAGGCGCTGAAGCCTCTGGTCGCTGCCGAAAAGCAGAACGATTTCGACATCAATGTCAACGTCCAGGGCGGCGGTATCACCGGCCAGTCAGGTGCTGTCTGCCTCGGCATTGCACGTGCGCTGGTCGAGTTTGACGAATCCATCCGCGAACTGCTCCGGAAAGACCGCCTGCTCACCAGGGATCCCCGTATGGTCGAGAGGAAGAAATATGGTCGCAAAAAGGCCCGCAAGTCCTTCCAGTTCTCGAAGCGCTGATTTTTTTTTCGTTTTTTCTGTCGACAACAACTCGCATACCCTGCCGTTCCGGCAGTCCGGTGAGGTTCCCGGGAAGTGTCCTGCGCATGAGCGCGGGATCCCCGGGGGCGAGGCAGGGTAGAGGACTCAACTAAACCATAAAGGATGACCACCATGTCACATTTTCAGCTCGAAGAGATGCTTCGTGCCGGCGTGCACTTCGGCCACCTGGCCCGCCGCTGGAGCCCCAAGATGAAGCCGTACATCTTCATGGAGAAGAACGGCGTACACATCATCGATCTCAAGAAAACCCTCGTACTGGCCGATGAGGCCCTGAAGGCGATTGAAGCCATCGCCTCTACCGGCAGGGAAATCATGTTCGTCGGTACCAAAAAGCAGGCCAAAGTCATTATTTCCGAGCAGGCTGAGCGTGCAGGCATGCCTTACGTCTGTGAGCGCTGGCTCGGCGGCATGCTGACCAACTTCTCGACCATCCGCCAGAGCATCCGCCGCATGAACACCATCGACAGGATGGAGACGGACGGCACCTTCGACATGATCACCAAGAAAGAGCGCCTCATGCTGCTCCGCGAAAAAGACAAACTTGTCCGTATCCTCGGTGGCATCTCGAACATGAACCGTCTTCCTGCAGCCCTGTTCGTGGTCGATATCAAGAAAGAGCATATCGCCATCAAGGAAGCCCGTTCACTCGGTATCCCGATCTTCGCCATGGTTGACACCAACTGCGATCCTGACGAAGTCGATTACATCATTCCGGCCAATGACGACGCCATCCGCTCCATCGATCTGATGGTGAAGGCAGTTGCTGAAACCATTCTGAATGCACGCGCTCTCCAGGTTGAGCAGGAAGTGCTCGCCGAAATGGATGAACCGGCGGCAGAAGAGGAACCGGAAAACGACTGATTCCGACCTGATATGAACCGCCGTCAGCAGGCCGGTGACGGTATGGCGGCGGTTTTTGCTGTTATACAACCACGATAATTCCCGATACAGAAAGATATGAGCCAGATTTCTGCCAAAGACGTCAAGGAGCTGAGGGACACGACCGGCGTCGGCATGATGGAGTGCAAGAAAGCCCTTGAAGAGACCGGCGGCGACATGCAGAAAGCCATTGAGTACCTTCGCAAGAAAGGCGCAGCGATGGCTGCAAAGCGGGCAGATCGCGAAGCCAGCGAAGGCATGATCTGCATTCTGCTTTCCGATGACCAGAAAGTAGGCGTCATCCTCGAACTGAACTGTGAAACCGATTTTGTCGCGCGAGGTGATGTGTTCACCGGTTTTGCCCATGAGCTTGCCACCCTCGCGCTTGCCAACAGGTGTGCGACCAGGGAGGCCCTGCTCGCCATTACACTGGGTGAGGCATACGGCGGCGAGACGGTCGAAGCTGCACTCAAGTCGATGACCGGCAAGCTTGGCGAGCGCCTTGAACTGAAGCGCCTGTCGATGCTTTCCGCAGAAGATGGCGTGCTTGAGAGCTACATCCACCCCGGTGCACAGCTTGGTGCGCTTGTCCATATGGCGACCGACAAGCCTGAAGAGGCAAAATCACTGGTGAAAGACCTTGCGATGCAGGTTGCGGCGGCAGCACCGATCGTGGCCGACCGTTCGCTCGTTCCCGCCGAGTATATCGAGAAGGAGCGCGAGATCTATCGCCAGCAGGCACTTGCCCAGGGCAAGGCAGAGCAGTTTGTCGACAAGATCGTCAATGGTCGCATGGACAAGTACTACCAGGAGGTTGTCCTCACTGAGCAGACCTTCATCAAGGATCAGAACGCCCGTGTTTCCGATGTCCTGAATGAATTCAGGAAAAAGCATCAGGCCAAGGCGGAGATCAAGGAATTTGTCCGTTACCAGTTGGGTGCATAAGCTGAAAAAGCCTCGTGGTCACGAGGCTTTTTTTTTGCTTATTACTTCTAAGAACCAGCCATACAGAGAGGAGTTCAACTATGCTCAAGTACAGGAGGATCCTGCTCAAGATCAGCGGAGAGTCGCTTGCCGGCGAATCCGGTTACGGTATTGACGCCGCTGTGCTCGAAGGTTTCGCGGAAGAGATCCGGGAGGCGCATGACCTTGGCGCTGAGATTGCGCTGGTCATCGGCGGCGGTAACATTTTCCGCGGGCTTTCCACTGCAGCTTCGTCCATGGATCGTGTCCAGGCGGACTACATGGGGATGCTCGCCACGGTGATCAACTCTCTTGCGCTCCAGGATGCACTTGAACGGAAGGGTATTTATACGCGTCTGGTTACGGCCATCAAGATGGAGCAGATCGCGGAACCGTTCATTCGCCGACGTGCCGTCAGGCACCTTGAAAAGGGGCGCGTCGTCATTTTCGGTGCAGGAACCGGCAATCCCTATTTCACCACCGATACGGCGGCATCGCTTCGAGCTATCGAGATCGAGGCGGATGTCATCATCAAGGGGACCCGGGTTGAGGGTGTCTACGATTCAGACCCCGAAAAGAATCCCGACGCAGAGTTTTTCCCGCGTATTTCCTATTTCGACGTCATCAGGAAGAACCTGCGCGTCATGGATATGACGGCCATTACGCTCTGCCGCGAGAACACCCTGCCAATCGTGGTCATGAACATGAACGTCAAGGGGAACTTCACCCGTTTGCTGCAGGGCGACCAGATCGGAACACTGGTACATGTCGGCGATATGGCATGAGTCGATTGCCGTTGCCGGCGCTCAATCGCATGCCTCCTGTTCCGGGCTTTCGGGTTCCGGGAGGTCAAGGCGGCAGATCGTTTCCCTGATCGTCTGCCAGTCGAATCCGCGGTTCCGGAGGAAGGTTTCAAGTTTTTTGCGCTTTACTTCATGCGTTCCCGAAAGGGAGCGCATCTTTTTTTCCGCAGCCTGGAGGCAGCTGCTTCCGGCGTCATAATGCTCCAGTGCGGCAGCCACCGCATCTGCGGCAACTCCCTTTTGCAGCAGCCGCGATCGGAGCATCGCCTTGCTTTCCGGTTTACGCCTCGTCATGCTCTCCACATATTGCTTCGCAAACGCACGGTCGTCCAGCAAACCGCTGGCGGCAAGGTGATCAAGTACGCGCTGGGCCGTCAGCGTATCGACGCCCTTCCGGCTCAGCTTTGCCGCGAGTTCCGAACGGCTGTGCGCCCGGTTTCCAAGAAGCCTGATAGCGTCTCGGAGGGCTTCCTGGTCGGTTTTCTGGTCAGCCATGGTCGCTACTTTGTGGGGCTGCTCTCCGTGGAGGCGCGGAGAGCGCAGGGATGAGGATTCCCGGATCTGCGCAGTGCAGGGCCGGGGGAAGCTCGTTCACGGCATTACTTGATGCCTTCGAGCATGTTCATGTTCACCTGGTGGCGTTCTTCAAACGCTTTCAGTTCGTTTTTCAGGTGGTTCCTGAATGCGAAGCTGGTGATCAGGTTGATCAGCTTCCTGGGGTTGTACCAGGTGCGCCAGAAAATGTTTTTCAGGGAGTAGACCCGAATATAGCTCGTCAGCACCTTGTACTGGAAAAGCAGCGGGTCGTAGCGGTCCGACTTGATCACCAGGTGCAGGGCGTTGTACTTTTCCCAGTCCTCGTTGGTGATGAGTCCTTTTTCCTTGTAGTCCAGATACATCTGCGTTCCCGGATAGGGCGTGATGATCTGGAAGATCGGCATGAAGAGGTGGTTTTTTTCGACGAACGCCACCAGGTCGTCGATATCCTGGAAGGTGTCGATGGCGGGGTTGAACAGGAAATTTCCCTGGATGTTCAGACCCGCCTTGCGGCAGTCGTCGATGATCTTCGCATACTTTTCGGCGGAGTTGACGTGCCCCTTGTTGTAAGCTTCGAGCGTGCTCTGCTTGATCGATTCCAGTCCGGCGAGCACGAAGTTGCAGCCGGCGTCGACCAGCTTGTGCACCGTTTCCGGGTCCTCAAGGAAGTTGATGCTGAGGAAGACGCTGAAGGTGATGTCGCACTCCTTGAGCATGTCGAGCGACTCCCAGAGCTTCTTGCGGTTGATGCCGAGGTTTTCATCGGTCAGCATGAACCATGGACGGGAGTTTTTCCCGTTGGCCTTGAAGAAGTGTTTTTTTGCGGCGGCGACCTGCGCTTTCAGCGAATCCGGATTCTGGATACGGTACTTCTTTCCGGTGAAGTTCGGTGTGACGCAGAACGAACAGTTGAACGGGCAGCCACGGGTGACATAAAGCGGGATCGACTTGGTGCCGTCCACCTTTTCCCGTTTCGAGGCCATGGCGACCCGTTCGTAGTCGATCGGGACGATGGCGTTGACCGGCGGGAAATCCTTGGCGTCGTAACGGGCTTTGAGCCTGCCGGCGGCAAGGTCTTCCAGCAGGATCTCCCAGAGGTTGTCCGCTTCGCCGACGACGATCGAGTCCGCATGCAGGGCGGCTTCGTCAGGGTTGAACGAGATGTGCAGGCCGCCGAGCACGACGGTCTTGCCATGCTTCCTGAACTCGTCGGCAATCTCGTAAGCTCGCGTCGCTTCCAGCGTTCTGGCCGTGACGCCGACCAGATCGTACGTACCGTCGTAGTCTATGGTATCGTGAAAGTGCTCGTCGACAAGCTCGATGTAGTGCTGTTTCGGAGTGAGGCTGGCCAGAACACCGAGGGCCATGTGGAAGAGGGGTCTCTGGTTGCTGTCGTCGTCCATCTTGCCCATAGGGGAGATGAGCAGGATTTTCAGCGGTCTTGTCGTTGCAGGATCGGATACTTGCATCAGGTGAAATACCGGGTTTTGTAATGCAGAAACGGCTTCGCACGGAGATGTTCCGGTCCGGAGGTTGGTAGTGACAAAGCACGGCTTCCTGCCGGATTGTGAAACGTACGAAACCGGCGCATTATCCCAAAACATTCATTGCAGGTTACGTGATTGTGACGTGATGGAAACGCCTGGCGCCGGGATGCCGTGGTGTGCGTATTTTGCCGCATGATTGGCTTTCCCGGGTCAGCCGGTTTTGCTATATTCCCTGCTTTATGAAGCCGCCTTGCGGAAGTCGCAACCATAACTCTGCTGTCACCAGTCGAAAGATCGAGACCTCATGCCCCGTTATACGCCCGAGCAGCTCATCAAGCGTAACGCGTCGGTCTGGACCGATGTCCAGGTCATCCTTGCACCGATCCAGTTTTTCTTCTTCCTCGGCGGTGTGACCCTGAATACCCTCTACGCCTTCCATCTGGCGGAAATCGATTTTTTCTGGATCAGCATCGCCATCCTGTTCAAGACCCTGTTTTTCGCCATCCTGTTCACTACCGGAATGTTTTTCGAAAAGGAGATCTTCGATACGTGGGTCTACTCTCCGGAATTCCTCTGGGAGGATGTCGGCAGTACCATCGCCGCGTTTTTTCACCTGCTCTACTTCGTGATGGCCTGGATGGGCTATCCGGAACATGTCCTGGTCGTCGAGGCCTACATCGCCTACCTGACCTACGTGGGCAATGCGTTGCAGTACCTTGTCAGGATTATCCTTGAAAAACGCAACGAGCGGAAACTCCGTGACCAGGGGCAGGTCTGATGCGGGCCGCAGTAATCCTCACAAGTATGACGTGCCACGTCCCATGAACTACAGCTTCAAGACACTCTGGAACCGCATGTTCGCCATCGTCACCCCGGTCTGGGCGCTTCTGGCATGGATGATCTGGTCTTCCGGCCAGCTCGCGACGCCGCAGCACCAGGCATTGTATCTTTTTATCGTGGTTCCCGGTTTTCTGTTCATCTACCTGTCAGGGTTCATGATCCGGAACCGGCATGCCAGGAAACGCAAAGGTGCCGGTTCCTGAGAAGGACCCGTGCACACCGGCAAGGAACGTTATCACCAGAATATTTTCAACGTCTATGCAGAATCTCTGGAACGAATCGGAACTGAACTCCCTGGCTGCAGGCAAGATCAATGCCGCCGATACGCCGGCCGAACTGCACGACCTGGTCTATGCTTCCCGGCTTCTCGGCAAGGATGACCGGCTGGTCATGCACGGAGGGGGAAACACGTCGGTCAAGACCGTTCTGACCGACATCGTCGGCAACCATTCCAACGTCATTTTCATCAAGGCCAGCGGGGTCAACCTCGCGACCGTCGATGTCCACGATTTCACCCCGGTCAGAATCGAGCCGCTGCAACGGCTCCAGCGCATGTATGCATCGGGGGAACGGCACAGCGAAGAGGATATCAAACGGTTTTCGACCAGGGAGTTCAAAAATTTCCTGTTCCTCAACCTCTTTACCCTGACCGACCAGATCGTCAGCCGGTCACTGAGCCCTTCCATCGAGACGCTCCTGCATGCTTTCCTGCCGCACCGGTACATCTTCCATACGCATTCGCTCGCCCTATTGACCCTGAGCAACCAGGCCGACGGTGACCGTCTGTGCCGTGAAGCGCTCAGCGGGTACGGCATGGTTCCCTATATCCAGCCGGGGCTCGGGCTGGCACGACTTGCCGTGAACGCGTACGACGAAGATCCGTCGATCCAGGGCATGGTGCTGCACAATCATGGGCTTGTGACGTTCGGCGATACCGCCCGGCAGGCCTATGACCGCATGATCGACGGCGTCAGCCGCATCGAGGAGCGGATTGCCGCCGCCGGGAGGCGTTCATTTCCTTCTGTCCAGCTGCCTTCGTCTGTCGCAAGTCTCGAAGATGTCGCTCCGATCATCCGCGGGGCGGTTTCGTATGAAAAGACGCCAGGCGAGAAGGACTACGAAAGCTTCATCCTCGAATTCAGGGCTTCTGCCGCACTTGATGACTTCCTCAACGCCACCGATCTGGAAACGATCGTCAGCAAAGGCGCAATGACTCCTGATTTCATCATCAGGACCAAGAACCTGCCGCTGGTGCTTCCCGCCCCGGATGCCGCCGATCTTGAGGGATTCCGTACAGCGGTGCGCCAGCGGGTGGCGGATTATGTCGCCGCCTATACGGACTATTTCGAGCGCAACCGTCGTGCAACCGGCATGCAGGTCGAGATGATCGACCCGATGCCCAGGGTGGTGCTGGTGCCTGGCCTCGGACTTTTTGGACTCGGCAGGACCGCCGCCGCCGCACGGTTGACCGCGGACATCGCCGAGCAGTCTGCAATGGCGATGCTCGATGCGGAATCGGTCGGCAGCTTCGCTTCGATCACGGAGCGCGATGCCTTTGAAATCGAATACTGGGACATGGAGCAGGCCAAAGTCCGCAAGAACCACAACGGTGGTGAGTTTGCCGGAAAGGTGGCCATGGTTACCGGCGGCGCTGGCGCGATCGGCCTGGCTACGGCGAAAGCATTCCGCAGGAAGGGCGCGGAGGTCGTGATTCTCGACCTTGACCCCGCTTCGCTTGAGCGGGCGGCTGGGGAACTCGGCAGCGGTACGCTCGCCATTCCGTGTGACGTCACTGACCGTGCGTCGGTGCGGCAGGCATTCGACAGGATTGTCAGGAGCTTCGGCGGCATTGATATCGTCGTTTCCAACGTCGGTGTGGCACTGCAGGGCAGGATTGGCGATGTCGCCGACGAACTGCTTCGCAAAAGTTTTGAAATCAATTTCTTCTCGCATCAGGCAATTGCCCAGAATGCCGTACGCATCATGCGACTGCAGGGTACTGGCGGCGTTCTCCTGTTCAATGTTTCGAAACAGGCGGTCAACCCCGGCCCGGATTTCGGCCCCTATGGTCTTCCGAAGGCGGCGACCCTGTTTTTGCTCCGCCAGTACGCCCTGGACCATGGCCGTGACGGCATCCGTGCCAACGGCGTCAATGCCGACCGGATCCGGAGCGGGCTGCTGACCCCAGACATGATCAAGGCCCGTTCGTCCGCCAGAGGACTGAGTGAAAAAGAGTATATGTCGGGTAACCTGCTCGGGCTCGAAGTGACCGCTGAAGATGTCGCCGACGCCTTTGTGCACCTTGCCCTTGAGACGCGCACGACCGGTTCGGTGACGACGGTCGACGGTGGTAATATCGCGGCCGCTTTGCGGTAACCGCGTCAGATAACGTTCAGCATCAACCAATCCAACCAGGAGAACACGACGATGGCCGAATACGATAAGGACAAACAGCCAAAGGAGTATTACACCGATATTCCGGTGAACAACTACGGCTTCTTTCTGAAAGGCGCCCATTCGCTCGATTGGGGCATGAAGAACCGTCTTTCACGCATTTTCAGGCCTGAAACCGGCAGGACGGTCATGTTCGCCATCGATCATGGCTATTTCCAGGGTCCGACCACCGGCCTCGAACGCCCCGATGTCAATATCGTGCCGCTCATGCCGTATGCCGATGCCATCATGCTTACCCGGGGTATTCTCCGCACCACTGTCCCGCCGACCCTGACCAAGGCGGTCGTCATGCGGTGCAGCGGCGGCCCGAGCATCCTCAAGGAGCTTTCCGATGAAGAGCTTGCCGTCGATATCGAGGATGCCATCCGCATGAACGTCGCCTGTATCACCCTGCAGGTGTTCATCGGTGGCGAATACGAGACCCGTTCGATCAAAAACATGACGAGGCTGGTCGACATGGGGCTCCGTTACGGTATCCCGACCATGGCGGTGACTGCGGTCGGTAAGGACATGGTCCGCGATGCCAAGTATTTCCGGCTTGCCACCAGGATTTGCGCAGAACTCGGTGCGCAACTGGTCAAGACCTATTATGTGCCTGAGGATTTCGAGACCATCGTCGCGTCCTGCCCGGTGCCGATCGTGATGGCCGGCGGCAAGAAGCTTCCTGAGTTCGATGCGCTGACCATGTCGTACAACGCCATCCAGGAGGGTGCCTCCGGCGTTGATATGGGGCGCAATATTTTCCAGAGCGCCGCTCCTCTGGCCATGATGAAGGCCGTCAACAGGATCGTGCATGAAAACCTTACGCCTGCCGAGGCCTTCGAGTACTTCAATTCGATCAAAGCCGAGGGATAACCGCGGCATTACCGGCAGCTCCTTTTGCCGATACCCCTGTTCCCGGGAGGCAGGCAACACTGCCTCCCCGGTTTTTTTAACTGCAGAGACTGATGAGACATGATGAATGCTGAAGACGTCAAAGGTTTTTTTTCTTCCAGGGATGCTCTTGACATGGAGCAATATCTGGTGCTCGACTATTACCTTGAATGCGTCGGGGATATTGAAACGGCCCTTGCCCATTTCTGCAGTGAACAGTCGACCGCGCAATGGAAGCGCGTCGGTGTCGACGAGGACTTCCGTCCGGTCCATGCAGCCAAAGTCATCGACCTTGACATCATCGAAGAGCTTCCGCAGCTGAGTTACCCGGTCAAGCACAGCGAGACCGGCAAGATACATGCATGCCATGTGACGATTGCCCATCCCCATTGCAATTTCGGCCCGAAGCTCCCCAACCTCCTGACCGCCGTCTGTGGCGAAGGGGTGTTCTTTACGCCCGGTGTTCCGGTCGTGAAGCTCATGGATATTACGTTTCCTGACAGTTTCCTGGCTGATTTCGAGGGGCCGAAATTCGGTATTTCCGGGTTGCGCGACATTCTCAAGGCCTATGACAGGCCCATTTTTTTCGGCGTCGTCAAACCCAACATCGGTCTCAGCCCGGAGGAGTTTGCGGAAATTGCGCATGAAAGCTGGCTTGGTGGGCTTGATATCGCCAAGGATGACGAGATGCTCGCCGATGTGACCTGGTCGGCAATTGCCGACAGGGCTGCCTACCTCGGCGCTGCACGCCGCCATGCGGAGCTGGAGACCGGGGACCCGAAGGTTTATCTCGCCAACATCACCGATGAGGTGGACAGCCTTATCGAAAAACATGACGTTGCCGTCCGCAACGGCGCCAATGCGCTGCTCATCAATGCGCTTCCGGTCGGGCTCAGCGCCGTGCGCATGCTCAGTAATTACACCCAGGTGCCGCTGATCGGCCATTTCCCGTTCATTGCCTCTTTCAGCAGGATGGAAAAATACGGCATCCATTCCCGTGTGATGACCAAGCTGCAACGGCTGGCAGGCCTCGATGCGGTGATTATGCCGGGCTTCGGTGACCGGATGATGACTCCGGAAGAGGAGGTGCTGGAAAACATCGAGGAGTGCCTCAAGCCGATGGGGCATATCCGCCCCTGTCTGCCAGTTCCCGGCGGCAGCGATTCCGCACTGACGCTGGAGACCGTCTACCGGAAGGTCGGCAGCGTCGATTTCGGCTTCGTGCCCGGCCGCGGTGTTTTCGGTCATCCCATGGGTCCGAAAGCCGGTGCCCGGAGTATCCGCCAGGCATGGGAGGCAATCGAAGCCAATGTGCCGCTCGAGGTCTACGCAGCCGGTCGCCCGGAGCTGCAGGCCATGGTCGATCAGATGGCCGGCGCTCGTCGCTGAGGCCGGCTCCTGGCCGCAGGAACCAAGGATTCAACCGAGATCACCATGAGGAAACTTGAAGATACTGTTGCGGTCATCACCGGCTCGACCCGGGGGATTGGCTTGGCCATTGCCAGGGAGTTCGTCCGGGAAGGGGCGAAGGTGGTTATCACGTCGAGCCGCAGCGGCCATGTCGAGGAGGCGGTCCGTTCGTTTCCCGCTGGAACCGTGTCAGGCCATGTGTGCGATGTTTCTTCGCCTGCTGAGATGGAAGGGCTGGTCGCCACTGCCGTCGCCCGTTTCGGGGCCCTGGACTGTTTTATCAACAACGCCGGAATTTCGGATCCCTTTGAAAGCGTTGGTGACAGCGATCCGGAAGCATGGTCGAGGGTCATCGACACCAACCTCAAGGGGACCTACTACGGCAGCCGGGCAGCAATCCGCTATTTCCTGTCAAGCGGCCGCAAGGGCAAGATCATCAACCTTGCAGGTTCCGGGACCGACAAGGGGTCAAACACCCCGTATATTTCAGCCTACGGCTCCACCAAGGCGGCGATCGCCCGGTTCACCTTCGCCATGGCCGAAGAGTACCGGCAGAGCGGCATATCGGTGATGCTGCTGCATCCCGGCCTCGTCAGGACCGGCATGGTCGACCCGGCCAATCCGACGCCGGAGCTGCAGCGCCAGCTCAGGACTTTCGCCGTCATCCAGGATATTTTTGCGCAGTCGCCTGATCGGGCGGCCCGCTATGCGGTCAAAATGGCTTCCTCCTGGAGCGACGGAAAAACCGGGAAGTATCTTTCCGCACTTGACCAGAAACGCCGGAAACTTATGCTGTTGAGCTATCCGTTCCGGAAGCTGCTGAACCGAATCGACCGAAGAACATTTTGACCGGGAGTGGTATGAACAGGATTATCAGGCATTGCGGAGGGGTGTCGCCCCTGCTGGCTCTGGCGGTTGTCGTCCTTCTTGCCGCCGCGTTGCAGGGCTGTTACAGCTTTACCGGCGCCGCGTTGCCGGCCCATCTCAACCGGGTGACCGTGCCGCTGTTCGACGATTCGTCACAAGCCGGTATCGCCCAGTTCAGGGAGACGATCACCCGCAAGATTACCGACAAGATCGAGTCGCAGAGCCGCCTTGTGCTGGAATCGGATCCAACACGGTCCGATGCGGTGCTGACCGGCACCATCCTCTCCTATACCGACGAGCCAAGCCAGCTTGGCAGTGGTACGGAGCGGGCCATTACCAACAGGATCACCATTGTCGTCAAAGCGGAGTTCGAAGATCGGGTGAAGAACCGGAAGCTGTTCTCCCAGAATTTCATCGGATTCGCCGACTACGCGGTGGGAAGTTACAGCGCCCAGCAGACGGCGATCACCAGCGACATGGAGCAGGTTTCGGGGGATATATTCAACAGGATCGTTTCAGACTGGTAAGAAAAGGACGTTCAATGCAAGGGCGTCGGGTGGGAGGGT
>CAZSXF010000004.1:0-189278 GCA_964611215.1 uncultured Chlorobiaceae bacterium
ATGGCGTTGGCGATCATCTGCAGCAGAATCGTCTTACCGGTCTTCGGCTGTGCGATGATGGCGTTGGCGATCATCTGCAGCAGAATCGTCTTACCGGTCTTCGGCTGTGCGACGATCAGTCCGCGCTGGCCCTTGCCGATCGGCGTGAAGATGTCCATGATACGGCCGGAGTACTCGTTCTGGCGCGTTTCAAGCTTCAGGCGCTCGTGCGGGAACAGCGGCGTCAGATTTTCGAAGAAGGGCCGGTCCCTGGTGATTTCCGGGTCCTTGTCGTTGATGGTGTTGATCTTGAGCAACGCAAAGAAACGCTCGCCCTCCTTGGGAGCCCTGACCTGACCGGAAACCGTGTCTCCGGTACGCATGTTGAAACGCTTGATCTGTGAGGGGGAAACGTAGATATCGTCAGGGGAGGAGAGGTAGTTGTAGTTCGAGGATCGGAGGAAGCCATAGCCTTCAGGAATGACCTGGAGAACGCCGGTATTGACCATCACCTGCCCACTCTCCGAATCAGCGTTCTTCAGCGACTGGGCCTCGATGATCTTGTAGATAAGCTCCTCTTTCCGGAAGCCGGCTGTGGTGACGCCGAGCTCCTTGGCCATGGCGTTCAGTTCATGGACCTTCTTCTTCTGGAGCATGTTGATGTCCAGACCTTTTGAGACCGAGGTGTTCGACATTATGGGTTCTTTCAACGCTTAGTGGTTAAATATGCAGAAAAGCACGCCCCACGGCGCATAAAGCAGGAAACGAACGGGGCCATGGGAGATGCGCCGCGTGGTGACTAAGGGAACTGCCTGCATTGCCTGGGTAACGATATGGATAGACCGATAAAGAAGATGAAAATGAGGAAGACGGTAGAAAACCGGAATCGAAAAAACGCTGATCCTGGATGGCGTTGATACCGGGTACCCGGAATATTTCAGAGAAGTAAGTCAAGATATAAAATTTTTCAATGAAAAGCATACATCAAGTCAGTGCACGCCTGCCCTTCCGGTAAAACGCCTTCCGGCAAGGAGTTCCCCGGCAAGAAAGAAGGAACCTGTCACCAGGATCATGTCCTCCCGGCCTGCAAGGGAGCAGAGCAGATCGAACCCCTCGGCCGAAGTGGTGCAGGATCGGACATCCGTCGCGCCTGCATCGGTACAGAATCGGGCAAGGCGGGCAGGCTCAAGACTCCGTTCGGAAGGAATCGGAACGGTAACCATCGTCCTGGCAATCCCGGCAAGCGGACGGACCATCGCGGCAGCGTCCTTGTCGGCAGCGACGCCAACAAGGACATACAGGTCGCGAAAAGAGGCCCGGATATCTCGGAGCGCCTGAACGCTCCTTGCCATACCGTCGGGGTTATGGGAAACATCGAGCAGCACCTGCGGGTCTGTCGAAACCCGTTCAAGCCGGGCATGGTAACCCGACAGGGGAAGCCGTGACAGGCCGGTCGAAATCTCCGCCCAGCCGATACCTGCATACCGTGCGGCCAGAACGGCAAGCACGACGTTCGTGGCGTGGAACGCCCCGGTCAGCGGGGCCACCAGCCGCTGGCGCTCCCCGTTCGCCAGCGTCACCGCGAGTTCGAGGGAGCCGGGCTGGAGGTCAAGAAGCTCGAACGTGGCATCCCTCCCGGCGACGAACAACGGTGCACCGCACCGTTCGGCCGCATCGGCAATGACATCGAGCGCCTCACCCGTCGCCCCGGTGAACACCGCAGACCCCGGCTTGATGATCGCCGCTTTCTCGGCGGCGATTTGCGCAAGGGTGTCGCCCAGCCATGCCGTATGATCGAGACTTATCGTCGGAATGACCACCAGCTCAGGAACGACGACATTGGTCGCGTCAAGGCGTCCCCCCATGCCGGTCTCGATGACGGAAACCTCGACGCCCTCACGGGCAAAAAAGTCAAATGCCATCGCCGTGGTCGCCTCGAAAAAGGTGGCGCCGGTCTCCAGTACCGCCTGCTGCATCGCCGAACAGGATGCGGCCACCATCTCCCTGGGGATCTGACGCCCGTCGACGCGGATTCTTTCGGTGAAATCAACCAGGTGCGGCGAGGTGTACAGGCCGGTCTTCATGCCGGCCGCCGTGAAAATCGAGGCCAGGGCTGAGGCAACGGTCCCCTTGCCGTTGGTGCCGGCAAGATGGACGACCCTGCCGAGCCGCCGCTCCGGGGAACCGAGCGACGGGAGCAGCGAACGCATGCGCTCCAGACCCGGCCTGATGCCGAAACGGTGCAGCGGAAACAGAAAATCGATAGCGTCCTGGTACTGCACGGGAACCTCAGGTGTTGTTGCGAATGGAGGAAAGCGCCGCCTTGACGACCGCTTCGACCGACATCTCCGGTGAATCGTCGAGAATGGCCGAAACGGCTTTCTGGGCAAGCGGCCTTGCGAATCCAAGCGTCATCAGTGCGGCAACCGCGTCTTCCGAGCGTTGCTGCAGCTGGCCGGAAAAAGCCGGCTGCCCGCCGGTTGCGGCTGGCTGGATCTTCAGGATCTTGTCGCGAAGTTCGAGGATGATGCGTGCGGCGGTCTTTTTCCCGACGCCGGAGATGCCATAGAGGGTCTCGGGACGGTTCGAGACGATCGCCTCCTGGATCTGCGCAACCGACAGGCCGGAAAGCACTGCAATGGCGAGCTTCGGCCCCACCCCGGAGATGGAAAGCAGCAGCCGGAACAGCTGGAGCTCCTCCTGGTCGAGGAAACCGAAGAGCAGGTGGGCGTCCTCCCGCACCTGGTAGTAGGTGTGCAGGCAGACCTGCGCCCCCGGCGACGGCAGCCTTCTGCTGGTTCCAAGCGAGATGTGCAGCCGGTACCCGATACCGCACGCCTCGATAACCGCCTCGTCCTGGGTAGCCGTCACCAGCTCACCCCTGATGAATGCAAACATGTCGGATTGATGGTCGGTATCCGGCCCTCAGCCGCACTGAAACCACCATCGGTTCAGGCGGGAAAGCCGGAGATCCTGAAAAGAAAAAGGGCCCGCCGGAAGCAGCACGGGCCCCAAAGGCTCAGTCGGCCTTGTAATTGTTGAAGACCTTCGTCAGCTGCGCCTTCTTGCGGGAAGCCTTGTTGGCATGGATGTACCGCTTGACGCCAAGACGGTCGAGCTTCTGGACCGCTGAACGGTACGCAGCTTCGACCTCGCTTTTTTGTGCATTCGCATCGATCAGCTTCTGCATGTCTTTCAACAGGTTCTTGAGCTCTTTTTTCCTTGCCCGGTTCCTGGCGTTCCTGCGTGATGCCTGTCTGAGTCTTTTTTCTGCTGATTTGTGTAAAGGCATAACCTTGTGCTGTTAGTGTCTTGTAATGAATCTCGTTGAACTGATGCGATACCCGCAACAAAAGGCATGTAATATACAAGAATGCATTGACAATAGAAAACGCATCCGTAGAAATATTCGGGATTCGTGCAGCGGCGCACACCACCGTTTTTCATTATATTCACGCAACACCCAGCGGGGCACATCACCAACCACCGAAAAACAACCGTCACCATGAGCCTGATGATCAGCGTCTCCGGAATCCGGGGAGTAGTCGGAAAAAGCCTCACTCCCGAAAACCTTACGTCCTTCACCATGGCCTTTGCCGCATGGATCGCCCGACGCAAGGAACTCCGGGGAGGCGACAACGCGCATGGCAAGCCGAAAATCGTCATCGGCAGGGATACCCGGCCAACCGGCGAACTCATCACCGAACTGGTGACCAGCACCCTGGCCCTCTGCGGCTGCGACGTCATCGACCTCGGCGTCGCCACCACGCCGACCGTCGAACTTGCCACGGCCGGAGAAAACGCCGATGGCGGCCTGATCGTCACCGCATCGCATAACCCGGTCGAGTGGAATGCCCTGAAGATGCTCGACGAAAACGGCGAGTTCCTGCAGGCGCCCGATGTCGAACTCCTGCTCGACATCGCCGGATCCCGCGCATTCACCCCGGCCGGCTGGGAACGTCTCGGCAGCATTTCATCAAGCTCAATATGGGACGCAGCCCACATCGACGCCGTCATGAAGCTGTCGTGCATCGACCGGGAGCTGATCGCCAAGATGAAATTCCGCGTCCTGGTCGATTGCGTCGAAGGAGCGGGCTCCTTTGTGATTCCGGAACTCTGCCGCCGCCTTGGCATCGCGGAAGTCAAAACGCTCGCCTGCCAGGGTACCGGCATTTTCCCGAGAAACCCCGAACCAATCGAGGAAAACCTGAAAGAGACCATGGATATCCTCAAACGCGAAAGCTGCGACTTCGGCATCATCGTGGATCCCGACGTCGACCGGCTCGCGCTGGTCTGCGAAGACGGCAACCTCTTCGGAGAAGAGTACACCCTGGTGGCCTGCGCGGACTTCTACCTCAAGCACCGGCCGGGACCGGTCGCCAACAACCTCTCCAGCAGCCGGGCCCTCCCGGACATCGCCAGGCGGCACGGCGTGGCATGCTTCAGCGCCAAGGTCGGGGAGGCCAACGTCACCGAGGTCATGAAGGCACAAGGCGCGACCATCGGCGGCGAAGGCAATGGCGGCGTGATCCTGCCGGAACTGCACTACGGCCGTGACGCCCTTGTCGGCACCGCCCTGTTCGTCCAGGCATTCGCCGAATGGAAGCAGGCCAACCCTGGTGGAACGCTTTCGGCCTTCAGGCGAACCTTCCCCGACTATTTCATGTCGAAAAAGAAGGTCGTGCTTGACCACATGACGAAAGAGCGCCTCGAAGAAATCTTCACCGACGTGGCGGCACGCCATCCGGAGGCTTCGTCGAGCAGGCTCGACGGCCTGAAGCTCGATTTCCCCGAAGGCTGGGTCCACATGCGCCCGTCGAACACCGAGCCGATCGTGCGCATCTACACCGAAGCCGGCACAAGGGAGCTCGCCGACGGGCTCGCCGACCGCTTCATCGCAGAACTCGAAGGGGCCGCCGCAACCCGGACGCCCGGAACCTGACGGCATGGGCAACGAGAAAAAGGCGGCAGCCGGATTCCGCACCCAGCAGGATGAAACGCTCGGCGCGGGCCAACGGGGTTCGGTCGACCTCTATATCGTACGGCGTCTGCTCGGTTACCTCAAACCCTTCAAGGGCCTGGTCACCGGTGCGGTGCTGCTCACCGCGGTCGGCTCGATACTCGGCCCGCTCAGGCCGTGGCTGACCAAGGTCGCCATCGACGACCACATCAGCCGCGGTGACCAGCAGGGCCTTGCCCTCATCAGCATCGCGCTCCTGGTCGTTGTCGTCCTCGACGGCCTCAAACAGTACCAGTCCACCTGGCTCACCGGGCTGATCGGGCAGAAAGCGGTCTTCAACCTCCGCATGGATATCTTCAGGCACCTCCAGCGCCTCCCGATACGCTACTTCGACCGCAATCCCGTCGGCAGGGTCATCACCAGGACGACCAACGACGTCGAGGCACTGGATGAAATGCTCTCAAGCGGCCTGATCACCATCATCGGCGACCTGCTCCAGGTCGTTTTCATCGTCGTGATGATGTTCCTCATCGACTGGCGGCTGACCCTGCTGGTCCTGAGCGTCCTGCCGTTCATGATCTGGTCGACCATCGCCTTCAAAAACCGCGTCCGCCAGGCATTCCTCGATGTCAGAACGCACCTGGCCAGGCTCAATTCGTTTTTCCAGGAGCACATCACCGGCATGAAGATCGTCCAGCTTTTCGGCCGGGAGGAGATCGAATTCCGTCGCCATGCAGCCATCAACGCGGACCACCGGGACGCCAACATCCGAACCGTCTTCTACTTTTCGATCTACTTCCCGCTGATCGAGTTTCTCAGCTCGCTCGCTGCCGGCCTGGTCGTCTGGTACAGCGCCACCAGGGTGGTGCACGCCGATCTGAGCGTCGGTACGGTCGTCTCGTTTGTGCAGTACATCTGGCTGTTCTTCCGCCCCCTCCAGCACCTCTCCGACCGGTTCAACGTCATGCAGACCGCGATCACCAGTTCCGACCGGATATTCAGGCTGCTTGAAGAGCGCCCCGAGCCGGAACCCGAACCGGGCACCGCGACAGACCTGCAGGAATTCACCGACCGGATACGCTTCACGGGGGTCTCCTTCGCCTACGACGAAGAGAACTGGGTACTTCGCGACATCGACCTCGAAATCCGCGCCGGCCAGACTGTCGCCATCGTCGGGGCGACCGGCAGCGGCAAAACGACCCTGATCAACATCCTCTCAAGATTCTACCCGATACGGAAAGGCTCGGTCACCATCGACGGCATCGAACTGTCCCGAATCCCGGGCCCCCTGCTCAGGAAACGCATCGGCGTCGTCATGCAGGATGTCGTGCTCTTCTCGGGCACCATACGGGAAAACCTCAGTTTCGGCGACCCGTCGGTCACGGAAGAGCGCATCCGTGAAGCGGCACGGGTGGTGGGCGCCGACAGGTTCATCGAAAAACTCCCCGGCGGCTACGACTACCGGATACGTGAAAACGGCTCCGGCCTGTCGGCAGGCCAGAAACAGCTCATCGCCTTTGTCCGGGCGCTCCTGTACAACCCGGACATCCTTGTCCTCGACGAAGCGACCAGTTCAGTCGACACGGAAACCGAATCGCTCATCGAAGCGGCCACCGAACGGCTCATGAAGCACCGGACCGCCATCATCATCGCCCACCGGCTCTCGACGGTGCAGCACGCAGACCGGATCATCGTCCTGCATAAAGGCACCATACGGGAAACCGGAACACACCAGGAACTCCTTGCCCGCAAGGGGCTCTACTACAAGCTCTACCTGCTCCAGCACCCTGAGCGGAGCCGGCTCAACGGCACCTGAAGCGCCGGAAAGGAATCGCTACAGGTTCGCGTCACGCAACACCTTCACCGGCTCCAGCTTTGCAGCTCTGGCCGACGGCAAGGCGGCGGCGATCGTGCTGATGGCCACGGTCACGACAATCACGAAAAAGAAGTACCATGGGCTCCACGACATGCTGAACCCCGTCTTGGTCAGCGGCCCCTGCGAACTTTCGATCGGCAGGCTGGCCAGAAGCCAGATGGAACCGACCGACAGCAGGCCGCCAAAAAGCGCACCGGCAAGACCGACGAGAAAACCCTCGAAAACGAAAAGGCTGACCATCTGCCCCGAAGAGAACCCGAACGATTTCATGATGGCGATATCACGACTTTTCTCGAACACGGTCGTCACCAGGATGTTGGCGACGCCGAACCCGGAAACCACCCCGACAAACGCAACCAGCGAAAAGACGATATAGCCGATCCTGGCGAACAGCGACAGGACGCTGGCATTCTCCTCCTGCCAGGTCAGGCAGGTATAGCCGGTCATGCTGCGCAGCTCACGGGCAAGCCCATCGTTCCTGATCGGGTCAGAGACCTTGAGCGCAATGCCCGTAACCTTGTTTGCAGGGAAATCCTCAAGTATCTGGGCGAACTTGAGCGGGGCGATCACCGTATTGTCCGCCGCGTTGACACCGGTGAAAAAGATGCCGGCAACCTTGCACTGGCGGCTCTTGCCATCGGCGGAAACCACCGTCACCGCATCGTTCGGGCGCACATCGAGGTCCTGGGCAACGGTACGGCCGACCAGGAGCGCATCCGGACTTTTCCGGAACAGGTTCAGATCGCCCGAAGTGACGCTCCGGCCGATACGGCTGATCTGCTCCTCCCGGTCGAGAATGACCCCCTTGACCAGGACCGGCTGGTTGCGGCTTCCCTTGACAGCCATCACCTGTGATTCGACGTAAGGCGAGGCGGCCAGCACCCGGCTGCGAAACAGCGGTGAGGCAAGGATATCGAGAATCCGGCCGTAATTCCTGACCTCCTCACGGTCATCCCTGCCGATATGGTCGCTGACCATCGCCAGGCGGCCGTTGCCCCCGCCGCTGAGCAGGTCGACCGGCACCGGATCCAGTTTTTCACCCCTGACGGTGATGTGCGGGGCGACGTCGATGATGGTTTCCGTGAAGGAGTCGAGCAGCCCCCTGGTCAGCGATATGGTGGTGATGAGCACCATCGTGCTCACCGCCACGCCCGCCATGGTGGTGACGGTCTGACGCTTGCGGCCAAGGATGTGGCGGAAGGCAATATCGAACAGCGTTCTGTACATTCCCGGAAAACCGTAAGCCTTAAAAAAATTATGTGATGTTCGGTATAAGTTATACTTTTAACCAACAGTTTGACAAACCTTCACCGCGCCCGATCCCGACGCCATGCAGCAGAGTAGCGCCGCCATAACGGCTGAACGCAAGCACAGCCACGTCGACATCTGCCTCAACTGCGAGGTCGGTTTCGACGGAGCATTCACCGGCCTTGACGCCTACGCATTCGAACACAACGCAGCGCCGGAGATCAACGCAGCGGACATCGACCTGTCGACCACCTTCCTCGGCAAACGGATCGGCCTGCCCCTGATGATCTCCTCCATGACCGGAGGCTACGGCGATGCCGTGGCCCTGAACCGTGAGCTGGCCAGGGTTGCGGAAAAATATGCGATCCCGCTGGGAGTCGGCAGCATGCGCCAGGCACTCGAAGCGGCGGACCACCGGGACAGCTTCGCAGTGGTCCGGCAGGAGGCGCCGACGGCCCCGGTCTACGCGAACATCGGCGCGCCGGAAGTGGCCAGGGGGCTAAGCCGCGAAGCCATCGACCTCCTCGTCGGCCTGATCGGGGCCGATGCGCTGATCGTGCACCTCAACCCTGCCCAGGAGCTGTTCCAGCCGGAAGGAGATACGGCTTTTTCAGGATTTCTCGACCGGTTGCGCGACCTTGTCGGCGCCCTGCGGATCCCCGTGATCGCCAAGGAGGTCGGATGCGGCATCTCGGCGCGGGTCGCCCGGAAGCTTGCCGATGCCGGAGTCCAGGCCGTGGACGTCGCCGGTGCCGGCGGCATCAGCTGGCAGAAAGTCGAAGAACACCGCTACCGGTCCCGGTTCGGCATGGAAAACCGTTTCAGCCCCTCCGCGCTCGACGAACTGCTCAACTGGGGCATCCCAACCGCATCCTGCCTGACCTCAATCAGGCAACTCAAGCGCGACTCCCCTGAATACGGCCCGCTGGGAGTGATTGCCTCCGGCGGCATCCGCAACGGCGTCGACATCGCCAAGTCGATCGCCCTCGGCGCCAACCTCGCCGCCTCCGCCCAGCAATTGCTCAAGGCGCTCCACAGCGGAACGCTTGAGGAGACCATCGGCACCTGGATGAACGACCTCCGGGCCGTCATGTTCCTGACCGGCTCGGCAACCATCGACGAGCTGCAGCACGCACCCATTCACCAAAAACATCGAGTTTCGGCGTCATGACGATACAGATAACCCACGATCAGGTCGAATCAAGGTACCGCCAGTACCACGAAAAAATCAATGAAGCCCTTGGCCGCTGTTTCCAGAAGGAAAACCCGGCAACCCTGTACGGCCCCGCCCGCTACATCCTCGAAGGCAAAGGCAAACGCATCCGTCCGTTCCTGACCCTGCTGGCCGCCGAAGCTGTCGGCAGCACCGCGGACAACGCGCTGCCGGTCGCACTCGGCATTGAAGTGCTGCATAACTTCACCCTGATGCACGACGACATCATGGACCACGCCGACCTTCGCCACGGGCGTCCGACGGTGCACAAGCAATGGGATGTCAACTCCGCGATTCTCTCCGGGGACATGATGATCGCCTACGCCTACGAACTGGCCATGCAGGCGCCATGCACACGCCACAAGGAACTGGTGCACATCTTCAACGACGCCAACATCACAGTCTGCGAAGGCCAGGCCCTGGATATGGAGCTCGAAACCCGCAAGGAGGTGTCGATCGACGACTACCTCGACATGATCGCCAAAAAGACCGGCAGGCTGATCTCCGCAGCACTCGAAGCCGGCGGTGTCGCCGGTGACGGCAGCGCCGCACAGATCAGGGCGCTGGTGACCTTCGGTGAAAAGATCGGACGCGCTTTCCAGATCCAGGACGACTACCTCGACATCATGGCAGACAACGGCAAGTCGGGCAAGATCCCCGGCGGCGACGTCGTCAACGGCAAGAAAACGCTCCTCCTGCTCCGTTCGATCGAACTGGCGACAGGCAGCGACCGCCAGCTCCTGCAGGCCATCATCGACAACAACGGCACCACGCCCGACCAGGTCCCCGTCGTACGCGAGATCTACGAACGCTGCGGCGTGCTTGAGGAAACCGGTCGGCGCATCAACGACGACACCGAAGCCGCACTCTCGGCACTCGACGTCCTGGACGGGGAAGGCAGGGAGTACCTCAAAGGGTTCGCCTGCCTGCTGATGAATCGCGATTTCTGACCACAGGGTCGCATACGAGGCCGCCTGCAGCCAGGATGCCTCGCATGCGACCGTTTCCCCCAACCCAACAAGGTAACCCCATGAGCGTTCTTCCCCCGGAACGCGGCAGGGTCCGGTTGCTGCTCGCCATCTCCCGCCTCAGCGGCGTCGGGCCGTCAAGGACAAATGCCATCATCTCGCGCCTGGGCGTCGGCGACGCCCTGTTTTCAGCCGATGCCGCAACGCTTGCCGCAATCCCGGGCATCGGCGAACGCCTGGCGGAAACCATTGCGGCATCCTTCCGGAGCCGAGACTGGTTGCGCCGGGCACTGGAGGAGGCCGACGACCAGCTCGACCGCACGGAACGGCTCGGTGCAACCATCCTGACCATCCTCGACGCCGGCTACCCCCCGCTGCTCCGCGAAATCTACGATCCGCCACCGCTGCTGTTCGTCCGCGGCAACCATGAGGCACTGCTCCGCCCGACAATCGCCGTCGTCGGAACAAGACATGCGTCGCCCTACGGCCTCGAAGCCACCGCCAACATCTGCCGCGACCTTTCCCGCAGCGGCTTTACCATCATCAGCGGCCTGGCCTATGGCATCGACATGGCGGCACACCGTGCCGCGCTCGACAACGGCGGCACAACCACGGCGGTCCTTGGCTGCGGTATCGACAACATCTACACCGACCCGACCGGCAAGCTCTGGCCCCGAATGCTGGAATCCGGTGCGATCGTCTCCGAAGAGTGGATCGGCTGCGCCCCCGCCCCGGGAAACTTCCCCAGGAGAAACCGCCTGATTTCCGGCCTTGCCTCGGGAACGCTGGTCGTCGAATCGGACATACGTGGAGGCTCCATGATCACGGCCGCAAGCGCCATCGAGCAGAACCGCGAAGTCTTCGCCGTACCCGGAAGCATCTTCTCGAAAAACTCTCGCGGTACAAACCGGCTGATCCAGCAATGCCAGGCAAAACCTGTCCACTGCGCCGAAGACGTCATCGAGGAGCTCACCCCTTCAGGCCGCAGCGGCGACGTTGCCTGCAGCTCACCAGGCCTGGGAGAGAAACATGCCGCCCCAACCCTTTCCGGCGAAGAATCCGGAATCATCGACATCATCGGCCAGGAAACCCTGCACATCGACCACATCGCAGCCAGGTCAGGCATTCCGGTCGACGCCCTCCTGGTCATACTGTTCGAACTCGAACTCAGGCATGCCGTCGTCCAGGAGGCAGGACAGCTCTTCCGGCGCTCACGGCCCGGCGCCCGATGATGCAGGTTCGGCAACAGGCGCCGACAGCATGCATTTTGACGGCGCCATAGTTATTTTACGGTGGAATTGTTACCTTAGTCCGTATTGTGTCACCATGTTTGAAAGTGCGCTTCGCCCAGTTATCCAACTAAAACCATAAGAACGACACTGCTATGACCTACCTGAAAAAATTACACGCTGTTTCACGACGCTTCGTTCCAGCCGTTGCCCTGTGCATGCTGGCTGCCGTACCGGCTGCATCCGCTGCTGACAACGCCCAGAAAATTGGGTTGGTCGACATCAACAAGGTGATCACGCAAATGCCTGAAAAGAAGAGCGCCGACCAGAACATGCAGGCGGCAAATGTGAAGGCGAACCAGGAGATGAAGGCACTGCAGGCCGATTTCAACGCCTATATGACCCAGAAGGCAAAAACAAAGAAGAGCAACCCTGCAAAGGAGAAATCTTTCCCGGAACGCGAAGCCCAGATTCGCCAGGAGCTTGCAGGAAAGGAGCAGGAGTACTACGGTCCGCTGCAGCAGAAACTCCGCACCGCGATCGAGTCCACCGCCAAAAAAGAGGGGTACAGCATTGTCTTTGACAAAAACGTCGCCGTCTACGGCGATTCCGGCGCTGATCTGACCTACAAGGTCATGGACCAGCTGAACATCAAGTAATGCACGTCCGGTTCCAGACTTGTCTCACCTGAGGAATTTCTTCTTTCTGGCCATACTTTTATGTACCGCCGGCTGTGGCGCTTCCGACAGGAAGCGCCCTGCACCGGCATCCGGCGTTTCGGAAGAACATCTGCCCGCGCAGGAGAGCTGGAATGTCCAGGTGACCATGTCGGACTCGGGCCAACCGGTTGCGCTCATCAGGGCAGGTCATGCGGCCGAATACCATGAGGGAGCGAAAAAGGAGCTGTACTTCGATGGCGGCATCAACGTCACCATCTATGACCATAACGGCGGGCAACCCACCAGAATGCAGGCGGGCCGGGGTGTCCTCCACGATAACCAGGACATCGAGGCATTCGGCAGGGTCCGCATCCATTCAGGCGACGGCACGACCATAAGCACCGAACATATCATCAGGACCAGCAAGGATAAGATGCTCCGATCGGAAAAGGCCGTCACCATCACCAAGCCATCCCAGGTGATCAGGGGAATCGGCTTCGAAAGCGACGACAAGATGCAGACCTACAAGATTTTCAAGGCCAGCGGAGAAGCTGAGTCAAAATAACAACGACCATCATCTTTATTACCAGTATGCAACTGCACCTGCTCAAATCGAAAATCCACAACGCCATCGTCACCAGCGGTGATCTCGAATACGAAGGAAGCATCACGATAGACAAGGAACTGCTCGACATGGCGAACATGATCGCCAACGAGAAAGTGCTGATCGTCAACAACAACAACGGCGAACGCTTCGAAACCTACATCATCGAAGGCACCCCCGGCCTGCGTGAAATCCAGCTCAACGGAGCCGCAGCGCGATGCGCACTTCCGGGGGATGAAATCATCATCATGACTTTCGCCGAAATGGAGCCAGAGGAAGCGAAGAGCTGGAAGCCGATGGTCCTCATCGTCGACCGTATGAACAACCCGAAACGCCGGCATCGCGTCGGCGAGGAAAGCGAATACCTCAGCTGAACCGAACGAGAAACCCAACAGGAGCACTCATGAGCCTCGCAGTCGTCATCATGGCCGCCGGAAAAGGCACCAGGATGAAATCGGACCTGCCAAAGGTCCTCCACACGGCCAACAACAGGCCTGTCGTCGAGTATGTGATCGAAAAGTCCCTGTCGATGGAACCGCAATCCGTCGTCCTGGTCGTCGGCCATAAAGCCGATCTCGTCCGCAAGGCCACGGAACGCTTCCCCGTCTCCTATGCCCTGCAGGAACCCCAGCTTGGCACCGGCCACGCCGTCATGCAGACCGAACCGCTCCTGGGCGGCTTCGAAGGCGAGGTGCTCATCCTGTCCGGCGATGCGCCGCTCTTCACCACCAGAACGCTCCGTGAACTGCTCGCCGTCCACCGTGCCGGCAAGGCCGCAGCCACGGTGCTGACCGCAGAGATCGATGACCCGACCGGCTACGGCAGGGTCATCAGAAACGACGACACCGACAACGTACTCAGGATCGTCGAACAGAAAGACGCCACCGACGAGGAGAAAGCCGTCCGGGAAATCAATTCCGGCGTCTATGTCTTCGACGCGCAGGAACTCTTCTCGGCACTCAAGGGCATCACCAACACGAATGCCCAGAAGGAGTATTATCTCACGGATGTCTTCGGCATCTGTTTCCGGCAGGGCAAGAAGGTCTGCGCCTTCAGGGTGGACGACCCCAACGAGATCAGGGGCATCAACACCCCCGAACAGCTCCGTGAAGCCGAAGCACTGCTCCTGACCGAAGCGTACAGAAACTGAACCTGACGCACGAACGCCACGCACCTGCAGGAGGCAGCCCCGCAAAGGAGATTCGGGGCTGCCTCTTTTGCGTTACAGCAATGGCATGTACCGTGAAAACCACCTTTCCTGATTGACGACCATTCAGTACAGAAACATCGGCTTGCCCAGGACGCTGCGCATCTTCGGGCGATACTGGGCCGGATCGTAAAGCTCACCGATGTCCACCTGCTTGCTGTTGGCTGAAACCTCATCCAGCGGCATGTAGGTATACAGGCCGTTCTGCAGGGCCACCATGACCCCGAAAACCCCTCGCTTGACCAGTTCGACCGCAAGCTGCGCGAAATTGAAGCCGACCATGAGATCCAGGGCATCCGGAATACCTGAACGCATCAGATACCCCAGCGGCTGGCAGATCACATCCTGCCCGGTCAGCATGGCGATAGTCTCCCTGGTCAGCTGCCCGATGCCTGTCGCCTGCAGGTCGGTTTCGTCATACCGGTGCCCGCAGTATTCGATCATCTTGCTCCCGACCATGCGGGCCCCTTCGCTGATGGCCACCATGGCGTAGCGGCTCGGATTCGCCGACTTGTCACGGAGCAGGTATTCGGCGAGCGTTTCCGGATCGAACGGCACTTCCGGAATGAGCGCCCGGTCCACACCGGCAAGATAGGAACTGATCAGACACGTTTCACCGGTGCTCCTGCCGAAGAGCTCGACGATCGTGATGCGCTCATGCGAGCCTGAGCTGGTCCGGAGCTGGTGGATGTACTGCACGCTGCGGGTAACGGCGGTACCGAACCCGATGCAGTAATCCGATCCGTACACATCGTTGTCCATGGTCTTCGGCACGGCGATCACCCTGACCCCCCGGCGCCAGAGGTGCTCGGCATAACCGATCGTGTCGTCACCGCCGAGAACCATGAGCACGTCAATGCCCAGTGACTCGATGCTTCTCAGAATATGGTCGGTGAGATCGAAATTGCCGGAATGGTGCAGGCCCGCGCGCTGGAGATTGGCTGCTGAACGCAGAAACGGAGGGATTTCATTTTTCCGGAGGTTCCCGGGGTGGATGCGGCTGGTATGCAGCAGCGTGCCGCCGGTACGGTCAATCCGGCGCACCAGCTCACTGTCGAGCGGAATGACATGTTCACCCTGCGCGGGTGGCTCATCGGGATTGAAGGAGAGCAGGCCGTTCCAGCCACGCATGATGCCGGTCACACGGAACCCCTCCTCCTGGCCGAGGGTGACCATCGTCTTGATGCAGGCGTTGATGCCGGGGGCATCTCCGCCACCTGTCAACACGCCGATATGCATGATACGGGATGGTTAGTGGTGCGAAACGGGGCTACTTGCGGGATCGCCTGGGCTTCTTCGCCTCGGAAGAACCTGCGGCCTCACGCCGGGAGCCCGTGGCGATATCGCTGGCGGAACGGGTATCCAACGCGCCGCTTTCTGCGTGAAGCCCTTCCGAACGCATGGAATAAAACTCGATCAGGTTCCCGTCAGGATCCATCACGAAAAAGGCCCGTCCTTCACGGCGCTGGGCCGGACTGGTGACAAGATGCACACCCCGGTCGTCAAGATATGCCGCCGCCTGGTCGACTTCGTCGTCAGAGGCAAGCCTGAAGCCGAAATGATCGACGCGGATGTCCCGAGAATCGGCAGAACCAGGGGTTTCCGCCTTCACCAGCACCAGCATGTCCGAATTGATCCTCAGGTAGGAGATGTTCGCCCCGACCCGGTGATCGACACGGAATCCGAGCGTGGCCGCATAGAAATCCTCAGCCAGGCGCACATCGTTGACCCGGAGGGTGATCTGGTTAATCCCCGTCAGCTTCATCATCATCTTCTGCATCGATGGCTCTGGTTTCGGAACCCTTTTCCACAATATAATCGTATTTGCCTTCGAAAAACTGGGCAACAGCCTGCTGCGAAGGTTTCTCACGGCATTCGAACTCGACGCTGATGGCGATCTGTTCCGGGAAAACCTTTTCGGACTCGGACTCCGAAGTAGGGTTCCTGATCATCTCCTTGTATGGCAACAACCGCTCTTCGAGTTCGGAGCGCTCCTCTTCATGGATCTCGCGCGCCTTCCTGGAAATCGCCACGACGGTCTCATACAGGTTGGCATGCGTGCTTCTCAGCTTGTTCAGGTCGACGGGTTTGACCGACATATGCAACTTGACGTTATGGTTGTAAGAGAAATTGACTGATCCTTGCCGTCACGGCGTCCACGGTTTCCCCGAGGTCATCGTTGACGACGATAAAATCGAAACTGCCAGCATGGGAAAGCTCCATCGAAGCCCGCTCAAGCCGCACTTTCAGCGCCTCCGGGCCTTCGCTGCTGCGTCCTGCAAGCCTGCTTGCCAGCACCTCCATGCTCGGCGGCTTGAGAAAAACCAGCAGTGCCCGCTCGCCAAAAAGCCGTTTCAGGTTCAGGGCGCCCTTCACATCAAGATCGAGCAACAGGCTCCTGCCAGCGTCAACGGCCTCCATGGTCTTGTCCAGAAGGGTGCCGTACGCGTTGCCGAAGAAGTACTCATGCTCGATGAAACCACCCTGGCGGACCTTCTCATCAAAAGCCTCCCTGCTCAGAAAATGGTAATCGACACCGTCCTGCTCCCCTGCCCGCATGGGCCGGGTTGTAGCCGAAACCGAAAAGCCGAGTTCAGGAATCCGTTCCCTGACCAGCCGGGCTACCGTGGACTTGCCGGTGCCGGATGGGGCGGAAAAAACGACCAGCCGGCCCTTTCTGATGACGCCGTCTGCAGCCATGACCGATTATTCGATGTTTTGCAACTGCTCCCGAACCTTCTCGAGCTCCTCCTTGATATGGACGACCTTCTGGGAAATATCGGCGTTCTGGGACTTCGAGGCAATGGTATTGGCCTCGCGCAACTGCTCCTGCAGGAGGAAATTGAGCTTCCTGCCCGAACCGCTGGCATCGTTCCGGAGCTCTTCGATGAAAAACTTGTTATGGCTGTTGAAGCGAATGCACTCTTCGGTGATGTCGAGGCGCTCCGCAGCGATAACCAGCTCCATTTCAAGCCGGTCCTTGCTGTACTCGACATCGCGCCCGGCGATCACGGCGATCTTGGAGGAGAGCCGCTTGCGGATCGTCTCCAGGTTATCCGCTGCAATCGTCCTGATAAGTCTGAGGGTCTCCTCGATTTCGGAAATCCGCTCGACGAAGTCTCCAGCCAGCTCCTCACCTTCGCGCCTGCGCATCGCCTTGAGGCTTTCGATCGCTTCGAGGACCGTCTGGCGTGCAATCGGCCAGATCTCGTCAGGACGCTCAAGTATGGAATGGTCAGTTTCGAAAATCTCCGAGAAGCGAAGCAGATGGTCAAGGCCGATGGGCTCTTCAATGCCGCCTTCACGCCTGACGGTCTCAAGCAGCTGGCGATAGCCCTGGACCTTGGCGACGTTGACCGTAAGCGGCAACTGTTCGGCATCTTCGAGCTGGAGCTGGACGAAAGCTGAAATCTTACCCCGCTGGAAACTGGTGCGGATCAGCTCCCGAACCTCAAGCTCAAACGAAAGAAGCTGCCGGGGGAGCTTGACGCTGATCTCGGCAAACCGGTTGTTGACTGACCGCAATTCGACAAGCACCCTGATACCGCTTTCGATACGTTCGGCGCTTCCATAGCCGGTCATGCTTTCCAACATACATCCACCCCTGATTACATGCATTCTCAAAAGATCGTTGCGGGGCCGGGGCCCCGCAACTTCAGGTTCATATGAACCGCCTGACGGCCCCGCTCACTTGCGGAGGTCGAGGTCGGCGATAACCTTGCGGTAGCGTTCAATATCGGTATTCTTCAGGTAGTTCAGGACTCGCTTGCGCTTGCCGACCAGCATCAGAAGGCCGCGGCGCGAATGCTTGTCCTTCGGATGCTGCTGGAGATGACCGGTAAGATCTGCGATCCTGCGGCTGAACAGGGCAACCTGCACTTCCGCTTTTCCGGTATCCGTCGCAGAAGCACCAAACTTTCCGACGATCTCAGCTTTGTGTTCTTTTGTCAGACCCATGGTTATAAGCAAAAAACGTTAAAAAAAAGAAACAGTTTGACCTGCAATATAATATTATTGGCGATATAACTCCACCATTTTTTTATCCTCCTCAAGCCGTGCCCGAAGCTGTTCAAGCGAACCGAACTGCTGCTCATGGCGCAGGAAATCCAGCAGGCTGAACCGCAACTCCTGACCATACAGATCCCCCGACCAACCCAGGATATGGGCCTCTACCGTCAGGTCCGCCTGACGGGAAACCGTCGGCCGCACCCCGATGTTCATCATGGCCGGCCAGGAACGGCCATCGATCTCCGTCCTTGCCACATAAACGCCATGGGCTGGAATCAGCTTGCAGGGCGGCGGCTGCAGGTTCACCGTCGGGAAGCCGATCGTCCGGCCAAGCTTCTGCCCCTCGACCACCACCCCGCCCATCAGGTAGGGAGTGCCAAGACATGCATTCGCCTCGCGGATGGCCCCATCCAGCAACAGGCGCCGGATTCTCGTACTCGATACCGGCTCCTGGCCGACAATGACCTCGCCGATCACATCGACCGTGAAGCCGCACTGACCGCCAAGTGCCCGCAGGGTCCGTTCGCTGCCGCTCCGGTCGTGGCCAAAGCCGTGGTCGTAGCCGATCACCACGTGGCGGGAATCAAGCAACCCGCACAGCACTTCGCTGATGAACCATTCCGAACTCCGGTCGGCGAAGGCCCGGTCGAAACGAACGACGAGCAGCAGGTCCACGCCACTGCCATCAAGGAGGCTGATCTTCTCATCGAGGGTCGTCAGCAGGCGCACCGGGCACGAAGGGCCCGGGTCAAGCACCAGGCGTGGATGCGGCTCAAAGGTCACCACAACGCTGCGCAAGCCGTTGTGCCGCGCCTGGCGGACCGTTTCGGCGATAATGTCGCGGTGGCCGACATGCAGACCATCATATGAACCGATGGTCACCGACGATGGCACCGGCGGGAACGGCACCGGCTCGCCATCAGGATAGCTGCACACCGTGGAACCATGCAACGCAAGAATACGCATATCGTTAGCCTTTATCCTTCCGGGGCCGCAGCCCTGGTGATTTCGTCAACCACATCGGTGACGCTCAGGGCGTTTTCGAGAGCAAAACTGCCGATTGCGGTCCTGCGCAACGATGCGAGGTACCCCCCGACGCCAAGCAGTTCACCGAATTCATGGGCGATGACCCGAACATAGGCCCCCTTGGAAACCCTGAGCCGGAACCGGACCTCCGGAAGCGCAACCGCGGTGATGTCAAACCGGAAAATCTCGATCTGCCGAGCCTTGCGTTCCCGCACCTCCTTTCCCTGGCGAGCCAGTTCGTACAGGCGCGTTCCGTTGTGCCAGACAGCCGAATGCATGGGCGGCTGCTGCATGCGAACGCCGAGCATCGACGAGGCCGCCGCGGCGATGTCGGCTTCGGTCAGGTGCGAGGTATCCTTCCAGGCGAACTCGTCCGATTCGGTATCGTGGCTTGCGGTTTGGGCCCCGAGCCTGATCACCCCGTCATACTCCTTGTCGAGCACTTCAAGGGTGGATATGGACTTGGTCTTGCGTCCGGTGGCGAGGATCAAGAGGCCGGTAGCCCTGGGGTCGAGCGTCCCGCAATGGCCGACTTTCCGCGGCTGGCCGTTGCGCTTGTACGCCCCCCTGACCTTGGCCACGACGTCGAACGAGGTCCAGTCGAGCGGTTTGTCGACCAGAATGAAATCGCCCTCTTCGCTGAGGACGGGGATGCTGCCTGCGATTGCCATGTAGTGAATCTGGTGCGGAAAACGCTGCGGTTACTGCTCTTCGGTAGCCGGTGCAGCTCCGGCCGACGGGGGACGAACCGATTTCAGGAGCTGCTCGATCCGGTTCGCCTGTTCAAACAGGTGGTCTTCATGGAACTCCAGTTCCGGAATACGCCGGAACTGGTTCCTGATTCTGGCGGAAAGCAACTTGCGAAAGCTTTTGGTTTCGGCCCGGAGATGCGCCATGAGCTCTTCCCGCTCCTTGTCCGGCCCGATGATGGAAATATAGGCCCGGGCGATGCCGAGGTCGGGGGTGATCTTCACCTCCACGACCGTAGCCAGCGGCCCGCTCCGGGGCAGTTCCTTCTGGAAGATATCGCCCAGCTCCTGCTGGAGCAGCGAGGCGACCTTGTCAGTCCTTATCGACATATCGTCCCCCTTTCCGTCTCAGAGTTTGCGCTTCTTTTCGACGATCTTGTAGGCCTCGACGACATCGCCGACCTTGATGTCGTCATACCCCTTGATGCTCATGCCGCACTCATAGCCGGCATCGACCTCCCTGACGTCATCCTTGAAGCGCTTGAGCGAATCGAGCTGACCGTCGAAAATCTGCACACCGTCGCGGAGCAGGCGGATTTTGGAATCGCGGAAAATCTTGCCCTCCAGCATGTAGGCGCCGCCGACGTTGCCGACTTTCGGAACCCGGAAGACCTGGCGGATTTCAAGCGAGCCAAGGCTCTCTTCGTGCAGCTCGGGCGAAAGCATACCCTCAAGCGCCTTCTCGACATCTTCAAGCACATGGTAGATGACGCTGTAGAAGCGGACGTCGAGGTCCTCCTTCTCCGCCAGCTTCTTGGCGTTCACGTTCGGCCTGACCCGGAATCCGATGATGATGGCATCGGAGGCCGCGGCAAGCAGCACGTCGGTCTCGGTAATCTGGCCGACACCCTGGTGGATGATCTGCACCTTCACCTCTTCGTTCTGGATCTTCATCAGGCCGTCGGCCAGCGCCTGGATGGAACCGTCGGTATCCGCCTTGATGATGACGCTCAGCTCCTTCTTCAGGCCCTCCTTGATCTGGCGGGCGATACTGTCGAGCTTCACGCGGGTGCTGCGGCGGAACTCATGCTCACGACGGATCACCTGCCGCTTCTGGGCGACATCGCGGGCCTCGCGGTCGGAGGTCATGACCGTCAGCGCATCCCCCGACTGCGGCAGATCCTCAAAACCGAGGACCCGGACCGGGCGGGACGGACCCGCCTCGGGAATCCGCTTGCCGCGTTCATCCATGAGCGCCCTGACCTTGCCCATCGTATTGCCGGCAACGAACGGATCGCCGACCTTCAGGAAGCCGCGCTGCACAAGCACGGTCGAAACGACGCCCTTGCCCTTGTCGAGCTCGGATTCGACGATGATACCGCTGGCTGGGAGCTCCCTGGAATAGTTGCCCTTCAGTTCCCTGATTTCCGCCTCGGTCAGAACCTTGTCCATCAGCTCCTTGATGTTCAGGCCCTTTTTGGCCGAAATCTCCTGGCACTGGTACTCGCCGCCCCAGTCCTCGACCAGCACGCCAGCCTCGGAGAGCTGCGTCTTGATCTTTTCCGGATTGGCCTCAGGCTTGTCGATCTTGTTGAGCGCCACCACGATAGGCACACCTGCCGCCTTGGCATGGTTGATCGCCTCGATGGTCTGCGGCATGACGCTGTCGTCCGCTGCAACCACGAGGATGACGATATCCGTCACCTGGGCGCCACGGGCACGCATGGCCGTAAAGGCCTCGTGACCCGGCGTATCGAGGAAGGTGATGTGGCGGTCGCCGGCAACCGTCACCTCGTAGGCGCCGATGTGCTGGGTAATGCCTCCGGATTCACCGGCAACAACGTTGCTTCGACGGATGTAATCCAGGAGGGAGGTCTTGCCGTGGTCGACATGGCCCATGATCGTCACGACCGGCGGACGGATCTGCATGTCTTCGGGGTTATCGACCTGCTGCTCCTGGGAGGTCGCCTCGACCTCGGAGATAAACTCTGCCTCGAAGCCGAACTCAAGCGCAATCAGCTCGATGGTTTCATGATCGAGACGCTGGTTGATGGTCACGAACTTGCCCAGGGTGAAGCACTTCTGGATGATCTCCTTTGCAGTGATCCCCATCAGTTCTGCAAGCTCATGGGGAGAGGCGTACTCGGTCACACGGATGATCGAACGCTCGGCCTCCCGCATCGCCTCGGCAGCCTCGAACTCGCGTTCGCGCTCCATACGCCGCATCTTGCGGAACTTCTGGCGCGATGTGGTGCCGCCACTCTCGTCCATGCCGCTGATGGTATTCTTGATGTTCTGGAAGATGACCTTGTCATCAACATCGTTCTTCTTCTTTTTCTTGCCCTTCTTCTTCTTGTTGCCGGCGTCATCCCCGCTGCTGGTGCTCGTCGAGGAAGACTCCCCGTCCTGCGGACGCGACACCTTCTTGCGCGCCTCATCACCCTCTTCTGAAGTACCGGCAGTGCCGGTGCCGGCTGCCTTGTTCTCGAACTCTCCCTTGAGTTCGTCGGCCTTCTCCCTGAAATTCTTCTTGCGGGCCTTTTTCTTCCGGTCGGCGTCGGACAGCACCTCGATGGTTCCCAGAACAGTCAGCCCACCGATCTTCTGCGGCGCGTCATAGGTGTTCATCGAGTCGGGAAGGGTCTGGACGATCAGGTTCGATGTGGCATGCTCCTCCGGTTCGACAGCCACGGGCTGCGGCTCGGGCTCAGCAACGGGGGCCGGCTCAGGCTGCACCACCACGGGCTCCGCCGGTACCGGGGCGGGAGCGGGAGCTGGCGCCGCTGCTGCAGCTGCGACGGCGACTGGCTCGACCGGCGGCATGACCGGCGCTTCGGGCTCGACAGGTGCTGCAGGCGCTTCTGACACCGCAGGCACTTCAGGCTCGACAAGCTGCTCCGGAAGGACCGGTTCCGGTTCCGGCAACGGTTCCGGCTCCAGCGGAACCTGGAGGAACACCTCCGCCGACGCGTCACGCTTCGGCTCGGCCCCCGGAGCGCCGGCAACACCGCTGCTCAGAGTCTCCTGGAGCTGCTGTTCCTTCTCGTATGCCTTTCTGGACTGCTCTTCCAGCCTGGTCAGGCGCTTCTGCTTCTCCGCCCTGATCTTCCTCGTCTCGTCAACCTGTTTCTTCTCCTGGCTGAAATGACTGAAAATCAGGTCTCGCATGCCTTCAACCACCATGGAGGAGGTGGAAGCTACCTTACCCCCTTCCTGCTTGACAAACTGCAGGACTTCCTGAGGGCTGACCTGCAGCTCCCTGGCAATATCACTGATTCTGAACCTGATCTGCTTTTCCTCTATGGCCATTACCTTCTCCCTGGATGGTTATCCTCTAAGTAATTCAGTTGTTTTCCTCTTCTCTCGGTTCGTCGGAGAAGAGCCCCTCGCCTGAGCGCAGGCGGTCGTGGCTGTCGTCAAGCAATGCGGCAAGGTCTTCCTCGTTGAACTGCTCCCTGACGGTCTTGTAGATCGTCTCGGCAATCTTCCGCCAGTAGCGCTTCTCCTCGTCGGATACCTTGCGCTCCTTCGGTTTCATAGGCTTGCGACCCTTCGTGAAAACAAACAGCTCTTCGGTCTTCTGCAATCCGACCAGCGCCTCCTCGATCTGTTCGACACCGGCCTTGAGAATCTTCTTGGCCGTATCGAGACCGCCGTCAAGCAGCTGGTAGATCATGTCGTCGCCGAACTCCTCGCGGAACTCGATGATGTCGATGTCGTTCGGGTCCTCAAGGGACTTGTCGATCACGTCGCGATACACGTCGATCTCGTAACCGGTCAGCTTTTCGGCAAGGTGGATGTTGTTGCCGTTTTTGCCGATGGCGTACTTGATCTGGTCCGGCTTGAGCATGACCCTCGCCTTGCGGGTCTTCATGTCGGCGTGGACCGTCATCGGATCGATCTTCGCCGGCTGGAGTGCCCGGGCGATGAAAATCTGCGGCTCATCGGTGAAGTAGATAACGTCGATGTTCTCGTTGTTCAGCTCCTTGACGATGCTCTGGATGCGCTTGCCGCGATAGCCGACGGTCGCGCCGACCGGGTCGATCCTCGAACTGGTCGACTCGACGGCGACCTTGGCACGTTCGCCGGGTACGCGGGCGATGCCCTTGATGACGATGAGCCCGTCCAGGATTTCCGGGACCTCGCTTTCGAACAGCTTGTAAAGGAAACGGTCGTCCACCCTCGAAACGATGACTTTCATACCGCCGTCCGGCTTCTCCCGCTCGACCACGGAACCGTCGTCGTTGCGGACCTTCACCTTCTCCCGCTCGATGCGCTTGACATAGAGCTTCATCCTCGGCGTCCGGCGCGGATTGTCCTTCTTCATCATCTCGGATTTCGGAAGCACCAGCTCCACCCGATGGTCCTTGGAGGTGTTGTAGGTGAAAATCACCTCGTTCGGCCTGACCTGGTAAACCTCACCGGCGACCACTTCGCCGACCTTCTCCAGGCAGTCCTCGTAGACAACCAGTCGTTCGAGGTCACGGACCTTCTTCTGGACCGACTGCTTGATGATCTGGATCGACTTGCGGGTAAGGAAGTCATCGAGCTTGATCGGGCCTTCCTCGTAATAATCACCGAGTTCAAGGGAATCATCTATCTTGCGAACCTCGTCAAGGCTGATCTCGATCGTCGGCAGGTCGACGTCGCTGACAATCTTCTTCAGGATGTAGACCTCGAAATCTCCCCGTTCCGGGTTGATGAAAATATTTGCCTCCACTTCAGGGTCGTAGTCCTTCCGGAGCTGCTTCTGGATGATCTCCTTCAGCAGATCGGCGATGTCCATCTTGACCGCTGCGCTTTCAGAACGCTTGTCCAGGAAAATCTTCGACTGCTCGATCTCTCCGAAAGCACTGGCAATCAACGCTTTCTGATCATGGGTTTCGCCCTTCACTTGCTTTCTTGGCATCGCTGTGTGATCCTTGTTTTTGTAAAATAGTCTGCGACCGGTATGGCCGAATCAAAACACCTGCGCACGGCAGGTACTACAGTTCGACCTGCACCGCCGCCTTGACGACATCGGCAAGGCGCAGGGTCATCGGCGGGTCGCCCGCCGTCTTCTTCTTCTTCGCCGCAACCCGGGGTTCGAGCACGATGCAAGGCTCGTCACCGTCGATTACGGCCTGGAGCAGCCGACCGGACACCTCCCGGCGCTCCTCATCCTGGTCCAGATACACCACCCTGAACAACCGGCCCAGATGCCGGATGTATTGCCGGTCAACCTGTATCGGCTCACCGATGCCGGGAGACGAAACCAGCAGGTCGAAATCCCCGTCCGACAACGGCGCAAATTCCTCTTCACTTTCGAGACGTTCCCGAAGCCGGCGGCTCAGTTTCGCACACTGGTCGATACCGATGCCACGGTCGGTGTCAACCGTCAGTTCGATCTTCCGGCCCCCACCTCTTACGGCAGCCTCAACCAGGTAGATTTCAGCCCCCGTTCCTGCCGACACTTCGGCCAGCACCTCATCGATCACCTTCCGGATATGCTCATCAATCATTCGCGTCACGTCATGTTGCCCAAAACAAAAAAGTGGGGAGTCCCCACTTTCAGAAAACCGTCCGACAAGGCTCCGGTCTGCGATAATGTACAAAAAACTGTAAAGAAGTAAAAATGATTCAACACCTTCAGCCGTCATCCCGGATATGACTGTCGATCACCTCATACTCAGCCTCCTCGGCCTTCTGCGGATCATGCTGGGCCTCGCTCCGTCGGGGGGCGGTCGTGCCGGAAGTGAACACCCTCCGGATGCCGAACACACCGAACACCAGCCGCAGCACCAGCCGGACGACCAGGTACAGGAAAAAAAGGAGGATAAGCAACCGGATAAGCAACATCATGTCCGTTCGTGGTAACCCTCCAGCCGCCTTGGAGAAACCGCCGCCAAAGGGCGTTCACGGCTTCGAGAGCAGCTGCAGGAGTTTTTTTTCGTGGATTCCGTACCGGAACACCTTGACTCCGTCGATGCAGAGCACCGGGATTTCGGTACCATAAAGCTCCTGCAGGCCAGGGTCGCCGGAAATGTCCACCGTTTCAAGGGCAAAGGGAACGGTACGGCGAACACGGTCAAGCACCGCCTTGGCTTCATGGCAGAGGCAGCACTGCTCCGTCCCGTACAAGGTCAGCGTATGCATGGCGGCACAGCGGATGCAGGTTTCACCGCCTGGCCAACTGCGTGCCCGACACCGTCAAGCGGCAGCGCCTCCTGAGCGGAGGTGGCAAGATTCCTGAGCGTGAACTTTCCGGAAGCGATCTCGTCCTGGCCGACGAAGAGCGCAAACGAAGCCTGGAGGCGGTTGGCTTCCCGCATCTGCGCCTTCATGCTCCTGCCGGAGAGGTCAAGTTCGGCCGAGATGCCGGACCTGCGCAGCCTGTCGGCGATGCGAAGCGCCTCATCTTCGAGCCCGGCGTCCTGCAGGACGATGAACACCTGTGGCCCGGAAGCGGTCTGCGAAGCGAACAACCCCTGCTTTTCCATGGTGATGATCAGCCGCTCAAGCCCAACGGCGAAACCCACGGCCGGAATCTCCGCACTCCCGCCAAGCTCTCGGGAAAGCGCATCGTAACGTCCGCCGCCACCGATGGCATCCTGCGCCCCCAGTTCAGGGCTCAGCACCTCGAAGGCCGTATGCCCGTAATAGTCGAGCCCGCGAACCAGGAGATGGTCGACGTCATAGGCGATGTTGCGGTCGGCAAGGCAGGCAAGGACGCGCTCGAACTCCTGCCGACCCTCGGGCTTGAGGCTGTCAAGCAGCTTCGGCGCACCGGCGACGATTTCCCTGACCCGTGGGTTCTTCGAATCGAGGATGCGCAGCGGGTTCTTTTCGAACCGATCCTTCGACGGCTCGTCAAGCTCGCCGAACCAGGGTTCAAGGTACTCGCGAAGCAGCGCACGGTACCGCGCACGGTCTTCCTGGTCGCCAAGCGAATTGATGCGGAGGCGGAGACCATGCAGGCCGAGCGTTTCAAACACGTGCATCATCAGTGAAATCACCTCCACGACCGCCGCCGGCGAGGAGGCGCCGAGCAGTTCGGCGCCGAACTGCGTGAACTGCCGCTGCCGTCCGGCCTGCGGCCGCTCCTTCCGGAACAGGTCAGCGATGTAATAAAGCTTCTGCACCGGCGCCACGCCACCCGGATGGCGCTGCATGAAGGCCCGCATCACCCCGGCGGTCATCTCTGGCCTGAGGGTGATCGAACGGCCGTTCGGATCGGGAAGGAAGGAGAACATCTCCTTGCCGACGATATCGGTCGTCGCCCCGATGCCGCGCTGGAACAGTTCGGTGTATTCGAAAACGGGCGTACGCACCTCGCCGAACCCGTACAGGGCCGCGACGGAACGGATCACCCCCTCGATGGCATGCCACCTGGTGATTTCGTCGGGAAAAATATCTTTTGCGCCCTTGACGGCCTGAAACTGCGCCATATCCTCTGCTCTGCTGGTAACTGGTATTAAATCTGGGGAAGGTCTTTCTCCTCTTCACGGAAAATCGAAAGCACCTCGGCTGCCGAAGAGGAGTTGATGATCCGCTGCCGCACCTCGTCCCTGCCCACAAGCCGGGTAATCCGTCCCAGGAGCTTGAGATGCTCGGCAAGCATGGAATCCGGCGTCGCAAGCAGAAAGACCAGTTGCACCGGCTGGCCGTCAATGGAATCGAAGTCGATCCCCTCCCTGATGGTGACCATGGCGATCAGCGGGCTGGAAACCGCAGCAGTCTTGGCATGCGGGAGGCCGATATTCTTGCCGATACCGGTCGACATCTCGTGCTCGCGCTTCATGACGTCCTCGACAAGCAGCGTGTGGTCAAGAACGTGTTCGTGGCTGTCGACCAGTTCAAGGACGGCGGAAATCGCCTCCTGCTTGGATGACAGTTCAAGGTTGAGGGCTATGGATGCTTCCGAAAGCAAGGCTTCGATATTCATGACTGTAACAGGCTTGCTGGCACTGCAGCGAGTTCCGACACTCCGAAAAACGAAGGTCAATATAAAAAAAACATTGCTTTTACCGGATTCCCGGCACGCTTCAGCCCCAGGCCGACAGGAAATAGAACAGCGGCGCGATGAACATCACCGTATCGAACCGGTCCAGCACACCGCCGTGGCCGGGAATGAGGCCTGAAGAATCCTTGACCCCCGCATCCCGCTTGAACATCGACTCCATCAGGTCTCCGGCAGGACTGACCGCGCCCACCAGAAGCCCGCTGAGCCAGGCGTGACCATCGGGAAAGTCGGGGACGACGAGCGAGCACGACCATGCCACAAGACAGCTGCCAGCGATGCCGCAGATATAGCCCTCCCAGGTCTTCTTGGGGCTCAGCCGCGCAAACAGCTTCTTCCTGATAAACTTTCCGCCGAGCCTGCTGCCGCCGAAATAGGCGAAGATATCCGCCGCCCAGACGCAGACAAACAGCAGCAGCACCAGCGAGGAGCCTGCAGCCGTGCCTGCCGAACCCGGCGCGACCCCGATGAGCCGGAGCCGGAGCAGGGCCCCAAACGTGAGGTTGACGTAGACCAGCCCGACCAGCGTCGAGCCGATGTTGAGAAACTGCGAGCCCTGCTGCCGCCAGAGTTCGACCACATACAGGAGCATGACGCTGCACAGGAGCGCCTCCCAGTAGTCAACGATGCGAAAATAAAAATTCATCTGGATCAGCGCGGTCATCGGCAAGAGCAGCAGCAGCGACGGCGGATGCGCCCGATGGGCGGCAAGCTGGCGGAACTCGAAGGTGGCCAGAAGGCTCAGGACGAGCACCATTCCGAGAAACCAGAGCCCGCCTGCGGCATTGATCCAGAGCAGCAGCGGAATGCCCACGATGGCCACAGCGATGCGCTGGACCAGGTTGTTATGGAGTACGGAAGACATGGGCAGATGCCGGTCAGGAGTGATTAGTTATCGGTTCAGGCCGAAACCGCCGTATTGTCGAACCGGCGAATCAGCAGGATAAAGAGTACAGCGCAAACGGCAACCACCACCCACCACTGCCACATGCAGACCGCCCCGGCACCGCTGCCGGCAAGGGAAATGCCCATGAACCTGACATCCAGGTGGAGAAACAGGAGCGCAACGAGGTTGTTCGTCGCGTGGGCTGCAGCCGGTACGGCAAGACTGCCGGAACTTTCGTAAATATACCCAATATACCAGCCAAGCAAAGTCAGGGGAATGAGATTTGACGGTTCAAGATGGAAGAGGGCGAACACAAACGCCGTAAGCGGCAGCGCACCCCGTGCCGACAGGGTGGTGCGGAAACTCTTCTGGACATACCCCCTGAAAAACACCTCTTCACAAAAGGCGGGCGTGACGGCAAGCACCGATGCCACCCACAGGAAGCCTGCCGGGGAGTCCGCCGTGGCAATCTTCGCGATGAAGCGTTCGAGACGCTCCTGATCACGCAGCACAGCCTTTCCGGCTTCCCCGAGCAACGGCAGCAGGAGATCCTGCAACCCGGAAATGGTGTACATCAGGGGTTGCAGCAGCACCATGCCGACGACGGCGGCCAGCACCGGCCGCCAGTCGTCGGGCGCCACCAGACCGAGCCAGGCGCGCGCAGGGCGACCGAACGGCGAAGGTCCACCGGAAAAACGCCATCCGAGCAGCAGGGCGGGAATGGCAAGGGCAAGAATCTGACCGACTGCCTGCGCCGCAAGGAGTTTCGACAGGAGCGGCGGCTGCATCGCAATCGTGTCGATGTCGAGTTGCCGGACACCGGTCGCCAGCATGGCCAACCCGGCCCCCACCAGCGGATACAGTACCAGGACGGCAAGAAGCACGACAACGGTAAACCCCGCTCCCGGCTTTCGTTCAGGCGTCGTGTCGGTAATGGTCGGCATGCGTGTTCGTAATCGGTTGTGCGGAATTCTTTCCGGGAAGATAGGAAACCTTGCGGCCCCACGAAAACTGCCGATTGTTTTCGAAATGCGCCTTATCTTGCAGCAGGGCTCCGCCGTACCGCGAACATGCGGCACGGCCATCAGAACCATTGCGATACAGAGACTCATGAAAATCCTTGTCACCGGCACCGCCGGGTTCATCGGCTTCCACCTCGCGGAACGCCTCGCATCGAGGGGCGACGAGGTCGTCGGCCTCGACAACATCAACGACTATTACGACCAGCGGGTCAAATACGGGCGGCTCGCGTGCTCAGGCATCCAACGGGAAGCCATCGAAGAGCGTCGGCCCGTCCAGTCCTCGAAATACCCGAACTACCGCTTTGTCAAACTCGACCTCGAAGACAGCGCGGGCATCGGGAAACTCTTCCAGACTGAAAAGTTCGATGCCGTCTGCAACCTTGCCGCGCAGGCGGGCGTCCGCTACTCCCTGACCAACCCCGGAGCCTACGTCAGCTCGAACATTACCGGCTTCCTGAACCTGCTCGAGGCATGCCGGAACCATGCCGTCGGCAACCTCAGCTACGCATCAAGCTCGTCGGTCTACGGCCTGAACCGGCGCCAGCCATTCTCGGTGCACCACAACGTCGACCATCCGGTCAGCCTGTATGCGGCGAGCAAGAAATCAAACGAACTGATGGCGCACACCTACAGCCACCTGTTCGGCATCCCGACCACCGGAATCAGGTTCTTCACCGTATATGGACCGTGGGGGCGCCCCGACATGGCGCTGTTCCTCTTCGTCAAGGCAGCCCTTGAAGGCAGGCCGATCGACGTCTTCAACTACGGCGAAATGGAGCGTGACTTCACCTACATCGACGACATCGTCGAAGGGGTCACCCGGATCATCGACCGGCCCGCGGTTGCGGAACCCGGCTGGTCTGGCGAAAATCCCGACCCCGGCACCTCGTCAGCTCCCTACCGGGTCTACAACATCGGCAACAGCAGGCCCGTCAGGCTCATGGACTTCATCACCGCCATCGAAACCACGCTGGGCAGGCCCATTGCCAAAAACCTCCTGCCGATACAGCCCGGTGACGTGCCGTCGACCTGCGCCGACGTCAGCGACCTGGTCAGGGACTTCGGCTACCGGCCTGAAACACCGATCCAGGACGGCATCGACAGGTTCGTCGCCTGGTACCGTGAATTTTTCGGCGTCTGAAACGAACCTCCACCGGCAAACGACAGCTTCATGCACCAGAACCAGCCCGCATCCAGGCCCTTTACCGGGCCATTCCAGAGCGTGGTCATCCTCGCACGGGAATGCTTCGGGGATGCCATCATGCTCACGCCGCTTATCGCCGCGATCAAGCGGCGTGACCGGAACACCGCCATTTATATAATCGCCTTCACCCGGATCATCTACGACTTCTTCAGCCACGACAGGAACGTCACCGCCGTCTTCCACGCAAAACGGGACCTGGGACGCTACCTCCTCAAATGCCTGCCGAAACGCTACGACGCGCTCTTCAACTCGAAAGACCACCGCTCGACCCATTTTCTGCTGCAATCACGACTGATCAGGGCACGCTACAAGGTCGGCTTCCGCAACAACGGCAACGAAGAGCTTTTCGACTACCTCCTCGAACTGCCGCGCGGCACCCATGAATCGCAGCGGAACCTCGCACTGCTCAAAGCCATCGACGGCAGCATGCCGGCAACCACCAGGCCCTACATTCCGGAAATGCCTGTCTCCGGTGAAATCGCCGGGCTGCTGGCATCCCTGCCGGAACGCGCCTGCATCGGCATCAACATCAGCGTCGGCACCCCCGGCGGGCACCGAACCCGCGAACAATGGTCCGAACTCATCGGGAGCTTTCCCGAAGAACGCTTCGTCATCTTCTCCTCGCCAGGCGACCTGGAGGAAAAACGCATGCTGGAAGCACCGCACGAGAACGTCCTGCCGACCCCGTTCACCAGAAACCTCTACGAAGTCTGGAAGATTGTCGACAAACTCAAGCTGCTCGTCACGCCCGACACCTCGCTCGTCCACATTGCCGCCTGCTCGGACCGCCCGCTGGTTGCCCTGTACCGGTTCAACCCGGAGGACAGCAGGCTCTTTGCCCCGCTGAGCACAATGCAGGAGGTGATCGTCTCGCCAACACCCGATGTGGTGGACATCGACGGCAGCACCGTCACCCTTGCCGTCCGGAACATGCTCGCACGGATTGCAGGACAGGAAACAGGTATGCTCTAACCATGCCGTACCAATGAAAAGTCTTCCTGACATCACGCTCTGTTGCATTGATACCCGTACACCAGAGCTTGGGTATGCGGCACTGCTCAGATCATCAGAAAAAATCATTTTTGGAGATGTGCTTTTTGTCACATCCGAAAAATTTCAGATTCCTGAAAAAACCCCACCAAATCTGAGGGTTATCCGAACATCCGAAATTGGATCAATTACAGCATATTCAACATTTATGATTAAGGGGTTGCGTGCATTGATCAAAACCCCTTATTGCCTGATCATCCAATGGGATGGGTTCATTATTCATCCAGAAAACTGGAATGACCTGTTTCTCTCTTTCGATTATATCGGTGCACCATGGCAAACACAAAACGGGCTGGTCGTTGGCAACGGAGGCTTTTCACTAAGGTCATTAAGGCTGCTTGATGCATTGGCCGCGGAAAATATCGTTCCAAAACACCCTGAAGACGACTGCATCTGTATCACATACAGAAAACAGCTGGAAACAAAAGGAATTTTGTTTGCACCAGCGGATATTGCACAGAAATTTTCCTTTGAATTCACCTCCTACGAACAACAGTTCGGATTCCATGGGCTCTCTAATTTCCCAGATATCTTTAGTCAAGAAGAACTTTTTCGATTCATCACACAAATGCCCGAAACACTATTCGTCAACGAATACTTTATCGGGTTTTCAAAAAAGCTCTCTAAGCTTGGAAATCGGAACATACTTGATCTCCTGTCAAAACGAATTATAACCCATATTAAACGCATCAACGAGCAAACGTATCAGAAACAACAGCTATCGTTCCTTGTTGAATCGCTGATCTACCTTGGGCTTTATCGGCAAGCCATTCAAATCCTTTTAACTAAAGCCTATGGAGTAGCGTGGAAACCGACTTTTCTGAAAATCTTCATCAGAAAAACTTTCGGTAAACTGGCAGGAAACTAACTGCCGACTAAGAGGCAGCAATCCGCCCAATCGCTGCAACAACCTGTTGTGGCGTGATCTTTTCCAGACACCGGTAATTGCCGAACCTGCAGGTACGCTCGAAGCAGGGCGAACAGGGTTCAGCCGAATGCAGCACCATGCTCCGGCAGCCAAGCGGCCGGGTCCAGACCGGGCTGGTCGAACCAAAAAGGCCGATGACCGGCACCCCGATATACCCGGCAAGGTGCATGAGACCAGAATCGTTTGAGACGACGGCACGCGCACCGGCCATGATTGCCGCAGCTTCCGCGAGGGAGGTCCTGCCGGTCAGGTCCAGCACCCGGTCAGGAGCAGCCTGCACCATTTCACGGGCGGCCTCTCCGTCAGCCGCCGTTCCCAGGACGACGACCTTCCCGGTCGTCAGCAGACGGGCAAGTTCCGGGAAATGGCGCCATTTCTTGGCCGGGCCATACGCCGCACCGGGGCAGCAGACCACTGATCCGGCGTACGTCGGATCAGGTGCGACCGGAACGCCGCCCCACAATTCAGGCGTGTCGATCCGCGCATCGAGGATACGGGCATACTCGACGGTAATATGGGACGACCGGTTCCTGAGGTTGCCCGGCAACGAGTCCGTCAGGAGAAAACCCCGCAATTCACGGTTCAGGCCACGCCGCACCGGCACCCCGGCCCGGAACGCAAACAGCGCCGAAGAAAAAGAGTACGGAAGCAGGTAGATACTCCTGAAATGCCCAGCCTGTACGGCTGTGAGGGTGCGTTTCCTCGCCACGCTGTCCGTGCGGTCAAACGGTATCTGCGGAAGGTCGCAAAGCAGCCTGACAAGACCACCCATCTGTTTGGGCACCAGCAGGGTGGCTTCGGCACGACGCTCTTCGGGAAGCTGCATGACGACGGACAAGGCAAGCAGCAGGTCGCCGATCCAGTTGGGCAGCAGGATGACGGATGGGTTCATGGCCGGAACGGGATGAAGTGCTTTTTGCTCAGTTCAAGGCCAAGCAGGCGCTCGGCGCGCAGCATCAGCCAATGTTTCTTTTCACGTGAGGTCAGCACATGGCCTGGGTTGGCGCGGAACACCCCCTGCCCTTCGGGAAGCCATTCCCGGATGGCCGCAGGATGTGTGCCGGTAAACTCGCGGATGATCCGCTGGTCGATCTCCCCATAGTCGATGTTGTTGTGTTTCTTGTTCCAGTACCGCTGCACGCCTTCCGATTTCCGGTTCATCTCCTCTTCGCTCCGCACCCAGCCGTAATGATAGATCGTCGCGCCGGTATGGGCCGCCCTCGGGTACCGGCTGACCTTCGCCCGGTCGGTGAGGACATGCCAGTACAGGCCGTCGGGCGCAATTGAGCGGATCGTATTACGGATGATCCTCGCTTCACGCCGGTACCAGCCCGGGGAGTCGAGGTAGCTGTTGGCGTTGCCGTAAAAATGGAGATAATCGAAGCTCAGCGCCTCCACCCTTCCATCGTCGAGGTGTTGCCGGCATGCCCCGACGATGTTTTCTAGGTCATGCTCATGGACGATTTCGTCGCCCTCAAGGTAAAATGCCCAATCCCCGGTGCAGTTGAACTGGGCAATCATCTTCTGCTGACCGTAGACATAGCCTCCGGCCCGCATCCTGTCGTTCCAGCACGATTCGACAATGCGGATTTTCGGGTCGGCAATAGCCATGACCCGTTCCAGGGTGTCGTCGTCGCTCCTGCCGACATTGACGACGAACTCATCGACGATGGGCAGCACCGAACGGATGGACTCAACGAACGGAAAACCGTAGATGGTGCCGTTCTTGATAAAGGTGAAGGCGCTGAGTTTCATAAGCCGGAATGGTTCAGATATTTGCCGATGCCGTTGCTGCATGTGGTGAGGTTGCCTGCTATGGCGGCTTCGAGCAGGCGGTCATTGGCCGGAAGCGATTGCCGGGCGTTCTCCTTGTGCCAGAGATGATAGGCGATTGCGCTGAACCGCACATTCCGGCGAAACACGCCACTGTTGATCATCCTGACCGCAAATTCGCTGTCCTCTCGTCCCCACCCGGTAAAATCCTCGTTGAACCCGTTGACACGGATGCAATCAGTTCGAAAAAATGAAAAATTGCAACCCCGGATACCTTTGAGTGAACGAACAGGGTGGTGTGCAAAAAAAGCGGACAAGAAGGGAATCCGAAGCGTGTTTTTGCGGTTTTTCAGCCCCTTTTCAAAAAAGAAAATCCGGACTGACTTTGTTGTAAAACGCTTCATGGCCGCCGCCTGTGAACCAAGTACCCGCGAGCCCTGAATGAAGGTGCCCGGCATGGCACGGTCAAGATGGTCCCTGATAAAACACGGATGCAGCAGCATATCCCCATCGGCAACCACGACATACTCCCCTTTCGCAGCAGCAACTGCCCGATTTCGGGACGCCGCCAGGCGATATCCGCAGTCCTCCTGCCAGATATGCCGGACAGGAACGATGGACGTTTCTGCATACCGTCTGACAAGCCGTGCTGTTTCTTCGCCGCTCCCATCGTCGGCGACCAGGATCTCATCCGGCGGTACAGCCTGCGCCAGTGCGCTTTTCAGCGACAGGTCGAGCGCCTGCGGCCAGTTGTAGGTGGTGATGATCAGGCTACAGCTTGCCGGTCTTTTCAGCTTCATAGAGCTTGATGTATTTGTAAAAGGCGCCGTTGGCATTGGAAATGGAAATCAGCAGGCCCTCGTAGCCAAACCGCCAACCACGCTGGAGCACATAGGATTTGAAGAAGGTCAGCATGCCGTTCATGAATGCCCTGGCCGGTGATGAGCGTTTCCTGCCAAGGTTCTCCTCTGCCCATAATGTCGAATACTGCTGCAGCTTGGCGACAAGCTGGGAGGCTTCGTCATACGGATGGTGTTGCATGCGGCCGAAAAGTCGCACTTCCGGCATGGTTCCTGAGCCGGCAAGTCTTTCATGGATGAGGCGGCCGTCAAAACGGGTGCGGGTGCGGTTGAAGAGGCGCTGCACGTGATCGTTGTTCCACCCGCAGCCACGAATGAGGCGGCCATGATAGTAGTTGTCGCGCTCGACCACATACAGGTACGACGGGTCAAGCCGTAGCCCCAAGATCTCACGGGACAGTTCGGGGCTGACGATCTCATCGCTGTCCACCGAGAATATCCAGTCGTTTTTGGCCAGGTCAAGCGCAAGATTCTTCATGGGCCCGAATCCGATGAACGGATGCTCATGGACGACCACATTACTGAAGCTGCGGGCGATGTCCAGCGTCGAGTCGGTGGAGCCGTTGTCAAGGAGCACGACCTCATCGAACGCAGCCAGGGCAGCAAGGCATTCAGGGAGGTACTTCTCCGAATCCCGCGTCAGGATCGTCACCGAAATGTTGTCAGCCACTGCTTGACTTCCTTGAAAATGGTGTCAGGTTCAATACGATACAGGCACTCGCTTACGCCGTGGTGGTCATCGCAGCCCGATTTTCCGCAAGCCACGCAGGGCATGTCGGCCTGGAACAGCGTTATGTTGCCGTAGGTCTGCACCGGCATGTTCTTTACCGCTCCACGGCCAAGCTCATTGCTCCACGGTGACCACATGCCGAGGATGGTCGGGCCGTAGATCGCAAAAATACGCTTATTCTGGGCGGCGGCAATATGCATGTTCAGCGTATCGGCACCAATATAGCCCAGGGAACGGTCGCTGAGTGCGATGAGCTCGTCCATACTGGTCAAGCCGATAAAATCATGCAGGTTCTCCAGTTTCGGGAGCGTCCGCTTGATGGCCATGTCCAATGGCCCGGGGGAACCCGTAACCACCAGCGGAATTCCAAGCTGGTCGAGTCGCTCCAGCAGGGCATTGCGCAAATGCTCCGGGTACACCTTGTATTCGTACTGCGCGCCGGGATGAAAAACCAGGAACGCCGTAATCCCCCGCCCGGCAAGCAACTGCCCGACCCGGGCGGCAGCCTGGGGCGTATGGGTAGCCGCAACGCGGAGCGGACCGGGATCGATACCCAAAAACCGGAACGCCATGGTGTTATTTTCAAGGATGTGCCGGGTCGCGTCAAAATCGTAATGCCCCGCAAGGAAAAGACGTTTCCACCATGAACGCTGCCGGTCGGACTCCACGGCGCTGATCGCCACCGGAGCCGCGGCAAGGGCGAACAGCACGGAACGGTCGCTGGCCGTAAGGTTCACGCAAAGGTCGTACTTCCGGAAAATCCGGCGGAACAATGCCCTGGTGCTTGACGCCTTGTCCGTTACACTCGTGCCATACGAAAAGGTCAGCACCTCCCCGACATGCGGCAGAGTGCGGGCGACAGCAAGCGTATCGCTGTTGACCAGCAGGTCAATCCGGGGAGCGTCGTACGCTGCCCACAACCCCTCGATCAGAGGTGAACTGAGCAGCACGTCACCGTTCGAACGCTGAACGATAATCAGGATGCGACGCGGACGACGGTGCAAACATGTATGAAAATCAACGACGCTCAAGGATATTGACAATTACATTCACAACCTCGTCGTTGGAGCAATAGGCCGGTAGGTCGATATGAGCAGCATCCGGAAAATGACGGGCACTTCCAAGCGCACACATCGGATTTCCGTTGGTAATTCTTTTTGCAAGCTCGACAATATGCTCGGTAAAATACACGCAACGCGTTCCTAAACCTGCAGCAAGCCACAACAGCCCCCCTTCAGGCCCGACAAAAAGATCAGAATTATAGATGATGGAAGCATCCTGAACCAGTGAGACCTGCTTGCCACTCTTGCTGTCCATAGCCGGATCCAAACCAACCCAGCGAACATCAGCAAACCGGCGCAATCGAGAAATCAACTCATCAATGTCTCGCTGGTAAGCGCGCTTGTAACTATCACGAGCAAAAGCAATAACCGGTCGGACCTGCTCTGGACCACGAGCAGCCAAGGCGATCTGCCCGGGAGAGAGTATGAGGCGATATGCCGGAGTCGGCTCGCATCCTGCCAAACGACGGATTTCCGATGTCAGTGGCTCCGCGTAGCTCCACGGAAACGGCTCACGAACAACGAGGTCGTAAAAACCGGGAACCAATGGCCGTGGAACCTTATACGTCAGAAGCCGGCCATACACGGTCGTCCGAAACCGCCTGTCATTATCGAGAATGGGTTGTAACTGAGGCCAACGCAAAAAAAACGTTGTTTCATAGCCTTTTTCTGCAAGAGACATGGCGGCAGCCGAACAGGCAATCGCATCCCCCATCCATCCTCTATTGACAACTGCTGCCGTCCTTTTCATAACCGCTCCATAGCTGACGTCAATGGTGTTCCCAAACCCCTTCACGACGTACCATATGCAATGTGTACCCCGATCCGGCAAGTTCATCCCGTATCCATGCACGGTAACGCGAGCGGGCCCTAACCTTCTCGATCTTCCGCGAAAGCCAGGCGGCACCAACTCGCGAACGGAAATATCGCAAATCCCCGAGTGACCGCTGGCCGGTCTTCTGCTTGATTGCCTTCTGGGTTATCGAACCGAAATGGTGGAAGACCGCATCGCCGACCGTTCCGACGGAAATTCCGGCCCGGAGGCAACGGAACAGGTATTCGGCATCCTCGTAACCGCCAAGCCTGCGGTCGGTATCGGGAAATCCGACAGCTTCGAGCACGCGCCGATGTATGGCGAAACAGACGCCATGGAACTTGCCTTTCCTGACACGTCCGGCCATTTTCCGGCTGTACTCTTCAGAAAAGGCTGAAAAGCCGTAATCGTCAGCCCCTTCCAGCAACGCGGGACTGACCACCCCAAACCCCTCCCGCTCGGCAGCATTCAGCATTGCCGCCACTGCGTCAGGACCGGCAAGCACATCGTTGTTCAGCAACACGACCCATTCCGCATCGAGACTCAGCACGACCCCCTGGGTCCAGGCACATCCACAGCCGAGATTGGTCCGGTTCCGGACCTGCCGGTATTCAGGATGCTGCCGGAGCCAGTTGGGCGTCTCATCGCTGCTGGCGTTGTCGACAACAAGGATCTGACCGGGCTGCACCCCGCGCGAAAGCAGGCTGTCAACACACTGGACGGTATAGGCGAGCTGGTTGAATACCGGGATGACGACCGTGAACCGATCCTGGTTACTGGACATAAAAACCGCAATTAGTTACTCAAGCTGTGACAAAGATGGTGCGTGCCCCTTGACGCTGCCAGACCGGCAGACTGGCACTCCCGATTGTAAAGATACGTCGCAAATCCGTTTCAACCGACAGCCTGAACATCGCCGCCATTCTTCCAGCGGTTATGCAACCAGAACCACTCCTCGGGCCAGCGCCGGACGTACTCCTCCAGAACCCTCGTATACCGGTCAGCCAGGGTCGAGATGTCCTCCTTGCAGAAGGTCAGGTCTGAGGTCTCGACCTCGGTCACTTCAACCCGGTACTTCCCGTTGTCGCCATGCCGGCACATCCCCACGAACAGCGGCACCTTGGCACGCAATGCAAAAAACGCCGCACCATGGAACACCGTGGCCCGCCGGCCAAGGAATTCGCCGAAATAGCTGGCGCTCGGGTCGGACTGATCGGCAAGGATGGATAACAGGCCGCCATCGGCCAAAAGACGCAACCCTTCACGTACGGAGCGGTCGTCATAGACCACCTTGTTGCCGTTCAACGTCCGGAACTCGTTCATCGCCCGGTCAAGGGCGATGTTGCTCTGCTCCTTGACGATAATGGTCATCGGCTTGACCAGCATGCCCGACGCAAATGCAAGCAGCTCCCAGTTGCCATAGTGAGCCGACACCAGAACCGCCCCCTTGCGCCCGTTATCGGTGCCGCGCCAGAACACCTCCGGATTCACGATATCGACGAGAGCCGCTGCATCCTCACGGGTGCGGATCAGGGGAAAACGCAGGACGTCAAGCAGGGTCGTCGCCACGTTTCTATAGACGCCCCTGACGATGCGGTCGATCTCATCATCGCTTTTTTCCGGGAAGGTCAGGCGAAGGTTCCGGTACACAAGATCCCTGCGCAACCGCAAGCCACACCGCATCACGTCGCCGATTCCCCCTGCAAACCACCGGGCCTGCTTCCAGCTCATCGCCCGCGCAAGAAAACCGAGCGCCTGCACCAGCCGGAAGGTCAGCACCTGTAACTGGGGCTCGATTCTTGCCCAAGCGGCTTTTGGCCACAACTTCAGTCTCTTCATGATAGCCAGCCTTTATGGAGCAACCCTTGCACTACCTTTAACCACATAAAAGTAAAAGAAAATAAGCTCTAAGGTACAAAACTGTCTCAGAGACGAAAAAGGCCAATTTCAGGAAACCACGGGGACCAAGGGTCAAAAAAAGACACACCGAGTTGCCATTATGGCGCTAAAACTTATTTTCGAATTTGCATTATATTCAGGCTTTGGCAAGTCTAAATAACCACCCTCTGTTCATGGCATTACTGATCAGAATTCTGAAGTACCTGGCTCCGTCGAAAGGCAAAATCGTCCTGGTTGTGCTGGTCAGCATGATCACCTCTTTGCTCAGCGTTGTCTCTATCTACTCCATACTGCCTCTTTTAAATGAAGTATTCTCCTCTGGAGCAGCACCGCAAGCATCAAATCCTCAGGCTCCATCAGGGTCAACCGCATTGACATCTTCAAGTAAACCAGCGGGAACATCCCCATCTCAAGCCAAACCGATTCAGCAAAAATCTGATGAAAAAAGAATCGGAGAAATTGAGAAGCTCAAAACTTGGGCTCTGAATGAATTTCAATTAATGTTCAAGGCGCCAACAAGAGAATTGACGTTGTTAAAAATCTGCCTCTTCCTGATTTCTGCATTTGCAATCAAAAATCTGTTCATCTATCTCAACGAACAGATTATTTTTCGCATCCAAACAAAAACAACGAAAAAGCTACGCGATGATGTATTCAAAAACATCCTTGAAATGCATCTTGACTATTTCAACAAAAATCGCGTCGGCAACCTTATGCAGTACGTTTATAACGATGTTGAAAACGTCAACAACAGTATCAGCTCCACGTTCGTAAACTTTCTGCAAAACCCCTTTTCTGTAGCCGTCTACCTTGGAGTCCTTCTTGCCTTAAGCTGGCAGCTGACCCTGTTTTCAGCAATCACCTCTCTGACAATTCTCTTTTTCATCCAATTGATCGGAAGAAATATCAAAGGCTTGGTGATGAGCTTCCAGACCAAAATGGGCGACATGAATTCAGTCCTGCAGGAAAAATTCAACGGCATCAAAGTCATCAAATCAACTGCCTTTGAAGATGTTGAACTCGTCAGGTTCAAAGCATTCACTCAAGATTTCCGTAAACTCGGAATCAGGATTTCACAGCTCAGAAGCCTGATCGGACCACTCAATGAAACGCTTCTGATTGCAGCCATTGCCATGGTGCTCTGGTTCGGAGGGCTCCAGGTTTTCCATGGAGTCATGACTGCAAACGAGTTACTGGTATTTGCATTCACCCTATACTCTACCATGGGTCCAATCAAGTCATTGGGTGATGCCAATACATCAGTGCAAATCGGCATGGTATCAGTCGAACGTCTGTTTGAATTACTTGACACAAAACCGGAGATTACCAACGGAACACGATCAATCAAAACATTTTCCGACTGCATCAGGTTTGAAGATGTCTGCTTCAAATACAGCAAGGAGCCAGATGCCGCCAATGTTCTTGACCATGTCTCCTTCGAAATCAAAAAGGGGGAAATGGTCGCCCTCATCGGTCAGTCAGGATCAGGCAAATCGACTGCTGTAGACCTTTTACTCCGGTTCTACGATGTGGATTCCGGCCGCATTACCATTGATGGGGTCGATATCCGAGAGTTCGACTACAAACAGCTCAGGAAAATGATCGGAGTCGTCAGTCAGGAAGTCATCCTCTTTAACGACTCGATTCAGCAAAACATCGCCTATGGCGTGCATGATGAAATAACCCATAACCGCGTCGAAAATGCCGCGAGGCTTGCCAACGCGCACACCTTCATCATGGAAAAACCCCTGCAGTACGAAACCATGATCGGCGACCGCGGCATCCAGCTTTCCGGCGGTCAGCGCCAGCGTATAGCCATTGCACGAGCCATGGTAAAAAACCCGGAACTCCTGATATTCGATGAGGCAACCAGTGCGCTGGACAACGAATCGGAAAAAGTGGTGCAGGACGCCATAGACCACGCCATGGAAAACCGGACGGCGCTCGTGGTCGCACACCGGCTCTCCACCATCAAGAATGCGGATAAAATCGTGGCCATGGAAAAAGGCCGGGTGGTCGAGTCAGGCACCCACCAGGAGTTGCTTTCAAGAAACGGGCTCTATAAAATGCTCTACGAACTCCAATTTTCAGTAAAGTCAAAAAGCGCCACAGACTGATTTATGGCCGTGAACCAAACAGCCGTAAAAGCCAGATGGGGAAAATCGCCAGAAAACGCAGAAGAAACCGTGGGCAATCCGTTGTCAACGATAGAGCTGATGCATATTGACGGTAAATCGCCAGATTATAGGCGCCTGCTTTGCGAAGCAGTTTAATATTTTTAAAACCCAATTTACCTGTATTGGCGCTAAAACTCTTCACACAGCTAAGCTTGGCCTCAAAGCCGTAACTCACCGGAAGCGAAAAAACAAAGTTTGCCCAACGTTTTGCCCATAGCTCTAACCGTTGTTCGTCTCCACTTATCTTTTTTATACCATCCAAAGATATTCCTCTGATCGAACAATCCGGCATCCACTTCACCCGAAACTGCCTGCCGGCAAGATATTCAAAGACAATCCCCTCTTGTAAAAAGCTGCTATCCCTGAATCTGGCATAATTCCCCTGAGCTATCAAATGCCGACTATAAACCATTGTGCTCAGGCAGGTCATAAGCCATCCAAGATCTGCCAACAACTTACTGCCATCGGTATAGACCTGCTCTGAAATATCTGAAACATGGCCACTAAGATTCAAGACAAGCAGATCGTAGGAATCCTCATCAATCGCCTGCTTGACGGCCATAACCTCCGCCTCTGAAACCTGATAGGTATCCCCGATGAGCCAGACGTAATCGGTTTCAGCAAGTTTGAGGACCGTTTCAAAATTCTCATCTGGTAATGTATGCACCTCGTTGCGGTGATAATCGATAACCGCATACTTGGCGGCATGCCGCTCCACCACTTCACGAGTGTTGTCAGGCGACGCATTGTCGGAAATCACAAGCCTGATATCATGCGCAGACAAAAACGGCAGATGGATAGCCAGAAATTTATCCAGAAAATCTGCGCGGTTGTAGGTTGGCAATGCCAGAGACAATGTATTCCCCATAAAACATCAAATTATATTACAAAACAGACGTAACACACAAACAACGCCAAACGATAAAACAATCAGTTAGGATAAAATACAAATTCAAGCAAAACAAATTAGCAAAAAATACATCTATATCATATCTTGCCAAAAAGCGATATCTACAGGTGCAAAGCGCCTCACATAATCGACAATAGAAGTATCAGAAACTCTCTCGCTTGTGATCACGAACAAGCTCCCCTCCTCATATTTTTGTTCAAAATAATCTTCATATGAGCAGACCTCAAGATCAAGAACCTTACGACCTATACGTTGTGAAGATCTATCAATCACAGCAGACACATACACCCCAGACCTTCGCAGAACAGCGAGCATAAAATATGACGCCAGCATACTCCCAACAAGTACAACCTTCCTGTCAGCAACAAACGCTGCGACTTTTTCAAACAACAATTCGCCTGAGCGCAAAACCTCTAAATAGGGATCAGTAGAATCATCAGAAGCGCCTTCTGATGGAACAAACTGAAAAGCATCGCCAAACAACGCAGATGCAAGCTTATAAAAGGTTGACTTTGAATACCGTTTGTTTTTTTTGAGCCACACAACAAGAGCATCCAACCCATGTTCAAACAGAACATTCTGAATACTATACTTCACGAAATAATTCTCCACAAAACCTTTAACACGCCGCTTTCTTGCATATACGCCAAGCAACTCATTCATTGTCTGCATCATCGGAACCGACTGGTCGACGTTTCTTGATTCTTGACCATCATGTTGACGATATTTCAAATATGGAAATGCAAACAAATATACGCTCATAACCGTATTTGACAAGACAGAAAAAACTATATCCCCACTGGGCTTATACTCCATTCCTGAATCACCCGAACCTATACTCACCGGTTCTCTATAGACAAAGTTATAATGGAGTTCTTTTTTAAAACACATAGTAGGAGTAGGCAACCATAGCTTCTCCCTACAATAACTAACAACATATTCATCCTTTTTGAAATAGCGGTCCGCATCCATCGAATACAAGCAACCACCACGACCAAGGCCATTCTCATCAATAAGTTCCACATTTGAAGCAAAAAGCCCTATACTCTTATCCTTCTTAAATGTTTCAACAATTTTCTTAACATATTGAGGATGCATAATATCATCATCATGAGTAACAAGCACATACTCTCCTCTTGAGTACTCGATAGCCCTGCAATAATTATCTATTTGCGACGAATTATGAGGCATCCGCACGTAAGTAACGCGATCATCTTTATCCACCATATCTTTCACAACACCATAAGTATCGTCACCGGAATGATTATCCATAACCAATATCTCAATATCTCTGTATGTCTGTGAAATAATCGCACCCAAAGACTCATTAAGATAATTTGACCTATTATAGGTCAACAACGCAACTGTAATCCTCATACAGCAATAAATTTATTGATTTATCAAATAGACAACTTTCTTGGATTCAACAGAAACAGTCTTTTTAATATCCTCTAATATCGACAAATGATGATATTGGCTTGTTATAATCACCAGATCAAACGAGTACTCTGACAACTCATAATATGGCACCACCTTCGCGCCAAACACTTCACGCCCCTGCTTTGCCTTACTTAAATCGCCGATTACACTTATCTTTTGCGAATTATCGCCGAGTAGCCTCAATAGATGCTCACTCTCATATCCAGCCGGAGCCAAAACCACGCCTCCGGAATTCGCCCCTATCATATCAACAAGGGACTTGTAATCATAACTATTCATTGTTGATTTCGCATCTTCATCCACACAAACAGCCACATCACGTAAAGCCACCTCAATATCTCGCTTTGTTTTATCCATAATCTCAGAAGCCTCACTTATGGCATCCGTCAAAAAGCCTTCATATAAATGCTGTGGAATCACGCCACTCCGAACAAACTTAACATACATATCGACATACGCAGCAACCATTGGAGCATACTCGGCTTTAAAATCAACCTCCTTGCCTGCGTAAAGATCCACCAAAGAGTTAAAATCATATGTCATCATAACTTGCTGGGGCCGAACCATTAGCATGGTCTCAACAAACCCATTAACATCAACCTCAGATATATTGTTTTTTGTAAAAACATACTTAACAGATAAACGCCCCCCTTTTTGCAAACCAGCCTCAGAATACTTCCGCAAATTATCAACTACTTTTTCATAGGCGTCAACTCCCTTCATCTGCTTAAATGTCTCCCCACTTCCTGCATCCAATGAAACTATCAGCCACATTATTGTCCCATCAATCAAAGCATCATATACCGCCTGAGAATATTTAACGCCATTACTATATAGCCTAACGCGGATCTTATTATCTCTAAAAAAAGACAAATACTCAATCAAATCAGGCAACAAGGTAGGCTCCCCCCCATTAAAATCAACACATGAACCAAACTCAACATCAGATGATTCAAACAACCGCAATATCTTCAATGCATCATATGCAGGTTTTTTAAATCCTGACTCTCGAGTAAATCCGCAATAATTACAGCGCAAGTTACAATATGAATAATGAGCAAGGTCGATAAACCCTAACTTATCAAATGAAACAGCAGACTCATCTTTATAGACAACCATATCGCACTTTTTGCAAGAAATATCAGAGATATCATCATTAAGCATATCAAAAAGCTCTCGCCTCTTTGAAACAAGCTGTTCTTTTGAAATATCCAAAGGGACATTTTCAGCCTCATAATAACTTGGAGAGACGATAACAGAGTAGCAACATGCCCGTATTGCCTCAGGACCGAGCCGCAAGCCGGACTCCAGCTTATAACAAGACTTTACGATTGCCATAACAGTAAATTTTATCCATTATAAAAACCTAACCAAAAATGTACGACCCCATCCAAGCCAACGTTCAAATATCCGAGGACACAATCGCCGACATATAAACGAAAAAACAGCACAGCCACAAAACCTTTTGTCACATAAGCGCCGATCCGTATCCCCATGAAGCATGGCTAAAGCCAATATAATTCGCCTCAGCAGCCGCCTTATCGTTAGCTGTATCTCCCACATAAATCACATTACCCTTTTCCAATTTCTCATCCCGGATAAGTTTGGCAAGCATATCCGACTTACTCGTAAATTTTTGACCATGAGAATCGATAGCATATACTGTTTTAAAGTATAGTTCCCATTTCTTATAGCGCAGAAGTCTGATGGTTGGCAACAGTCTCTTATTTGTAGCAATATAAGAGGTGATTTTTTTTTCTTTCAATATCAATAAAGCTGTCTCAACCCCACAGAATACGCCACAATTCTTATAACCTTCTTGATCATAAAACGATTTAAACTTTTCAATCAGGGTACCCTTGCACCCCCTATCCTTCGCCGCAAGAAGTTGCTCAAAAATTGCATCAAGTGGCGGACCAACTATTGTATGATCCACAGGTCGAACAGGCAAAATCCCTTGCGAATCAAGCACATAATTAACAGTCTCAAGAATACCTGGCGCTGAATCAACAAGTGTACCATCGAGATCAAAGATCACATCGGTATAACCAAAGGATTGCACTTTATCCAGTAATTCAACAAAGCCTTCGTTTCCATTTTTATTATTCAATTCACCCCCCGCTCAGTTAGATATCTACAAATACTCTTCATATACCCGATGACATGACAGTAAATCCTCAGGGGCCCCTTCAAACCAGCACCACTGTCCATGTTTCGGATTTCCTCCAACATATCTCAATGATTCGGCCGGATTGACTGCAAGAGTGCACTGGTAGAGGAATGAAATAAAATGGGCGCGTTCCTGCCTGTCCATGATATGGAACTCAAAAACAGCAATCAGCTCATGATCAGGCGTCAGTTCTGCTGAAAGTTCTGTCTCTGCAACTTTTGCAATCCGGTCTGCAAGCATCTCCTTGTAACGAATGATACCGCCGGGGATGTGCCATCCAGCCCCTGAATACTTGTCCTCGCGCCAAGTAAGTAATGTGCGCCCTGCGTCATCTTTTATAAGGAGATCGACATTCACCAATGGCACAATCGAGCTGGCGAAAAGAAAAATCTCTTCCGGCAACCCGACTGTAGGGTCATCTATGCAGGACATCAGCGCATCAACGTGGGATTTGATAACGCATGCTGTCGAAACCTGTTCACTCATTTCCATCCCGATAAAAATTCATGGTCTTCATAACAGCGTCATGAAGCGGAACCCTTTGGAAAAGCCCAAGTTCCGTCATTGCCCTTGTGGTGTCCGGCACATAGATGTTTGCGGCTCCACCACGTTTTGCCATACCCAGAACCTGAACGTCACCAGAGTGATATCCTGCACAATCCGAAACCAGGCGGGCAAGGTCACCAATAGAAATCGAGTCCATTGAACCGACATTGTAAACCCGCTGACTTTGCCCAGTAAACAGGATCGTCCAAAGCCAGATCATCAGGTCTGAGGTGTATTGGTATGAACGCACTGGCGTACCGTCACCATTTACAACAATGGGCTTGCCTTCCAGCGCTTCGCGTATAAAATTGCCAATCGCATAATGAATATCGAGCTGCAAATATGGACCGACAAAGCTGAAGCAACGGGCAATCTTTACCTGAAAACCATATTGCTCGGCATACATGCAGGCAAGCAATTCAGAGGCCCGCTTGCTCTCTCCAAGCGCCGACGCTATCGGGGTGGTTACAGAAGGCGCCCCATTGAAGGTTTCCGGCATATGGGTAACTTCGGGCGGTTGCGGGCCATAGGCTGACCCGGAACTGGTCAGCAGCAGGTTCCTGCACCGGCATTGCGCAGCGAGTTCGTAAACCCGCTGCGCCCCATGAACGATGGTCGTAAACTTGTCCAAAGGCGACTCATTGTTATAGGTCGCTTCCGCCGATGTCGTCGATGCGTGAATGATGTGGGAAAATTCGCCCTCAGGGAAAGGGAATGTCCTGATGTCGCCTTCATGAAAATCGAGGCAGGAAGCTGCTGACAGGTGCGGCATCCGCCGCCGGAAAGTCGCCGGATTTCTGGTCAGGACGACAGCTTTTGCGCCAAGCCCGAAACGTTCGTTTGCGAGGCAGAAACTTTCAAGCAACCATTTACCGAAAAATCCGGTTCCGCCGGTGATAAACAGGCGTTGCCCTCTGAGGGCCGACCACAAGGGCTCTGTTGCGGCAAGGATGGCATCATGGTCGTCACGCAACCGAGCCGGAGAAACCTGACACTGCCGCATCACCGCTCCACCGCGTTGGTCAGTTTTCCATCTTCAGCCATACCGTCCGGTTTGTGCTGTTTCTGCCGTTCCCGCCGGTTCGATGGTGCATCCCAGATATCCGGCTTGACGCTCATGTTTTCATAGCCCTCACTATCCAGATGATGCGGATAGCGGGTGTCTTCAGGCGGTGCCCAGGTAATCGGGACCATCCCCTCCGAAGTCATGATCATTTCTACTTCTGCATGCGCCGCGCCGTCACCTTCCGATGAGGAGGCAGAAACCGACTCAGGTACAAGCCCGGCAGCGACAAGCGATTTTTCCTTTTCAGGGTTGACGTAGTCATCCACCGTGAAAATCTCGCTGTAACGGACAGGCACCTGAACATTACCCCAGGTTTTTGACATCACTTTGTCAATGAAGTACCTGTCCTCGCCACAAATGCAAGGCATCTTGACCTTAGGATCAAACCATTTGAGATTGAGACCACGGTCGACGATCTCTTTCAGGCTCTCTTCAAAGAAATTGCCAAGTGAAATGGGAATGTACGGGCATGGCAACACATCGCCGTATCTGGTGATCGGCAGGATTCTTTTGACCGCGATACACCCGATATCCATACCATAAGACGGTGTCATGTGGGTAAACACGTCGTACTTCTGCTCAAGTGTCTTTATGTAATCCGTGTCTTCAGGCGTCACCAGCTGATCGTAACGCCCCTCGTAAGCACCTGTGGGCTTGGCATAGGTAACGTAGGTGCCAACGCCGAGATCCTTGGCCATTTCAAGAAATTCATGAAACTCTTTCGACTTCGGCCGATCCTTCCAGACCACCGTAGACAGAATGAGATGCAACCCCGCTTTATGACAGGCTTTAACGGCATTGATAGCACGTTGCCATGAACCCTCCTGACGACGGAATGAATCATGGGTATCAGGATCAGCCCCGTCGAGGCTCAACTGAATCTTGTCGACCCCAATACTTTTCAGGTGCCGGGCCCGCTCTTCGTCAAGAAACCACCCATTGCTATCGGAAACAATCCAGAACTTTTCCGGATCGATTGCCGCCACGAGATCATCAAAATCCTTGAAAGACAATGGTTCTCCACCGGTAATGACAATCGTGGAAAGCCCCATCTCGTCAGCCTGGCGGGACAGTTCCCGCACATCATCCATCTGGAAATAGCGACGGCCACTTTCCCGCTCATCCTTGCGCTTCATATGGAATTTCTCAATGGAGCAATGGCGACACCTCAAGTTGCACTGATAATTGTACTGAAACTGAAGAATAGGCACGCCCTCGCCCCGGGCGAGCTTGTCGTTAAACCGCAGCACTTTTTCGTATACTTTCGGCTTATGGTGCTTTAAAAAGTCTCGCCGCTTATTTTCTTCGAACTTGGTTTCGCCGAACTTAACGTCCTCACACTTCTTCTCGTTTGCCATTAGTTGTTCTTTTTGATTTCTTGTCACTAAACACACGATCGCTCATGCGCGAATCCGGCAATTGCTTTCAGGAAGGCACGGCATAGAGGTCCACCTCTCCAAGGCACCATGAGTTGTGCCTTATATGAAACTGGTAATCTGGCTCGATACTTTTTATAAGCAGTATCCTTTCATAGAGCGCTTCCAGAGACTTGTCGATGCTGGTTATTATAGTCGGCCGATATTTCCGGATCACCCCGGCTGCCCCCCTGATGATATGTTCCGATGACTCATCTGACGGAGGGTCCATCTTTATCAACGTTATCCTCTCATGACATTCAAGTTCATCGAGGGCCATGACATCGATCTCAACATCCCCCCTATCGCTTATCACTGCGCTTGATTTCAACGCCACATCTTCGGAACGGGATGAGGCAAAGGAGAGCTTCGAGCTGAACGACCATAACCCCAGCTTGTAGCAGGAGACATTACCGTATTCTGAAACATTCAGAGTAAGCTCGGCGAAATTATCCTCATCTGGCTCGAAAGCGTACACATGACCATAATTTATACCGCGATGCCTACAGGCCTCGACGAACTCGATGACCGAATCTCCATCATAAGCACCTACATCGACGAGAACATCGCCCTCTTTAAGCTGGAAAACATCATTGGTAAAATAGAAATGGCTCTCCGGCGAACGGAACCGGGAATAGTCGTTACCATACAAAAGGGTAGGCTGACTGTAATCCGTCATATACCGGTCCAGAAAATCCATGTTGGTCTGGTTGGCAACCAGCAATATCCTCTGAACGAACAGCTTTTTCGAAAATTCATCGCTGAGGCTGTCATACGCCTCCCACAGTCGATGCGAATCACGATTCAGGACATAAGAGAGCCTTTCGTCGTAGCAATACGCCTTCATATTGCTCAGGAACACCTGGCTGCCATCCCTAATAAACGACAACAGGCCCGGAGAACTGTCCAGCATGAGCATATTCCCAGCTTTCACCCCCTTCGCATGCAAGGCAAGTGCGATCTCATCCTTGTACCTGACTGTGGAGACAAGAATGAGCGCATCAGGAAAGTTTTCGACGACATCGGCCACAGATAGGACAGGAATACCATAAATTCGTGTTCCTGCTTTCCGCTCGTCACCATCGCACAGAGCAGTGGGCTTGAGATCGTAGGAAAAGAGTGTATGGAGTAGCTCCTGCCCGACAATCCCCATGCCGTACAACACAAAGGGCTTACCAGCAATTACGTCGGTCCGATGCTCTCGAAAAATCCTCTCAAGAAAATTGTCGCAGCGTTTCGAGGTTGCTATCTCCCGGACCAGAAAATCAGCCAGCATATGCATATTTATCTTGTTGTATTAGTAAAAAGCGCTGCTATGGACAATTTCCAGGCCGTCCGTCCTTAAAACGGCAAGGTCGATCGAAGGTGAAAAATCCCTCTGCAGAATCCCGATGACTTCATCGGAATAACTCGCTGCCATCACGATCACCGCTTTCGGCGGCTTACTGTTGAGTTGGCTGGAAGGAACAATCGGAATATGGGTCGCCGTGGTGTATCGCCCCTGCTTGAACGGTGCGGAATCGACAACGTACTGGACCTTTCCTGACAGATCGGCCATCGACATCACCGCAAGCGCCTGGTGACCCGCCCCCCAGACCGCCACGGACATGGCAGGGTACCGGTTTATAAATTCATTGATTTCTCTTGTAATCCGTTCCTGTTTCTGGACAAAGGATGCCAAGTCGAGCGGCTTCCGTTTCCTGACCAGGGCCGAAAGAATGTAATCGTGCCATATTGCCCTGCACTCCAAAACTTCAAAGCCGTTGCGCTGCAACGCAAATGTCAGTGTCTCGACGGTAAAATAGAGCAGATGGTCCGGAATGAACTCGGAAAACATGGCCGTCCTGACAATCATGTCGAAATTAGGGACTTCGACAAGCCCGATACCGATACTGTCAAGATTTCGGCTGACCGCCCCAAGAACTGCATTCGGATTTGGCCAATGCTCCATGAAATTGAAACATGCAAACGCATCGAACGGAGCACCAGGCAACACGGCGTCCTGATTATCAGGGAAAGTCCTGGCCACAGGAAGCCCCTGTTTCTGGCAATAAGCAACCGAAGCCTCGCCATACTCCGTGCCCCAGGCCTCGATCCCGGCTTCTCTGAGCAATGACAGATAATCTCCCCTCCCGCAACCTACCTCAAGGAGTTTTTTGCCGGAAAGCCCATAGGTTTCAGCAAGCTCGCCAAACTGCTTCCGGCGAAAGGCCTGCATCTCAGGAGAGATCGAGGCGGCCCTGATCACCTCGCGGTAATAGGGAACCGGCTCTCCTGAGATCTGGACCAGCCCACAGGAAGAACACTGCAAAACGTCAAGGTCAACCCCTTTGTCGCCATTCAGTGTTGCCTCATCCGGAAAGCCCTGCGCAGATGCCGGCATGCTGGAAAAGTGAAGCAGCGGTTTTTTAAACACCGGGCTGCCACACACCCTACACAAATACATGGAATCGGTTTTTCGGTTTCAGTAAATGCAAGTTCAGTTTCCCCGGATCAAGCCACATAACGGTTATCTTGTTGTCATCGCACTGCTTTCAGCAGTCAGCGGTATGATCATCTCTTTTTTAAGGACATCAAGAGGAAGCAGCGGACTCATGTCTTCCATGGGCATGGAAATCATGGAGCCGTTCGGCTGAGGAATTGCAGACACTTTCGGCTCAAGAGATTCGTTCTGCACCAGCCGGACATCGACGATCACAGGCCGGGACAAACGGATGATGGCGGCAAGCTGCCCCTGCAGATCGGCCGCATCCTCAACCTTCGCGTAGCCAAGGCCATACGTATCCGCCACTTTTTCAAGGTCGGGAAGGAAAAGGCCGGCTTCAGGCCCGGTACCGACATACCGCCCCTTGAAATAGTTTCTCATGGTATTCCTGATCGACGCATAGCCGTTATTGTTCATGACAAACAGGCATATGGGAAGATCAAAAGCCCGCATGGTGGCAAGCTCCTGGACATTCAGCTGCAGACTCCCGTCTGTTTCAACGGCGACCATCGGCTTTCGACCATCAGCAAAGCATGCACCGATAGCGGCAGGCAAGCCATATCCCATGGAACCAAGTCCGGAAGTAAGGAACACCCGCTGCCCTTCCTTGTTGCGAAAAACCGAATAGAACACTTCGACGCCAAGCCCTGAACTGCCGGAACTGACGACGGTGTTCGGCTCAACAACGTCGGAAAGGGCATCGATGAACTGGTAATGGGTGATGGCTCCGGAGCCTGAAAATGTCTTTTCATGTGCAACCCCATAACGTGCTTTCCAATCCATGCACCGCGCCTTCCAGGCTCCCCATGGCGTGCTGTCAATACCCGTCAGGCTTCCCATGGCGGCAATAAAATCAGAAGCATTGGACACAACCGGCAATGCGATGTCCATATCAAGCTTCTCGATTTCATTGGGATCAATATCCACGACCACCTTTTTGGCTGCACGGGCGAATCCTTTCGGGTTAAACGCCGTTATGATGTTGTCAAGCCGACTGCCAATGCTGATCAGAAGATCGCTGTTCTGCACCGCGAAATTGGGTGCCCGCAACGCAACGACCCCCGGACGGCCAACATTCAACGGGTGGTCGTATGGAAGCAAATCCATTGAATTCCAGGTCGTAACAACAGGAATGCCGAGATGTTCGACAGCGGTCCGGAAAGCAGTGGCCGCCCCGGAAAGGCGTATGCCGTGGCCAGCAAGGACCAATGGCCGAGACGCATTCTGGAGCAACTGACGAAGGTACCCCAGATATTCAGGAACGCCATCGGGCCGAACACTGGCAGAAGGACCGTAGGCCCACGGCTTAAGCTGGCTCCTGTCGATGGGAGCCCCCTGAACATCAAGAGGCACATCAATCCAGACAGGCCCCTGCCGCCCCTCTTTTGCCGTATGGAACGCCTCTTCCAGCACTGCCCGGACATTTTCAGGCTTGTCGAGAACCGTCGCATATTTGGTAACGCTCCTCACTATCGATACGATGTCGACTTCCTGCACCCCTTTCTGCCTCACCGGTGCTCCGCACATCATATCGGCACGCTTTACCTGCCCGGAAATCACCACCATCGGCACCGACTCTATCCAGGCTCCAGTAACAGCCGTAATGGCGTTGGTAGCCCCAGGCCCCGAAGTAACCATGGCGACTCCGATATTCTCATTCACACGCGCATAAGCCTCTGCTGCAATTGACGCCCCCTGTTCGTGCAAACAGGGGACGACCTGCAACCGCTTATTTTTTCCGACGCCATCGACAAGATACATTGCGCCGCCACCCGGAAGCAGGAACACATGCCCCACGCCGGCATCGGCGATATAATCTGCGATATAATCCGCAACTCTGTATACTTCTTCCGTCACGTGGCTCACTCCATCCAATAGGTTAAAAGGGTCTTTCTCTGCTTGTTTTCCATAATTGTGGAATCCGTGTAATAGGAATCCTGCTTGAAATGCGTTGTGGATATTTCTTCAATCACAGAACCGGTATTGCTCCTGAATGCATGACGCACGCCCGGCTCAACAGTCATAACATCTCCAGGATGCAGCACATGGCTGACACCGTCAAGGATCAGTTCAAACTCTCCATGCAGCACATGAAACGTCTCCTCTTTTTGTTCGTGATACTGCTCCGGGTGGAGCTGTCCCGGCAAGCTGACAAGCAGTTTCTTGCAATAATCCCTGTTGACAACGGTCACCATCGTCAGGCCAACTTCATTGAAGCGGTCAATGCCGTAATGGTGTGAAATTTCAAGATCAGCACTGCCAGGCACGACAACATTGCTTTCCTTAAGGAATTTCCTGACGCTTTTAACGATTTCCCAGACACGACTGCGGGTGTCAATCAGATTCGTATTGGCCGGAGCAACAGCCTGGTCAGGCAAAATATCCGCAATAGCCGTAAACTGAGCATACTTGCCCCAGTCGTTCGCCGTATACTGCCCATCTTGTGGAGGAAAAGCAAAGTAGATGTCGCGACTGCCAATCACCTCGCCTGCAGAAATTTTTCTTCTGGCAAAAACGCCTCTTCTCAAGGAGCGGAGACTTGCCGTTTCCTGTGGATTTTCAGGCAGTCTCGCCGAACCTTCGCCACAGATCGTCATGGCGTATTTTGCTGCTGCAAGCCATTTATCCACCTGCTCCGGGGTTGCGGAATACGCGTTGATCTGATATTCAGAGGTCGGCAGACCGACATGCTTCTCAAAGATTGCCGCCCCTTTGGCAACAGCAAGCTTCACGATATCCGTATTATCGGGGTTCTCATGAGTTGAAAAACCGATGCGTACCCCTGGGTACCGGTGCTTCAGAAAATCGATTTGCGAAAGATGCAGATTCTCATCCGGGGTCGGATATTCCCCGACACAATGAAGAATGGCAAACTCTTTGTGACGATGCTGCATAAAGCTGATAACGCTATCGATCACCTCAAGTTTCGCTCCTGCTGTCGAAAGGATAACCGGCTTGTCGGTATTTGCGACCCGCTCAAGCAATGGCCAATCATTGAATGAGCAACTCGCGATCTTGATAATATCAAGGCCCTGCGATTCTATAATGTCAACTGAAGGTTCATCGAAAGGCGTGGACATGGCCAGAAAGCCCTGCGCCCGCATTTCGGCAATCAGCCTGTCAAAATCATCCCGGGTAAGCCTGGTCTCGGAAAAGCGCTTGATATACTTGATATCATCGCGCCCCTGCATCGATGGATGAATAAACGTATCAAGATCTCGATACTGCAACTTGAATGCCACAGGAAACGAGTACTTCCTGCAAACCGCTCCAAATGCCCGGATAACCTCAACACCATGATCAACATTACCCATATGGTTGTTGGCCATCTCCAGAATGAACAGATTTTCAGGCAATTTGCTTGTCATAGAACCCTCATTTTATGTTTATGAAATATTATTTACAGGCTTCAATAATCGTCTCTGCCATATAATTGCTCATTGCTTCAGTCATTCCAGGATAAACTCCCACCCAGAAACTGTCACGCATGATCTTGTCAGTCACCGTCAGCTCCCCGACAACCCTGAACCCTGATCCCGTACGCCGCATCTCATCAAAACACGGATGTTTGACGATATTACCGGCAAAAAGCATACGCGTCTGAATACCCCGCGTTTCCAGGTACTGGATCATCCGGTTACGTTGAAGAGAAACCCCATCCCTTAGCGTCAATAAAAATCCAAACCACGACGGATCGCTTGCCGGGGTTGCTTCAGGCAAAATGAAAATGTCGTCGAGCGTAGACAGGTGCCGATGCAGGTATTGCCAATTACGCTTCCTTGACTCTATGAAAGACGGAAGCTTCTCAAGCTGCGCACATCCAACAGCTGCCTGCATATCCGTCACTTTCAGGTTGTAGCCGAAATGTGAGTAGACATATTTATGGTCATACCCGAATGGCAACTCCCCGAACTGCTGGCCGAACCGGTTGACACACGTGTTATCCCTGCCGGATGGACACCAGCAGTCACGCCCCCAGTCCCTGAAGGAATCGACAAGGCGCTTCAGAAGAGGATCAGAGGTATAGACTGCCCCACCCTCCCCCATCGTCATGTGGTGCGGCGGATAAAAACTCGAGGTGGCAATATGGCCGAACGTACCGGTATAACGCCACGTGCCGTCAATCTCATATCGGGAACCAAGCGCATCGCAGTTGTCCTCGATAAGCCAGAGGCGATGCTTGTCACAAAAGGCCCTGACTGCCGCAAGATTGAACGGATTTCCCAGGGTATGCGCAACCATGACTGCCTTGGTCTTGTCCGAAAGTGCCAGATCAAGCTTCGAACAATCGATATTCGCTGTAGGAAGGGTAACATCGACGAAAACCGGAACCGCTCCATACTGGATAATTGGTGCGATAGTCGTAGGAAACCCCGCGGCTACCGTAATCACCTCATCTCCCGGCATGATGCGCTGCCCACCAAGCTTCGGGGAAGTCAGCGCCATGAATGCAAGAAGGTTTGCTGAAGATCCTGAATTAACCAGTGAGCAATACTCAGTCCCTATGAAGGCGGCAAAATCCCGCTCAAACCGGTCGGCATACCGTCCGGTAGTCAGCCAGAACTCAAGCGAGCTATCGACAAGATTAACAATTTCACGCTCATCAAATACACGTCCGGCGTAGTTGACCCTTGACTGACCGGGAATAAAGGCTTTTTCCTGCACCGGCTTGTGGACCAGTTCATAATACTCCCAGCACTTCTGCAAGATTTCCTGTCTGAGTTCTTCCGCTCCGTTTGCCATTCTGTTTGGTTTGGTTCTTTTGTTCAAAACTCCATGGCCTGACCATCGCAAACGGCCAGTGCATCAGGAAACACCGATTGTGCAACTAATTGCGCCGTATGCCGAGAGTCAAGTTCCGGGTACCGAAATGCATCGAAATGCACGAGCGCAAGGCGCTTTGCCCCGGCCTCTTTTGCAAGCCCTGCCGCCGTCTCGGGGTTGAGGTGCGGCCATGAATCGCTTTCCTCACCCGGCCTGAAGGCACATTCCGCAATCAAGAGGTCGGCGGAATCGGCAAGCCTGACGGCATTGTCGCAGTAACCTGTATCCGGGCAATAGGCAACAATCCGACCCTCTATGCCGAACCGGAAGCCGATCGTTGGAACCGAATGCCGGAGTAACGCAGCCCGTACGGAAAACCCGTCCGCCTGAACCGGCTGGTCATCGAGTTCGACAATATCGACAGGATAGGGTAATGCACTGAACGGAAGGGAATAGGGTGGGGCGACAACAGCTTCGAGCTGCTGGCGGTAGCCCTGCCGGATATAGATCGTCAGGCCTTCGGGAATGGCGAACTTGTTGAGCAGGTGAAGACCGATGATATGATCAAGGTGGAGATGGCTGAGAAACAGGTGTACGGGCTTTCCGCCTGTGATAAAACGATCAGCCTTGTATAATCCGCTGCCCGCATCGAGCACGATGATCGAACTCTCGGTTTCGATCAGTATGCAGATGGTATTACCCGTCGAGGAATCATACCACCCGTTGGTTCCGAGAAAAACGACCTTCATGCAAAACGCTCCTGGGGTTATCGAGCGTCCATGTACTCCCTGATTTGCCCGAGGCAAAGCTCATGGACATTATGGTTCCGGTAGCCGCTGTACCAGCGGACTGTTTCTGCAACCGCCTGCCGGATATTCCAGACGGGATGCCAGCCAAGCAGTGCCTTTGCCTTGGCTATGTCAAGTTTGAGCAGGTGCGCTTCGTGAACGGCACCGGGTGTCGAATGGTCCTCCCATGAGCCGTCACCCCATGCCGTGACGATGGCATCAACCAGCGAACCGACCGTGAGGAAACTGCTCTCTTCAGGTCCGAAATTCCATGCTCCGTCAAAGGTGGCCGGGTCGGCATGCAGCTTTTCGGCCAGAAGCAGATAGCCTGAAAGCGGCTCAAGCACATGCTGCCATGGCCTGACCGCATGCGGGTTCCTGACAATGATCGACGCACCTCGCTCAAGGTGGCGGACGCAATCGGGCACAATCCGGTCGGCCTGCCAGTCGCCGCCGCCGAAAACATTGCCAGCCCTGGCAGATGCCAGCCCTTTCCCATGCTGATCATAGCTGGAGGGATTGAAAAAGGAGTTCCGGTACGCTGCCGTCACCAGTTCGCTGCATGCCTTGCTGGAGCTGTAGGGATCGTAACCGCCAAGGCGATCGTTTTCACGGTACCCCCAGACCCATTCCCGGTTCTCGTAGCACTTGTCGGTCGTCACGTTCACGATGGTGCGGACGGTATCGGAACGGCGGCAGCACTCAAGCACGTTCACCGTACCGCCGACATTGATGTCGTACGTGTCTTTTGGCCTTGCGTACGATTCCCGAACCAGCGGCTGCGCCGCGAGATGGAGGACAATTTCGGGCCTTGCAGCGTCGAAAACCCGTTGAAGCCGGTCGATATCCCTGATATCGCCAACATGGTGCCGGATACGCGCAGCAATGCCGGAAAGGATGAAATTGTCATTCGGCGTCAGCGGCTCAAGCGCATAACCGGTTACTTCTGCGCCGAGAAGGTCAAGCCAGATGGCGAGCCACGAGCCTTTGAAGCCGGTATGGCCGGTAACCATGACGCGCTTCCCCGTCCAGAAGGCTGTATTGAGCATCAGGGCAGGCCCTCCTCACCAGACTTTCCAGGGCGCTTCGCCCGATTTCCAGAGATCTTCGAGCTGCATCTTGTCGCGAAGGGTATCCATCGGCTGCCAGAACCCACGGTGCGCGAAGGCCGCAAGGTTTCCCTCGCTCGCAAGCCGCTCAAGCGGCTCCCGCTCCCAGACGGTGCCGTCCCCCTCAATGTAGTCGATCACCGATGGGGAGAGGACGAAAAAGCCGCCGTTGATCATGGCACCTTCGCCTTTCGGCTTCTCCTTGAAGGTGCGGACCTTGCCGCCCGCAATGTCAAGCACACCGAAACGCCCGACCGGCATGGTTGCCGTGAGTGTCGCCTTGACCCCCTGGGAACGATGGTATTCCAGCAGGTCACCGATATTGACATCGCTGACCCCGTCCCCATAGGTGAAAAACACCTCTTTTTCGTCCTTGATATAGTCATGAACCCGTTTCAACCGGCCACCGGTCATGGTGTCCTCTCCGGTATCGACAAGCGTGACGCGCCAGGGTTCGGCCTTGCGATGATGCACCTGCATCCTGTTATGCTCCATGTCGAACGTGACATCGGACATATGCAGGAAATAGTTGGCAAAATACTCCTTGATCAGATATCCCTTGTATCCGCAGCAAATAATGAAATCATGGACGCCATAGGAGGAATAGATCTTCAGGATATGCCAGAGGATCGGCTTGCCACCGATCTCGATCATCGGTTTTGGTTTGAGATGGGTCTCTTCCGAAATACGTGTTCCGAGACCGCCGGCGAGAATGACCGCTTTCATTATGGGTGGATTACGATGCAGAAGATGCGTGGAGCTACGCGGTACCTGGGGTTAAATGTACGCCGATTATACATAATTCTCAACAGCTAATTGCCTTTATCGGCAGGAAAACAACCATGGCATGCATATACAGTGCGCATATGTATATAGTTAGCCGTATTTTTCATGTAAATTCAAAAAATCCGTATCCGGCTGTTGCGTGGCACATATTGAGACACGTTCCCACCAGAAAAAGCGACCGGAGCATCCCGGGACGAGCGCCCCGGACCCGAAGTCCAAGGGATTTGCCGAAAACAGATAATCAGCCTGAAAAACCGCCTGACACCTATGGCGGACGGCAATCTGATTTTTATTTTTTATCTACTGGAAACAGGAAACCAATGACACCCGGGAGTACGGCCATGGCAGAGAAACTATGCAGCAACGAAGAGGCACGCCAATGCGTAGCGGCATGGCAGGCGCTGGGCAAAAAGGTGGTGTTCACGAACGGCTGCTTCGATATCCTCCACGCCGGGCATGTCCGCTATCTCACCGCAGCGCGCTCCCTTGGGGACGCGCTGGTGGTCGGCCTGAACAGCGACGCGTCCGTCAGGCGTCTGAAGGGGCCCAACCGCCCCGTCTCCTGCGAAGCGGATCGGGCTGAGGTGCTGGCTGCGCTGGCGGCTGTCGACGCCGTCACGATTTTTGACGAGGACACCCCTGAAGCCCTCATATCGCACATCCTGCCCGATGTGCTGGTGAAAGGTGCCGACTGGCCGGTGGATCGCATTGCCGGGGCTGCCGCGGTACTTGCCCACGGAGGTCAGGTGCTGACCGTGCCGCTTCTGGAGGGCCGTTCCACTTCGGGAATCATAGCGACCGTCCTCAAACTTTACGGATCGGATACTGCCGGTGGACAGGCTTAGGACAAATACCATCCGCGTGATGGCCGCATTTTCGGCCATCCTCCTGATGCTCGTGCTGGCGGCGACGTTCGTCGTCAACAGCGGTGCACTGGACGTGGTGATGAAACAACGTCTTGAAGCCCTTTTCAACGAGCAGTACCGCGGACGGCTCCAGCTGCGGGAGGTCCACCTCTCGTTCCCGGACCATATCACCCTCGTCGCGCCTGCGGTGTATGAGGAAAATTCGAACACCCCGGCGCTTTCCGCCTCGCGTATCAGCGCCCGGTTCAATTTTTTCTCGCTGCTGAAACCGAAACTGACGACGCTCTCCTTCCAGGAACTTGACGTGCAGCGGTTCCAGGGAAGCATCCTGACGGGCGCCGACGGCAAGCTGAACCTCCAGCGCATCTTCGCCGAACGGGACCCGAACAAGCCGAAGCAGTTCGATATCGAAGCTTTCCGGTGCAGGAAGCTGACCGTCAGAAACACCTCGCTGTTGTACGTTGCCAGAAACGGCCAGCGCTATGACCTCCGTGACCTCGATGCCGAATTCACCAGGTTCCTCGTCGGCAAGCATGAACTGACCGGGGCTATGGAAAACCTGCGCTTCAACGTTCCGAACCGCAAATTCCGGGTCAGCAAGGCCTCCTGCACCTTCACCTTTTCCCCGAAGGGAAGTGAGATCATCAGGCTCGACCTGGTCACCAACAGGAGCAGCGCAAAGCTTTCGGTGTCGTTCGACGGGCTGAACATCTTTTCCGGCATTTCGTCCGAACAGTTCAGGAAGCAATCGGCGTTCGTCCACCTGGAATCGCTCAGCCTGCATACCGACGACCTCGGCCTCATCGTCGAAACCCCCAGAATCCCGGCAGGGATCTACACGTTACGGGGTGATGCGAAAGGCACGCTCGATGACCTGAAAATACTGCCCAGCGTCCTGGCGCATGACGACAGCCGCCTGGCGTTCCAGGGTGAACTGCTGGAATGCGCCAGCCCGAAGAACTTCTCGTTCAAGCTCCGGTTCGACAAGTCCCACCTGTCGGCCAGGCTGCTCGGCCAGCTGGCGGACAGCGAGCGGATGCGCCAGCTGGCGAAGGATTCCGGAGGCATCGACTTCCAGGGGTCCGTCCAGGGCAAACCGGACCAGTGGCTTGCGAACGGTTCGTTCAAATCCGCCATCGGCAGCGGCTCGGCGAACGTCAAGGCAGCCCATACAGGCGCGGGACGGTATACCGCCTCGGGGACTTTCGCACTCGAAAAAACCGAGCCGGGTAAAATCTTCGACCTCAAAAAAGCGGCGAGCGGATTTTCGGGCTCCGGCTCGTTCAACGGCACCTTCTCGACTGCAGGAACGATCGAGGCACTCCACCTTGAGGCAAACGTCACCAGCGCATTCTGGCAACGCCAGCACTTCTCGTCCGGCCGGCTCGTCGTGGACAGCAGGAGCAGATCCCTCAGCACGGTGGCAAACCTGCAGGGAACCGACGGCAGCGCCATCAACGTGAACGCCTCGTTCGACTTCTCACCCGGTGCGCCTGCCTACCAGGCCGTGGGCATCATGAAGAAATTCGACCTGTCGAAAGTTGCCGGCTCAAATGAATTCTCGACCAACCTGAGCGGCACCTTCAACATCAGGGGACAGGGTTTCGACACCGCATCGATGAACGTGCATGCCGACATGACCTTCGAACCGTCCGCCATCAACGATTTCGTGATCCAGGACCGTTCGGTCGCCTCCCTTGGTGTTACGCAAACGCCATCGGCCACCAGCGTTTCGCTGACGAGCAGCTTCATGGACCTCTCCCTGCAGGGCAACGCCTCCCTCCGGCAGGTGCTTGCAGCCATGCAGCTCGCGTCGTCCGGCATCTCCAGGGAACTTGGCCGAGCGTCAACGCAGGCGCCGGCCAGCCTTCCTCAAAATCCGTTCGCCGTCAATTACCGGCTGACGGTGCGCGACAGCTCCCCGCTCGGCCCGCTGCTCAATGCGCAGAAACTCCGCTTCCAGGGAAATGCGTCCGGCAAGGCAACCTACCAGAACGGCCAATTGGCAATCGATGCCGATGCAACGGTCTCCCGCCTGGATGCCGCCGAAAGAATCCATGTCTCCAACGCATCGGGAACCCTCGCTATGGTCTGCACCCAGGCAGGTATTCCCTCCGCTTCGCTGAACGGAACCGTGGCAACCGCGGTGGTCGCCGGCAAGGACCTGCAATCGCTCCAGTTCCACTCGACGTATGCAGCCAGCCAGCTCGGCGCGACGGTCGATTGCGCCATTCCCGAATACCGGGAAAAGTTTTCGGCAGCGCTCCAGGCAAGAAGGAACGGCTCATCGACAACCGTCAAACTCAACCGGATGACGCTGACAGCACCTGACGGCGTCTGGAAGACGAACCCTGACGCCATCATCGAACTGGGGGACACCTTCGTCAGGTTCAACCGGCTGAACCTGACGAAAGGCCCGCAATCAATCGAGTTCGACGGCATCCTGAGCAGTTCGCAGCCCGGCACCTTCCAGTGCACCATGTCGAACATCGAACTGACGGAACTGCGCCAGCTTACCTCAAACACCGACGTCGCCATGCTTTCGGGCCGCGCCAACGCCATGATTTCGGTCAGCGGCAGGCCCGGAGCCAAGACAAGCGCCTTCGAGTTCCGCGGCATCAACGTCCTCCTGGACGACATCAGGATCGGCAGTGTGCATCTCTCCGGCGAACATTCCGGCGAGCGCCTGCAGTTCAGCTTTGAAAGCAGAAACCCCGCTTCATCGGGCGCCGCGACTGCGGCCAGGCAGGTCAACACCATCAGGGGTGGTGGCTCCCTGCCGCTCCTGCTCAATTACTCACCGTTCCGGTTCGAAGTGCCTGAACGGCGGAACATGGACATTTCCCTCCATTCGGACGACCTTTCCGCAAGGTTCCTGGTCTTCATCGTTCCGCTGCTCGACGATGCCGACGGCGTCATCCCGACGGACCTGCACATCACCGGCTCGCTGCCGAACCCCGACATCAGGCTTGCGGCACACCTGAACGGAACCATGATCAGGGTCGCCTCGACACAGGTCCCCTACCGGGTCGACGGCGTGATCACCGGCAACCAGTCAAGCCTTGAACTCGGAAACCTTCAGATGCACGACAGCACGCAGGGAACCGGGACGGTCAGCGGCGTGGTCCGACTCGACGGGTTCAAGCCGAAGTCGGTCGACCTGACGGCCTCCTGCAGGAACCTGCTGCTCTACAACAAAAAAGACCTCAAGGACGACACCTCGTTCGGCACCATCCGGGGAACAACCGGCAATTTCCGGCTTTACGGTGAGTTAACCGCGCCGACCGCCGAAGGCGAGTTCCATATCACCGCTGCCGATTTCAGCCTCTACCGCAAGGGCTCGAATGAAAGCGCCAAATACATCGGCGTGGAGAAATTCATCGAGTTCGTCCCCCGTTACCCAGAACGCCAACCGCTGAAAACCACGACGGTCGCCAGGTCGGCAACCACGGAGTTCAGGCAGGACCTGCTCGACATCCTGCAGATATCCCGGTTGCGGCTGACGTGCAATGTGCCGATCCGCGGTACCATGATCTTCGACCGGATACGGGGCGAACGCATCGAATCGTCGATCAACAACATCTCCCTGAACGTCAGCAAGATCAGGCAACGATTCAGCCTCTTCGGTTCGGTCGACATCGTCGGCGGCAAGTATACCCTGTCCAACGCCAACTTCGACCTGGAGAACGGCGGCAGGGTCGTCTGGAACAACCAGGAGATCCGTGACGGTGCGCTGGAAAACCTGTACGGCACCAAACTCACCTCGGCAAGCGACGCCCAGACCGGTGAGCGGGACAACGTCAAGTTGCTCCTGGCCATCAGCGGCACCATCAACGAGCCGAACGTCCGCATGGGCTATTACCTGAACGACGACAACCAGCCGTACGCTTCGGTGAACACGATCGGCAGCCAGGCAAGCCACATCGACCCGAACGCGGACCTGAACGTCATCTCGATCCTGCTGTCGCGCCAGTGGTACATCCACCCGGAACACCAGGGACGTTCCGGCAACCTTGCGGTTTCGACCGTGGGCGTCTCGGCCGGAACCGGCATGCTCTCGTCCCAGCTTTCCGGCATGGTGCAGGGACTTGCCGGGCTCGAAAGCTTCAACGTCAACGTCGGCACCGGCAGCAACGGCAACCCGCGCGGCATCGAACTCAACTTCGCGCTGCTGGTGCCCGGCACCGGCGGAAAGGTCCGGTTCATCGGCAGCGGCAACACGCCGACCACCAATACCTCGGGCAACGCCAACAACTATTACGCCTCTTCGCAGAAACTCGAATACCGGGTCAATCCGAAAGTATACATCCAGGCATACCGATCCTACGGCCAGACCGGCACCGAAAGCGCGACGACCAACCTCCAGGGGCCGACCGAAAACTGGGGAGCAAGCGTTTCGTACCGCGAACGTTTCCACACCTGGAACCAGTTCTGGCACCGCCTGTTCGGCAGCGGCAAAAGCGACCGGGAGAGCGGGAAAAACACCGTAAAGGAGAAAAAACAGTAGTCCTTGATGATCATTATTTTTATACATTTAATGATCATTTCTCTTCATCATCCTGCTCCAGAACCGTGCTGACCGGCAAGAACATCATCCTCGGAATCTGCGGCGGAATCGCCGCATACAAGACGCCGCACCTCGTGCGCCTGTTCAAGAAAGCCGGCGCCAACGTCCAGGTGCTGGCGACGCAGTCGGCGCTCAGATTCGTCAGCGAACTTTCACTGGCGACGGTATCACGGAACCCCGTACTCGGCGACATGTTCGCCGTGGAGCACGACGGCGACAGCGACAAGACCCTGCATATCACCCTTGGCGAATGGGCGGACATGCTGGTCATCGCGCCGGCAACGGCAAACACGATCGCCAGGCTGCACGCAGGCTTGTGCGATGACCTGCTCTCGGTCTGCTTCATCACGCTGCGGCCCGACAAGCCGGTCCTGGTCGTGCCTGCCATGGACGGCTACATGTACGCTTCGACATCGGTCCAGCGAAACCTCGCCGCACTCGCCGCACAGGGTTGCCGCATCCTCGAACCGGACAGCGGCGAACTCGCCTCCGGCCAGAGCGGCCCGGGACGCATGCCTGAACCTGAAACCATCGTCGAAACGGTCGCTGAAATGCTGCAACAGGCCGAGCCGTCGGCCCTGCAGGGACGCACCGTGCTGGTCACCGCCGGGCCGACCCGTGAAAAGCTCGACGACGTGCGCTTTCTGTCCAACTATTCATCGGGCAAGATGGGGTTCGCCATCGCCGCCGAAGCTGCGCGACGCGGTGCGGTGGTCCGCCTGGTCACCGGACCCGTCAGCCTCGACACGCCTGCTGGCGTTGAACGCATCGACGTCGAGGACGCCCTGGGCATGCTCGATGCCGCCAGGAACCATTTCGAAGACTGTGACATCTTTATCGGTGCCGCAGCCGTTGCGGACTACCGCCCGGAATCCCCGGTCTCGGGCAAGATCAAGAAAAACGACGAGGAAATGGTCGTCAGGCTGGTCCGGAACCCGGACATCCTTGCCACCTATGCCGCAAACCGCAAACCCGGTGCACTGGCTATCGGCTTCGCACTTGAAACCTGTGGCGGCCTCGGTTTCGCCAAGGAGAAACTGACGAGCAAAAACCTCGATATGGTTGCCTTCAACGTCTACGATGGCAAAACCTCCGGCTTCGAGGTCGACACGAACGCCCTGACCCTCATCGACCGTCGGGGAAACATGACCAAGCTGCCCGTGCTCAGCAAGGATGCCGCTGCGGGCAAACTGCTGGATGCCGTCGAAATCCTGCTCGCTTCGTCATGACCCAGGAATCCCTTTTCGACCTGCCGGGCACATTGCCGGACCCGGAACGCCCTACAGGGCCCCGCGGGCTCGACTCGCTTCGCAGCGAAGCACTCGAATGCAGCAAATGCCGACTCGCCGAACTGCGCCGGAACGTCGTGTTCGGCGAGGGCGACCCGAAAGCGGGCCTGTTCGTCATCGGCGAAGCCCCCGGAGCGGATGAAGACGCCCAGGGAAGACCGTTCGTGGGGCGTTCCGGCCAGCTGCTCGACAAGATACTCCTGGCCATCGGGTTTGAACGAGGTGACGTCTACATCGGCAACATCATCAAATGCAGGCCTCCGGAAAACCGGAACCCGCTGCGTGACGAGATCGACTGCTGCATGCCCTGGCTCGAAGAACAACTCGACATCGTGAAGCCGAAAATGCTGCTCCTGCTCGGCAGGGTCGCCGCCAACACCATACTTGACAACAACCTGTCGATGAGCGCCATGCGCGGGCGCATTATCGGCTGGAAGGGATTCGACTGCGTGGTCACCTACCACCCGGCTGCACTGCTCAGGAATCCGAACTGGAAACGCCCCTGCTGGGAAGATGTCCAGATGCTGCGGGCACATTACGACAAGGTCTGCATGAACGCATGAGCATGCGGGCCACAAGCAAAGGAGAGACGAAGCTGACATGAAACCACGCGAGCCACAGCTTGACCTGAGCCGGGACATCGACTTCAGCAAGGAGAGCCGGGTCCCGCCCTATTCGACCGAAGTCGAGCAGGAGGTGCTTGCCTGTGTGCTGCTGGAGGACGACCCGATCGAGCAGGTGATCCAGATTTTCGGCGACAGCAGCGAAGCGGTGTTTTATGAGAAACGCCACCAGATCATCTACCGGTCGATGCTGCAGCTCTACCAGAAACGCCAGGCCATCGACCTCATCACGGTGAGCGAGGAGCTGGCACGGATCGGCGAGCTGGAAAACGTCGGCGGTCGCTCCTACCTCGGCGAACTGTCGGCCAAGGTCATCAGCGCAGCCAACATCGAGTACTACGCCCGGCTGGTGAAGGAGAAGTTCCTGTACCGTCGGGTGATCTCCATCGCCTCGCACATTTCCGGCGCGGCCTACAACACCTCGATGGACATTTTCGACCTGGTGGAAAATGCCTCGCAGCAGCTCTTCAACATCTCGCAGGCCGGTATCAAGAAAAAGGCGACGAGCATCAAGGACCTGCTGAAAACGGCGACCAGGATGATCGAAAACCTGAGCGCGTCGCAATCTTCGGTCACCGGCATCGGCTCGGGCTTTTCCGAACTGGATGCCTACACGGCAGGGTTCCAGCCCTCTGACCTCATCATCATCGCCGCACGGCCATCGGCCGGCAAGACGGCTTTCTCGCTGGCGCTGGCCAGGAATGCCGCAGTCAATTTCAACACGCCGGTGCTCTTTTTCAGCCTCGAAATGGCTGAAATCCAGCTCGCCGTCCGCCTGATGTGCGCCGAGGCCTACGTGGAATCACAGCTGGTCAGGCGCGGCCAGATTTCGCCGGAAATGATGGGCAAGATCATCAACAGCATGGATGCCCTTGCGGAAGCGAAGCTTTTCATCGACGACACGCCCGGCATCTCGATCATGGAGCTGACCGCCAAAACCAGGCGCATGAAGCAGGAGTACGGCATCGGCATGGTGGTGGTCGATTACCTGCAGCTCGTCACCCCGGTCAGGGACGGCAGGTCCAACCGCGAACAGGAGATCGCCCAGATATCCCGGTCGCTCAAGGCACTGGCCAAGGAGCTGAACATCCCGATCATCGCGCTGGCACAGCTCAACCGTTCGGTGGAACAACGTTCCGGCGACCGGAAGCCGCAGCTCAGCGACCTCAGGGAATCGGGCTCGATCGAGCAGGATGCCGACATGGTCATGTTCCTCTCCAGGCCGGAGATGTACGGCACCAAGAATTTCGAGGACGGCTCATCGACCAAGGATATCGCGGAAGTGGTCATCGGCAAGCAACGAAACGGTCCTATCGGCACCATTCGCCTGCTGTTCCTGAAAAATTACGGCCGATTCCAGTCCACGGCCAACACCTACCTGACCGGAGGAACGGAACAGCAGCAGCCTGCCGTTTCCGGTGCAAGCGCCTATCAGGATACATCGTTCCTTCCTGAACCGCCCCCGATCGACGACAGCTATATCAACAGTTCGGACGACGCACCTTTTTAGCAATTCCGACCATGCCAGACAAAAAACCAGCAAAGCACCGCGCCGCATCGGCGACGAAGCCCCCAGATCCGCTGAAGCCATCCGCAGACCAGCCGGCCGCTGGTGCGGAACGACGGTATGCAGGCATAGGAACCTCCAAGGGATTCGCCATCGGCGAAGCGTACGAGTTCGTCAAGGAGACGATCGACCATGAAACCATCGAACTGAACCGACAGAACATCGAAGCGGAGGTCGACCGCTTCGTCACCGCCCTGCACCGTTCCGAAAAAGAGCTGAAAAAGATCGAACGGGTCACCACCCGGAAGATCGGCAGGGTCTATTCCGACCTGTTCCAGGCGCAGATCATGCTGCTCAACGATCCTGCGCTGATCGACGTCATCGCCCGCAGGATCCGTACCGAACTGAAGCCGGCACATGTGATCATCGAACAGGAGTTCGGGAAATACCTTGAGCACTTCATCAACTCCGACGACATCTTTTTCCGCGAACGTGCCGCCGACCTGCACGACATCAAGGACCGCATCATCCGCAACCTGCAGGTGCGCAAACTGCATTCATGGGTGCCGGAAGGTGTGATCGTGGTCTCGCACCACCTCTCGCCGGCGGACATCATCCTGCTCAGCAGAAGCAACATCAAGGGATTCGCCACCGATACGGGCGGCAAGACCTCCCATATCTCCCTGATCTGCAAGTCGATGAACATCCCGATCGTGGTCGGCCTCGGCAACTTCTCCCAGAAGGTGACCTCAGGCGTACCGATGGTCCTCGACGGCAACGAGGGCGTGGTCATCACCGACCCTTCGGAAACGACCATCGAGGAGTACCGCAGGAAGCGCGAATCGGAGCTTCGCCGCGAAGCCGACGACTCCATGCTCGCACGGCTGCACTCCAGCACGAAATGCGGCGTGAAGATTTCGGTCTCCCTGAACATCGATTTCAAGGAGGAACTCGAACACCTTGAATCAAGCGGTGCAGAGGGCGTCGGGCTGTTCCGGACCGAAAACCTTTTCCTCGATGGGCTGAAACCACCGAAAGAGTCCTCCCAGTACGCCTATTACCGGGAAATGGCCGAGCTGCTCACACCGAAACCGCTCGTCATCCGCCTCTTCGATATCGGCGGCGACAAGCTGATCTACTCCCCGGTGAAGGAGCCGAACCCGAACCTTGGCTGGCGCGGTGTCAGGATCCTGATCGACGTTCCGGAAATCCTCGAAACACAGCTCCAGGCGGTCATCAGGGCAAATGCCCATGGCAATATCGATATCCTGCTGCCGATGATCGCCTCGATCGAGGAGATCAAATACATTAGCGAGGTGCTCGACCGCCTCTACACCCGGATTCTTGACGACACCGACGAAGAACTGGAAAAACCGGGGCTCGGCGCCATGATCGAACTGCCTGCCGCGGTGGAGCTGATCGATGAGATCTCGCAGATCGTCGACTTCGTGAGCATCGGCACCAACGACCTCACCCAGTACACCCTTGCCGTCGACCGGAACAACCTGATCGTCCAGGACCTGTTCGAGAAATTCCATCCGGCGATCATCCGCCAGTTGTACCGCACCATCACCGGGGCACAGAAAAACCATTGCCGTGTCTCGATATGCGGCGACATGGGATCGGACCCGCTGGCCCTGCCGTTCCTGCTCGGCTGCGGGCTCAGGGAGTTCAGCATGGTGAGCGCAGACAGTCCATCCTTCAAGGCCCTCGTGGCAACCTACACGATTGCGGAGTGCGAAGAACTGGCTGCCGAATGCCTCAGACTGAGCAATGCTTCAGCCATCCGGTCGCGGCTCGAATCCTTCCGGAACACACATCATTGAGCCACGCTCCAGGGAGCTTTCGGGGTCGAAAGAAAGAGATGAGCCCCGGAAGCTCCGCTGGCACGAGAAACGTTACCTTGGCGTGAAATAACCACGACTCGGCGTGAAATAACCACGACAAGAGCAAGAAGCCGGTACTCCCTGCACGCATTCCAGCCCCCCGGTCGCAAAAAAAAGAGGCCGTCCCGGCTTGTTTCCGGGACGGCCTCATGCTGTTTCACCAGTCGAGCCGAACGGCTCTTACTGCTGGCGGAAATCCTCGATTTTGGCGTTCTTCCTGACCGCAGCGAAATACTCCGAGAAGAGCTGCTCCTGTTTGACCCGCAGGAACTGCGGCATGATCCGGGTCTTCTCCGCAGCCATGTTGAATCCCTGTGGCAACGTCCTGGCGGTCACCACGGCAAGGGCATAGCCGCCAGTACACTGCACCGGCTGCGACAGCCTGTTGGGTGTCATACCGGCCATCGCTTCGACAAGCTGCCGGTCAGGGCCGTATCCGGGAATCATGCCGTCCCGCCAGCGGATACCGTCGGCAACGATCTTGTGAAGCGAAGGATCCTTTGCCGCAATGAGGTCGAGGGTAGCTCCGGGAGCCTTGGCGAGGGCCGCAAGCTTTGCCTTCAGGGCCGCGCCCTTCTTTTCGACAAGCAGTTCGGCGGTAATCCGCTTCTTGAGATCGGCGTCAAGCTGGCGATACCCCGTGTCGTTCCTGGAGAGCAGCTTCATGACGATAAAACCGGACTCGGTCTCGATGACGTCGGAAACGTCACCGACGCCGGCCTTGAAAGCGAATCGGAGTGCCTGGTCGCTGAAGCCGACGGCCGGAATCATGCCGTTGCGGGCAAACTCACCGGTCTTGGCAACATCAAGGCGTCCTGCCTTGGCGCTCTGTTCGAAGCCTTTTGATTTCGCCTGGCTCTGGAACTGCATGGCAGTACGCTTGATCGATTCCGAAGTGTGCGAAGAGGCCTTGATCTGACGTGACAATTCGGAGCAGACGATACGGCGCTGGTCGAAACCTTCAACCTTGATGATGTGCAGGCCGAACTGGGTCCTGACCGGGCCGATGACCTGGCCGGGTTTGCTGGCGAAAACAGCTTCGGCAAACTGCGGGATCATGCTGGTTTTGGTGAACCAGCCAAGCCTGCCGCCCTGCCTGGCGCTGCCGGGGTCCTCGGAATATTGTGCTGCAAGGGTTGCGAACGGCACACCCTTTTTCAGCTGTTCGTAAATCCCGGAAAGCCGGGCAAAGGCGCGTTCGGTATCTGCACGATCGGCGACGTTGCACCTGATCAGGATGTGCGATGCGCTGGCAACCGGTTCACCGGAGGTGATCGCCTTGATTTTGAGGACGCGGTACATGCCACGGTCGGCAACCGGACCGATGATCTGGCCGGGTGAAAGTTTCGGCGAACCAAAGACGGCGTTGCCTGCTTCAGGGGAGAAATCCGACCTGCTCAGGGCGACGTTCACCGCATTGGGCCGATCGCTCTGCACCTTGACGAACGCGCTGTCGCTCCGAGCCGAAGCGAACTGCGGAACCAGGGCATCGATCTCCTTTTTGACCTGCATACTGTCCTGCGAGGCAGGCACCAGCGGATAGAACACGAATTCGGCGCTCCGGGTCGGATCCTGCTTGAGCAGCGGCTTGTGTGCCTCGTACCAGGCCTTCACGTCATCATCCTTGACCGTAAAACGTGAATCAGGACCGGCATAGCTCAGCGGAAAGGGAATGAATGCCGCGGAAAACTGGGTGAACTGGCGCTGGACGAGCTCTTCGACTTCCGGCCCGGTCACCATGCCCATCGTCTTCAGGACCATCAGGAGCTTGTCGACCATCAGCTCACGCTTGATCACCTCCTCGGCTTTCACCCAGAACGACTTGGCCTGGGGATCCTTGCGGGCTTTTTCAAGCAACTGCCGGTCAATCATGCCGGTACGGGGATCGGTGAAGTTCTGCCGGATGATCATGGGCGGATTGACCTCGCTGTTGACCGCATCGAGCACTTCACGATCCTGTACCTTGATACCATATTTCGCGAACATCCCTTCGACCAGAGCCTGGTCGACCACCATGTTCCACGCCTGGTCACGAAGGTTCGCCTCCACCTGCGGGGTGATGTCCGCGCCGGGGTTGGTCTGTTTGAAATTCTGTGCGAGGTTGTTGTAGATCTCCTCATACTGCGCTGACGTGATGGGTCGACCGTCGACCTTGCCGATCACGCCTGACGACTTGGTCGGCCCGGTGAAGTTCATGCCCCACTCGAAAACGCCAAGCCCAAGAAATGCCGCAACGACGACAAACAGCAGGATATGCGTTTTGTCCCGAAGCTTGCTCATGATTCCCATAGTGCTCTCTTTTTCTGTCTGTAAAAAAATTATCCGCTGTTTTCCGGCCAGCCCTCCCGGCCGCACAACGGAACAAAGGCGAAGTTACTGAACCGCTCACGTACAAACCGGTCGCCCGCCCGGGTGATCACCGTCATCTGCTGCGAATCGCGATCGCCGATGGGTACAACCATCACCCCGCCGTCAGCAAGCTGCCGGAGCAGCGTTGCCGGCTCCTGCGGCGCTGCGGCCGTAATGACGATGCCGTCGAACGGCGCCTCTTCGGGCCAGCCGTCGGTGCCGTCCCCCAACCTCCCTTTGACGGGAATTCCGAGACAATCCAGCGTCGCCGACGCCGTTTCCTGCAATGCGGCAACCCGTTCAATCGTGAATACCCGGTAGCCGAGGACGGCAAGAATGGCTGACTGGTATCCGGAACCGGTACCGATTTCAAGGACCTTTCCGGATGGGCGGCGCTCGGCGAGCAGCGAGGTCATGAAGGCGACCGTGAAGGGTTGCGAAATGGTCTGGCTGAACCCTATGGGCCATGCGCAGTCATCGTACGCATAGGGACGGCGCGAGGCTTCGACAAACAGATGCCGAGGAACCTTCGAGAAGGCTTCGAGCACCCTTGGGTTGCCGATGCCGTGCAGCCTGAGCTGTTCGACCATCTCCAGGCGCTGACGTGCAAAATTGCCGTCATCTCCCGTCAGATCCGTCATGCCTCCATCAGTTACCGGGTTCCGGTGATCCAAATCCGGCAGCGCACAAACCCCCGTCATGCCGGGTCAGACTTGGCGCAGCCACGCTAATATTGCATCTTCTCTCAAATAATGCAATTCCACCCATGCAGTTTACCATTTTCGGAGACAATTACCGTCAGGGCAGTTACCTGCTCGCCATCGACCTGGGCAAGCCTGCCGACATATCATTCGGCCGGTTCCTGCAGGGCCGTCCCGTCCACCTGGAAGCGGGGCGGTATCTCTATGTCGGTTCGGCGCTCGGAAGCAGGAGCGGCGGTTGGCCCCTTGCCGGCAGGCTGCTCAGGCACGCCCTCCGGAGCGGTGCCGGAGAACCTCACGCCATCAGGGGCGACCTGCTGGAACTGTTCTCGGCAAAGGGGTACCGGGCCAAACCGGGGCAGACGGCAAAAAGGTTGCACTGGCATATCGATTACCTGCTCGACCTGCCGGAGGCGGAACTGTCCCACATCATCATTGTCGGCCTGCCGTCACGGCTGGAGGAGCGACTTGCAGGAATGGTGGCCGCCACGCCCGACGCCGAGCCCGTCGTCGACCGGCTCGGGGCCCAGGACGCGGCATCGGGGACGCACCTGTTCAGCATCGGCAACCTGGACATGCTGCTGCATGAGCTGGAGACGTACTTCACAAAAGCAGGCTGATCCGGGGCGGCAAAACCCACCACCCCAGGCGGAAGTCAACCCTCTTTTTCGAAAATCGCCTCGACGAACCGCGTCCTGTCGAAAAGCTGCAGGTCGTCAATCTTCTCGCCAACACCGATGTACTTGACCGGAAGGTTGAGTTCACGGGAAATGGAAAGAACGATGCCGCCTTTCGACGTACCGTCGAGCTTGGTGACCACAAGGCCGGTGACGTTGACAAAGCGGGTGAATTCGCGTGCCTGCAGAACCGCGTTCTGGCCGGTCGTCCCGTCAAGCACCAGCAGCACTTCGTGCGGTGCTTCCGGCACCTTCTTTTTGGCGACGCGCATGATCTTGGCAAGCTCTTCCATCAGGTGGCTCTTGTTGTGCAGGCGCCCCGCCGTATCGACCAGCACCACATCCGATCCCCTGGAAACGGCGGAACTGACCGAATCGAAAACGACTGAGGCCGGATCGGCACCCTGCCCCTGGCCGATGATCGGCACACCAGCCCTGTCCGCCCAGATGCTGAGCTGCTCGTAGGCGGCGGCCCGGAAAGTGTCAGCCGCGGCAATCACCACCCGCTTGCCCGCCCGCTCGTAGTTGTGGGCAAGTTTGGCCACGCTGGTGGTCTTGCCTGCGCCATTGACCCCGACGATCATGATCACCCATGGCTTGGCCGGAAGCGGTGCGTCGAAGTCGACCGGATAGTCGTGGCTGGATTCGGCAAGCAGCTTCCTGATCTCCTCCATGACCATCCGGTTCAGTTCTTCCTCGGAATGGTAGGTCTCGGATTTCGAGCGTGCGGTGACTGCCTCGACGATATCAAGGGTCGTCTCGACGCCGACGTCGGCGGCAACCAGGACATTCTCGAGCTCTTCGAGGAACTCGTCGTCGACCACGGTCTTGCCTTTGGTCGCAAAGGAGAGCTTGTCCCGCAGGGTTTCGCGGGTTTTGCTGAGGCCCTCCTTGAGGCGGTTCAGCCCGAACTTGTCAAAAAAGCCCATGGAAATGAAAAAATATCTATGTTTGAGAGCTGCGGCCAAGCGACGTCATGCCGCTTCCGCATCGGCGTCGATCCCCACATGAACGCTCCGGGCCAGACCTGGTCAACGACGACCGGACAAGACGCCGATGCACCCGGAATGTACGCCGCCCCACCGAGGATTGCGAATCAGGGGGAATGACGCACGCATGAGGACAGACAACTTAATTTACGCATTTCTATGGCATTCAAACCCATTTCGGAAATCGGCGAATTCGGATTGATCGAACGGCTTGCCGCCATCGCAAACCCGACGCTGCACAACACGCCAGGCATCGTCGAAGGCATCGGTGACGACTGCGCCGTCTACCGCATGGGCGGAACGACCGTCCAGGTCGCCACGACCGACCTGCTCGTCGAGGAGGTGCACTTCGACCTGCTCACCACCCCAATGCGGCATCTTGGCAACAAGGCGATTGCCGTCAACGTGTCGGATGTCTGCGCCATGAATGCGCTTCCGGAATATGCGCTGGTCTCGATCGCCGTCCCGAAAAACGTTCCGGTCGAAATGGTAGAACAGCTCTATGCGGGCATGGCACATGCCGCACAGCAATACGGCGTCGCCCTGGCCGGCGGCGACACCTCGTCGTCCCGTTCCGGACTGGTGATTTCGGTCACCATGACCGGTCAGGCCGCCGAAAAGCAGCTCGCCTTCAGGAAGGGTGCTCAGCCTGGAGACTGCATCTGCGTGTCAGGACGGCTCGGCGGTTCAGCTGCGGGGCTCAGGCTGCTGCAGCGCGAACGGGCGATCATGCTTGAGCAGCTGGGCAGGAACGAACCCTACGACAAGGATGTCATGGCTGAACTGCGGGACTATACCGAAGCTATCCGCTGCCACCTCTTGCCTGAAGCCCGTATCGACCTGGTACGCTTTTTCCATGAACGGCAGGTCACCCCGAGCGCGATGATCGACATTTCCGACGGCCTGGCCAGCGACCTCCGGCACATCTGCCGGCAGTCAGGGGTCGGCGCGCACCTTGAGGAAAGCCGGATTCCGGTGCTGCCGGAGGCGCGTGAAATCGCCGAAGAGCTCCAGGCCGATGCCCTCGACTGGGCGCTGGCCGGCGGCGAAGACTACCAGCTGCTGTTCACCCTGCCGAAGGCCCAGCTGGAAACGATCGAGGAGAACCGGGACATTTCGGTCATCGGTGAAATCCGTGACAAGTCGGAAGGACTCCGGCTGACCGACATCTTCGGCATGACCATCGACCTTGAAGAGTCAGGCGGCGGTTACGACCACTTCGGAAACTGAGGAAGAGCATCGCCTGAAGCCGGAAAGTACGCTGTTTTGCGATTGGCCGCAAAGATGCTAAATTGCGACCTCTTTCCATACTGGAGGCTGCCGAAGTGGCGGAACTGGTAGACGCCCGGGACTTAAAATCCCGTGTTCAGCAATGGACGTGCGGGTTCGATCCCCGCCTTCGGCACACCCATCGCCTCCCCCAGGCCGGCACCACGGCCTCTGCAACGCGCTGTGGCGCATTGAAATCCGAAGCATATCCGCTATTTTACGTGACGGCCTCTCAGCTCGCCAGGACCGGCTCCGTGACATCCGCCTCCTCATGGCCGAACCGTACAGGATTTGTCAAAATAACACCAACCCAGCATGAGTACAGAGCCAACCAAGATCCTTCTCTCCGAAGACGAAATGCCTCGTCAGTGGTACAACATCCAGGCCGATCTTCCGATGATGCCGCCGCCGCTCGGGCCGGACGGCAAACCGGTTGGCCCGGACGACCTGGCAAAGGTCTTCCCGATGAACCTGATCGAGCAGGAGGTCAGCACCGAACGCTGGATCGACATCCCTGAAGAGATCCTCGGCATACTCAAGCTCTGGCGCCCTTCGCCCCTTTACCGGGCCCGAAGGCTCGAAGCGCTGCTCGGAACCCCGGCGAAGATTTACTACAAAAACGAAGGTGTATCGCCTGCCGGCAGCCACAAGCCGAATACGGCCGTGGCACAGGCCTGGTACAACCGCGAATTCGGCATCAAGTACCTGACGACCGAAACCGGCGCCGGCCAGTGGGGCAGCGCACTCGCCATGAGCTGCAAGCTCATCGGCATCCAGTGCAAGGTCTTCATGGTCCGCATCAGCTTCGAGCAGAAGCCGTTCAGGAAAACCATGATGCGCACCTGGGGGGCGGAGTGCATCGCCAGCCCGAGCACGGAGACCGCCATCGGGCGCAAGATTCTTGCCGAAATGCCCGATACGCCCGGCAGCCTCGGCATCGCCATCAGTGAGGCTATTGAACAGGCCGTCGAACGTGACGATACCCGTTACGCCCTGGGCAGCGTGCTCAACCATGTGATGCTCCACCAGACCATCATCGGCCTGGAAGCGAAAAAACAGCTGGAGAAAGTCGGCGCCTACCCCGACATCGTCATCGGTTGCGCCGGCGGCGGCTCAAACTTCGCAGGCATCAGCTTCCCGTTCCTCTACGACAAGATCAACGGCAAAGAGGTGCAGGTCATCGCCACCGAACCGGAAGCCTGCCCGACCCTGACCCGGGCGCCATACGTCTATGACTCAGGGGACGTCGCCAAAATGACCCCGCTCCTGCCGATGCACAGCCTCGGTCACAAGTTCATCCCGTCTGCCATCCATGCTGGCGGCCTGCGCTACCACGGCATGGCGCCGCTGGTCAGCCATACCAAACAGCTCGGCCTGATCGAAGCGACTTCGGTCGGCCAGACCGAATGCTACGAAGCAGCCCTGAAGTTCGCCCACAGCGAAGGGTTCATCCCGGCCCCCGAAACATCGCACGCCATCGCGCAGACCATCCGCGAGGCTCTCCGGGCCAAAGAGGAAGGCAAGGAGAAGGTGATTCTCATGAACTGGTCAGGCCACGGCCTGATGGACCTGAAAGGGTATGAATCGTTCCTTGCCGGCAAGATCAGCGATTATCCCCTGCCCGAAGAGATGCTGCAGCGCTCGCTGGCCTCGTTCGAAGACCACCCGCCCATCGTCTGACCGGGGCAGCCCGGCAACAACAGGAAAGGCCGCCCTGCAAAGGCGGCCTTTCCTGTTGTCATTCCGGAACACATGCGCTCCCCCGGTCATTCGGGATCGAGCTTCTCCTCACGTTTCCCCTTCTTCGGGGCCGCCCCCGCTGCCGGGGCTTCCAGCACGGGTCCTTCGGCAAAGCGAAGCTCCTGCTCCTTTTCGTCGAAGGTGATCACCACATGGCTCCCTTCGGTAAAACGCCCCTTGAGCATCTCCTCTGCGAGCGGATCCTCGACATAGCGCTGCAGGGCCCGCTTGAGCGGACGGGCACCGAACTTCTGGTCATAGCCCTTCTCGACAAGAAACTCCTTGGCCCGCGCGTCGATTTCGACCTCGATACCCATCTCGTGCAGGCGCCGGAACAGCTTGCCGGCAGTGATGTCGATAATCTTGAAAATGTGCTCCTTCTCAAGCTGGTGGAACACGATCGTGTCGTCGATGCGGTTCAGGAACTCAGGATTGAACACGCGCTTGAGGGCGTCCTCGATGGTCGATTTCATCGATTTGTAGGCGCCGCCTGCATCCTCAGGAGCCGAAAAGCCCATCGAACCGCCCGAGCTGAAGCTCTTGATCTCTTTTGCGCCGATGTTCGAGGTCATGATGATGATCGTGTTGCGGAAGTCCACCTTCCGACCAAGCCCGTCGGTCAGCACGCCTTCGTCAAGCACCTGCAGCAGGATGTTGAACACATCGGGATGGGCTTTTTCGATCTCGTCGATAAGCACCACCGAATAGGGCTTGCGACGCGCCTACTCGGTCAGCTGACCGCCCTCTTCGTAACCGACATAACCGGGAGGGGCCCCAACCATGCGGCTGACGGAGAACTTTTCCATATACTCGCTCATGTCGACCCGGATCATGGCGTCCTCACTGTCGAAAATGAAACGGGTCAGCGCCTTGGCGAGTTCGGTCTTGCCGACACCGGTCGGGCCGAGGAAAATGAACGAACCGATCGGGCGGGAAGGATCCTTCAGGCCCGCCCTGGTACGCTGGATGGCCTTGGTGATCTTTTTGATCGCCTCGTCCTGGCCGATGACCTCCTTCTTGAGGTCCTCCTCCATGGTCAGCAGTTTCCGGGACTCGGACTGGGCGACCTTGACCACCGGAATGCCGGTCATCATGGCAATCACCGCCGAGATGTCCGCTTCCGTCACTTCGTAGACGCTCTCCGAGGAACGCTCCTCCCACTCCTGCTTGGCGTGGTCGAGCGCGTCGAGCAACTGCTTCTCCTTGTCACGGAGCTGCGCGGCCTCCTCGAAGTTCTGCATCTTGACCACCTTGTTCTTCTCGGCCTTGACCTCTTCGATGGACTTTTCAAGATCGAGGATCTCGTTGGGCACGTGGATGTTACTCAGATGCACCCTCGCACCGGCTTCGTCCATGACGTCGATCGCCTTGTCCGGCAGGAACCGGTCGGTGATGTAGCGCTCCGAGAGCCTGACCGCCTTTTCGATGGCGTCCTCCGTGAAGTGCACATGGTGGTGGGCCTCGTACTTGCCCTTGATGTTGTTGAGGATCTGGATGGTCTCCTCGACGGAGGTCGGTTCGACCATGATCTTCTGGAAACGCCTGTCGAGCGCGCCATCCTTTTCGATGTACTGCCGGTACTCATCAAGCGTGGTGGCGCCGATGCACTGCAGTTCACCCCTTGCCAGCGCCGGCTTGAAAATGTTGCTTGCATCGAGCGAGCCGGAAGCACCTCCGGCGCCGATGATCGTATGCAGCTCGTCAATGAAGAGAATGACGTCACGCGAGCGTTCCAGCTCGTTCATGAGCGCCTTCATGCGCTCTTCGAACTGGCCGCGGTACTTGGTACCGGCAACCAGCGCCGCCAGATCGAGGGCAACGACCCGCTTGTCGTACAGCACACGGGAAACCTTCCGCTGCACGATCTTGAGCGCAAGGCCTTCCGCAATGGCCGTCTTGCCGACGCCAGGTTCGCCGATGAGCACCGGGTTATTCTTCTTGCGGCGGCTGAGCACCTGCGCCACGCGCTCGATCTCCTTCTCGCGCCCGATGATCGGGTCGAGCTTGTCCTCCATGGCAAGCCGGGTGATATCGCGGCCGAAGTTGTCGAGCACCGGGGTCTTGGTCCGGTCGCCCCGCTTCTGTTCCGGCTTTTTCTGCGAACGCTCCGTGCTGCCCGGGGAATAGGAGCCCTCCATCGGCGGCTCATCGGACTCGCTGCGTCCGGTGGTGATGCTGATGAGCTCTTCGCGGACCATGTCGTACGTAACCCCGAACTGCTCCAGTATCTGGGCTGCGATATTGTCGTCCCCCTTGAGGATCGAAAGCAGCAGGTGCTCGGTGCCGATGATGCTCGACTTGCAGATCTTGGCTTCGAGGTAGGTGATCTTGAGCACCTTTTCCGCCTGCTTGGTCAGCGGCACATTGCCCATCTGGGTGGCAGGCACCTTGGGATGGGTGCTCTCCTCGATTTTCTGCCGCAACTTGACAAGATCGACCTTCAGGTTCTTGAGGATCCTTGCGCCGATACCCTCACCCTCACGGATGAGCCCGAGCAGGAGGTGCTCGGTGCCGATGTAGTCATGGCCGAGCCTGAGCGCCTCCTCACGGCTCAACCTGATGACGTCCTGCACTCTATTGGAGAAATTTCCTTCCATTTATATTCCTGTGTGGGTAAGAGATTTATGTGGTTCCTGACCTGAACTTCCAGGGATGATGGCCGTTTCAGGACGGCACAACTCCCTTTTACCAAATTAACTATAATAAACGCTATAATAAAGACGCGCTGCCAAACAAATTCCTGCATGAAATCAACAGTCGCTGACAGCTAAATGTTTCAGAACCGCCAGGACACCATGAACATCACCCATATCCAGATCGACGATACAAATCCGCTGCACCGGGAACTGCCCATCTACCGCACCGGATCGGTCGGCGCCGTCAGGCTCTCCGATGCGGCGTACCAGGTCTATGACACCCTGGATATCAACGCGCACGACATGGCGGCACTCTTCCACTACGGGGTCGTCGAAGCGCTCAATTCGCTGCGGTTCATTTCCGAATCGGACAACGGCCTCGACAGCTGGGATGAAGCGTTCCTGCCTGCAGCGCAGATCGGCGGAATGGTGGAGATCCTCGAAGGCTTCCTGCCGGCCATCGCCGGCAGGGCTACTGAACGGGTCCTGCTCGGCTGGCAGGACGATCCTGAAAAGATTGCCTACTGGCGTTCGCTCGACCCGGAGCGCGCGGCGGCGTTCGTCGGAGAACTCCGGGACTTCGCATGCCAGGCGGCTGCAAACGGCCACGACCTGGAATTCATCCTCTGACCCCCACGCCACCCGCACGACAGGAGGCCTTCGGCAGCTCGCTCCGGTGCAAGAGCGTCACACCCCTGAACGGGCCATTTCAAGCGGGTCGGGGTGGACAAACCGGTACCCTGTCGCGGCAATGAGCTTCCGGCTCCCCACCGTCTTGAAGGGGGCGCCGGTACCGCCTGCCGTTGCATCGGGAAGCGGCAGGCCGAGCGCTTCGGCGGCGATCGCATAGAATTCGCGCCGTTTGGGATGCAGCTCGCAACTGGCGTTGAACACCTCTCCCCAAAGCCCTTTTTCGATGATCGACATGATGACGCCGATACAGTCGTCGCGGTGGATAAGGTTCATCGGCTGGTCGGGATCGGCAACCGCCTGCATCCGCTGCAGGTATCTGGCCGGGTTGCGATCCGGGCCGACGAGCCCGCTGAAGCGGACAACCGTCGTCCTGAAGGAGGATTCGGAACGGAGCATCTCCTCGACATAGAGCAATGCGCGTCCCAGCGGCGAATCGGCAGCATCGGGATCGGTCGCGTCCAGCTCGGTCACTTCGCGGTTCAGCGCCGGGTAGACGGAGGTGGCGCTGACGAACAGCACCTGCCGGACCGGGGAGTCAAGCAAGGCGTCGATCAGACATGAAATCCGGACGATATACTGCTCGACCGCATCCTGGCCGCTGTCGGGCGGAATATCGACGATAAGCGTGTCGCACTGGAGGAAACCCTTGAGGTCACCTTCCGGGTTCTCGCCCAGTACGACCCGGAACGGCTCGATACCTGCGGAACGAAGCAGGTCGAGCCTGGCGGCCGTCGTGGTTGTCCCCCTGACCCGGTAGCCGCTTGCGGCCAGCCGTTCCGCCAGCGGCAGGCCGAGCCAGCCGCAGCCGAGAATACCGATGGTTGGTTTCTGCATGGTTTTCCGTCCTCCTTGTTTCTGGTTGTGCATATCTATGGGCCACCAGGCCGTCACGCTTCCTCGTCGGCCTCCCGGATCAGGCGGTCGAGGCAGTCGCTGCAAACGCAGGTCGTATACCGCTCCGCGAGGTAACGACGAACCTTTTCAGGAAGGACTTTCGTGGCACACCAGCATGAGGAGGAGTGCCCGCAGGTGAACTGCCGGCCGCATATCGGGCAGGTAACGCTCCCCGGTGTCCCGGTGTGATGCTGGTCTGTGGTCATGTCGGTCAGGTTTCTGTTGGTTCAGGGTTGCAGCGTCTGGCGAAGCGCCTTCCGCCATCCTTCGATCAGTTGCGCCCGGCAGGTCGACTCCATTTCGGGGCTGAAGGTTCGTTCAACGGCGTTCAGGGCCCGAAATCCTGCGGAAGAGGGCCAGACACCGGCCCGCAACCCGGCGAGGCAGGCCGCGCCAAGGGCCGTGGATTCGATGTTGGCAGGACGGTGCACAGGGATGCCGAGCATATCTGCCTGGAACTGCATGAGAAAGCCGTTCCTGACCGCACCGCCGTCCACGGTCAGCGCCTGCGGCTCGATGCCGGTATCGGCGACCATGGCCCTGAAAACGTCATGCGACTGGAAGGCGATCGATTCCAGCGCAGCGCGGACGATATGTTCCCGTCCGCTCCCCCTGGTCAGGCCGGTGATGACGCCGCGCGCCTCCATGTTCCAGTGCGGTGCGCCAAGGCCGACGAATGCCGGTACGAGGTAGACCCCCCCGTTCGAACCCGCCTGCAGGGCGATCGGCTCAGAGTCCGCCGCGTCGTCGATCAGGTGCAGGCCGTCGCGCAGCCACTGGATCACCGCTCCACCGATGAACACCGAACCTTCAAGCGCAAAGCAGGAGTCCCCGTTGCCGTCGAGCGCAAGCGTCGTCAGCAGGCCGTTCGACGACCGGACGAACTCGCTGCCGGTGTTCATCATCATGAAACATCCGGTTCCATAGGTGTTCTTGACCGCCCCCCTGTCGAAACAGCACTGGCCGAAAAGGGCGGCCTGCTGGTCCCCGGCGACAGCCGCAATCGGGACGCCGTCGAGGGCGGCAATGGAGCTGACCCTGCCGAACCCGCCCATTGATGGCCTCGCCTCCGGCAGCATGCACTCCGGCACACCGAAAAGCTCGGCAAGATCGGGGTCCCACCGGCGGTTGCGGATGTCGAACAAGAGGGTGCGGGATGCGTTGGTGACATCGGTGGCATGGACTCTGCCGCCGGTCAGCTTCCAGACAAGCCAGGCGTCCACCGTCCCGAACGCCAGACCTGCCGGGTCGGCTTCAGGATGGTGGTCGAGGATCCAGCGGACCTTGGTGGCGCTGAAATAGGCGTCAACAGGAAGCCCGGTCCTGCCGGTGATATGGGCGCTTTCGGAGCCATAGCGCGCACAGCGGTCACTGGTCCTGCGGCACTGCCACACAATGGCATGGTGCACCGGCCTGCCGGTGGCCCGCTCCCAGACAACCGTCGTTTCACGCTGGTTGGTAATGCCGATTGCAGCAACCTCTGCCGGTCTGGTGGAAAGCACCTCTTCCACGCAGCCGACGACGGTCTGCCAGATCTCCTCGGGGTCATGCTCAACCCATCCGGGCCGGGGATAGATCTGGCGCAGCTCCCGGTAGGCTCTGGCGAGCACCCTGCCCGACGGGTCGAACAGCATGCAGGTGGTGCCGGTCGTCCCCTGGTCGATTGCGAGAATTGCCATGGCTGAAAAATCTGGTACCGAATACTTCCTCCTGGCGGTAAAATACCATTCTTCCGGAAAAGAGCGGCGGCTTGCGCGCCATATGACGGCGGACTATCTTGACAGGAACAGACGTTACCACCAGACAGCAGTACCACCTTCCATGGCGACATTCGACAGTATCGCGGAAAAATACCGGCAACTCTCGCTGGTGCAGGCATCGGCAGGCGAACAGCTCATCGAACTGCTTGCCATCCCCCCGCATGCCGACATCCTTGACGTCGGATGCGGCACCGGGAACCTCACGGCACTGCTTGCCGGAAAAACCGACGGCAGGATTACCGGCATCGACCAGTCAGCGGCCATGATCGCCGAAGCATCCCGGACGGTGCCGGCCGGCAGGGCAGAATTCCTGGTGCAGGAAGCGGAAGCGATCGACTTCGACAACGCGTTCGACATCATCTACTGCAACTCGGCGTTCCAGTGGTTCCAGGATCCATCGGGCTTCCTCGGCAGGGCATTCCGGGCGCTTCGACCGGGTGGCAGGATCGGCATGCAGGCCCCGGCAACACAAGCGTATTGCCCGACGTTTCTCAAAGCTCTCGACAGGTGCTGCAGGAACCCGGCCATCGGGGAGACCTTCAGCGGGTTCCGCTCACCCTGGTTTTTCCTGGAAACCGCCGAAGCATACGCAAGGCGCTTTGCCGAATCCGGGTTCAGGGTCCGCTGCAGCTCGATTGACGAGGTGCACAGCCACAAGACGCCGCAAGAGGGATTCAGCATCTTCTGTTCCGGGGCGAAGGCCGCGTACCTCGACCCTGGACGCTACCGGGAAGCGTGGCCGGAAGGGTACGGCGAGGCCCTGCTCGACGCACTCAGGGAGGCGTTCATGTCGATGGCTGATGCCGACGGCCGTGTCGACCTGGTGTTCAGGAGAATTTTCGTCGTCGCAGAACGGGAAGCATAAAGTGGCAGCCCTGCCCCCGGTCACAGCTCCTGCTTCTCCGTGAGGTACTTCCAGTACTTTGCGGGCATGTTCGACTTCTGCAGGCGGGGATTGGTGCGCTCCGGAATAGCGACCGTCCGGAAAAAGGAGCGCCACAGCTCCTGCACCTCACGCTCTGCATCTGACAGTTCGGGCCTGCTGAACGCTTCGAGTGTCCCGAAACTGAGTCGGTGCCCGTCCCAGAAGGCTGCGCTGTGACGCCGGAGGTCGAGGATGAACCAGCGCTGGTCGCGCAACCGCCGACTGAAGTGCTTCGCCAGGGGATGGATCAGGTTATGGTCTGGCTCCATCCTGGCCAGGTAGGCGCCGTCCCGCATCTGCTCAAACCGCAGCAGCCCCTTCATGCGATGGAGCTCATGACCGGCCTTGCGGGCTCTGGCGACGACGGCCTTGACATCGGGATGGGTGAGGTAACCGTTGACACGATCGCCGTGCCGGAGCGCCAGCACGACATAGTGCAGCAGGTTCGTCTCAAGCCCGCCGGCATCGGACATCAGAAAGTACCAGATCGTCGAAACGACGTCTGGGGCCTGTTTCCTGAACTGCGAAAAAAGCGCCTCCACGGCTTCGGGCTCCGTGCGGAGGAACAGCCCTTCTTCAAAAAGCGTATCACGCCGTTCGGCGAGCGTTGCCGTTTCCGGGGCGGGGTCGATGCCGATGATCGCGGCAACCGCTGAAACCAGACCCTCCGAGGTACCGTCGTACAGGTAGTTCGTCATCACACTCCCGTTTTCAGCCGAGCCCCGGCAGGACGAGCTGGGCAGGCAGCTTCGCCTCGTGCCCATCGCCGAGCAGCAGGCGCTGGCGGAGCCGTGCCGGTTCCCGCACCTCCTTCTCAAAGGGACGCCCCGAACAGGTGATGAAATACTTCGCCCGTTTCAGCACCACCCCGATCTTTTTCAGCCCTTCAGGCGAAATAGCCGCAAAACGCCGGGCGGCGACGATCCGCTTTGCAGAGGTCGGCCCGATGCCCGGCACGCGCAGGAGGGTCGCATAGTCGGAGCGGTTGACGTCGACGGGGAAAAATTCCGGATGGCGCAATGCCCATGCGGTTTTCGGATCGAACGCCTCATCGAAGTTCGGCGTGTCGTCCGAAAGGATCTCTTCGGCTGAAAACCCGTAGAAGCGAAGGAGCCAGTCGGCCTGGTACAACCGGTGCTCCCGGAGCAGCGGCGGCGAGGCAAGCACGGGAAGGCGGTTGTCGCTGTTGACCGGCACGAATGCCGAATAGTAGACGCGTTTCAGGTTCATCCGCCGGTACAGGCCCTGCGACAAACGCAGAATCTGCAGGTCGGTCTCGGGGCTCGCTCCGATGATCATCTGGGTGCTCTGGCCGGCCGGGGCGAAACGGGGCGCCTTCCGGCTGCGGGCACGCTCCACGAGGCTCGTGCTGATCTCGCCCCCGATCAGCTTCATCGGCTCAAGAATTGCCTCCTTGCGCTTCTGGGGCGCAAGCCGGCGCAGCGACTCTCCTGATGGCAGCTCGATGTTGACGCTGATCCTGTCTGCGGCAAGCCCCGCGCGACGGACCAGTTCCGGACTGGAGCCGGGGATCACCTTCAGGTGGATGTAGCCGCCGAAGTGCTCTTCGGTACGCAGAATTTCCGCCACCCGCACCATCTCCTCCATGGTCCGGTCCGGTCCGCCCATGACGGCTGAGCTGAGGAAAAGCCCTTCGATGTAGTTGCGCCGGTAGAAATCCATGGTCAGGTCGACCACCTCCCTGGCGGTAAAGGAGGCTCGCGCAACCAGATTCGAAGAACGGTTGACGCAGTAGGCGCAGTCATAGCTGCAATCGTTGGACAGGAGGATCTTCAGCAGCGAGATACAGCGACCGTCATCCGCCCACGAGTGGCAGATGCCGCCCTGCGAAGTGCTGCCGACGCGGACGGCCGTACCTCCCGGGCCGCAACCGCTTGAGGCGCAGGAGGCGTCATACCGGGCCGCACCGGTGAGAATGGCAAGTTTCTGCTGGATGTCCATGCGGAAATATACACAGGTTCCCCCCGATTTTTCGAGCACGGCGTGAGCACCAGAACGGAGCGCTCAGCGAAGAACCGTGACCGGCAGACAGATGCGGGTCTTCAGGTTGGCCTGCGGCGTTGTTTTCGGGTCGTTCAGGTAGATTTCGCAGGTTTCGCCGTGCATGGCGAGGCCATTGGTGTCGATCCATGCCATCAGCGCATCGTAGGCAGGCGCAATCTGGCGGTACGGCCCGATGTAGGTGCAGCATGCGGCAATACCGGAAAGCGTGGCGCTCACTGCAATCCTTCCGGACCCTGCCGCAGACGGCGGGACCGGAAAACCGAACTCGATGTCGACCGCCTCGGCATCCATGTTGAAGTATCGTGCGAACGGCGGGCCTGCCGGAGCGAGCCCGTCCCTGGCAAGAAGGGCGGCAATATCGCGGTACCCTTCGGCAAACAGCCTGTCGGCATCGCGCATGGGGGTACGGAGGTGGATGGTCAGAGCCGGGACGGAGGCAAGCTCCTCCAATTCACAGACAAACGGGCACTCGGGTTCCATCAGTCGCGGAATGGTGATGGTTGGCGGCACCGGACGGACCGGGCGCTGTGAAGGGACAAACATGAAGAAAACGAGAGTCGGCGTAGCGGGATTTGAACCCACGACCCCTTCCACCCCAAGGAAGTGCGCTACCAGGCTGCGCTATACGCCGAAAGCCTCAAATGGGCTTCATTATAAGTAAGAATCGGCAAATTACCATACTTTTTTTTCGGGCGTTACGCCCGGCATCCGGAGGGTTCACGCATCCCTCTGCAGACGATGCTTAAGGTATTCGATCACGGCGGGCAAGAGCGAAATCACCAGAATCGCCAGGATCACGAGCTTGAAATTGTGCTGCACCAGAGGCTGCCTTCCGAAAAAGAAGCCCGCATAGCAGAACAGGCCGACCCACAGGAACGTCCCGACGATGCTGAAGGCCAGAAATCGCGGGTACGACATCGCCCCCACCCCGGCGACAAACGGAGAAAAGGTCCTGACGATGGGGATAAACCTGGCGATAATGACGGTCTTCCCGCCGTACTTCACATAAAAATCGTGGGCTTTGCGAAGGTGGGCCGTGTTGAAGAAGCGCGAGGATTCGTAATGGAACACCTTGGGGCCGATGCCGCGCCCGATCCAGTAATTGAGCGAATCACCCAGGATGGCCGCCAGCGAAAAAACGGCGAACAGCAGGTGGGGATTGAGGCCGGTTGCGGGTACCGCCGCAAGGGAACCCGCAGCAAACAGCAGCGAGTCGCCGGGCAAGAGCGGCATGACCACCAGGCCGGTTTCGCAGAAAACCACGCCGAACAGAATACCGTAAAGCCAGATGCCGTATTGCGCGGCGAGCACCTGCAGGTGCTTGTCGACATGCAGGAAGAAATCGGTGAATGCGGAAAAGGGTTCCATTGACGGGTATCGGGGTTGGAGAAGCGGGCCACGGCGCTCCGGTGCGAAAACGCAGCCATGAAAAATGGCAAAATACGCATTGCGGACCCAGTCGCAAAACCCTGTTCGGGGCCTGCCCGTGGCATCGACGGGAATAATCGTTATTATGGTGGTATATTCAGTTTTTGGATCGAGCCAACTACTCCAGGCCATGAGTTACCTGAACACCTCCCGTTGCAACCTCTTCTACCACGACACTGCAGAGGATGATCCGTCGCTGGTCGGCAAACCCGCCGTGCTGTTCGTCAACGGATGGGCGATCTCTTCACGTTACTGGAAACCGGTGGTCGACCGGCTCACCCCTGACTTCCGGTGCATCACCTACGACCAGAGCGGAACCGGCCGAACCGTCATCGAAGGCTTTCATCCCGAGTTCACGATCGACGGCTTCGCCGATGAAGCAGGAAGCCTGATCAGCCATCTCGGGCTGGACGGGTCGAGAAACCTCCACATCGTGGGCCATTCGATGGGCGGTATGGTCGCCACCGAACTCTGCCTCCGTTACGCCGACGCCCTGCTGTCCGGGACGATCCTGGCCTGCGGCATTTTCGAGGAAACCGCCTTCACCTCGCTCGGCCTGATGTTTCTCGGAGGACTCATCGACGTGTCGATGCATTTCAGGAACATCTTTCTGGTCGAACCCCTGCGGACCATGTTCATCAAGCGTGCCGCCAGCGGGCAGATCAGCAGGGAGTACAGCGACATCATCGTCGAAGATTTCACCAGTTCCGACCGGGAAGCGACCAATGCGGTCGGAAAGTTCTCCATCGATCCGGACGCCTTGCGGGAGTATACCTCCAGCGTGCTGAAGATCGCCTCGCCCGTCCTGTGCTGCGTCGGGATGGCTGACCATACGATCCCCCCCGAAGGGACCGTGACCCTGTTCGAGAAGCGCAAAGCCCTGTCGGACGCGCCGACCCGACTGGTGCAATTCATGAACCTCGGACACCTGCCGATGCTGGAATCCACCGAACGCTTCGCCGAAGAACTGAAAAAACATTTTGATTTTGCAGCACAATTTTATAAAAAGACTCCGCCGTCGGAACCCGTACCGGAAAGGGTGCGGATTCCCTGATACCGAATGAACAGGAGCGACCGGTACGGTCAATATTAATCGAATGCCCGCCAACGTGACACAGAATACCGAAACTGGCAAAACCCCCGTCAAAGGACTGTCGAAATTCTCAAAAACCATCCTGGCGATCGTCCTCGCCTCGGGAGTGATCTTCGGCTTCACCATCCTGCGTGATCTGCCAAGCATCAAGGACCTTGAAAACCCGCAACCGGAGCTCGCCTCGCTGGTCTACTCGGAAGACGGCGTGCTCCTGCACAAGTTTTTCCTGAAAAACCGCACCTTCGTCCCGCTCAGCGCGATTTCGAAGTCGGCGACCTCCGCACTGATCGCCACCGAAGACGTCGCCTTTTATGAGCACTGGGGCGTCGACCTCAGGCGCCTCGTCCTTGCCATGGGCGAAAACATCATCAAGGGCAGGAGCCGCTGGCACGGTGCAAGCACCATCACCCAGCAGCTGGCGAAGAACCTTTTCCTGACCCAGGAGAGAACCGTCTCCCGCAAGATCAAAGAGTTCATCATGGCGATCGAACTCGAAAAGACCTATACGAAGGATGAAATCCTGGCGCTCTACCTGAACACGGTCTATTTCGGTTCCGGCGCGTACGGCATCGAAGCTGCGTCGCGGACCTATTTCGACAAACCGGCCAGCCAGCTGACCGTGGCTGAAAGCGCGACGCTCATCGCCACACTCAAAAACCCGACCGCATACGACCCATCGAAGGATCCGGTATCGTCGCTCCGGCGAAGGAACCTGATCATCTCCCTGATGGAAAAGGAGCATTTCATCTCGCCGGAGCTGGCTGAAAAAGCCCGGAACACCCCCCTCGTCCTCCATTACACACCGGTAACGCACCAGGGCCTGGCCCCCTACTTCACCGAGTACATCCGGCAGACCATCAAGCCGTCGTCCATGCTGGAAGACATCAATGTCTACCGTGACGGCCTGACCATCAACACGACCCTCGACAGCCGGATGCAGAAGTATGCGCAGGAGGCGGTCGCCGAACACCTCGCCAGCCTGCAGGCCGATTTCGACCGGAGCTGGAAGTGGACCGAACCGCTGAAGCTGCAGATGATCAAGGAAAGCCCCCGCTTCAAGGAGATGCTTGACGACGGTGCCAGCCCGGCGGAAGCCCTTGCAAAGCTCAGGGAGGATACCCCCTGGCTCAACAACCTGCTGAAGGAGAAGACCCGCATCCAGGTCGCCCTGGTTGCCATCGACCCCAGAAACGGCCACGTCAAGGCATGGGTTGGCGGAAGCAACTTCGGCCCGGACGATTACCGCTACCAGTATGACCACGTCTGGCAGGCCCGCCGGCAACCCGGTTCGACCTTCAAACCGTTCGTCTATACCGCGGCGATCGACAAGGGCATTCCGGCAAACTTCATGGTGCTCAACCAGCCCATAGCGCTGAAAAGCGCCAACGGCGGCGTCTGGTCCCCGCGGAACTCCGACGGTTCGTCCGGCGGCATGACCACGCTGCGGGATGCACTTGCCAGATCGCTGAACCAGGTGACCATCCGGCTCGCCTACGAGTTCCTGAGCCCATCCGAGATCATCGACTACGCAAAGCGCATGGGCATCACCTCGCCGCTGCAGCCGAACCTGTCGATCGCGCTCGGCACTTCCGCGGTCTCCCCGCTCGAACTCGCCGGTGCATTCAGCACCTTCGCCAACAACGGCGTCTGGAACGAACCGGTCTCCATCCTGAAAGTCCTCGACAAGAACGGCAGGGTCATCGCCGAGCCAACGCCGAACAGCCACGTTGCCATCGACCCGACGACCAACTATGTGATGGTCTCCATGCTCAAGGGAGTCGTCAACCGCGGAACGGCCTCATCCATACGCGGACGTTACGGCTTTGACGTCGAAGCTGCGGGCAAGACCGGCACGACGCAAAGCATGCGCGACGCCTGGTTCGCGGGCTTCACGCCGCAGCTGGTCGCCGTCGTCTGGACCGGCTTCGACGACGAACGGATCCACTTCACCTCCATGGAGTACGGGCAGGGCGCACGCGCCGCGCTGCCGATCTGGGCCCTGTTCATGAAACGCTGCTACGCCGACCCGTCGCTGAAGCTTGAAAACCGCTATTTCCCGATGCCCGACAACATTGTCGCCGTACCGGTTTCAAGCGGACCGCAGGATCCTTCGGACATCTACAGCAGCAACGTCTACGTCGAATACTACACGCCGAAAGGCTTCGCCAGATACCAGTCCGGCGAATTCAAGGGAAGGGTTCGCGCAACGGCAAGCTTCGTGCCGAAGGACAGTTCGGAGACGACCATGCCGGTTCCGGAAACCCAGGAAGCCCCATCACCGGCACCACCGCCGCAAGGACCTTATTAAAAGCACCTTTTTACCGACTCAACGCACCATCATGGCAACATCGCTCCAATCGGTCATCGTCCTCGATTTCGGGTCACAGTATACCCAGCTCATCGCCCGGAGGATCAGGGAAATCGGGATCTACTCCGAAATCCTTCCGTTTCATACGACTGCTGAAGCCATCCGCGCCCGCCAGCCAAAGGCGATCATCCTTTCCGGCGGGCCCAACAGCGTCTACGATGAATCGGCCTTCATGCCCGACCCCGAGGTGTTCCGGCTCGGTGTTCCGGTACTCGGCATCTGCTACGGGCTCCAGGCCATCGCCAAACATTTCGGCGGCAAGGTTGAAGGCTCCTCAAAGCAGGAGTTCGGCCGGGCGAAGATGATCGTCAGCAAGGAGGCGGGCGGCGAAAGCCCCCTGTTCCGCGACATTCCGGACTCCGACGTCTGGATGAGCCACGGCGACAAGGTCACCCGGTTGCCTGAGGGTTTCAGGATCACGGCAAGTACGGAAAACGCGGCGATGTGCGCCATCGAAAGCTTCGGCAGCAAGGCTGAGCTGAAAATCTATGGCCTGCAGTTCCACCCTGAAGTCCAGCACTCGCTGTACGGTCGCCAGCTGCTGTCGAATTTCCTCATCGACATCGCAGGCATCAAGCCCGACTGGTCGCCCAAAAGCTTTATCGACCACCAGATCGAGGAGATCAGGAAACAGGCCGGCACGTCGACGGTCGTCTGCGGCATCAGCGGCGGCGTCGACTCGACGGTTGCCGCGGTACTGGTCAGCAAAGCCATCGGCAAGCAGCTCCACTGCGTCTTTGTCGACAACGGCCTGCTGCGCAAGAACGAAGCCCGGCAGGTGATGGAGTTCCTCAAGCCGCTCGGCCTCGACATCACGCTTGCCGACGCCGCAGACCTTTTCCTCGGACGCCTGAAAGGGGTCGCGTCGCCGGAGAAGAAGCGCAAGATCATCGGCAGGACCTTTATCCGCGTCTTTGAGGAAAACATCCATGAAGAGCGCTTCCTCGTCCAGGGAACGCTGTACCCCGATGTCATTGAAAGCGTCAGCGTCAACGGCCCGTCGGAAACCATCAAGTCGCACCATAACGTCGGCGGCCTGCCGAAACGCATGAAGCTCAAACTGATCGAACCGCTTCGGGAACTGTTCAAGGACGAAGTGCGTGCCGTCGGCCGAGAGCTCGGCATCCCTGAAGATATCCTGATGCGGCACCCCTTCCCTGGTCCGGGCCTTGCCGTCCGCGTCATTGGCTCGCTTACCCGCGAACGCCTCGACGTGCTGCGGGACGCCGACCAGATCTTTATCGAAGAACTCAAAACCAGCGGCCTGTACCAGAAGGTCTGGCAGGCGTTTTCCGTCCTCTTGCCGGTGCAGTCGGTCGGCGTGATGGGCGACAGGCGCACCTACGAAAACGTCCTGGCCCTCAGGGCGGTCGAGTCCACCGACGGCATGACGGCGGACTGGGCCCACCTGCCGCACGAATTCCTAGCCCGCGTCTCGAACCGGATCATCAACGAGGTCCGCGGCGTCAACCGGGTCGCCTACGACATTTCGTCCAAACCACCGGCAACCATCGAATGGGAGTAATGCCTCCGCGTGAGATGGCGGCGTCCCGCCATCTCACGCTGCGGAACGCATGATGCCGCCACCCCCCTAACCCCCCTCCACCATGGACCATAAGCAGTTTTCCTGCCCCGTCTGCAATGCGCCGTGCGCCCTTTCGGACGTCGTCGACCTCAACAAATCCTGCGAAGAACCGCGTGGTTTCCGCCTGCCGCTTTCGGGCATCCCGATCTACTACGCACTCTGCCCGGACTGCCGGTTCTGCTTCGCCCCCGAGATGTGTTCCTGGCCATTGGAACGATTCGAGACGATGATTTACAACCATGATTACCGGCTGGTTGACCCGGAGTATGCCGAGATCCGGCCGGGAGGCAACGCTACGACGATGCTCAGGCTGTTTCCGAACCTCCCGCCGACAGTCAGGCACCTTGATTTCGGCGGCGGCAACGGGCGATTGTCGCAACTGCTCAGTGCTGCAGGCTGGAACTCCCTCTCGTACGACCCGTTCGATGACAGAAGCGCAACGCCGGACACACTCGGAACCTTCGAACTCATTACGGCCTTCGAAGTCTTCGAGCACGTTCCGGATGTCCGGCACCTGCTGGCAAGCCTGCACAAGCTGTCGGCCCGAAACGGCATCATCCTGTTCTCAACCCTGCTTTCAGACGGCAACATCGAACCAGGCAAACGCCTCGACTGGTGGTACGCCTCCCCGCGCAACGGCCATATCAGCCTGTTTTCCAGGAAATCCCTTGCACTGCTCGCCGGGAAGTACGGATTTCAGTCCGGCAGCTTTTCGGAGGGCTTCCACATGTTCTTCACCGCCGCCCCAACCTGGGCAGCACATCTGTTCCCGCGGCCCTAAACCGCATACCTGCCGCGGCGTTGCAGCCTGGCTTCCGGCACACGCAGAGAAGCTTTTTTGCAAAGTTTTTCGCTAAAGAATTTTTCCGTTACTTGTGCATACTATTTATGGCGACCGGATACCCTTTGCGACATGCGAAAAACGACTGCTTCCCACACCCTGTTCTGGGCCCTGTTCTGTTGTACAGCCCTGCTCTACTTCTACAACATCGGCATCAACGACCTGTGGACGGAAAATGAGAGCTTCTACGGCGAGGCCGTCCGCGAAATGACCGAACGAGGCAACTTCCTCGACATCACCTACAACTACCTCCCCCGGTTCCAGAAGCCTCCGCTGACCTACTGGCTGATGGCGCTCTCCACGCATCTGTTCGGTATGAACGAACTGGCGATGCGCCTGCCGATCGTGCTGCTCGGCTTCGGAGCGGCATTGCTGACCTGGAGTATGGCCAAACAGCTCTACGGACCGGCGACCGCGTTGCTGAGTTTCGCCATGGAGGCGGTCAGTTTCCAGGTCGTGGCAGGAAAGCATTATGCATCGCCGGAGACACCGCTGCTCTTTTTTTTCACCCTGACGCTCTGGCTGTTCCTCAAGTGGGACCTGACCGGCAAAAGGCGTTTCATGCTTGCGACAGGACTGGCGCTCGGCCTGACCGTATTGACCAAGGGCTATCCCTACCTGATCCTGTTCACGGCAATCGCCCTGTGGTACCTGCTTCCTGAAAAAGGTTTCTCCCCGTCGGCTTTTTTCAGGCGCATCTGGTCATCGAACCTGCTGACAGCCCTGGTGATTTCAGGAACGATCGGAATACTGTGGTATGGGCTCATGTACCTGCGCAACGGCGACGCCTATCTTGCAATGCTGAACCGTGAAACGGTCTACCGGGCACTTGGCCAGAAATCCGACGGCAATTTCATCTCAGGCCTGCTGTTCTACCCCGGAGTCACCATGTGGAGCTTCTTCCCGTACTCGACGCTCCTCCTGGCGGCGATCCCCTATTACGCATCGAAGCCGGAAAAGTGGAAAGAGGTGCGGTTTGCCGGAATATGGGTGCTCACCATGCTGGTGATGTTCACCGCAGCCAAAGGAAAGATCCCGACCTATTTCATCCAGGCCAACCCGGCGCTTGCACTGATCTGCAGCCATTTCGCCATGAACTGGACGCCAGGGAAAAAAGCAGGGGAAATCACCCGGAAGATGCTGGTCTGGCTGCCGGCGGCTGCCGGCGTCATCCTCTCGGTCGTGATCATCGTCCGGTTCGGACTTCCTGCGACCTGGTACCTCATCCCGGCAGGATCGCTGCTGCTGGCCGTGCTTCCGTTCCTCCCGGCAGGCCTGACGAAACAGCTGGCCCCCGAAGAACTTCGGGCTGCCCGCTTCCTCCCGCCGTTTCTCTGCGTCATGGGCGCCTATTTCTGCGTCATGGCAGGGCTCATGCCGGCAATCGAACAGGCCCGGCCCTACGACCGGATCACGGCCGCATTTGAACGGCAACCGCAAATTCCGCATTCACTGCCCCTGCAGCTGCAGGACGACGAGATCAAAAACCTCCCCTTTTACGCACGGAGGCATGTCGTCAGCAAGGCAGACCCGAAACTGCTCTTCACCGGAGCGCGCCCGGTACTGGCCATGGTGCGGAGTGCCGATGTTCCGCCCGAACTGCGCGACAGGGTCTTCTGGAGCGGTGAAATCTACCGGCGCCGGAGCAGCGAATCACGCCTGATGCTGTTCATCGAAAGCTATCTGAAACAGAAGCAGGGCAATCACGAGGATTTTGTCCCGTACAGTATTCTGTACGTCGACAACACACCTCACGCCCCGGTGCAGGAACTCAGATAACGTACCGCAGCGGACGGAACAGGCGCAGCAGGTAGACCACCAGTAGACTCACCAGGAAAACGCAAGCCGACACCAGAGGGACGGCTGTCCATGGCTCACCGTTCCAGGGGGAAAATTCGAGGCTTTCGAAAACGGGATCGATGATGAAGACATGCAGGCCGTAAATGCCGAGCGTGCACGCACCGACCGTCGAAACCAGTTCAGATGGCGGCCCCTGCCGCATATTCATGAACACGGCAAAAAGCCCGTAGGCGGCCATGACGACAAATGGGGAGAGGTAGTCGAAAAACAGCTCCGAAGGATGGCCGACCCAGACCGACGCCAGATAGCTGCCGACCATCGTACAGGTGACACCACAACCGAAAAGCGCCCACCCCGCTGGCGCACGAAGCCTCGTGCCCGACGCATAGGCCCCAAGCACCAGATAGCCGGCAAAACCCTGGAAAATGGTGAAATTGAAATTGGAAAGGGATTTGTCGAAGAGCACAGCCCACGGAAAATGGAGCTTGAGGATGTTCTTTGTGAGAGGAAGCAGAGCGGTAAGGACAAACCAGACGGCAAGGAACCATCGCTGGTCAGTGCGGGTGCTGTCATTGAAAAATTTCCTGAGCACCGGCACGATCATGTACAGGCCGATCAGTTCATAGAAGTACCAGAGGTGATATTTGGTCGGCCCGGTCAGCATCGCGACAATCCAGTTGCCGGTATGCTTGCCTGACCAGGCGTCCACGGCCAGGTAGAACATCGACCAGAACAGCAGCGGAGGGATGATCCTGGTGATGCGCTTGCGGAAAAACAGCTGCAGCGACTCCTGCCGGGGCAGGAGGGTCGCACCGGAAATCATGAGAAACAGGGGAACGCAGGAACGGACCAGCGAATCATAACAGTTTCCAGGCCACCAGCCTGCACCGCCCTTCATGAAAAGACCTGCCGAAACATGCAGCGTGACGACCATGAAACAGGCCACCACCCGCAACAGGGAAATTCGTCTGTCCACGTGCTGTCATTTGGTTGCTCACCGGTGCGGGTCCGATATCCGGGGAAAGGAAACCGCGAACGGCGGCCTCACTCGCGGCGAATCGTTCAAAGATCGGGCTGCCGGAAGAGCGCTGCCCAGATACAAACCTAACAATCTTCATGTGACAACCAAGCCGCCCGGCCGGGAAAGGGACGCTGGCCATGCATTTGCGTTTGCGGTTCCCCCTCCTTCCCGTATTTTGCAGGACAATCATGCAACCTTCAAGTCGATTTCGCGTGCGAGAACTGCTGCTTATCACCATATCCGGTCCGGACAAACCGGGCATCACGGCAACGATCACCGGCGTCCTGTCAAGATATGGCATCCCGGTGCTGGACATCGGCCAATCGGTCATCCACAACCACCTGTCGCTGGGCATGCTCGTCGAAGTACCCCGGGAGTCAAGCTCGGCACCGATCCTGAAAGACCTGCTCTTTACCGCGCATACCATAGGCATCAAGATCGATTTCTCCCCCATTACCACCAGGGATTACCACAAATGGGTCGGCGAGCAGGGCAAACCGCGCCACCTGCTCTCACTTCTGGGCAGGAAAATCACCTCGGAACACCTTGAACGGGTGACCGCGACGGTGGCGGCCCATGGCCTCGGCATCGACACCGTCAGCAGGCTCTCCGGAAGGGTCCCACTTGACGACGAACGACCGGTCTCGCACACCGGCAAGGCCTGTATCGAATTTTCCCTGCGGGGCTCCCCGGCCGACGAGGAGAAGTTCCGTGCCGACCTGTTCGACATCACCAACACCCTGGGCGTGGACATCGCCTTCCAGGAAGACAACATTTTCCGCAGAACCCGCAGGCTTGTCGTCTTCGATATGGATTCAACCCTGATCACCTCCGAAGTGATCGACGAGCTGGCCATTGAAGCCGGATCGGGCCAGGAGGTCGCGGCAATTACCGAAGCGGCCATGCGGGGTGAACTTGATTTCACCGAAAGCCTCAGGAAACGGGTCGCCACGCTGGAGGGGCTCGACGAATCAACCCTGCAGCTTGTCGCCGAACGGCTGCAACTGACCGAAGGTGCCGAACACCTGTTCCGCAACCTCCACCGGCTCGGCTTCAAGACCGCAATCCTTTCGGGCGGGTTCACCTATTTCGGCCGCCACCTGCAACGGAAACTCGGCATCGACTACGTCCATGCCAACGAACTGGAAATCGTCAACGGCAAAATGACCGGCAGGGTGCTCGGCCAGGTGGTCGATGGAAGGCGAAAAGCGGAATTGCTGGAAGAGATCGCAGAGAAGGAGCATATCCGGCTGGAGCAGACCGTCGCCGTCGGGGACGGGGCAAACGACCTGCCGATGCTGGGCAAGGCCGGGCTCGGCATCGCATTCAGGGCAAAACCGATCGTTCGGGAAAGCGCCAGGCAGGCAATCTCCTCGCTCGGCCTGGACGCCATCCTCTACCTGATGGGGTTCAGGGATCGCGACGTGCTGCCGTAACCGGCTGCGGCACGTCGCCAGAGAGGTCACGATTCGATATATTCGACATATTTTTCGAAGTCCGAAGGCGACGGCAGGGTAATCGCCCCCGACGGACAGACCGGCTCGCAACGGGTGCACAGCACCAGGCAATTGTACGGTTTGGCGACACGCATTTTCGGCTTGCGTACGACGCCGTCGTCGATGTCAGGAGGTTCGGGCCCGAATACCCCCGGCCGGCACAAATCCGCACAGGCCTCGCAGCCGTTGCAGACCGACGTGTCAATCGCCGGAAACCAGGCTATCTCCTCCCTCGGTACCAGCAGGCGCTTCTTTCGCCTGGCAGGTGAACCGCTTCCGCTCATAGGGTCCTCCTCTCCGTTTGTGATGCAGGGCAGCCCGTGCCGGCAGGCATGGAGGTGGCGGCCTTGTACGCCCGCCTGTCAGGCATCCAGGTATTCCACGAACCGCTCAAAATCCTCCTTGGGGGGCATGACAATGGCACCCGAGGTGCAGATGGGCACACACCTGGTACACAAGACCAGACAGTTGTACGGATTGGCGACGACGAGCTTCGGCCGGTGGACGCCGGTCGGGTCCGGCGGACCGGGTTCAAAGACCCCCGGCTTGCAGAGTACCTTGCAATCCCCGCAGCCGTTGCACAGTTCAGGCCTGATCGTCGGAAACCAGGAAATCTCCTCCCTCGGTACCAGCAGGCGCTTGCGACGTTTGCCCGTTGCTGCAGGCTGGCGAGAGTTCCGATGCTGCGTGGAAGGCTCGGCAGCCACGGGAGACGACACCGCGACACCGCCGACCGCTTCGACCGGCTCGTCGGCAGAACCAGCCATCGCCATCGATTTGCGTGCGCGGCGCAGCAGGCGAACCAGCCGCAGTCCGCATCCGTCGCATGTCGGTTTTTCGCAACGCCCCAGAAAACAGTCGATTATCTGCATGACACCCGACCTTACGCCTTGAGAGCGGCTCTGACTGCCGAAATGAAGGTCGCCACGGCCGTATCGAGACCGGCAGGGTCCTTGCCGCCTGCGGTGGCCAGTTCCGGCTTGCCGCCGCCGCCGCCCCTGACACAAGCGGCCGCTTCACGCACCAGTTTGCCGGCATCGAGCCCAAGCGTCCTGACGGCATCGTCCGAGGCGAATCCGACCAGCGAAACCTTGCCGTCATCAACACCGCAGAGCAGGCCGACGGCGAGCGGCACCCGCTCACGCAGTGCCATGCCGGCCTGACGGAGTTCGTCCGCTCCGACACCCTGCAGCTGTTCAGCCATGATCCGGCAACCGGCAACCTCTTCCCCTCCGGCAAGTGCAGCCGACAGGCTGTCGAGCAATCCGGCCAGGCGTGTTTCCTGGAGCTGTTTTTCGAGAACTTTGCGCGCATCGAGCAGTTCGCTGATCTTCGGAAGCGGCGCTTCATCAGCCTTGAGCTTCAGGAGATGCCTGATATCCTGCATGTCGCGGTACTCCTTCCAGAGCAGCGCCTCGGCAACCCGGCCGGTCACGGCTTCAATGCGCCGGATGCCGGAGGCTACCGACGATTCGGCGAGGATCTTGACCAGACCGATCTGGCCGATATTGTCCACATGGGTGCCGCCGCACAGCTCGATGGAGATGCCCGGCACCTCGATGACCCGGACCCTGTCGGCATACTTGTCCCCGAAGAACGCCAGAGCGCCCATGGCAAGCGCATCCTCATAGGGAACATCGACATGCCGGTGCAAGGCGGCCGCCTTGCGGATCTGCTCGTTGACTTCGTGTTCGACCGCTTCCAGCTCTTCGGGAGTAACCCTGGAGAAATGGCTGAAGTCGAATCGCAGGCGCTCCGGAGTGACCAGGGAGCCCTTCTGCTGGACATGCTCGCCGAGCACCTTGCGAAGCGCTGCGTGGAGCAGGTGCGTCGAGGTGTGGTTTCGCTCCGTGTCGACACGGCGTTCCCTGTCGACTGCGGCCTCGACCAGCGCCGGGGTCCCGTCCAGCTCGATATCGGCCGGCAGGACGGCGCAATCGCGAAGCTTGTCATGTGCCGACGTGACCACATGGACGACGAGGTCGCCATCTTTCCGGGTATCGGTGACGTCGAACCGGTAGGCGTCCGTTTCGATGGTTCCCCGGTCGCCGACCTGGCCGCCGCTTTCAGCGTAGAACGGGGTGCGGTCAAGCACCAGCAGCAGGCGGTCACCACTTTTCCTTGCCGCTGCAAGCTGCGCCCTGGTTTCGAGCGTCGCATACCCGACAAAAACGGTCGGCTGCTCATCCATGAACCACGCCAGCGACCCCTCGTCGTCACGTGCCTGCATTTTGTCTTTTCGATCCATGCGGGCCCGCGACTTCTGCTCCTGCATGCAGTGCTCAAATCCCTCCTCGTCAACAGCAAGGCCGACCTCGGCCGCCATCAGGCGGGTCAGGTCAAGGGGGAACCCGAAGGTATCATACAGGCGGAACGCGTCACTGCCGGAAACGACCGTCTCTGCAGATGCCTTCATGGCGGCGACCACTTCATTGAAGATTTCGGTACCCCGTCCAAGGGTGGCCAGAAAGCTCTCCTCCTCCGCCCTGATGATCTTTTCGACCGTGGCGCGCTGCCGCTGCAGCTCAGGGAACACCTCGCCCATCGTGTCCACCAGCACCCCGACCATGCGATGCATGATCGGCTCGTGACAGCCGAGGGTCCCCGCGTAGCGCACCGCCCTGCGGAGGATGCGGCGAAGCACGTACCCACGGCCTTCATTGCCCGGGACGGCACCGTCGGAAAGGGCGAAGGTCAGCGTCCGTGAGTGGTCGGCGATCACCCGCATGGCGATGTCGGTCGGGTTTTCCAGCGAAGCCGTATAGCGGACGCCGGTCAGTTCGGTGATCCTGTCGAACAGCGGCGAAAAGACATCGCTGTCATAGTTGGAGTGCTTGCCCTGCAGGACGGCTGTGACGCGCTCGAACCCCATGCCGGTGTCGACGTGCTTCTGTGGCAGCGGTTCAAGCTTGCCGCCGCTGGTCCGGTCATACTGGATGAAAACGAGGTTCCAGAGTTCGATGACCCGATGGTCTCCGGCATTGACCAGCGCACCGCCCGAGGCGTCCGGGGTGAGGTCGATATGGATTTCAGAGCAGGGACCGCAGGGACCGGTCTCACCCATCTCCCAGAAATTGTCCTTGTCGCCGAACTTGAGAATATGGGTCGGATCGATGTCGGTCACCTGCTTCCAGAGGTCGTAGCTCTCGTCGTCGTCCTTGTAGACGGTGGCATACAGGCGGTCCTTCGGCAATTTCCAGACGGAAGTGAGCAGTTCCCAGGCCCACGCGATGGCTTCAGGCTTGTAATAGTCACCAAACGACCAGTTGCCGAGCATCTCGAAAAAGGTGTGGTGGTACGTATCGCGGCCAACGTCCTCAAGGTCGTTGTGCTTGCCTGAAGCCCGGATGCACTTCTGGGTGTCGGCTGCACGGCTATATTCGCGCACGCCCTTGCCGAGAAATACGTCCTTGAACTGGTTCATCCCGGCATTGGTAAACAGCAGCGTCGGGTCTTCTGCAGGAATGACCGGGGCCGACCGGACGATCCGGTGTCCCTTGCCTGCGAAAAAGTCCAGAAAGGACTGCCGTATCTCTCGTGAATTCATGATGTGATGCGCTTGCGGCCGCCCCCGTGAATGCCGGTTCCGGATTCCTCGTGACGCCCTTGTTTGCTTTCCCGGAGGGTGCGGCCGGAACGACCGCGCCGCGGGATGATATGGCCGCAAATTTAACTTTTTTTACCTGACGATACCAACGCCATTTTTCCCCCGCTTTTCCGCCGCTGCGGCAGGGCTCGGCGGCACGTTGAGCGTTGCACTTCCGAAAAAAGGAGTATATTTGAAAGGTGGGTCTGGAGCGCATCTCCGGAGCCAGGCCCGACTTTCAACAGCAACGAGGAGTACAGCACCATGAGCTGGGGAATAGAACATCCAGAGAGAAGGAAAAATATTCTCGACCTGATGGATATCGGCATCAGGAAGACGATGGCCAATCCCAACTATGTAAACGAAGTACCCAAAAGTACCAACGGTTGCTGGATGGACCAGATCTACGGCCTGATGCGTTGTGAAATCTGCGACCTGAACCAGCAGTGCCCGGTAAAGGAGGAACAGGAGTGGCAGACCTACCTCAAGGAGCACAACATCGTCATCGACAAAAATTCGTAACCTTGGCTGCGCATGCCCTTGCATCGTGCTCCCCTCAAGATTATATTGAAGGCAATGCAGAAGACTGCATAAGCCATCTTCCTGTCTTCGCATACCCACCGGTCAGCCGACTTCTCCATACGCCACACCACGTTCATCACTGGGTGAAGACCATCGGCACGGAGCATCCGGCAGCACCGCTTATCTCTTTTTTGTCAAGCATTAATATATCCTTGCCATGAGTGAACCTGTCAGTTCGACAAGCAAATTTACGGTCACGCCCAAAACCAGCGTTTCCGTCCTTTTTGCCGGAGATTCCGGCGACGGCATGCAGTTGACCGGCACCCAGTTCGCCAATACGGTGGCCGTATACGGAGCCGATCTCAATACATTCCCCAATTTCCCTTCGGAAATCAGGGCCCCCGCCGGAACCGTGGCGGGCGTTTCGGGATTCCAGCTCCAGTTCGGCAGCAAACCGGTCTACACGCCCGGAGCGCGCTTCGACGTCATGATCGCCATGAACGCCGCGGCGCTGAAAGCCAACCTCAAAGACCTGCATCGCGGCGGCATCATCATCGCCTGCACCGACGGGTTCGACGAAAAGAACCTCAGGCTTGCCGGGTACAATCCGGAATCGAATCCCCTTGAGGACGGCACCCTGAGCAACTACATCGTCTTTCCGGTACCTGTGCTCCAGATGACCCGGGAGGCACTCGGCCAGAGCGACCTGAGCCACAAGGAGATCGACCGGTGCAAGAACATGTTCGTGCTCGGCCTGCTCTACTGGCTCTACAGCCTTCCGATCGACGTGACGGCCGGCATGCTGCGCACCAAATTCGGCAAGAACTCGGCGATTGCGGAAGCGAATATCACGGTCATCAAGGCAGGCTACTTCTTCGGCGAAGAGACCGAGCTGTTCGCCAACCTCGGACGGTTCGACATCCTGCCCTCCAAACAGCATGGCACCTACCGGCGTGTCACGGGCAATGAAGCCTGTGCCATCGGCCTGACGGCAGCCGCAAAAAAGGCAGGGCTCCAGTTGTTCCTCGGCTCATATCCGATCACCCCGGCCACCGAAATCCTGCAGACGCTGGCAAAAATGAAACGGTTCGGCGTCAGGACCTTCCAGGCCGAAGACGAAATCGCCGGGGTGATGACCTCGATCGGCGCGGCCTACGGCGGTGCGCTGGCTGCGACAAACACCTCCGGCCCCGGCCTGGCGCTGAAGACCGAGGCGCTCGGGCTGGCCGTCATGCTTGAATTGCCGCTCGTCGTCATCAACGTGCAGCGCGGAGGCCCCTCGACCGGCCTGCCGACAAAGCCGGAACAGGCAGACCTGCTGATGGCCATGTACGGCCGCCACGGCGATGCCCCGATGCCGATCCTGGCTGCCCATTCACCGGTCGACTGTTTCTACACCACCTATGAAGCGTCGAGGATCGCCATTGAACACATGACCCCGGTCATGTGCCTGACCGATGGCTACCTGGCGCTCAGTTCCGAACCGTGGAAAGTCGAATCGGAGGAGCATCTCGCTCCCATAAATCCGCACTTCCAGCCACCGAGGGCCCCTGAAGACCCGCCGTTCATGCCCTACACCAGGGACGAACGCCAGGTGCGCCCGTGGGCGATCCCCGGAACCCGCGGCCTGGAACACCGCATCGGCGGCCTGGAAAAACAGCACCTGACCGGCAACATTTCGCAGAATCCGGAAAACCATGAGCTGATGACGAAACTCCGGGCTGAAAAAGTCGCCAGGATCGCCGACAGCATCCCGCTGCAGGAGATCGACAACGGACCGGAAACCGGCGAACTGCTGGTGCTCGGATGGGGCTCGTCCTACGGTGCCATCAAGACGGCAATCGAACAGGCGCTTAAACAGGGGTTGAACGTCGCCCACGCACACCTGCGCTACCTGAACCCCTTCCCGAAGAACCTCGGCGACCTCATGGCCGCTTACCGCCAGGTGCTGATCCCGGAAAACAACAACGGCCAGCTGGTCCACCTTATCCGCGACAGGTACCTCATTGCGCCCGTCAGTTTCACCAAGATCAAGGGGCTGCCGTTCAACGAAATGGAAATTCTGGAAAAAATCACCGATCTCATCAAGGAGCATTGAACCCATGACCGATCTTGATACATCGATGGCGGCCAGGCCGCCGCTGACCGCAAAGGATTTTGCATCGGACCAGGAACCGAAATGGTGCCCCGGATGCGGTGACCACGCCATACTTCAGCAACTCAAGAGCACGATGCCCGAACTGGGTGTCCTGCCGGAAAACATCGTGGTCATCTCCGGTATCGGCTGTTCGTCCCGCCTGCCCTATTACCTGTCGACCTTCGGCGTCCACGGCATCCATGGCCGTGCCCTGCCGATGGCGTCAGGCCTGAAGGTCTCCCGCCCGGAACTCTGCATCTGGGTGGCAACAGGTGACGGAGACGCCCTGTCAATCGGCGGCAACCACTTCATCCATACCCTGCGCAGGAACATCGACCTGAACGTCGTGCTGTTCAACAACGAGATCTACGGACTCACCAAAGGGCAGTATTCTCCGACCTCGAAGCTCGGCCTGAAAACCGTCACCTCGCCTGCCGGCGTGATCGACCACCCGTTCAACACGGCCGCGCTGACGCTGGGCGCCGGCGGAACCTTCTTCGCAAGGGCGCTGGACAGGGACGGCAAGCTGCTGCGCTCCATGCTGCTGCGCGCGGCACAGCACAAGGGAACCTCCCTGGTCGAAGTCTACCAGAACTGCCCGATATTCAACAACAACGCCTTCCAGGCGTTCGTCGGCCAGGAGACCAAGGATGAAAACACCGTGTACGTCGAGCACGGCCATCCGCTGGTGTTCGGAAAATTCCGCCAGAAGGGCATCCGCATCGACGGATCCAGACCCGTGGTGGTTGACCTCTCCAAAGGCGACATTTCTGAAAACGATCTCTGGATCCATGATGAGAAGGACCTGTTCAAGGCGAACATGCTCGCACGGTTCTTCGATGATCCGCTGATTGTCGAAGACTTCCTTCCCCGGCCGTTCGGCATCTTTTATGCAGAAGACCGCCCGACGTACGAAGAGGCGCTCGACAGCCAGATTGACCAGGCCAGGGCACTCGGCAAAGGAACCATGGAGGAGTTGCTCAGGGGCGACAACTCCTACGAAATCAAGTAGTTGCTCAACCTTACTGGAACGAGAAAAGCCGGCGTGGAAATGCCGGCTTTCTTTTTGGGAATGGAGCGGGTTGCCCCAGATCGGTGCCTGCTCAGGCCTCCGAGAAAACCCCCATCGAGGAAAATTTACCGATGCGCTCCTCGACCAGCACCGAAGGTTCTTTCTGCAGCAGTACCTGAAGCTCCTCGACCAGCATTGCCTTGAGGGTCGCCGCCATTTCCTCGGGGTTCCGGTGGGCGCCGCCAAGCGGTTCGGGCACGATCCTGTCGATGATCTTCTGTTCGAGCAGGTCCTGGGCCGTCAGCCTGAGCGCCTCGGCCGCCTGCTCCTTGTAGTTCCAGCTTCTCCAGAGAATCGACGAACAGCTCTCCGGGGAAATCACCGAATACCAGGCGTTCTCGGCCATCAGAAGGCGATTGCCGACACCGATGCCGATTGCGCCGCCACTCGCACCTTCGCCGATAATGACACAGATGACCGGTACTTTCAGGGAGGCCATTTCATACAGGTTCCTTGCAATCGCCTCGGCCTGCCCGCGCTCTTCCGCCTCGATGCCGGGAAACGCGCCGGGGGTGTCGATGAGGGTGATGACCGGACGACGAAACTTTTCTGCAAGCTTCATCAGGCGCAGCGCCTTCCGGTATCCCTCCGGCTGGGCCATGCCGAAATTGCGGAACAGGTTTGACTTGGTATCACGTCCCTTCTGATGGCCGATCACCATGACGCTCTGTGAAAACCCGGCAGCCTCGTCCTCGATGCGGGCGAATCCCCCGATGATCGCCTTGTCATCCTTGAAATGCCGGTCACCCTTGAGTTCTACAAAATCCCTGGTCATCATGTAGATGTAGTCAAGGGTATAGGGACGCTCGGGATGCCGGGCAAGCTGCACCTTCTGCCACCTGGTCAGATTCCGGTAAATGGTTTTGCGCAATGATTCGACCTTTGATTCAAGGATCTCGATCTCGCGCCGCAACGCGGCATCGACTTCACTGGTTCCGGTCGCGTCACTCTTCAGATATACCCGCATTTCAGAGAGCTTTGCTTCAAGCTCGAACAGCGGTTTTTCAAAATCGAGAACTACTTTGCCTGCCATGATTGAAACTTTGCTTGTAAAAAAAAAGTCCATCAGCGCCGGTGCGAAGATGGACTTTGAAAATCGAATACCTGTTCCGTAAACGAACGGATCAGCCGCCGACCTCTTCTTTCAGAGCCTTGCCAGGCTTGAATTTCACCACTTTCTTCGCAGCAATGGTGATGGTATTCCCAGTCTGGGGGTTGCGTCCCTGACGGGCAGCCCGGTCACCGGTCGTGAACGTACCGAAACCTACGAGGGTCACATCATCTCCTCCTTTGAGGGTCGAGGTCACGACATTGATGAACGCATTGACGGCCCTTTCCGCATCGGCTTTGGTCAAACCTGCCTGCGACGCAATCTTCTCTACTAACTCTGCTTTTGACATAGGAAGTAATTTTTTGGTGGAGGAAAAAACGCTGTCTGTTTCCATGGAACTGCAATAGATCAATTTACTGACTGCGCCACAAACATCCAATTTGTTTTTACACAGGCCTGATGCGGCTTTCAGCTTGTCGTTGGTATTCAAAATCCGCTTTATTATATTGCGTGTCGTTATTTTTTTAACATCGATACAACGAACACGATTCGTATCGCCCATCCGAACCGTTCACCAATGGTTTCTATCAGCAACGTTTCCCGAGGCGCCATCATCCGCTGGAACGGCGTTCCTCACAGCATTGAAAGCCTCGTCCATCGGACTCCGGGCAACCTTCGCGCATTTTACCAGGCAAGCATGAAGAACCTGAAAACCGGCCGTAATGTCGAATACCGTTTCAGCGCCAGCGAACAGGTAGACGTTATCGTAACCGAGCGCAAGAAGTACCAGTTCCTCTACCGGGACGGCAGCGAGTATGTCATGATGGACAACGAGACCTTCGATCAGATCAATGTCCCCGAAGTCGCAATCGGCGACGCTGTCCGGTTCATCAAGGACGGCATCAACGTCGATATCGTCTTCGCCGACGACGGCTCCATTCTCGAAGTCGAACTGCCGACCTTCATCGACCTCGAGGTCACCGAAACCAGCCCCGCCAGCAAGGATGACCGCGCAACCAGCGGCACCAAGCCGGCCATCGTCGAGACCGGCGCAGAGGTCAACGTACCGATGTTCATCCAGACCGGCAGCATCGTCCGTATCGATACCCGGAGCGGTGAGTATATGGAGAGAGTAAAAAAGTGATTATTTTTTCACCTGTACTGCTTTTTGTAACGCGCGCATAAACCTTAAGCCTACAAACATGAACCTCAAGGAAATCCAGCATCTTGTCGAGATCATCAATGCTTCAGATCTCGATGAAGTGATCATCAAAGAGGGAGAATCCGAAATCACCCTGAGAAGGACCAGCAGCAAAGCCCAGGTAACCGTCCATCCCGTTCCGGCAGTACAGCCTGTACCGCGCGCCGCAGCGGAAGCGGCCCCTGCCGCACCGGCTGCCCCCGCTCCTGCCGACGACCTGATCGAGGTCCGCTCCCCGATCGTCGGAACCTTCTACCGTGCTCCCTCCCCTGATTCTCCCGCATTCGTCAGCGCCGGCGACAAGATCAAGTCAGGCGACGTCCTCTGCATCATCGAAGCCATGAAGCTGATGAATGAGATCGAGGCTGAGATTTCCGGCACCATCGTCGACATCCTCGTCGAGAATGCACAACCGGTAGAATACAATCAGGTACTCTTCCGAGTAAAGCCATAACCATTCAATCCGCAAGACACCTTGTTCAAAAAAATACTCATTGCCAACCGCGGTGAAATCGCATTACGCGTGATGCACACCTGCCGCGAAATGGGGATCAGTACCGTGGCCGTCTACTCGACGGTTGACGCCGATTCCCTCCATGTGAAGTATGCGGACGAAGCGGTCTGTATTGGCCCTCCTCTTTCCAAAGAGAGCTATCTCAACATTCCGCGCATCATCGCCGCCGCAGAGGTCACCAACGCAGACGCCATCCATCCCGGTTATGGATTCCTGGCAGAAAACGCAGACTTCTCAGAGGTCTGCCACTCCTCGAACATCAAGTTCATCGGCCCAACGGCCGATATGATCAACCGGATGGGTGACAAGAACAGCGCCAAGGAAACGATGATCGCCGCAGGCGTTCCGGTCGTTCCCGGAAGCACCGGACTTGTCCAGGACCTTACCCATGCACTTGAGACGGCACGCAAGATCGGGTACCCGATCATCATCAAGCCGACCGCCGGCGGCGGCGGCAAAGGCATGCGTGTGGTCCACGAAGAGAGCCAGCTCGAAAAAAACCTTGTGACCGCGCAAAGCGAAGCGGGCATGGCTTTCGGCAACAGCGGCGTCTACATCGAGAAGTTCCTTGAGAACCCGCGCCACATCGAAATCCAGATCCTTGCCGACCAGCACGGAAACGTCATCCATCTCGGCGAGCGCGACTGCACCGTACAGCGCCGCCACCAGAAACTCATCGAAGAGACCCCGTCACCGGTGGTGAGCGAGGCCTTGAGGACCGAGATGGGGCAGGCTGCGGTCTCAGCCGCCAAGGCTATCAATTACGAAGGTGCCGGCACCATCGAGTTCCTGCTCGACAAGCACAAGAAGTTCTACTTCATGGAGATGAACACCCGAATCCAGGTGGAACATCCCGTGACCGAGCAGCGTTACGATGTCGACATCGTCAAAGAGCAGATCCAGATCGCCGCAGGCAGCAACATCGGGAACCGCAAGTTTTCGCCGAGAGGACACTCCATCGAGTGCCGCATCAACGCGGAAGATCCCGAGCATCTGTTCAGGCCGTCACCGGGTGAACTCCTCGTGTTCCATACTCCCGGCGGCCCAGGTGTCAGGGTCGACTCGCATTGCTACGCAAGCTATGTCGTTCCGTCAAATTACGATTCCATGATCGGCAAGCTCATCGTGACGGCACATACCCGTGACGAGGCAATCGCCCGCATGTCGCGTGCGCTTGACGAATTCATCGTTGTCGGCATCAAGACGACCATCCCGTTCCATAAACAGGTGATGAACGACCAGGTCTTCCGCAGCGGCGAGTTTGATACCAGCTTCCTCGAAAGCTTCCGCTTTCAGAAAAAGTAACCAGGCCGACGCATAGACAATTGAACGAGGCTGCCCCACAAAGGCAGCCTCGTTCTGTTTACGGCACGCCACAGGCATCTGGCCGTTGCCCCGTTTTCCTGCAAGACAATCGGAATAGGGGCGGCCCCGCAGCATGACCGTTCCCCTCCCTCACCCGCCCAAACTTGCGGGTCAGTACCGTTCGGTTCGAAAAGCCGGGGTCACGAGAGACGAGCCAAACCCATTCGATCAAGTTTCGTTGCACGCGTCCTGCCCACACCTGCTCGCCCTCGTGCAGTTACGCGTCACTTCGTTCGCCGTGGTAAACTCACGGGAGAACTTTCAGTTCCAGGATTGCGCCCGGCATGCCGGGCGCACCCAAAAAAAAGCCGCCCATGTCGGAAGACATGGGCGGCTTTTCACGTTCCTGAGGCACGTGAGGCATCAGCCTCGGAGTATCATGCCTCCTCGGGCGCCTCTTCTGCCACGCCGTTTTCGAAATCGCTCTCGATGGCGGCCTCTTCGGTGCCGTTGGTGGTAACCCTGATCGAGCGGTACCGACGGAGGCCGGTTCCGGCGGGAATCAGCTTACCGACGATGACGTTCTCTTTCAGGCCGCTCAGGTAATCGACCTTGCCCGATACAGCGGCATCGGTCAACACCTTCGTCGTCTCCTGGAACGAAGCCGCGGAGATGACGCTCTCCGTCTGGAGGGCAGCACTCGTGATACCCAGCAGCACCGGGTGCGAGGTCGCCTGCAGCGCCGGCTCGAAAGAGATGAGCGTTTTGCTGTTCCTGCGGAGTTCGCGGTTCAGCTTGGTGATATCGCGCATCTTGTAGAGCTGGTTTTCCTGGATCCTTGCAGGCGCGTCACCACGGTCAATGACGCGGACCTTCTCGGCGACAGCCTCGTTCGCATCGATGAAGGCGCTGCGGTCAATCAGGTCACCAGGCAGCAGCTCGGTGTCACCGGGCTCTTCCACACGAACCTTCTGCAACATCTGGCGCACGATGACTTCAAGGTGCTTGTCGTTGATTTCAACACCAGCGTTGATCTGGTAGACTTTCTGGATTTCATTGACCAGATACTGCTGCACGGCGTTCGGACCCTGGATACGAAGGATATCCTGCGGTGAGACGGCACCGTCGGTCATCGGATCGCCGGCCTTGACCTCATCGCCTTCGGTTGCAAGGACGTGCTTGCCGACCTGGACATAATACACCTTCTCTTCCCCAAAGTCGTTCTTGACCTTGATCTCCTTGCTGCTCCGGCGCTGGGAACCGAAGCTGACATATCCGTCAATTTCGGACACAATCGCAGGATCAGTCGGGATACGCGCCTCGAACAGCTCGGTAACCTTGGGAAGACCTGCCGTGATATCGCCGCCGACGCGGTCGAGGTTCCTCGGCACCTTGGCAATGGTATCGCCGGGAACAATCTTCTGGCCGTCCTCGACATAGAGGTTTGACTTGATCGGCACCGGATAGGTCTTCCTGATTTCACCGTTTTCACCAACGATGGCGACCCTTGGCTCGCGGGTTTCAGATGCCCTGAGCTTCGAACGCCAGTTGATGATGGTGTGCTGGGCGAAACCGGTCTGCGGGTCAACCTCTTCCTTATAGGTGACACCGCGTTCGATGTCGATGAATTTCGCGGTTCCGTGCATTTCAGCAATGATCTGCGTGCTGTTCGGCTCACTGCTGAACAGGACCTGGTCCTTGCGCACGATCTGCCCGTGCTCGACGTTGATATGCGCACCATGCGGCACGACATAGCGCTTCAGCACCTTGCCCGAATCGGGGTCGATGATGTTGAGCTTGCCGTTCTTCTGGATGACGATCTGCCGGGTCTCTTCGACGCCGTCTTCCGTGATGATCGTATGTTCGACGCTTTTGACGTCTTCAAGTTCAACCTGGCCTTCATAGAAGGCTTTGGTTTCGGTCTCGGAAATACCACCCTGCGCTGCACCACCCTGGTGGAAGGTACGCAGCGTCAGCTGGGTACCAGGCTCACCGATCGACTGGGCGGCGATAACACCGACCGCTTCACCGATTTCGACGAGCTTGTGCACTGAAAGGTTGGTCCCGTAGCACTTGGCGCAGATGCCCTGCTTGGATTCACAGGTGAGCACCGAACGGATTTCCGCCTCTTCAACACCGGGGTTGTCCTGAATGAGATCGGCAAGCTCGTCCGTGATGATCTCACCCGCCTTCACAACCACGGAATCGGTGATGACATCGATGATGTCGCGGGCCGCGACGCGTCCCTTGATCTTTTCACGGAACTTGATCTGGCCGCTGGTCTCCTCCTCGATGTTACGTTCGACGTGCAGACCACGGGTGGTACCGCAGTCGTCGATGGTGACGATCACGTCCTGGGCCACGTCATGCAGACGCCTCGTGAGGTAACCGGCGTCTGCCGTTTTCAGCGAGGTGTCGGAAAGACCTTTTCGGGCACCGTGTGTCGAGATGAAGTACTCCAGCACGGTCAGGCCTTCCTTGAGGTTCGAGATGATCGGGTTTTCGATGATCTCACCAGGCTGACCGGACATCGACTTCTGCGGACGGGCGATCAGACCCCTCATGCCGGTAAGCTGCCTGACCTGCTCACGGGAACCGCGGGCACCAGAATCAAGCATCATGTAGAGCGGGTTGAATCCGTTCCGGTCCTTCTTGAGTTTTTCATATGACTCGTCGGCCACAAGGTTCGAGGTCTTCTGCCAGACGTCGACAATCTGGTTATACCGCTCATTGTCGGTCAGCGTACCGCGGTTGTACTCCTTGATGACCTTGCTGCTGTCCCGCTGGGCGTTCTTGATGTGCCTGACCTTGGTCTCCGGCACGATGGCGTCGGAAAGGCCGATGGACAGGCCGCCCCGCATGGCGTAGTTGAACCCGACCGATTTGATGTTGTCAAGGAACCTTGCGGTTTCAACGTTGCCGACTGTGCTGGAAAGGTGCGAAATCAGCTCTTTTGCGACCTTCTTGTTGATCAGCTTGTTGACGAAGCCGATCTCCTTGGGAACGTGCAGGTTGAAAATCACGCGGCCGACCGTTGTCACCAGGATCTTCTTTTTCTCGATCTGGGCCTTGAGCCATGCCTTTTTCTCCTGCTGGTCTTCCGGCAGAAGCTCCAGCGAACGGACCGGATCGAACTTCTGGTCGATCTTGCCGTCATATTTGACGAAGATCTGGGCATGCAGGCCAACGCGCTCTTCGTTGTACGCGATGATGACCTCTTCCTTTGAATAGAAGATCTGCCCCTCACCCGGCTGACCCTGACGCGATTTGGTCAGGTAGTACATACCGAGCACCATGTCCTGTGAAGGAACGGTGACCGGTTTGCCGGACTGCGGAAGAATGAGGTTGTGCGACGAGAGCATCAGCAGCGAGGCTTCAAGCTGGGCCTCCTGTGAAAGCGGTACGTGCACGGCCATCTGGTCACCGTCGAAGTCGGCGTTGAACGCGGTACAGACAAGCGGATGAATCTGGATGGCCTTGCCTTCGATAAGCGTCGGCTGGAAAGCCTGGATACCGAGGCGGTGAAGCGTCGGTGCGCGGTTGAGCAGCACCGGTCGGCCATCGATGACCTTTTCAAGCACATCCCACACCACCGGGTCTTTCTTGTCGATCAGCTTCTTTGCCGATTTGACCGATTTGGCGATGCCGCGCTCGACGAGCCTGCGGATGACGAACGGCTGGAACAGCTCGATAGCCATGCTCTTCGGCAGACCGCACTGGTGCAGCTTCAGCTCGGGGCCGACCACGATGACCGAACGGCCGGAGTAGTCGACGCGCTTGCCGAGCAGGTTCTGGCGGAAACGGCCCTGCTTGCCCTTGAGCGCATCGGAAAGCGACTTGAGCGGACGGTTGGACTCACCCGTCTTGACGGCATTTGCCTTGCGCGAGTTGTCGAAGAGAGCGTCGACGGCTTCCTGGAGCATACGCTTCTCGTTGCGCAGGATCACCTCGGGAGCACGGATGTCGATCAGCTTCTTGAGCCTGTTGTTGCGAATAATGACACGACGGTACAGGTCGTTCAGGTCGGAGGTGGCAAACCGGCCGCCTTCAAGCGGCACCAGCGGGCGCAACTCCGGAGGAATGACTGGTACGACTTCCATCACCATGTATTCCGGCTTGTTGCCTTCGAACACGTACGGTTCCGGAGCCTCGTCCTCAGGGAACAGGCCGGTCGATTTTTTCCTGACCCGCTTCTGCGGCTCGTAGCTTTTCCTGAACGATTCGACGACCTTCAGACGTTTGAGCGCATCGGCTCTCTTCTGCTCCGAACCGCTCTCCTTGAGGACTTTGCGAAGGTTGACGGCGATATCGTCAAGGTTGAGGCCCTTGAGCAGCATATGGATGGCTTCACCACCCATTTTGGCGACGAATTTTGCCGGATCGGTATCGTCGAGGTCCTGGTTGTCCTCGTACTCGGTGATGATCTGGAAATACTGCTCCTCGGTCAGGCGGTCGAACTTCTTGATGCCCTGCTTTTCGCCGGGTTCACCAGGATTGATGACCACATAGACTTCGTAATAGATGATGCGTTCCAGCTCCTTGGTGGAAAGGTCGAGCAGGGCGCCGATCTTGCTGGGGACCGAACGGAAAAACCAGGTATGCACGACCGGGACGGCAAGCGAAATATGGCCCATGCGTTCACGACGAACGCTCTTGGTGGTCACCTCGACGCCGCAGCGGTCGCAGATGATACCTTTGTAGCGTACACGCTTGTATTTGCCGCAATAGCACTCCCAATCCTTGGTCGGGCCGAATATCTTCTCGCACATCAGGCCGTCACGCTCCGGCTTGAAGGTACGGTAGTTGATGGTTTCCGGCTTGAGCACCTCGCCACGCGAGTGGGCAAGGATGCTTTCCGGCGACGCGATGCTGAACTTGATCTTCGAAAAATCACCTTTGAGCGGTGATGATCCCTGTGAAAAAATCATAGTCGTTATCTCAGTTAATACAGCCTTGAAAAAGCCTCGATACTTTTGTCATAGTTACTTGTCAGCACCTCATGGCACCTTGTCGTCGATACGAATCTCAAGACCAAGGCCCTGAAGCTCCCGGACGAGCACGTTGAACGATTCCGGCGTGCCCGGCTCAGGCAGGTTCTGCCCCTTGACAATGGCCTCGTAGGTCTTGTTCCTGCCGATGACATCGTCAGACTTGACCGTGAGCATTTCACGCAGAATGTTGGCGGCACCGTATGCCTCAAGCGCCCAGACCTCCATTTCACCGAACCTCTGGCCACCGAACTGCGCCTTACCGCCGAGCGGCTGCTGAGTGATGAGCGAGTATGGCCCGATGGACCTGGCGTGAATCTTGTCGTCAACCAGGTGGCTCAGTTTGAGCATGTAGATATAGCCGACCGTGACTTCGTCATGGAACTGCTCTCCGGTACGGCCGTCGAACAGTTTGACCTTGCCGTGCCTCGGCAAGCCGGCTTTTTCAAGATAATCTTCCACTTCGGTGTAGGTCGCACCGTTGAAAATCGGGGTTTTGAACTTGACACCGAGCTTCTTGCCTGCCCAGCCGAGCGAGGTTTCGAACAACTGGCCGATGTTCATACGGCTTGGCACACCAAGCGGGTTGAGAACGATATCCACAGGGGTACCGTCTTCCATGAACGGCATATCCTCGATCGGCAGGATCTTGCCGACAACACCCTTGTTGCCGTGGCGACCTGCCATCTTGTCACCCACCTGGATTTTCCGCTTCTGGGCGATATACACCTTTGCCAGCTCCTCGATGCCCGGAGGCAGCTCGTCGCCGACATTGATCTTGTATTTCTCGTTCTCGCGCTCGTCGGCGAGATCCTTCAGTTTGAGGCGGTACTCACGAATCAGGCGGACGACGTTCTCATTGGTCTTCGCCCCGGAGACGATCCCCTTGGTGACGTCGATCGACTCAAGGAACGGAAGGCCGTTGAAGCGTGCCAACAGGGCGTCGTCGATAACCGTCCCCTCGGGCACGAGCACCTTGCCCTTGTCATTGGTGATAGCAGCGCTCTTCTTGCCGTCGAGATGCTGTTTCATCCAGCGGGCGAAGCGCTTGCGGAGGTCAGCCTCCTTCAGGTCAAACTGCTTGTCGATGGCATCGATACGGTCCTTGACGTCCATGCCGATCTTTTTCTTGCGGCTGAAGAGCTTGGTCTTGATGACAATACCCTTCATGCCGGCAGGCACGTGCATGGATGCATCTTTCACATCGCTGGACTTGTCGCCGAAAATGGCCCGAAGCAGCTTCTCTTCCGGAGTCGGGTCGCTCTCGCCTTTCGGCGTGATCTTGCCGACAAGAATGTCGCGCTCCTTGACCTCTGCGCCGATACGCACGATACCGTTCTCGTCGAGGTTGCGGAGAGCATCCTCACTGACGTTGTAGATATCGCGGGTGAACTGCTCTTCACCGCGCTTGGTGTCGCGGACGTTCGATTCGAATTCATGCACGTGAATCGAGGTGAAAACATCGTCGTAGACGAGGCGTTCACTGAGCACGATGGCATCCTCGAAATTGTAACCGCGCCATGGCATGAACGCGACCAGCACGTTTTTGCCGAGTGCGAGTTCGCCGTTGTCCGTCGAAGAGCTGTCGGCAAGGACATCGCCCTTGTCAACCCTCTGGCCGTTGCGCACCAGCGGCCGCTGCGAAATGCAGGTATCCTGGTTGGAACGCTTGAACTTGATGAGCTTGTACACCTTGACCCCTTCGTCCGGATCAAGCAGCGATACGGTATTGTTTTCCGGATCCAGATCGTAGCGGACCTCGATTCGCTCCGCCGTCACGCTCTGGATGACGCCGGGCCCCTCCGCGAGAATCACTGCGCGGGAATCACGGGCGACCATACCCTCCATGCCGGTACCGACAACCGGTGCATCAGAGATGAGCAACGGTACTGCCTGGCGCTGCATGTTCGCGCCCATCAGGGCACGGTTACCATCATCATGCTCAAGGAATGGGATCAGGGCTGCCGCCGCGCTGACGATCTGCACCGGCGACACGTCCATGTAATCGACCTCTTCGGCAGGAACCAGCGGGTAGTCACCCTTGGTCCTGGCCTGCACCGACTCGACGGCGATATGCTGTTTCTCGTCAAGCGGAATGCTGACGGGAACGGTGATCTTGTTCTCCTCGTCCTCCGCGGAAAGCATGAGCACCTTGTCGGTGACCTGGCCTTTCTCGACCACGCGGTACGGAGTCTGGATGAAACCCTTGTCGTTGATCTCCGCATAGACCGAAAGCGACGAGATCAGACCGATGTTCGGACCTTCAGGCGTCTCGATCGGGCAGAGCCTGCCATAATGGGTGTAATGGACGTCACGAACCTCGAAGCCTGCACGCTCGCGGGTAAGACCGCCGGGGCCGAGTGCGGAAACCCTGCGCTTGTTGGTCATCTCCGCCAGCGGGTTGGTCTGGTCCATGAACTGGGAGAGCTGGCTGGTGGCGAAAAAGCTCGACACCACGCTCGAAACGGTCCTGGCGTTGATCAGGTCTGCCGGTGCGATCTTGTCGGAATCACGGGAATTGAGTTTTTCCCTGACGTTCTTGCCCATCCTTGCCAGGCCGATCACGAACTGAGCCGCAAGCTGCTCGCCCACGGAACGGACGCGGCGGTTGGCGAGGTGATCGACGTCGTCGACCTCTGCCATGCCGTTGACCAGCTTGATGAGGTAGTTGATGACCGCGATGATGTCATAGTGCGTCAGCACCAGGATGTCTTCGCCGATCGGCTCCTCCGAATAGGTCCTGATCGTCTGGAGAATCCGCTCGTAGATCCCGTCGGACAGCTCCTTGAGTTCCGGTTTCTCTGAGAGGTAATTCGCGAATTCAGCGATTTCGTTCTGCAGCTTCTTCTGGATGCGGTAACGACCGACATCGCCGAGGTCATACTTTTTCTGGTTGAAAAAGGTACGCTCCAGGAAGCTTCTGGCAGCGTCGATATCCGGAGCCTCGTTGGCGCGAAGTTCTTCATAAACGATTTCGAGCGCCTCTTCTTCGGTCGCTGAGCTGTCGTTCAGGATGGTGTTGATGATCACCGACTTGTCCACGCCCTTGTCCGGTGAGGTGGTCTTCATCACCTTGATCTTCTTGTAGCCGGCAGCGACGATCTGCTCCATGATCTCCTCGGTGATCGCCGAACGTGCACTGACGACCTCGCCGGTCTGCATGTCGATGATGTCCGAGGCAAGGTACTGGCCGATGAGCTGCTCGCGCTTCGAACCCTTCGAAGAGATTTCCACCTCTTCGACCATGTCGAAAAGCCCGAGGATATCCTCATCCTTCGCGAAACCGATAGCCCTGAGCAGTGCCGTGACCAGGAAGTTCTTCTTCTGGTCGATATAGACGTAGATCTGGTTATTGATGTCGGTCTGGAATTCGATCCAGGAACCGCGGGTCGGGACGATCTTGGCCGAGTACATCTTCTTGCCGTTCGGATGCACCGCCTCGCTGAACACGACACCCGGGGAGCGGTGCAGCTGGGCGACGACGACGCGCTCGGCGCCGTTGACGATGAAGGTGCCGCGCTCGGTCATATAGGGAATCCTGCCGAGGTAGACCTCCTGCTGGATGGTCTCCTTCCAGTCAGGCTCGTCGGCTTCGTCCTTGTAGGAAAGTTTCAGCTTGATCTTGAGCGAAACGTCGTAGGTCAGGCCGCGCTCAATGCACTCCTCAACCGTGTATTTCGGACGATCGAAGCTGTAGGAGATGTATTCCAGGAGGTAAAGCCCGCGCGTATCGGTGATCGGGAAAGCGCTGCGAAGCACCTTCTCAAGTCCCTGGTCCCTGCGCTTTGCGAGCGGGACGCTGTCCTGGATGAAATTGTGGAACGAATCTAACTGAACCTTGAGAAGATCGGGGGGTTCTATGATACTCTGGATCTTTGAGAAGTCAATACAGGGTGTTGGTGTTGCATCAGCCACTTTCACGTGCACCTCGCTTTTAGTCAATTGCAGGGAGTATTTAACCGTTTTTGGGTACCTCTTTTACTACTGTCTGTCATCATTGGTCCGGGCCTGGCCCGAAACCGCTCACATCAATGCCCGAGAAGCACCATTCGTCATTGCAAGATCCGTAAATACCCTTGTTCGGAGCGGATTTCCAGCCATAGGTCTTATGGCGGGGCGGAAAATCCGGTATTTATTTTCCAGAAACGGACAAAGCTCCGTCCCGGATCGAGACGGAGCTTGTCTGCACGGTAGCTCTGGAAAAGCTCACTTCAGCTCAACTTCAGCGCCTGCGTCCTTGAGCTCTTTGGCGATCTTTTCAGCCTCGTCCTTGCCAACGGCTTCCTTAACGGTCTTCGGAGCACCGTCGACCAGGTCCTTTGCCTCTTTCAGGCCAAGGCCGGTGATTGCGCGGACAACCTTGATCACGTTGATCTTGTTGGCACCGCCGCTCTTCAGGACGACGTCGAACTCGGTTTTCTCTTCGACGACAGCCGCTTCACCTGCAGGAGCTGCGGCAACGGCACCGGCGAACACGGCCGGAGCTGCGCTTACGCCGAACTTCTCCTCAAGGGCTTTCACCAACTCGGAAGCTTCAGTCAGGGTAAGCTTACCAATCTCTTCAACAAGGTTTGCGATGGATGACATTATTTCCTCTCTGTGTTTAATTGAAAATATAGAAGCTTTGAGTGCGTAATTCGTTAACGGTCACGTTTGCCGACCTGATCGATCACGTTGACGAGATCCCTCGCCACCGCATTGACGACCATCGGCACGGAAGCGATGACCTGGTTGATCAGACCCGCGGCGCGGCCGATGTTCTCAACCTTGCTGAGCATCTCGGAGAGCTGCGGCAGGGAATCCGGGCCAAAGACGACACCATCGATGGTTGCCATCTTGAACTTCAGCGCCTCGTTGTCCTTGCAGAACTTCCTGATGATCTTCGCCGGGGCGACCGGATCATCGTAGCCGAAAGCGACGCCCGTGGTATTCTTGAGCCCTGCGGCAAGTTTGTCAGCCTCTTCGACGCTCTTGAGCGCCTTCTTGATCAGGGTGTTCTTGACGACCTTGTATTCAATGCCTGCCTTCCGGAACTCATTGCGGAGCTGTGCCATCTTGGCAACGTTCAACCCCTGGAATTCAGTAAAATAGAGACCCTGCGAACGCTCGATCTTGCCGGCGATCTCCTGTGCGATCTCTTCCTTTTTATCACGCTTCATCATATCGATCTCAATCCTTTTAGGTTAGGCGACAAATTTATCCTTTTTCACTTTCACGCCCGGAGACATGGTGCTGGAAATGGTGATTCCCTGCACATACTGACCTTTGGCCGCAGAGGGCTTCAGGCGAACGACCTCCCTGATGAAGCTGGAGATATTGCCGACCAGCTTTTCGCTGTCGAAGGAGACCTTGCCGACCGGAGCGTGGATATTGCCAGCCTTGTCGACCCTGAATTCAATCTTGCCGGCCTTGACCTCTCGCACAGCCTTGGCGACGTCCATCGTGACCGTGCCGGACTTCGGGTTCGGCATCAGGCCGCGTGGGCCGAGAATCTTTGCGACCTTACCGAGCTGGCCCATGACATCCGGGGTGGCGACGATCACGTCGACGCCGGTCCATCCCGACTGGATCTTCTCGATATACTCTTCAAAACCGACAAAGTCGGCGCCGGCCTCACGGGCCTCGTCGACTTTCGTTTCCTTGCAGATGACCAGCACGGAAACGGACTTTCCGGTGCCGTGCGGCAGCATGACCGTGCCGCGAACGACCTGGTCTGCGTGACGGGGATCGACGCCGAGTTTCATGGCGATGTCGACCGTCGCGTCGAATTTCGCAGTTGAAATCTCCTTGATTTTCCCGACGGCTTCCGCAAGCTCGTACTCAAGTGCACGATCCAGCTTTGCGCAAGCGCTCTTGTAGTTCTTTCCAGCCATTGACAGTATTGATTAGTGGTTGATATGTTTCGGCTTGTCAGGCCTCCCACGAAAAAAATGCGTTCGTCAGTCCTCGACGACAATACCCATGCTGCGGGCCGTACCCAGAACCATCTGGGCCGCACCCTCAAGATCGACCGCGTTGAGGTCTGGCCTCTTGAGTTCTGCGATCTTGCGGACCTGCTCCATGGTCACCTTGCCAACCTTGTTGCGGTTCGGCTCGCCGGAGCCCTTCTGCAGCTGTGCCTCCTTCAGAAGCAGAACTGCTGCCGGAGGAGTCTTGGTGACGAAGGTAAACGACTTGTCGGAATAGACCGTGATGACCACAGGAATGATCATGCCGGATTCCGACTGGGTCTTTGCGTTGAACTGCTTGCAGAACTCCATGATGTTGACCCCTTTCTGTCCCAGCGCGGGACCGACGGGGGGAGCAGGATTCGCAGCTCCTGCAGGAATTTGCAACTTGATGAACCCTGTTACCTTTTTTGCCATAGTAATCTCTCTCTATTCAGCAGCTTGAAGAAAACTTGATCTCTGTTATTGGGAAACCGATTTGACCTGTGAGAAGTCGAGTTCGGTAGGTGTGCTCCTTCCGAAGAAGTTGATCATCACCTTGACCTTCATCCGCTCGGTGCAGACTTCGTGGACGATGCCGGTCAGCGAGCTGAACGGACCGTCGATAACCTTGACGGAATCGCCGACCCTGAACGGTGCTTCGACCACCGAACGGTGTTCGACCGCGCCCTCGGGAAGAAGGATCTTTTCAACTTCGTCCGGACGCAGCGGCGTGGGATTGTCATCAACGCCAAGAAAACCCATGACCGATGGGATATCCATGATCAGGGTCCTGGTCTGCTTGTCGAGCACCGCCTCGATCAGCACATATCCGGGAAATGCATTTTTGGTGAGGCTCCGCTTCTTGCCGTTCTTGACTTCCACGAAACGCTCGTAAGGGATGTAGACCTGCTTGATCTTTTCGCTCAGACCACAACGTTCGGCTTCCAGCTCGATACCTTCCTTGACCTTCCGCTCATGGCCGGAATAGATCCGGAGTGCATACCAATGCGGCTGCGCTGGCTCCTGCATCTCTTCCTTTACCTTTTTTTTGACGCTCATCACGCACCTCGAATCCTTAGTCTTACAATAACTGCCCCATAGCCGCGTTGATCGCCCAGTCGACCGCAAACGTAAAGAGGGCAAGAATGCCCGAGACCGTCAGCACAACGACCGTCATATCTTTAAGCTCCTCCTGCGTCGGCCAGGACACCTTGCGCATCTCACCGACGACATCGCGATAGTACTTTCCTGCTATATCCAGATATTTCTTCATGTTTGGCCAACAAGGTAATGATCGCGAACAGCACCGGGAGCAGCCTTCCAGCACGTCAGGAGGGACTCGAACCCCCAACCTGCGGTTTTGGAGACCGCTGCTCTACCAATTGAGCTACTGACGTATACCCCTCCGTGAACCGGAGCTGATGATCGGACTTGAACCGATGACCTCTTCCTTACCAAGGAAGTGCTCTACCGACTGAGCTACATCAGCTTGCATCTACCAGCATTGGTGGGTAGGGAAGGATTCGAACCTCCGAAGACAATTGTCGACAGATTTACAGTCTGCTGCGTTTGACCGCTTCGCTACCTACCCATGTACCTCTGCGAGCTGGCGATGGGACTCGAACCCGCAACCTGCTGATTACAAGTCAGCTGCTCTACCAATTGAGCTACACCAGCAGATCTAAAAATACAGGGCTGGTAATATACTCCACGAACCATTAAATGCAAAGAAAAAATACGCACACGGACCTACTGCCGTTTTTTTTCAGACGCTCCCGCAAAAAGCCCGGCAAGCAGGACAACCAGAGGCCTCGGCAAAAAGCGCTGGGTAAAGACCATAAGCCGATCGAACAGGGTGGGAACCATGATGGTCGGCCCTTTGGACAAGCCGCGCCGCACCGCCCTGACGACGACCTGCGGCGAAGCGACCGGCACGAGGATCCGGCTGCGGTCGTGGCCGGCCCTGGCATAAAAGCTGTCATTGTCAAGGAAACCGGGACAGACCGCAAAGACCCGTACACCAGTGCCCCGAAGCTCCTGGCCCAGGGCTTCGGTCAGCGTCCGGACAAACGATTTTGTCGCCGCATAGACTGCCATGCCCGGAACACCCTGGAATGCCGAAAGCGACGAGATGTTGACCACCGTGCCGCTGCGACGGGCAACCATGTCGGGCAGAAACCGACGGGTCAGTTCGGCCAGGGCCAGCGCGTTGACCATGACCATCCCCTGGAGGTCGGCTGGCGGAATGCCAACGAAATCACCGACGGAGGAGAACCCTGCACAGTTGACCAGCCTGCCGACCTGCAACCGCAGGCTGCGGCAGGTGTCGTACAACTGCGCCGGCGCGCCCGGAAGGGAGAGGTCAGCGCAACAGACCACGACCTCCACACCATGGTTCGCAGCAAGGGCCGCGGCCAGCTCTTCGAGCCGACTTTTCGAGCGGGCAACCAGCACGAGATGCTCTCCGCGTGCCGCAAAATCTTCGGCAAGCGCCTTACCAAGCCCCGTCGATGCCCCGGTGATCAGCGTGCAGGTGCCCGTCATGCAGGGTCAATCCACTTGCCGTGCTCCCGAATCAGGTCGATCATGCGTTCGAGCGCAACCGCTTCCGGCAGGTTTTCCGCAACGCAATCCCTGCCGACGTAGAGGCTGACGCGCCCCTTGCCTGAACCGACATAGCCGAAATCGGCATCAGCCATCTCGCCGGGCCCATTGACGATGCACCCCATGATGCCGATTTTCAGGCCCTTGAGGTGTGAAACCCGCTGCTTGATCAGTGCCGTGGTGCGTTCCAGGTCAAAATAGGTCCGACCACAGCCGGGGCATGAAATGAACTCGGTCCTGGACATGCGGACACGTGCGGCCTGCAGGATGTTGAACGCCATGGCGACCTCGTCTGCGGCCTCAAGGTTCGTGTCGAACGCAAGCAGATCGCCGATGCCGTCGCAGAAAAGCGCCCCGGCCTGCACCGCGCTTTCAATGAGCTGGGTGCTGCGGCTCGCCTGGCGGCTGCGGTAACGGATGACCAGCGGAGAGTCAAGCCCGGCGCGCTTCAGTTCAAGGACAAGGCGCCGTACGGCGAACAGCGCCTCGGACGAAACCACCGAAAGGAGGATGTTGCCGATCCCTTTTTCCTTCAGACGACTGGCAAGCCGGCAAAGTACTTCCGCGGGAACGCCGACCGAGGAAGCCGCGTGGTGGAAACAGAATTCGATCACCGCGCCATGATCGGTGATCTGGTCGATGAACCCGAACCCGAGGCTCTCGCCCTCGACGATATCGAGCCGGACCCTCGATGCAAGCGGCAGCAGGGCCGGAAACAGACCTGCATCGGCAGTTGAGACAACGACACGGCGGCTGAGATCACCGAGCGACATCAGCAATTCACTGAGCGGTTCAAGGTCATCGATGCAGCCGACGCCAACCGAAACGAATTCCGAACGGATGGCGTCATCGGGCAGATCAGGGGCAAGGCGGCCGAGCAGCTCGCTCCGGAGCGCAGCAAGGTCTCCGAGCCCGTGACGCGCCGAAGTCTCGACCCTGGGCAGATGCTCCCCGCCAACGATGGCAGGCCCGACCGGAACGGCTGCGGCATCGCGCCGGGCATACCCGTACGGGTCGAACGGCAGCAGCCCGTGACCGGCGGTGACGGCCCGTCCATGCTCAACCACCTGTTTGACCGGCAGATGCGCCCGTTCACCCTTCACCTGATGAAACTCATTGTATTTTTTCACGATGGCGAAACCGACCGGAACCTCGTTGACAGGATCTTCGGTCAGCGACACCCGGATGGTATCGCCAAGACCATCTTCCAGCAGGGCACCGATGCCCATTGCCGACTTGATTCGCCCTTCATCTCCGTCCCCGGCCTCGGTGACGCCAAGATGCAGTGGATAGGCGAAACGAAGCTCCGCGTCCGCCCTGGCCACCAGCAACCGGTAGGCCTCGATCATCACACGGACATTCGATGATTTCATGGAAAAAAGCAGGTCATGGTAAGAGGCCTCCTCGCAAATCCGGGCAAATTCAAGCGCCGCCTCAACCATCCCTTCCGGCGAATTTCCATACCGGCTGACAACGCGGTCGGAAAGCGAACCATGGTTCGTGCCGATGCGCATGGAAACCCCGAGCGACGCGGCCTTGCGGACAAGCGGCATGAACTCCTCGCGAACCTTTTCAAGCTCGGCCAGGTACTCTGACTCGGTGTAGTCTCCACCTGAAAACTTGGCCCCGGTCGCATAATTGCCGGGATTGACCCGGATGTTCTCGACAAACTCGACCGCCTTCATGGCCGCTTTCGGTGAAAAATGGATATCGGCCACCAGCGGTGTGGAGATGCCATCGCGGCGCAACTGGTCCCGGATGTTCCGGAGGTTTTCGGCATCTTTCTCAGTGGGAACGGTCATTCGGATGATTTCGCAACCTGCCTCATACAGGCGACGGCACTGTTCGACCGTTGCCGCGGTGTCCATGGTGTGGGTCGTGGTCATCGACTCCACCCGGATGGGCTGGTAACCGCCCAGGGAAATCCCCCCGAACGCAATTTCCCTGGTAAAACGACGCCGATAGCCGTAAAGCGGTACCGGATAGTCTATGGCATTGCCTGCCGATCGTTTGGCATCGGTCATGAAAGCGTGGTTTTGGATTTGTTCGTGATCCGGACGGAAAACAGCGTTCCGCGAACGTCAAGGTAGGTATTTGGGCACCATAAAGCAAAGCCGTCGAAGGGCTTCCGGCAAGCGGGAATCCGGCAGACGCCCGGTGTGCGGCCGATACTGCGGAAGACGGAGCTACTGCCTGATGATAAACACCGTCTCTCCGGGTTTCCTGAAGTTGTAGCGTTCCCGCGCAACCTTTTCGATGCTGTCCTGGCTGTAGGCCTGACGGATGGTCGCCCGATCCTCGCTGATCTTCTTCAGCTCTTCGGACTGACGCTGCTGGAGCAGGCGATGGTCACGCTCCATGCTGATACGTGTCACCAGCCCGAAATCGCCGAATACGAACCAGAACAGGAACAGCACCAGCATCGCCTGCATGATGAAGCGCTTCGGGTTCGACCGGATATAGTCCAGGATGTCAAGCACGTATTTGGTCATGATCCACCATGAAAGGGTTGGTTCCGGGGCAATTGCATGCGCAACCCACCCCGGAACCGGTGTCACACTGTCAGACGCGGAACGCCCCGATGCCCGGATAAACGGCCATCTTGCCAAGCTCTTCCTCGATGCGGAGCAATTCGTTGTACTTCGCCATGCGGTCGGAACGGGACATGCTGCCGGTCTTGATCTGTCCGGCATTGGTCGCCACGGCGATCTGGGCGATCGTGGTATCCTCGGTCTCACCGCTGCGGTGGCTGATGATCGAGGTGTAGCCGTTGCGCTTGGCCAGGTCGATGGCCTGCAGGGTTTCGGTAAGGGTACCGATCTGGTTCACCTTGATGAGAATGGAGTTGGCGACCCCACAGTCAATCCCTTCCGCCAGGCGGCTGCTGTTGGTCACAAACAGGTCATCACCGACCAGCTGCACCCGGGATCCGATCTTGTCGGTCAGCAGCTTCCAGCCTTCCCAGTCGTCTTCTGCCATGCCGTCCTCGATCGAGATGATCGGGTACTGGCTGGCCCAGTTGGCCCAGTAGTCGGCCATTTCCGCAGAATCGAGTTCACGCTTCGACGACTTCTTGAAGACATACTTTTTCTTTTCGGTGTCGTAGAACTCGGAACTTGCCGGATCGAGGGCGATCATTACCTGACCCTCACCAAGGCCACCCTTGTCGGTCGGAGAACCGGCCTTGTAACCGGCCTTGCCGATCGCCTCGATAACCAGTTCGATGGCCTCTTCATTCGACCTGACGTTCGGGGCAAACCCACCCTCGTCGCCAACCGCCGTGCTCAGCCCGCGGCTGTGCAGCAGTGACTTGAGGGCATGGAAAACCTCGGCGCCGCAACGGAGTGCATCCGAATAGCAGCCGAAGCCGATCGGCATGATCATGAACTCCTGAAAATCGACCGTATTGTCGGCATGGGCACCACCGTTGAGCACATTCATCATCGGGACCGGCAGCGTCCGGGCCGTCGTGCCGCCGATATATCGGTAAAGCGGCAAGCCTGCGAATTCCGCGCCAGCCTTGGCACAGGCGAGCGATACACCGAGGATGGCGTTGGCACCAAGGTTCGATTTGTTCGGTGTGCCGTCAAGCTCGATAAGCAGCGCATCGATCTCCTCCTGCTCGGTCACGTCCATGCCTTCGAGGGCATCGTTGATCACGCCGTTGACGTTCTCAACAGCGTTGAGCACCCCCTTGCCGAGAAAGACCCCCTTGTCGCCGTCCCTGAGCTCGACGGCCTCATGCACCCCTGTCGATGCACCGCTGGGCACTGCGGCCCTGCCAAAGGTGTTTTCGGTGATCACGTCGACCTCGACGGTAGGATTCCCGCGTGAATCCATGATCTGACGGGCATGAATCTTCTCGATGAATGGCATATTTCGGTGATTTTGAATTAAAAGAAGAACAGGCTATAAAGATACGCATTGGCCACCATTGTGCGGAACACCCTTTGGCATTTTTCGTACGATCGGCACCTTTTCAATTCACGGCCATCGGTGAATGCCAGTTTTTTTATTTAATTTTTTAGAGTTAGTCCAATATCCCGGCAGGATGTGACAGGCCTGGACACAGACGGGAGAGGACCACGCGGCTCCGCTACCAACCATCAAACAAAGGAGTGCCGACATGCAAGCCGTTCCAGCCGACCATCTGAGAAACATTGTCGTCACCGGTCACACCGGGACCGGAAAAACCATGCTGTGCGAATCCATCGCCCTGACCATGAAAGCAATCAACCGCCTCGGCAGTATCGAAGAGGGGACGACGCTTTCCGACTATTCCGCCGAAGAGATCGAAAGAAAACACAGCCTGAACACCACGCTCATTAGCGGCGTGTGGAATGAGCATAAGATCAATGTCATCGACACCCCCGGCCTTCTCGATTTTCATGGCGACGTCAAGTCGGCCATGCGCGTCGCCGATACGGTCCTCGTCACGGTCAACGCGGCAACGGGCGTCGAGGTCGGCACCGATGCCGTCTGGGAATACACCCAGGAGTACTACAAGCCAACGATGTTCGTCCTCACCAAACTCGATGCCGACCGTGCGGACTTCAATGCCACCATTGAGGGGCTCCGGGAGCATTTCGGCAACCTGGTCATCCCGATCCAGTTCCCGGCCGAAGAGGGGCTCGGCCATCATATCCTGATCGACGTCCTGCTCATGAAGCAGATCGAGTTCAGCCCCGACAAGCCTGGCAACATGGTCGTCTCGGAAATCCACGACCTGTATCGTAAACAGGCCGAGGCACTCCATCAGCAGCTTGTCGAAGCTGTAGCTGAAACTGACGAGGAGCTGATGAACCGCTTCTTCGAGGTAGGCAATCTCACGGAGGACGAGCTTCGCGCAGGGATCAAGACAGCGCTCGTCACCAGGACCCTGTTCCCGGTTTTCTGTACCTCCCCGCTCCACCTCATCGGTTCCGAACGCCTCCTGGACGCCGTCGTCAACCTCTGCCCGTCACCCATCGAACGTGGGCCGGCACATGCGTCCTATGTTTCAACGCAGGAAGAGTACCTGCTGCAGCCAGACCCTGAAGGTCCGACCGTTGCCTTCATTTTCAAAACCATGTCAGAGCCGCGCGTCGGAGAAATCTCCTTCCTGCGGGTCTATTCAGGACATATCGAAAGCGGCCATGAGCTGGTAGACGCGCAGACCGGGCAGACCGAAAAGCTCGGGCAGGTCTACAGCATGCTTGGCCAGAAGAAAATTCCGGTCGACCGGCTGCTCGGCGGCGATATCGGCATGGTCGTCAAACTCAAGGATTCGCATACCAACGACACCCTTACCGACAGGGGGATAGACTACCGCATCACTCCGATCATTTTCCCGGTCCCGGTCCTGTCGACGGCCATCGTCCCCGTCGCCCAGGGCGATGAGGAGAAAATTTCAGCTGGCCTGCACCACCTGCATGAGGAAGATCCGAGCTTCACCATCGAACACGATGTCGAGTTCAACCAGACCATTCTGAAAACTCTTGGGGAAACCCATCTTGAAATCATCATCAACCGGCTGCAGAACAAGTTCAACGTCAAGGTCGAGATCACGCCGATAAAAATCCCCTACCGGGAAACCATCAGGATTCCGGCAACTGCGCAGGGACGGTTCAAAAGACAGTCCGGAGGCAAAGGCCAGTACGGCGACGTCTGGCTGCGCATCGAGCCGAAACAGCGTGATTCCGGGTTCGAATTTGCCAGTGAGGTCGTCGGCGGGGTCGTCCCGACCCGGTTCATTCCCGCCGTTGAAAAGGGGCTCCGTGAATCGGTCGTAGCCGGCAGCCTTGCTGGCTTCCCTGTCGTCGATATCAAGGCGGTCGTCTACGACGGCTCCTACCATCCCGTCGACAGCTCAGAATACGCGTTCAAGATCGCGGCGAGCATGGCGTTCAAGGCTGCCTGCGAAAAGGCAAAACCGCTGATCCTCGAACCGCTGTACTCACTGACGGTCATTACGCCCGACCAGTACACCGGTGAAATCGTCGGCGATATTTCAAGCAAGCGGGGCAAGATCCTCGGCATGGACAGCGAATCCCGGTTCCAGGTCATCAGGGCGATCATCCCTCAGGCATCACTGGCGTCATTCCACCTTGCGCTGACCCGGCTGACCCAGAGCAGGGCGCGCTACAGCTATGCCTTCAGCCACTATGAAGAAGCCCCGGCCGACATCGCCAGCAGGCTCATTGCTGCACGGGAAAAGGAAAAACAGGAACAGTAGGAGGTTCCCTGCAACTACGTGGAGGGCGGCTGGTCCCGCCCTCCGCTCATATCCGCCCGAAAACCGAAAGCAGCTTCAGCCACCAGACCATCCAGACCGCCTCGATGATGTTCTTCCTGGTCATTTTCGACTTCCCGACACTCCTGTCGACAAAGACGATCGGCAACTCCGTGATGGTGAACCCGCGCTTCCAGGCGCGGTAGTTCATCTCTATCTGGAAGGAGTACCCCTGTGAATGCACCCGCTCCAGATCGAGCCCGCGCAGAACACGGGCACTGAAACACTTGAATCCGCTGGTGGGGTCTGAAACGGGCATCCCCGTTATCAGCCTGGTGTAGATGCTTGCCGCTTTTGAGAGCACCAGGCGTGACAGCGGCCAGTTGACCACATTGACCGTGTTGTTCATATACCTGGAGCCGATCACCAGATCCGCCTCCCCCATCTTTTCGAGCATCGGGGCGATGGATTCCGGATCATGTGAAAAATCGGCATCGATTTCGACGACACGTTCGAAGCCCTCCTGCAGCGCAAACCGGAACCCTTCGAGATATGCGGTCCCCAGCCCGAGCTTTCCGGGCCGGGAAAGCAGGTGCAACCTCTCATGAAGCGTCGTCATGCGCCGCACGATATCACCGGTACCGTCCGGCGAAGCATCGTCGATGACCAGGATTTCAAGCCATCTGCCATATCTGGCGAGCAGGACATCAAGGAGGCGTTCGATATTTTCCGACTCATTGTAGGTCGGGACGATCACAAGCGTTCTGGCGTCGGCACTGCTGCCGACTGCCACTATGCTGGCGTTGGCATTCACGTTCAGATCAGGCAAATCATTGTACATGAAAAAAAAAGCATTGCTCCGTTAGAGGAGCAATGCTTTTCCGGTTTCTGTCGAAAAACCGAATTCTCTTACCGGACTTCGCGATGGAAACGATGAAGGAAGCGAAGGTCGAAGTCCAGGCGGTCAGGCGGCGTGAAGCTGAAATCGAGCACATCGCCATCAGGAAGCACTTCAAGCAGCGCACCTGAAGGACATTCGTCGCCGGAAAAACAGGCGGAGCAGGAAATGCAGGCATCCTGGTCAATGTAGCACCGGAAGCCTCCTTCCTGGACATCGCCGTAGAATTTGTAGCCGATGGCGTTGACCTTCGGCGGGCACTTGTCAAGACACAGCCCGCACCCGACGCACAGGTTCTCAAGAATGAAGTAATGCTTCTTCGCCTTCGGCGCTGCCTTTTTGGCAACCGGAGCGCCGGCAGGCGCCGCCTTTGCCACCGGGGCAGCCTTCGCTACCGGTGCGCCCTTTGCTGCTGGAGCCCCTTTTGCTGCCGGAGCGGCCTTGGCCGCACCCGGAGGCGGAGCCACTTTTGGCTTCACGTAGGGAAGCGCCGACTCCTGACGGACGCCCGAGCGGCCGAGGTTGGTATTCAGCGGGGCAAGCCGCGGCTTTCCTGAGGAAGCCTGCTGCTTTGCTGCCGGAGCGGCCGCCTTCGGTGCCGCAACGCCCTTCGCAGCTGGAGATGCGCCGGCTTTCGGTGCGGCAGGGGCACCCTTCGCAGCCGGTTTTGGTGACTGTTCGTTATTCTGTACAGGTTCGGCCATAACGCCCCCTCTCTTTGTTACTGGTATACGTTAATCTTGCCACAAGATGTGCGAAGGGGCAAAAGCCCCTTCACACCGAGATGTTATGCAATCAGCTTCATCAGCATGTCAACCACCTGAGCAAGCATCTGCTGGCCTGAAGCGGCAGCATGGCTGACCGGCGGCGGAAGCGGCTTGTCGGTCTGATAGAAACCGTTGGCAATGAACAGGAACACCAGCATGAACGTACCACCGAAATAGAGGAAGGTACCGGCGAGCTTGGAGTCCGAAATCGTCAACACCGGGAACCTGAACTGCACGTCCCTGTTGAGGAACTTCTTGCCCAGCCAGCGGATCGTGCGGGTCTGGATATCGGCGCCTTCGAGGCGGGAGCCGCGGTCTTCAAACCAGACAGCGAAGCTGATGAACCACACCAGGTGACCGATCATGAGAATGGTCGACAGGTGCGAGCTGGAGAAGATCGTCACTGTTTCCGTCCAGAAATAGTAGAAGATTCCGGAGGTATAGTGGTGGTGCAGATGCGCCACGGAGTCCCAGGCCTTTGCATCGGCGGCAGGCACACCGTACATCATGGAGGCGATCCATGCGCCGTCAATGTACCAGCAGACTGCGGAAAGACCCTTGATCCCCCACAGCATGGCGAACCACAGCTGGTCCTGGATGGAGACACCGCAGGTACCGCCATAGACCGGGCCAAGGCACGGGAAGGAGTAGGAGTTCTTCTTGAGGCCCAGGTCATCCCAGAGCGGAGAGGTATGGGCGAAGAAAGCGATACGAACCAGGGCGATCAGCGAGAAAAGCGAACCGGCCGTGATGACGTGGGCCATGACCCAGTCGTTGATGCTCGGGTCAGCGAACATCCACTGGAAAATCGGAAGCGGTTTGAGCCAGTAGAACGACATCATGATGTTCGTTCCGAAGATGTTCAGCTCACAGATCGTGTTCCAGACGATGACCGCATAAACGGAAAGCATGGTGGAGAAGCAGAGCGCCATGACGGTACCCAGGATCTTGACCTGCACTTCCTGGTCGCGGCCCTTGGCGATCCAGATCGACTTGATCTGGTTGTAGATGCCGTTGAGCTGAATCTTGAGGAGATACTGACCGCCATGGTACACACCTGCGAACACATACAGCACGCCGCAGATGATGTGGTTGAAGGTGATCAGGTTGGTGACCACGCGAGACATGCCGAACGCCTCACCGCTCCTCGGAAGGATCGCGTAGGCCGGGAAGTCGGCAAACTCCTTGGATCCGGAAATCACCTTACCGCCAGCCTGGGCGAAGTCGAAGCTGACCCTGTTGAAAGGCTCGCCATAGATGTAGAAGACCAGCTTGTCGAGTTCCTTGTAGTACGGAGCGAACGAGGGCTGCTGGAAAGCGACGAACGCGATGACGCCGAGCGCGATGTTGATGTAGCCGATTGCGGTCAGGTGCACCGAGAAGGCGGCTTTCATGTCATCGTTGAGGTGAATGGCAGCGTTCGGCGGATTGTTCCACCAGTAGATGCCAAGCGCGAAGAAGACCACGAACCAGACGAAGGACATGAAGGTTTCAGAGTTGATCGTCTGGAAATCGGGAATCGGAGCAAAGCCGAGGACCAGCCACATCAGGAGGCCCCAGCCGAGGAAGAGCAGCGACATGTAGACGGCGTGTGGCCCAAGCGCCTCTTTGTAGGACTTTGCACTGGTGCCGTTGAAAACGAGGTCGCCGAACTTGCCGAGGAAACGGAAATCGCGGAAGTTACCGGCCCTGCCCGTGAACGGATTGGTCAGGTTGTGCGTCCAGTGGCGCCATCCGCCGAACAGGAGGATAGAACCGGATACGAAATGAAAAATCGCCCACCCGATAAGCTTCTGGGCGGCGAATTCGAGGTCCGCGGTCTTGGTGCTGTCCGTGTCAATACCGAGGGAAACAAGACGGGGCTTGATGGTCAGATAGAACCAGCTGTCATGGAAGCCGGGCGCTCCCCAGGGAAACACCTGGATACCCGAGAGGTAGTAGATCGCCATGATGTAGCCGAGGACGCCGAGAAGGGCGAGGTGCCCGCCGACGACCTGCTCGTCATCGATCTTTTCGGTATCGAAGATCTGGTACCACTTCGTCGAGCGTGTTTCTGTCCGCTGAAACAGAAAACGTCTCATCTTGGCGGCATCCTGCTCTTTAATGACCGATGCTCCGCCTGGCGCGCCATTGGCCTTCGGAGCCGGCGCATTCCCCTTGGGAGGAGGCACTGTCCCCTTCGGCTTGACCCCTGCGGGATTCACTTGTTCAGCCATTGTATTCTCTCCTTTGTTTGGACGTATTTTCAGGTGGAAGAAACCGAAAACCCGGAGCCGAGACATTTGCGGAAGCTGCCGGACGACAGAAAAACCTGCCTTCGACCAGCTACCGTACTGCTCGCCCCCCTTGCCAGCGGCATCAGGGGAAACACTCCCGGAAAAAACAGGTCATGCACGGAGGTTACCCTCCAAAATTACCATGCAACGATAGCGAATAAAATAAGAAAATTATTTTAATAGTAAAGGTTTTTTGGCCTTGCCCCTCAAGGCCCCGCGGTCTTTCCGGCCATTTTCCGGCCCCCCCGGGAATGGACGAAGTCCGGGAAATGTTATGGTCTTTAACTTCATCACAGGAACACTGCATGCAGATCAATTTTTCCAAGATGTCCGGGGCTGGAAACGACTTCATCGTGATCGACAACCGGCTCGGACAGGCACCGCTCACGCATGACTGGATACGAAAGCTGTGCACCCGCCGAACAGGCGTCGGGGCAGACGGACTCATCCTTATCGACGCCGCCGCGGATGGTGCCGATTTCACCATGAGCTACCACAATGCAGACGGCTATCCCGGTTCGATGTGCGGCAACGGCGGCCGGTGCGCGACCTATTTCGCCTGGTCGATCGGCATCAGGCCTGCCGGAAGCCACTTCGTTTTCGATGCCGGCCCCGGACGTTACGAAGCCTCGGTAACCGGACCGGAATGCGTCCGGCTGCATATGCTGCCCCCAACAGATTTCAGAAGGGAACAGGAAATCGAGGGACGGGCCTGCCATTACGTCGATACCGGCTCGCCACATGCCGTCGTCCTCACAGCCGACATCGAGGGTATCGACGTCTTTACCGAAGGCAGGCGGATTCGGCACCGCCTTGACCTTTTCCCCGAGGGAACCAACGTCAACTTTGTCGAGGTCACCGGCAGCGACAGTATCAGCGTCAGGACTTTCGAGCGCGGTGTCGAGGATGAAACGCTCGCCTGCGGAACTGGCGCCATCGCATCTGCGATCATGAGCTACAAGCTCGGCAGGATCGATGTGCAGCCGGTCAAGGTGACCGTCAGGAGTGGCGACATCCTTGAAGTCGGTTTCACTGCGGACCTCGGATCCATCTATCTTGAAGGGCCGGCGCGGATCGTTTACCAGGGAACGGTCTCCATACCTGAATAGCCCGCCGGCTCCACGGCAAAAGCTGTCGGCCGCCTTCCGGCCGGCAGCGATGTGCCCCCTGAATCTGACCGCACCATTGGGAGAAAGACCGGATTGTGGTATATATATAGTTCGGGCAGGCGCGTAACTCCATCTCCTCCACGCGGACAGGCGAAAGCCGGACTTCATGGCAGCCGGAATAACCGGTCGGCGGAACGCTTTGGTTCAATTGGCAGGAGCCGTTCGGTCCTGACCGAGGCATCAACCTCCATCAAGAAGCGACCAGTCGACCATGCAGCCAAACGTCCGCCATCCGGCAGTTGCCGAAGAGTTTTACCCTAACGACGCCGAAGCGCTCAGGGAAACGCTCCGTGACCTTTTTGGCGACCTGCGACCCTCGTCGGACGGCCGTGTGCGTGCAATTCTCGCTCCGCACTCCGCGTACCGTTACGGCGGAACGATCTCCGCAAAGGCATTTGGCGCCGTCGCCGGCCGCAAGTACCGTACCGTTTTCCTGATCGGCAATGCGCACGCCTACCTCTTCGACAACATCGCCATCGACACGCACAGTGCATGGGCGACCCCGCTCGGTGAAACACCGGTCGACCGCAAAACAGGCAAACTGCTTACCCGGATCGCTCCTGAACGGTTCCATGAGCTCGATATCGCCCACCACTGCGACCATGTGCTTGAAGTGCAGCTGCCGTTCCTGCAGCATGTGCTCGCACCAGGGTTTTCAATTCTGCCGTTGCTGTTCGGCAGAAACCGGCACGACATTTATCTGGACGCTGCAGAAAGCATTCTCAGGGTCATGGGAAAAAACGACCTCATCGTCGCAAGTACCGACCTGTCGCACTACCCGTCCTACCGCGATGCGAAAACCATCGACCGCATGACCATGGAGCACATGGCAAAACTGGACATTGCCGCCCTCGACGCCCATGAATGCGAGGTCAGAAAGCGCAATATCCCCGGCGCCATCTCATCGTTCTGTAGTCCCGACGCCGTCAGGACCCTGCTGGAAATCGGCCGCAGGCTTGGCTGGAAAGCCGGTAAACCGGCATACCAGAACAGCGGAGACAGCCTGCACGATGACCGGCTTGCCGTCGTCGGATTCGGCAGCCTCGCCCTGTACGAAGCCTGAGCCCATAACCGGGAGCCGTCAGGCCGCCACCCCTGCCGGTGAATGGCCGCTCCGTGATGAACTTTTGTGCAGACGATGCGGTTACATGCTCTGTCCCCCGCTCGTCCTGAGCATCAACCAACCATTACCAAAAGGAGCTACGCTTATGCAGAAATGGGTTTGTGTGCCTTGTGGCTATATCTACGATCCCGAAGAGGGCGATCCGTCGAACGGAGTCGAACCGGGAACCGCTTTCGAAGACCTGCCGGAAGATTGGGTCTGCCCGGTCTGCGGCATCGACAAGTCGTTTTTCGAACCCGCCTGAGCCGCGAGGGCAGCCTCAAGCCAGTGGTGTCCATGTACACGAACGGACACCACTGGCGGGGCAACGCACTATTTCACTGCCGATGCGTCAGAGGGATCGACTGCGGGAACGGACGCAGGCTTTTTGGTGGAGGGCGATGGAGCCGGGGCGGATGTGCTGTCCGGTTCGACCACCTTGTCGATAAGCTCCTGCGGAATGCCAACCGTCACCGAATCGGACAGATGGGAACCCGGAGCCGCATTGGTCATCACCTCCTGGAAATCCGGAACGACCACACCCCGCTTGAGCATGATGGCGTAGATACGCTTTGAGCGCTTGCGAACGAAGCCAGAGGAACCGGTAGGCTGATACCTGATCGGGTTCGGCAACACTGCGGCAAGCTTTGAGGCCTGTGATGCCGTCAGGCCGGCTGCGCTGGTTCCGAACCAGTGCCGTGAAGCCTCCTCGATGCCGAAAATGCTGTCGCCCCATTCGGCAACATTGACATACAACTCAAGAATACGCCGTTTTGTCAGCGCCCGCTCGATACGCCAGGTGAGAATCGCCTCCTGAATTTTCCTGATCGGGTTCTTTGACGGCGACAGGTAGAGGTTCTTGACCAGCTGCTGGGTAATGGTGCTGGCCCCGAACTTGAACTCGCCAGCCTGCACGTTCCGGGCAACAGCCTTCTCGATTGCCTCATAATCGAAACCATCGTGCTTCCAGAACTTGTCGTCCTCCGAAATCAGCACTGCCTTGATCAGGGCCGGAGAGACCTTTTTCAGCGGCACCCATCGCTGGTGCACCCGTTTGTCCAGCAAGCCTTCCCTGCGCCACTCGGCCTCACGATACTCCATGAAGGCCGTCTTGCCGGGATTGGTGTCGGCAAGTTTCGAAACATCAGGATAGACGGCAAAACGGGCAATATCGACGACAAGGAAAAGGACAATGAGCAGAACGATGTTCCTGAGCATTTTCATAAGGAGGCGCTTTCGGGTTCCGTGAATGCGTTTTGTCCTTGAATTATAGCGTTTTATAGAAGTCCGTAAAAGGAATTTTATCTATTCTCCGCCCAGCCCGGCCCATGGTTAACAATTGTCATATGCTCATATTCGCAAGATTATTTGTTACTTTTCCGGAAGAAACTCCGGCGGATGTTACCGGAGATTGATGAACCATAAACGGATCAAGCCATGAACCATCTGACCGGAAAGGCATCCATCGCCAGAACCATCGGCGCATCGCTCCTCCTGACGGCGGTCACCATGCCGGCAGCCATTGCGGCCCCCCCCAATGGCAAAGCCATCTTTGACCGGAACTGCAGCGTTTGCCACTCGATCATGCCACCGCCAAAATCAGCGCCGCCGATCGTCCCGATAGCGGCACGGTATCGCCAGCGTTTCACATCAAAAGAACAGGCGGTCGCATCAATGGCGGCATTCCTGAAATCGCCGTCGAAATCGAAGGTGGTCGTCGACCCGCAGGCAGTGAGCCGGTTCGGGCTTATGCCGCCCGTCGCCCTGCCAGATGCGGAACTCAGGGCCGTGGCAGCATGGGTATGGGAACAGGGGGCTTCGGGAGGAGGCTGGGGCCCGGGAAGCGGAGCAGGCCGGGGCCGGGGCTTCCGGCAATGAAGCGGAACATCGGGAAAAAGAAAACAGCAGGCAAAGCCTGCTGTTTTCATCTGCGCCCGGCGCAGGAAGGTGTACCCTTGGGCAGACTCGAACTGCCGACCAACAGTTTAGGAAACTGCTGCTCTATCCTCTGAGCTACAAGGGTATTTCGGACAATGGTCTTTAATGTACGAACTTGCCCCCGAAGAAACAAGCGGCGAGTTTCGGCGTCGGAACACCGCCGCCGGAGCAACCGTCACTTCCTGCCGAACATCCGGTCGAGCTCATCGAGGGATACCCGGATGATCACCGGTCGACCATGCGGGCAGACATAGGGCATCCGGGTTGCGAACAGGCGGTCAATGAGCATCCGCATCTCCTCGATGCCGAGCTTCTGGCCGGTCATGATCGCATTCCTGCAGGAGTATGACTTGGCGAGGTTGTCCCGTTTTTCGAGTTTCAGCTTCGAGGCGTTTTCCTGATATTCGGCAATCATGTCCTGCAGGATCGTCCCCTCAGTGCCGTCACGGACGTCGGGCGGCACACCTTCGATGGTAACGCTGGTGCCGCCGAACCCTCGGATGTTGAAGCCAAGCCGGTACAGCTCTTCCCTGATCTCTTCGTAGACCTCGTATTGCCATGGCTTCAACTCGATCTTCTGCGGAAACAGCAGCTGCTGCGAGTTCGGCACCGCTTCGTTCATGACATCAATGGCACGTTCGTACAACACCCGCTCGTGCGCGACATGCTGGTCGATGATCATCAGGCCGGTCTTGATCTGGCAGATAATGTACTTGTTATGCAACTGCCAGATTTTCGGGTCCTTGTCATTGACGACCAACGGGGCGTCCTCGACAATGGCGATGGACTCAGGCGCCGGCGTGCCGCCCTGGTCACCAGGCACGACATAGCGCCCCTCCCGCTCCTGAAGCGCAACGGGGAGTGCCGCCGCAGGGCGGTCGCCTGCATCAGGGAACTGGAACGCCGCATCCCTGAAGTTACGGTACAGGTCGCGAGTGGTCGTCGACGCGCCGGAGGGCGGGGCATAGCCAAGCTTGCGGTCGGCCTGATGGGAGGCAGGCCCCGCCGCGTCGAACAGGCCGGAGGAATGCTCCGCCATGGAAGCTTCCGGAGAAAAGTCATGCACCTGTATAGCCCGCCTGATAACCGGGTAGACCATGCTCCTGACGTTCCGTTCGTCCTCGAACTTCACCTCCAGCTTCGCCGGATGAACGTTCACATCCACTTTTGCCGGATCGATGCCGATGAACAGCATCGCGAATGCCGACTGCCGCTCTTCAAGCAGCTCACCGTAGGCCTGCTGGACGGCCTGGGTCAGCATGCGGTTCTGCACGATACGCCGGTTTATATAGAAATACTGGTCATATTTCTGGCGAACCATCATGCCCGGCTGGCCAAGATAACCACCGATGGAAAGGTAGTCGTTGTCTTCGGTCACCTCGATGAGGCTGTCACCGAACCCCTCCCCGTAAAAGAAGTTCAGGCGTTCCCGCACGTCCGGCGTCCTGAAATGGAACAGCTCCTCGTCGTCGTTGAGCATGCGCCATTCAATCTCCGGATAGGCAAGTACCAGCGCCTTGACCGACTCATAGATGTGTCGGAACTCGGTGGCGTTGGATTTAAGGAACTTGCGGCGCGCCGGCACGTTGAAAAAAAGGTTCCGCACGGAAATCGAGGTTCCTGGCTCGCACTGCACCGGCTGGGGAGCTTCAAGCACCCCGCCGTCGCTCTTGAGCAGCGTTCCGAGCGTATCGGCCGCACGACGAGTCTTGAGTTCAAAGTGGGATACCGAGGAGATGCTGGCGAGCGCCTCACCCCGAAAGCCGAGGGTCATCAGGGCATCGAGGTCGTCCACGCTGGATATCTTGCTGGTCGCAAAACGCTCCACGCTCAGGAGCGCATCGTCACTACCCATGCCGCAACCATTGTCGATGACCTGGACCAGCTGCCGGCCGGCATCCCTGATCGAGACGGTAATGCGGGTAGCACCGGAATCAATAGCATTCTCAAGCAATTCTTTGACAGCCGAAGCTGGACGCTGGACCACTTCGCCGGCAGAAATCCTGTTGGCAACAATATCGGGAAGTTTCGCAATGGAGGCCATGGCATGCACCAGGAAATTACGTTCAGACTTGAGCATCAACCTTAATATCGAAAAAAAACAATCCCCGCCCTGCACGTTTTTGGCGATGCAGAACGCTGGTCGGCACGGAAACGGCGGGAAACCGGAACCCCTTACCGGAGATGATCGAGCAGCACCCGAAGCGCAGCCTCGCTGAAGCGCGTCTTGTTGAGGCTTCGATCGCCATGCTGGTACAAGGTCGACGTCGCGGCCCTGAGCTGCCCGTCCGTATCCTTCCAGGCCACCCCCAGGCAGAGCATGCCGACCGGCCTGGTTTCCGTCGCGCCGCCGGGACCGGCAATCCCCGTCGTCGCCACAGCGATATCCGCCCCGCTCCGCTCCAGGCATCCCCGGGCCATTTCTGCTGCAACCGGTTCACTGACCGCACCATTGGCGGCAAGGGTTGCCGGAGAAACCCCGAGCAACCGCTCCTTGGCCTGGTTGCTGTACGTGACCAGCCCTTCAAGGAAACATCCGGAAGCTCCGGCCACGTCGGTCAGCCGGCTGGCGACCAGACCGCCGGTACACGATTCCGCCACGGCAACCTTGAGCTGCCGCTCCAGCAGCCGCCCGACAATGACCGCCTCAAGGCTCTGGTCGGCCACCGCATAGACAAACCTCCGTGCACGAGCCACAATGGCATCGACCACCATGCGGTTGTCATGATCGACCGCCTCCCTGTCGCTGCCCTTCGTACTCACCATCAGGCTGACGCCGGCGGCATGGGGCAGGTAGGAGAGGGTGGTTCCTGCAGGCATGGCATCCTCGACCTCGACAATCATGCCCGCAAGCTGGGTTTCACCGATCCCCACCGTCATGATCGGGGTGTGGCGGATAAAGCTGGTCGACCTGGACGCGAAATAGGGGATGACCGTCAGGGTCATCATCGCCTCCATCTCCGATGGCACGCCGGGCATCAGCACGACATGGTGATTGCCATAATCCGGCCCGCAGTCAATGATCATTCCCGGCGCCGTCCCTTTCGTGTTCGGAATGGGAACCGACCCTGAAATCACCAGTGCCTGGTCTCGCATTTCCGGGGTTATCTGGCGCCCGCGGCGGTTGAAAATCGCAACGATGTTGTCCCAGGCGTCAGAAAACATGACCAGTTCCCTGCCGAGCAGCTCCTGCACCACCGTCCGGGTACGATCGTCCCTTGTCGGTCCGAGGCCTCCGGTGACCAGGACGAGCTCGGCGCTGCCAAGTCCCTCGACCAGCGCCGAGCGGATAGCCTCCGGATCGTCCGAACAGGTGACGATGCGATCTGCAGGAATACCGATCGAACCCAGCTCCCGGGCAATAAACGGCGCGTTGGTATTGATCCGGTGGCCCTTGAGCAATTCGTCACCGATGGAAAGGATAACAGCGTTCATGGTGATGCAGGTTTAAACAAGATAACTGGCGATCCTGAGGATATCGGCGAACACACCGCCTGCGGTGACGGCACCTCCGGCACCTGGCCCCTTGACGACCAGCGGCGTCTTCAGGTAACGGGCCGTCGTGAACACCACCAGGTTTTCTGTACCGTTCAGGCTCGCGACCGGGCTTTCGCTCGGCACTCGTTTGAGGCCGACCCTGGCCTTGCCCTCCTTGAGCTCGCCGGTAAACGCCAGGGTCATGCCGGATTCTGCCGCCTTCGACATCTCCGAGGCATACCAGTCATCGACTTCGGCAAGACGGTCAAGGAAGGCTTCCGCCGTCATCTCGCCCCGGCACGACTCGGGAACAAGGCTCTCGCAATCGACATCTGCATATTCAAGTTCATAACCGAGTTCACGACCGAGAATCAGCAGCTTGCGGGCGAAGTCGGCACCGGAGAGGTCATCACGGGGATCCGGTTCGGTATAGCCGGCCTCCCTCGCCCCGCGAACCACATCGCTGAAGCGGCCACCCTTGCGCAACTCGTTGAAAATGAAGCTCAGTGTGCCCGAAAGCACCCCTTCGATGCAGACGATCTTGTCACCGCTGTTCTTCAGGTCGTTGAGCGTGTTGATGATCGGCAGGCCTGCCCCGACGTTGGTCTCATAAAGAAACTTCGCGTTGCTTTTCCGGCGGGCGTCCACGATACGACGGTACAGCTCCCACGGCCCTGCCATGCCGAGCTTGTTGGCCGTAGCGACCGATATGTTCGCGTCGAGCAGATCGGGATACGAGGCGGCAACTTTCTGGCTCGCCGTGCAGTCGACGACGATGGTGTTGTGCAGATTCAGCTCCTGGATCCGGCGAATGTATTCAGCTATACCGTCATTGCTTGACCGTGGCTGGAGGGCTTCCTGCCAGTGATCAAGGTCAAGGCCATCGCTGTCGAGCGCCATAGAACGGGTATTGGCCAGGCCGCACACGACCACATCAAGGTCTTTTTCAGCCTGAAGCGTCCCTCGGTGCGCCCTGATCTGGCTGATCAGGCTTTTGGCGATCGTGCCGGTGCCGGCAATGAAGACATGCACCTTGCGACGGGAAAGGAAAAATGACTCATGGATGCAGTTAAGCGCCTTGTCCTCGTCGCCACTGTCGACAACCAGCGAAATATTCATCTCGTTGGAACCCTGTGCCACGGCAATGACATTGATGCCGTTCTTGCCCAACGTTTCAAAGAGCTGCGCGGACACGCCGGGATGACCGGACATCTGGTTGCCGACCACGGCGACCATCGCCAGGTTCCGGCGGACATGGATCGGCTCGATCCTGCGAGCCTCAATCTCCCGCGCAAACTCGTCTTCGAGCACCTTTTTGGCCATCGACGCCTGGCCGGGGCTGATTGCCAGACTGATCGACTGCTCCGAGGAGGCCTGCGATATGAAAATGACGTTGATGCTGTGCCGGGCAAGGCAGCTGAACAGCCTCGATGCGGTGCCGGGAACCCCGGCCATCCCGCTGCCTGCAAGGTTAAGCAGGACAACGCGATTGATGGAGGTGAGGCCGATGACCGGCCGCAACCGGACAGTGTCAGATTCATGGCGTTGCTCGATCCGGGTACCGGCGGCCGCCGGATTGAACGAGTTCTTGATGAGCACGGGAATGGAAGACTTCATCGCCGGCTGGACCGCCAGGGGATGCAGCACCTTTGCACCGGCATGCGAAAGCTCCATTGCCTCGGCGTAGCTCACTTCGGGGAGAACGCGGGCATCACGGACCCGTCGAGGATCGGCACTGAAAAACCCGTCGACATCCGTCCATATCCACACTTCCCCGGCGTGCAGGGCTGCGCCGACCAGGGTTGCCGTATAATCGGAACCTCCCCGGCCAAGGTTCGTGACGGAACCGTCAGATGCGGACGCGATGAACCCGGTCACCACCGGCACCACGTCGTCCATGCGTATCCGCTCACGAAGGAGTTTCTCGGTAGACCGTACGTCCACCTTGGCATTACTGTGATTGGTATCCGTGACGATCACCTCACGGGCATCGACCATGACCGAAGTGAGCCCGATCTTGCGGAGATACCGCGAGACGATCCACGCCGACAGCCGCTCACCGTAGCTCAGCACCAGGGCAAGGCTCTTGTCCGAAAGCTCCCGGAGCAGGCTGACTCCGTGCAGCACATCACCGAGTTCGTCAACCATGCCGCGCAACCAGCCCAGCGGCTCGTCAGGGTCACTGTCGCCAAAGAGTTCCCGGATGATCGTCTCATGGAGTTCGCTGATTTCGCCGAGACGGGTGCCGTACGAAGGATCACCCTTGCCGGCAAGCATGGCGGTTTCGGCAAGCAGATCGGTCACTCGCTGGATCGCCGAAACAACGACCACGATGCGGGTTTCACCAAGGCCCTGGCCGATGATGTCGGCGACGTGCCTGATCCTGGCTGCGGAGCCGATTGACGACCCCCCGAACTTGTATACTCTCATGCTGCGGATGGCTGCGTTACGATTGACGAAATACCCACTAATTTCTCACGGATGGCGGAATTATACAAGCTGCAGGCACGCTCTTTTTCACCTTGCCTGCGCCGCCGACCCGGCCGGACGACCGGCTGTCGCCCTGAAAAATACCGGGAAAAGGTTGAAAAAAAGAAAGCGCCCGGATCGGGGCGCTTTCGTGAAACCGTTTGACTGACGGATCATCACTGCTTGAGAGCGTCGGCGCCTGCGACGATCTCGCTCAGCTCCTTGGTGATGGCGGCCTGACGGGCTCGGTTGTAGCTGATGTTCAGCACACGGATCAGTTCCTTGGCATTTTCGGTCGCCGAATCCATGGCCGACATCCTCGAAGCCTGCTCGGCAGCGCTTGACTCAAGCATGACACGCCACACCTGCGTATTGAGATGTTTGGGAACCAGCACGTCGACGATGGCTTCCGGAGACGGCTCGTAAATATATTCGCTGCCGCCCTGTGCCGCGGCCCCTGTTTCGGGGGCTATCGGCAGCAACTGCTCGACCTTCAGATTCGGGGCAAGCACCGACTTGAACTCGTTGTATACCAGAACGACGCGATCGACCTCGCCGGAAAGGTACATTTTCGACGCAGTCTCGGCAATCTCTTTGGCCTTGGCGAATTCGAGGTGCTGGAAAACCGCAGGGTACGCCGCCGCAAGTTTGTAGTCACGCTTGCGGAAGAAATCGCAGCCCTTCGTCCCGGCGCAGATCATGGTCACGCCTCCCTTGGCGTCGAGGTCCGCGTAATCCTCATGGATGACCTTCTGGGCCAGCTTGATGATATTGGCATTGAAACCGCCGCAAAGTCCCCTGTCTGACGTAACCAGGATGACGAGGAGGTTCTTCACCTCTTCACGGGGTGAAAAGAGCGGATTGAGCGACGTGTCGACCTTTGACGACAGCGACGCCAGCATCTCCTTGAGCTTTCCGGCATAGGGACGCGCCTGGATGGCACGGTCCTGGGCCCTTCTCAGCTTCGCGGCAGCGACCATCTTCATGGCCTTGGTCACCTGCTGCGTGGATTTGATACCCTTGAGACGTATGCGTATGTCCTTTAACGTAGGCATGAATGGCGATACATGGTTTGAATTGCTGAAAGCTCCGGTTCAAAAAGCACCCTCCGGCCACCGTGCGGCCGGAGGAGCTACGCATTTCAGGCCTTCGTCTTCTCCACGAAGGATTCGACGAACCTGATGGAAACATCTTTCAGCTTCGCAGCCGTATCATTGTCGAGGGCCCCGGTGCTGGCGATCGACGACAGGATTTCGGGATGCTTCTGCTCGAGCATGGCATGGAATGCCTCTTCGAAACGGCGGACGCTCTTGGTCGGAACCGCATCCAGGAGACCCTGGGTACCGACAAAGATGATGGCGACCTGTTTCTCGACAGCCATCGGCACATACTGCCCCTGCTTCAGGATTTCGACGAGGCGGGCACCACGATCGAGCTGTGCCTTGGTCGCCTTGTCAAGGTCGGAACCGAATTTCGAAAATGCCTCGAGTTCACGGAACTGGGCAAGGTCGAGGCGGAGCGTACCGGCAACCTTCTTCATCGCCTTGATCTGTGCGGCACCGCCGACGCGGGACACCGAGATACCAACGTTGATGGCCGGCCTCTGACCAGAGTTGAAGAGGTTGGACTCAAGGAAGATCTGGCCATCGGTGATCGAAATCACGTTGGTCGGAATATATGCCGAGACGTCACCGGCCTGGGTCTCGATGACCGGAAGCGCCGTGAGGCTGCCGCCGCCCTTGACGATCGGCTTCAGCGGTTCAGGCAGGTCGTTCATCTTTTTGGCCACCTCGATGTCGTCGGTGATCTTCGCAGCACGCTCGAGCAGGCGTGAGTGCAGATAGAAGACGTCGCCGGGGTAGGCTTCACGTCCTGGCGGACGGCGGAGCAGCAGGGAAAGCTGGCGGTAAGCCACGGCCTGCTTCGAAAGATCGTCGTAGACGACCAGCGCATGGCGGCCGGTGTCGCGGAAGAACTCGCCGATGGTCGCGCCGGCGAACGGGGCGATGAACTGCAGCGGAGCCGGATCGGAAGCCGAGGCGGAAACGACCGTGGTGTACTCCATGGCCCCGTACTTCTCAAGGGTGTTGACCACCTGGGCGACGGTCGAACCTTTCAGACCGCAGGCGACATAAATACAATAGACGCCCTTGCCTTTCTGGTTGATGATGGTATCAAGCGCAACCGCGGTCTTGCCGGTCTGGCGGTCACCGATGATGAGCTCGCGCTGGCCGCGGCCGATCGGGATCATGGCATCGATTGCCTTGAGACCGGTCTGAAGCGGTTCGTGCACCGATTTACGGAAAATGACGCCGGGAGCCCTGCGTTCGAGGGGCAGGCGGATATCCGTATTGATCGGGCCTTTGCCATCGATGGGCTCGCCAAGCGGGTTGATGACCCTGCCGAGCATGGCCTCGCCGACCGGGATGGAAGCAAGGATATTGGTTCTCTTAACCGTATCGCCTTCCTTGACCACGTTACCTTCACCGAAAAGCACGGCGCCGACGTTGTCTTCCTCAAGGTTCAAGGCCATACCGATGACCTTATGAGGAAATTCGAGAAGCTCACCTGCTGCGACGTTCGACAAGCCGTACACACGGGCGATACCGTCACCGACCTGCAGCACGGTGCCTACGTCGTAGACATCGGCCTCCGACTCAAAACCCGCGAGCTGCTTGCGGAGTATGGACGACACCTCATCGGGTCTCACTGTTGTTGACATATTGGAATTCGATAGGTTATTGTTGAGAAAAGAAAAAGTTTCTCCGTACTTTCTCTTGGAATCGGCTACGGCCTGCAACCCCGAAAAACAAAAGCCAAATTTAATGAAAAGCTTTTAGTAATTCAAATGCTGTCGTCAATTTGGATCAACTGCAGATCGCATATTCGCCTTCACCTTACCGATTCAGGAATCTTGTTCCATAACCTGCTATGAAAACCGTCACTGGATTTGCGTCGGCGACCGTGGGAAACGTCGCCTGCGGCTTCGATGTCCTCGGCTTCGCCATTACCGAACCCGGTGACGAGGTACGCCTCGAACTCCACGACGAACCCGAGGGGGACTGTCCCGTCTCCATCGCCGCGATCATCGGCGATGGAGGTGCGTTGCCGCTCGACCCGAGAAAAAACACGTCAAGCTTTGTCGTCCTGAAATTCCTCGAATACCTGCGGACCGCAAAAGAGATGCCGTTCAACGGGCACCTCAGGCTCACGCTGAAAAAGAACCTGCCCCTGAGCAGCGGAATGGGCAGCAGTGCCGCCAGTGCCGCGGCGGCGCTCGTCGCGGCAAATGAGCTTTTCGGCGCACCCTGCACCAAGATGGAGCTCGTCCACTTTGCCATCGAGGGCGAGCGGGTGGCCTGCGGGTCGGCACACGCGGACAACGCCGCGCCGGCCATGCTCGGCAACTTCATCCTGATCCGCAGCTATCATCCCCTCGACCTTATCACCATCAGGCCGCCCGAACACCTGTTCTGCTCGCTGGTCCACCCGCATACGGAACTGAAAACCTCCTTCGCACGCTCCGTTCTGCCCAAGAGCATCCCGCTCTCCACCGCAACGCAACAGTGGGGAAATGTCGGGGCGCTCGTTTCCGGCCTCCTGACCGGGGATTACGACCTGATCGGCCGGGCGCTGGTCGACGTTATCGCCGAGCCCAAACGGGCACCGCTCATCCCAGGCTTCATCGAAGTCAAGCAGGCTGCCCTCGAATCCGGGGCACTTGGCTGCAGCATCGCCGGTTCCGGCCCGTCGGTGTTCGCCTTCTCGTCATCCCGCGAAACGGCACTTGCCGTCGGCCAGGCGATGCAGGACGCATTCCTGAATTCGAAAGCGGGCCTTGCATCAGACATGTGGGTCTCGCCCATCTGCAGCCAGGGCGCACGGCTCCTCAGCACAATATCCTGAACCCGTTTCCGACATGATCTTTTACAGTACCAATACCGCCTCTACGCCGGTTTCGCTCAAAAAAGCGACCCTCCAGGGACTTGCCCCGGACGGTGGCCTGTATGTACCATCCGAAATTCCTCGCATCTCCGAAGCGGAACTCCGCCTGCTCGAAAACGGCACCTTCACGAACATCGCCTTTGCGATAGCGAAAAAATTCGTCGGCGACGAAATCCCGCTTGACGCACTTGTCGGCCTGGTCGAAGCGTGTTACGACTTCGACACCCCGCTCCGGGAACTTGCTGAAGGGACCTACGTCGAAGAGCTGTTCCACGGTCCGACGCTCGCCTTCAAGGATTACGGTGCCCGGTTCCTTGCACGGATGACCGGCTTTTTCGCCGCCGAGGAGCAACGGATGATCACCGTACTGGTGGCCACCTCCGGGGACACGGGCAGCGCCGTGGCTTACGGGTTCAACGGCATCCCCAACACACGGGTCGTCCTGCTCTACCCATCAGGAAAGGTCAGCCGCCTGCAGGAACAGCAGCTCACCACCGCCGGCGACAACGTCTTCGCCCTTGAGGTCCAGGGGGACTTCGACGACTGCCAACGGATGGTCAAGCAGGCCTTCGTCGATCCCGGGCTCACAGAGCGCCTCACCCTGACCTCTGCAAATTCAATCAATATCTCCAGGCTGATCCCCCAGTCGTTCTATTACGCCTGGGCGTCGCTCCAGCTCCGGAAACATTTTCCCGGCAACCCGCCGATCTTCTCGGTACCGAGCGGCAACTACGGCAACCTGACCGCCGGCGTCCTGGCCAGCGCCATGGGCTTCCCCGTCGGCCACTTCATTGCCGCATCCAACGCCAACGACAGCGTCACCCGCTACCTCGATTGCGGACGTTTCGAACCGCGCCCGACCATACGGACAATCACGACCGCAATGGATGTCGGAAACCCGAGCAACTTCGCGCGGCTCCTCTACCTGTATGGCAAGGACTACCGGAAGATGGGAGACGCAATCACCGGCATCTCGGTCACCGACCGGGAAACCGTTGAAACCATACGTTCGGTCCACGCCGATTCCGGCTATGTCATGGATCCCCATACGGCGGTGGGCTATCGTGCACTCGAACGCTACCGGAAAGCAAATCCGGGCGACGGGCGTCCGGGCGTGGTGCTGTCGACAGCCCACCCGGTCAAGTTCGACGACGCCATCCGCCAGGCAATCGGCCAGGATGTCGCCATGCCGCCGGCAATGCTGGATATCCTCGAAAAACCGAAGCGGGCAACCCTGATCGGCAATGCCTATGAAGAGCTGGCCGGGTTCCTGGGCAAGCTGGACCGCTAAACGCACCGTATCATGAACCTCCAGACCCTGCTCTTCTTCCTGGTGATCCTGCCGGTGACCTTCTTCGGCATGTCGTTCGCGCTCCTGCTGAACCTCATCGATCCCTCCGGGAATCTTTTCTATCCGATCATGGCATGGTGGGGAAGGTTTTCGGCTCGCATCCTCGGCATCCGGGTGGAGACTATGGGGCAGGAACGCTACGACAAGAACAGGACCTACCTCATCGTGAGCAACCATGCCGGCATGGCCGACATTCCGCTCATCCTCGGCACGATCCACCTGAACCTCAGGTTTGTCGCCAAGGAAGAGCTGGGCAGAATCCCGGTGTTCGGCTGGGCACTGCGCGGATGCGGACATGTGATGATCAAGCGCGGCCAGAACCGCGAGGCCCTGCAGAGCCTTCTCAAAGCGGTTGACACGCTCAAAAGCGGGCGTTCGGTGCACATCTTCCCTGAAGGCACCCGGTCAGAAAACGGGCAACTGCTGCCGTTCAAGCGTGGGGCCTTCATCATCGCAAAGAAAGCGGGCCTGCCCGTGCTGCCCGTGACCATCATCGGCAGCGGACGCATCACGCCGAAGAACAGTCTCCGGATCCGCAAAGGCTCGGTGAAGCTCGTCATCGGCGAGCCGATCGACCCTGCGGCGTTCGATTCCGCCGACACGCTGCAGGAGGCGGCCTGGCAGACCATCAGGAAAACGCTCGAAGAGAACGGCCACATGGCCGCGTGACTGCGGCACGCGGCTCTCCCCGGTCCCGCCAGGCTCCCGGGCGGCTTGCTTACAACTCTCTGAACAGATTCGCCATCTCGATGGCCCCCATGGCGGCGTCAAAGCCCTTGTTGCCGGCTTTCGTGCCTGCCCGCTCGATGGCCTGTTCAAGGTTTTCCGTGGTCAGAACACCGAAAGTCACCGGAATCATCGACTCCATGCCGACCTGCGCGATACCTTTGGTCGCTTCCGCAGCGATCACGTCGAAATGGGGGGTCGAACCGCGAATGATGACGCCAAGCGTGACAATGGCATCGAACTTGCCCGAAAGGGCCGCCTTGCGTGAAACCGACGGCAGCTCAAAGGCACCGGGACAACGGATTATGGTTATGTTTTCAGCCGTCCCGCCATGCCGCAGGATGCAATCGACAGCTCCATCCACCAGTTTCTGGCCGATGAAATCGTTAAAACGCGACACGACCAGGCCAAACCTGATGCCCTGGGCGGAAAGATTGCCTTCAATGTTCTGTAGCTGCATTGGTCATGGTGTTAAGTTAGGATTATGAGCACGCCCGGCCCCTCGAAGATACCGAAGTCGCACGCCTCTCCGGAACACGGTCATCCGGCGTACCCCAGCATCTGCTCGACCAGTTCGATAATGACATGGCCAAGGGCGATATGGCACTCCTGAACCCTGTCTGCCGTGCCGAAATGTGGTACGACGATGGACAGGTCGGCATGGGGAAGGATCGCCCCGCCATCCCCGCCAAGCAGCGCCATCGTCTGAAGGCCCCGTGCATGGGCCTGTTCCAGCGCTTTCAGAACGTTCGGGCTGTTGCCGCTGGTCGAGAGGCCGAGCAGCAGATCTCCAGGACGTCCATACGCCTCGACCATGCGTGAAAACACTTCGTCGAAACCGAGGTCATTGCCGCCGGCGGTCAGCGCCGAGGTATCCGTCGAAAGGGCGATTGCCGGCAGGGCCGGACGGTTGACACTGCTGCGGTACCGGATGGTCAGCTCTGCGGCAAGGTGCTGCGCATCGGCCGCACTGCCGCCGTTGCCGCAGATAAGCAGCTTGCCGCCGGCAGTGAAGGTGTCGGCAATCAGGCGGGCCATCGCAACCGCCGTTGCACTGCTCTGGTGCGCAACCGTTTCCTTCAGGCGGGCGCTGTACAGGAGCGTATCGAGCACGATTTCCTGATAGCGCGTCCCGCCGCTCCCCCCTTCTGAACATGTGCACTGCCTTGCCATAAAGCCCTCTTGTCCGTTGAACTGTTGAAATAAAGCTGTCTATAAATATACGGAAAAATGGTTTTGGCAATGGATGCCGGCACGAGCCTCGCCTGCGTTGCAGCAAAACAACGTGCGAAACGGGCAAAAAAAACTCCGCTTTGCCGGGGGGCAAAGCGGAGTCTGCTGCAACCGTCCGCGGACGGTCAATGGTACTTGGCGCTCTCTTCCTTGACGAATTCGACAAGGCACTTCAGATTCGCCGGGTCGACGTCCGGGAGAATGCCGTGGCCGAGGTTGAACACATGGCCGGAGGTGGCGGTGTGCTGGCCGAACTGCCTGAGAATCTTGGCCGCTTCGGACCGGATCTTTTCGGGCGTTCCGTACAGCACCGTCGGATCCATGTTACCCTGGAGGCAGACGCGGTCGTTCAACTCCTTGCGAGCCTTGGCAATATCGATGTTCCAGCCGAGTCCGACAGCATCGGCGCCGGTATCGGCGATATCCGAAAGGATCGTGTTCATGTCCTTTGCGAAGACGATGACCGGAATTTCGGGATATTTCGCCTTGACTGCGGCAACGTTCTGCTTGATATACGGAAGGGCGAACTCGCGGTAATCGTCCTCGGAAAGCGCGCTGGCCCAGGAATCAAAAATCTGGATGGCATCGGCACCGGCCTCCACCTGCTTGACCAGGTAGGCGCTGATGCAGTTGCTGATCTTGCCGAGCAGCTGGTGGGCCATTTTCGGCTCACGGTACATCATCTTCTTTGCCCATGCGTAGTTCTTGGAACCGCCGCCTTCGACAGCATAGGTAAAGAGGGTCCATGCGGCGCCAGAGAAGCCGATGAGCGGCACACGGTTGTCGAGTTCCTTTTTGGTGAGGCGGATGGCGTCAAGCACGTAGCCGAGCTTCTCGTCGATATCGGGGTCGATCAGCCGGTCGATTTCGGCCTGCGAACGAATCGGGGGCGTCAACCTGATGCCCTTGGTCTCGATGATCTCGACATTCATGCCCATGGCCTCGTTGACCACCAGAATGTCCGAGAAAATAATTGCTGCGTCCACACCCATCAGATCCACCGGCTGAATGGTCACCTCACAAGCCAGTTCCGGAGTCTTGCAAAGGGTGAGGAAGTCGGTTTTTTCCCTGACCGCACGGTACTCGGGCAGATAACGGCCTGCCTGGCGCATGACCCAGATCGGAGTGCGGGGGGTAGACTGCCGTTTCAACGCCCTGATAAAGAGATCATTTTTGAGCATGGAATGCAATGATTAGAGATGTTGGGAAAAGTCTGCCCCCCTGGACCGGAGTGCAACCGGCGGCCACGCAGGCAATAAAATGGAAGTGCAAACTTACACTTTTTTAGCGTCTTTTTAAAACGCCTGCGGCAAGGAAGGAAACACCATGAAAGGAACCTTTCCGGATAAGGGTCAGGTGGCGCGACGGCCGACCGCATCCTCGCGGATGGCATGGATGGCGTCCATGATCGGGATGTGCTTGACACAGCTCTCCTGGCACCTGTAACAGTGGGTGCAATCCCAGATACCGTTCGCCTGCACCAGGCTCGCAAGACGCAGCTGGTGGGCATCGTCGCGGCTGTCGGCGTTCATGCGGTAGGATTTCAGCAGGATTGCCGGAGAAACATAGCTGCGGTTGCCCCGCAGGATCGTGCACTCCGAAATGCAGGAGGCGCACAGGATACAGTCGGTCGCCTTGTCGTATGAGCCGAACTCCTCCTGGCTGATGAGAAACTCCCGGATCCCCCACTGCTCTTCAGGCATCCGTGAACAAACCCAGCTCGTATAGTGCTGCATCCTGGCAACCATAGGGTCCATTTCGACGACAAGGTCCCTGACAAGGGGAAGGTTACGCAACGGTTCGACCCTGATCACCCCCGGTTCCCTGGAATGCTCCAGCTCGTCCCAGACCTGGGTGGTGCAGGCGAGCTTCGACATGCTGTTGATCCTCATGGCGCAGGAACCGCAAATACCCGCATGGCAAAAGGCACGGAAAGTAAGGGTCGGGTCAACGTGTTCCTTGATATGGTTCAGGGCCCTGAGCACGGTGACGCCTTTGGCAAGCTTGATGGTATAGTCACTGAAATAGGACTTGGCGTCCACCTGCGGATTGAAGCGGTGAACCCTGAACGTCACGTCCCGCCGATCTTCCGGATGGTGTGTCGTTGCATCGTTCATGAAAAATCGTCCTTAATAGGTTCGTTCCTGAAGCTCGTACCGTCCCATCGTCACCGGCATCGAGCCATGGCGGAGCACGCCGTCCTCAAGCCAGTAGAGTGTGTGGCGATGCCAATTCCGGTCGTCACGTTCCGGGAAATCCGTCCTGGTATGTGAGCCACGGCTCTCTTCACGTGCCAGCGCGCCAGTGGCGACGATTTCGGCAAGGTCGAGCATATTCCTGAGTTCCAGTACCTGCAGCAGGTTGGTATTGTAGACATGGCTGGTATCGAACACCCTGACGTTCCGGAACCTGGCTTTCAGCTCGGCAATCGCCTGAAGGCCTCCGGTAAGGCGCTGCGCATCCCTGAAAATACCGACGTGCTGTGCCATGACCCGCCCCAGCTCCTCCCGCAACGCGCCGTACCGCTCGTAATGGCCTGAAGGCTGCATGTAGCGGCGCAACTCCTGCACCTTGTCGGCGAGCTCCGTTTCGGAAATCGGGGCCGGCTCGAAACGGCCCGCCTCCTCGGCGGCGGCCCGACCGGCAATCCGGCCGAAAACAAGGATGTCAAGCAGCGAATTGCCGCCAAGCCGGTTCGCGCCATGCACCGAAACGCATCCGCACTCACCGGCCGCGTAGATCCCGTCCATGACGGTACGGCCGAAGTTGTCCGTGGCGATGCCGCCCATCGAATAGTGGGCGGTCGGCCTGACGGGAATCGGCTCCTCAATCGGGTCGACCCCCTCGAAGTTCATGCTCATCTCCCTGATCTGTGGAAGCCTCGACCTGATCAGTTCCGCCCCGAGGTGGCGAAGGTCGAGATGGAGGTATTTCCCCGCAGGGCTGTCAAAACCTCTGCCTTCGAGGATTTCGGTTTCAAGCGAGCGCGACACCAGGTCGCGGGGGCCAAGCTCCATTTTTTCCGGTGCGTAACGGTACATGAAGCGTTCGCCGGCCGCGTTGACCAGGTGCCCCCCTTCGCCGCGGGCCCCCTCGGTCACCAGCAGTCCGCTCTTGCGCAATCCGGTCGGGTGGAACTGCACGAACTCCATGTCCTTGAGCGGTATGCCGGCACGAAACGCGATCGCCTGCCCGTCACCCGTGTTGCCTGCAGCGTTGCTCGAACGGTTCCAGTACATCTTGGCGTACCCGCCTGTCGCAAAAATGACGGTCCTTGCAGTCAACCCCTCGACCTTGCCGGTCCTGATGTCCAGGGCGATCAGCCCTTTGGGGCGGCTTCCTGAAACGACCAGTTCGAGCGCGAACCATTCGTTGAAGAACCTGACCCCCCTGCGCAGGCACTGCTCGTACAGGGTCTGCAAAATGGTGTGGCCGGTCTTGTCGGCACAGTAGCAGCAACGCGGCCGTCCGGCGCCGCCGAAGGGGCGCTGGGCGATGGTCCCGTCTTCGAGCCGCGACCATGGAGTCCCCATGTTTTCAAGCTCACGGATGATCTTCGGCGCTTCGCTGCACAGCAGCGCGACAGCATCCTGGTCGGCGAGGTAGTCGCTGCCCTTGATGGTGTCGAAAATGTGCATCTCGACCGTATCGTCCTTTGCTGTGTTTGCCAGGGCCGCATTCGCGCCCCCCTGCGCCGCCGAGGTATGGGAGCGGTTCGGGTAGACCTTCGAAAGTACGGCGATCTGCAGGGCAGGATTGGCCTGCATGGCCTCCATGGCCGCGTAGAGGCCCGCACCGCCGGCACCGACGATGACGATATCAAAAGGTTTCATACAACTCGGCAATCCGCGCACGCCCACGCGTGACAGGCATGCTGGTTAAAAAAGGCATCGATCGGCCGGAAATCCACGCTGCATGGACAAGGCGACCTCCGGCAAGGGACGCGGTGTGCGGCTGCCGGAACGGCGATCACAGGGCGAGATGCCCGCCGTGGACAGGCAGTTCCTCGACGGCATGCAGCACATCGGCCATGTTGAGTACGCCGATGATCCTGTTATTGTCCACGACGGCGAGCCGCCTGACATTGGTCCGCTTCATCAGGCGCAGCGCGTACTTGATCCGCATGTTGGGATTGACGCTGATCACGGGCTTGCTCATCACCTGGAAAACAGGTGTGTTCCAGGGGTCGCGATGGATGTCCTCCCCCGGGTCGATCACCTTTTCAAGGATATCCTTTTCGGTAATGATGCCGTAACAGTCATCCTCGTTTCTTGGTTCGACAACCAGGCCGCTTTCAGCAGCCTGTTTCATGATCTGCAGCGCCTCTGCGACGGTCGCGCTGCCCTTGATGACCCGAAAATCCTTGTGCATCAGGGCCGAAACCGGCAAGGTGCGAAGTGTGATGAGCTGGTCCATGGCAATCCCCCTCGAAAAAAGGACAGGCTGTCCCCTGACTATTGTTGAAGAAATAGCGTTGCTCAGATATCAGACGGTAACGACGAAAGGTAGGGTCGGGTTCCGTTCTCGCGACGCTCTGGAATCCCTATGGTCAAGTAACCAAAGATCAGGCCAAAAAACAAGCCCCCGACGACAGAATCAGTCGATCCCGTGCGCTTTTTTGTATGCCGCCCAGTTCCGTTTCAGCGAAATGAACGCCTCGACATCGGGCTGCAGCAAAAACGGGTTGGTCAGCTTCTCGTGGCCGATACTCGATACCGGTGCCTTGCCATAATCATGCCCGGGAAAAACCCTGGTCGTTTCCGGCAGGGTGAGCAGACGTTCGTGCAGCGAGCGGTATTCAAGCCGCGAATCCTCGTCGCTCCAGGTGCCGCCCACCTTGCCGACAAACAGGGTATCACCGGTGAACAGGGCGTCGCCCGCAAGGAGGCACATCGAATCCGCAGTATGACCGGGCGTATGGATAACCCTGACCGATCCCTCCCCGAACGGCAGCTCCACATTGTCGGCAAGCTCAAGGCCGACCTCCGGAGAGCGGCCGCCGAACAGCAGCACGGTGACGCCGGTCAGGCGCCCGAACGCCTCGTTACCGTTACAGTGGTCCTGGTGTCCGTGGGTCGAGAATGCATACCTGACACGCAAGCCCCGCCGCAAGGCGGCATCGGCAAGCAGCTCCGGCGAATTCGACGGGTCGACGGCAAAAGCCTCCCCGGCCGCCGCATCGATGCAGAGATACCCGAAGTTCCGGTCTCCGCCGGTGCGGAATTGCTCAACCTGCAGTGTCATTGCGTGCCTCCTGTTCAGAGCATGCTTTCGACGTTCATGACGAACGCCCTTGATGGAAAGGCGGGGTCACCGGCAATCGGCGAACTGCGGAGTTCCGCCATGATGGCCTCCGCCTTCGCATCGTCGAGGATCGCGAAGCAGAGGGATGAATAGACACTCGGGTCACTGTCCGACGGCCACCATGGAAGCGGCCCCTGCGGTACGTCGCAGTTGCAGCCCCTGATGGCGACATTGCTGAACAGGTAGACCTGGTGGTCCATGAAAAGCTTGCGGACTTTGGGCCGGGCCTCTTCGTCCCCGATAATGGCAAGGAGTTTCATCGCACTTGTCGTGGTTAGGGTTTCGCAGTCGCGGCCAATGCCCTCTTTTCGCCCCGCTTCTCCGTTAAATAATATACCAGCGGCACAACCGCAAGCGTCAGGATCGTCGAAAGCACGGAGCCCCAGATAAGAGAAATGGCAAGCCCCTGGAAAATCGGGTCGAACAGCATCACCACAGAGCCGATGACGACCGCACCCGAGGTCAGGATGATCGGCCGGGTACGTACTGCCGCCGATTCGATGACCGACTCTTTGAGACCGATACCTTCAGCCCTGCGAATCTGGATAAAATCGATCAGCAGCACCGAATTCCGCACCATGATCCCTGCCAGCGCAATCATGCCGATCATGCTGGTCGCCGTAAAGAACGCGCCATGGATGAAATGGCCCGGAATGATGCCGACAAGACTGAGCGGTATCGAAATCATCATGATCAGCGGAGTCCTGAACGACTGGAACCAGCCGATGATCAGCAGATAGATGATGACGAGCACCACCGCGAAGGCCGTGCCGAGGTCGCGGAACACCTCGAAGGTGATCTGCCATTCACCGTCCCACTTCATTGCCAGCCGGTCGTCGGATTTCGGGACCGATGTGTACAACGGATGGATTGCGGCGCCGTCAGGGGTCCTGATCTTCGCAATCTTCTTGTCGAGTTCAAGCATGGCATAAACCGGACTTTCCGTCACGCCGGCAACGTCGGCCGTCACATAGACCACACGATGCAGGTCCTTGCGATAAATGCTCTTGTCCTGCACCCGCTCCTGCACGGTCACCAGTTCGGAGAGCGGAATCATCTGCCCGGCCCTGAGCCTGGAAGTCAGGGTGCCCATGCCTTGTGACTGCACGAAAATTCCGGAAAGATCCCTGAGCGATCGCCTGTCTGCCTTCGGCAACCTGAGCTGGATGGTGACCGGCTCAAGCTCACCCTGCAGGTGCACGAGCCCGACATCCACTCCTGCAAGCGACATGCGCAGGGTCTGGGCGATCTGCTCGGGGGTCACACCCCTGAAGGCGGCCCGTTCCTTGTTGATCACCAGATCGTAGACTTTCTGGTCATGCTCGACGAGCCAGTCGACGTCGACGACGCCGGGAGTCGATGCAAAGGCGTTCCGAACCTCCTTTGCCAGCGCGATCTGCGAGTTCAGGTCGGGACCGTAGATTTCAGCGACAATGGTTGAGAGCACCGGAGGCCCTGGAGGAATTTCGACAATCTTCGCGTTGGCGCCGTACCGTGCCGCAATTTCCTGCACCCCGGGACGAACGCGCTTGGCAATGTCATGGCTCTGGGACTTGCGCTCACCCTTGTGGACGAGGTTCACCTGGATATCCGCCTTGTTGTCGCCCCGGCGCAGGTAATAGTGCCGGACGAGACCGTTGAAATTGATCGGGGCGCTGGTTCCCACGTAGTACTGGCTGCTTTTGACCTCGGGAACCGTCTTCAGGTAACCCGAAATTTCCCTGGCGACCTGGGCGGTACGTTCCAGACCGGTGCCTTCAGGCATGTCGATGATGACCTGGAACTCGTTCTTGTTATCGAACGGCAGCATTTTCATCTGCACCATCTTCAGCGGAATCATGGCGACAGCACCTGCCAGCAGCAGCCCGACGACGCCGAATGCAAGCCAGGTCTTCAGGGAGCTGTCGATAAACGGCGTCAGCACCCGTTCGAACAAACGATAGGAAAAGGTTTTCCTGATATCGTACGCTTCGTCGTGCCCCGCCTCGGACTTCAGGAGCCGGAACGAAAGCCATGGCGTGGCTATCAGCGCAACGAGCAGTGAAAAAATCATGGCAAGCGACGCGCCGATCGGCATCGGGCTCATGTACGGCCCCATCAGGCCGGAAACGAACACCATCGGCAACACTGCGGCAATAACCGTGAAGGTTGCCAGAATGGTTGGGTTGCCTACCTCGCTGATGGCCGTAATGGCCGCCTGCAGCCGTGGCTGGCGCTTCATGGCAAAGTGGCGGTGGATGTTTTCGGCGATAATGATCGAATCGTCAACCACGATACCGGTCACGAATATGAGCGCAAACAGCGTGACGCGGTTCAGCGTATAATGGAACAGGAAGTAGACGAGCAGCGTCAGTGCAAAGGTTACCGGCACCGAGGCGAACACCACCAGTGCACCTCGCCAGCCCAGGAAGAATCCGACGACGATCGTCACGGCGACAACGGCCATCATCAAATGCTCCAGCAGGGTAAAGACCTTTTCGGAAGCGGTTTCCCCATAGTTGCGCGTGACGGTCGAGGTGACATCCCCCGGAATGACACTCTTTTTCATACCGTCGACCCGCGCCAGAACCTTGTCGGCAAGCGCCGTCGCATCGGTCCCCTGGCGCTTTGCCACCGTGACCGTCACTGCCGGGTAATCGGCACGGTCCTTCCTTCCGGAGGCCGCCCCCCATCCGAAACCGGTGTAATTGTCAACCTCTTCAGGCCCGTCGGTGATTTGCGCCACATCTTTCAGAAACACCGGGGATGCCCCGTAGATGCCGACGACAATGTTGCCGACATCCTGCGCGCTTTCGAGAAAACGGCCTGTCTTGACGACAATCTGCTCCTGCATCTGCTTGAAATCACCCGAGGTCATCTGCGTGTTGGAGACCTGAATCTGGCGGGCGATCTGGAGCGGCGTGATGTTGAAGCGCTGGAGCTTCTGCTTGTCCAGAAGCACCCGGACCTGTCGCTTCTGCCCCCCGCGGACCTCCACGTCACCGATATTCTCGGTCTTTTTCAGTTCATCGGCCACCTTGAGCGCAACGCGCCTGAGCTCGTACGGGTCCCGTGTTTTGCTCCAGAGCGTGAGGTTAAGCACCGGAACATCGTCGATCGACACCTTCTTCATCATCGGCATCTGGACACCCGGAGGCATTTTGTCCATGTTTTTCATCAGCGTCGACCAGAGCTTCACCATGCTCTGCTCGGTATCGTCACCGACATTGTACCGCACGGTCACGAGCGCGAAATCGGGCATGGAGGTCGAATAGACGTAGTTGACGCCCTTGATTTCCGTCAGCGAACGTTCAAACGGCTTGGCCACACGCTCCTCGACCTCGGCTGCGCTCGCCCCGGGATACGGGATGTAAATATCGACAAGCGGCACGACGATCTGCGGTTCCTCCTCCCTCGGCGTCATGAATGTCGCCATAATGCCGACAAGAAGCGCCGCCAGCATCAGCAGTGGTGTGATCTTCGAATTGATAAACTGTCTGGCAAGCCTGCCTGCTATACCTTCATTCATGTCGATGAGCCTCCTCCGCTCCCGGTTGCATGTCGATGTTATCCTGTTTCAGAATCGTCCGCCCTCATGGGCGCGGCATGTGGCCGGCTTATTTGCCGCCATAATATTCGGCTTCGCTCCTGGCGATGCTGTAATCGTAAAGCGCCTGGTTGATGCGCAGCTTCGCCCACGTGAACGCCTGTTCGCGCATCAGCACTTCAAAGGTCATGGCCATACCCGTCCGGTACTGCTCCCCGATGAAATCGAGGCTCACGCGGGCCGACTCCAGGGACTTCTGTGCAACGGCAAGCCGCTCACGGGACATCGTCATCGCCCTGCGGGCCCTGTTGAGTTCGAAATCGCCCTGCTCTTTTGCCGCCTCGTACGTATATCGCGCTTCAAGCATCTGCGCCTTGGCTTCCTGCACCTTCCCCTGTGTCGACATGCCGTCGAACAGGTTCCACTGCATGCTCACCCCGATCGTGAAGTTCGAGCCGTTTCCCCCGAACAGATTGGCGTCATGCCAGCTCTGCTGGGCAAACGCATTGAGTCGCGGCAACCACTGGGCCCTGGCCATGTCGTGCTGGTATGCCCTGACCTCCTGGTATGCCGCAAGCGCCTTCAGGTCGCTCCTGCCCGACACCCCGGCGGCTGCCTGCCTGCCGGCGGCATCCCCGGAAAAATCACCGGTCGGCACGATGACGTCGCCTGGCTCAAGGCTCAGGAGCGAGCGCAGCGCATCGGCGGCGTTGCGTTCCGCCTCCTGCATGGAAAGCTTCTGCTCCCTGAGTTCAGCCAGACGGACGTCTGTCGAAAGCTTGTCGGACTTCGTGAGCAGGCCGACACGGTATCCTTTTGCAGCCTCATTGCTGTAGCCCTGCATAATGCCGATCGACTTCTCGACGGCGACAAGGTTCCTGCGGGCAAGAATGAAACCGTAATAGGCCTTCCGGACATTCAGGTCAATGGTCTCGACCGTCCGGTCGGCCATGAAAGATTGTGCTTTTCTTGCGGTGCTCGCCACCGACCTGCCAAGCATGGCGTCAACATTGATGATCGGCTGGACAACACTGATGGTCGACTGGAAATCGGTGATGCCGTCGGGATGGTTCAACGCGTCGGGCATAAAATCCGGCTGCGTCACGATCCCCTGCTGCAGCTTGAATACCAGGTTCGCCCCAGGGTCGTTGGTATGAACCCAGGTTTCGGAAAACTGGACTTTCGGCAGGTACGCCTGGCGGCTCTGGACTATCGCCGCATCGGCCTGATCGACCCTCGCCCTCGCAGCCTTGACCGTCGTGTTCCGCTCGTGCGCAAGCCGCAGGGCGTCGTCAAGGGAAAGCCGCAATACCGCGGCATCGGCGCCGGAGGCAACAGCCATTGCAACTGCCACCACCCCCAAAACCCTTCTGGTCATCTTCATCTTCATCACGTTTTTGAAATCAGTTTGATAATCTTCTCGACGCTTCCCGCATCCTGGCGGCCCAGGCACTTCAGCAGGTTCCGGTTCAGCACCAGGGCAAACGTCGTATCCAGGGCCGCCTTGGCCGCCTGGAACTGGGTCACCACCTTTTCACACTCCTCTTCCTGCTCAATCATCCTGATCAGCCCCTGAATCTGTCCATTGACCTTCTTCAGCCGCAGAATCACATCATCCATAGCCCCTCCCCGCATGGCGGTTTTATTCCGGGCGAAGGCACGGCATACCCATACCCCCTATGGGTATCAAGGATACAAAAAAAAATGCCGCCATGCAACAGGAACAATTTTCCGGGTGCATGGCGGCACAAACGAGGAGCTTCGTTTCAGCAGACGCCGCCGTCGGCGGAAAGCTCGGGAAGCGAGCAGCAGATATCGGACTGGACCTGGCAAAGCATGCTTTCGGTCGCCTGCTGCATGATGCGCGACATGATCGCCTCGGTCATGAATTTGAGGATGCCTTCAGGCATCATGTTCAGCGGAAACGTCAGGCTGAAATCAAGGGTGATTCCGGTTTCGAAATGGACTTCCGTCTTGCCGTCACCGTGGTGGAACAGGCAGATACGCGCTTCAGCCTGTCCGACAAACGTATGTTCACCTTCAAGGTCGATATCGGGGGCGGGAGCGTTGGTCCAGCGGATGCAGTGACCGGTCACCCCTTCCTCGACAGGAACGGACTCCATACTGGAAAGCGGCTCTTCATGCTGGTGGACGAAAAAGACCGCGGTGATCGGGTTGTCCCTCGGGTCATTGACCTGAAACACCCACTGGTAAAGGCCGTGCTCTTTGAGGAACCGCACGTTGGTGCAGTAGGGGTTGCACCTGAGTATCCTGACGTGATCGGAGAAATAGTTTGCCGACTCATGCAGACAGGAGTCCACGACCACTTTCGCCTTGCTTTTTCCGACAACTTCCATAAACCTCTGTTTCAACTGGTTAAACCGGCGGATGACCATGCCGACACGAGCACGCCGCCGCGAACGATTGCACGACCTGGAGGAGGGGAAACTTCACAATGAACACAGCATGCAAGCCGAGAGTTCCCGGAACTTGCCGGCACGGCAGCCAGTCGCAGCCGGAACAAAATTTCGGCATTCAGGCACGCGCAATCCTATTATATCGAAGTTTTTGCTTATACTTGTATGGCTTTTTTTCTGGCATTCTTCCTGAATGCCCGTCATTCCAACCGACCGAGTTCATGGCCGATTCATTCAACTACACCACGATCTTCGCCCCGCTGGGCTTCTTTCTCATGGGCATCGTCCTGGTGCTCCTGCTCAACAGGTTCATTGGAAAATCACAGGGCAAAAAAGCGGACTGATGCCCTGAACCAATGACGAAAATGAACGGAAAGCGTGCCGGAAGAGAGTTCCGGGCCACGTTTTCTCTTGCGCAACTGTTGAAAATATCTTAGTTTTGCGTATAGCAAGAAAGCCTGCCTCAGGGCCGAGAATTTCTCTTTTGTGCTTTCAACAACTCAAAAACAAATACACACATGTCAAACGGATCCTTCGATGTTTCGGGCGCTATCAACAGCCTGACCGAGTCCTTCGGCAAACTGTTCCAGCTGCAGGTCGACCTGGCCAACAACAGCCTCAAGACCCTCGTCAGCGTTGCAGAGCCGCTCGCAAAGACCGCTACCGACCTGATCGGCAACGTCGCCAACGCCGCCAACCAGGTGCTCCAGAGCGTTTCCGCAGCGATCGCACCGAAAAAGTAAGGCACCTGCCTGAAATCCCGGCACCTTACGTGAAAGCGTAAGGTGCTTTTTTTTTAGCCTGCCTTTTGGTCACACATGGAACCTCCTGCCGCATGGATGACAGAGAACTGATCGAACAGCTCTACCCTTTCAGTGAACGGAAGGGGCTCTCGGTCACCCCGATTCAGGGTGACGCTTCGAATCGGCGCTACCTCAGGGTATCAGGCCACGGAGAAACCCGTATCGCGTGCATCGACCCGGCGTTCCGGGACGCATCACCGGAAACCTTCCCGTTCCTCGTCGTCGGAAAACTCCTGGACCGGCAGGGTGTCCGGATTCCGAAACTCCTTGCCGCCGACAGCCGCCTTGGAGCGATGCTGCTCGAAGACTGCGGGGACCTGATGCTGCAGGACGAGGCACTACAGCTCGACGAGGGCCCGCTTGAAGCCCGCTACCGGCAGGTCATCGACCTGCTCGCCGATATCCAGACAATCCCGAAGCAGCAGGGCGCCATCCCGTTTTCACTGAGTTTCGACCACGCCAAGCTCATGTTCGAGTTCGACTTTTTCATCGAGCATGCCCTGCACGGCCACTTTGCCGGAATCATCGGCGAACGGGAGGTGAATCTGCTCAGAAACGAGTTCGAAGCGATAACCGGCCTCCTGTTGAGGCCGGAGCATTTCGTGCTGAACCACCGCGACTTCCACAGCAGGAACATCATGCTCTCCGGCAACGAACCGGTCGTCATCGACTTTCAGGATGCACGGCTCGGGCTGCCGCAGTACGATGCCGCATCACTGCTGCGCGACTCCTACGTGACGCTTGACGACCGGTTGGCCGCCCGGCTCCGGGAGTACCACTTCGGGATACTCCGGGAACGCGGTGCCCTGTCGATGTCCCGCGAAGAGTACCTTCGCCTGTTCGACCTTATGGCCTTCCAGAGAAACATCAAGGCACTCGGCACCTTCTGTTTCCAGATCACCAGGGCCGGCAACAGGAGCTTTGAACGAAGCATCGCGCCAACGCTCCGTTACCTGCCCGGCTACATCGAAGCACGGCGGGAGCTGGCGACTGCCGGCCGCCTGCTGTCCCCGCTCATCAGAACCGCCAAGCCATGAACGCTTTTGTCCTGGCCGCAGGGTTCGGCACACGCCTCCGGCCGCTGACCGATACGCTGCCAAAACCGCTGGCCCCGGTCCTGAACATCCCGAGCATCTGCTACACCCTTTTCCTCCTGAAGGAAGCCGGCATACGGCGGGCCGTCATCAACATCCACTACCATCCTGACAGCATACGGCGTTTTTTCGAACACCACGATTTCGGAAGCCTTGAAGTGGTACTCTCCGAAGAGACCACCATTCTCGGTACCGGCGGCGGCCTGAAAAAATGCGAGCACCTGCTCGACGGGGAGGATTTCGTCCTGATCAACGGGGACGTCATCAGCGACATCGACCTGAAATCGCTCATCGAAACGCACCGGAAAAACGGCACCGGAGGAACGCTTGCCCTGTATGAAACCCCACTGGCAAAAGAAATCGGCTACGTCGGAGTCAGGGACGGCCTGGTTCACGATTTCAGGAACCTCAGGGAAACCGGCCTTGTATCGTCGCTGATCTACACCGGTACGGCCGTGCTGAAGCCAGATATCTTCCGGCATCTCGGCAGGGAGTTCTCCAGCATCGTCACGACCGGGTTCACCGGTCTGATCGATAACGGCGGCCTCGGCTATTACCAGCATCGCGGACTCTGGAAAGACATCGGCACTCTGCAGAGTTTCCACGAGGCGAACATAACCGGCAATTTGCGTATCCTTGAACTTGCACCGCGGATGCGCGAGGCCATCGGTATCGGGCCGCACGCCATCTCCGAAGCAGCAGCAATCAGCGACGAAGCAGCGGTACGGCAATCCGTCGTCGGCGAAGGCTGTGTTGTCGGCCCGTCGGCAGTCGTCGAACGCTCGGTACTGCTCCCCGGGACCTGCATAGCGCCCTGCACGGTCATCAGTGATTCGATTGCCGGGCCAGGCTGGGTCGCAACGCCCTGAAGCCACACATAACCGTTTTACCTGGAATACCTTATGGTGCTCAACGGACTTGACAGACTACTCCTTGATCCAGCCCAGTACCGCAACCGCCGCATCGGACTGATCGCCAACCAGACATCGGTGACCGCAGGCCTCGACTACTCATGGACCATGCTGGAGCGGAAGGGCATCAGGCTTGCCAGGATTTTTTCGCCTGAACACGGCATCTTTTCGACCGAACAGGACCAGGTATCCGTCGAACTCCAGCCGGAGACCGGCTGCCAGATCGTCAGCCTGTACGGCAGTTCGGAATCCACGCTCCTTCCGGCCAGGGACCAGCTCGAAGGACTCGACCTGGTCCTGTTCGACATCCAGGATGTGGGCTCTCGCTATTACACCTACGTCAATACCCTCGCCCTGTTCATGGAAGCTGCTGCAGGGCTCGACATCGAAATCCTGGTACTTGACCGGCCAAACCCGCTCGGCGGCAGGCATGTCGAAGGGCCGCTGCTCGAAGCCGCTTACCACTCCTTTGTCGGCGTCATGCCGGTCCCGGTCCGTCACGGCCTGACCGCAGGGGAGATCGCCCGGTTCTACCTCGACTACAGAAAACTCGACATCAATCTCGGCGTTATCCGCATGGAGGGCTGGAAACGTTCCATGCGCTTTCCGGAAACCGGCCTGCCGTGGGTACCGCCCTCTCCGAACATGCCGACCTTCGAAACCACCGAAGTCTATCCTGGCATGTGCCTGTTTGAAGGGCTCAATGTCTCGGAAGGACGAGGAACGACGACCCCGTTCCTGATCAGCGGCGCACCGTTCATCGATCCCTTCAGACTTGCGGAGCACCTCGGCGGCTTCGACCTCGAAGGCATCGTGTTCCGTCCGACCTGGTTCAAGCCGACGTTCCACAAGTATCGTGATGCGGTGATCGGGGGACTTTACCTGCACGTCACCGACCCCGACAGGTTCCGGCCATTCGCCACAGGCGTCGCCATGACCGCTGCACTCAGGGAACTCTACGGAGAAAAGCTCCGCTTCCTTGACGGCGTCTACGAGTTCAGGGACAACCTCCCCGCATTCGACCTGCTCGCAGGAAGCAGCGCCATCAGGTCGAAAATCCTCGCTGGGGAGCCTGCCGCGTCAATCATCGCCTCATGGGAAAGCGAAGAGGCCGGGTTCGCCGCACGGAAGGAACAGTTCCACCTGTACGAAGCGTGAACCGCCAACGGCAAGAAGCCATCGCGCCACCCATCAAACCGAACCAACATGCAGCCTCTTGATTTCGCGATCGTGATGCTTTTTCTCGCCGGCAACACCCTGTTCGGGCTCTGGCATGCCAAAGGCAACAAGTCATCCGGGGATTTCTTCCTTGGCGGCCACAAGCTGCCGTGGGTGGTATCGATGCTCTCGATCGTCGCCTCGGAAACCTCGGTACTGACCTTCGTCAGTGTTCCCGGCCTCGCCTACCGTGGGGACTGGGCATTCCTGCAACTCCCGCTCGGCTACATCGTCGGCAGGATCCTGGTCAGCAGCCTCCTGCTGCCGATGTATTTCAGGCATGGCGTCAGCTCCATCTACGAAATCATCGGGCTGCGGTTCGGCCCCGGCATGCAGAAACTTGCATCCGTCGTCTTCCTCATCACGCGAACGCTCGGAGACGCCATCAGGTTCCTTGCAGCCGGCGTCGTTGTGCAGGTCGTCACCGGCTGGACGCTCCCCGTGTCGGTCATCGTCATCGGCCTGGTCACCCTTGTCTACACGCTTTCCGGCGGCATCAAAGCCGTAGTGTGGCTCGAAAGCTTCCAGTTCGGCCTCTACCTGCTCGGGGGAATCGCCTCCATCGTATTCGTCCTGAACGCAACGGGCCTGAACCTTCCCGATGCGCTGCGTCAGCTTGAGGAAGCCGGAAAGCTGAAGGTGTTCCATCCGGACACCGCCCATCTGCTCACCAACCCCATGGCATTCGGCGGCGCATTTTTCGGAGGCGCCCTCCTGTCACTCTGCTCCCACGGCGTCGATTACATGATGGTGCAGCGGGTGCTCGGTTGCCGTAACCTCGCCGCTGCCCAGCGGGCCATGGTCGGCAGCGGACTGTTCGTCGTATTCCAGTTCTCGGTGTTCCTCCTGGCCGGGTCGATGATCTGGCTGTTCATGCACGGCGTACCCGTCGAAAAAGACCGCGAGTTCGCCTCCTTCATCGTGCATTCGCTGCCCTCAGGCCTCAAGGGGCTTCTGGTTGCAGGCGTCCTGTCGGCGGCGATGTCAACGCACAGTTCGGCAATCAACTCGCTGGCTGCATCGACGGTCAACGACATCATGGGCGGCGCGACGCTGACCGTCTCAAGGATCGTCAGCTTCGTCTGGGCCATCGTCCTCATCGCCATCGCCCTCGTTTTCGATGAAAACGACAAGGCCATCATCATGGTCGGGCTTGAAATCGCATCGTTCACCTACGGAGGGCTGCTCGGCCTCTTCCTGCTTTCGAAAAGCAGTCGGCCGTTCCGGCCCGCGAGCCTTGGCACCGGCCTCATCGCCAGCATGCTCACCGTTGTCGCCCTGAAAAGTGCAGGCCTTGCCTGGACCTGGTATATCGCCGTCTCGGTAACCGTCAATCTCATAACGACACTGGCGGTAGAAGCAGCCATCGGCAAACGAGGGCATGAAGGGCTGCAATAACCGTTTTTGCCCGGAAACACGTATCTTGTCGGAAGCGCTTTCCCCCTGTTTGACTCATGGGAACCGCACGCCTTCGAAGGGTGGGGTTCCTTCCCTTGCAACCATTTCAGCATCCTGCCCCGACCCATGAAACGTTATGACGCCGTTCTGGTCATCGACGATGACCCTGATGTACGACAGATGATCTGTGAGATGCTTGAAGACGACGGCTATCTGACCTTTCAGGCAGGCAACGGCATCGAGGGCATCGATACCCTCAGAAAAAACCCGGAGATCGGCATTATCGTCACCGATCTGCTCATGCCTGAAAAAGAGGGCATTGAAACCATTACGGAAATACGGCGGGACCTGCCGGACATCAGGATTCTGGCCATTTCAGGCGGCGGTCTCTGTATGCCGGAAAATTATCTTAACCTCGCAAAGGCAATGGGAGCAAACGCCACGCTCAGCAAACCGTTCGGAAGGAACGAACTGCTGAGGGCGCTTGAGAACCTGATACCATAACCCGGCGCAGGCAAGGAGTTCGAGACGGTTCCTGCAGCGCCATAGCCTGAAAAGTGGTATTTTACCACTGACAGACTGACCGGAAAACGTCGGCCCTCCGATGCCGCCCTGGCATGCGACACCGGAGAACAACTGTATTGACCATGTCGAGATTGACTTCGGAGCCACCCATTGATAACGGATACCAGCGTTCGGCTGACGGACAGGACCGATCGGCAGCACGTATTTCGGAGCTGGAGCGGCAGCTTGCCGCCACCGGCCGCTCCCTTGCGGACCTGACGCTGCTGCTCGATGCGACCGCTTCAGGTTCATGGTCCTGGGAGGTAAGCTCCGGCGAAGTCCAGGTCAGCGACTGCTGGAAAGCGCTCATCGGCTACCGGCCGGACGAAATCGCCGTCGATTCGATCGATGCCGTCAGGATGCTCTGTCATCCTGACGACCTTCCAGATACCGAAAGGCGGCTTCAGGCGCTTCTGGAGGGACAGGACAATCTGTGCGTCAGGGAATTCCGCATACGCCATCAGGATGAAAACTGGCTGTGGGTCGTCGACCGGAGCATTGTTGCGGAACGCGACGGAGCCGGCTTTCCGATACGTGTCACCGGCGTGCTTCAGGCAGACCCCGGCAAGGCGGCGACAAGCGGCGACAATGGCGGCAGTGCCCCATGCGAATACCGCATCCGATGCGACGGAGGACTTGAAAACCTCGTCCACAACATTCCGGGGCTCTTTTACCGCATCAACGGCAACGGCGCGGCCGTGCTCTCGGCGGTCCCGGACTCCCTGCCCGCTTACAGCCGCGAGGAGTATGCACGGGAGCTGTTCGGCACCATGTCACTCATCCACCCGGACGATCTCCATATCGTAACCGAATCGAACATCGGGCTCAGGACAACGCCCCATTCGGAAACCATCTCCTACAGGATACGCACCCGGTCCGGCGAGTCCCAGTGGCTCGACGACGTGCGGACGTCGACATTCACCTCGGACGGCAGGTTCTGCGGCATTGACGGCGTGCTGTTCGACATCACCGAACGGGTGGCGGCGGAAACCGACCGACGAAAACTTGAATCGCACCGCCGCAAGTCCAGTCGGCTTGAAACGATCGGAACCCTGGCCGGAGGCATCGCCCATGACTTCAACAATATTCTGACGCCTATCCTCGGATACGCCGAAATGGGAGCCATCAGCCTGACCGAAGAGGATACCCTGCACGAATATTTTTCAGAAATCATCCTTGCCGCAGAACGGGCGCAGAACCTCGTTTCCCAGATGCTCACCTTCAGCAGGGCGCAGGACAGCAAGGTCACCTCGGTCAGTCTCCGGGAGATCGTCGATGAGGCCCTGAAACTCCTCAAACCGACCATTCCGCCAGCCATTGTCGTCACGCAACACATCGCAAGCCCCGACGGCAGCGTGCTCGCCGATCCTTCGCAGATCCACCAGGTTGTCACCAACATCTGCACCAATGCCCTGCAGGCAATGGAAAAGAACGGCGGAACGCTCTCGATCGACATTGACGAAGTGACCGCAGACCCTGAGCTGCTCAGGTCATATCCGAAGCTCCAGCCGGGAACCTATCTCCGGCTCGGCATTTCGGATACCGGCATCGGTATGGATGAGACCGTCATGGAGCGAATCTTCGAGCCGTTCTTCACGACCAAATCGGTTGACAAGGGCACCGGCCTCGGGCTCTCCGTCGTCCATGGCATCATCATGAACTGCAATGGCGAGATTGCCGTCGAAAGCACGCCCGGCAAGGGGTCGTCCTTTGTCGTCTACCTGCCGGCAATCAACCGGCAGGATACCGGCACCACGTCGACGGGCAAATCATGCGGCATCAACGGCAACGTCCTGTACACCGACGACGACACCACATCGGTGCAGTCGATGACCATCATGCTCAACAAGCTCGGGTTCGAGGTCCAGGCACAGAACACCGCGGCGGAAGCGCTCCGGATATTCCATGAAGATCCAGCCAGGTTCAATCTTGTCCTTACCAACCTGAACATGGCCGGCATGACCGGCATTGAACTGGCCATGGAAATCCGGAAAGTTCGGCCGGAACTCCCGATCATCCTGATGACCGATTATGGCAAAAGCATCGATTCCGCTGTCCCGATGGATCGTTATGGCATCGGCAGACTTCTGAAGAAACCGGTTGAGCTCCCCCAGCTCGCCGCCGCAGTCAACGCGCTGCTTTTTAACAACCACCTACAGGTACCCTCATGAAAATTCTGGTTATCGACGACGACGCGGCCGTCAGAAAATTCATCATGACAACCCTCAAACGCGACAACCATACCGTTTTCGAAGCTGAAAACGGCACCACCGGCATCCAGATCATGCAGGAAGAGCAGGGCTTCGATGTCATCATCACCGACCTGATCATGCCGGACAAAGAGGGCATTGAAACCATCATGGAGATCAGGAAGATCAATCCGACCATCAAGATCATGGCAATTTCCGGAGGGGGAAAGGTGGGGCCGGACAACTATCTGGTCCTTGCCGATGCACTCGGAGCCAACGCCACGCTCAAGAAACCTTTCAGCGGACAGGAACTGCTCATGAGCCTGAAGTTCATGCAGTGACCGGAACGCCGTCCATGGCGATGGCAAACAGGCTTTGCGATCGCCGTCAATTATGTTACATTGCCGTAGTGTGAATATCCTCAGCCAAAACAGGGTGCGCCATGTCGAATAACATAGCAGGAACTTTCGTCCAGACTGCCGAGGCATATGGAAGGTCATTCGAGGCCCTCGTCGACGGCCACTGGTGGGTTGTCGGGGACTATCTCGAAAACGCCGGCAAATGCACCAAACAGCTTGGTGCGAATGCCTATCCCTACCTGTATGGCGGAAACGCTTCCGGTATGAAGGGGACCTCACCGGCAGTTTCAGGCTACGCAACTCCGTCAAAGGAGATTGTCAGCCGTTTCAGGGATTGAACCTCTTGTCGTCAGGCAATCCTGCAGGGGGCCATCTGGCCCCCTTTTGCATTGTATTCAGAACCCCGCTGTTGACGGGGGCCAGGAGAATGAGTACATTACCCGTAGCGGAGCCGAAAACGGCCCACTTGTTAAACCTGAATAAATGGAGGTTGGATCATGGCTAATGAAAGTTTCGATTTTTCGCAATCGATCAATTCCGTCATCAAAAACCTGACCGAATTGGGATCGATAGAGGTGAATTTTGTGGTCAACAGCTTTGAAACGCTCAAACCGCTTGCCGGCGCAGCCGCAAGCACCGCAAACGATGTCGTCGGCGCAGCGGCATGCTTCCTTGGTTCTGCCGCCAGCACGATCGCCGGAGCTGCAACCTCTGCAGGCAACACCGTTCTGAACACCGCCGGCGCAATCATCTCCACGCCGCTCAAACTGATCGGTGGTGCGAGCTGCTGTTCCGGTAATGCCGCTCCTGCCAAAACGGCCTGATCAGAAACGGTCACGAAAAGGAAAACAAAGAGGTCTTCCCGGTACAATGACGGGACGGCCTCTTTGTTTTTCCACACCGATATACCCGGAAACCTTCTGCTGTCCGCAATCCCCGGCTCCTCCGAATACCACTGCGGTACTCCCTGGTGTTTTATGTAAATTTCACGAACACAGGCACCAGGTACCCCGGAATTTCCCGACCGAAACCCAGAATCACCCTGACCATGAACCGGAACGCGCGCCTTGCAATATCGCTGCTCCTTGCCAGTTCTCCGTTTCTGCCCGTTACAGCAGAGGCCTATGACAATGCCCAACTCGGCACGCTCCGAAAAAGCGTCACCGAATGGAATACGATGCGCAGGGCCCAGCCCGACGGCACGATCGACCTGTCCAAAGCCAATCTTGAAGACCTGAACCTCTCCGGTGCGAACCTTGCCGGCGCGGACCTTTCGAAAGCCGACCTGAGCGGAGCAAAACTTGACGGAGCGTCGCTCAAGGGAGCCAACCTGGCAATGGCGTACATGAAACACGCCAATATGCGCGGGGCAGACCTCTCAAGGGCCTGGCTCAAGGATGCAAACCTGTCGGGGGCATTTCTCGAATCGGCAAGATTCTCGGGCGCAAACCTCTCGAATACCAACCTCAAGTGGACAAAACTGGCTGAGGCAGACCTTGAAAATGCCAGCCTCAGTGGGGCAAACCTGTTTGAGGCAGACCTCGAAAATGCCAACCTGAAAGGTGCCCGCCTCAACGACGCCATCTTTCTTGACAACGCCTCGCTGAAAAACACCAGGTTCTCAAACAATACGGTGCTGCCATCCGGGAAACCCGCAGACAAGGGCTGGGTGTTGCGCCACGACGCCAGGTTCTTCACCGAACCGGTCACCAACCCTGTCGTCCTTGCCCCTCCGGTGCCGACCCCAGCAATCGTTCCTGCCGAAGACCTGCCCACACCCGGCCCTCTGGTTCCCGCAAAAACGCAAGGAAAGGCCCACGCAACGGCAGCATATGCACAACAACAGACAGCACTGAGAACCCCGGCGCCAGCCGCACTTCCTGAAATCAGCGATGTCAGGAAGTGGAACGCCGTGCGCCAGACCAGGCCGGAACTCCGGATAAACCGCGAGGAAGAAAAACTGGGCGACGCCGATCTCAGAAACGTCGACCTGAGAAATGCAAATGTGGCAAAGTCGGATTTCTCCGGAGCAAACCTTTCGAATGCCAACCTTGAGAAGGCCGACCTGAACGGCGTGAACCTCAAAAAAGCGGACATGGTCTCCACCAACCTCAGGGAAGCAAACCTTTCAGGTGCAACACTGGAGCGCGCCTACATGAAAGATGCCAACCTGCAACAGGCCAACCTCCAGGGGGCGCAGCTTTACGGCGCCATACTCTCCGGCGCGAACCTGCAGCATGCAGATCTCCAGAAAGCGAGCCTGTTCGACACCAACCTTGAACAGGCAGATCTGAAAGGAGCGAACCTGACCGGAGCGACGATCAACGGCACCATTTTTGACAATGCCCTCTTCTCGCCGGCAACCATCCTGCCCTCCGGCAAACCGGCGACCAGGGACTGGGCATCACGCCACAATGCGAAGTTCAGCGAACACTAAGCGGTATCGACATGGCAAACATCCTCGTTGCAAGCTATTACAGTCGCTGGGACCTGACCGGCCACAAAGGCCGGATTGCCCTGTACGACTCGTCGAATCAACTGATTGAAAACCACCTGTTTACCGACCCGGCTGAATTCCAGGTCGTTGCCAGCATGCTGCGAAACGAAAAACCATTGTGGTTTGACACGGAGGCCCGGCACCTACGGACGGGCTCGGAACCGGTAGGGGAAGGAGAGGACTGAACGAAGTACAGCGGGGGCCTGAGCCCCCGGCTGCGTCAATTGGGGAAACGTTTGCGAAAGCGGAGCTGCTGCAATGGATGCGCCTTGCTGATGTTCGGGTCGCTGACCGGCAGGACGTGCCGTTTTCCGGTTCGCGTGACAACCTCGATCGTCCCGTCATTATTGACGGAGGTCACTTTCCAGTACTTGTCGACGACATAATGGTAATGCTCACCGTTCGCAAGAGGATAGATCTCTTTTGCACGAGGCCCGGGGGATACCGAGCTTTTCGGCTTGTGATAGACAATGGGATCACCAACCCTGAATTGCGCCATCTTGACCTCCTTTTCGGAACGCTTGCAGGTTATCAGCAACAAAAAAAATGAAGTATCGAGTATTGTACTAAAAAAAAGCTGAAAACAAAGCACTTTTTTTGGCAAGTGCTGACAATATCGACGACATGAAGGTAGAAAAATTGCTGCCAGCTGTCCGCTCTGCCTCCCGCCCCTGAATCCCCTAAAAAAAAGCGGCCAGGCGGCCGCTTATGGTGAGCAGATGTTCCCCCACGGATCTGCTCTATCTCACTGGCGTGAGAAATCCGGGAACATGGCCAAACGGCGCTATCAGACCGGACGAGACCGCGACCATGAACAACTTAAAGGAAGATACACATCTTCATGCACAAAACGCAACACATGACCAACGAAAAAACAAAAGATCAATATATAAATATCATATAAAGCATATATATATCATATAAATTCCTGTCACCGAAACCGGCTGGCAATAAAAAAGCCGGCAGACAGATGCCGGCAAAAAATCAGAAGCTGCCCGCCACTGCGTTCAGCCACCAAACTGGTTGTCCGCCTTTCGAAGGATCATGGCATATTCGCAAAGGTCGGTCATCGGCTTGCGCTTGACCGAAAGGCTCCACTCGACATTGACATAGGTACCGCCACCGGTAAGAAACCGTGAATAGAACATCAGCACCACCTCGTCAGGCTTCTGGCGCTGCAACGCACTTTTGATCTGCGAGTAGTCGTCAGGATGCACCAGCTTCGACAGCGATGCACCGGCAAGCTGGCCTGGCTCATAACAGAGAAATTTTTCGAGAGATCCGGTCAGATCAACGACATTTTCCGCATTGTCAAGGACGGCATACGCCTCGATGGTCGGCTTGAGACGCTCGTCAAAACGACCGATGTGCAACCTGACCTGACGCAGGAGATTGTCAATGTCCATACGATATCGGGACAAGGCCAGTGCGTCGCTCATCGGCGATGAGATATCAGCCGATGCATGGCCGGTAAGGATCCACTCGACGTCAGCGCCGTCCTTTTCCAGGCGTTCAAGCATTTTTTTGCCGGGAAGACACTTGCCCTTGAGGTACGGGGTCATCTGGGCGGGATACCGGATACCGACCGCACGGCAAAAGGCATTGATAGACCCGTGTTTTTTCAGGATATACTCGCGGAGTCGATGCTGGAAGCCATTATGAGATGTCATGACGCAATACGCTGTTCGTTAAACAACCGTCGCTACCCATTTTCCTCTCCATGCGACCTTGACGGAATATTGAACAGGAAGCTTGTCAGCATCGGGATGAAAAAAATGGCTATCGTCAGTCCTGATGTCACCATATCCGCCTGATGGCCCTCTATGAACCGGCTTAACTCGGCTTCAGGATACAGATGGCCGACAAAAGAGAACGACAGCTTCAGGCCAAGCAGGAAAATGACGCCATACGCACAGGTCTCCAGAAACGGATAGACTTCCATGATCTTCACGAACCCCTGGGCAACAAACCGCATGGCGAGGATTCCGATAAACACACCCGTACAAACCAATACCAAATTGTCGGTAAACGCTACGGCAGCAAAAACATTGTCGATCGAAAAGGCGAGGTCCATCACTTCGATGAGCAGAACCGTCGACCAGAACGGGCCGATAGCTTCGGATACCCGCCGGTACAACCTCGTTCGCTTCTTGTCGGAATAATCATCCTCCGCAGGAGTCGTCCTGCTGCCGCCCCACCACTTCCAGACAAGGTACAGGAGATAGAGCCCGCCGAATGGCTTGAGCCACCAGAAGTGCACCAGCCAGACTGCAAACAAAAGACAAAGCCCCCTGAAGAGATAGGCCCCCAGAATTCCATATTTCAGGGCTGCAGATCTCTGTCCGGGGGCAAGATCCAGTACCATGGTTGCCAATACCGCCGCATTGTCGACTGACAACAGGCTTTCAATAACGATAATATTGAGAACCACCAGAATCGAGGGTACGGGATTGGCCACAAATGCCTGCATCTGCTCCAGCATCACCATCCATATGCTTGACGTTGAACAACCGCCGCCCTATGCACGTATATATATGTATACAACAAGAGAATCACAAGCGAAATCTGTTGCCTGCCCCGTTTAAATCTGTACCTGGACGCCGATTTCAATCACCTGCCCGGAAGGCAGGTCATAATACGAGGAGGCACTTATGGCATTGCGCGCCATAAGCCCGAACAGCCGTTTCCTCCAGAGACTCATCCGGGTTTTCATCTTCGCCACGATCTTCTCCCGGTTCAGGAAGAAGCTGGTCGCTTCCGGCCTGAAAGGCAAGCCCTGCGCGGAGGCACAGGTCAGGACCTCGCGGATGTTCGGATACTCCATGAAGCCGTACCTGGCGATGATCTTGTACAGACCGTCACCAAGATCGAGCACCTCGACCCGCTTGCTTTCCGAAACCCTGGGAACACGTTCCGTCGAAAAATGGAGCAGTCCGACCTGTCGATGCAGAATCTTGTTGTGCCGAAGGTTATGCAACAACGCGATCGGAACGATATCGGGATTTGCCGTCAGGTAGATCGCCTGGCCGTTAACCCGCTGCGGAGCCTGCAGGGCGAGGCTCTCGACAAACTCTCCCAAGGTGAGCGTACGGTCCTGTATCTGCTTGAGGAGGAGCGAACGGCCCTGTTGCCACGTCACCATCAGCATGAAGCAGAACAGGCCGATAACCAGCGGAAACCATGCGCCGTGGAAGAGCTTGCTGATGCTTGCGCTGAAAAATGAGATATCGATGACAAGGAAAAACCCGACAAGCAGGTTGACACCGAAACGGTTCCAGTTCCAGATATCCCTGGCCACGTAATAGAAAAGGATCGTCGAAATCAGCATCGTGGCGGTAACCGCCACGCCGTAGGCGGAAGCCAGCCTGCTGGACGACCCGAAACCGACAACGAGCCCGACCGTACAGACCATGAGCGTCCAGTTCGCCGACGGCACATAGATCTGGCCGATATGGCTGGCTGACGTGTGCCTGATGGTGACCCTGGGCATATACCCGAGCTGGATGGCCTGCTGGGTCAGGGAAAAGACGCCGGTAATCAGCGCCTGCGATGCGATGATGGTCGCCATGGTCGCCAGGACGACCATCGGAATGAGCGCCCACTCGGGAACCAGCGAATAGAAGGGATTGTCGGATGCGTCAGGTGACGCAAGCAGGTAGGCGCCCTGACCGAAATAGTTCAGCAGCAGCGCCGGCAGCACGAGCAGCATCCAGGTCAGCCGGATGGGGCGACGGCCGAAATGCCCCATATCGGCATACAGCGCTTCGGCACCGGTAACGGACAGAAAGACCGCCCCAAGCACCAGAAATCCATGCACATGATTGTCCAGGAGGAACTGGATGCCGTAGGACGGCAGCAGGGCCATGAGAATCTGCGGGTAACGCACGACCTCAATGCAGCCGAGAACGCCGAGAATCGTAAACCAGATAAGGAGGACCGGACCGAACAGCGTACCGACTTTCGCCGTACCATGATGCTGGACCAGGAACAGGACGATCAGGATTACCACCGTCAGGGGAATGGCAAGCGAACTGAGCTCAGGGGCAACGATCTGCACGCCCTCGACGGCGCTCAGCACCGAAATCGCCGGCGTGATCATGCCGTCACCATACAGGAGCGATGCGCCGAAAAGTCCGATAGCCACAAGAAACCAGCGCTCTTTCCGGTTGTTCTTTCTTGCATGCGAGATGATCAGGGAGGTAAGAGCGAGAATACCGCCTTCCCCATCGTTATCCGCCATCATGATGCAGATGAGGTACTTGAGCGTCACGATCAGGATGATCGCCCAGACAAGAAGTGAAAGCACGCCAAGCACATTGGCGTGATTGACCGGAATACTGTATTCGCCATGAAAACACTCACGGAGGGCATAGAGAGGACTGGTCCCGATATCACCAAAAACCACCCCCAGGGCGGCAAGCGAAAGTGAGGCAAGATGCTTGACACCGGTTTCGTCGTTGTGGCCGGATAAATGAGGGTCCTCTATTGTCGTCGTTGACATATGGCAGGAACGTCTTGTTGCCGAATTTTTTTCCTTAAAAACCTGTTTTCCCTAATGGGGATAAGGAAATAGTGCGAACAGACCTCAGTCGTTAACACGAACAGCGTCTTCCGCCTGCCACAGAAATATGGCGAGTGTGAATATACACAATCAGGAAGAAAGGAATGCAATAGGCCGATAACAACATTTATAACAGTCAGTTATCAGCATACCACTCCCCATTCCGGCATCCGCCATGGCCGCCCGGGGCAGAGATAATGGCCTGAGCTGGAAAAGAACGGCTCCGGAGCACCAGCATATCGTCGGAACATGGATACCATCTTTCCGGAGACCGACGGACAAAAGCTGGAAAAACAGGAACATAGGGATGGCAAACGCCATCCGGTGCACTGAGGTCAACTCGTCGCAAGCCCGGTTTTTCCCATAACCATGTCACGGTTTCCCCATACCATAATCACGACATCTTCAGGATATTTACACGATAACCAAGCCCGAAAGCCACAAGAACAAGCCAAGGACAGTAGCCGATAAAACAAATATATAAAATAATTTAGCGACAGAAAAAGCGGGCGTCGGGAAGCGCCACCTCCGGTCGGACGGGCCCCATTTCGTCATTTAAAAACCTTTTTGTATATTTCCATTTCGTGTTAATAAAACATGAGACAAACCGGCGTGTTACCGCGAACAGGAAAGCTCCGGAGCAATTCAGGACAGACTGGGTAACGGCGCATAAACCGGGATGCGATATGCATAAAAAACACCGAATCAAGATCGGCAGCCTCCTTATGGCTGTCGTCTTTATGGTACCTGCTTCAGGAAAGCTCCACGCCGAAGGAAAATCGGCATACAGATCAATGAAGCTCATCGACGCAGGTTTTTTGTTGAAGCAGGACCTCGCGGGCAGTGAAGACCCGGAGGCACCTCAGGAAGATCAGGAAACAGAAGAGGCGGCGACAACCAAAACAAACCGGATCCTTGTCGCTGAAGGCAACGCCTCATATTATGCGAACAGGTTCCACGGGCGCCGTACGGCCAGCGGGGAAAACTTCAACCAGCGCAACTACACCGCTGCGCATCGTTCGCTGCCATTCGGCACCAGGGTTCGCGTCACCAACCTTGCCAACGGACGGCATGTGGTGGTCAAGGTGAACGATCGTGGGCCACACAAACGCAACCGGATCATTGACATCTCCCAGGCGGCGGCTGACGATCTCGGCCTGACGGGAAACGGTGTCGGACACGTCCGGATCGAAGCCTACAACTGACAAGCTGGTTCGGCTTCGGACACACAGGATACCCGGAACCCCCTTTGCAACGGTGGAAACGATCCGCTCAGGGCAGTTCGCGCACAACCTGGCCCCGTGAAGTGAAAGAAATGCCCTGTTGCCCACCTGTGCCGATCATGACGCTCTCCAGCACCGGCTGACTGACCTTTGAGGACGATCGCCAGTTGACCAGGAAGCTTGCGCCCGATCCGCCACTCCGGTCAGACTCTTCAATGACGTACCGCAGCGAACAGAGTGGGCGAAGCAGCAGCGGTGCACCGACCAGACGACGGAGCACGCGCCCTGATGAATCAAGGTAATCCGCACCCGAAACCGTAATCGGCGTCGACGGGTCTGAGTTCCGGATGACCAGCGTCGTCGTGAGCAGGAACGGACGCTTGTGGTCTCCCGTGTACACCTGCGAGTAGGCTGGTACGTAAACCGTCTGGCCGGAAGACCATGCGAGCCGCTCGGCCCCGGAACAGGGCCGGACGAACAGCATGGCCGCCATGGCGATGATGCTTCCTGCCGATGCGAAATGTGCCCGTAATCCTTGCATATGCCTGCAGTTTTGGTTGAACGGCAATGTAGCGTTTACGCCGTATCACCACCAACACCGCAAAGGCCTGCATCGTGCCCGCCGGGCCGCCCCCGGTGCAACGAACTGGAATATGATGCCTCCGAAAGGAGAATTTTGCCGGAGATTCGTAACTTGACAGCCCGCAGGTGGAGAAGCCGCCGCCCTGCGACAACCCTGCAACGATACAGGCAGTCATGGAACAGAAGATGGACAACGGATTATCGGCACTTGGCTGGAACGAATGGCATTGCCGGCCAGCAACCGGGGAGCCCGACGCCGCGTTCGCCCGTGTGGCGGCCGTTGACCGGGACCTGCTGCTGCTTGTCAACGGCACCGGCACCTTCAGGGCGAAACTCGCCGGCAGCAGCCGACACCACCACCCCACCCAGCCTGAACTGCCCTGTGTCGGCGACTGGGTGCGGTTTGAAAAAAGCGACGCTGACGCCGTCGCCGTCGTCCGGACGTTGCTTGAGCGAAAAACGTTGCTTCGTCGGAAAGCGGCGGGAAACGATATCGAGTACCAGATGATTGCAGCCAATATGGACGAGGTGATCATCATGCAATCAAGCCCTGTCGATTTCAACCTGAAACGGCTTGAACGCTATCTGGTAATGGTCACTGACGGCGGCGCCGCCCCGGTCATCCTGCTCACCAAAACCGACCTGGTATCCAGAGAATACCTTCAGGAACAGATCGGCAGAATCCGGGCGGCGGGAATCACAGCTCCCGTCATTACCCTGAGCAACGTTACCCGGGAAGGGCTTGCGGAAGTCACCCGACACCTGCAGCCATCGAAAACCTATTGCTTCGTCGGTTCATCCGGGGTCGGCAAAAGCACCCTGATCAACCTCCTGACCAACAGCGACACACAGACGACCGCTCCGGTCAGCGGCACCGGGGAAGGCAGGCACACGACCGTACGCCGCGAGCTGATCCGGCTTGACAACGGCGCCCTCATCATCGACACCCCCGGTATGCGCGAATTCGGCATTATCGCGGCTGCGGACGGCATCTCCACAAGCTATGGAGACATCAGCCGTCTCGCAGGAAATTGCCGGTACCGAAACTGCACACACACAGGCGAACCCGGATGCGCCGTGCATGATGCCCTGAATTCAGGGGAGCTTGACCGGACCCACTTCGACAATTACCTGAAACTCAGCAGGGAATCGGCGTTTTACGAAATGTCCTACGAAGAAAAGCGTAAAAAGGATCGGGATTTCGGCAAACACAAGCACCGCGTCAACAAGGAACGCAACGCCTGAAACGGCTTCCCCGGCCATCAGCCCCGGAAGTGTGCGCCTCGGGGCTCCATCTGCTCGATAAGCCTGTGCAGCGCACCGCCCCAGGAGTTTGCGTATTCATAGAACTGCTCCTGCAACTCCCGGCAATTCCGCCGCTTTTCACGATACAGCTCGGGATCAGCAACGAGCCTGATGAGCGCCGCATAATAGGCATCGGTATCATCCGGCGGCACCTCGATGGCTGCTGCCTTTACAAAATCAAGCGCAGGACAGACCGAGGAGGTGATGACCGGCCTTCCGGCAAGCACCGACTCGACGACAACCTGGTTGAACCCCTCTTCAAAGGTGGTTCGTGTCGGAACGATGAACGCATGGCTGTTGCCGATATGCCGCCGCATCTCTTCACGGCGGCAGTGGCCGTGCAGGCGGAAAATCGAGGTAATACCCGTCGCTTTTGCGGCAGCCCTGAGCCGTCCTTCCTGGGAACCCCCGCCGCACAAATGGATTTCAATATCTCGCCTCCGGGCAGCTTTCAGTCGGACCGCAATCGCCAGCAGGTCGTCAATCCCCTTTTCCGTTTCAAGCCGGCCGGCAAACAGGAGCCTGAATGGAACCGTCTCCGGTGGCTCGGCTATACCCTCGAAAAGCGCTCGCCGGTAATAGGGCATAAAGGTCTCCACCTTCACGGCCTTGCCTTCCGTGACCTCCAGCACCTGACGATGGATATCGTTCGGGTGGCAGAGAATCCCCATCGTCCTGTTGGAAAACAGTCTGCCATCCAGTTTCGAAACCAGCCTGGTGATCGGTGACAGCCTTCTCGATTCCGGCCAGAGGGTGCAATGGAGTGACGGGACAATCGCCATCCTTACAGGAAGAAACCAGCGTAACGGGAAAAAATGGCCGGTCGCATCGGCCATGATAAGCATGTCTGCCTTGGCCCTGGCCGCACGGCGGGCGATCTTCCAGACGTACACCAGCTGCTGGAGGTGATAGCGCCATCCAGAGGCCTGCCGAGGTTTCGGCAGGTTTTCGGCTACAAGCTGCCCGTTCGACATCCGGGCGGGTCTCGCACAGGAGGAGACTGCGGTCCCCTTCGCCCCGAGAGCCCGGCACACATCGAAAAAAAGGCTGCTGTAGGTCACGCCCACCTGGTCCGGGTCATCCGTTCCTGACCGCCAGCAGGAGAAGGTTCTGACAATATCGCCGGGGCCGGCTGCGTAAAAAATGGAGAGGGGGCGCTGGTTTTGCTCGTGCTGGTTCATCATCTCAAAAGGTTTCGCTCAGGTCATTGCATGGACATGGGGGTACTGCTGTCGCTTTCCTGATTCCCTCTCCAAAAAGAATGCCAGAGCTTCCCGAAAGAGCGCCGAAACCGCCAGGCATGCACTGCGGGCCTCCGGACAGGGCGGTCAGGGAAACCCGCACAGCGCACAATGACAGCACGGCGCCACATACCCCTCTCAATTTGATGCCATACGCCTGAACCCCCCGGCAGCAGCCGGGGGGTAAAAATTTGCACATCGTTCACCTGCCGGACACCATCCTGCATCATGGTCGGTGCTACCTTTCGGTTGAACCAAACCCGTATGCCCATGCAATGGCTTTACTGTGACTTCCACATCCACACAACCTGGAGCGACGGCAAGTATTCGCTCGACAATGTGGTCTCCCTGTACGGTGACGCCGGTTTCGACGTCATCGCCATCACCGACCACGTGCTTGACACCCGGAGCATCGAACGGTACGGCAGGCCGGTCGAGGAACTGCAGGTCATGGACCGGCCACGGTTCGAGGCCTACCAGGAAGCGCTCTGGGATGCGGCAAGGACGGCCTGGGAAAACTACGGCATGCTGCTGATTCCCGGCGTCGAACTGACCAACAATACCGACCGCTACCACATCCTTGCGCTGGACATCAAGGAGTACGTCTCACCAGATCTCGGCGTCGAAGAGATCATCCGGGCCATCCGTCGGCAGCAGGGGCTGTCGATTGCCTGCCACCCCTATATCAGAAACCACTCGGGTGAAGACCCGTCGTTCCACTTGTGGGAAAACCATGAACGGTTCGCAACCCTTTTCGACGCATGGGAAGTCGCCAACAGGGACGACCTGTTCAATGTCGTCGGGCTGAAAAAATTCAACTGCATCGCCAATTCCGACTTTCACGAAAAGCGCCACCTGCTCTCGTGGAAAACCCTGCTCCAATGCGAAAAGAACCCGGAATCGGTCAAGGAAGCCATCAGGAAGAATGACCGGGTTTCGCTATTTTTGTACCGGGGAGGAAAAATCCGGCCGTAATCCCCGGTGCAGGAAAAACCTGCAGGCACACCACGCAACGCGAAAGGCATGACCGTCATCCTGAGACGAATCGTCTCCCTGTACGATTCACTGGAAAAAATATGGGAACACAAGCGTACCGAGCGGTTTACCGCCGACCTGCTGATCGTGACGTTCCTCGTTTCGCTCGGACTGATTGAACTCAGACGGCAGGGCCTGCTGGCAGGGCCGGTCTCGAAACTGCTGCCAACCAGCCACTATTACGCCATCAACATCGCCTTTTCGATGCTGCTCGGGCTGGAAATGTTCGGACTGGTCTTCAGCCTCGCAAAATCAGTCTCCGTATCGGTCGGCAAGCAATTTGAAATACTTTCACTCATCCTGCTTCGTCATTCGTTCAAGGAAATCGTCGATTTCGGCGAGCCGCTGGTCTGGAACACAGCCCTGAAGCCACTGCAGCACATGCTGACCTATGCCGGAGGCGGCCTGGTGATCTTTCTGCTCCTCGGCCTCTATTACCGGCTGCAGCATCATCGCGCCATAAGCCCGAACGCCGGGGTCGCAGCGGATTTCGTCGCATCGAAAAAGATCGTTTCGCTCCTGCTCCTCCTGCTCTTCAGCGGCATCGGCATCGTCGACGGCATCGGCAACATCAACGGCACGGCCACGAGCAACTTCTTTTCGCTGTTCTATACGATCCTCATCTTTTCGGACGTCCTTCTGGTGCTGATCTCGCTCCGCTACAGTTCGACCTACCCGATCGTCTTCAGGAACTCCGGATTCGCCGTCGCGACCGTGGTCATCAGGCTTGCCCTGACGGCTCCGCCCTATATCAACGTCCTTGTCGGTGTGGGCGCCATGGTTTTCGCGATCGGCATCACCTTCGCCTACAACTGTTTCGAGGAACAGGTTCCCCGGCAGCCACAACACCACTGACACCCGGAGTTCCGGTAACAACCAGCAAGAAGAGCCATGCACAACGACCAGGAAGAGCGCACGGAAGCCATCATAAACATGTCCATGCAGTTTCTTGCCGAAGCCATCGGGCAGTGCCCGGCGGGGCTCGAACAGAGTACGAACCAGGATATCGTCTTTGCCGTAACGGGGTTCCAGTATGGCGCCGTCATGAGTGCGGCGCATGCCGCCGGCGTGGACACCGGCAGCGCATCGCAGCTTGCCGAAGAGGTGCTCGGCAGGATCAACGGTATGGACCGGGAAACGGCCCGCCGTTTTGTCGATGTCATGCCGATGCTCGCCGGAAAGGAGTACCCTCCCATCAGCATTGGCGGCAGGGCGATCCTCGGCTTTTACCATGCACCGGACGACGAAGCCAGGCTCGGCGCCGCCGGGTCACTGCAGGAAATTCTGCGGCAGATCGATGCCGCACTTTTTGACGGAGCGGAATGACGGAAACGGCGGCAACCTGTCCGCCTGCGGTCACATACGGTCGAGCGCCCGGAAAAGCGACGATCGCCAGTAAGGAATTTCAAGGCCCCAATCCCGCTTGACGGCGTTGTTGTCCAGAACGCTGTACCATGGACGCGGCCCGGAAACAGGGAAAGCGCTGCTCGCAACGGGAACCACCCTGCAGGCAAGGGAAGCTCTTTCCATAATAGCGACCGCCATATCGTACCAGGAACAAACCCCTTCATTACAGAAGTGATAGGTTGCGCCGTAGGAGCCCGGAACCTCGGCCTTAGCGAGAATCCCCATGACCGCGGCGACGACATCTGCGGAATATGCCGGTGAGCCGACCCTGTCCGAAACGACTGAAACCGATTCGCGCTGCCTGCCAAGCCGAAGCATCGTCCTGACGAAATTATCCCCGAACGGTCCGTAGAGCCAGCCGATCCTGAAAATCAGGTATGAAGGGGCAATCTGGCGAACCAGCTCTTCACCGGCCAGTTTGGCCATCGCATTGACGCCGTGCGGTGCCGGAACGGCGGTTTCCGCGTAAGGAAACGGCGACATGCCGTCAAAGACGTTATACGTTGAAAAATGGATCAGAAGAAGGCCGAACTCCCTGGCACACCCGGCAAGCGTGCGCACCGCGTCGCGGTTCACGGCAAACGAAACCGATGCGTCGGCCTCGGCCTTGTCGACCGAAGTGAATGCCGCGCAATTGACAAGGACATTGCAGGCATGTTCCCGGATCGCGGAGCCGAGTTGCGACGCGCTGGAAATATCAAGCTGCTGATGGGTATAGCAATGAATGGAATGTTCAGGGTATGCCTGGGCCGATGCCCGGAACTCGGAACCAAGCTGCCCCCCGCAACCAGTGACGATGATATTCATGGATCGATTCAGGAAAGGATGTTGCCGACAAAACGACACACCGAACCTGCCAATGCGTCCACAACAGCTGCCCGGTAATGCGAATATACGGTAATATTGCCTGGTGGTGAAAACGGAATCAACCTGAAGGTATATTCGGGATGCAAGCGGCGGCAGGTTCATTTTCTTCCGGTACAGTTATGCCCCCTGCCGCTTGCAACGGAAGAAAATATGATATAAACTTCAGGTATGGACGTGGCCGCCCATACCCCGGAAGCAATGCCATGCAGGATTCAGGAAAACCTGCAGTACCGGAGGAACCGGGACCACGAACCATTCCACCCCGGACCAGAAAAGCTCCCCCGACCACCGCTCCAGTCAGAGAAGAAGGCAGTATGCAGTAACAACGTAAACCACAGACCTCATGGCCCGTTACACACCAGAACAACTCGCCAAACGGAATGCATCGGTCTGGACCGACCTGCAGATCAAACTTGCACCGGTCCAGTTCCTCATTTTCCTTGCCGGTATCATTCTGAACACCCTGTACGCAAAACAGCTCATCCACATTCCATTCTACTGGATCAGCGTCGCCCTGCTCTTCAAAACCCTCTTTTTCGTCGTCCTCTTCATCACCGGGATGTTCTTTGAGAAGGACATTTTCGGCAAATGGGTCTATTCGAAAGAATTTTTCTGGGAAGATGTCGGCAGCTCATTCGCCACGTTCTTTCACTTCCTGTACTTCGTGCTCGCATGGAAAGGGTTTGACGAGAACGTTCTGGTCATCGGCGCCTACATGGCCTACATGAGCTACATCATCAACGCCATACAGTATCTCGTCAGGATCTGGCTGGAAAAAAGCCATGAAAAGAAACTCCGGCTCAAGGCAAGCATCGGAGCCTGAACACCACAACAACCTAAGCAACGAAGTCGCCATGCACCAGAATTTCACCTCGCTCTGGAACATCACCATCCTCGTCACCGGAGTGCTATGGGCAATGCTTGTCTGGATGATCTGGACATCCGGGCAGCTCAAAACGCCGGAAGACCATCAGATATTCCTCGCCGTCGTCATTCCCGCATTCGTACTGATCTACATTTCGGGCTTCCTCATTGCCAGACGGCACAAGAAAAAACTCGACGCATCCTCGGCAGGCTGAACTGCGTGTGCGGCGGAGTTGCAGCAATCTCCGCCGCACACGGCATCCCGACCGGACGGGGGGAAGCAGCCTTCAGCGGCAGAAAAGAGCTGCGAGGTCGGCAGCGACCCGATGCAGCACGCCGACCCAGTCTCCCGGCCGCTCCTGGCGATAGAGCCGCACCTCCGGATACCAGGGACTGTCCTGACGCTCCAGCAGCCATCGCCAGCAACTGTCAAACCGGTTCAGCAGCCACACCGGCTTGCCCATCGAAGCAGCAAGATGCGCCACAGACGTATCGACGGCAACCACCAGGTCAAGCTGCGAGACAAGCGCAGCCGTATCGGCGAAATCATGCAAACGGTCCGCCAGCGCCACCATGTTCCCGTCAGGCCACAGCTTCCGGTACCGGCTGATAAACTCCGACTCCGAGGGCTCACCCTTTTGCAGGCTTACAAACTCGATACCCGGCATGTTCAGGCGGGAAATCGCCTCGATGCCGATATCCCGTCGTTTACTGACCGCAGCCAGTTCGGACTGGCGCGAGCGGAACCCGCCATTCCAGACCAGCCCGACACGGGGGCGTGTCCGCGGGCCGAGCAACCGGCCGAAATGCTCCGCAAGAACGGGATCGACTGAAAAAGAGGCTGGTGGCGGAATGGTCTCCAGTGTCGTACCGAACGCCTGCGGCAACGACAGCAGCGGGCAATGGCAGTCGAATGGCGGCAGTACCTGGCCGTGACTGACAATCTCCGCTATGCCGGGAAGCCCTGCAAACAGGCCGACAAGGGCGGCATCAACCTCAAGGAGGACTCTGGCGCCAAGCGCAGCGACCATGGGGACATACCGGGAAAACTGGATCGTATCCCCCAACCCCTGCTCGGCATGCAACAGGATGGTCCTTCCGGCAAGCGGGAATTGCCCTGTCCACAATGGTTGTTTCGGCTGCGCAACGCCACACAGCAATTTCGTCTTCCACCTCCATGCATAGGAACTCCACACCTGCGGCGAATAATCACCAAGCGTGAGCTGCGTCAGGGATTTGTTGAAGAACGCCTCGGCATACGAAGGCTGCAGTTCAAGCGCCCGGTCGTAACTCTGCAGGGCCTCCCGGAAGCGGTGCTGTTCGTGAAGCGCCAGGCCCCGGTTCAGATAGGCCTCCGTATAGCCGGGAGCAAGCGCAATGGCGCGCTCGTAGCTTTGGAGGGCTTCGTCATGGCGACCAAGCTGCTGGAGCGTTATGCCACGGTTGGACAATGCCATCGAACAATCCGGATCGAGTTCGATGGCCCGATCGTAGCTCTTCAGGGCATCCTCCAGGCGACCAAGCGTCTGGAGCGTCGTCCCGCGATTTGAAAAAGCCGAAGGATAGTCAGGCTGGAGCTGGATGGCTCGGGCGTAGCTTCCCAGGGCGGCCTCATACCGCCCAAGGTCATGCAGAACATTGCCCCGGTTGTTGTATGCACTGGCAAAATCGGGATCGATCGCAATTGTCCGGGTATAGTCTGCAACGGCAGCCTCAAGCCGCCCCAGCGCCTGCAGGGCATTGCCCCGGTTGTAACAGGCAAGGGCAAAATCAGGCTTGCGTTCCAGTGCCTCGGCATACCACTCCAGTGCCTCGACATATCGGCCAAGCCCATAAAGGGCCCTGCCGCAGTTACAGTACGCCTCGGCCAGGTCAGGCCTGAGCGTGATAACCCGCCGGTATCCCTCTGTCGCCTCCTGATAGCGGCCAAGTTCGCTGAGGAGATTGGCCCGGTTAAAACAGGCAAGAACGACATCGGGATTGCGTTCCAGCGCCAGTTCATAACTCTCCAGAGCCTCGGCATACCGGCCAAGCGCCTGGAGCGAAAGGCCCCGATGGACATGCGCATCGACATGTGATGGTTCACGGGCAAGCACCCGGTCGAGCAATGCAACCGCCGGCTGCGGCCTGCCGGACTGGAAGTGCAGCACACCATACAAATAGAGGGCTTCAGGATTGTCCGGCTCATGCTGCAACACCTGCTCATAACAACGGGCGGCGTCATCGAGCAGGTTTTGACGATGCAAATCCAAAGCCTTGTTCATGAGTTCCTGCGTCATGTGCCCTCGGCATGCAATGTGTAAAAAACCTGTACGTAACCGGCAGAACAACGCAGGAAGCCGCCAAGCCCCCCGGATCCGCTGCCGCCCGGAGGTTCAGCAACTGCTGGGCCTCCGGCATGGACAACCATGGGCGTCAGCCCCCCGGCAATCATCACAGGTCGCTTCTCAGCAGGACCGGGGGATTGATATCCGACATACCGAGAATGATCGGCATGACATCGGGCAGCAGCATCAGGTTGACATTGACCGTGGTGACGTTGAAAACCGCCGTCGCCTCATACGGACGGACATAATCGGTTGTCGTGTAGATCACACTGTTTGGCCAGGGCGTTACCAAACCGGGAACCGTTACGGTCGAGGTATCCGCCCCGGAGAAGGACAACTTGCCCGATCCTTTTTTCGTGAGCGTGTACCCGTTGCGGTTGACCAGGCCGGACAGGCTCAGAATACCGTCAACATATGCCGTACTGTTTGCCGTCAGGCGGATCGTCCCCGAGGTGCTCGAATTACTGCCCGTCATGCTGGCCAGGGTTCCTCCGGCCAGAGTCAGGTTGTTCGCCACACCTACCACATTCAGGAGATC
>CAZSXF010000005.1:0-173477 GCA_964611215.1 uncultured Chlorobiaceae bacterium
CTGTAAAAAACGGATGTAAACGACAAACGGCGGGCTTGAAGCCCGCCGTTTGTCGTTTACATCCGTACTCCTCGCGGCAAATTGCCGGTCAGCAATAGCGCTCGGGCGCCAGTGACCAGTGTTCCGGAGACATCCAGAGGGTCGAAAGCATCAGCGCCCGGATATGGCCAAACTCCTTCGGAAGCTTGTCAAACAGCTTCTGGAGCAGCTCTTCATGGGAGAGAAGCTCCTGCTTCCATGCCTCCCGGTCGACCGACATAAGCCGGGTGAACTGCTCATGGGTGAACGAGTCCAGTCCACGCCAGTCGATGGCTTCATATTTGGGCATCCAGCCGAGCGGGCTCTCCACGGCGGCTGCACGGCCATGGACCCTGTCAACGATCCATTTCAGGACACGCATGTTGTCACCGAAGCCCGGCCAGAGGAACTTGCCGTTCTCGTCCTTGCGGAACCAGTTGACGCCGAAAATGCGGGGCGGCTCGGAAAGTGTCCGTCCGATCTGCAGCCAGTGGTTGAAGTAATCGCCCATATGGTAGCCGCAGAAGGGCAGCATGGCAAACGGATCACGGCGGACGTCGCCGATCTTGCCTGCGGCAGCAGCGGTCTTCTCCGATCCCATCGTTGCAGCGAGGTACACGCCGGAGTACCAGTTGGCAGACTGGTAGACAAGCGGGATGGTGTCACCACGACGGCCACCGAAAATAAAGGCGGCAATCGGAACGCCATCAGGATTTTCCCAACCCGGATCGATTGACGGGCACTGGCTTGCCGGGGCCGTGAACCTGGCGTTGGGATGCGCTGCGGGCCTTCCGCAGTCAGGAGTCCACGCCTTGCCCTGCCAGTCGATGAGCGACGGGGGCGGCGTCTTGGTCATATCTTCCCACCAGACATCGCCGTCAGGCGTGAGCGCCACGTTGGTGAAAATGCAATTAGCGTTCAGGGTAGCCATTGCGTTCGGGTTGCTCTTTGTCGAGGTCCCCGGAGCGACGCCGAAAAAGCCGAACTCAGGGTTGATTGCGTAGAGCCTGCCGTCCTTGCCGGGTTTGATCCAGGCGATATCGTCGCCGATGGTCGTGATCTTCCAGCCGGCCATGGCGGCAGGCGGGATCATCATGGCGAAATTGGTCTTGCCGCAGGCACTCGGGAATGCAGCAGCGACATAATCCTTTTCGCCTTCGGGCGATTCAACGCCGAGAATCAGCATGTGTTCGGCAAGCCAGCCCTCGTCGCGGGCCATCGATGAAGCGATGCGCAGGGCGAAGCACTTTTTGCCCAGCAGCGCATTGCCGCCGTACCCGCTGCCGAAAGAGACGATCGAACGCTCTTCAGGGAAGTGGACGATGTACTTGGTCTCGTTGCACGGCCAGGCGACATCCTGCTGGCCGGGAGCAAGCGGCGCACCGACGGAATGGAGGCAGGGGACGAACTCGGCGTCCTCACCAAGCAGCTCCATCGCAGCTCGGCCCATGCGGGTCATGATCCGCATGTTCGTCACCACATAGGGCGAGTCGGAAATCTCCACGCCGATATGCGCGATGTGCGAACCGAGCGGCCCCATGCTGAAGGGAATGACATACATGGTGCGGCCCTGCATGCAGCCGTCGAACAGCTTTTCGAGGGTTGCCTTCATCTCTTTGGGCGCCACCCAGTTGTTGGTCGGACCGGCATCCTCCTTGCGGCGGCTGCAGATGAAGGTCCTGTCCTCAACCCTGGCGACATCGCTCGGGTCCGAACGGCAGAGATAGCTGTTGGGGCGCTTCTCTTCGGACAGCTTGATGAACGTGCCGCTTTTGACCATTTCACTGCAAAGGCGGTCGTACTCCTCCTGGGAACCGTCGCACCAGTACACGGAATCGGGACGGCAAAGCGCGACCGTTTCCTTGACCCATTGTAAAAGCTTGTGGTTCCTGACGTAGGATGGCGGGTTGAGTGGAATCGATTCCATAATCAAAATGATCGGTTGTTAAGAAGATTAACGGAAAACTGGGGAGAAAACGACACGCCCCGATGGGACATCCCTTCGGGGCGCCTGGACTGATGAAGCTTGCCGGTCGTCACCCTGCGGGGCAGAAACGACTGAACACATGGCACGGCGTCGCGTCACTTCGGTAGTCTTGGGGAAAACGCCGACCTGATTGCCTGATCAAAGGCTTCCTTGCTGCGCGGCCCGACAAAAACGGCGACGACGTTGCCCCCTGCGTCCACGACGAAGGTGGTCGGTATGCCGGTGATCCCGCCCTCGATGTGGCGGCTGAAGCTGCCGACGAGGGCCGGGGTGGCCATGGCGACCGGATAGGTGATACCGTTACGCTGCATGAACGCCCTGACGTCGGGAAGGCGCTCGTTGACAGCGATGCCGACGAACGTGAACCCTTTCGGAGCCCACTCCTTCTGGACCCTGACCATATCGGGAATCTCCGCTCTGCAGGGAGGGCACCAGCTCGCGAAGAAATTGACGATATAGGGACGCCCGGCAAGCGATGCTGAAGAGAGCTGACGCCCGTCGACCGTGAGCAGGGAAAAGACCGGCGCCTTCGCCGGGGCTGCAGATGCGGGGCGCGGCAGGGCAAACGAAGCCACCAGAAGGAGCGCGGCGGCAACGGCGAGCGCGAAACGAGATGGGACTGATTTCATGGCAATTCGTTTATAAGCTCCAAATGTAATGAAACTCACGCAGCATCAAAATACATCAGTCTGGTATAATAGAGTAATCCGCGGTTTTTTTCAACCCCTGGAGCCCCTGATTATTCTTTGTGTTTTGAAAACAAATAAAGTATATTTTGGCTTTCATTTTCCGGCCTGCCTGCCGGAGAGCCGATCAATGCCACCTTAGCTCAGTGGTAGAGCAACTGTTTCGTAAATAGTAGGTCGTGGGTTCAAATCCCTCAGGTGGCTCACTTCCAGGGCCGGAACCGGGCAAAGGAAACTGAACAGAATTATCGGGAGGCCGGGTGGGCAGCCCAGTCCCCCCGCAGTCGTTACGCCATACAACTCAAATCCTTATCCATTACTGTCACCATGCAAGAAGGCAAGATTTCCCAGATCATCGGCCCTGTCGTTGACGTAGATTTTCCCGAGGGACAGCTTCCGTCCATTCTCGACGCCCTCACGATAACCCGCCAGGACGGTTCGAAGCTGGTGCTTGAGACGCAGCAGCACCTCGGTGAAGAGCGTGTCCGTACCATCGCAATGGAGAGCACCGACGGTCTTGTCCGTGGCATGGCTGTCGTGAACACCGGCAAACCGATCCAGGCTCCTGTCGGCGCCGAAGTCCTCAGCAGAATGCTCAACGTCGTCGGCGAACCGATCGACGGTCGCGGCCCGGTGCATTCCAGCAAATCATATTCGATCCACCGCCCGGCACCGAAATTCGACGAGCTGTCAACCAGGGCGGAAATGTTCGAAACCGGCATCAAGGTCATCGACCTGCTCGAACCCTACTCCCGTGGCGGTAAAACCGGCCTGTTCGGCGGCGCCGGCGTCGGCAAGACCGTGCTCATCATGGAGCTGATCAACAACATCGCCAAGCAGCAGTCCGGCTACTCCGTGTTCGCCGGCGTCGGCGAGCGTACCCGCGAAGGCAACGACCTCTGGCATGAAATGATGGATTCCGGGGTTATCGAAAAGACCGCCCTGGTGTTCGGCCAGATGAACGAGCCTCCGGGAGCACGTGCCCGTGTTGCGCTGACCGGCCTGAGCATCGCAGAATATTTCCGTGACGAAGAGGGCCGTGACGTGCTGCTGTTCGTCGACAACATCTTCCGCTTCACCCAGGCAGGCTCCGAAGTCTCCGCACTGCTCGGCCGCATGCCGAGCGCCGTGGGTTACCAGCCGACGCTCGGTACCGAAATGGGCGAACTCCAGGACAGGATCGTGTCCACCAAGAAAGGCTCGGTCACCTCGGTGCAGGCTATTTATGTGCCGGCTGATGACCTTACCGACCCGGCTCCGGCAACCGCGTTCACCCACCTTGACGCAACCACCGTGCTTTCGCGCCAGATTGCAGAGCTTGGCATCTACCCGGCTGTCGACCCGCTTGACAGCACCTCTCGAATCCTCGACCCGAACGTTGTCGGTGACGACCATTACAACACCGCACAGGCGGTCAAGCAGATCCTGCAGCGCTACAAAGACCTCCAGGATATCATCGCCATTCTCGGTATGGACGAGCTCAGCGATGATGACAAGCTGGTCGTCGCTCGTGCCCGAAAGGTCCAGAAGTTCCTTTCCCAGCCGTTCTTCGTCGCAGAAGCCTTCACCGGCCTTGCCGGCAAGTACGTGAAGCTCGAAGACACCATCAGGGGCTTCAAGGAGATCATCGAAGGCCGCCACGACAATCTGCCTGAGGGCGCATTCTACCTCGTCGGCACGATTGAAGAGGCCGTCGAAAAAGCAAAAACGCTCTAAACCCGGGAAGACATGGCCAGCGACAACGCCCTAACGATCGATATCGTCACGCCGCAGAAGCTCTTCTTCTCAGGAGAGGTCAGCAGCATTACCGCACCGGGCCAGGATGGACTGTTCCAGGTTCTGAAAGGCCACGCACCGCTGCTGGCAGCACTGAAATCCGGAAAGGTGAAAATTTCCCTCCCGGACAAATCCGTCCAGTCGTTCCAGATCGCCGACGGATTTTTTGAAGTGAGCAACAACAAGGCGATTCTGCTTACCGAGGACGTCGCCTGATTCAGGAGACCCCGGAAGCGCAACCAACCGAAAACATCAGCAGTACCGCACCACTGTGCTGCTGATGTTTTTTTTTCGCCCATGAAGATCCTGATACCGCAAGCACTTCGCAAAGGGGATGTCATCGGCCTTATCTCCCCGTCATCGACCTGCTCCGATCCCGAAAGGATCGAACAGGCTGTTGCGTACCTTGAACGCAATGGCTATCGCGTCGAACCCTCCCGCTACCTGAACAAGTCCGAACACGATCCGGCACACACCGACCGCTACAAACTGCACGACATCCACCAGATGTTCGGCGACCGGAACATCAGGGCGGTCTTTTCGCTCAGAGGAGGGGCCGGTGCGACCCGCCTGCTCGGAAGGATCGACTACGACCTCATTGCGGCCAACCCAAAAATCATGGTCGGCTATTCGGATATCACCGCGCTCTCCCTGGCGGTTTTCGCACGGACCGGCCTGGTGAATTTCTCCGGACCGATGATCGCAACCGAGCTGTATGAACCGAGCCCCTACACCGAAGAACACTTCTGGGGCCTGTTGACCGAACCCACCTACGCCAGAAAGCTCGTCAATTTTGCCGATCACAAGGTCAGGTGCCTGAAACCTGGCACAGCAACCGGACGGCTTGTCGGGGGCAACCTTTCCGTTCTTGCCTCCCTGATCGGCACCCCGTACCTTCCCTCGTTCAGGAACTGCCTGCTTTTTGCAGAGGACGTCAACGAACCGGTCTACCGGCTCGACAGGATGCTGACCCACCTCTGCAATGCGAACCTCATCCGGAAATGCCGCGGCCTGCTGTTCGGCCAGTTCTGCAAAAATCCTGCTGACGAGAACAGGGACTACCGCTTCGACAAGATGTTCGCGTACTACGCAGACCGGATGCCCGAGGGAACGCCGGTCATAACCGGTCTCTCCTACGGCCACATCCCGCAACTCATGACGGTTCCCGTCGGCGCAAGGTGTACCATCACCGCAAACGGAGAATCATTTTCGTTCGGAGCGAAAGAATCGGTTGTTTCGGCCTGAAACCGCAGTCAGGAGGTTTTGCCAAACAGGAAACTATCAATAATTTCCCTGATGCCGCCTGTGCTGCACACAACGACGATCTCTATCCGTTCCATGAAGACTACCCGACTCTCCGCAACCCCGACACCGACCAAAAAACCGGCGGAAGTTGCAAGCGACACCGACACCCTTGACGCCTACCGTGTAGTGCTGTTCAATGACGACGACCATACGTTCGACGAGGTTATTTTCCAGATTATCAAAGCAGTCAGGTGCCCCCGGTCAACTGCGGAAAAATACACCTGGGAAGTCCACAACAACGGAATGTCCATCGTCTATTCCGGCGGCATCGTCGACTGCCTCCGGGTCAGCGCCATTCTCGAAGAGATAGACCTCAGGACGGAAATTCAGACCAGCTGACCACCTGCCAACGAGAACACCTGCGCCAGCCACTCAACGGCCGAAAACACGACGAAGCGCTGCCGCCGTGGAGTCGTCCGCCGGCGTGCACAGGATGCGCCCGGGAACCATCCCAAAGGAGTGCAGGAAATTCCCGACGCAGGCCGGTGATGCAAAATAGATCTCATCTATGTATGCAAGGTCAACCGGAGGAGCGGGCGCCGACGGCGGACCCGGATCGACGGCAGAGCACGAAGAACAGGCCGGGCCGCAGCCTGCGGCAGCGCAGGACCAGCGTACCCTGACAAAAGCATCCTCCGCATAACGGCCGGGATCGCCAGCACCGGTAACGAGGACTTTCCGTTTCCGGGAGTACCAGCTGTTTTCGATGAACTGGCCGATGTTGTCGCCAATGATCAGCAGGGCAGGAGAGGGAATGGGGCTTTGCCGCGACCTGAAGCTGTTTATGGTGCCGAAAACGGTCTTCTGGTTATAGCGGGTTGCGTTCTGTACAATGGCCGCCCCGGTCTCGGCACTCCGTCCGGAGGCGACGACTGCGTCGAGAACCTCGTGGAGTGATGAGGCGACCATGTAAAACACAAGCGTATCGGCTGCCGGCACCGTAATCCTGCTGACCGGATGGCCCGTGCAGAAGGCTACCGATGAGGAAACCCCGCGCATGGTAAGCGGAATTTCCGTATAGGCGCTCGCACCGTGCGCCGCCGTGACGCCAGGAATGATTTCGTAGGCGATGCCATATCGGCGAAGAACGGCAATCTCTTCGCCGCCCCGTCCAAAAACAAATGGATCGCCACCCTTGAGCCGGACGACCACCTTGCCGGCAAGCGCATGCCGTACGAGTTCCCGGTTGATCTCCTCCTGGCTGGCATGGTGACTTCCCTTGCGTTTACCGGTGTAGATCTTTTCTGCCGGATACTGCCGGACAAGCTCCTGCGCGACCAGATCGTCAAACAGGATGACATCCGCCCTCCTGAGCGCCTGGTCAGCCTTCATCGTGAGCAGGCCGGGGTCGCCCGGCCCGGCTCCGGCAAGGTACACAAACCCCTTCCGGTCAGTCATGGGACTCCTCCCAGTCGTTTACGACCGTATCCCTGAGCCGGTTGCGCCACTCGACCGTTTTTTTCACATTCTGCCCGTTTGAGGAAACCGCAATGCTCATCTCCCCCTTCCTGATGATCGCGGGGGAGATGAAATCAGAAAGCTCACGGTTGTCGACAACATTGACCATGATACCCCGCGAAGTGCAATCATCATGGATGCTGCGGTTGACCCCGGAATCATTCGTGCAGGCGTAGACGAGGAAAAACCCGTCGAGGTCCGACGGCTCATACCGTTTGTGGATGCCGACAAAGCCCATGGCACGAAGCTCCTCGCTGATGCTGGGCGCAAGGATGGTGATGTTCCGGGTGTACTGTGAAACGGTCCGGATCTTGTGCAACGCGATCCGTCCCCCGCCGACGAACAGGATCTTCCTGTTGTCCACCCGGATGCTGAGCGGCAGAAATACCTTCATTGCCCACTGGATTTGAGATGTTTGCGACGTTGCCGCTGCAAGGGCTGCCACGCGATCTGCCCCATGCAGCCTGCCCGACAGGGTAATATACCGGCTTCCGGCAAGAGCTGCGCCATGAGGCGCAAGATTTTCCCGGCATCTGCCGATCCAGGCAGAGAAACCTGACAGGCACATGAAATCCTCCCGGTTTGTTATATTTAAGGCCAGTTTCCCTGGCCTGAGAGGGCACACGGCCCCCCTGACGATTTTTCTAACCTGTACGAACCAACGATGAGCAACTCCGAGCAATCCCGGGTACAGAACCAAAGCCTGTCACCTGATAAAGTCATGAACAAGATCGTGTCGCTGGCAAAGCGGCGCGGCTTCATCTTCCCGTCGTCCGACATCTACGGCGGACTCGCCGCCTGCTTCGATTACGGCCCGCTTGGCAGCGAAATGAAAAAAAACCTGAAGGATCTCTGGTGGAACGCCATGACCCGGCGGCACCAGAACATCGTCGGCATCGATGCCGCGATCATGATGAACCCGACCGTCTGGGAGGCATCGGGCCACGTGGCAAGCTTCAACGACCCGATGATCGACGACCGCACCACCAAACGCCGCTACCGTGCAGACCATCTGATCGAGAACCATATCGGCAAGCTGATCCGCGACGGCCACCAGGCTGATGCTGACCTCGTCAAAGCCGCCTACGAGGCGGCGGCGTCCGCTGACGACCCGAACCGCGCCCTGTACGAGATCATCGTCTCCCAGTCGATCAAGGCTCCCGACACCGGATCCGGGGACTGGACAGAAGTCCGCCAGTTCAACCTGATGTTCCAGTGCAACATGGGAGCCGTGGCCGATGCAGCCGGCGTCGTCTACCTGCGCCCGGAGACCGCCCAGGGCATTTTCGTGAACTTCCACAACGTTCGTGAAGCTGCCCGCATGAAGGTGCCGTTCGGTATTGCCCAGATCGGCAAGGCCTTCCGCAATGAAATCGTCAAAGGCAATTTCATCTTCCGCATGGTCGAATTCGAACAGATGGAGATGCAGTACTTCCTGAAGCCGGGAACCCAGCTCGACGCGTTCGAAGCCTGGCGGGAAGAGCGGATGCACTGGTATACCGACACCCTTGGCATCGACAGCGGGAAACTCCACTGGTATAAGCACGACAAGCTTGCCCACTATGCCGACCTGGCGTACGACATCAAATTCGAGTTCCCGTTCGGCATCGAAGAGATCGAAGGCATCCACTCACGGACCGATTTCGACCTCAGCCAGCACCAGAAGTACTCCGGGAAAAACATGGAGTATATCGATCAGACCACCAACGAGCGCTACATCCCCTACGTCGTCGAAACCTCGGCTGGGGCCGACCGGGTCTTCCTTGCCCTGCTTTCCGACGCCTATCAGGAAGATGTCGTCGATGGGGAACCGCGGGTCATGCTCAAACTTTCGCCGAGGGTCGCCCCGGTCAAGGCAGCCGTCCTGCCACTTATGAAAAAAGGTGAAATGGGCGAAAAAGCCATGCAGCTCTGCACCGGGCTGTCGCAGAATTTCCTGGTCCAGTACGATGATGCCGCCTCGATCGGCAAGCGCTACCGCCGACAGGACGAGATCGGCACACCGTTCTGCTTCACGGTCGACCACCAGACGATTGAAGACGGTTCGGTCACCGTCAGGTACCGAGATACCGCCGTGCAGGAGCGCATCGATATCTCAAAAGCCGGGGAGTTCCTGGCGACAAGCCTCGTAAAGGCCTGATCAACCATATTTTCCACTGCCGAATACCATGCGTTACGACGTCGCTGTCATTGGTGGCGGCCCCTCAGGGGCCGTCGCCGCCGCCATCCTTGCAAAAGCGGGCCTGTCAACCATCCTGATCGAACGGAACCTGGAAAATGTCAAGCCCTGTGGAGGAGCAATCCCCCTCGGGCTTATCGAGGAGTTCGACATCCCCTCCCACCTGGTTGAAAAAAAGCTCACCCGCATGAGCGTCCGTTCTCCGCAGGGCAGACGCATTTCGATGCACATGCCGAACGGTTACGTCGGCATGGTACGGCGGGAACGCTTCGACAGGTGGTTGCGGGAACAGGCAGCCGGTGCCGGCGCCGTTGTCACCGAAGCACTCGTCAGGAAAATCGACCGCTCGGTTGACCGCTTCACCATCCACCTTTCGCGCGACCTCCCGCCGGTCGAGGCCTCCTACATCATCGGCGCCGATGGGGCGAACTCGAAGACCGCCGATGAGCTCGGCTTTCCCCCGAACGACCTGAAGGTGATCGCCATGCAGCAGCGGTTCCACTATTGCCAGGAGCTGAAACCGTATGAAGAGCTGGTGGAAATCTGGTTCGACGGGGAGGTCTCCCCGGATTTCTACGGCTGGATTTTTCCGAAAACGGACCACATCGCCATCGGCACCGGTACTGAAGAACACCGCCACAACATCAGGGCATTACAGGCACGGTTCGTTGAAAAAATCGGCATCAGCGAACGCCCCTACCTCGACGAAGCCGCAAAAATCCCCATGAAACCGCGCCGCTCCTTCAGCCAGGATCGGGCGATCCTGGTTGGTGACGCCGCCGGTCTGGTCACCCCTGCCAATGGCGAAGGCATTTTCTTTGCGATGCGTTCCGGCAAGCTGGGGGCGGAGGCCATGATCGACACCATCAGAAACCAGGCCCCACTGGCCAGCTACGAGCGGAAGTTCCGGAAACTCTATGCACCGATCTTTTTCGGCCTCCAGGTGCTGCAATCGGTCTATTACCGCAGCGACAGGCTCCGCGAAAGCTTCGTGGCCATCTGTCAGGACCATGACGTCCAGGAAATCACCTTCGACTCCTACCTGTACAAGAAAATGGTTCCCGCGCCATGGAGCGTCCAGATGAAAATCATGGCCAAAAACTTCTACCATCTGGCAAAAGGACGATAAATGCTGCTGTCACCACTGAACTGGGCTATCCACATCTCTTCGTCGCTGGAGTGGGCCGTCGCACTGGTGATGCTCTACCGGTATGGAAAAATGGTCGGCAGGCGCGATATCCGGCGCTTCGCCATCTGCATGGGACCACACTGGATCGGCAGCCTGTTCGTGCTCGGCTACCATCTGTCGGGCGACATGATCCCGTCACGCCTTGAAATGTCCGAAGCGATCAACCTCGTCGGAAGCATCGCGCTGCTGTACGCGACCCTGAAAATCCTGAACGCCGGGGAGCGGCAGGAGGGGCGCGCCTACGCCGGGATCCTGCTGTTCGGCGGAGTTCTGCTCCATGCAGGACCCCGCCAGTCGTTCATGGGCAACACCTTGTTCGACGCGATCCTCCAGGTGTCCAGCATCGTCTACATGACCTTCCTCGTCCTCCTGCTGAAGGTCCGCAAACGCGACCCCGAAGTATTTTCAGGGCTGACGGTGGCCGGGTTCTGGTTTGTGCTGGTCTTTATTTCCGTGACGGTAGGATGCATCTGGCTGGCAACCGATGTCATGGGCTATCAGTCGCTGTCGCACAACGACTTCCTGCACGGTATGGCTGAAAGCCTGCTCACCGTCAGTAACCTCATGATCGTTCTCGGCATCCACCAGCAGATGCACCGGGCGAAGGCTCAGGGATTCAGCAGCGCCCGGTAGGCGGCGGCGTCACCCAGCAGCGCAAGCGCCCTGGCGACGACCGGGTCTTCATCAACAACCATCTTTCGGGCAGCCTGCTCGTCGTAATGGCGGAACACCTCCCGCCTGAGGGCGGACACGATGCGGAGTGAATCACCGGCAAGACCGTGCCGTGACCGGAGCACGAGCGCCTTGTCCAGGTCGGCAAGCCGCTGAGTGAGCCCATCGCCGTCCGAGCCGTAATCCTTGACGACCTGCACTTTCAGGCTGTCCAGCGTTGCCTGCGCCGTCGACCGGAAGGTAAAATGCTCGCGATCGAGGAACCGCCGGAAATCCCGGTACAACCCCTGGCCGTTCAGCTCACGAACTTTTGGCTGCGGATGGCCTGACCGATACTCGTTGGCAAACCGGAAAAACAGCCCTGAGGTTTCCAGCGCACGCTCGTAGCCTGTCGGCTGAGGCCCGCGGACGACGAGGTCAGGCGTAATGCCCCCACCTCCGTACACTTTCCGGTGGAGATGGGTATAAAACACCTTGAGCGAATCGGTGACACCAGGTGCACGCACCACACTCCTCGACCCTTCGGCATGTGCAAGGGGCTTCTGGATAAGTCTGCCGGAAGGGGTGTAGTACTTGGAGGTAGTCAGCTTGAGGACATGGTCGTAGGAGAGTGGGACGATCGACTGGACAAGCCCTTTCCCGAATGAGGGTTCGCCGACAATCACGCCCCGGTCATGCTCCTGGATCGCCCCGGCAACAATTTCCGATGCGGAAGCGGAGTCGCCGTCGATAAGGACGACAAGCGGCAGGGAGGGGAAGAGTGGGGGCGTGCCGGTCACAAACGTCTGGCGGGAGTCTGCCGTACGGCCCCTGATGGAAACGATCGTGCTGCCTTTGCCGAGAAAGGTCCCGGCAACGTCGACGGCAGAGGTGAGCAACCCGCCGGGATTGCCCCGCAAGTCAAGGATCAGCCCCCTGAGGCTTCCTCCGGACTGGGCCGCCTGATGCTGCAGCGATTGTACGGCGGCACGCAACTCCCCGGAGGTATGCTCGCCGAAGCTGTTCACCTCGACATAGCCTGCCGTGCCGATCAGCGATGCGGAGCCGACCGTATTGACCCTGACATCGGAACGGGTCAGCAGGTATTCATGTCGGCCGCGGACTCCGGGGCGCTCGATCTCCAGGCGAACTGCAGAGCCGGCTGGCCCCTTGATGGCCGTCCGGACCTCGTCCAGCGGCTTGTGCCGCACCACACCGCCGTTGACGGCAACAATCCGGTCACCGATATGGATACCGGCACGGTCTGCGGCATTGCCGCCGGAAACCGACATGACATAGAGATCGCCAGACACGACGCCGAGAGTGATGCCGATACCGGCATACTGCCCGGTCGTCAGCTCATCGAGCTCCGCCGATTCCGATTCGTCGAGGAAAACGCTGTAGGGGTCAAGCTTTTCGAGCATCCCGTCAATCCCGGAAAACAGTAGCTGGCTGCCGTCGACCTCTTCGACATAGGTTTCCGTAACTTCGCGGTAGACCTCGCCGAGCAGGTCAATGCTCCTGGATGTCGCTGCATACCCGTGCCCGGAGGCCTTCGTCGCCGACTGCGCTGCCCCTTGGGGCACGACAAACGCCAGCAACGCCATGGCAAACGCCGTTATACGGCGCGCCCTGCGCGGCGTGCGCGCAGGAAACGGCAGGGAAGGCGGCGGCACCACGGTCACCGCAACGCGCCTTCAAGTGCGGTTGCGCTGTCGGTGCGCTCATCACGGTACTTGACGATGAGCGGCGTATACATCGACAGACCATGCTCCTCGGCAAAATCGCCTTTCACCCGGCGGGAACCGGCGACGACGACCGCACCTTCGGGAATCACCAGCGGAGCATCCGGCCCTTTCCTGAGGATAGTGCCGTTGACCAGGTCATAGACAGGGGTCGAGCCGTTCAGGATGACGCCGGTGCCGATCACGGCACGCCGGCGGACAATCGTCCCCTCGTAAATGCCGCAGTTGCCGCCGACCATGACATCGTCTTCGATGATGACCGGCATGGCGCCGACCGGCTCCAGCACGCCACCGACCTGGACACCAGCCGAAAGATGGACGTTCCTGCCAACCTGGGCACAACTGCCGACAAGGGCATGGGAGTCCACCATGGTTCCTGCGCCGACCCACGCACCGACGTTGACGTAGGACGGAGGCATCATGACCACCGAAGGGGCAAGGTAGGCCCCGTCACGGACCGACGAACCGCCGGGAACGATGCGCACATTGTCCGAAATGTCGAAATCACGGAGCGGGTAGGTATCCTTGTCGATAAAGGAGAGACGCCCGACAGGGCCGAGGTCGAGCCGGTTTTCCACCAGAACGCCAAGCCGCATGCCCACCAGGATGCCCTGCTTGACCCACTGATTGACGACCCAGCGACCTCCCTCAGGCTCCGCTGCGCGGACGAGACCGTCGTTGAGCAGTTGCTTGAAGCTGGAGAAAAGCCTGCGGACGCCTGGGTCTGCCTTGAGCTGATCAGCGCTCATGGCGGCATAGGCGAGGATCTGTTCTTTGACCTGCTGATAGGATTCCATGGTACTGCGGTTGGTTGTCAGTTGAATTCAGCGGTGATATCGGCCCCTGCCTTACGGCTGTAGAAACGGAAATCGTCGCTGCGAAGGCTTTCGTCCGCCTTGATGCTGACGAAGACCAGGTGCTGCAGGAACCACTTCAGCTCGGTTTTCATGTCGCTGTTGCGCATGGGTTCGAGGATGGTCGGGCTGACATGCAGGTCGAGCTGCTGGAACTTGACCTTCTGGCGCAGGGCGTATTTCCTGAGCCAGCGCTCGATCTGGTTGATCGTCGTGAACCGTGCCTGTACGACCCCGGTGCCACCGCAGGCAGGACACTGATCGCCCATGCGCTGCATGAGGCTCGGCCGGATCCGCTCACGGGTGATCTGCATGATGCCGAAATCGGAGAGCGGCAGAATGTTCGACTTGGCCCGGTCGTTGCGCAGCTCGGTTTTCATCGCATCAAAAACCTTCTTGGAGTTTTTCGGGTCGATCATGTCGATGAAATCGACGACGATGATGCCGCCGATATCGCGCAGGCGCAGCTGGCGGACGATCTCGCGGGCAGCCTCAAGATTGGTCTTGAGCGAGTTCTCCTCCTGCTCACGCTTGGCGGCGTACCTGCCGCTGTTGACGTCGACGACAACCATCGCTTCGGTGTGCTCGATGATGATGTAGCCGCCGGATTTCAGCCAGACCTTGCGGGAGAAGATCGACTCGACATCCTTGGCGATGCCGTACCCTTCAAAGAGCGGCAGCTTGCCCTGGTAGAGCGACACATTCCTGACCATCTCGGGCGCCGCCCACTGGATATAGTTGAGTGTCTCGTTGTAGATGGAGTTCGAGTTCGCCACGATCTCGGTGACGTCGGAGGTCAGCGAATCACGAAGCACGCTTGAAATGATGGTGTCCTCCTTGAAGATCAGCTGCGGCGGTGCGGCGTCCTGGAGCTTCTGCTCGATCTGGGTCCACTTTGCCAGCAGTTTTTCAAGATCCTGCTGCAGGAGCGTCTCTTCCTGATCCTCGGCGACCGTCCGGATAATGGCCCCGAAACCTTCCGGGAGCATGGAACGGACGAGTTTCTTCAGGCGTGCCCGCTCCTTGCGGGAAACAACCCGCCGAGAAACGGCTATCTGGCCGCCGCCGAACGGGAGCAGCACCATAAACCTGCCGGCAATGGTGATATCCGAAGTCAACCGGGAACCCTTGCTGCCGATAGGCTCCTTGATGACCTGCACAAGGATGGAATCGTTCGGTTTGAGCTTGCTGGCGATCATCTGAGTATAAGACTGACGACGTTCGGCAGCCTCTTTCTGCGAGGTGGGACGAGGCTCCCCCTTGCCAGGGCCGGAGGGGCGGGCAGGTTCGCGGACCGCAGCAGGTTGCGGGGCATCGACACCGTCCTCTTCGGGCGAATCGCCCTCGTCGGCACCAGCCTCGTCGTCGTCGTCGTCCTCGACCAGGGCACGGTAATCCTCACTGGTCGTACCGACATCGGAAAAATGGAGGAACCCGTCAGATTTCTGGCCGATATCGACAAAAGCCGCCTTGAGACCCTCGACCACCTTATGCACCCGTCCAAGATAGATGTCCCCGATACTGCGCATGCTTTCGGGGCGCTCGATGATCAGCTCCGCAAGTCGACCTTCTTCAACCAGCGCGACCTGAATCTCGTCACCGGTCTTGTTCATCAGGAGCTGCTTCTTCACGTTCTTCTTCATACAAACCCGCTGTTTATGGTTATTCCAGCAAAATATAATACTTCAGGTGTTTGTCGAGCCTTATTTGCGGAACATTTTTCCGGTACTTCGAATTTTCGCAACTTGCCTCTGCGCGCGTCACGAACGACACCTGAAGCACCATGCTCGACACCTCCTGGGAAACACCGCTCTGGCCAGAGCACCCGAAAATCTGCGGCATCGACGAAGCCGGCCGGGGACCGCTTGCCGGCCCGGTCGTCGCCGCCGCAGTAGTCTTTCCGACAGGCTTCAGACCTTCGGGAATCCTCTGCCGCCTCAACGACTCGAAAAAGCTGTCCCGGGAGTTACGGGAAGCACTTGCGCCGGCAATCAGGGAATCGGCCGAATGCTGGGCGGTCAGCATTGTGGAGGCGGAAACGATCGACAGGCTCAACATCCTGGGGGCGACCATGCTGGCCATGAACCAGGCCGTCGAATCACTCCCGGACATGCCGGACCTCCTGCTGGTCGACGGCAACAGATTCACCCCGTCGCTTCCGTTGCCCTACCGGACAATCGTGAAGGGAGACGCAAAGGTGTTTTCCATCGCTGCGGCATCGGTGCTCGCCAAGACCGAACGAGATGACATCATGACCGGCTACGCGAAGGAATATCCGGCATACGGCTTCGACGAGCATTTCGGGTACCCAACGGGCAGGCACGTCGAGGCAATCGCCGAACACGGCCGTTGCCCCATACACAGGATGAGCTTCAAGTTACGCAAACTGGGAGAAAAATAAGAACGGAGCCCCCATGCATCCCCCACACTCACTCGGCGCCGAAGGAGAACGGATAGCGGCACGCTACCTGGCCGGAAAAGGCTACCGTATCCTTGCAAGAAACTTCCGCTTCCACCGGAACGAAATCGATATCATCGCCCGTGACGGCCAGGAACTCTGCTTCGTCGAAGTCAAGACCCGCCAGTCACTCGACAAGGGGCACCCGGCAGAGGCGGTCACCCAGCACAAGCAGCAGGAGATCATCCGCGCCGCGTCAGGCTATCTCGCAGCCATCGAGGGCCCCCCGCCTGCGTGCCGCTTCGACGTCATCGCCATCATCATCACCCCGGTTGACGATGCAGGCTCAGGAGGGTTCTCCCTCGAACATCTCAAGGCGGCCTTCATTGCCTGACCAGCCCCCCCCCTGAATGGCATATCCGCAGAATTTTCTTATCTTAAGGCTCGAAAGTTTTGGCAGCATATCCCGTACTCCCGATCCCATGCAAGAACCAGAAATCACGACAGCGACCCCATCGGCCGCTGACTACGGTGCAACCAATATCCAGGTGCTCGACGGCATCGAGCATGTCCGCAAACGGCCGGCAATGTACATCGGTGATATCCACAGCCGTGGACTGCACCACCTGGTCTACGAAATCGTCGACAACTCGATAGACGAAACCCTCGCGGGCTTCAACGACTACATCCACGTCGCGCTGAACACCGACGGGTCGGTCACGGTCACCGACCATGGCCGTGGTATCCCGGTGGATATCCACCCGGTTAAGAAAAAATCTGCGCTTGAGCTGGTCATGACGGTCATCGGTGCCGGCGGCAAGTTCGACAAGGGGGCCTACAAGGTTTCCGGCGGGCTGCACGGTGTCGGCGCATCCGTCGTCAACGCCCTTTCAGAATGGTGCAGGGTCGAAGTCTCGCGGGACGGCAAGGTCTACATGCAGAGCTACCGAAGAGGCGTGCCGCAGGGCGATGTGGCAGAAGTCGGCACCTCATCGGAACGCGGCACCAGGGTCACGTTCAAACCTGACGCCGAAATATTCAGGACGACCGAATTCAGGAAGGACATCATCATCGACCGGATGCGTGAACTCGCCTTCCTGAACTGCAACCTGTGCATCACGGTCCAGGATGTGCAGGGCGACGAGGAGACGTTCCATTACGAGGGCGGGCTCCGTCAGTTCGTCCAGTTCACCGACGCCAACCGCATCAGCCTGATAAAGGAGCCGATCTTCATCTCCGGGGAGCGGGACTCTACCGTTGTGGAAATCGCATTGCAATACAACGACTCCTACCAGGAGAACGTGTTCAGCTATGTCAACAACATCAACACCCATGAAGGCGGCACCCATGTCACCGGCTTCAGGAAGGCGCTGACACGTACGCTGAACGCGTATGCACAGAAAAACGACCTGCTCAAGAACGTCAAGATCACCCTGACGGGCGACGACTTCAAGGAAGGACTGACGGCCATCATCTCGGTGAAGGTTCCCGAGCCGCAGTTCGAGGGACAGACCAAGACCAAACTCGGCAACTCGGAAACCCAGAGCATCGTCGAGAGCATCGTCAACGAGCAGCTTTCGGAGTTTGCCGAAAGCAACCCGGGCACCATCAAGCTGATCGTCGAGAAGGTCAAAGGTGCCGCAATCTCCCGCGAAGCGGCAAGGAAAGCGAAGGAACTCACCCGAAGGAAATCGGCGCTGGAGAGTTCCGGCCTCCCCGGCAAGCTTGCCGACTGCTCCATCAATGACCCCGAGCATTGCGAGCTCTACATCGTCGAGGGCGACTCCGCAGGCGGCAGTGCAAAACAGGGAAGGGACCGGAGCTTCCAGGCGATCCTCCCGCTCAAGGGAAAAATCCTGAACGTCGAGAAGGCCAGGCTCCACAAGATGCTGGAAAACGAGGAGATCAAAACCATTATCCTGGCGCTCGGAACCAGCATCGGGGAAGAGGAGTTCTCGGCAGAAAAGCTCAGGTACGGCAAGATCATCATCATGACCGATGCCGATGTCGACGGTGCCCATATCCGCACCCTGCTGCTCACCTTCTTCTTCCGCTACATGCGCTCGCTGATCGAGGCCGGCAAGGTATTCATCGCCCAGCCCCCGCTGTACCTGGTCAAATCGGGCAGGGAACAGCAGTACGCCTGGGATGAGGACGAACGGGCCGGAATCGTCGAATCAATGAAGAAAATCCAGAAAGGTAAAGCGAACATCTCCATCCAGCGCTACAAAGGCCTCGGTGAAATGAACCCCGAGCAGCTCTGGAGCACCACCATGGACCCGGAACACCGTTCGCTGCTGCAGGTATCGGTCGAAAACGCCAGAGATGCCGACCAGGTCTTTTCGACCCTGATGGGGGACAAGGTTGAGCCCAGGCGCGACTTCATCGAGAAAAATGCCCGATACGTCCGCCGCCTGGACGTCTGAAACACACCGGGAAGCGCTCAGCTTTCCGGCATGATCTGTACCAGCACCTCTTTGCGCAGCTGTTTGATCCACGCATCGAACAGCTGCTTTCTTTTTTCATCGGCAGCAAGATCTTCAAGACGGGTGAAGTCACGCTCAGTGCTTATGCGGTGGGCAGGCACCCTGGAATTGAGCTGAAACATGGCAACGAACTGGTCACCTCTCGGCGAAGTGATGGGTTCAGGCCTGCTGACCTCTCCCGGCCGCTTCAGGGTAGCGACAATCTTCTGCAACTCGGGCCGGAGTGCGGAAACCTCAAACAGGCCTGTCGTCCCCGAAGGCTTGATCATCCCGCCAAGCCTGGCGGTCATCGGGTCGTCCGAATATTTCTCAGCCATGTCGGCAAACGTCGCTTTTCCTTCCATGATTTGCGAACGGATGCCGTCGAGCAGTTCGATGCTCCTGGCGATATCCTTCTGGTTGTGGTCGAACAGTGCAAGAATATGGCGCACATGGACGCTGTTGCCCTCTTTTTCCAGAGACTGGATCAGGTGGTAGCCGAAGCGGGTTTCCACCGGGTCGGAAATCTGACCAGGCTTGAGCGCAAAGGCAACGGTCTCGAACTGGGGAACCAGTTCGCCTTTCTGCACGAACCCGAGATCGCCGCCAAGCTCCCTGGAACCGGGATCGTCGGAATAGGTTGCCGCCAGGGCGGCGAAGTTGCCCCCGGCCTTGAGACGCTGCTGCACATCCCGGATTTTGCGCAACGCAGCAGCCTTGGCTGATTCCGCAACGATCGGGTACTTGATGATCTGCGCCACCGCGATCTGCTCAGGAACCTCAGGAAGGCTGGCCCCCTGTGTTTTGAAGAACGTCATCGTCTCTGCATAACTGACCGAAACATCCTTGATGTGCTTGCGGCGAAGCGCGTCAACCAGCTGCTGCTCGCGAATGTCGTCGCGGATATCCTGCTTGATGCGGCTGACCGGCTTGCCAAAGCGGCTTTCCATATCGGCAACAGAGGGGAAGCCGGACCGGATCGAACCGAAACGTTCCGAAGCCTGGCTGTCAATGGCACTCTCGTCGATCTTGAGGCTGTCGATTTTTGCCTTGGTGAGCATGATTTTCTGATCGACAAGGTTTTCGAGCAGATGCTTGCGGAGCTGCGGGTCCTTCTTCGACTCCGGGAACTGCGAGTGGGCCATGAGCTCCCGCTCGTCAATCTCCGATTTGAGAATGAGCTCGTTGCCGACGATGGCGACAATCCGGTCGGGAATATCAGCGCCTGAGGCCATGCCATAACCCGTCACAATCAGAATGGCCATCGTTACAACGGCGCGAAAGAGGTGTTTCATATGCAAGGATTTTCGTGAAGATGTTCAAGGTGCCTGGCACGGAAAGCATGGTTCCTGGCAGCCACGGCGCAAAGAGGTAACATAATGAGAATCTCCGGTCAGGGCAACCGGAGATTCATTACGGAGCGCTGCCTTGCCGGCAGCGCACAGGTGGGAAATGAAGCGTCGCTCAGGCGCCTTTGAGCTTGATCGGCGTCTTCGACCATTTGTGCCAGTCGAACACGATCGGTGCGGCGACAAAAATGGAGGAGTAGGTGCCGACAACGATACCGGCAAACATGGCGAACGCAAACCCTCGAATGGCCGGGCCGGCGAAAATAAAGAGCACCAGCACGGAAATCATCAGGGTCCCGGAAGTGATGATCGTCCGCGACAGGGTCTGGTTCATGCTCTCATTGAAAATACGCTCGTATTCCGATGGTTTCTGACCACGGATGCGTTCACGAATACGGTCGTAGACCACGACGGTATCGGTGATCGAATAACCGGCAATGGTCAGGAATGCAGCGATAATGCTCTGGTCAATCTCAAGCGGCATGAAATCGAACAGGCCTCCGAGCAGACTGAACAGCCCAAGAACCGTCAGCACATCATGAAAAATCGCCAGCACACCGGCAGTGGCAAACTTGAATTCAAAACGGATGCTGACGTAGAGCAGGATACCGGCAAGCGAGGCAAGCAACGCCTTGACCGCGGCAAGCTTCATGTCGGAAGCGATGCTGGGGCCGACCGCCTGGACACTGACGACCTGGCAGGGATTTGCAGGAATTTTCGCCGTAATCGCACGGGTAATCAGGCCCTTGATGTCGGCTGACTCGCCATGGTAATCGGTGCTGAGTAGAACAGAGCGCTCCATACCGTACTGTTTGACCGCCCCGCGAATACCGGCCTGGTCGATAGCTTCGCGAACCAGGGCGATGTCAACCGCCTTGTCGAAACGGATGACCACTTCGGAACCGCCTTTGAAATCGATACCGTAATTCAGTCCCCTTGTGAAAAGTGAAACGACACCGGAGACCATCAGGAGCAGCGAGATCGCATAGGCGACCTTGCGATGCTTGATGAAATTGAAATTCGTTTTCTGAAAAAGCCGCATACCAGCAAATGTAAAATTGAAATTATCCGAAACTTTTTGGGTTCATCCATCCACGATCCAGCAGCAGATCAAAGATCACCCTGGTCACAACGATGGCGGTGAACAGACTCGCACCGGTACCGATCATCAGCGTGACGGCGAATCCCTGGACAGGGCCCACGCCGAATTCGGAAAGCAGAAACGCTGCTGCAAGGGTGGTTACATGCGAATCAAGAATGGAGGAGAACGCCCGGCCATAACCGGCATCAACCGCCATTTTCAGGCTTTTTCCCTCTGCAAGCTCCTCCCGGACACGTTCATAGATGAGCACGTTCGCGTCGACGGCCATACCCATCGTCAGCACGATACCGGCAATACCCGGAAGCGACAGGGAGGCCTTGAAGCCAGCCAGCACGGAAATGACGATCAGGATGTTCAGCACCAGGGCGACATCGGCGGCGATGCCTGCCTTATGGTAATAGAGGATCATGAAAATGGCCACTGCCGTGAAGCCCCAGAGCATCGATGTCAAGCCGGCACGGATGTAGTCGGAACCAAGCGATGGGCCGACGGTCCGTTCTTCGAGGATGCGCACCGGTGCGGGCAGAGCTCCGGCCTTGAGAATAATTTCGAGATCCTTGGCCTCTTCGAGGCCCGAAATTCCGTTGATCACCGAGTTGCCATTGGGAATCCTCGATTGCACGACTGGGGCGCTGTAGACCGCACCATCGAGCACGATGGCGATCTGCTTGCCGATGTTCGCGCCCGTGATGCGGGCCCACTTCGAGGTGCCTTCGTCGTTCATCGACATGCTCACCTCCGGCTGGACGCTCTGTGAACCGAATGTCGCCTTCGCTTCGGTAATCACGCCGCCGGTAAGTTCAGGGGTTTTCTTGACCAGGTAGATGGGGTAGTACTTCTCACCCTTCTCCGTGCTCAGCGGCTTGGCGGCAAGCAGCAGCTCGGTGTCCTGCGGCAGCATGGCCTGGACATCCGGCCTGCTGAATATGGCAGTGACATAATCCCGCGCGTACTCAGGCGTAAAGACCAGACCGTTCTTCATGACCCCGATGACGTCCGACAACTTCCTGATGGAGGAAGAGGGGGCCGGTGCAACAGCCGCCGCGGGGCTCAGGGAATCTGCAGCTACGGCAGGGGCCGGAGCCTGGCTCGTCACCGATCCGATGCTTTCGATAGCCCGAAGCAGGGCGTCCTGCTCGCGAACCAGCCGGAACTCAAGCTTTGCGGTGCCTTTCAGCAGCTTGCGCACACGGGTCTCGTCCGTCACTCCGGAAAGTTCGATGATGATCCGGCGCGATCCCTGGGTCTGGATCAGCGGTTCGGCAACACCATACTGGTCAATCCGGTTCCGGATGATCTCCTTGGCGCGAACCAGGGCGTCGGCAGCCTCCTTGTTGAGTTTGTCGACAATCTCCTGGTCACTGTTCCGGATATCGTAGAAATAACGGCTGAGCGGAATGTTCTGCTTCCGGAACTCGGCGGCAAGCAACTCGACGGGGCTTGCGCCTGACGTGGCGGCCGCACTTCTGACGGTGGCCATGATCTGCTGGAACCTGGCATCCTTGTTCCAGGCCTTCTGCTCGATAAGGTCGAACAGATCGACTTCCATGACCAGGTGCATACCACCCTTCAGGTCCAGGCCGAGTTTCAGGCTCTTGTCACGGGCCTGCTCGATTTCAGCCCGGTGGTCAAGCGCGTATTTGAGGCTGTCCTCACTGGAGTGGAAACTCGACAGCTTTTTCGCAAACTCGTGGTCACGGTAGGTAGGCCATATCGACCAGACGGAAACCAGGGCGACAAGGGCGATGAGAATGAGTTTGAAGCGGTTATTCTTCATGAAAAACGATCTTTACGCATAATTGAAAAAGTACTTCAATATAATCAATCAGGCTCCCGATTCACAATGGTGCTGCTGGGCGGTATCGGTCGGGAAACTGGTCATAAAAAAGCCCGGACACGCAGCGGGGCCCGGGCGGAAGCAGCACATGCGCTCCTGGATGTCAGCCCCAGGTGTCACGGACAATATTGGCATACCAGCCCTCGGCGAACGCAGCCTCCTGCTCAAGGACGTCCGGCGTCGCATCAACAGGGCTGAGGCCGCCTGAGCCGGGCACCTCCACGATCCCCTCCGCCGCAAGCCGGTAGACTCCGGCCACGGAAATGCCGTACCGTGGGCCGATAAGGCTGTAACAGGTGTTGACCAGCGAAGGATGCACCGGGTCCTTGCCGCGAAGCAGCCGCACGATCGCTGAAGCGGCAACCTTTCCCTGGCTGCTGGCAGCATAGCCTGATTTGGGCATCGGCCCGGCAATGCATGAATCACCGACAACGTGGATGCGCGGCTGCCGGGTGGATTCGAACGTCAGCGGATTGACCGGGCACCATCCGCTGGCATCGCTCAAACCGGCATCATCGGCAATCCGACCAGCCCTCTGAGGAGGAATGATATTGATGACGTCACCATGGAGCTCCCCCTGCGAGGTCTCGACGCGCATCGAACGTGCATCCACCCGAAGCACCTTTCCTCCGGTTGAGCTCCCACGCCACTCGATCATTCCGGGGTACAGCGTTGCCCAGCCCTTGGTAAACAGCGCCTGTTTGGAGAACTTCTCCTTTGGATCGAGGATGATGACCTTCGATTTCGGCTTGTGCTCTTTGAGGTACCAGGCAATCATGCTGGCCCGCTCGTACGGCCCGGGCGGGCACCGGTAGGGGTTGGCAGGAGGACAGATCAGGACCGTTCCACCATCCTTCATGTCCAGGAGCTGCTGCCTGAGCAGCGAGGTCTGTGCACCGGCCTGGTAGGCATGCGGCATTGCCGCACCGGCAACAGCCTGACTGTAGCCATCGATGGCGTCCCACCTGAACTCGATGCCGGGAGCCACGACCAGCCGGTCATACTGCAGGACAGCCCCGCCGGCAAGCGACACCGACGAGCTTACCGGGTCAATCGAGCGCACCGTATCGGCAATGACCCTGATGCCATAGACTCCGGAAAGCACCGAATAGGATCGGGCAAGCTCCGGCAATGTTTTCAGCCCGCCAAGCACCCAGTTCGAGAGTGGACAGGTCATATAGACCTGCCGGGGTTCGACGAGCGTCACTGAAAGCGACGGGTCCAGCTTTTTCAGATATTTCGCAGCGGTCGCCCCCCCAAATCCACCACCAACGACAACAACCCGTTTTGTTGCGGCATAGGCAGGACTGGCTGCGCCAAAGCCCCCAAGCACACAACCGGCCAGACCGGCAACGAACAGTTTCCCAAATTCGCGTCGTGATATGTCTCCGCCCATCTTAATGCCCCCGGTTAACGTTTTTGCTCCCGATCGTGCCGAAATACGCTGCGATCAGATGAATCTCCTCGTCCGTATACCCCTTTGCATGCCGCTGCATGACGGTTGAAACCCGCTCTCCGGAGCGGAACTCTTTCATAGCGGACTCGATATACTGGGCTGACTTTCCGGAAATCGAGGGGATGATGCTTGAACTGACCCCATCGGTCCCATGGCAGCCGGAGCAGGAAAGCGCGAGCATCTGGCCCAGGGGGTTGACCGGTGGCGATTTTGCTGCACGCGGCGCCGGACGGCCCATGACCGGTCCGGTAAAGGCAAACGTCAGTCCAGCAGCCAGAGTGACGATGGCGCCGGTGCGGAGTAACGGTGAAGCCATGCGATGACCTCCCTGGTTTTCATGGTTGAAAAGAGGATACCTCTACCGTACGGCAGCAGGTGGTGGCACCGCACACGAGCATGCGTTGCCCGGCTTGAGGCACAAGGCAAGAGCACCGCGTTCCAGGCATGTCTTCCGGCACAGTCGGCTCGGAATGACAACCAGCCAGCACTCTGTGGGCACCATCGTAAATATAAGCACCCATTCTTTACCAACCTTGAGACGCGTATTTTAATAATGAGCCGTCAACGACAACGATTTACCGCCTTTTTAGTATTATCGCAGATTCGTGGCGGCTTCCTTAGCGGCTTTAAAAAACAAAGTACTAAATTCCGGAAAAGACAAAAATGTTTCACGTGGAACATGGGCGCTCCTGTTTATGACATCATTGTGGTCGGCGCCGGCCACGCAGGCTGTGAAGCCGCGCTTGCGGCAGCGAGGTCAGGGGTATCCTGCCTCCTGATCACCAGCGACCTCACCGCTGTTGCGAGGATGTCCTGCAACCCGGCAATCGGCGGGGTGGCGAAAGGCCAGATCACAAGAGAAATCGACGCACTTGGCGGCGAAATGGCAAAGGCTATCGACGCGACAGGCATCCAGTTCCGGATGCTGAACCGCAGCAAGGGACCGGCGATGCATTCGCCTCGGGCCCAGGCAGACAAGACGGCCTACAGCATGTACATGCGAAGCAGGCTGGAAAAAGAACCGATGCTGGACCTGTTACAGGATACCGTCATTGCCGTCAAAGCGGCCGACGGGAAATTCACAGGCGTCGAGGTGCTCTCAGGAAGGGTTATCGGTGCAGGGGCAGCAGTGCTGACCTGCGGGACATTCCTGAACGGGCTCATCCACATCGGAATGAACCATTATCCGGGGGGCAGGACCATTGCGGAGCCGCCGGTAGGGGGCCTGACAGCGTCATTGAACAGCCTCGGGTTTACCCATGGACGGATGAAGACAGGGACCCCGCCAAGGATTGATTCGAGAAGCGTTGATTACACGAAGGTTGCCAGGCAACCGGGCGATGTGAACCCTGTGCCATTTTCGTTTTCTACCGAAACCGTCGCACACAGGAATCTCGTCAGTTGTTTTCTCACAAGGACGACGGAAGAGACGCACCGGATACTCAAAACCGGTTTTGACCGATCACCGCTCTTCACGGGAAAAATCAACGGGATCGGCCCGAGGTACTGCCCATCAGTCGAGGACAAGATTTTCCGGTTTCCAGACAGGGACAGCCATCACATTTTCCTTGAACCGGAAGGAGCTGACACAACCGAGATGTATGTCAACGGGTTTTCAACGTCATTGCCCGAGGATATCCAGCTCGACGCATTGCGTTCAGTTCCCGGACTTGCCGATGTCAGGATGATACGCCCTGGATATGCGATTGAATACGATTTCTTCAACACCTGGCAAATCACACCGACACTCGAAACACGACGCATCGAAAACCTCTATTTTGCGGGACAAATCAACGGGACATCAGGCTATGAGGAGGCCGCCTGCCAGGGACTTATGGCCGGCATCAATGCGTCACTGAAACTACGGGGCCAATCACCACTCATGCTCTCAAGGGCGCAGGCATACATTGGGGTACTCATCGATGACCTGATCACCAAGGAGATGGGCGAGCCATACCGGATGTTCACGTCATCTGCTGAACACCGGTTGCTACTTCGGCAGGACAATGCGGATCTCCGCCTCAGAGAGGCGGGAGTCAGGGCTGGACTCGTCAACAGTGCGCTTGCCGAACAGACCAGGTCCCTCCAGAATGCGATTGACCATGCATATACGGTTTTTCATGATGCAAATCTTTTGCCCCATGAAATCAACCCCCTGCTCATTGAAAAAGGATTTCCCGAGCTTGAAAGCCCGACACGGGCATGGGCATTGGTCAAACGACCGGGAATCAGTTATTCCGACCTGGTTGCAGCATCACCGGAACTTCGGGAAAGGCTTGGCAATACAGCAAGAAACTCTCGCGTCGGCGAACAGATCGATATAGCCGCGAAGTACGATGGGTACATCAGGCGGGAGCAGAACATGTCCGATCGTATGAGCCGGCTTGAAGACCTCCACATACCCACAGGGTTCGACTACACGAAATTGCATTCACTTTCAAGCGAAGGACGAGAAAAACTGCTGCGGCATCAGCCATCCACAATCGGGCAGGCATCACGAATTCTTGGAGTCTCTCCGGCTGATATTTCGGTACTCCTGATCTATCTTGGACGATGAAAGCGGCATGTTTCACGTGAAACATGCCGTCATTTGGTTCACCATGCATCCTTTTCACTATGAACAGCGCTCTTGATCAATCCATTTTCAATGAACTGCTCTTCGGGAAGGACCCGGAGGAGAACATTGTCGGAGCCTATCAGCTGAACGACACCCAGATACGACTGTTTTTACGGGAAGGGGAACAGGTGGTAGCACGTGACGAACCATTTTTTCCATTCATATTCATGTCATCAAAGGCGCTCCTTGATGAGTTCAAGCCTTTTGACAAGGAAAAATTCTGGCTGATCCCCCTGGCAGGAAACAACTATTTCAACCACCTCTCCATCTTCAGGAGCTGGAAAAACTACCGTGCCGCACTTGACCACATCAACGCCGGCAAAGGCAGTACAGAACCGGACAGCGAAGCGCAGAACGCTTTCGGGGGCAACAGCCACCTGACCTATACCCGTGGTGATGCAGTCACACAGTACCTGCTCCAAAGCGGGAAGACGATGTTCAAAGGAATGCTCTTTGAAGACATCCACCGGCTGCAGCTGGACATCGAAACCTATTACAGGCCGGAACTGAAAAAAGGAAATGACACGTTTGGCGAAGATCCGGTCATCATCGTTTCGCTCAGCGACAACCGTTCCTGGGAGCATGTTATCCACGCAAAGGGTCGTAGCGAAAAAATGCTGCTCGAAGAACTTGTGGCGATTGTGCAGGAAAAAGATCCTGATGTGATCGAGGGCCATAACATTTTCGGATTTGATCTGCCCTACCTGCAACGACGATGTGAACTGAACGGAGTTCCATTCAGGATCGGCAGGGACAGGACAGTCCCGAGGTCATATCCAGCCTCGATACGCTTTGCTGAGCGAAGCATCGACTACCAGTACTTCGATATCCCGGGAAGGCACGTCATAGACACCTACTTTCTCGTACAGAGTTACGACACCTCAAAAAGAACGCTTCCAAGCTACGGGCTGAAAGCTGCAGCGAAATTTTTTGGGTTTGCCTCACCGAACAGGACCTATGTCGATTACAAAGAACTTGCCGCAACCTGGGATCACAATCCGGAAAGGTTGCTGGCCTACGCCCTTGATGACGTCAGGGAAACCAGGGAACTGTCTAACCTGCTGTCAGGAAGTAATTTCAGCCTCGCACGCATGCTGCCCTACACCTACGGCCACGCATCAAGACTCGGCCCTGCAGCAAAAATAGAGGCCATCCTGGTCAGGGAATACCTGAAGAAAAAAGCCTCTATCCCTCGCCCATCGGTCGGCCAGCAGCACACAGGAGGCTACACGGAGATTTTCATCAAGGGAATCCTTGGGCCGATCGTCTATGCCGACGTCGAGTCGCTCTATCCCTCAATTATGCTTGCTGCGGGCATCTGCCCGAAAACAGATAACCTTAAAGCCTTTCCATCGATCCTGAAAACCCTCAGAGATTTCAGGTTCACCGCGAAAGACCGTTTCCGGCAGGAACAGGAAAAGGGAAATACAGCTCTCGCAAACAACTACGATGCCCTGCAGAATTCATTCAAGATCCTGATCAACGCCATGTACGGCTATCTCGGATTCAGTGGCGGGATATTCAACGATTACGACGAGGCTGACCGCGTGACCAGCAATGGACAGGAGATCGCAAAACAGATGATCAGGGAATTTGAATCAAGAGGCTGCAAAGTCATCGAGGTTGACACGGATGGAATTTTCCTTGTCCCTCCACGCAATTTACACACTGAACAGGAGGAGCGGAACCTGGTCCAGGAAGTATCACAAACGATGCCGGAGGGCATCAGTATAGGCTTCGACGGAAGATTCAGGAAGATGATCTCCTATATGAAGAAAAACTATGTTCTGCTCGACTATGAAAACAGGCTGAAACTCAAAGGATCATCCCTGGTCAGCAGAAGCGGGGAGAAATTCGGACGGGATTTCGTCAGGGAAGGTTTTATCCTCCTGCTCCAGGAGGACATCGATGGCCTTCATAACCTGTATGTACAATACCGGAATGCCATTCAGGAGCATCGCCTGGACATCACCGACTTCTCAAGAACTGAAACACTGAAAACAACCATTGACCAGTATACCGCAGATGTCAGGGCGGGAAAACGATCAAAGTCGATAACCTATGAAATCGCGATAAAACAGGGAATGAGCATTGCGAAAGGGGATCGTATGACCTTTTATGTCGCAGGAAGCGGCACTACAGGGTACGTCGACAGGGGGAAACTCGCTGAAGAGTGGAACAGGGAAACACCTGATGAAAACACGCACTTTTACCTCAAGCGACTTGATGAATTCACCCAGAAGTTTGTCCCCTTCTTCAGGCCGCAGGACTTCAGCACCATATTTTCCGCCGACACGCTCTTCGCATTTTCAGCACATGGAATTGAAGTCATGAAAGAGATACGCCAGATAGAACCAGACACGCAATCAAGGGAAGATGGATGGTTTTGATCATATTCCCATATTTTTCTATTTTTCAAGGGGAACAAATAAGACTAAATCAGCCTTAATTTATAAGTAACTCAAACACTATTACCTAACCAATTATGATAGATAACCAGATTCTGCCAATAACCGACGATGTGTCGTGGATCGGCGTGCTTGACCCGGGTCTCATAACATTCGACATCGTCATGGAGACGAAATACGGCACGACGTATAACTCATACTTTATCAATGCGACGAAGAAAACAATTGTCGAAACAACAAAAGTCAAATTCTGGGAAACATATCAAAACAAAATCCGGCAGGTCGTCAATCCTGAAGAAATTGAATACATAATCCTTGATCACACAGAACCAGACCACTCTGGGAACCTGAAAAACCTGCTTGATATTGCGCCACAGGCAACCGTCGTTGGAAGTGGAAACGCCATTAAATTCCTTAAAGACCAGATCGGGCACGAATTCAGGCATCAGGTCGTCAAGAACGGAGACCAGCTTGATTTAGGCAATAAAACACTCCACTTTATCGGCGCTCCTAACCTCCATTGGCCAGACTCCATATATACATATCTCGAAGAGGACAAGGTGTTATTCACCTGTGATTCATTCGGGTGTCATTACTGCAGTTCTGCAATGTATGACGATCTTGCTGGTGACTTTGACGATGCGTTCACCTACTATTTTGACGCTATTTTGCGCCCATTCAGCAAATACATGATACAGGCTATTGAAAAAATCAGTCCCCTGGACATCAGCGTCATATGCCCTGGACATGGACCTATATTACGTTCTGATTGGAAAAAATATGTGGACCTCTCACAGAAATATGCAAAAAAAGCCATTGCAATGCCTGATGAAAAAAGCATTCTCATTGCATATGTTTCAGCCTATGAAAACACTTCATTTATGGCTCGGGAAATAGCTGAAGGCCTTAAATCGACATGCGATTTTAACGTGGATGTATGCGATATTGAAAATATCTCAACAACAAAGCTTGAAGACAAAATCGCTCACTCCATGGGTATTATTATTGGTTCACCAACAATAAACCAGAATATAGTTCAGCAAGTTTATACTATTTTTTCCGTACTCAATCCTCTACGTGACAGAGGAAAACTGTCAGCAGCATTCGGTTCATACGGATGGAGCGGGGAAGGTGTAAGAATTATTGAAAATAACCTTTCAAATCTCAAAATGAAGCTTTTTGAAAGAAACCTGACCGTGAAATTCCAGCCACATGAATCGGACTTTGCCGCTTGCAGGGAATTTGGAAGGGATTTTGCGCTCAAGATGATCGAAATGTACAGCTTGAGCTGCAAGTTGTGATTTTACTGATAGAAAAGGCTGCATATGCAGCCTTTTCCACTATCGGAAAATGATCATTTTTACTTGGTTACTCCCAAGTTTGCTATTCAGCCTTTGCATAATTTCTTTCTTTCTGAAATTCAGTTCCATTCTCCACGACGGACTTTTTACACGTACATACAGGTCTCCATCCTTAATCTGCTCAACCTTCGTCACTCGTGCGATAGTGTCACCGACAACCGTATTCCAGACACGCAATGCCGAATACTGGTCAAAGGCTTCTCGCAAACCAGCAGTCCGGTATACCTCGACAAGAACATCACCAAGGTGACGTGGAAGTTTACCTTTACCCATCAGACATCCTGACTATTGACATGAAAATTGGTAACACCATCAGTAACCTGTTCCTGAGTTGAAGTAATAAATACCTGACCACATGACCTTAGCGTTTCTGTGACTTTACCGGCAACATCCTGATCAAGCTCACTGTAAAGATCGTCAAACAAGGTTACCGGATTTTCACCATGTTTCTCACGAAGATAATGATGTAATGCTATCTTGAGCGCAATAAGGTAGCCCCTCTGCTGTCCCTGGGAAGCGAATTTCCTGATTTCCTTACCTTTTTTATAAAAGAAAATCTCATCCCTGTGAGGGCCGGACAACGTCAACCCGCGACGGATTTCCTGCTTTCTGGTCTGTTCATAACGCTGCATGAAAAGTTGTGCCAGCGCTTCTGCAGATTCACCTTCACCCTGAAATCGCCCAAATGAAGAGTGGTACATCATCGATGGCTCTTCACCTTCGGGAAACCAGGCATAAATATCAGAAAAAATTTTTTCGATTTCCTTCACAAAAACGAGCCTCGCAGAAACGATTGATGACGCAATTACCGCCATCTGCTCTGTCCATATATCAAGATTTACTGCAACATTGGGAAACTGATCATACGAAGCGAGAAGTGCATTTCTCTGCTGAAGTACCTTTCTGAACTGGATAAGGTCTGAGAGATACTTTCGATCATGCTGAGAAATTGCAGCGTCGATAAATTTTCGACGTTCAGCAGGCGCTCCGGTGACAATAGCATGATCAGACGGCAGAAAGGAAACACACGGGATGCTGCCAATATGGCGAGAAAATACGTTAACCTCCTGTTCGTTGACGAAAATCCGCTTTTCAGTTTCGGGTGAGTAGTGCACCCTTACGTCAATTGATACACCAGTATCGCTGATGAATGTGGCCCGAATCGAAAAAAAATCGCTGCCGAAAGCAAGGCAATCCGCATCAGAAGAGCCGGAAAACCCTCTGGTAAGGGCGCAATAATGCACCGCTTCCAGAAGGCTCGTCTTGCCAATACCGTTATTGCCGAAGATAACCGTTACGGAAGAACCCGGCTCAAATTCCGTCAGCCTGTGGTTCCGGAAATTGTCTATCCTGATTTTTTCAAGTCTCAAGCCCTTCCATCTCCATCAGTTATTGATGCGTACCGGCATGACAAGGATAATCAGGTCTTCAGGTTCTTCATCGTTTTTGGGCCTGAAGATAACGGCAGTCGTCGGGCTGCTCAGTTCGATCATGACCTCAGCCGTCTCGATATGGGCCAGTGCTGCCTCGACAAACCTCGAGTTGAATCCGATGGTTATTTCATCTCCACTGTAGGTACAGGTCAGCTCCTCCTGTGCAGACTCACCTTCACTGGCATTTTCTGCAAGAATTTTCATGGACTGGCCTTCAATCTGGATCCTGATGTCGCCGATACTTGAAAATTTTCCGACACGCCTGACCGAATCATGGATCTGAACACGCTCAACATAGAGCTTTTTGTCATTCTCGACAGGAATAACCGCCTCGTAATTCGGATATGGCTCGACAATGAGAGCCGCTTCCATCTCGACATTTTCCGACTCGAACCTGATGTTCCTCCTTTCTGCATCAACCGACATACTGACCTCTTCATTCTGAAGCAGGCGCTGGATGATGGAAAGAGCCCTGGCCGGAACGACGATTTTCTGCTTTTCCTCGGTAGCAGTGGTCGTTTTTTTCCTGCACCTGACCAGGCGGTGGCCATCGGTAGCGACGGCGGTGAGCACGGATTTCTCGAATTCGAACAACACCCCCATCATTGCCGGACGCATACCATCTACGCTACAGGCAAAAAGGGTTTTGTGAATGAGGTCCTGCAGTTCAGCCGGCTCAAGTCCGATGGAAAGATCGAATGTCCTGGTGTTGATTTCAGGTTTTTCACCAAACATGCAGGGCATCCGGTACCGGCCTTTGTCCGTCGATATGCTGACGACACCCTGCTCTCCGCCCTGATGGCGTTCAATTTCGAAGGTAACCGGGGTATCGTACATGCTCCTCAGGAAATCCTGGAGGGTTCTGGCCTTAATGGCAAGTGATCCCTGCTGCTCCGACTCAACCTCGCACTTTGCCGTAATGGAAAGTTCCCCATCCGTGGCAAAAAGGATCATCGAACCCTGCTGAAGCTGGAGATGCACGTTATCAAAGCGTGAATCGATCGATTTGGACGGAATGGCAAGAATCACCTTGCTGACCGCATCCTGGAGTTTCTTGATGGTCGTTGAGAATTTCATCGTCTTACAACTATTTATTCTTATTGATTTAAAAAAATTGTTGTTGCTGTTGTTCGTGTGGAAATCTGGACATCTTCACCTCACGAACAGCTAATGCCTTTACATGCTGCAACTTACGGGTACGTCTTCGATGTGGGATAGTGTTGATAACATGTGCGTTTCTCCTGAGGCGGGGTGTTGGGTGAATGTTGATGATTTTGCGGCCCCTCCCGGAGGTGTTGATAACACCTCGGTTGTCAAGATTCGCTCAACAGGCAATCAACAGGTTGTGCACAATAACGGTCACATCGACATGATCTCGATTCTCTTTTTCAGCTCCTCGACCTTTTTGCGCTCTTCTGCCGAAGATTCGATTTTCCTGTCGACCGTATTGAGCGCATGGATGACCGTCGAGTGGTCCCGCCCGCCGAAATGCAGGCCGATCGTCTTCAGCGATGATTCGGTCATGATTTTGCCGAGGTACATGGCGATCTGTCGGCCAACGGCGATCTCCTTCTTTTTGGATTTTCCCTTGAGGTCGTTCGGGGTAATCGAAAAATAGGCACAAACCGCTTTTTCTATGGTTTCGAGCGTCAGTTGCTTGGTATTGTACCGGATGATGTCCTTCAGGGTTGATTTGGTGAACTGAAGGTCAATTTCCTGGTTGTCAAGCGAGTGGGCTGCAAGCAGCTTGACGATGCATCCTTCCAGCTCACGCACGTTATGGGTGACGTTCGTGGCGATGAATTCGATGACGGCGCTGTCAAGCATGACCCCGCTCTGATGGAGCTTGCTCTGGATGATGGCTTTTCGTGTTTCGTAATCCGGGGGCTGGATGTCTGTGGAGAGGCCCCAGTTGAAGCGCGAAATAAGCCGGTCTTCAATACCCTTGATCTCCTTGATCGGACGGTCGGCGGAAAGAATGATCTGCTTGTTGGACTGGTGCAGGGTGTTGAAGATGTGAAAGATCTCTTCCTGGGTTTTCTCCTTTCCGGCGAAGAACTGAATGTCGTCGATGATCAGGACGTCGACATTCCGGTAAAACGAGGAAAACTCCTGGATATTTCCGTTCTGTATGGCATTGACGAAGTCGATGGCGAATTTTTCGCTGGATACGTACAGGACGGCATCGGTAATCCGGTTTTCGCGGACGGTGTTGCCGATTGCCTGCATCATATGCGTTTTACCGAGCCCGACCCCACCGTAGATGACCAGGGGGTTGAAGGCATTCTGTCCCGGATTCTGGGCGATCGATTTCGCTGCGGCGAATGCAAGTGAGTTGCAATCTCCTCTGATCAGGGTCGAAAAGGTGTACTTGGGGTTCAGGTTCGTTTCGAAACGGGCACGGTTGCTTGCCATGCGGTTCCGTGCCGCAATATCTGCGGGCGACTGCATGGCGACCGAATCGCAATTCTGGGGAGTGGCGACATTCTGGTGCGGCAACTCGATGGTGACCGGCTGAACCTGCGACTTGTCGACGACGATGGAGTAGATCAGGCGCCCCTCTGGTCCTATGACCTGGTGCAGGGCCTGTTTGACGTGGACGGAGTAGTTCTCCTCGATCCACTCGTAGAAAAACTGGCTTGGAACCTCGATGGTCAGTTCATTGCCCGAGAAACTGATGGGGCGGATCGGGATGAACCAGGTCTTGAAGGCCTGTGAGTTGATGTTTTCCTGAATCTGGCCAAGGCAGGCGTTCCAGATTTTTTCCGCGTAGATGGAGCTGGGGATTCCGGAAGAAAGGTCGCGGAAGGTATCCTGCTGGATCGGGTCAGACATGGGAAATGAGGGTGAACGTCGTTCGGATGAGACAGATTATCAACATTTGCTGTTCACAAGTTACAGTTTTCAGTGGATAAAAAACAATGCGGGCTGCGAAAATGCGGTGGACCGGCAGGGTTATCCACACCGTGGTTTTCAACAGTCTAACGGATTTTTGGAGAATAAGTTAAGGGAAATCCTCCTAAAGGTTGTCCACATGTGTGGAAAAAACGCTGTTTGCGTAACGGCGGGGATTCCGGGGGTGATGAATTATTTTATCAACAAGTTGTCAACACTGTTGATAACTTGTTGCGAGCTTTGGCGGCGGGCTCAACTGACACGATTTTTGCGTACCGGAGTGTCTTGCTATTGACGAAGAAAATTAATAGATTTAGAGTCCTGTATTTTTAATAATCCATATGAGAGGAGTTTGAGGCTATGAAGAGGACATTTCAGCCGCATAACAGGAAGAGGAGGAACAAGCACGGGTTCCGCCAGCGGATGGCTACCAAGAACGGCAGGAAGGTGCTGGCAGCAAGACGGGCGAAGGGCCGCCACTCCCTGACGGTTAGCAGCGACATGAAATAAATTTCGCATTCCGTCGGGTGATGGCGATGTCCAGCCCTGACGGAACTGCACGAGATCCCCATGCACACCGTAAAGCGTGACCACTCCCTACCGAAGAGTGTCATAGCCAGGGGGAAATCAAATCTGTCCACCCTGTTTTCCAGGGGGCATCGGCTCAAGGGGCATTCCCTCATGATGATGACCACGATGGTTGACAGGCGTCAGGCAGGTCCCGGCGGGCCGGTAAGGGTTCTTTTCACCGTCGGCAAGCGGCTGGTACCGAAAGCCGTGGTGCGGAACCGGATAAAACGGCTGATGCGGGAGGCCTACCGTCTTGAAAAGCCCGGCATGGAGGCAACCCCTGCTGGTGGCGGGCTTCAGGAAACCGGTGAAGAGAAGGTCACCTTTATCGCTATTCTGTATCGGGGCGGCAGGGATTGCATTCCGCCGCTTGCCGAGTTTCGCGACCAGATGCGTGTGCTGCTGCGGGCGGTTGATGGTCGTGTTGCAAGGAAGGCAGGGGAAGATGGAGAACGTTGATCACCAACCAGGCGATATGCGCCGACCATACGACAGCAGGGCAATGAGCGGAGCCAGCATCAGGAAAGTTTTCAACACGGTACCGATCCTGCTGATCAGGTTTTACCAGGCAGTTATTTCCCCGTTGCTCGGACCCTCCTGCAGGTTTACTCCCACCTGTTCCCGATATGCTCTCGAAGCGTTCCAGACGCACAATTTTTTCGTTGCATCGTGGCTGACCATCTGGCGGATACTTCGGTGCAACCCTTTTACCAGGGGCGGTTACGACCCTGTTCCTCCCGGAAAAAACACATTGGCAGGCAATTCTAAAGACAAGGTTTGTACCCATGGATAGAAATTCGGTGATAGGGTTTGCCCTGATCGCTGCAATCATGATCGTCTGGCTGCAGTTCATGAAGCCTCAGCAGAAAGCGGAACTTGAAAAGGCTGCGGCCCGGAAAGAGCTCGTCGCCGACCGTCAGGGGGCTGCACTGTCAGCCCAGCCACCCGCAGGGACGAAGGCGGACAGCCTCGGTACGTTCGCGGCCGTTTCCAGTGGGCCGGAACAGCTCGTGACCGTCGACAACGACCTGTTTACCGCCGTGCTCTCCTCGAAAGGCGCCACCCTGAAGTCTCTGGTGCTCAAAAAACACCTCGATGGCGCCCACAAGCCATTCGACCTGGTCAAATCCCGCGAGCAGGGTGCCCTGTCCATGCTGTTCCTGAGCACGGACGGCAAGCGCATCGATACCCGGAACCTGAATTTCAGGAGTCTGTCTGCCCAGCCATCGGTGAAGGTTGCCGGCGATGGCCGTGTTTCCGTCAGTTTCGTGCTCAATGTCGATGCCGCCCGCAGCATGCAGGTGACCTACACGTTCACCGGCAACAGCTACGCCATTGACTATGACCTGAAACTCAACGGTTTCGGTTCCACGATTGCCGGGAACCAGTACCAGCTTGCATGGGATGGCGGCATGGCCTATTCCGAGAAAAACACGATGGATGAGGCGACCAACGCTCTGTCCAGCGCCTATCTCGGCGGTGGAGTCGTCAAGCTCGACGCCAAGGACGACAAGCAGGCCTATCGTGAAGAGGAGTCCGGCAAGGCGCAGTGGGTTGCCGTCAGGAGCAAGTATTTTGTCGCCGCCCTCATGCCGACCCGTGCCAGCGATGGCATCTACCTCAAGGGGACGCGCCAGCATGGCAGCGATTTCGAAAATTATGTCGCCGCGCTCAAGATGACGCTGCCCGCGTCCGGGAACTTGTTTGAGGACCATTACCGCCTTTATGTGGGGCCGCTGGACTACAACACCCTCAAGGGGCTCAACGTGGGCCTGGAGAAGATCATGGATTTCGGCTGGGACTGGGTGACCAGGCCGTTTGCCGAGTTCATCATCCTGCCGATTTTTAACCTGCTCAACAACTATATCGGCAACTACGGGCTCATCATCATCATTTTCGCCTTCCTGATCAAGGCGGTCACCTATCCGCTTTCCCTCGCCTCGACCAAGTCGATGAAGAAGATGTCTGCACTGCAGCCGCTCATGAAGGAGATCCAGGAAAAGTACAAGAACGATCCGGCGAAGCTGCAAAGCGAAATGGGCCGCATCTACAAGGAGGCAGGCGTCAATCCTCTCGGTGGTTGCCTGCCGACGCTGCTGCAGATGCCGCTGCTTTTTGCGATGTTCTATGTGTTCCGTTCCTCGATCCAGCTCCGCCAGCACGGGTTCCTGTGGGCGAAGGACCTTTCGGTCCCCGACTCGGTTTTTGATTTTGGCGTCCATCTTCCGCTCTATGGCGACCATATCGCCGTCTTTCCGATCCTGATGGCCGTGACGGTCTACATCCAGCAGAAGATCACCCCTTCGGCACAGACCAACGAACAGATGAAGATCATGACCTGGATGTTCCCGGCGATGATGCTCCTGTTCTTCAACAACATGCCGGCAGGCCTCGGACTTTATTACCTGATGTTCAACATCTTCAGTGTCGCTCAGCAGTTCTACATCAACAAAACCACCACTCCCGAGGAACAGACCGCAGCGTTGCAGGCCGTAGCCGCCAAGGCACCGCAGAAGTCAAGAAAAGGGGGGCGGAAGTAACCCTGTCGCCATGGGCCCCATCGAGCAGGCCGACATCTGGCTTTTCAGGCTGCTGAACCTGCGGCTTGCCTCGCCCGCGATGGACGATCTGATGCTGTTCCTGACCGATGCCCGGCTGTCGGTCCATCTCCTCGTGCTGGCCGCCATGTTCATTGTGGTACGGCGGGGCAGGGACGGTTTCATCCTCCTTGCCCTTGCACTTCTGGCTGTCGGGATCGCCGACTTCACCGCCTCGGGTCTGTTCAAACCGCTGTTCCATCGTGTCCGGCCATGCTTCGCCCTGGCCGGCGTCCGCCTGCTTCTCAACCAGACGCATTCATGGTCAATGGCCTCGTCCCATGCGGCGAATGCGGCGGCGGTCGCCACGACCATCGTCATCTTCTTCCACCGCGGCCAGCCTGTTGACCGCCTGTTTGCCCTGCTTATGGTGGTGCATGCGGGCCTGATCGCCCTTTCACGCGTCTATATCGGCGTCCATTATCCCGGCGATGTCCTTGCCGGCGCCCTGATCGGCGTGCTTGCGGCGGCGACGGTCTATACCGTTGCCGCATGGCTGCTCAAGCGTTTTGTCCACAGCGCAGCTCTGCGCAGGATCGGGCTGCCATCATGAACCATTTCTGGGGGATCGACCTCGGCGGCACGAAAATCGAGGGAGCAATTCTTGATGATTCGATGCAGCCGATCGTCCGGCAGCGGGTGGACACCGGCCAGTCCAGGGGATATGGCCATATTCTCATGCAGATCGGCGCTCTGGTCGACGATATGTCCGTCAGGAGCGGCATTGCCCGTCCTCACGTGATCGGCATCGGAACGCCCGGAAGGGCGGAGGGCCCCTGTGGCGTCATCAAGAACTCTAACACCGTCTGCCTCAACGGCATGTCCCTGAAAAAGGATTTGCAGGAGGTGCTCGGTATGTCGGTCGCGATTGAGAACGATGCCAACTGTTTTGCCCTTGCGGAAGCCAAAATGGGCGCCGGCAGGGACGAAACCATGTTTCCGGGAGCGACGGCCTTCGGCATCATTCTCGGTACCGGCGTGGGGGGGGGCCTCGTCGTCGACGGCAGGATACTGCGGGGGGCGCATGGCATCGCAGGAGAGTGGGGCCATAACCCCCTTCCCGGGGAATCCGCCCCATGCTACTGCGGCAGGCGAGGGTGCCTGGAGACCGTCATCTCCGGCCCTGCACTGGAGGCTTTTTACGCAGCCAGGAGTGGGCACCGGCTGCCGCTTCGCGAAATCGCCGCCGTCGGTGCCCGCGATGTGGCCGCCCGAGAAACGATCAGGCGGCTCGTCGTGTCGTTCGGTCGGGCGCTTGCGGCGGTCATCAACATCGTCGATCCTGATGTCGTCATCATTGGCGGCGGTGTCGGCAACATCCGCCAGCTTTACACTCCCGAAGCCCGGGAGGCAATTGCCGAACATGTTTTCAACCATTCCTTCGATATCCCTGTGCTGCCGCCGACCCTCGGTGACAGTGCCGGGGTGTTCGGGGCAGCCCTTCTTGCCGGAAGCCGTTCCGGCGACTGAACCAATCCTTTTTGCAGCAGTAAACCGACAATGACCGTGGAACCTACGTACAAAAAAGGCGATATCGTCGAGCTGACCATTATCGATCCCGCAGAGAAAGACCAGTGCTTCGGCAGAACCCCGGAGGGCATGGCCGTGATGGTGACCGGTATGCTTGCCGTCGGTGACCGCGTGTCGGCGCGTGTCGTCAAGGCCAAGTCCCGTTACCTCGTCGCAACCTGCCTGGAGCTTCTTGAGCCCTCTCCGGACCGGGTCGAGCCGGTCTGCCCTGTTTTCGGGGTTTGCGGCGGGTGTAAATGGATGCACGTCGGTTACCCGGCGCAGCTTGGCTACAAGAAGAAAAAGGTTGCCGATGCCCTGGTGCACCTCGGCGGGTTTGACAACCCGGAGGTGTTGCCGGTTCTGGCTGCACCGGAGCAGCTGCATTACCGCAACAAAGTGGAGTTTTCCTGTTCCAGCGCCCGCTACCTGCTTCCCGAAGAGCTCGGGCGTGAAGAGCTTGAGCGGCCGAAGCATTTCGCATTGGGGTTCCATGCTCCGGGGAACTTTGAGAAGGTGCTCGACCTGGATACCTGCTACCTGGCGAAAGCATGCATGAATACCGTCCTGCAGACCGTGCGTGCCTTTGCCGTCGATCAGGGGCTTTCCCCATACGCCGCAAGGGAGCATCAGGGCTATCTGCGGAACGTCATGCTCCGCTACAGTGAGCGCCATGACCAGCTCATGGTCAACATCGTCACCTCATGGCACGACGCGGGGGTGATGCAGGCGTTGCAGGAGCGCCTTGCGGCCGCGCTCCCCGGCCAGGAGATGACGATTGTCAACAACGTCACCACGCGGCGCAATACCGTTGCCGTCGGGGAGGAAGAGTTCCTGGTGAGCGGCGAGGGGTTTGTGGTTGAACGCCTTGGCGACCTTGATTTCAGGATTTCTGCAAACTCCTTTTTCCAGACCAATACCCGTCAGGCAGAGGCTCTGTACGACCAGATCCTCGCTGCAGCAGGGTTGCGCCCCGAAGATACGGTCTATGACCTCTACTGCGGCACCGGGACCATAACGCTTTACCTTGCCAGGCACTGCCGGCAGGCGATCGGCATCGAGGTGGTCGAAAGCGCCATCGGGGATGCGGAGATGAACGCCCGGCGCAACGGCATCGGCAACGCAACCTTCTTCCATGCCGACCTCAAGGATTTCCATGCCATGCAGGAGAAACTTTCGCCTTACGCGGCGCCGAGGGTCATCATCACCGACCCGCCGCGTGCCGGCATGCATCCCCGGGCGCTGGAGACCATGGTGCAGCTTGGTGCGGAACGTATCGTGTATGTGAGCTGTAACCCGGCAAATCTTGCCCGTGACGGCAAGGAGATCGCTGCCGGGGGGTACCGTCTCACGCTCGTCCAGCCGGTCGACATGTTCCCCCAGACCAGCCACATCGAAACCGTCGCCTGTTTCGAGCGTATGCCGGGTCTTGTTGGGCGTTAGTTCGGGGATTCGTCCCGTTCAGGGATCTGTCCGGCCTGTTTCTGCCGGGCCTGTTCCCATTCGGTGAAGTTGTCCAGGTCGGAGGCGACCGATGAGAGGATGGCGGCAAGGATGGCGACATCGTCGGTGAACCCGAGCAGAGGGATGAAGTCCGGAATCGAATCGACGGGCATGACGAAATAGACCATGCCGGCCGTGAGCAGGATGATGCTTCTCCACGGGACGTCGGGGTACTCGCGGCGTACCGTCATCATGACCATCCGGGAGGCCGTCTGGAGTTTTTGTTTCAGGCCGCTCTTCTTCAGGGGTTCCGGGTGTTGCTGCAGCCGCTGCATGGCAGCGTCGACAAGCCGTTGCGTCTTGTCGCGGTCACGAAGGATCGCCGCAGCCCTTCTGGCGGCATGGCTGAGCAGCCGCTCCAGTGATTTCGATTTCATCATTTACCGGCCTGCAGCAATTTTCGCTTTTCTTCAGCGGTGAGCGACTCGTAGCCCCTGGAGGATATCTTGTCGAGGATGGCGTCGATCTCCTCCTCACTGGCACCGGAAGGTACCCCGGACCTGCTCGAATGCAGCCTCGGGCCGTCAGCCTTCCGCTGTGGTTTCAACCGGCCGATCCATTGCCGGACGGTCCACTCGTACCGCTTGTAGGTGATGAACACGAACCCGAACAGCATGCCGCCGAGGTGGGCGAAGTGTGCAATATTGCTTCCGCTGCCCATGGCCTGGCTTCCAAGTCCCGAGATGAACTCGATGCATGCGTAGATGGCCACGAAATATTTTGCCTTGATCGGAAGCAGGAAATAGATGAAGATGTAGCGGTTCGGGAACATCATGCCAAAGGCGAGCAGGACGCCATAGATGGCCCCGGAGGCGCCCACGGTAGGATACGGGTCGCCAATCGTCGCCATGAGGTTGATCAGCGCGGCGCCTACCCCGCAGATGAAATAATAGGTGGTGAAATGCCTTGTTCCCCAGTAGTTTTCGATTTCAGCGCCAAAAATCCACAGGGCGAACATATTGAAGAACAGGTGCTGGAAACTGCCGTGCAGGAACATGTAGGTGAAGGGCTGCCAGAGCTGGAACCCTATGCCTTCCGGATTTTTCGAACCGATGGGCCAGAGGGCCCCGATCGGGGTGAGGGCCTGACCGAGAGGTGTCATCTGCATCAGGAAGACGGCCACATTGATCATGATGATCGTCTTGATGGCAGGCGGGATCACCTGAAAGCCCCCCGGGCTGTAGTACTGGTCGTATCTGCTCATGGTGTAATCGGTTGTACTCTTCTCTCCAACCCGGAGCCAGTCCGGATAGTTTCTCTGTCAGTTTCGTGGTGCGGATGGACGGGTTGGTTCATCCGCGGCCAGCCACCGGAGCGCATTTTCGCGCTCCATTGACTGGCGGACTGTGCGGAAGGTTCAGGCCCTGTCGTTCAGGGCTGCGATGCCAGGAAGCTCCTTGCCTTCAAGGAATTCAAGGCTGGCGCCGCCTCCGGTGGAGACGTGCGAAACGGCAGCTGCGAGGCCGGCCTTGGCGATAGCCGCCGCCGAATCGCCACCGCCGATGATGGTCACGGCGCCGTTTGCCGTCGTGTCGGCAAGTGACTGCGCCATGGCGAAGGTCCCTTTGGCGAACTGGTCGATCTCAAAGACTCCCATCGGGCCATTCCAGAGCACGGTCTTTGCGCCGAGGATCTCCTTCGAGTAGGTGGCGATGGTTTCCGGGCCGATATCGAGCCCGATCATGCCGTCCGAGATTGCGCTGACCGGCTCGACATGGGATGCGGCTTCGGCCGAGATCTCGGCGGCGACGACCACATCGGTCGGCAGGATCAGACGGACGCCCATCGACTTCGCCTTTTCGATCAGCGAGAGCGCCAGGTCAAGCTTGTTCTCCTCGACCAGCGAATTGCCGATGCCGAGCCCCTGGGCCTTGAAGAAGGTGAAGACCATAGCGCCGCCGATCAGGACCGTGTCGACCTTGCTGAAAAGATTGTCCAGGACGTCGATCTTGCCGGAAATTTTCGACCCGCCGAGAATGGCCACAAAGGGGCGTTTGGCGTTGTCAAGCGCCATGCCGAGGTAATGGAGCTCCTTTTCGATCAGGAACCCGGCGACGGCGGTCGTCACAAAATGAGTGATGCCTTCCGTCGATGCGTGTGCCCGGTGTGCGGTGCCGAATGCGTCGTTGACATAGATTTCGCCAAGCGAGGCCAGCTCCCGGGCGAAATCGGGGTCGTTCTGTTCTTCCTGCGGGTGGAACCGGAGGTTTTCAAGCATGAGGACATCGCCATCCTGCAGGGCGAGGACCTCCTGCATCACTTCGTTACCGATACAGTCGGTTGCCATTTTCACCGGCATGTCGAGCAGCTCGGAGAGGCGCCCGGCAACCGGGGCGAGCGAAAATTCGGGGTTCACCTTGCCTTTTGGCCTGCCGAGGTGAGACATCAGTACCAGACGACCGCCCGACTCGATCACTTTGCGGATTGACGGGAGGGCTTCAATGATTCTCTTGTCATCGGTGATGTTCCTGTCCTGGTCGAGAGGAACATTGAAATCGACCCGCATCAAGACCCGTTTTCCCTGTAACGAGATGTCAGACAACGTCTTTTTCTGCATTTCCTGCTGTGATTGGTTAGTGAAAAAGCAATGATATGAACGGAATATACATAATATCCGATTTCTCCCTCACAAGCCCCTGGCGTCCGGCTGGGAGCTTCTGGCCCGCATTACCGCCCGGTAACGGCTGACGTTGCGTCCATGCTCCTCGACGGTTGCCGCGAAGACGTGCCCGCCCTGGCCGGTGGCGACGAAATAGATATACCCGGTGCTTGCCGGTTTGAGGACGGCATCGATGGCCGCCGGGCCGGGGTTGCAGATCGGCCCCGGCGGCAGGCCTGCGTGGAGGTAGGTGTTGTAGGGCGAGTCGATGGCAAGGTCCTTGAAATAGAGATGGCGGGCCGGGCCGGAGAGCGCATACTGTATGGTCGGGTCCGCCTGGAGGCGCATGTTCTTTTTCAGCCGGTTCAGGTAGACGCTGGCGATCAGCGGCTTTTCCGCATCAAGGGGCGTTTCCGCCTCGACGATCGAGGCGAGCGTCAGGAGCTGGTGGGTGCTCATTCCGGCTTTTGACGCCCTGGTGCGGAGGCTGTCGGCGTAAAAGGCCCTGAACCTGCCGGCAAGGAAGGTGATCACCTCGCGCGGGGTGCTTGCCCACGCGAAATTGTAGGTGCCGGGGAAGAGATAGCCTTCGGTGCTGGCGGCGGTGATGCCGAGCGATTTGAGCAACGTCGAATCCCGCGAAGCCGCCATGAAGGCCGTCGAATCGATGTCAAGGTTCGCCGCGACGATCGCCGCGATATGGGTCTGGCGGACGCCGTTCGGAATCATCAGCCGGACTTCGTCCTGCGGACTCGAATGGAGCTTGCGCAAGAGGCTGTAGGTCGACAGGTTCAGGGGGACGCTGTACCTGCCGGGCTTGATTTTGTGCAGGTCGGGAAAGAGTGTGCCGGCAAGGACAACCGGCCAGCGGAAACGCACGACGCCGGCGGTTTCGAGCTGGTCGACGATCTTGCGGAACCCGGTGCCCCGGTGGATGTTGACGGTGGCCGAGCCGGAAGAGAATTTCGTCGAGTTGGCGCCCGGTACGAACACGAAGGTCGCTGCAAGGGCGATGGCTGTGATGGCCGCGATGGCAATCTGGCCTTTTTTTCTGGAAGATGATCGTTTTGGCATGGCTGGAAGAGCGGGGAGGGCTATCGGGAGGAGATGGGCTGCTCGCCTCGCCATTCGCGCTGGAACAACCTCGATTCATGAAGGATGCACTGGTAGATGCGTTCCAGGGCCGGGGTCATCTGCGGTACCGGGACGAGTGCCCGGACATTGCCCAGCACCTCCTTTTCACGCTCCGGCTGGAGGACCGTTTCGCCGATCCTGTTCTTGACGGCGCTGATATTGCCGGCGTAGCGGAGACGCTCGCAGAGCAGGGTGGTCAACTGGCGGTCGATGGCGTCGATTTTGCCTCGCCACTCGTCAAGCTCCTTCCGGTGCTCGTTGCTGCAGGCACTGCTTTCAGGCATGTTTCGCTGGTCGGTTTATGGTCAGGAGAAGATTGTCCCTTCAATTATAAGAAAATGTCGGCAGAAACAAGCCGCTGAATCCTCTGCTCAGGGGTCCTGGCCGAAGAGCTTCAGCCACGCTTCGACTTCCCGGTCGCTGAGCGGGGCCTGTCCGGCGGCTTTTCTTGCGGAGGCGGAGCCAGAGGCCTTGCCTGCTTTCGAGGCAAGGAGCCCGAGCCGATCGAGCTCTGCGACGAATGCCTCCGAACTGGTGCACGCAGCCCCCCAGGCGATGGCGTGCTGGCGAACTTCACGATCCGAGGTGATGACGGTGGCCAGCCCAGCCCTCGGGCCGAGGGCACGAACGAGTTCGATGATCCGCATGTCCGCAGTCATGGCGGTGCCGCTGAAGAGGATGTCGATGGCACCGCTGCTCGAATGCCCATGGCTGCCGGCGCCTCCGTCATAGACGAGCGTCACGTGGCGGCGGGTTTTTCGGCGGTATGCGGTGAGGATCGCTTCAAGGCGCTCCCTGAGCCGCTCCATGGAGGTGGGGCCGCTTGCCGGCTTCCACATCTTGTGGATGAGGTTGTAGCCGTCGACGATGGTCTCCCTTGCGGGGTTCGGCATGGTACGGACTGATGGGTTGCCGGGCATCCGTTGCCCAATCTGATGGATGGTAACAATTTTTTTTTGGAAATCCGTTTTGTGTACATTAAAGTGGGAAAAAGTGGGGAATAATGGGAGGGTTATGCCTGGATTCGTCGGACGGGAACAGCACGCTGTCGATGAGAAAGGCCGGTTGCTTCTTCCGGCACGGTTCCGTCGGCGGATCGTCCTTCAGGGCGACGCGGCAGACGTTGCCGGGCGGCGGACGGCAGAGCTGTATGTCCTCAAGGCTGACGACGGCTCACTGGAGCTGTATGAACCCCACGTATGGGCGGAAAAGGAGCTGCGGCTGCAGAAACTTTCCGATTTCAACCCTGAAGAACGGTTGCTGACCACCATGATTTATGCCAGGCTCGAACAGGCTGAGATCGACCGTTCAGGACGTATCGCGCTGTCGCGTGATATGCTTGAGCATGCCGGCATTGACCGTGAGGCGATCATCCTCGGCGCCAACGTCAAGATGGTCGTTTGGGAGCCGTCCCGGCTTGAACGGCTGCTTCGGGAGAACGCCGGCAGGTTTGCCGGTCTTGCGGGGCGCTACGTCTGAGCCATGGAACCATACGATTACCATGCGCCCGTCCTTGCCGATGAGACGGTTGGCCTCATGGTCACCGGACCGGGTGTCTATATTGATGGAACGCTTGGCGGGGGCGGCCATTCGCTCCTGATTCTGGAGCGGCTCGCCGGAATGCCGGACAAGGGCGGGACTTCGCTGCTGGTGGGCATCGACCAGGACAGCCATGCGCTGGCGGCGGCGGCAGTGAAGCTGGCCCCGTATCGAGGTGCATACCAGCTGGTCAGGGGAAATTTCAGCACGGTCGGCCAGGTTGCCAGGGATGTGCAGCGGTCACATGCCGCCGGAGGGAAGGTCATGGGTATCCTTTTTGATCTTGGCGTCTCTTCATTCCAGATTGATACACCTGAACGTGGCTTCAGCTACCTGCGCAACGGGCCGCTTGACATGCGGATGGATCCCGACGGGCCCATTTCCGCGAAGGATATCGTCAATGGTTATGATGCCGATGCGCTTGCCCGCCTCTTCAGGGAATACGGAGAGGAGCCGTTTGCCGGCAGGATCGCCAGGGCCATTGTCGCTGCGCGTGCCGATGGGCCGGTCGGGACGACCGGCATGCTTTCTTCGGTGGTCCGGTCGGCATGCCCGAACCATGCGGTTGCCGTCAAGACGCTTTCCAGGGTTTACCAGGCCTTGCGCATTGCCGTCAATGACGAGCTTGGCGTCTTGCAGCGGGCGCTGGAGGATGGCTTCGAAGAGCTCGCTTCCGGAGGTCGTCTGGCGGTCATCAGTTATCATTCGCTGGAGGACCGGATGGTGAAGCGGTTTTTTGCGAAGGTCACTGAGGAAAACTGGGGGCCCAAGGGCCTGGCGCTTCGGGAGCCGCTTGAGCCTGCAAAGGCGCGGAAGGTTACCGGAAAGGCTGTCCAGGCGACTCAGGAAGAGGTCGACCGGAACCCGAGGTCGAGAAGTGCACGGTTGCGGGTGATTCAGAAACTGTAACGGAGAAAGAACGTGGGACTTTTCAGACGATTCGGGGCCAGGGTTTCCGGACTTGCCGGGAGCGCGGAAAAATTTTTCGACAGCCGGTCCGGCAGCTTCAACCCCGATGTGGAGATCGCAGGGGTCGACGTTCTCGGCCACAACCCTTCCGCTGCCTATGCCGGTGCCACGTCGGGCGCCGGGCGCTCAGCCGGGCGTGACGACATCTTCGACATCGGGGCGATTTTGCGCCTGAGGACTTTTTTGTACCTTATCGCAGCCACGGCGCTGTTTCTGTTCCAGATTCACAACACGCTCACCATCAAGGAGCTGGCCAAGCAGAATGAGCGGCTTCGCGAGCAACTCAGGATCAGCACCAGCATCAGGACCGCCCAGGAGTTGCGGGCAAGCGAGCTGCAGAGCATCCATAACATTTCCGGATATGCGCAGGGGCTGGGCCTGGTCTCTTCGGCAGAACCTCCGGTGGACCTTGAACCTTGAAAATCCCCCGATCCTTCGAAAATACCATGAACGGGCACGTTTCGGAACAGCGCGGAACCGGTTCGAACGACCATGAATTCGGGCAGCGCCTGGGGCTGATGAGCCTGTTTATGGCGCTTTTTTTCCTGGCCATCGTCTTCAAGCTGATGAGCATTCAGGTGCTCAGCGTCAAAAAATACAAGGCACTGGCCAGTCGCCAGTATGAGAGCGTCGTTACCGAAAAAGCCCGGCGTGGCAGAATTTACGACCGGAACGGCCGCCAGCTTGCGGAAAGTATCGAGAGCATCTCGTTCTACGCGGACCCGCATTTCGTCAGGGACAAGCAGGCGCTTGCAACCCGTTTCGCGGCAAGGTTCGGCAAGAATCGCCTCTATTACCTGCGCCTGTTGCAGACGCCGAAACGCTTTGTCTGGCTGGAACGCAACGTTCCCGTAGCCCAGGCGGCCGACCTGATGTCCGCGAAGGTCCCGGGCCTCAGGTTCCAGCGCGAGCAGCAGCGGTATTATCTGAATATCGCCTCCCAGATCATCGGCTTCACGGACCGTGACAATCACGGCATCAGCGGCCTTGAACGCCAGCTCAACAATGACCTGAAGGGCCGTGACGGCACCACGATATTCCAGCGTTCGGCGACCGGGGAGCGCTACCCTGCCCCCGATGCCGACCAGGTTCCGCCGACGGCGGGCAATGATGTCCAGCTGACGATCGACGCCAATATCCAGGGGATCGTCGAGGATGAGATCATGCGTGCGGTGATGACCTTCCGGGCAAAGGCCGCCGTCGGGATCGTCATGGATGTCCGGACCGGCGAAATCCTTGCAATGGCCAATTACCCCGGTTTCGATATGAACCGTCGTGCGTCGCTGACCAGCCAGGAGGCCCGCAACCGCTCGGTGACCGATATGTTCGAACCGGGTTCGACCTTCAAGATCGTCATGGCCACGGCTGCGACCGAAGCCCTCCATTACACCTCCGAGACGATGGTCGACGGTTGCCGCGGGGTGGTCCAGCTCTACGGTCGCCGGATTACCGACCACGAAGCCCTGGGCCATATCACCTTCAAGGAGGCGATCATGGAGTCCAGCAACGTGGTTGCTGCACTGACGGCGCTGAAAGTCGGCCAGGAGAACTTTTACCATTATGCGCGTAACCTCGGGTTCGGCCAGAAGACCGGTATCGGGCTGATCGGGGAGTCCCGCGGACTGTTGCGTGACCCGAAATACTGGGACCGCACCAGCCTGCCCTGGATGGGCTTCGGCTATCAGGTGATGACCACGCCGCTCCAGGTGCTGCAGGCATATGCGACCATCGCCAACGATGGAGCACGTATGCGCCCCTACATCATTCGCCGGGTCGTTGACGCCGAAGGCCAGACGGTCAGGGAGACCAAGCCGGTTAAGGTGCTGCAGGCGGTGAAGCCCGAAATTGCGCGTTACATGGCGCGGGAATATTTCCGCGGTGTCGTCGAAAAGGGCACAGGCGTTTCCGCAGCCATCCCCGGCGTTGACGTCGCCGGAAAGACCGGCACGGCACAGAAATACACCGGTGCATACCAGGGCCAGCATGCCTACCTGTCCACTTTCGTGGGCTTTTTCCCTGCGTCGAACCCGCAATATGCGGCGATTGTCGTTGTCGATGAGCCCCAGACGGCGTATTATGCTGCAGCGGTTTCTGCGCCGGTTTTTTCACGGATCTGCGGTCGTGCCCTGGCCTGTTCGCATGAGATGCAGCAGCGGTTGTCGATGCGCTCCGGAGAAATGTCGACGCTTGGCCGCATTGCCACGGTTGCCGTGCCTGACCTCAGGGGGCTGACCGGGCGGGAGGCGGAGCGGCTCCTGAAATGGCATGGCCTCAAGGCGGAATTCTCGGGCAGCCCCGACGACCCGGTGCTCCAGCAGAGCATCGCACCGGGGACGAAGGTGCAGAAGGAGCAGGTTGTAAGGCTGGGCCTGGCGCGGCGGTCGCAATGAGTGAGCGTGTGGTTTCAACTATGAATGGAGCAGGCGGTATGGTGCGGTTGAACGAGATCGAACAGGGGATTGGCGGCATCCTTGGGTGCCGTGGTGCCGCTGGCGGCCCGGAGACCGGCATCAGCCTGGTGACCAGCGATTCGCGTGCGGTTGTTCCCGGCGCCCTGTTCGTTGCCGTCCGAGGATTCCGGACGGACGGGCACCGGTTCATTGCCGCCGCAGAGGCTGCCGGCGCAGCCGCCGTCGTCTGCGAGGAGTTCCCGGAGATATGTAACCCGCGGGTCCGCTATCTGCAAGTTCGTGATGCGCGGACGGCCTTGGCGGATGCTGCACGGATTTTCTACGGTTGTGCCTCGGACCGGCTCATGATCATCGGGGTGACCGGTACGAACGGCAAGACGACGACGTCACGCCTCATCACCTCAATGCTGAATTCCTGCGGGATTCCTGCCGGTTACATCGGCACTGGCCTTTGCCGGATCGGCGACCGGGATATGGTGCTTGAACGTACGACACCCGAGGCGCATGAGCTGCAGGCCTTGTTCCGCCGTATGCTCGATGCCGGCTGCAAGGCCGCAGTCATGGAGGTTTCATCCCATGCACTTGTCCTCGGCCGGGTCCACGGCATCCGCTTCCAGGCGGCGGTGTTTACCAATCTGACCCCGGAGCATCTTGATTTCCATGAGACCATGGACCGCTACGCAGCGGCCAAGCAGCGCCTTTTCGGCATGCTCACTGCCGACGGCTTCGGCGTCGTCAATACGGATGACCCGTATGCCGGGGTCATGTCCGGCGGGCTTGACCCTGGACGGCTGTACTGCTGCTCGATAGCCGGGATGCCGACGTCGTGCCCCTCCGGGTATGGCATCAGCGCCGATATTTTTTCAATGGGGGTTGGTGGAACCGACCTTGCGATCTCATTTCGTGGTGAACGGTTTGCTTCCAGGGTGGAGCTGACGGGCGCCTTTAACGTGATGAACCTGCTTGAGGCATTTGCCGTCGGCATCGGCCTTGGGCTCGATCCCAAGGCGGCCTTGAGCGGCTTGCGCCATGCTCCTGCCGTGCCGGGCAGGATGGAACGCGTCTGGAGCCCTGACCGAAGCAGGTGCGCCGTAGTCGATTATGCCCATACGCCCGATGCGCTGCAGAAAGCGCTTGAAACACTTCGGGTGATGCGGCCTCCCGGTGCGCAGCTGGTCGTGGTGTTCGGGTGCGGCGGCAACCGTGACCGGACGAAACGCCCGGTCATGGGTCGGATCGCCGGTGAACTGGCTGATCGGGTGATCCTGACCTCCGACAACCCGAGGGACGAGGACCCGGAGGCCATCCTCGACGAGATCGAATCGGGCATGGCCGGGCGAGCCCACCTCAGGATCAGCGACCGTGCCGAAGCTATCGGCCGTGCGGTTGCAGGGCTTGGCGCCGGGGATATCCTGCTTGTCGCAGGCAAGGGACACGAAACCTACCAGGAGGTCGCAGGGGAGAAACACTACTTCTCGGACCAGGACATTCTTGCCGACTGCCTCGCAAGGGGCGGTGATTCGGCCATTTCCAGGAAGCATGTATGAAAGGAACGCTCAGTATTGATGATTTCCGGTCCGCCGGAACGATTGTGGCCGCCGATTCGGGTTGCCCCATCACGGACCCCGTTGTGGTGATCGATTCCCGTGAGGCGGTCGCCGGTTCGGTGTTCGTCGCTCTGCCCGGGGTCAAAACCGACGGGCACCAGTTTGTGCACGACGTTTTCACGAAAGGGGCCGCATGGGCGGTTGTCGCCCGTGCGTGGTTCGAATCGCGCGGCCACGAGTTCATGGCCGCAGGGCGGCGGTTTCTGGTGGCCGACAGCCCGGAGGAGGCGTTGCAGCGGCTTGCGGCATGTTACCGGTCCCGGTTTGACATTCCTGTCGTCGGCATCGGGGGCAGCAACGGCAAGACCACGACCAAGGAGATGGTGGCCGCCGTGCTGGGGACGCGCCATGCCGTCCACATGAGCAAGGGCAACCTGAACAACCACCTCGGCGTGCCGCTGACGCTGCTCAGCATGCGCCATGATACGGAGATCGCGGTTGTGGAGATGGGCATCAACCATCCCGGAGAGATGGAGCTGCTTACCTCGATCGCCCGGCCGACGCACGGCCTGCTGACCAACATCGGCCACGAGCATCTCGAATTTTTCGGCAGCCTTGAGGGCGTGGCTGATGCCGAGGCTGCGCTGTTCAGGTTTCTTGACGATACCGGAGGGACTGCCTTCGTGAACCTTGAGGACCATCGGCTTGTTGCCGGTGCTAGAGGGTTGTCGCACAGGATCGACTATGGTGCCGCCGAAGGACATGCCGGCCAATGGTGGGCTGAATCGGTTACTGCCGACGCCGTCGGCAGGATCTCGTTCACGCTGTGTTCCGCGGTGAGCCGCCAGCCGGTGGCGATGCAGTTCGTCGGTCGCCATAACGTGATCAACGCGGTCGCGGCGGCAACTGTCGGCGCCTGCTTCGGGGTCGGGCCTGCTGAGGTCGCCGAAGGGTTGGGGGGGCTGCTTCCCGCGAAGGGCTGGAAGCGCATGGAACTGCTTGAAGGCGGCGGCATTGTGGTGATCAACGATACATATAACGCAAATCCCGACTCGGTCCGCCATGCCCTTGATACGCTCGCCGGCATGGGTTGTGCAGGCAGGAAGATTGCCGTGATCGGGGACATGCTTGAACTCGGATCGTGTTCCGATGTTGAACATGACGGCATAGGGGTCTATATTCAGCAGGTGCCGATCGATGGCGTCTGCACCTATGGCGAGATGGCCCGGCGCTGCTGCCGGAATGCCGGAAACCGGTGCCTTGGCCATTTTGAGGACATGGAGGAACTGAACCGTTTTCTTGCCGGCTACGTCCGGAAGGGGGATGCGGTTTTGTTCAAAGGCTCGCGGGGGATGCGGCTGGAACTTGCCGCAGAGTCCCTTTTGCGGTCGAAAACGGAAACGGAAGCATAATCTGAACGCATGCTGTATTATCTGCTCAAATATATCAAGGAGGTCTTCAATCCTCCGGGAATGAGGGTCATTGAATATCTCACGTTCCGGTCAACGGCGGCAGCCGTGACGGCCCTGCTGATCGTGCTGCTTGCCGGGCCGGTCTTCATCCGGTTCCTGAAATCCCGGTTCATCGAGCCGGTCAAGGAGGAGGCCCCGCCTGAGCACCGCAAGAAACGGGATGTGCCGACGATGGGCGGGCTGCTGATCATTTTTGCCGTCGAAATCTCAACCCTTCTCTGGGCGAAGCTCGATGATCCGCACGTCTGGCTGATCATGCTCGCCGTCCTGTGGATGGGGATCATCGGCTTTATCGACGATTACCGCAAGGTGGTGCTGAAGATCAAGGGTGGCCTGGCCGGTAAGTACAAGCTGATCGGGCAGATATCGCTCGGGTTGCTTGTCGGCGTCTATACCTGGCTTGATCCGTCATTCGTCGTGCTGCTCTCCAAGACGGCGGTGCCGTTCTTCAAGAAGCTGACGGTCGATTACGGGGTTCTTTACATACCGGTGGTGATTTTCATCATCACGGCCGTCTCCAATGCCGTGAACCTGACCGATGGCCTGGATGGCCTGGCGGCGGGCAGTTCGGCGATTGTCGTGCTTGCGCTCGGCATGTTTTCCTACCTGTCCGGCAACGCGGTCTACGCCGGTTATCTGAGCATCCCGTTCATTCCGGGGGCCGGTGAGATCGCCATCGTCTGCATGACGATCGTCATGGCCTGTGTCGGTTTTCTCTGGTTCAACTCCAATCCGGCGGAGGTGTTCATGGGTGATACCGGCTCGCTGGCTATCGGCAGCGCGATTGCGGTCATCGCCATCATGATCAAGCAGGAACTGCTGCTGCCGGTGCTCGCCGGGGTGTTTTTCCTTGAAACCCTCTCGGTTTCGTTGCAGGTTATCTGGTTCAAATACACCAGGATGCGTTTCGGTGAAGGGCGGCGGATTTTCCTTATGGCCCCCCTGCACCACCATTTCCAGATGAAAGGATGGCCCGAACAGAAGATCGTCATCAGGTTCTGGATCGTGACCATTCTGTTCTTTCTCGCAAGTCTCATGACCCTGAAACTCAGATAAGGTGAAACCGGAAGAACTTCTTGACCTGTCGGTAACGGTGCTTGGCGCCGGAAAAAGCGGCATTGCCGCCGCGGAATTGCTCCGGCATGCGGGCGCGCACCCGTTTTTGAGCGAATATGGCTCCATTTCTGAGCAGGCAAAAGCGCGGCTCGTCGATGCGGGTATTCCGTTCGAAGAGGGCGGCCATACCGCCAGGGCGATGGCCGCCGCGTTCTGCGTGGTCAGTCCCGGCATCGTCCAGACCGCTCCGGTGCTCCATGAGGCGGCCCGGCGTGGCCTGCCGGTCTACAGTGAAATCGAGGTGGCCTCCTGGTTCTGCCCGGCAAGGGTCATCGGTATTACCGGGACGGACGGCAAGACCACGACGGCGACGCTCATGCACCGTATCTGCGCCCTTGAAGGCCAGGCGAAGGGGTTCCGGGCCTTCAGCGTGGGCAATATCGGCGTTCCCTTTTCTTCGAAGGTCCTTGAAATGGGCGGTAATGACCTTGCTGTCCTTGAGTTGAGCAGCTACCAGCTCGAACGCTGCGTGACCTTCCGGCCGGAGGTCGCGATTCTGACCAATATCACTCCGGACCACATGGATCGCTATGGCGGCAGCATCCAGGCCTATGCCCAGGCAAAGTACCATATCCATGCCAACCAGGGAGCCGGAGAGACCGTCGTCTACAACCACGACGACCCGATCCTCAGGGAGCATTTCGACCGACCGCATGCGTTTCCCTTCCGCCTCGTCAGGTTCTGCCTTCAGGAGCCGGAGGGTCTTCGCCCGGAGGATGGCCTCGTCACGATCCGCGACGGTGCCATTGTTTGCCGCGACCATGGCGCCGAAGAGGAGGTCATCAGGGTCGATGCATTCGTCAAGCCGAGTTTCCGCGGGAACCATAACCTCCTGAACGCCCTTGCCTCGGTTGCCGCGGCAAAGGCGGCGGGCATTTCGTCTGCATCCATCTGCAGGGCCCTGGAGCTGTTTGCCGGGGTAGAGCATCGACAGGAATTTGCAGGTCATGCCTGTGGACTTGACTGGGTCAACGATTCCAAGGCGACCAACATCAATGCGATGCGCCAGGCCTTGCTGGCGGTTCCTGCCGGCATGGTGCTGATTGCCGGGGGGCGCGACAAGGGCAACGATTACGCATCGATCAGCACGCTGCTCAGGGAGAAGGTCTCCGCAGTGGTCGCCATCGGTGAATCGCAGCAGAAGATAGTCGGCGCCCTGGCCGGTGTCGTTCCGGTTGCAACTGCCGACACGCTCCGGGACGCGGTCGCCCAGGCCGCTCAGCTTGCGGCGCCGGGTTCGACCGTGCTTTTCTCTCCCGGGTGTTCGAGTTTCGATATGTTCAGGGATTTTGAGGACCGTGGTGAACAGTTCAAGCAACTTGTCCGGGAACTTGCCTCATGAACGACGCCGAGCACTCCCTCGTCCAGCTCCCGCCGGTCGGGATGACGATGCGCAAACCGGGCCGTGCCGACGGCATCGCCGGCAAGCTGCTGCTGCTGATCGTGGCGCTGCTGATGTGCATCGGCATCATTGTCGTCTACAGCAGCGGTGCGGGGTGGGCCGAGCAGAAGTATTCCGACCCGCAGTATTTCCTCTGGCGCCAGCTCACCTTCGGTGTGGCCGGGATTGCCCTGATCGTGCTGGTCGGGGCGATCGACTACCATATCTTCATGAAGTTCAGCAAGATACTGCTGTTTGCCAGTATGGCCCTGCTGACCCTCCTGCTGCTGCTCAAGCTCGTCCATGTGATCCACGGCGCGGCCAGGTGGCTCGGTTTCGGCCCGTTCAAGTTTCAGGCATCGGACCTTGCGAAGTATGCGATCATCTTCCATTTTTCGCGCCTGATCAGTGAAAAGCGAGATTACATCAAGGAACTCAACGACAGCTACTATCCGCTGCTGCTTCTCCTGCTTTCGGTGGTGGTTCTCGTCGCCCTTGAGCCGAACTTCAGCACCGCCTCACTGATCGCCATCATCGGGTTCATCCTGATGTTCATCGGCGGAGTCCGGATCAAGCATCTGCTTGTGACTGCGGCGATGCTGGTGCCTGTCGGCGCGGTGTTCGCCATGACGGCCGCGTACCGGATAGCCCGTCTGAAGTCATTTTTCACCACCGACAAGAAGCAGTTGAGCTATCAGGTCCAGCAGGCGCTGATCGGCCTCGGCAACGGCGGTCTTCTCGGCCTTGGGGTCGGCGCCAGCAAGCAGCGCGAACTGTACCTGCCGCTTTCCTATAACGACTTCGTGTTCGTGGTGATCGGCGAGGAGTACGGGTTTGTCGGTGCGCTGGTGGTTCTCTTGCTGTTTGCCGGTTTCTTCATCTGTGGCATCGTCATTTCCAAGCATGCGCCTGACGCCTTCGGCCGCTTTGTGGCCGCTGGCATCACGATCGCCATTTCGCTTTTCGCGTTCGTGAACATTGCCGTTGCGAGCCATCTGCTGCCGACGACCGGTGTCGCGCTGCCGTTCATCAGCTACGGCGGCACGGCGCTCCTGTTCAACTCCCTTGGCGTCGGCATTCTCGTCAGCATTTCCCGTTACAAGAACCGCGAGGCGCGGGCGAAGGTGGTCGACGAGTCCCGCACAGTGAGGGAGGTCGCATGAAGGTTCTGTTTGCCGGAGGAGGAACCGGCGGCCACCTCTACCCGGGTATCGCCATGGCTGCCGCGTTGCAGCAGATCGACCCCTCCGCGGAGGTCGCCTTTGCCGGTACGGCGTCGGGTATCGAGGCCGGCGAGGTCCCACGGCTTGGCTACCGGCTGCATATCCTGCCGTCCAGGGGGTTGCGCCGGGGCCGTTCCCTGAAGGATTTGCTGGCCAACATCGGCGTCCTGGCCGATTTTGCGGATGCGCTCTTCAAATCGGCGCGGCTCATCCGGAGCGAACGGCCCGATGTCGTGGTCGGCACCGGGGGCTACGTCAGCGCACCGGTACTGTTGGCCGCACAGCTTATGGGGCGCAAGACCCTGATCCAGGAGCAGAACGCCTTTCCCGGCCTGACAACGCGCCTGCTTGCTCACCGGGCGACGGAGCTGCACCTGACGTTCGAGGAGAGCCGCCGTTTCTTCGGCAGCAGCCCGAAGGTCATGGTGACCGGCAACCCAGCACGTTCCTTCCCGGCTCGTGACGCCGCCGGGGCACGGCGCAGGTTCGGTCTCGATCCTGGCCGACCGACGCTGCTGGTGTTCGGTGGCAGCCGTGGAGCCCGGTCGATCAACAACGCCATGCTTGGCTTCCTTGACCAGCTTGCGGCAAAGGCCAACGTCATCTGGCAGACGGGAAAGCTGGATTATGAACGGATTCGGGCAGAAGTCAGGCCTTCCGACGCGCTCTGGTTCGGGGCCTACATCGAAGAGATGGGCGACGCCTATGCGGCGGCGGATCTGGTCGTCTGCCGTTCGGGGGCTTCGACGCTCGCCGAACTGACCAACCTGGGCAAGCCATCGGTCCTGGTGCCGTATCCGTATGCGACGGCCGACCACCAGAAACACAACGCTCTCGCGCTGGTCAACGCCGGTGCGGCGGTCATGATTGCCGATGACCGGTTTGCCGGCGTCGAAGCCCTGGAGACGATCCTTGGCCTCCTGGCCGACAGCGCCGCCCTCGCCCGGATGGGCGAGGCGTGCCGGACGCAAGGGCATCCGGAAGCGGCGTCGGCGCTTGCCGCAAGAATCATTGCGCTTTCCAAATTGTAACAGAGGTACGGTGATGGAACTTGGAAAAACGAAAAACGTCCATATCGTCGGCATCGGCGGGGCAGGCATGAGCGCCATCGCGGAGCTGCTGCTCAAATCAGGGTTCGGGGTCAGCGGCTCCGACCTGTCTGCAAGCGAGGTGACCGAAAAGCTCCGCGAGCGTGGCGCCATAATCTATCAGGGCCATCGGGCAGGGCAGGTTGGCAGCAGCGACGTGGTTGTCTACTCGTCGGCAGTCAGGCCGGAAAGCAATGTCGAGATTGCTGAAGCCGAAAAGCTCGGCATCCCGGTCATCAAGCGGGACGAAATGCTGGGTGAAATGATGCGCTACAAGTATGGCATCTGCGTTTCGGGAACGCACGGCAAGACCACCACGACGGCCATGATCGCCACCATGCTCATTGACGCAGGCGAGCACCCGACCGTCATGATCGGCGGCATTTCGGATTACCTGAAAGGAAGCACCGTGGTCGGTGATGGCAAGTTCATGGTGATCGAGGCCGACGAATACGACCGGGCCTTCCTGAAGCTCACGCCGACCGTTGCCGTGGTCAACAGCCTCGAATCGGAGCACATGGATATTTACGGCACGATGGACGAACTTCGTTCGAGCTTTGCCGAATTCGCCAACAAGGTCCCGTTCTATGGCAGGGTCATCTGCTGCGTCGACTGGCCCGAGGTCAGAAAGCTGGTTCCGCGCCTCAATCGCAGGTGCACCACCTTCGGCATCGAGGAGCCTGCCGACGTGATGGCTGACGGCATTGTGCTTGGCGAGTCTGGTTCGACCTTTTCGGTCGAGGCTTTCGGCGTGCGTTATGAAAATGTCCGGCTTGGCGTCCCCGGTCGCCATAACGTCCTGAACGCCCTGGCCGCGTTTTCGACCGGCCTCGAACTTGGCCTCGAACCGGAGCGGATCATCGCAGGCCTCGCACACTACAGCGGCATGCGGCGGCGGTTCCAGATACGGCATGCCGGGGCTGATGGCCTCCTGGTCGTCGATGACTACGCGCATCATCCTTCCGAAGTGAAGGCAACGGTCCGTGCCGCCAAGGAGGGCTGGAAGGGCCACCGGGTCATTGCCGTGTTCCAGCCGCACCTCTATTCCCGAACCGTCGACTTCGCCGACGAGTTCGGCTGGGCGCTTTCCAGGGCTGACGTGGTCTGTATCGCAGGTATCTATCCTTCCCGTGAACGGTCTGCGGATTTTCCCGGTGTGACCGGTGAGCTGGTCGCCGAGGCTGCGCGGAAAGCGGGTGCCAAAAACGTCGTCTATGTCGCCGAAAAGAGCGCGCTTGCAGAAGCCTTGCGTCCCTATGCCGCAGCCGGTAACCTGGTGCTGTTCATGGGCGCGGGCGATATCACCCAGGTCGCCACGCAGTTTGCCGCGGCATGTTCCGGCGTGGACGGTTCCGGAGGGTCCGGCGCGCGATGATCTCGACGCAGGAACTCTTCAGGCTCATCCGGGGGCCCATTGCCGTTGCCGAACCCCTTGGCCCCTATACCGGCCTCCGTATCGGGGGGATGGCGGATTTTTTCATCAAGCCGCGCGACCGGGCCGACCTTTGCCGGGCGTTCGGGTATTTCCGGGACCATGGGTTTCCGTTTTTCATCCTTGGCCGCGGCAGTCGGCTCCTGGTGCACGAGCAGGGGTTTCGCGGGACCGTCATTGCGACCCATTTCCTCGACAGGCTGGTCATTGACGGCGATATTGCCGAGGCCGACGCCGGGGTCCCGATCGGGGAGCTTGCCGGGCGCGTCCGCCAGGCGTCGCTGACCGGCCTGGGTGATTTCGGCAACGGTGCCGGCACGGTCGGCGGGGCGCTCCGGAACTGTTCAGGCCGCGATGGTCGGCAGCTGGACGAGTGCGTCGAATGGGTGGATGTGTTACGCAACGGTCGTGTCAAACGCCTGAAAAACGGGGAATTGCGTTCGCGGGGGACGACGGATGAGGTGATTGTGGGAGCGGGTTTCAAACTTCGCCGGATGACCGGCAAAGACCGCCGGGCTTCCGGTGATGCGCCACGATTGGTGGAGCAGGAGCCTCTTGTTGCCGCTCTGGGCGATAGCGCGGTTTCCGGCGGGGTCTTTCTCGATCCTCCGGCGGTGCCCGGCCTCGACGACGCATCGGCATCCGCGCTTCTTGACGCCTGCGGCCTCCGTGGCCGAAGGCTTGGTGACGCATCCTTTTCGGAGGCAGATGCCAACCGGATCGTCAACCACGGCAACGCGTCGTCCGGCAATATCCTGGAACTGGTCGAACTGGCCCGCGAGGCCGTCCGGCAGCGTTTCGGCATCGAGCTTGAACTTGGCCTTGTCCTTGTCGGTTACAACGAACACGGAAACAATGGACCCAGAAACTGACCATATCGACCACGAGGATGGCTTTCCGGTGAACCCGGACGATCCGGGCCAGGACGGCGGCCCAGGTTCCCCGAAAGGGAAGGCCCGTCGGCTTCTCGGCTCCACGCCGGTGCTTACCGTTTTCCTTCTTGCCCTGCTTGCCGCCATTTCGATGCTTGCGTGGCGGGCCTCATTGTGGAAGCAGGATGTCGCCGTGTCGAAGATCGTGGTCGCAGGGACCCGCATACTCCAGAAGCAGCGGCTTGAATCCTCCCTCAGCAGGTTTTCCGGCCGCAAGCTCACCGATGTCAGGGAGGATGAGATCCGCCGCGTCCTGCTTGCGGAGCCCTACATCAGAAGTGCGACGATCAGCCGGGAACTGAACGGCATCGTCAGGGTGACGGTTGACGAGCGCCAGCCGCTTGCCGTGACGGTTTTTCTCGGCCGACCGATGGTGATCGACACCGAGGGCATGCTTCTGCCGGACAACCAGGTCTCGGCCAGGTTCCATCGCCTGCCGCAGGTCTACGGTATTTCCGCCGCCGTCCCCGTCAGGCCGGAGGTCTGGAAAATGCCGGCTGGGGACGCCCGCCTCTTGTCCGAGCTTGTCACGGCCTTCTCCCAGAGCGACTACGCCGGCCTGCTGCTGCGGGAAATTCACCTTGCTCCCGGCAACCAGAGCTGGTTCCTGGCAACCGGTTCGCCAATACGTTTTATTGTCGGCAATGATGGCAACTTCAAGGAAAAATTGAAAAAATTCGAGATATTCTGGCAGAAGGTTATTGCCAAAAAGGGTCTCGATTGCTATGAGTCGGTCGATCTTCGATTCCGGGAGCGAGTTTTCGCGAAAGGCCCGGACATCGCCGGACCTTCTCAGGCCCCGTCAGTACCTGCGCCAGCAGCCCCGACTCCTCTTCCGGCCTCGCAGTTTCAACCCCATGAACCTCATTGATCAGAAATGATGCCGAAAAGCGATATTGTCATTGGTCTGGATATAGGCACTACGAAAGTGTGCGTCGTCGTCGCTGAAAAGGACGACGTCGGAAAACTCAATGTCCTGGGCAAGGGACGCTCGAATTCCGAAGGCCTCCAGCGGGCAACCGTCGTGAACATCAACAAGACCGTCGACGCCATCAAAAGGGCGGTGGCCGATGCAGAGCGGGAATCTTCAATACGGATCAAGGGGGTCAATGTCGGCATTTCCGGCGCCCACGTGCACTGTATCTACAGCAACTCCGAGATCAGCGTCAACCAGACGGGGATTGTCAACGATTCCGACGTCAAGCGGTTCCTTGAAAAGGCGAAAACGAACATCCGCTACCTCGATATCGACCACGAGATCATCCACGTCATTCCCCAGGAATTTATCGTCGACGACCAGGAGGGTGTGCTCGATCCGATCGGCATGGCCGGAACGACGATGCGCGGCAGCGCCTATATCGTCGTCGGTCTCCGCACCAAGATCCGCAACATCAAGCAGTGCATCGAAAAAGCAGGCCTTGACGTCAGTACCATGACCTTCGAGCCGGTCGCCTCCGGTCTGGCGGTCATGAAAGAGAGCGAGAAGAAAAGCGGTGTCGTGGTCATCGATATCGGCGGCGGCACCACCGAGGTCGCCATCTACATCGACGGTGCGATCCGTTACTCCGAAGTGATCAAGGTCGCGGCCAACGACGTGACGCATGATATTGCCTATGGGGTCAAGGCGCTCAACGATGTTGCCGAGGATGTCAAGATCCGGTACGGTTGCGCCTATGGGAAACTCCTTGGCCAGGATGAGGAGATCATGATCGAGGGTATCGAGGGCAGGCCCAGGAAGTCCTTCCCGAAAAGCTCGCTGACCGTGATCATCGAGGCCAGGATGACGGAGATTTTCGAGCTTGCGCGGGATATCATCAAACGTTCCGGTTATTACGAATACCTGAACGCCGGGGCGATCATCACCGGTGGCGGTTCACTCATGCCCGGCACCGAGGAGCTCGCCCGCGACCTTCTTGGCCTCGATGTCCGCATCGGCTACCCTGAACGGGTCTCCGGAGGGATCAAGGACGCGGTCAACAACCCGATGTATGCGACCGTCATGGGGCTTGTCGCCCATTCGCTCCAGAACAACCTGTATCAGGATTACGGGGTCGTACCGCCGCCGCCACCCGTTCAGGAGCCGCCAAAACCGCGCGAGACGGTGGTCACCGAACCGCCACCGCCGCCGAAGCGGGAGCGGAAGGAGGAGACGCCGCAGGCGGGGCCGAAACTGGTCGACCGCCTTAAAAAATTCTGGGACCAGCTCTAACGGCAGCGGTTCAGAGGTAACAGACAACAGGCATGAAAAAAGGGAACCGAAAGCATGGCATTTGAACTTGACTCGGGGCTGTTCGACAGCGATCAGGGGGCAGGCGTATGCATAAAGATCGTAGGGGTTGGCGGATGCGGCGGCAATGCCGTGAACAATATGATCGACAGGAAGATCAGCGGGACGGAGTTTGTCGTCTTCAATACCGACCGCCAGGCGCTCCTGAATTCCAAGGCCCCGATCCGGGTCCAGATCGGCAAGAAGGCCACCAGCGGCCTGGGTGCCGGAGCCGACCCCGCGAAGGGCAGACAGGCCGCCGAGGATGATCGCGAGACCATCGCGACGCAGCTCCGGGGCGCGGATCTGGTGTTCATTGCCGCCGGCATGGGCAAGGGAACCGGGACCGGCGCGGCTCCCGTCGTCGCCTCGATCGCCCGGAACATGGGCATCCTGACCATCGGCGTGATCACCCGGCCCTTCAGCTTCGAGGGGCAGATCAAGGCCAATATTGCCGACGGCGGTATTTCGGAACTCAGGAAGTACATCGACACCCTCATCGTGGTCGAGAACGAGAAGATCCTCAGCATCGCCGAGGAGGGCGTCAGCGCGACAGAGGCCTATAACATGGCCAACGACGTCCTGTACCGGGCCGTCAAGGGCATTGCGGATATCATTACCCGGCATGGCCACGTCAACGTCGATTTCGCGGATGTCCGGAGCATCATGCAGGGGGCAGGAGACGCCGTCATGGGGTCTGCGGCATCTGCGGGAGAGCGGCGGGCGCTGAAGGCGGCGTCGGATGCCATCAACAGCCCCCTCATGGAAGGCATTTCGATCAGGGGCGCCAAAGGCGTCCTGGTGAACATCACCGGCGATGTCACCATGCGCGACATGACCGACGCGATGAGCTTCATCGAGGAGCAGGTCGGCAGCGAGGCCAAGATCATCAACGGCTATGTCGACGAGCCCCAGGTGTCGGGCGATCTGCGGGTCACGGTGATTGTCACCGGGTTCAAGCGCAAGGAGCCCGACGAGGAGCCGCGTCCGACCGTCAAGACCGCCGGCCCCAGAGAGGCTTCGCTCCCGAGGATTTCCCCCGGTCCCTCCTCCGTCCGTCCGGCGCAGACGGCAGGGTACGTGGAGCCCGTTCCCGCCGAGGATCTCAGGATCCCTGCCTATATCAGGAAGAGCCTGTCGATTCATGAGCCGAAAGAGAGTTCCCGTCCTGACGGTTCAGTCCCACGTGGATCGGCGGCACCTGATGCCGATGACCTGATCCAGAAAGGTCAGCCCGAAACCCCAGCCTACCTTCGCATGAAAAACAACGGGCCGAGGTCGTAATCCATCGACGTCAGCCGGAACCGGGGAAGCCCCACGGTTCCGGCTGACGGTGCCGAGAGCAAGTCCAGCGTATTGTCCGTACACCTCCCGTCGGCAGCCCAGCGCCAGAACGGGCAAACACAGGAGAGATGCATGCAGTATCAATCGGTATCTGCCGAAGCGGCCGTCATGGCTATCAGGTCAGGTGACCGGGTTTTTCTTCAGACTGCGGCAGCGGCGCCGGCCCGCCTTATAGCGGCCATGGTCGGTCGGGCTTCCTCGCTTCAGGATGTCGAGATCGTGAGCCTGCATACCGAGGGCGATGCCCCGTACGTGCGCCCGGAGTACCGGGGCAGCTTCCGCCTCAATGCGCTGTTTGTCAGCAGGAATGTCCGGGCGGCGGTGCAGTCCGGCGATGCCGACGCGATTCCCATTTTTCTGAGCGACGTGCCGTCGTTGTTCTACAGCGGGGCCATGCCTCTTGATGTCGCCATGGTGCACGTGTCTCCGCCTGACCGGCATGGGTACTGCTCTCTTGGCGTGTCGGTCGATGTCACCAGGGCGGCCGTCCACAGCGCCCGCCACGTGATCGCCCAGGTCAACCCGAACATGCCGAGGACCCATGGTGAAGGTCTGCTGCACGTCAGCAGGATCAGTGCGCTGGTCGATGTCGACGATCCGCTGCCCGAGGTGCCCCGGCACGAGCTGACCTGGGCCGAGCGGCAGATCGGCATGAATGTCGCCTCGATCGTCGAGGACGGCGCGACCTTGCAGATGGGCATCGGCGCAATTCCCGATGCGACGCTTGCCGCCCTGTCGGGCCACAGGGACCTCGGCATCCATTCGGAGATGTTTTCCGACGGGGTGGTCGACCTTGTTGAACGCGGTGTCATCACCGGGCGCTGCAAAAAGACGCACAATGAGATCATCGTCGCCAGCTTTCTGATGGGCAGTCGGCGACTCTACGATTTCGTTGACGACAACCCGCTCGTCGAGCTGTTCGGCGCCGACTATGTCAACGACACCCGTGAAATCCGGCAGAACCCGAAGGTGACAGCAATCAACAGCGCCATCGAAATTGATATGACCGGTCAGGTCTGCGCCGATACGATCGGCGTCCGGCACTATTCCGGAGTCGGCGGCCAGATGGATTTCATCCGCGGTGCGGCCCTCTCGCAGGGTGGCAAGCCGATCATCGCGCTTCCGTCGGTCACCGCGAAGGGTGAATCGCGGATCGTTCCCCAATTGCGTCCGGGTGCAGGCGTGGTCACCACCAGGGCTCATGTGCAGTATGTCGTGACCGAATACGGCATCGTCAACCTGTTCGGCAGGAATTTTCGCCAGCGTGTCGAGGCCCTGGCCAGCATCGCCCATCCGGATTTCCGGGAGGAGATCAGCCGGCGGGGGTTCGAGCTCTATGGCAGGAAAAGCGTGCGTCCTGACTGACCTGCCGCCGCCGGTCGTTCCATGTTTGTGGGCTGCAGGTGAAAATACCGTTCCTTGACGCGCGTCGCCTCGATCCATTCAACCATGAACACGGAGGTGTCCCATGTTGTCAAGCCTGTCCAAACTTACCGGGCAACAGCTCGAAGAGATTCGTTCGCTGGAACGCAAACTTGGTATGACCCTGCTTTCGTTTTCCAGCTATGATGTCATCGCCGAAGACCTGACCGAAGCGGACCTTGCCCTTCTTGAAGGGCTTGAAAAGCAGCTCGGGACGATGCTGGTGGCGGTCCGGGAGATCAGCGGGAAGTCCTGACGCCGATCAGGCTGGCCATCCGTCCGGTCTGGCCGTTATCACGACGATACGAAAAGAAGAGTTCCCAGTGCCTTGCGGAGCAATAGGCGGAGCGTTCGATGTTTTCGCCCGGGATGCCCGCATCGGCAAGCTGGTCCTGGTTTGCCGCAGCAAGGTCGAGCAGCTGCTTGTCCCCGTCGGCCTGAGGTGCCGGCCGGAGGTGCCGGGCGCTGAATTGTGCGGCGGTGGCGGCACCGACTTCGTAGGCCTCCTGTGAGATGCCGGTGCCGATCCACGCAAGGCATGCTTCCGGTCTTGTCCCGAACTCGTCCTGCATGGCCGCAATGGCTCGCTGAACAATCCTGCCGGCAGTTCCCTGCCAGCCGGCGTGTATTGCCGCCGATGCCTGGTGTTCCGGATCATGGAGCAGGACCGGGTAGCAGTCTGCGGTCAGGATTGCCGGAAATATGCCAGGGGTTGCCGTGATGAGCGCATCGCAGTCCGTGACGTTGCCGGGGCGGTCGACCCTGACGACCCGGGTGCCGTGGACCTGATCGGTGAAGATGAGCTGCTCGGGGCTGAGGCCAAGGAACCCGGCAAGCCGTTCAAGGTTGCTTCTGACCCGACAAGGATCGTCGGCGGTGTTCCTGCCGAGGTTCATCGATTGCCACGGCGAGGGGCTGCAACCCCCAATCCGGGTTGTCTGGAGGGCCAGGATGCCGGTATCCTCACCGAATATCGCGGGGCGAAGCAGCAGGGGGGTATCCATGTCGTGTGTTGCCGGTTTTCGGTTATTTGGGCAGTTTGATGATCAGGATATGCGACGCCGCCCAGAATGCCTCAGGGCTTCTGATGACGATGACCGAGGAGTCGGAGCCTGGTTTGCCGTTCTCACGGGCGACGGTATAGGCATTCTTGTTATGCAGTGTCAGCACCGAAAAGCTTCCCGGTTTTGCGGGGACGATGATTTTATAGGCTTTCGCGCGGTTGATTCTGGAAAACTTCCTGAGCGGGATATGGCCGCTGAGCTTCCAGGACGAGCCGAAGATGCCCAGGATGCCGCCATCCTTTTCGATGATCTTCCATTTCGCAAGGCTGTCCTGCGGCGCCGCCAGCACATAGCCGATTCTGAGGCTGTCATGCAGCGATGCGGCGATGCTGGCCGATTTCGCGAGGGCGTTTTTCAGGCTGTCGATCTCCTGCTGCTTGGTCTCGATGGTCTGCGCCATGCCGGAGATCTCCTCTTCGAGCTCGGCGATTTTCTTCCTGTGGCTGCCAAGCGTCCGCTCAAGGTCAAGCAATCGGATGCGGTTGTCGGTCATGACCGAATCGATCAGGACGATATTGCCTTCGATTCTGCTCTGGATGCGATGGTTGTCGGCAAGGTTGTGCATAGTTTCCGGCATCGTCCCCGAAACGGAAATGATTCCTTGCTTCTGGTTGACGAGTTCCAGGCTTTTGTTGATTGCCTTCAGGGTGCTGTCGGCCTGATCGCTGCTGCGGGAGTCCGTCCCCGTGGGTGACGAACTGCACGAAGCGAGGAGGAAACATGCCAGAATAAGCGGTTTGCGCATTGATAACGGGAACGCGGTTGATGCCGGTTGCTTTCGGGGGGGATATGTGAAAATGGGGATTTTGCAAAACACATGCAAGCCGGATCTCTTCATCGATAGACGTTTTAACGGGGGAATGTCGTATCTTTGATGGCTTTTCCTCGAAAAGAAACCTGTAACCGATCATGAAGATACTGGTCATTGGCGGAGCCGGCTACATCGGCAGCCATGTTGTACGGGAGTTTCTCGATAAGGGATATGAGGTCACGGTGTTCGACAACCTTTCATCGGGGTGCCGGGAAAACCTGTTTACCGGAGCAGATTTCGTCGCCGGAGACATCATGGACGGACCTGCCCTGGCCGCGGTCATGGACCGGGGCTTCGACGGTTGTGTGCACCTGGCGGCACTCAAGGCCGCCGGGGTTTCCATGCAACAGCCGGAAACCTATTCGGTCGCCAACATCTGCGGGACGATCGCCGTCATGAATCAGGCGGTCAGGAGCGGCATCGGTCGCCTGCTCTTTTCGTCGACCGCCGCTATTTTCGGTTCCCCGAAATACCTGCCGATCGACGAGGCGCACGATCGTGAACCGGAAAACTATTACGGCTTTACCAAACTGGAGATCGAGCGCATCCTCGAATGGTATGATCGGCTCAAGGGGCTGAAGTACGCGGCGATCAGGTATTTCAACGCGGCGGGATTCGATGTCGGGGGGCGCATCAGCGGGCTCGAACGGAACCCGGAGAACCTGCTGCCGATCCTCATGGAGGGTGCGTTGGGCATCCGGCCGCGGATTTCGATTTTCGGCGGCGACTACCCGACGCGTGACGGCACCTGCATCCGGGATTACGTCCATGTCAACGACCTGGCCTCGGCGCATGTCGCCGCCTTTGAATACGTCATCAGGGAGGGGAGGAGCCTGTCGGTCAACCTCGGCAGTGAAACCGGCGTCTCCGTTCTGGAAATGCTTGAAGCGGCACGGCGGATCACCGGCAGGCCCATTCCTGCGGAGATGGCGCCGCGACGGGAGGGTGATCCGCCCTGCCTCTACGCCACCTCCGCGAAAGCGAAGGCGCTTCTGGGATGGGTGCCGCAGCACAGCGACCTCGATACGCTCATCGAGTCCACCTGGAAGGTCTACCTTGCGGCGTATGGCGATCGGCAGCTCCATGGCGGGGCTCCAGCTCCGGCTTCAGCCTGAACGGAAGGAGCGCGGCAATGTTAGGCAATGACGGGAAAAAAGATAAATTCTCTGAGCAGTTTGGCCGGTCTGCCCGGGCGTTGTCGGATTATCTGGGCATCGGGCTGCAGATTGCGGTGAGTTTCGCCTTTTTCGTTTTTCTCGGCTACTGGGCCGACACGAAGCTTGGCACCTCCCCGCTCCTCCTGCTTGCCGGGGTACTGGTCGGCATGGCCGGCATGGGCCTTGTGCTCATGAATACCATCAGAAAGGCGGAGCGCGACCGGCAACGGCGTTCCGGAGGTCACTGAAATCATGGAGAGAAGATCGAGATATGAAGCCCTTGTTTGATTTTCTGGTAAAGTTATGTATCTTGTCCGTCATTTTATGGGGGGTTATCTTCTGGGCGCAGCCGGTTTACCGGTTCGATCTGGGGTCCGTCTTCCCGGCGTGGCTCATGGTCTTCCTCAATGCCCTTATGGGATACCTGCTCTTTGAGTACGCTTTCGACAAGGAGTCCAGGATGTTCACTCTGGTTGTCTTCGGCGGACTTGCCATGAGGCTGCTTGCCATCATGGCGCTTGTGCTGGTCATCAATGTCCTGCACTTGGTCAGGTCGATCGACTTTGTGGTGTCGTTCATCTCCTTCTACTGCATTTACCTGGTTGTCGAGGTTCTCGGCTACCAGAAGAAAAACCAACAGAAAAAAAAGCTGCAAGAAACGGGTAATCATGCGAGTTAAAGCGATTTCAAGAATTCTGGCACTGGTGGTGCCTGTCCTTCTGAGCCTGAACAGCCATGCATTCGCGGCTCCTGGTCAGGACGAGGCTCCGGTACGGGATGCCGCAACCGTAACGGCCCCGGCAGCGCCGGCAGCCGTCGAGGCTCCTGCCGCAGTAGCGCCTGCAGATGCCAGGCCCGAAGCGGAAGCTGCCGCCGCCTCCGGCGAAGAGAAGCCGGGCGACGTGATCATGCATCACATTCTTGACAACAGCACCTTCGCATTCGAACCGTTCGGCGAAATTCATCTTCCCCACCTGGTCGTCGGCGGCTACGACATCTCCATCACCAAGCACGTCGTCATGATCTGGCTTGCATCGGCCATCCTCCTGGTTGTCGCCAGCGCTGCCGGAGCTGCGGTACGGAGGCTCTCTCCGAAGCAGGCGCCGAAAGGCATCGCCAACGTGATCGAGGCTCTGGTTGACTTCATCAGGGTGGATGTGGCCAAATCGAATATCGGCCACGGCTATGAAAAGCACCTCCCGTTCCTCCTCACCGTCTTTTTCTTCATCCTTGTCTGTAACCTGCTTGGCTTGATCCCCTACGGCGCCACGGCTACCGGCAACGTCAACGTCACCCTGACGCTCGCGGCATTCACGTTCGTGATCACCCAGATCTCCGCATTCAAGGCGCACGGCGTGATGGGCTACCTTCGCCACCTTACGGCGGGAACCCACTGGTCACTCTGGATCATCATGGTGCCGATCGAAATCATCGGCCAGTTCACCAAGCCGTTCGCACTGACCATCCGACTTTTTGCGAACATGACCGCAGGCCATATCATCATCCTCAGCCTGATTTTCATCAGCTTCATCCTGAAGAGCTACATCGTCGCGATGGCGGTTTCGGTTCCGTTCGCCATCTTCATCTACCTGCTGGAGCTGTTTGTCGCTTTCCTGCAGGCGTTTGTCTTCACGATGCTTTCGGCCCTGTTCATCGGCCTGGCTACCGCCCATGAAGGCGGCGACGAAGCGCATGTCCTTGAGGGTGCGCATCATTGATCTCCATTGGAGTCGATATGCGGCTGGACTTTGAGAAAGAAATAGTATCTTGGCATTTCGAATTATTTTTCAGAACCGCTACAATTTGTAGCATTCACTTTATCCAATAAATAAACGGAGGCAATTCAAAGATGGAAGGTTTGGGTTATTTGGGTGCGGGCATCGGCGCCGGTCTGGCAGTTATCGGTGCAGGTCTTGGTATCGGAAACATTGCTGCTTCCGCAGCCGAGGGTACTGCCCGTCAGCCTGAAGCTACGTCGGATATCCGTACCACGATGATCATTGCAGCGGCCCTTATCGAAGGTGTTGCTCTGTTCGGTGAGGTTATCTGCGTGCTTCTCGCCCTGAAGTAATGCGTCTCGCCAAAGCTTAATCCGTCTGCAGGCTCTCCCAGAGGCTCTGCAGACGGAATTTTTCTATCAACCTGTTAAAGGACTGCGTTCATGCTTACGTCAGGGGTCATTCTGCTCGAAGGCGGACTTCTCAACCCTAATCCGGGACTTATCTTCTGGACGGCGATCACGTTCCTGATCGTGTTGCTTATCCTGAAGAAGACGGCATGGGGTCCGATCGTCTCGATGCTCGAAGAGCGTGAGAAGGGGATTCAGTCGGCAATCGACCGGGCCCACTCGGCCAAGGACGAAGCCGAGTCGATCCTGAAGAAAAACAAGGAATTGCTTGCCAAGGCAGATGCCGAGGCGGATCGGATCATCAGGGAAGGCAAAGAGTACGCCGACAAGGTGCGTTCGGAGCTTACCGAAAAAGCCCAGCTTGAATCACAGAAGATGATTGCTGCGGCCAAGGAAGAAATTGAACAGGAGAAACGTCGGGCGCTCGACGTACTCAGGAACGAGGTCGCCGACCTCGCTGTCAAGGGCGCCGAAAAGATCATCAGGACCAGCCTCGATGCGGAAAAGCAGAAAGGTGTGGTTGAGGACATGATCAGGGAAATCTCGTCATCGCGTAACTGAATAAACTCCGGAACTATGTCAACAGCAATCGCAAGCCGACGCTACGCTTCCGCCCTCCTGGAGGTCGCCGTGGACGGCAACTTTCTGGAGGCGGTTACCGAAGACCTGCAGCAGATTCTTGAGGTCCTTGGAGATAGCCGCGACCTGCAGCTGGCGCTCAAGAGCCCGCTCATCAGGGGCGATGTGAAGTCCCGAATTCTCGAAGGTATTTTCGCCGGCAAGGTTTGCGACAAGACGATGACCTTCCTGAAGCTGCTTGCCCACAAAAAGCGTTCGGAACTGCTTGCCGAGGTCATTCAGGAATTCGGCACGCTGCTTGACGAGCGTAACGGGTATCTGAATGCAGAGGTCAGGAGCGCTGTCAAGCTGACCGACGAGCAGGCAAAGGAACTGGTCAACGGCCTTTCCGCAAGGAGCGGCAAGAAGATCAGGGCGAGGATGTCGCTCGACGAGTCGCTGATCGGCGGGTTTACCGTCAAGATCGGCGATACGATCCTTGACGGCAGCGTCAGCCATCAGCTTCAGCTGCTCAGGAAATCGCTTGCAGCAGAATCGGCTGCCTGAGATACGGCAAGATCAATATGAAAAAAGCCTGCGGAAAGCAGGCTTTTTTTCGCGTCGCCGGATGACTTATCTTTGTTGCCTGTATGAAAATTAGTATCATACAGCAGTATTCTCCGGGGCTTTAGCTCAGTTGGTAGAGCGTCTCGTTCGCAATGAGAAGGTCAGGGGTTCGACTCCCCTAAGCTCCACAAAATCAGCCCTTTTCTGCCTGCTTACTTCAGTCCGGCACGCGCGGGACGTCACCGGCAGCCCTGAAGGCGGCTGCAGGGCTTCATCTTGCAACCGGTTGAAGCATCGATCCCATGTCATTTACCAGATCACGTCTCACCCAGCGCTGGCTCATTACGCTCATGATGGGCGGTAGCCTGTTCCTGACTGCCTGTTCATCATCAAAAAAGGTTGTGGAAACCGATTCGAAAGAGGTGCGGTACCGCGAGGCGATGGTGGAGCTTGACGGCAGGCATTACGACAGCGCGATTCTGAAGCTTGAGCCGCTGATGTTTTCAACGCGAGCGACCCCCCTTGAGGACAAGGTCCTCTACGCGCTTGCAACCGCCTACTTCAAGTCGAAGCAGTACCTGCTTGCCTCGGACATCTACCGCAGGCTGCTGCAGCAGACGCCTGATTCTCCTTATGTGAAGGATGCGCAGTTCCAGCTGGCGCTGTCATATGAAAAGCTCTCGCCGTTTTACGAGCTCGACCAGGAGTACACGCTCAAGGCGATCAACGAGTTCAGGGTTTATCTTGACCTGTATCCGGCCGACAATTCGTCACAGGCCGCAAGCGATGTGGAGACGTATCGCGAATTGCTGAAGCTGCGGCCGGACAACGCCGACTACAAGGCCAAATATGACCAGGCCATGGCTGCCTTGTCGCACGAGTCGCCTTCCCGATATGCCAGGAACGCCATCCCGGTGTTGCGTGAAAAACTTGCACATAACCGCTACTCGATCGCTTTCCATTACGCTCGCCTCAGGAAGTACCGGCCGGCGGCCATGTACTATGATCAGGTCGTGGTCGGTTACGCCGATACGATCTGGAACGAACCAGCCTGGTTTGGCAAGGTGGAGATGGCGGTCAAACGCGGGAAGTGGTTTGAGGCCAGGCAGGCGATTGAACAGTACCAGCTGCATTTCCCCGAGAAGAAAGAGAAGGTCGAGGGGCTGTACCGGAAGGTGCTGCGCAATTTCTCCCAGTCCTGAGCGGAGGGATTCCCGTGCGCATCGGCGTGTTCGGCGGAACCTTCGACCCGCCGCATAACGGCCATCTTGCCATCTGCAACCTCGCCCACAATGAGCTGCGGCTTGATCGGCTTATCCTCTCGGTTTCCCGGAATCCATTCAAATCAGCTTCTGCTACGTCAGATTCCGATCGGCTTCGGATGGCGGAGCTGCTTGCCGAGGCGGTCGACGGCGTCGGCGGGTTCGCTTCGGTGACCGACTGGGAGCTCAGCCAACCAGGCCCGTCCTACACCATTGCCTTGCTTCGCTACCTCAGGGGGCAGATGCCTGCTGCCGAATTTGTCCTGCTGGTCGGCGAAGACAGCTATCGTGATATGCCGCAGTGGAAAGGGGGCCATGAAATTGCCGGCCTGTGCCGGATTGCGGTCTTTACGAGGCGGCACGGTTCCTGCAGCCGGAATGATGCATTCCCGGCCAGGTTTATTGATCTTGACCTTCCGATATCGGCAACGGATGTCCGGAGCCGGGTTGCGGCGGGGGCGCCTGTCGCCGGTCTGGTGCCACCCCCGATTGCCGCATACATCGCCGAAAAAGGCTTATACCGCTGAAGGGTCTGGCTGGGGCGACAGCCGTCTTGCTTCACATTGATTCCGGGGCGGAGATGCCGAGGAGGTTGAATCCGTTTCGGAGCACCTGCCTCGCGCAGAGCGAAAGCTCAAGCCGTGCCTCCCGAAGCGTCGCCTCCGCCTTCAGGATCGGGCACTCCTGGTAGAACTTGTGGTACAACTCAGCAATGCCGTGCAGGTATTCGACCATTTTTTGCGGTTCGAGGAACTTCAGGCAGGACTGGATCACGTCAGGGAAGTCGAGCAAGGCGAGGCCAAGCTCGATCTCGACCGGTTCGGCAAGTTGCCTGAGATGTTCGCCGGTCGCCAGCGATGGGTTGAATCCGATCTCCTTCGACGCCATCCTGAGCAGGCTGCAGATTCTTGCATGCGCATACTGCAGATAAAACACGGGGTTGTCTTTCGATTGGCGTTTGGCAAGTTCAATGTCGAAATTCAGGTGCGAGTCCTTGCTGCGCATGATGAAGAACAGCCTTGTCGCATCAGCGCCAACCTCGTCGATCAGATCGTCAAGGAGGTCTGCATTGCCTTTGCGCGTCGACATCTTGATGGTCTGGCCGCCAACGGTCGTGGTGACGAACTGGTTGATGGCGACCTTCATGCACGAGGTATCGTACCCGAGGATCTTCAGCGCCTCCTGGACGTCTGGGTACTCGTCGATATGGTCTGCACCGAAGACGTTCACCATCAGGTCGAAGCTCCGCCGGAATTTGGTCACGTGGTAGGCGATGTCCGGCAGCCGGTAGCTCGGTTCGCCGCTTGACTTGATGAGCACCTTGTCCTTTTCCTGGCCAAGTTTGGTGGTGGTGAACCAGGTCGCGTTGTCGTAGCGGGAGATGAACCCCTGACGCTCCAGTTCGTCGATGACCTCCTGGTTGGGCGAGATGCCGTTATCGGCAGGGATATACAGCGTGTGTTCGTTGAAGAAGGAGTCGTGGACAATGGAGAGGCGGGACAGAGTGTTCCGGATGGCCGCGAAGATAATGTCCTGGGCGGCTTTCTTGAATACCTGGATATCGGCTGCGGCGACGAGGCTGTCACCATGGCTGGCCGCCAGGGTTTCGGCAATGTCCCGGATGTAGCCGCCCTGGTAGTGGGTGTCCGGGAAGTCGACCGTTTGGCCGCAGCATTCGAGGTAGCGGTACCGGACCGACTCGGCCAGGATTTTCATCTGGCGGCCTGCGTCGTTGAAGTAGTATTCTCTGGTGACCTTGTAGCCCTGGGTCGCCAGCAGGTTGGCGATGCAGTCGCCAAGAACGCCGCCTCTGCCTCTGCCGACGGTCAGTGGACCGGTCGGGTTTGCACTGACGTACTCGACGATCGCCGTTTTGCCGGCGGCATCCTCGCAGTTGCCGAAGCGGTCGCCCTGTTTCAGGACGTCGGCAGCCGAGCGCATGATAAAGGCTGGGGCAAGATGAAAGTTGATGAAGCCGGGGCCCGCGACTTCGGTCCTGAGGACGGTCCCCTCCGGGAAGGCGAGGTGTCCAATCAGCGTTGCGGCTAGCTCACGCGGATTGCGTTTTGCTTCTTTTGCCAGGAGAAATGCGATGTTCGTGGAGAAATCGCCGAATTTCCTGTCGGCCGGTTTTTCGATCTGGATCTCCTTGCTGCTAGCAATACTGCAGGCGCTGAGCGCATCCTTGATGAATGGAATAAAAAAATCTCGCATCTCTGGCTACTTCGAAATGGTGGTGGTGGTGCTCGGGCTGCGATGGTGCAGCGAGTCTGGCCGGAGTCCGCAGAAGTCACCGACTGTTGCGATGACGTTGCCGAATCCTGCAAAGGCGCTGGGCGGGTTGGTCGTGGTGACGGCCACGCAGCGCATGCCGGCGGCCTCGGCGGCGGCAACGCCCGGAAGCGCGTCTTCAAAGACGATACAGCTGGTCGGATCGGCGCCGAGCTCTTCGGCGACCTTCAGAAAGGTTTCGGGATGCGGTTTGCCGTGGGTGACGCGATGGGCGCCGACGACGGAGGCAAACCTGGGGCCGATGCCGAGCAGGTCGAGGACGAAGGCGATGTTCTTTGGCCCCGCTCCGGTGCCGATACCCATCCGGATGCCTGCCTGGTCAGCCTGGTCAAGGAATGCCGACAGCCCTGGCATCGGCCTGATGGATTGCCGGTTCATGACACGGTACAGGATATCCTTGAGTTCGGTAAGGTGTTCTGCCTCGGCGGTCGAGATCGCGGGGTCGAGGAAATGGCGCAGCACATCGAGCCCCTTCATGCCGGCGGTTTCGACCAGATAGCGTTCCGGGTCCAGGCCGCTCAGGCCGTAGTCGGCAAAGAGGTCGACCCACGATTGGGCATGCATGCGCATGTTGTCGAGCAGCACGCCGTCCATGTCGAAGATGAATGCCTTCGGGCTGCCTGGTGCCTGCTGCAGCGGTTCGGTGCTCATTGGTGCAGTTCTCCGAGATGCATCGCCTCGCGGACCTCGGCCATGGTCGCTTGTGCGATAACCCTGGCCCTGCGTTCGCCATCATGCAGGATCTGGCGTACGACTTCCGGGCGTGATTCGTACTGGTGGCGCCGTTCAAGCATCGGGGCAATCTCCGTGGCGATTGCCGATGCGCACCGCTTTTTGCAGTCCACGCACCCGAGGGCCCCCGAACGGCAGCTTTCCTCGATTTCCGCCACCTGCTCGGCGGAAGAAAACTTCCTGTGGTAGCTGAAGACCGTGCAGACCTCCGGCCGTCCCGGATCGTTCCGGCGGACTTTCTGGGTGTCGGTTACGGCATTGCGCATCTTTGCGGCGATCTCGTCCGGCGTATCGCTGAGCAGGATGGTGTTGCCGAGCGACTTGGACATTTTCGCCTTGCCGTCCAGTCCCATCAGCCTCGAAAACTTGGTGATCTTCGGCGCCGGTTCGGGGAAGACCTCGCCGAGCGTCGGGTGCGGGAAGTGCTGGTTGAACTTTCTGGCGACCTCACGGGTGATTTCCACATGGGGCAGCTGGTCTTCGCCGACAGGCACGACATTGCCCTTGTAGAGCAGGATGTCGGCAGCCTGCAGCACCGGGTAGCCGAGATGCCCGTAGGACATGGATTCGACATTGAGATCCCGGACCTGCTCCTTGAGCGTCGGGTTGCGCTCAAGCCTGGCGGTGGTGATCAGGTTTGAGAAAAGCAGGAACAGCTCTGCGTGCTCCTTGATCTGCGACTGGCGGAAGACCGGGCTTTTTTCGGGATCGACGCCTGCCGCAAGCCAATCGATCAGCATGTCGATGGAATGACCGTAAATGCTGCTCGTGTCGAGCGACGTGGTCAGGTTATGGAGGTCGGCGATCAGGAAGCAGGTCTCGTAGGCCCGGGAGCCGTCGGGAAGGAGACTGTTCTGCTGCTCGATCCAGTTTTCAAGGGCTCCGGAATAGTGTCCGAGGTGCAGCTTGCCGGTAGGCCGCATCCCGCTGAGAATCCTTTGTGTCGACATATCGTCGTGTTTCGGGCGGTCTTCCTGGCAGTGCCTGGGAAGGCAACCCTGTGTTGATGCCTGGGGTGATGGGCGCGCCCGCGGCTGCAAGCCGCGATCATCGCCGGATGCTGGCGGACAAGGGGCCCTTCCACAGGCGAGTGTGATGAACTTGCCTACGAAGTTATAACAGTTGCCACAAAGATAAAAGCCGGTTTTGTTTTTTATGCGCGGAACGCTATATTAGGCGACTTGTTTTTATTTGCACCGCCAACTAAAAACAACTGATACACGTTTAGGAGAGCAAGTCCTATACAACATTCTCTTGCCCAACCATGTCAGGTCCGGAAGGAAGCAGCATCCGGCAATGTGAGTGTGTGATATAGTCAGCTTGCTCTCCTTTTTTTATTGATCCGAAACCAGTTACCAGAAAAGCAAACGTCACGGGAGTCACCATGGAGCGAGAGACAAGAAAGAAAGAGCTGCTGAAGGAGCCTATCCGGCATATCGAAATCAAAAAGCACAACGTCGTGCCGATGGTGGAGCAGATGGCTGACATGGCTTTCCAGGCTCGCAACATGGCTCGTGCAGCCTCCATCGTCGACCTGATGCAGCAGGACAAGGCGTGCGCTGTGATTCTCACCCTTGCGGGTTCGCTCATCAGCGCGGGTCTCAAGCAGGTGATCGTCGACATGCTTGAACACAATATGGTCGATGCCATTGTCTCGACGGGTGCCAACATTGTCGACCAGGACTTTTTCGAGGCGCTGGGCTACAGGCACTGGAAAGGCTCCCAGTTCGCCGATGACGCCGAGCTGCGTGACCTGGCCATCGACCGTATCTACGATACCTATATCGACGAGGACGAACTGCGCGTCTGTGACGACACCATGGCGCTGATCGCCAACTCGATGCAGCCGGGCCCCTATTCGTCCCGGGAGTTCATCATGGAGATGGGTCGCTATATCGAAGAGCATGGGCTCGACAGGAACTCCATTGTCGGCAAGGCCTACGAAAAGGGTGTGCCGATCTTCTGCCCGGCCTTCTCGGACTGTTCTGCCGGCTTCGGCCTGGTGCACCATCAGTGGAGCAATCCGGACAACCATGTTTCGATCGATTCGGTCAAGGACTTCCGTGAACTGACGAAAATCAAGATCGCCAATGACCGGACCGGTATTTTCATGATCGGCGGCGGTGTGCCGAAGAACTTCACACAGGACATCGTGGTCGCCGCGGAGGTGCTCGGGTACGAGGATGTCTCGATGCACACCTATGCGGTGCAGATCACGGTCGCCGACGAGCGCGATGGCGCTCTTTCCGGCTCCACCCTCAAGGAGGCAAGCTCGTGGGGCAAGGTCGACACGGTTTACGAGCAGATGGTGTATGCGGAGGCGACCATCGCCCTGCCGATCATTGCCGGGTATGCCTACCACAAGGGCAACTGGCAGGGGCGCCCGGAGCGGAACTTCAACGCATTGCTTGACAGCAAAACCGTCAACGTCTGAGGAGGCACCATGAAATTCTTTATTGACACGGCCAATCTCGATGAAATCCGTGCTGCCGAAGACCTCGGCGTGCTCGATGGCGTCACGACCAATCCTTCGCTGATCGCCAGGATTGTCCGGGATCCGGCCAATTTCACCTATGACGATTTCAAGGAGCACATCTCGAAGATCTGCGCCATCGTCGATGGGCCGGTCAGCGCTGAGGTCACGACCCTCAAGGCGGAGGAGATGATTGCCCAGGGCGAGGACCTGGCGTCGATCCACGACAACGTCGTGGTCAAGTGTCCGCTGACGGTGGACGGGCTCAAGGCTATCCGGTACTTTTCCCGCAACGGGATCAGGACCAACGCAACGCTGGTGTTTTCCCCGACCCAGGCGCTTCTGGCAGCAAAGGCCGGGGCGGATTATGTCAGCCCGTTTGTCGGCAGGCTCGACGACATCAGCACCGACGGCATGGCACTGGTTGAGCAGATCGTCACCATGTACGACAACTACGGCTACCTGACCGAGGTCATCGTCGCCAGCGTCAGGCATCCGCAGCATGTGGTGGAGGCCGCTCGCATCGGCGCCGATATCGCCACCGTTCCGTACGGGGTTATCCGCCAGCTTGCCAACCACCCGCTGACCGATGCGGGCCTCAGGAAATTCATGGAAGATGCCTCGGTGATGAAGCACTGATCGCCCAGGTTTCAGTGGTGCGGTACCACATAAAAAAAGGGAGGCCAGTCATGGGCTCCCTTTTTTTATGGCAATTAGTGCATTCCTGACGCAACCGGTGCAGCGCGTCAGTGGTAAACCGATTCGATTCTGACCCGTGCGGTTCCCTTGCCGTAGAATCCGAGGCGTTTTGCCGCCTCGGCACTCAGGTCGATCACGCGGTCGTCGACAAACGGCCCACGGTCATTGACCCGGACCACGATCGAGTTGTTGTTTTCAAGGTTCGTGACCTTGACGACCATCGGCAGCGGGAGGTATTTGTGGGCTGCGCTGGGCAGGGCCGGGTCGAAAATCTCTCCGTATGCCGTTGGCTGGCCATTGTGCAGGTCGAGCGTTTCCTGCCCGTACCAGGAGGCGATGCCGGTTTCCTCGTACGCGTACACCTGGTCGAAGCTCATGGGAACGTAGACCTTTCCCCGGATCACGTACGGTTCGTTCTTGAGTTTACCGAGCCGGTACGCCTCTTCGGGTGAAAGCCCCTGGCGGCCTCCGGTTGCCGGTCTTCTTGTGGTCGAGCAGGCTCCAAGGCAGAGGAGCAGGCACGCGAGCAGTGCGGCCGGAAATCTGTTTCCTGACATGTGTTGCTGGTCAATCTTGCCTCTGCGGCCATAGTTGCGGGCCTCTGGAGGTCGTTTGGGAAAAAATAGCCAATCGGCAGGAAAATATCACGGGTTGCGCGTATATTTTACGTTTTGGGGCGTGATCCTGCCGTACCGCATGCAGCGGGGCTGCATGGCGTTCTGCGACGGCACGCACGAACAATGAAAAAGAACCGCAGGGACGCATGACGACCAGGGGAGGGCGGTGCCGCAGAGGCCGGCATCTGAATGGGGCGCTGCTGCTGCACGGGTTCACGGCAACCCCGGACAGCGTCATGGCGCTTGCCGGGCCGATCGGTTCGCTTGGGCTCACCGTGTCTGCCCCGCTGCTGCGCGGCCACGGAAAGTCCTCTCCCGACCACCTGCGTGGCGTCTCCTGGCAGGACTGGGTCGAAGATGCGGAGACGGCTCTTAAGGAGCTTGTCCGTGATGGAGGATGTGCTGTCGTGATCGGCCACAGCATGGGCTCGCTGGTGGCATTGCACCTTGCTGCGCGGCATCCCGAGCTGGTCGATGCGCTTGTCCTTGCAACGCCGCCCCTGCGCATCAGTTCCATACTTGCCCCGGACCGCCCCCTGCATTTCCTTGCGCCGCTTGTCGCACGCATGGTCGACCGCTGGGCCTTCAGGACAAGCCTTGCCGAACCGGCATGCGCAATCGTTCCCGACAATTACCCATGGGCGCCAACCAGCGCCATAACCTCTTTTTTCGATATGGTTTCGGCGACCATGCCCGTCATTCCGCAGGTTTCGGCGCCGACCCTGATCATCCAGGGGCGGCGGGAGCGTGTGGTGCTTCCCGAGAGCGCCGCCATCCTTATGGCATCGCTCTCGACTCCGCCAGGGGAGAAGCGGGTGTGCTGGCTTGACCGTTCCGACCACCAGGTGTTCTGCGATTGTGAACGCCATCTTGCCGTTGATGCGGTCAGCGCCTTTGTCGCCGAACGGATCGCGGTGTCAGGTGGGCTTGCCAGAAGCGCATGACTGTTCCGCCGCAAAAGAGCCGCCGCAATGACAGGAACCTTCCGCCGGTGAAAAGAGAGGAGCGCACCTGCATATTTTTCCCCGTGGCGGGGTCCGCCACCCCCGCCTGATGACGCTGGCGGCACGCGCCGAAGCTGTCGGCCGGGGTCGGCCGGAGCTGGTCGACCTGAGCCACCCTGTCTGGCCGGGCATGCCTCTCTGGCCGGGGACGCCAGGTCCGGAATTCCGCGATCTTGCCGCCATCCCTTCGGACGGATATGCCGAACGGCAGATGGTCATGTCGACCCATACCGGTACCCATATCGACGCCCCTGCGCACCTGCTTGCCGACGGACTTTCGATTGACCGGATCGATATCGGCCGGTTTTTCGGCCCAGCCGTGCTCGTCGATGTCCGCAGTGCGTCGCCACCTTCCCGGGGCATCGGGCTGGACCAGCTGCGAAGCCACGCGCCGCGCCTCGCGGACACCGATTTTTTGCTTCTCCGGACCGGCTGGGAGCGATTCTGGGGCTTGCCGGAGTACGACGAGGGATTTCCCGTCCTTGATGATGAGGCTGCCTGCTGGCTCGCCGGGCTGGGGCTCAAGGGAGTCGGCCTCGATTGCCCCTCGTTTGACCCTGCCGATTCCCACAGCTATCCGGTACATCGCAGCCTGCTCTCGGCCGGGGTGCTGCTGATCGAAAACATGGCCAATCTCGGGGCGCTTCCCGTCGTCGCAGGCTTTTCCCTTGCCCTGTTTCCCCTCGCATGCCGAGGTGCCGATGCCGCCCCGGTACGTGCCGTGGCACTGTTGTGAGCGTCGGATAGTCGCGGTGCATTCCCTGCGCCCGGCGACTATCCGACCGCCGAACGGCAAAGGGTTGGCGTTTTGGTTTGGAATTTCGAATCCTGAGCGTTACTTTGAACGTCATTATTTTTTTAGCTTCTGCGTAAACTGTTCTTTCCTTACCACAACCAACAGGATTATGGACAGCACTACGCCCACACGGTTCTCATCCATAGCCAGTAAAGTGATCATGGCGCTTGCCGGATTGTTTCTGGTCGTTTTTCTTCTCGTTCATCTCGGCATCAATCTGCTGCTGCTTTTCAACGATGGGGGGCAGGCCTTTTCCGCAGCCGCCACGTTCATGGCGACCAACCCGGTCATCAGGGTCGCAGAGGTGGTGCTTTTCGGCGGATTCCTTCTCCACATGGCCTTCGGGGTTGCCGTCAGCATCCGCAACCGCATGTCCAGGCCGGTCAGGTACCAGCACAAGAGCATGACGACAACCTCTCCGCTTTCCCGGTACATGTTTCACAGCGGGATTGTCGTGTTCATCTTTCTTGCACTGCATTTCGTTGATTTCTACCTCATCAAGATCGGGCTGGTCGCACCTCCGCTTGGCGTCGAACGGCACGATTTCTACCATCGTTCGCTCGTCCTTTTTGCTGACAGGGGGCACTCGCTCCTCTATATCGTCGGCTTCCTGTTCCTTGGCTTTCACCTGAACCATGCCGTCCAGGCCGCATTCCAGACCATCGGCCTGAACCACAGCAAATACACCGGGTCGATCAAGGTGTTCAGTACCCTGTACGCCATCGTTGTCGCCGGCGGGTTCATGGTCATTCCAGTCTGGTTCATGTTTTTCCGGTAATGGCCGTTTCGTTCGCCGATTTAGCATGAACATCACCGCAAACATCTATTGTCCATGATCAACCTGAATGCAGGTGCACCGAAGGTGCCGCTGGCCGACCAGTGGAGTTCCTATAAGGCCGGATGCAAGCTGGTCAATCCGAACAACAAGCGCAAGCTCGACATCATCGTGGTCGGTACCGGCCTTGCCGGGGCTTCAGCCGCCGCAACGCTCGGCCAGCTGGGTTACAATGTCAAGTCGTTCTGTTACCAGGATACTCCCCGTCGTGCGCACAGCATTGCCGCGCAGGGGGGCATCAATGCGGCAAAGAACTACCAGAACGACGGTGACAACGTTTTCCGGCTGTTCTATGACACCATCAAGGGTGGTGACTATCGCGCCCGTGAGTCGAACGTGTACCGGCTTGCCTCGATAAGCCCTGACATCATCGACCTCTGTGTCGCGCAGGGTGTGCCGTTTGCCCGTGAGTACGGCGGCCTGCTCGCCAACCGCTCCTTCGGCGGCACGCAGGTCTCCAGGACCTTCTACGCCCGCGGCCAGACCGGCCAGCAGCTGCTTATCGGCGCCTACAGCGCCCTGAGCCGCCAGATTGCGGAAGGCTCCGTGACACTCTACAACCGCAGGGATATCCTTGATATCGTGATCGTCGACGGCAAGGCAAGGGGCGTCATCGCCCGTAACCTGGTGACCGGCGAGATCGAACGTTATTCGGCGCACGCCGTTGTTCTCGCCTCCGGCGGTTATGGCAACGTGTTCTACCTTTCGACCAACGCTATGGGCTCCAACGTCACTCCGGCGTGGAGTGCATACAAGAAGGGGGCCGTGTTCGCCAACCCGTGCTTTACCCAGATTCACCCCACCTGCATTCCCGTGCATGGTGAGTTCCAGTCGAAGCTGACCTTGATGAGCGAAAGTCTCCGCAACGACGGACGCATCTGGGTGCCTCGCGAAAAAGAAGATGTCGAGAAGCTGCGCAAGAAGCAGCTCCAGCCGGAAGATATCCCGGAAGAGCGGCGTGACTATTACCTTGAGCGCCGTTACCCGGCATTCGGGAACCTTGTTCCCCGCGATGTCGCATCACGTGCTGCCAAAGAGCGCTGCGATGCAGGTTATGGCGTCAGCACCACCGGCAGGGCTGTTTTCCTCGATTTCAGCGATGCGATCGGCCGTCTCGGGCAGGAGGCCATCGCCTCCAGGTACGGCAACCTGTTCCAGATGTATGAGCAGATCGTCGCCGACAATCCCTACAAGACCCCGATGATGATCTATCCGGCGGTCCACTACACTATGGGCGGCCTCTGGGTCGACTACGAACTGATGACCACCGTGCAGGGGCTGTACTCGATCGGCGAGAGCAATTTCTCAGACCATGGCGCGAACCGGCTCGGCGCTTCGGCGCTCATGCAGGGCCTTGCCGATGGCTATTTCGTGCTTCCCTATACCATTTCGGGCTACCTGTCCGGCGAAATCCATACGCCGCACATCCCGACGAACCTGCCGGAGTTCGATGCTGCCGCCAGGGGGGTTGAGGATCGGCTGAAGCGCCTGAAAGGCACCTCAGGCAAGGAGTCTGTCGATCATTTCCATCGGGCGCTCGGCAAGATCATGTGGGAATACTGCGGCATGTCGAGGAACGAGGCCGGCCTGCAGACAGCCCTTGGGCTGATCAGCGACCTGAAGGCTGATTTTTCCAGCAATGTCAGGATTCCCGGCGGCATGAACGAATACAACCCTGAACTGGAAAAGGCATGGCGTGTCGAGGACTTCATTGGCCTTGGTGAGCTGATGGTCCGTGATGCCCTGCACCGTAACGAGTCGTGCGGCGGCCATTTCCGGGAAGAGTACCAGACGCCGGATGGTGAAGCGCTCCGCGACGACGATTCGTATGCCTATGTCGCTGCCTGGCAGTACAAGGGCAGTGATGCAACGCCTGAACTCCACAAGGAAGAGCTTCAGTTCGAAGCGGTGACTCCATCCCAACGCTCTTATAAATAACCAGCGATCATGATTTTCACTCTGAAAATATGGCGTCAGAAGAACGCCGCAGACAAAGGGGCCCTGGTTGACTACAAGGTCGAGGATGTCTCCCCGGACAGCTCGTTCTTCGAGATGCTTGACATGCTGAACCAGAAGCTCATCGGCAAGGGGGAGGATCCGGTCTCCTTCGACCACGATTGCCGCGAAGGTATTTGTGGTACCTGCAGCCTTTACATCAATGGTCGGCCGCACGGCCCGCTCAAGGGGGTGACCACCTGCCAGCTGCACATGCGCTCGTTCAGCGATGGCGAGACGATCTATATCGAGCCCTGGCGTTGCGGCGCTTTCCCGGTCATCAAGGATCTGATCGTCGACCGCAGTGCGTTTGACAAGATCATCCAGGCCGGTGGATTTGTTTCGGTCAATACCGGCGGTATTCCCGATGCCAACACGATTCCCGTGCCAAAGCCGGACGCCGATGCCGCTTTCGACGCCGCTGCCTGCATCGGATGCGGTGCATGTGTCGCATCGTGCCCGAACGCTTCGGCCATGCTGTTTGTTTCTGCAAAAGTCTCACACCTTGCCTTGCTCCCACAAGGTCGCATCGAGGGTGAACGGCGTGTGCAGCAGATGGTTGCCGCAATGGACAGCCTCGGCTTCGGTGGATGCAGCAACACGTATGCCTGTGAGGCTGAATGTCCGAAGGAGATCCATGTTGCCAACATTGCGCGTCTGAACCGCGAGTTTCTGGCTGCAAAAGTCTTTGCAGAAAAGGAAAAGCAGGTCAGCTTCTCGCTCTGAGACGGTCTTTTCCGGTTCCTGATCTACGGCCGGTGTTTCCACAGGGAAGCACCGGCCGTCGTGCGTCAGTCCCGTACGCAGCGAACCGAAAAGCCATTCGCTTTCCGCACCTCCCCCTTGCGTACCGCGCCATCATAATACTCCAGTGCCGTGCCGAAAGCCCGTGCCGCGTCCGAAGCGGTCGCAGTCCAGAACCTCGCGAATTGACCGAGCAGCACATATGCCCCATCGGTATCTCTTCTCGCACCTGCCGGCAGGGCATCGAAGCCTGAGGCTTCGGTTCCCGCGGTTTCATGGGCACCCCATTTTCCCGATGCCTTCAAGGCGGTGCCGGCGGTCTGCTCTCCTCCACGTGCCGTCACCAGCTCTTCCCACTCTTTTGCCGTCGCGACGTGCCAGCCTTTCGGTGCAAGCCCCCTCGGGTCGTTGACCGCGTGCCAGTTGTAGATCCTGCCGTAGGCGTTCGTGTTTTCCTGCTTGCCGTCGTAGCTGCACCATGCTCCGGTCGTTGCGGATGACCATGCGCTGCTGTCCCTGATTTCCGGAATGGGGTCGCCATTGCGATAGTGCGTGACGCGAAGGTTCTCCGCCATCCAGGTGGTTCCGCCGATGGTGACTGTCCGGTAGGTGTTGCCGTCAATGTCGGCCATGGTTCCATTCCTGCTCTCCCCGGAGCATGCGGTCAGCAGGGTTGCCAACAGGCAGAGCCCTGCGGCCTTCCGTTTCAGGTTCGTGGTTTGTACTGCCATTGTTCTCATTTGTTTGTGTTGCTGGGCATATGCTAATAAACAAAAAGTGCACGATATGCGGAACAGCTTTTGGTGCAACCGGCACCGGCACCGCCCATCTCCCGGAGTGGAAGCTCCAGGCGTCGGCATGGTCGGGACAACTTTTTTTGTACATTGCTGATAGCTGCCCGGCACATCCCAAGCCAGACCATAGAATCATGCTGATTTCGTCACTGCCCGGAGTTCACCGGCGCCTGCGCCCTGCTGCGGTTATTTCCGCAATCCTTTCGCTGCTTTTCTGCGGTTGTCGGAAAGCGGAGACGGAACCGGCGCAGGGTTCCGGAAAATCGTCCGCAACGATGCATGCCCTGCCCGACAGTGGCCAGCGCGTGACGATCGAAACCGCAGGGAGGAGCTTTGAAATCATTTCCGGTGACAACGGATGGCCTGCCGGCATTCCTGTTGAGGTTCCTCGCCTCTCGCCGCCGCTGATCCGTTCCGTTACCCGGACGGAAAGCCCTGAAGGGGAAAGCTGGACGATTGTGGCGGCATCCCTCGACCCGGCCGCTGTCCGGGCATACGCCGCACGATTGCAGGCCAACGGCTTCCAGGTTTCTTCGATGATCGCCGTCAGGGGCGGCAGCATAACCGGCATGAAGGATGGTACCTCGGTCGCCCTGGTCAGCAGCGCGGGGAGTACCACCATTTCGGTTGCCGTCAGGAAATAAACGAACCAAACGAACGACTATGACCCGTATTGATCCCGATTGCATTTTCTGCAGGATCGTCGCCGGCCAGATTCCGGCAAGCATCGTCTACCGCGACGACTATGTCCTGGCCTTCAGGGACCTCAACCCTGCAGCGCCGACGCATGTCCTGATCATTCCGCTCGAACATATCACCTCGCTGAGCCAGCTGACGGATGCCGATGAGCAGGTTGCCGGCCGCATCCTTCTTGCGGCACGCAAGGTCGCGGAGATTACCGGCGTGCTTGATTCCGGCTACAGGCTGGTATTCAACAACGGCAAGGATGCGATGCAGAGCGTCGGGCATATACACGCGCACCTTATCGGCGGCAGGAGCATGGGTTGGCCGCCCTTTGCCGGAGACGCCGTCAGCCACGGCTGATGAGGGTGCCGGTAACGTGCTGCAGAAAAAAACATTTCCTGGTCGTCACCGGGAACCCCTGCTTTGCGGCGCGTGTTTTATTTATATAATATTTAATTATTGGCGCTTCTGCGTTAATCATATATGCCCATGAAACTGTCAGAATTGCATGTCGGCGATCATGCCGAAATCATATCCCTGGCTTCGCAGCCTCTTGTCCGGCGCCGCCTGATGGACCTCGGGATGATCAGGGGGACCACGGTGCAGGTGCTCCGCGTCGCACCCCTGGGCGACCCTGTCGAAGTCTCCTGCAAGGGGGTTTTCCTGACGTTGCGGAAGTCAGAGGCGGACGGGATCAGCGTCAGGCCGCTGGGCGAGGGGGGCGGCTCGATGCAACCAGCAGGGAGCCATGGATTCGGCGGCCGCAGGAGGAGGTTCCATGGGCGCTGAACGTGAAATCCGGGTTGCGCTGACCGGGAATCCGAATGCAGGCAAGTCTTCCCTTTTCAACGCCATTACCGGCGGCCACCAGCGGGTGGGCAACTTTCCGGGTGTGACCATTGAAAAGCATGAGGGCAGCGTCGAGTTCAAGGGGCGGAGCATTTCCATCGTCGATCTTCCGGGAACCTACTCGCTGACGCCATACTCGCCTGAGGAGGTGGTGACCCGGAATTACCTGATCGATGAGCGGCCGGATGTCGTCATCAACGTCGTTGAGGGCGGCAACCTGGAGCGCAACCTGTTGCTCACGGTACAGCTGATGGAGATGGAAATCGACCTGCTTGTCGCCCTCAACATGATTGACGAGGTTGAGGAGCAGGGCATAGAAATTGACGTCAAGCAGCTCCAGAAGCTGATCGGTTCGCATATCGTGCCGACCTCGGCGCGTCAGAAACGGGGTATCGAGCAGTTGCTGGACCATGTCCTTCGTGTCGCCGACAGGCGGATCGCGGTCGACAAGAACAAGCTGACGTTCAGTGCTGAAATCGAGACGGCTATCGGCAAACTGGTGCTCCTGCTGGAACGTGAGCGCGCGCTTGAGCGCCGCAACCATCGCTGGATGGCTATCAAGCTGCTTGAAAACGACCGCGAGGTCTATCAGGAGGTGCAGCGATATCCGGTGTGGGTCAAGGTTGAGCTTGCGTTGCAGGAGGCCATTGCAGACTGCGAGCGCCTGCACCGGGCAGACCCGGAGGTGCTGATTACCGAGGACCGGTATGCATTTATTCGCGGTGCGATACGGGAGTGCGTCCACCTGCCGAAGGCAAAGCGGCTGACCGTGACCGATGCGATCGACTCGGTGGTGCTGAACCGTGTGCTTGGGCTGCCGGTTTTTTTTGCCGTTGTCTGGGCGATATTCCAGCTGACGTTTACCCTTGGCGAGCCACTGACCAAGGGGCTCGAATTCCTGATAGAACGTGCGGGGCAGCTTCTGGTACCGATGATTTCCGATCCCCTGCTGAAATCGATTCTGGTCGACGGCCTCCTTGCAGGCGTGGGTGGGGTGATCGTCTTCCTGCCGAACATCGTGCTCCTGTTCATGGGCCTGTCGTTCCTGGAGGCCTCCGGTTACATGGCCCGCGCGGCGTTCGTCATCGACAAGGTGATGCATCGTTTCGGCCTGCACGGCAAGTCCTTTATTCCGCTGGTTACCGGATTCGGGTGTTCCATTCCTGCAATCATGGCGACCAGGACGCTGAAAAGCAGGGCTGACCGCCTGGCGACCATCATGGCGATTCCCTTCATGAGCTGCGGTGCGAAGCTGCCGCTGTACGTGCTGCTCGCCGGGGCCTTCTTTTCTCCGGCACTTGCCGCCAACGTCATGTTCGGTATCTACCTGTTCGGTATTGCGGTCGGGCTCTGGACCGCATGGATGCTGAAATCGACACTGCTGAAGAGCGATTCTGAACCGTTTGTGATGGAGCTTCCTCCATATCGGTGGCCGACGGTCGCTTCCGTCTTGTTCCAGGCCAGGATGAAGGCCGCGATGTACCTGAAGAAGGCAGGGACGCTTATCCTGACCGCAGTGATGCTGATCTGGGTTGCCAGTAATTTCCCGCGGAGCGGCGAGATCGACGCGCAGCTGGTGCGTGAAAAGGCCCGCATCGACGCCGCTGCAGTTCCATCGGCACAGAAAACGGTCATGCTGCAGGAGGTGTCCTCCCGGGCCGAGGCGCAACAGCTGGAATATTCGCTGGCCGGTCGAGGCGGCAAGCTCCTTGAGCCCCTGATCAGGCCGCTCGGGTTCGACTGGCGTATCGGCATCGCCCTGGTGACGGGGCTGGCCGCAAAGGAGGTTGTGGTTTCGACGCTGGGAACGATATTTTCAATAGGCCACGCCAGCCAGGAGAGCGACCTGGTGACGATCCTGAGGAGCGATCCCGGATTTTCCCAGGCTACGGCGTTGAGCCTGATGGTGTTCGTGCTGCTCTACATTCCCTGCGTCGCCTCGATCGGGATCATGAAAAAAGAGGTGGGCGCTTGGAAGCCGGTGGTCGCCTTCATGGGTTATGCGCTTTCCGTTGCCTGGATCGCCTCGTTCGTCACTTACCGGTTGGCCCTGTTTCTGCGCTGACCTCGTTTTCCTTGTTCGACGGTGAGCTGATCAGGCCGGCTTCCTCTGCCCGGGTGATGATATCCTCGATCGGCAGCGTCATGGGAGCCGGTGTACCGTCGAGCATCCTGATCGTCACTGCCGGATGGGCGGCGAGGTGCTCCTGCATGATGCCTTCCCAGTGTTCCCTGACGCTGCTTTCGATAGCCGTCCAGGAGAGCCTTCCGCGGCACTTAGGAAACGTTGAACAGCCGAGCCACGGGCCGCGCTTGCCAGACCTGAGGTACATGGGCGAGCCGCATTTGGGGCAGGCCAGGTCGGTCTTGATCGGCGGTGCCTTGACGGGCTCGATATGGCGCTGCTTGCTGAGATTGAGCAGCGTGTTGCATTTCGGGTAGTTCGAGCAGGCGAGGAATGGGCCGAGCCTGCCGGTTCTGAGCAGCATGTGCCCTTCACCGCAGGTTGGGCAGACGATGCCGGTCTCCTTCGGTTTTGCCTTTGTCGTCGCGATCGGCTTGATGTTCTTGCACTTCGGGTAAGAGGAGCAGCCGAGGAATTTGCCGCTGGTGGTCCACTTGACGATCATGTGCCCCTTGCCGCATTTTTCACAGATGGCGGCATCCCGGTTCTGCGGAATGACCGGCTCGGCTTTCCTCTCGCTCAGCATTGCCTCCAGAGGGCGGTAAAACGCATCGAGCACCTGTTCGTACGCATCTCCGCCGGAGGCGACCTTGTCAAGCTCGTCCTCCATCTTCGCGGTGAATTTCACGTTGAACAGCTCCGGGAAATTGGCGACGAGTATGCAGGAGACATCCTTGCCGAGTTCAGTCGGGATGATCTTCTTTTTCTGGAGTTCGACGTAGCGGCGTTCCTGCAGGGTCGAAAAGATGGATGCGTAGGTCGACGGCCGTCCGATGCCGTAGTTGTCCAGCTCCTTGACCAGGCTTGCTTCCGTGTACCGGGCCGCCGGTCTGGTGAAGCTCTGGCGCCGGTCGAGTTCGGCAAGCGACAGGCTTTCGCCGGGCGAGATGTTTTCCGGGAGCTTGACGATCTGCTCCTTTTCCACGTCATCACGGGTCGATTTCTGCGCTTCGTAATCGAGCTCCTGCTGGTCGTCGTAAACACGGAAGAAGCCGGGGAAGATAGTCCGGTTGCCGGTGGCACGGAACACGAATTCGCGGTCGTGGTCCTCGACGTCAACCCGTGTCTGCTCGATTTTTGCCGGAGCCATCATTGCGGCGAGGAACCGTTTCCAGATCAGTTCATAGAGGCGGAACTGGTCTGAGGAGAGGTGTTTGCGGAGCGATTCCGGTGTCCGCGCAACCGTAGTCGGACGGATGGCTTCGTGGGCGTCCTGGCTGTTCTTTCCCGCTTTTGCCGGGCTTCCCGGGCCGATATACTCCTCACCGAACATTCTGGTGATGTACTCTCTTGCCTGGCCGACGGCCTCCCCGCTGATGCGGGTCGAGTCGGTTCGCATGTAGGTGATCAGACCGGTTGCGCCTTCGGTGCCGAGTTCGATGCCTTCGTAGAGCTGCTGGGCGACCCGCATGGTTTTCTGCGAGCCAAAGCCAAGCTGGTTGGAGGCGGCCTGCTGCAGCAGGGATGTCGTGAATGGGAGCGGCTGCCGACGCTGGACGACCTTCGGAACGATGTCGCTGATGCCGAAAACACGGCCCTGTACCGCCGTGGCGACCGCCTCGGCCTGTTCCTGGTTCGAGATTTCCGGTTTTTCGCCGTTGATCTTGATGAGCTTCGTCCTGAACGTCTCGTTCCGGGGGGTGGTGAAATCGCCGGAGATGGTCCAGTACTCCTGGGGCGTGAATGCGTCGATCTCCGCTTCGCGTTCACAGATCAGGCGGAGGGCGACCGATTGCACCCTGCCGGCCGAAAGTCCACGGTAGACCACGTTCCAGAGGAACGGGCTGATGCGGTAGCCGACGATTTTGTCCAGACCCTGCCGGGTCTGCTGCGATCTGACGAGGTGATGGTCGATCTGCCGGGGGTGGCCGATGGCCTCGATGATCGCTTTTTTGGTGATTTCGTTGAACAGGACCCTGAATACCGGTTTCTGCGCGAATTCGATTTCATTGGAGATGTGCCAGGCGATGGCCTCACCCTCACGGTCGGGGTCAGTGGCAATCAGCACCTGGTCGGCCTCCCCGGCAAGCTTTTTCAGCTGCCTGACCACCTTTTCCTTGCCGGCGATAATCTCGTAGCGAGGTTCGTAGTGGTTGTCGAAATCGATGCCGATCTCTTTTTTTGGAAGGTCCTTGATGTGTCCGATCGAGGCGTAAACGGTGTACCCGTCACCAAGGTACTTGTTGATGGTTTTTGCCTTCGACGGGGACTCGACCACGATGAGTGTCCTGTTTCTGGCTGACGGCGTGGAGCTTTTGGAAGCCATTTGGCAGATCCCTGATGCTTGGGGATTACAGATTCCGAACGATGTCCGAAAAGATAGGGCTTGGCTTTCAAAAAACAAATCGGTGTGTTGGCGCCCCGAACTGCGGGCAAAAACGGGCCGATGCGCTTGGGGCAAAGAATTAATGTCGTATACTTGAAATTGTAGCGACGTTCATTGCAAGCCGAAACATCAATGCCAGAGAGATTACCATCCCCATTCCTCTGCCTGCCGGGCATCCTTTTATCGCTGTTCCTGCTTCTTGTCCCCCCCGCATCTGCCGAGCAGGCCCCTTCGTCCCTCTTCATGCACGTCAGCACCACCGCAAGTCAGGGCTACACCATCAAGGTCCAGACCATCAGGGAAGATGGCGGCCTTCTGGTAGACCTTGCGTCTCTGTCCCGCGCATTACGCCTCCGGACCCTGTTCGACGGTGAACGGATGCAGATCGACGAAGCGTTTTCCGCTTCCGGGTCGAGCTGCCTCTTGACGCCTGGCGGAAATTTTGCCTTTGTCGTGCCCTCCACGCAGGGGGGGGACCGCCGTGTCCTTCAGCTCACCGCTCCGCCGATGCTTCGCCAGGGGCGACTGTTTCTGCCGGTATCCCAGGCATGCCGCCTGTTTTCGCTCTGGCTCGACCGTGATGTCACCTTCGAATCGCCCGGAAGGCTCAGGGCTTCGTTCGCCCCACGCCGCTCCGGTGACGCGTCCCGTTCCATCGGTATTCTCGTGCCCGATGAAGGGGTGGAACCGGAGGGTGGTGCTTCTCCTCAGGTTCCGGACCAGGGGGCCGCAAGGCCGTCATCGGGGCCGACCGTCATCGAGGACGTCAGGGTCGAAACGATGGCCAACGGCTGCGTGGTGCGGTTTATCGCCGCTGGCGGCGAGAGCGTCACTTCGTATCTGCGCCCTGACGAGAATGGCAACGCCTACCTGACGATCGAGAAGGCAACCGGGAACCTTTCCGCACTGACCCGCCGCTACCGTGACGGTGTGGTGCGCTCGATCACGCCGGTCCAGCTTCCGGGAGGCGCCCTGCAGTTCACCGTCGCACTCAACACCGGATCGATGCTCCTGAAATCCTCCTCCTTCCAGTATGACCGGAAAAGCAACGGCTACATGCTTTATGTGATGAGCGATGTTGATGTCACCGCACTGCACCGGACCGAGAAGGAGCGGCAGATTCAGCAGCAGCTCAGCAAGGATGTCAGCAAATGGCAGCTCGACGCCATCGTTATCGATGCCGGCCATGGCGGCAAGGATTCCGGGGCCATCGGCACGAGGGGGACCAGGGAAAAGGATGTCGCCCTGAATATCGCCATCGACCTCGGCAAGTTCATCAAGCAGCGCTGGCCGGGGGTGAAGGTTATCTACACCCGGAAGGACGATTATTTCATTCCGCTGAACGAGCGGGGGCGGATTGCCAACCGTTTCGGCGGTAAACTTTTCATCAGCATCCACTGCAACTCGACGCCGACCGTCACCAAGGCGCACGGCGCTGAGGTGTATATCCTCGGGCTGCACAAGACCCAGGCCGCGCTGGATGTCGCCATGTTCGAAAACTCCGTCATTTCCCGCGAAGAGAATTACCGTGAAAATTATCAGGGAATGACCGATGAGCACCTCATCATGAGCAGTATGGCCCAGAGCGCGTTTGCCACCCAGTCGACCGAGCTTGCGCAGGATGTCGTCAGGAAGCTCGACCGCTACCGCAACGAAAGTCGTCTCGGTGTCCGGCAAGCCGGTTTCATGGTGTTGTGGACACCCTCGATGCCGAGCATCCTTGTCGAGACCGGGTATCTTTCCAACCCGGACGAAGAAAAGATCCTCCGTGACCGCGAGCAGCAGACCAAGATTGCCTTCGGCATTTTTCAGGGGTTGCAGCAGTACCGCTCCAGTTACGAAAATCACATGATGGCCTCCGGTGCCCGCCTTGACTGATCGTTTTCCTGCCTGCATCCTGTTTCCACTGTCTCCTTTTTCCTGTTTTTCCGCTTGCTGTTGCAAAGTTGTCAACCGCAGGCTAAATTCCGGTTTACGACTTTTCGGCCTTCCCTGTCGGCAGGGCCGGTCATTCTGTTTGCAGCACCGCCTATGAACACCGTCACCTCAAGGATTCTCCACACGCTCGCCAACCATGGCGGCTTTGTATCAGGTGGGCAACTCTGCCGGGAACTCCTGATCAGCCGGGCGGCGATATGGAAGCATATCGAGCAGCTCCGGCATGCCGGTTACGAAATCGAGGCGGTGAGCGGAAGGGGCTATCGCCTTGCCAGCATGGTGGGGGCTCCGGTTCCCGAAGAGGTGCTTCCGCTGCTGGCTACGGAGTCCTTTGGCAGGGAGTATGTGTATGTCGAATCCACGGGATCGACCAACCTCCATGCCCGGGCCCTCGCGCGCGAGGGGGCTGCGGAAGGGGCGGTCGTCGTGGCCGACAGTCAGACCGGCGGCCGTGGGCGGATGCTGCGGGCATGGGTTTCGCCTCCGGGTGTGAACCTGTACTGTTCCATTGTTCTTCGACCCCCGGTGCCAGCCGTCCGCATTCCGGAAATTCCGCTCGTTGCGGCGGCGGCCATCCATGAGGCGCTCCAGTTCCGTTATCCGGGGCTTGAGACGGTGATCAAATGGCCGAACGACATTCTTGCCGGAGGGCGCAAACTCTGCGGTATCCTGTGCGAAATGGAATCGGAGCCTGATTTCACCCATTTCGTCGTGGTCGGCTTTGGCGTGAACGTCAACCTTGATCCCGTTCCCGATGAACTTCGGGATGTCGCCACCTCAATTCTGCTTGAGACCGGATGCCCGTCGTCCCGGGCTGTGCTTCTTGCCGAAGTGCTCAACCGTTTTGAAGCGTGCTATCGGCAGTGGCTTGCCGGCAGCGACCTTACGTTCCTGCTCCCACGGCTTGAAGGTGCCGCCTGGCTGCAGGGCAAGCAGGTGCGGATCGAGCAGTTCGGGCGTATCATGTCCGGCAAGGTGACCGGCCTTTCGCCGGCAGGCCATCTCCTGCTGCAGGCTCCTGACGGCTCGGTCACTTCGGTGCATTCGGGCGAAGCCCATCTTCAATCCATTAACGATCAACAACGACCTGCATGACCTCACGATTGCATCCTGATATTGAAAAAGCCTATACGGTACTCGATACCGGTGTCACCATCGACTACGACCTGGCATCAGCCCTCGGGCGCCTTCCGAACAGCGAGGTGCTCGACCTCGTCTCCCTGGCCAACAAGGTCAGGAACCGTTACGCGGGTGATCGGGCCGTGCACACCTGTTCGATCATCAACGCGAAATCCGGGCGGTGTAGCGAGAACTGCAGTTTCTGTGCCCAGTCGAGTCATAACCACGCGACGATCGACGTCTACGGCCTGGTCGACGAATCTGCGGTGCTGGCTGCTGCCCGTGAGGCCTATGATCAGGGCGTCCGACATTTCGGCATTGTGACCAGCGGTTACGGGTACACCAGGAACACCCCGGAGTTTACAAGGGTGTTGGGCATGATCGACCTGCTGCAACGCGAACTTCCCGATATGGGGGTCTGCGCCGACCTCGGCATGATCGGCGACGAACAGGCCGATGCCCTCGCCGAACGGGGTATCCTCCATTTCAACATGAACCTCCAGGTCAATCCGGCGCGGTATGGCGAGCTTATTGCCGATACGCATACGGTTGACGAGCGCATCGAGACGATCCGGCGGCTCCGCGCAAGGGGCATTTCGGTGTGCAGCGGGGGCATCATCGGTACCGGGGAGAGCATGCAGGACCGTATCGACCTGATGTTCCGGCTTCGCGAGCTGGATGTCGACGTTGTCCCGATCAACGTCCTGGTGCCGATCAAGGGCACCAGGCTTGAGGAGCGTGAGGGTCTTCCGGTTCCGGAAATCGCCAAGACTTTCGCTATCTGCCGCCTGGTGCATCCTGACCGCATCGTCAAGTTCGCCGCCGGTCGGGAGACCCTGATGAAGGATTTCCAGGGGCTCCTGATGCTTGCCGGCGCCAATGGCTTCCTTACGGGCGGGTACCTGACGACCAGGGGGCGCGACACGGCTTCCGACCGGGTGCTTGCCGAACAGATCGCCATGTTCGCCTGATGGCCGAGGTGACTGGCGGGGGCCGGCCGATGCCGATCGAGGCCCATATCGAAAAGGAGTTGCTGGCGTTGAAGACGCGCCAGAGGTACCGGGTGCTTGACGATTGCGGTGGAGGCGGCGGGCGTTACCTGCTCTCCGGAGGGCGAAAGCTGCTCAACCTCTCTTCGAACGATTATCTCGGGCTTGGGGCCGACATGCCGCTTCTGGGTTCCTGGGTGGATCGTCTTGCCGATCCTGATCCCGGCAGGCGGCTTGCATTCACCAGTTCGTCATCGCGCCTGCTGACCGGCGGCCATCCGCTTTATGCCGAGCTTGAAGCTGCGCTTGCACGGGAGTACGGCGCAGAGGCGGCACTGGTCTTCAACAGCGGCTACCACGCCAATACCGGCCTGCTGCCTGCGTTGAGCAGGCGGCACGACCTGATTCTCAGCGACCGGTTGAACCATGCGAGCATCATCGACGGTATCCGGATCGCCGACGGGACCTACCAGCGGTATCGCCATGCCGACCTCGACCATCTCGAAGCGATGCTCGAAGCAGCTCAGGGGCACTACCGGCAGGTGTTCATCGTCACCGAATCGGTGTTCAGCATGGATGGCGACCTGGTCGATCTCCGGCGCCTGGTCGAACTCAAGCAGCGGTACGGCGCCATGCTGATCGTGGATGAGGCCCATGCCGTTGGCGTGTACGGCGAGCGGGGGCTCGGTCTTGGCGAGGCGCTGGGCGTTGCCGGGCAGATCGATATCCTGATCGGCACCTTCGGTAAGGCGTTCGCATCGGCAGGGGCCTATGCGGTCATGCGAGGCCTGTTCCGCGAGTATCTCGTCAATACCATGCGGACGCTGATTTTTACGACGGCACTGCCTCCTGCACTGATCGGCTGGAGCCTGACGACCTTCAATCGGCAGCTTGGCATGGCCGGTGAGCGACGGCACCTGCTCGGCATGGCGGCGAACCTGCGGGAGCAGCTTCGCGAGGCCGGTTTTACGGTTCCGGGCGAAAGCCAGATCGTGCCGGTCGTGCTTGGCGAGGACCACAAGGCGGTCTCCATGGCGGCAAGGCTCCGGGACGCCGGCTTCCATGTCCTGCCGGTGCGGCCGCCGACTGTTCCCGAGAACAGTTCGAGGCTTCGCCTGTCGCTCCGGGCGGACCTGGCTCCGGAGGAGCTCGATGGTCTTGTCGCCGTGCTTCGGGGGAGCTGCTTATGAAGGGCGAATGGATTGTCGGCAACGGGCATGGTGGGCGCGAACTGTTGCTGTTCTTCAATGGATGGGGGCAGGACCGCAAGACCGCAGAGCTCTTCAGGGCATGCTTTCCGGATCCGTCAGGTCCCGATCTCGCGGTGCTGTTCGATTACCGTGATCTGCTGCTGCCGGAAGCGATTGCAGCAGCAGCCAGCCGCTACAGCCATGTGGATGTCGTCGCGTGGTCGCTTGGCGTCTGGGCTGCGCAGCAGGTCGATTTGCCGGTCGTCAGGCGTGCCGTTGCCATCAACGGGACAGGGTTTCCCATCGATGAGGCCCGGGGTATCCCGCCGACGGTTTTCCACGCTACCGGTGCTCAGTGGTCAGACCAGTCCCGGTCACGATTTGAGCGGCGTATGCTGGCCGGCGACGACCGGGAGGACCGGTTCATGTCGGTCCGGTCCGGCAGGAGCGGCGCCAGTCAGCTCCAGGAGCTGCAGGCGCTTTCCGGGGCGGTTGCGTCCCGCCGGGATGCGACTTCCGCATGGCGTTATTCGGTTGCGGTGATCGGCGGACGCGATCTGGTCTTTCCTCCTGCCAGTCAGCGGCTGGCATGGGCAGGTACGGCGATGCTTGAAATTCCCGACATGCCGCATTTTCCTTTTTTTCACCTTGATGCATGGAAGGGGGTGCTCGAATGAATCTGCTTCCCGACAAACGCCTTGTCGCCAGCCGGTTTGGCCGGGCGTTGCCGACCTACCGGAACGATGCCGTCGTGCAGCGGCGTATGGCCGCCGAAGTGGTTTCGATGCTCGAACGGGCCGGTATTTCTTCGCAGCTTGGCCGTGTGCTTGAGGTCGGTGCCGGCTCTGGCCTGTTGACCGCAGCCCTGCTTGAGGGCCGTTCCGCCAGCGCCTATTATGCCAACGACCTGGTCGCCGGCAGCCGTGAGTTTGTCATGCAGGCCGCCGATGGCCTTCCTGAAGGCAGCATTGAATTCCTGCACGGAGACATTGAGCTGATCGACCCGTTGCCGGACGGGCTTGACCTGGTGGTTTCGAACGCAACCGTCCAGTGGCTGTATGACCTTGGCGCCTTTTTCCGACGGATGGCCGGTTCGCTTCGCCCGGGTGGCCTGCTCTGCTTCAGCACGTTCGGGGCGGGGAACATGTGCGAAATCGCGAGGCTTGAGTCGGTCTCTCTGCCGTATCGTTCTTCCGACGAGATCCGGTCGCTTGCCTGCCCGTCATTCGAGACGCTCGGCATTGTCGAGGAATCGCGCGAACTCGAATTTGCTTCGCCTGAAGCAGTGCTGCGCCACATTCGCCGGACCGGCGTGAACGGGGTTGCCGGCAGAAGCTGGACGAAGAGCCGGTATGAGCAGTTCCTCCGCCGCTACCGGGCATCGTTTTCGACCGGCAACGGCGTCAGCCTCACCTACCGGCCGGTCTACTGCTGCTTCAGGAGGTTGCCGTCATGAGCGGGCGCGTTGTAGCGGTTTCGGGAATCGATACCGGTGTGGGGAAGACTGTCGCCACCGGCTGGCTTGCCCGTACATTTTCGGATGCCGGGGTCAGAACCATCACTCAGAAAATCGCCCAGACGGGCGTCGTTGGTATCTCTGAAGACATTGCCGTGCACCGGGAACTCATGGGCATCGGCCTGCAGCCCGCCGATCTTGACGGGACGACCTGCCCCTACGTGTTCCGGCATCCGGCGTCGCCCCATCTGGCGGCTGCGATGGAGGGGGGGCGGATCGACGTGGCCGTCGTCAGGCGCCTGACGTTCCGGTTGCAGCAGCAGTACGAGCTCGTTATCCTTGAAGGCGCAGGAGGGCTTCTTGTGCCTCTGGACGACGAACTGCTCTACGCCGATTACCTGCGTGATGCCGGTTATGGCCTTGTCCTGGTGACGTCACCCCGCCTGGGGAGCATCAACCATACCCTTCTGTCGCTTGAGGCATGCCTGTCGCGCGGCATTCCGGTGTCATGCGTCCTGTACAACCGTTTCGGGCTCTTCGACGAGGCGATCGCTGCAGACACTCGCCAGGTCATCAGCCATGCGCTGCAGCGTTATGGCATGCAGGCGGTGCCGCTGGTCGACCTCGGTGTGGACGGGTTCAGCGACGCCGACCGTCCGACCATCCTGAACATTTGACAACCGGAAGACCGCCGCTGACCATGGACCTCGATTTTGACCGACAGCACCTCTGGCATCCCTATACCTCAATGCATGACCCCCTGCCCGTCTACCCTGTCGCCAGGGCGGAGGCGTCGACGATCGTGCTTGAAGACGGGCGTCGCCTCGTCGACGGGATGTCCTCCTGGTGGGCCGCCATCCACGGCTATAATCATCCGGTGCTGAACCGGGCCATTTCGGAGCAGGCGGCCAGGATGAGCCACGTCATGTTCGGCGGGTTTACGCACGAACCGGCCATTGAACTTGGGCGGCTTCTGGTCGGACTGCTGCCGGATCCGCTTGACCGGGTTTTTTTCTGTGATTCCGGTTCGGTATCGGTCGAGGTGGCCGTCAAGATGGCGTTACAGTACTGGCAGGCCGCCGGCAAGCCGGGGAAGCATCGCCTGCTGACGGTGCGTTCCGGCTATCACGGCGACACGTTCATGGCCATGTCGGTTTGCGATCCGGTTACGGGGATGCACGGCCTGTTCCGCGGCGTGCTTGCCGGGCAGTTGTTTGCCGAGGCCCCTTCCTGCGGGTTTTCCGAAGCATGGCGGGAGGAGGCCATCAGCGATCTGCGCATGCAGCTTGAGGCCAACCGGGAGCAGCTTGCCGCAGTGATCATCGAACCGGTCGTCCAGGGTGCCGGTGGGATGCGGTTCTATTCACCGCACTACCTCCGCCGCCTCCGGGAGCTGTGTGACGAGCATGGGGTGCTGCTCATTTTCGACGAAATCGCCACAGGATTCGGCAGGTCAGGTGAATTGTTCGCCATGCACCATGCCGGTGTCGTGCCGGATATCGTCTGCCTCGGCAAGGCGATGACCGGAGGTTACCTGACCCTGGCTGCAACCGTCGCCTCGTCGGCCGTCGCCGGGATGATTTCCGCCGGCGAACCAGGTGTGTTCATGCACGGGCCGACCTTCATGGCCAATCCGCTTGCCTGCGCCGTCGGCGTTGCCAGCGTCAGGCTACTGACGGAAGGGCCGTGGCGAACCGCCGTCAGGCGGATTGAGCAGGGGCTCCGTTCGGGCCTTGCCCCCTGTGCTGCGATGCCGGGTGTGCGTGATGTCCGCTCACTTGGCGCAATCGGGGTGGTCGAACTCGAATCGCCGGTAGACATGGGGCTCATCCAGAAGCGGTTTGTCGAACGCGGTGTCTGGGTCCGTCCTTTCGGGCGCCTGGTGTACCTGATGCCGCCGTTCATCATCCGGGATGATGAACTCGCACACCTGACCACGGCCGTCTGCGAGGTTGTCGCCTTGGAACCCGGGAACCGCACATGAGTCGCGGGGAACTCCTCCGGAACCGCCGGGGGCCAGCCGACATGCATGCATGACCGGGGATGAACTGCTGTCGCTGCAGACCCCGGAGGTACAGGCGCTGATTGCCGCCCATGCCGACGAGGATCCTGCACTTTTTGCCATGAAGCATGCCGGTGCGCCCGGCATTCCGGTTCGGGCCGTCGCCGAGCAGATCGCGTGCCGAAGGAAAGCTTCCAGGAAATTGCCCTCCCTCAGCAGTTTTCCGCTGCTCTTCTCCTCGCTTGCGCTTGAACAGGCCTCAGGCGAAGCCACGGCATCCTGGAAGGGCTCATTCCTGACCGGCAGCCGCATGATCGACCTTACCGGCGGCCTCGGTATCGATACCATTTTTCTTGCACGGGGTTTCCGGCAGGTGGTTTGCTGCGAACGTGACGAAGTTCTGTCGGCGCTTGCCGAATGGAACCGCCGCCTCCTTGGGGTTACGAACGTTACCACAAGGACAGGCGACAGTTCCTCTATCCTTGCCGGGTTTCCAGACGATGCCTTCGACTGGGTTTATGTCGATCCCGCCCGGAGGGAGCACGTCGGGCGCTCTGCAGGCCTTGAGGCGTCGAGCCCCGATGTGGTGGCGCTGCACGACCTCATGCTTCGCAAGGCAGCTCAGGTGTGTATCAAGGCCTCTCCCGCACTTGAAATTTCCGGTCTTGAACAGAAGTTGCCGTCGCTGTCATCCGTCGTCGTGGTTTCGGTTGACGGCGAGTGCAAGGAGACGCTGCTGGTGCTGGAGCGTGGAGGGCAACCCGGTTGCCGGCCTGCGGTCAGCGCGGTCATGCTCGGTGGCGGAGCGCCGTTCGTGCTGCGAGCCGCGGTGGTGCCGCCGGGCCGCCGGGTGGCTTCGCTGCCGGGAAGCTGGTTCTATGAGCCAGACGCCGCCATCATCAAGGCGCGCCTGACGGGCGAGGCCGCGGAAGCCTTCGGGCTGGAGTTCCTGAACGGCACGGTTGACTACCTTACCGCAAACCGGCCGGTTGCCGGATTTCCCGGCAGGAGTTTCGAGCTGCTGGCATGCAGGCCGTTCAAGCCGAAACAGTTCCGCCGTGAACTCGACCGGCTCGGCGTCGCCGGGGCCTCCGTGCAGCGGCGGGATTTCCCGCTCTCCGTCGAGCAGCTCAGGAAGCGGTTTTCCATTCGGGAGGGGCACGACGCGTACCTGTTTTTCACACGGTCGGCTTCAGGTGAGCTCATCTGGGTATTGTGCCGCAAGCCTGTTGGGCCCAAGGCGTGAGCTTCATGCCCCGCGGAGGCGGAGCAACTCCTGCCGGGCCATGCCGAACCGAAGCCCCTGGATGCTTACGGTTACCGTGTCGACGCCCTGGTGAAGCATGAACCGGTGCAGGATGAGCGTTCCCATGAGGATGACGTCCGCTCGTCCTTCAGGGATGCCGAGTCCGACGATCTCCGCCAGACTGGCACTGCGAAGCCGTTCCAGCAACTGGTGGACATGGTCGATGCCGAGCTGGAAGCCATGGACCTTCTCCGGGATGAAACGCCGTTCGTCCATGCTGACCTGGGCGATGGTGGTCAGCGTTCCTGCAACGCCGAACACCGCATTCCCGGAGGCGGCGAACGACGGAGCAAGTTCCCTGGAGAGCTGGAGGTCGATGTCGTCCCGCGCTGCGTCGAACTGCGCTGCTGAAGGCGGTTGCGCCGTAAGGTGGCGTTCGGTCAGGCGGACCGAGCCGATGTTGATGCTGACGGCCTGCTGCACCGAATCGGATGAACCGGTGATGATTTCCGTACTGCCGCCGCCGATGTCGATGACCGTGAAGTTCCCGGGAAGCGCAGGCATGCCGGCGACCGCCCCGAAAAAGGTCAGTTCTGCCTCTTCCCGTCCGGTGATGCACCGGATCGTGATGCCCGTCGCCCCGGCAACTGCGGCAATGACCTCGTCACGGTTCGCCGCATCGCGCAAGGCGCTGGTTCCTGCGGCGACGATGGTGGCGGCACCGAGTTCCCGGCACCGTTCCGCGTAGGTCGTCATGCATGCGGTCAGCCGGTCGATTGCCTCTCTGCAGACGCGGCGGCCTTCGTCGACCTTCTGGCCGAGCCTGACGATTGCCTGGCGATGCTCGACAGGCAGGATCGCGCCGGTTTTCGGGTCAAGGTCGGCAACCAGGAGCAGGGCGGTGTTCGTGCCGACGTCGATACAGGCAATCCGGTTCATGGTACTTGCGGTTGCAGGTTGTTCAGGTTCCGGGCGTGGCCAGGCAGGAAAGCCATTCATCCTCGTACATCGTGTTTTTTGCCGTATAGCCGAGCCTGCGGAGGAGTGTCTTGAGCCATGGTTCGTCGTAGACGAGGATGCCCGAGAGCAGAACGTCCGCAGCGGGCGCGTATTTCCGGATCACCGGCAGCACCCGCTCGATGACGTTTTTATTGATGTTTGCAAGGACCAGGTCATAGCCCTCTTCGAGGTTGGCCGCCAGGTCCTCTTCGGCGTCAAGCAGTTCGACCCGGATAGCGTCGGCGTTGTTTTCGGCGACGTTCTCGACGGCGTTTTCCGCCGCCCACGCATTGTTGTCGAACGCGAGGATCGGATTCCGGTTACCGAGCTTGCGGGCGGCAATGGCCAGGACGCCGGTGCCGGTGCCGATGTCCATGATTTTCCTGTCTGCCAGCCCGTCGATCTCCTCAAGTTGCCGGAGCATCAGGCGCGTGGTCGCATGGTAGCCGGTACCGAAGGACATCTTCGGGTTGATGGCGATGGCGATTTGCCCTGGTTTGAGCGTATACTCTTTCTGAAGCTGGACGATCAGGAACCGGTCGGATACCTCGACCGGTTTGAGGTGTGCTTCCCATTCGGCATTCCAGTTCCGGTCGGCCATGAAGGCGACGGTATAGTGCGGCAGGCTTCCGAAGGTGCGTTCGAGCAGGGTGCGGATTTCCAGCTCCTTCTGGTCGCTCCACTCGCTTTCCGGAAGGTAGGCAAGCAGTTTTCGCTCCTCTTCAAGGAAATATTCGATGCCGGCCTGCGAAAGCACGGCGATATAGAGTTCGTACAGGTCGGTGTCGATATCGAACGCCAGTTCGATATGGTTATGGGTTTTCGGCGGTTGCATGGGCGCGTCTGGCTCCGGAAAGGTTGATTTGCCTGTTTGTCCGCAAAGATACGAAAATAAACGCGTTGGGCCCTTGCCCGGATGCGGTCATTCGATCCTGATGACCCGTGCGCCGAAGGCGAAGTGGCTGTCGTACCAGTTTGTCCGGAGGGAGGCGATGCTGACGCCCTGGCGGGTTCCCGAATGGGCGAACCTCCCGTCGCCGAGGAATACGCCGACGTGGTCGACGACCGAGCCGTTCGAGCTGAAGAAGACCAGGTCGCCGCGTTTCAGGTTTGACCTGGAGACGATGTCTCCCACCAGCGCCTGCTCATTCGAGGTGCGCGGCAACTGGATCCGGAACGTCACGTCGTAGAGGTAGCGGGTGAAGCCGGAACAGTCGAACCCGTCAGGAACCGTGCCGCCGAACCGGTAGCGGATACCCTTCGCCGCGTCGATCCACGAAAGCATCTGCCGGTACTCCTGTTCTGAGACCCGGACCGGCAGCGGGCAGCCCTGAAGCCCTTCGGTGCGGGTGCAGGAGATATATGATTTTCTCTTTTTTAAACTATATTTGCTCTCCATGCGATCGGAGATGCTTTGCATGCTCTGGCAGGCGCCGAGCGCGAGCATAAGGCAGGAAAGCGCTACGGCCGTGACGCCGTTGACGGACCGGCGATACCGACCGGTTCGGGATGGTTCGTTCATGTGCGTATGCAGGACAGCACGTTTTCCGGGGTTCTCTGGTGACGTTCCGCTATCGCAGTATAAGCAATCCGGGCCGTAATGCGGCCCAGAAACCAACAGATTCGATTCGGGCCATGGCAGTCATGAAATTCGGCGGAACCTCTGTCGGCACGGCAAGTGCCATGCGGCAGGCTATCGCCATCGTTGCGGAAAAACGCAAGTCGGGCGTTCCGCTCGTCGTGCTCAGCGCCTGCAGCGGCATCACCAACAAACTGATCCAGATTGCCGAGGCTGCCGGTTCGGGCAGGCTTGACGATGCGCTCGCCCTCGCAGAGCAGGTCCGGCAGCATCATGTCGACCTGGTCCGGGAGCTGATCGGCAGCCAGGACCTTCGCGAGGAGCTCGCCGCCAGCATCGACATCCTGGTCACACGTCTTGAAATGCTTGTCAAGGGCATCGAGATCGTGGGGGAACTGACTGACCGGTCGAGGGACACCTTCTGCTCCTTCGGTGAACTGCTCTCGACGACCGTGTTCGCGGCTGCGATGAACGAACAGGGCCACGAATGCCGCTGGCTTGACGTCCGGCAGGTAATGATCACCGACGACAATTTCGGTTTTGCGAGACCGATTGACCATATCTGTGAGACGAACGTCGCCGAATGCATCCGGCCCGTGCTCCAGTCCGGCGTGGTTGTCGTGACCCAGGGCTACATCGGTTCGACGCTCTCCGGCAAGACCACGACGCTTGGCAGGGGGGGCTCAGACCTTTCGGCAGCACTGCTCGGTGCATGGCTGCATGACGATTCGATCGAAATCTGGACGGACGTCGACGGCGTCATGACCTGCGATCCCCGGCTCGTTCCCGATGCCCGGAGCATCCGCATCATGACCTTTTCAGAGGCGGCCGAACTGGCCTACCTTGGTGCCAAGGTGCTCCATCCCGACACCATCGCCCCGGCGGTGAAGAAAAACATTCCGGTCTACGTGCTCAACACCTGGCACCCGGAATCGAAAGGCACCCTGATCACCGACGACCCTGAGCTGCTGGCAGGCATGAGTTACGACGGACTGGTCAAGTCGATCGCGGTCAAGAAAGGCCAGGCGATCGTCAACATCCGTTCCAACCGCATGCTTGGCCGCCACGGATTCATGAATGAGCTTTTCGGCGTCTTCGAACGTTTCGGCGTTTCGGTCGAGATGATTTCGACCAGCGAGGTCTCCGTTTCGGTTACCATCGACGGTGCCAGCGTGACCGACGAGCTCGTCACGGCACTGGAAGCCCTCGGTGACGTCGAACTCGAACACCGGGTCGCTACCGTCAGTGTCGTCGGTGACAATCTTCGCCTGTCGAAAGGCGTTGCAGGCCGGATTTTCGGTTCGTTGCGCAATGTCAACCTCCGGATGATCTCCCAGGGCGCATCGGAAATCAACGTCGGCGTCGTCGTGGCCGAAGAGGATGTACCCCTTGCGGTAGCTGCGCTGCACTGCGAGTTTTTCGCCGGTGAACAGTGCCGCATATTCGAGAAGCCTGCAGGCAGGTGACGCCGGGGCTGAACTTACAGGATTCAAAAACAGCATGACCATGGATTACAAGAAAGCCGGAGTTGACATCAGCGCAGGCGAGGAGTTCGTGCGGCTCATCAAGCCGCAGGTCCGTCAGACATTCACCCCGCAGGTGATGGCGGACATCGGTGCGTTCGGTGGCTTTTTCCAGCCCGATTTCGGCAGCTACAGCCAGCCGGTGCTGGTCAGCAGCATCGACGGCGTCGGTACCAAGCTCAAGATTGCCGTGGAACTCGGCTGTTACGATACGGTCGGTTCCTGCCTGGTCAACCATTGCGTCAACGACATCCTTGTCTGTGGTGCCCGGCCGCTCTTTTTCCTTGACTATTATGCCTGCGGCAGCCTGAAGCCGGAGATTGCGGCCGCCGTGGTGACCGGCATGGTCCGTGCCTGCAAGGAAAACGGCTGTGCCCTGATCGGCGGTGAAACCGCAGAGATGCCGGGGGTCTATGCGGCAGAGGATTTCGACCTTGCCGGCACGATTGTCGGCGTCGTCGATCGGCCGCATGTGGTCAACGGTTCCCGGATACAGGAGGGAGATGTCATGATCGGCCTGCCGTCCACAGGTCTGCATACCAACGGCTACTCCCTTGCCCGCAAGGTCTTCGAAGGCCGGATGCACCAGACCTTCGACGGCCTGGAAGGTTCTGTCGGCCAGGAGCTGCTCAAGCCGCATCGATCTTATCTGCGGGTTATCGAGCCCTTGATCGGTTCCGAGGAGCTTCGGGGCATGTCGCACATCACCGGTGGCGGCCTGATGGGCAACACCATGCGCATCGTGCCGAAGGGGCTGGCCCTTTCGGTCGACTGGGCTGCCTGGCCGGAGTTGCCGATTTTCGACCTGATTCGCCGCGAAGGCTCGGTTCCTGAAGAGGACATGCGCCGCACCTTCAACCTGGGCCTTGGCCTGGTGCTGATCGTGGCCAGAGATCGAGCCGACCATATCATGGGGTACTTGACGTCGAAGCAGGAAAATGCCTACATTATAGGGTCGGTCGTCAGGGCGTAGCCCTGCGCTGGACATCGTTCATCATTCAAAACTGACCAGTATGCTCACCTTGCTGTCCATCGTCGTCGTCTCGTATCTTATCGGTTCGATTCCGAGCAGCATCATTGCCGGACGGATGCTCAGGGGCATCGACATCCGCGAGTACGGCAGCGGCAACGCCGGTGGCACCAACGCATTTCGGGTGCTCGGTTGGAAGGTAGGACTTGCCGTGACCCTGATCGACATTTTCAAGGGCACGGTGGCCTCCGTCTACGTTGTCGCATACTTCAAGTTGCATCCGCTTGGGGTGTTCCCCGACATGAACGAAGAGGCACTCCGGTTGATCGCAGGGCTGTCTGCCGTTATCGGCCACGTCTTCACCATTTTTGCCGGATTCAAAGGGGGCAAGGGGGTCAGCACTGCCGCCGGCATGCTGATCGGGCTCGCTCCCGTGAGCATGCTGATGGTGATCGGGGTCTTCCTTCTTGCCGTCTGGCTTTCCGGATACGTGTCGGTTGGCTCGATTCTGGCGGCGGTGGCCTTTCCGCTGATTATCGCCATCAGAAAGTACCTGTTCGAGCTTGGCGGCGGCCTTGACTACTATGTTCGGGTTTTCGGCTCGAAATGGTTTGTCCATGACAGCCTTGACTACCATCTGCTGATTTTCGGGCTCATTGTTGCCGGGGCCATCATCTACACGCATCGGGCAAATATCCGGCGCCTGCTTTCCGGAACCGAAAACCGCATGACCTTCGGGCGACATGCCTGAACGCGGAGATTCACTAATGACGATAGCTGTTCTCGGTGCCGGGAGTTGGGGCACCACGCTGGCGGTGCTGCTGGCAGACAAGGGTCATGCCGTACGTCTCTGGGCGCATCGTCCCGAGTTCGCCAGGGCGCTTGAGCATGAACGGGAAAACCGTCGCTACCTGAGCGGCGTATTGTTTCCCGATACCCTGCATGTTGTGGAGGATTTGCACGATGCTGTCCGTGAGGCCGACATGGTGGTCACCGCGGTTCCTTCGCAGGCCCTCCGCCAGACCGCAGCGGCCCTCGTCGGCGTTCCGCTCGATGGCAAGATCCTGGTCAATGTGGCAAAGGGGATTGAGCTGAAAACCGGCAAGAGGATGTCGGAAGTCCTCCTGGAAACGCTTCCCGGTCTCGCTCCCGCACAGGTCGCCGCCCTGTATGGCCCGAGCCATGCCGAAGAGGTCGCACATGCGCAACCCACGACGGTCGTTGCCTGCTCTCCCTCTGAACAGACCGCGCGCAAGGTCCAGGAGGCATTCCATACCGGCCGCTTCCGGGTTTATGTCAACACCGATCTGGTAGGGGTCGAGGTCGCCGGTTCGGTGAAGAACATCATCGCCATCGCGGCAGGCATTTCCGACGGGCTGGGTTTCGGCGACAACGCCAAGGCCGCAATCATTACCCGGGGCCTTGCCGAGATATCCCGTCTCAGTTCGAAACTGGGCGGCGATCCGATGACGCTCTCCGGCCTTTCGGGGATCGGCGATCTCGTCGTCACCTGCCTTTCGCGCCACAGTCGGAACCGGTATGTTGGGGAGCAGATCGGCAAGGGCCGGAAGCTTGATGAGGTGATCGGCGAAATGAACATGATTGCCGAGGGGGTGCTGACCTCCAAAGCTGTCGTTGAACTTTCCGATCGGCTTGGCGTCGACATGCCGATTTCGCGAGCGGTCTACGAGATGCTGTTCGAAGGAAAACCCGCCCAGCAGGCAACGCTTGACCTGATGACCCGCGAGCCGAAAGCCGAGATCTACTGAGCTTCCCTGGGATGGCCCGCCCAGATGGCGGTTCCGCTCTCTTCCCTGATTGCCCCCCACTTTTCCCTGCTGAACCCGATTTGCACGATGCCGCAGGTTGTCATCTGACCAAGCAGTTTGCCGGAGAGCCATGAGCCGAACTGGCTGAGTCCCGGATTGTGGCCGACCATCAGGACCGTCCGTTTTTCGCGGGGCAATGCCCTGACGATGCCGGCAAGGTGTTCGATGTCGCCATCGTAGATGGCTGCTTCCCTGACGATCCGCTCGGCAGGATAGTCGAATTTCTCCGCAAAGATTTCAGCAGTTTCAAGTGCCCGGTATGCGGGGCTGGAGACGATCAGGTCCGGCATCACGCCGTTCTGCTGCAGGCGTGCGGCCATCTCTTCTGCCTGCCGGCGTCCCTTGTCGGTAAGCTGCCGTTCGAAGTCGGACAGCTGCGTACTCTGCCAGCCGGCCTTGCCATGGCGGATGAGATAGAGGCTGTTCATCTGGGCGTAACCCGAAGCTCTTTCTGTTTGAGCGAAATGATCCGCTGGTAGGACTGGTCGATACGTTTCGGGGAGATCATGCCGCGATCGACAAGGTCGGCAATCGTCCGGATGGCTTTTTCTGCGATTTCCGGGTCGTAATCGACGGCATTGTTGCCGAAAAGGAGGATATCGGCACCGGCGTCAATGGCAAGCAGCAGCGAGCTTTCGAGGCCGTAACGGTCGGCGATGGCCTTCATTTGCAGGTCATCGCTGATGACTGCACCCTTGAAGTGGAGATCATGGCGCAGGAGGCCGTCAATGACCTTGCCCGACAGTGTCGCCGGGTGCAGGCTGTCGAGGCCTGCATTGAAGATGTGTGCCGTCATGACCGGGTCGGCGTACCCTTCACGGATCAGCGCCCTATACGGCTCTATCTCCGCTCTTGTCCAGCTTGCCGTTACATCGGTGAACTCCTTGTGGGTATCGGCCGTGGAGCTGCCGTGGCCGGGGAAGTGCTTCAGGACCGGTATGACGCCGGCAGCCCTGAGTTCCCGGACGAAGATGCGTGCATGACGGGTGACAACGGCAGGATCTGCCGAAAAACTGCGTTCAAGCCTGCCGATGACCGGGTTTTCGGGATTGACGTTCAGGTCGACGTCAGGGGCCAGGTCCATGTTGATGCCGAGGCTGGCAAGCAATGCCCCCGTAGAGCTTGCGGCAACGGCCGTGCTGTCCGCGTTGTCGAGGGCTCCGAGGTGCGCCGCCGAAGGCGACTGCGGGAATCCTTTCGCGGCCTTGAGCCTGGCGACGCGGCCGCCTTCCTGATCAATGGCGATGAAGAGCGGGATCGCCGCCATGCTCTGGAGCTCGGCGACAAGCATTGAAACCTGCGTTGCCGACTCGATATTCCGTACCGGTGAGGCTGACGGGACGTCGTAATCGAAAAGAACCACGCCGCCGATTCCCCGTTTCCGGATGTCGTCGGCAAGTCGTGGTTCCGTCGTGGCATCGAGCCCCCTGAACCCGACCATGACCATTTGTCCGATCTTGGTTTCAAGGCTGGCTTTCTGACGCTGGCCAGCTTCTGCTGCAGTCGCCATCGCGAGGAAGAGCAGCAGGGCGAACGATGCCCATTTCATAGGCTAACGGGAGGGAGTGACGTGGATAACTGCCATTGCTATCTGTAAATATAGGTAAACAGATTTGTCATGTCACGTAGTTTTTTTCGCCATGGAGATCGTGTCGCCGTCAAGGCTGATGCTGACGGTATCCCCCTCCTCGACCTGTCCGGCAAGGATCAGCTCGGAGAGGCGGTTGGTGATCTGGCGTTGCATGACACGCTTGAGCGGTCGTGCACCGAACGCCGGGTCAAATCCTGCTCTTGCGAGCCACATGAGCGCATCTTCGTCAATGTCGAGCTGGAGATGCTGCCGGGATGCAAGCTCCCTGATGCGGTTGAACTGGATGGTGACGATCTCCTTCAGGTTGTCCCTGGTCAGCGGCCTGAACAGGATGATTTCATCGATACGGTTCAGGAACTCGGGCCGGACGCTTTGCTTCAGAATTTGGAGCAGCTTTTCCTGGAGTTGCTCCATGGCCTGCTCGTCAGGCGTTTCGCCCAGTCGCTCCATTTCCGCCTGTATCAGCTGGGCGCCGATGTTGCTGGTCATGATGATGATGGTGTTCTTGAAGTTCACCGTACGTCCCTTGCTGTCGGTGAGCCTGCCATCGTCCAGGATCTGCAGCAGGATGTTGAAGACATCCGGATGTGCCTTTTCGATCTCGTCGAGCAATACGACCGAGAATGGTTTGCGCCGGACTGCCTCGGTCAGCTGGCCACCCTCTTCGTAACCCACATAGCCGGGAGGTGCGCCGACAAGGCGGCTGACGGCGTGTGATTCCATATATTCGCTCATGTCGATACGGATCATGGCGTCATCGTCGTCAAACAGGTAGTTTGCAAGCGCCCGTGCAAGTTCGGTCTTGCCGACGCCGGTCGGCCCGAGGAAAATGAACGAGCCAATGGGCCGCTTTTCGTCGCCCATGCCTGCCCGTGAACGTTTGACCGCTTCGCTGACCGCCCTGACCGCTTCATGCTGCCCGATGACCCTGTGGTGCAGTTCATCTTCGATGCCGAGGAGCTTCTGGCGTTCCGACTGAAGCATTTTGCTGACAGGTATGCCGGTCCAGCGGGAAACGATGTCCGCGATGTCGCTGGCATCGATCTCCTCTTTCAGGATCAATTCACCGGAAGCCTGGCGGGCTTCAACCTTCGCGGCATTTTCGGCGAGGTCCTTCTCAAGCTGCGCGATTTTGCCGTAGCGGATCTCGGCCACCTTGCCGTAGTCGCCGCTCCGTTCATAGTTTTCAGCCTCCACGCGAAGCTCCTCAAGTTCCGATTTGAGGCTGCGCGAGGCCTGTATCAGCTCTTTTTCGGCTTCCCATTGTGCCTTGACCGTCGCCTGCGCCTCCTTGAGGCTGGCGATCTGTTTTTCTATGTCCTGAAGCCGCTGGCGGGTATCTGCGGTATTCATAGTGCGATGCGTGTTGTCGAAGCGTGAAAAGACAAATTAATGTGTAAATTAAAGGCCACGAAAAAAGAACGTCGTGCCGGTCCGGCCTTGCCTGACCGCCTGACTTGATTAACGGGAAAACGCATGCAAAAGTTCACGATCGGGCCACTTGAACTTCCCGGGCCGAAGGGGCTCTTTCTGATTGCAGGGCCATGCCTGGTCGAAAGCCGCGAGATGGTGCTCCAGGTTGCAGCCGGGCTGGACAGCATTCGCCGGGAGTCGGGAGTGCCGGTGATTTTCAAGGGCTCCTACCGGAAGGCGAACCGCTCCTCGGCGGCCGGGTTTACCGGTATCGGTGACGAGCAGGCGCTTGAAATTCTTGCTGAAGTCCGTGACACGTACGGTATGCCCGTCTTGACCGATGTCCACGAAACGGTCGAGGTCGCGCTTGCCGCACGGTATGTCGATGTCTTGCAGATCCCGGCCTTTCTCTGTCGCCAGACAGACCTCCTGGTGGCTGCCGCAGCTTCGGGATGTGCCGTCAACATCAAGAAAGGGCAGTTCATGGCCCCGGAAGACATGGCCTATGCAGCCGAAAAGGCGGCTTCGACCGGAAACCGGAGGCTCATGCTGACCGAGCGGGGAAGTACGTTCGGCTACCACAACCTTGTCGTCGATTTCCGCTCGCTGCCGATCATGCGGGATTCTGGCTGGCCGGTCGTGTTCGACGCCACCCATAGCGTTCAGCTTCCCGGTGCCGCTTCCGGCGCTTCCGGGGGGGACCGCAGGTTCCTGTTGCCCCTTGCGCGGGCGGCGGTTGCCACCGGCATTGACGGGCTCTTTTTCGAGGTGCATCCCGACCCGGCCAGAGCCAAATCCGATGCGGCGACTCAGGTTCCTCTCGAATCGTTCGGCGCGATCGTCAGGGAGCTGCTGCAACTCCAGGCCTGCATGCAGGCGATTCATTCACGGTAACCAATCAACTTACTGCCTTGAGCTCGTTCCAGTTTTTCGGTATGCAGCCTTTCCAGGCTGACCCTTCGTCCCAGGTTAGTGCAGCCCTCGACGGTATCCGGGCCATCGTATTTCCCGTTGACGGAGTGCTCAACAATGGCACCATTACGCTGGATTTTGAAGGCAGGGAACTTCCCAGCCTGTATGCCCGTGATGCCGTCGCCATCCGCGAAGCGCTCCGGGCCGGCCTGAAGGTCGCCGTCATTTCAGGTCGAAATGCCGAAGGGTACCGGCCGCTGCTCGATGCAGCAGGGCCCATTGACCTGTTCCTTGACGGTGGGGACCGCCTTGAGGCCTACGAAACCTTCAAGTCCCGTCATGGGCTCAGCGACGAGGCGTGCGCCTGCATTGCCGACGACATCGAGGAGCTGGAGATCCTGAAGCTTTCCGGTCTGCCGGTCACGACGATCAACGGTGTCGAGTATCTCCGGAACCGTGTTGCCTACGTGTCGGTCTATGAGGGCGGGCGGGGGTGCGTCAGGGAGATCGTCGAGATGATCCTTGAACATCAGGGCCGCTGGGCCTATGCCGAGCCCTCACGGTCATGACCGTGAGGATTTTCCCCTCCCGGTGACGTCACGCAGAACCCCCCGCGGGCTGCCGTTGGCGCCGGTTCATCCATGCAGCAGTTTCTGTCAGCGACAGCACGCCGACCAGGTTGGTGCCGTGCCCCGGTTCAATGTGCAGATCGCCCAGATAGGCCTTCCCTTCTGAAATCGCCCGGTCCAGGGCTTCCAACTTCCCGAGGAGGCTGTATGCCGCCGATTGCGGCGTCGAGCAGGAGACCGGTGGATTGTCCGTTCCATGCACGATATAGCCTTTGGGCACCGAGGCGGTTTCCGGATAGTCATGCCAGTGGGTCATGGAGGCCCCTGACCGGGCGAGCCGTTCGGGGAATGCCGCGCTTCCGGGCCGGAGTGTCTGGAGGAGGCTGGCCACCAGGGCGTTGCCCAGCGCATGGGCGACGATGGTCAGGGTGTCGAAGGACGGGCGAACAGGCTGTTCGCTGGTGAGGTTCGACGGCGTGGCGATCCACACCCTGCCGCGGCTCAACCCTGTTTCAACCAGGTCGGTGCGGCTGTCCAGCTCCGTTTTCCTGCAGCCGGACCTTGTCGTTATGACGCGGACCTCAGGGACGGGGACGATGTACTGTTTGCCTGCGATACGGATGCCGACCGATGCTTCGCCGGGAACCGGTTCGTAGTGTGCCGGCTCTTCGACCGCCGGTGCCGCCGCGGTCGGGAGCTGGCGGGCGAAGAAGCCGTAGCTCATGCCGTTGCGGTCGTCCAGGTACCTGGCCACGATCCGCCGGTAGCGTTCGCTGCGGTAGGTGAGCGTGGCTGGCGAGGTGTGGCTCGTGAGGACCGGGTTGCCATGCCAGAGCCGCCCGCATTCAACGAAATCCGCCGCAATGTCGGTGAACGCCGGGTCTGCGGTGTCGAACCCCCCGTGCCGGATGTCGATCTCCCCAGCCTTTGGCGGCACAACCTGCGCCGTCAGCTTGGGTACGAGTTTGCCCAGGACATCGTCCCGGCCGGGGAGGGATGTCTCGCAGGTGGTGACCCCGCCGTTCATGCCGCAGATGGTCCATGCGTCGTCGGTGACGTAGATCAGCAGGTGCACCATTTCCCAGGCCAGTCTGCCGACAACGGCATCGAGGGTCTTCTGGGGCGGTTCGCCCGGCTGTACCGGCGGCGGTTCGTTGAAGATGCCGACGATGATGTTGTCGTACAGCGTCGAGACCCTGTTGATTGGCAGGTCGCGGTCGGTGGTGCTTCCCGGCGCGATGATGGCCGTCCCCGGGCTGATTCTGCCGTCGGTGCCACAGGCATTCTCGATGGTGCAGACCCGGCAGCCGCACTCCAGCAGTACCGCCCGCAACCGGGCGACGAACTGTTCGAGGCGTTCGTCCCGTATGGCAATGGGGGCAAAGGTGATGCGAAGTTTCTCGGCCATCGCAGTCGGCTCCATCGGCGTTGCCGCTGCTATGCCAAGGAGCCGGTGCAGCGATCCGGTACTGATTGGTGACGTCATGCAATAAGGAAAAAGGGGAGCGTTGGGGCCGGGGTGTGCCTACTTGCCGGTCGGGTGTTCGCGTCCCCAGAGCAGTTTGGTCCGGAGGATTTCGCAGTAGTTCCGCTTTTCATTCGCGACAAGGTTCACCGATTGCGGCGATTTTCTGACGGCGACGATCTCGCCCGGAGCCAGCATTTTTCTGAGGTGCCCGTCAAGGTTCAGCGGATACTCGCCTTCGGGCGAATCGACGGAAATCCGGATGAGTTTGTCGTCGCTGATGACGATCGGCCGCACGGTCAGCATGTGCGGGCAGATCGGGGTGATGACGAACACGTTCGATTTCGGCGCGATGATCGGTCCTCCGGCCGAGAGCGAGTAGGCTGTCGAACCGGTCGAGGTCGCGATGATGATGCCGTCGGCTCGGTAGGAGCCGAGGATTTCGTCATCGAGCCTGATGACGAAGGTCGGGATTCTCGAATAGGCCCCCTTTTCGATGACGACATCGTTCAGGGCGGTCATTGGCAATAGAGCCCCGTCAAGGGCGAACGTCGCTTCCAGCTGGGAGCGGGTATGGATCGAATAATTCCTGCTGACGACCTGTTCCAGGGCAGGGAACAGCTCTTCAGGGCTGAACTCGGTCAGGAACCCGAGGTTGCCGACATTGATGCCCAGCACCGGTTTCGCCTGGGCGTAATGCGAGGAAAACAGCAAGGTGCCATCGCCGCCGAGGGAGATGAAAATATCGCAGATGCCGTTGAGCGATTCGACCGCCGCAGACTTCGCACTGCCGAGCGCCCGTGCCGACTGCGGGTCGAAAACATAGTCGAATCCCCGTTCCTCAAGCCATGCCGCCGTCTGGCGGGCGAGTTGCAGTGCCCGTTCCCGGGTGATGTTGACGATAATCGCCAGTTTCATTGCCGGTCTCCTTCTTGCAGGGTTCGATAGAGTCGGTTCGCTTCGGTGAAGCGGGCCGCGATATCATCGAGCCGCTGCTCCCGCACTGCGCCGGCAAGGCCGGCAAGGCTGGCCGCGAAGGCATCGAGTTCGTCGGCGATGTTCCGGCTGTTGGTCGTGATGATATCGCGCCAGACCGGCCACGGGCTTCCTGCAAGTCGGGTGACCGAAGCGAATCCGGGGCCTGAGCGGTCGATGTTGTCGGCGCAGTGGGCCATCAGGGCGGTGGCGACCATCTGGGGCAGGTGGCTGATATTCGCGTAGACGCGGTCGTGCTCTTCGGGAGCCATCGGCAGGGGGATGCATCCGGCGTCTGCCAGGAGACCGAAGAATTCAGCTGCAACACCTGATTCCGGCAGGTTGGCGCCCGAGCAGACAACCAGCAGCTTTCCCGCGAGCAGGTCCGGCGAAGCGGCCCGATAGCCCTGCTGTTCCCTCCCTGCTATCGGGTGCATGCCGATGAAGTCGAGGCCGAGGGCCGCCGCCTTTTCCGCCATCAGGGTCTTGGTGCTTGAGACGTCGGTGATGAACGCTGTTGCCGGTGCATGGCGCCTGACCAGGTCGAGCAGGTCGAGGTTCGCCCGGACCGGGGCGCACAGGACGATGACATCGGCATCGAAAAGCCGCGCAGGTTCTGCTTCAAAACGGTCAAGGCCAAGCTCACGCGTGACGAAGGCGATGTCATCCTGGGTGAAGCCCGGATCCCAGCCGATCAGCTCCACCGGCTGGGGACTTGACGCCGTTGCCCGTCGGACGGCCTGCATCAGCGAGGCGCCGATGAGGCCGAGCCCCGTGAATGAAATCCGTTTAATCCGCTCCCTGTGCATGAGGCCTGGCGTTATTGCGGATTTGTCCTGCTGCCGGGGGCGTAGATCGGAATGCCCTTTTTGCAGAGCGGGCACTCCTCGGGCGCAAAGCTGACGACTTCAAGCGTGAGCAGCGAATACTGGTTGTCGGCAAGGCGGACGGTGCCGTTGCTGCGGTCAACCACCGAGCCGACGCCGGCAACGGTCGCCCCGGAAGCGCGGACCAGGCTGATCACCTCGGCGACCGAGCCGCCGGTGGTGATGACATCCTCGACGACGAGCACCCGATCGGACGGGTCGATGGTGAAGCCCCGCCGGATCGTCATGACGCCCTCCTTGCGTTCGGCGAAGATGGTCCTGACGCCGAGCTGCCGCCCGACTTCGGTGCCCACGACGATGCCGCCGATAGCCGGTGAAACCACCAGATTGATATCCGATCCCCTGAAGTGGCCGGCAATGGCATCGCAGATTGCCGAGAGGTGTTCAGGATACTGCAATACCTTCGCACACTGGAAGTAGGAGTTGCTATGACGTCCTGACGTCAGCCTGAAGTGGCCTTCGAGCAGGGCGCCGGTGGACGTGAACATCGAAAGGGTTTCCGAATGGGTCATACGGGATCGGGCGGGGTTGGATGGTGAAGCGTTGACTGTTTCCCATGAAGATACGGAAGCCCGTCCGAAAAGCTAAATGCAAAATGGAAGCCGCTGACCCCGCCGCCGCTGCTTACCGGGCTCCGTCGAGCCAGCTCTGCAGGATGACGCAGGCCGCCGCGGTATCGAGCCGACCCTTGGCATTCCGTTGCTTCCTGCTGGCGCCCGAACCGGCAAGCAGCTTCCTTGCCGTTCTGGAGGAGCGGTGTTCGTCCACGGTCTCTATCGGAATCCCCGGATGGCTTTTCCCGAGCTCCTCCACGAAACGGTCGATCACCTCGGTCATACGGTTCTTTTCCCCGAGGTCGCTCAGCGGGTAGCCGACCAGAAGCCGCTCGATGCCGTCTTCGCGGATGAGTTGGGCAATGGCTTCGGCAAAACGGTCAGGAGGGAAGGTCCCGACCGGCTGAGCAAACATGCCCAGAGGGTCGGTTTTTGCGATGCCGATGCGCCGGGTTCCGAAATCGATGGCGACGACTCTCGGGTAACTGGATTGATGCATGGGTGCGTCAGGAAGTGGACAATGTTTTTCAATATGGTAACATCTTTCGGCCGCTTTTTCCACAGTGCCGCATGCCGGGAAGGCTCAGGAATGCGCCGGATTGCCGGTGGCGGTCGCCGTCGGCTTTCTTTCTTCGTTGAAATCTCCCTATATTTTAGGTGATTATCCCCTGACCGGTTTCCGTGACGGTGGTGTGGAGTTTCGCTATTGCACGGACCATCTCCTTAACGGTAACGGCTTTTACCCGATCAACAGTCGAGTCAAGATCATGCACGCGGTTCGAATAAACGACAAGGGCATTCTTCAGGTATTTCTTTTTGGCAAGCTTGACCAGCAATCGCTGTTTAATGCGCAGTCAGACCTCATGTTGCACCCGGAGTATCCGCATACGAACTCCATGTGGGTTTTTGACGAGGGGTTCGAATGTGATTTTTCCAACCTCGGCTTCATTGACCTCATCGATAGAATCAAACGGTTTTTCCCGCTTGGGGCAACCAAGAAAAAGGCGGCACTCCTGGCGACGACCAATACCCACTTCGCCATGTCCCAGCTTTTTTGCGACGAAGCCAGGCATGAGTGCACGCCGTTTACCTTCAGGGCGTTCCAGGATTATCATGAGGCGGAGGCCTGGCTCAAGGGTCGACGTCGCCTTGCCGGATCGGATATCGTTGTCTGACGGCTTCGCAGGAGGCTTGCGGTTTGTCGCCGTGCGCCCCCCGGTCGCCGGAAAAAAACGACGCATCCGGAGCGGTTCCGGATGCGTCAGGGAAAGTTTTCAGCCAGGGCGGTTGCCGGTTTCTGAGGTGTGGCCTTACGCCTGAAGTTGCTTCTGCTTCTGTTCCTGGGAAAGCATGACCACTGCGGCAACGACCCCTGGAACCCATCCGAGGACGGTGAGCAGGCCGGTAAGCATGATCGTTCCAGCCTCTTTGTTCATGACAGCGGCTGGCGGCATGACGAAAGCGAGGACCCATCGGCGTATATCCATGGTGTGCATCTCCGGGTTAGTTGGTTGGTGAGCGATAATCCCGAATTTACTATTTCACGGAAAAACAGGCAACGAAAAACCCTTTTGGCCGCCGTCGTGCAGGTGCCGGACCTCTCCGAACGTGAGGAAATCGCGTTATTGTTTTTTTGCGTTTATATGGTAAATTACTCTCCCCGGTTCCAGATGAGATCCAGAGTTGCGTATTGCTCGCGATTTTCAGAACACAAAGAAGAATCAATTTGCAGAACAAGATTCATCCTGACGTGGTCCTGGATGATGTTTATGAGGTTATTGACGAGCCTAACTTCAATAATTTCAATACCTCTCCAGACCCCCCCAGTCCGTATGCAGACCTCGAAAAGAAGTATCGGAAGAACAAATTCAATCGAGCACGCAAGAACGGAACAGCGACCACCCTTTTCGGTACCCACGGACTTCCGCAGTCGTCCGGTACCAAAGCCTCAGGCAACAGGATCCAGAAGAAAAAAGGAAAAAAACCGTCTTCGCCGGGCAGGCCTTCGAGGCCTTCGAACGGCAAGCGGTCAGCCTGAAGCCCTCTGTGCGTTCCCCGTTTTGAACCCCTGTTATGACCATGCGTTTCCGGAAGTCAGTGATGGCTCGGCCGGCGATGCAGTGGTCATGCCAGAGTTCACCTGCTGCCGACATGCCGTTTGAAATCCAGGCCCACCGTGGCGCTCGCGCCTTTTATCCGGAAAACACCATTCAGGCGTTCTGCAAGGCTGCCGATCTCGGTTGCCCCGTAATCGAACTCGACCTCATCGTTTCCAAAGACCTTCAGGTTCTTGTATCGCATGACCCCTGGGTCGCCGTGCCGGGTTGCGGTGCAGATGGCAGGCGTTTTCTGTACTCCTGCGATTTCCGGGATATTCCGGCTATCGCTGCAGGGCCTCCGCCGGCAGCTTTTCCCGGACAGCTTTCCGTCAGGGCGTACCGTCCGGCTCTTGCAGATGTTTTCGCCTGTCTTGAGGCCCATCTGCATCGTCTCGGGCGCCGAGGCCGGATGGTCTATAATCTGGAAGTGAAGTCCTGGACTGACCTTGACGGTATCGCCCATCCCTGTCCGGAGCGGTATACGGAGCTTGTCCTTTCGGAAATCCGTGCTTCGGGCGTCGGTTCAAGGGTCCGGTTGCAGTCGTTCGACGCTCGAATCGTTTCCCATGCCCGTCGGCAGGCACCCGGGCTTTGCCTTGGCCTGCTTGCCGAAAGTCCGGAGCAGCTTGCCGATATCCCCGACCGGTGCGGTTTTGTGCCGGATTACGTGAATCCCCGTTTCGACCTGGTCGATCGTGAACTGGTCTTGCGCCTGCACCGGCTTGGTGCGAAGGTTGTCGTCTGGACGGTCAACGCTCCGGAACGGATGGTCGCCATGAAAGCGCTTGGTGCCGACGGGCTGATTACCGATCACCCGGAAATAGCCCTCCAGCTTCCTGAACTCCGCGAAGCGTGACCGCGCCCCGGCGTTCAGGCGCCGTTTTCCTTTGTCAGGGTTGCGAGGAGCGCGTCCAGCTGCCGTTGCAGGGCTGCAATGGTTGATTGCGACGTTTTGCCGGGTGTGAACGCGGCCTGGTCGATGGTCATCATGAGGGAGAGCAGGGCCTCGATCTTCTGCGGGGCCACCTTGAGCTCAGCAAGTTTGTTGCGGAGTTCCGGTGCGGTCATGCCAGCCGGGTTCCTGACGCCGAGTTTTCTGAGCGCGTCGAACAGCCTGGAACGCAATGTTTCGAGCAGGGCGTTGCCTGCCGGGTCCGGCAGGAGCGGTTGCGGGATGCCGGCGGTTGAGGGGGCCTCCGGTTTACGGCTCAAGGTTCTGGCGATGGAGGCGAGTATGAAAATCAGCAGCAGAACGGCCGTCGACAGCCCGATCATGATGGCGTTCGGGACCAGGCTGTCTGCGGTCTCCTCAACCTGACGGAGTGAATCAGAACCGTTGCCTGCCGGGGTTGCCGCCGGAGGCAGGACCCTGACGAAAATTGCTCCGGAGGAGATGGTTTCGTATCGGCCTTTCCAGGGGTTGAATGCGGTCAGCCGGACAGGGGTGAACCGGAACGAGCCTTCCTGTTCTGGGTTGAACGAGATCTTTGATGATACCGATTCTTCGGGTTCCCCGGAATCCTCCTGCGTTACGGTGGGAACGCTGGTCTCGATCGGTTTGAACCCGGCCGGGAAGTTCAGGGCAACCTGTGGAAATGCCTTGAGGTTGCCTTTTCCCGAGATCTTCACCGAGAGTACCAGTGGTTCGCCGACATGGACCTGGTAACTGTCGGTTGCGAGCGTCAGGGTGAAGTCACCGACTGCCCCACCGAAGCCTTCCGGCGCCGGTTTCGGCAGCGGTTTTGTCTCGATGCTTGCCGTTGGTGCGGCGATGATACGCTCGATGTCTTTCTGGCTGCCGAATCCGACGCCGGTGGAGGCCGGAAGGTAGCAGCGCAACCGATAGTTCGCCACAGAAAGTTTTCCTGCCTGCATGGGGACCAGCTTGAGCTGCTTGATGACCGCTTTCCGGTACGGACGGCCCGCGACGGTGGTCCTCGTGCTTGTGATGTAGCCTTCCGGAGTCACCTCCTGCACCCAGAGGCCCGGGTGGTCAGCCTTTCCCGAATCGGCGATCCGGGGTGCTATTTCCCTGAAAAAGAGGGAATAGGTGAGCGTCACTTCCTGGCCGACGAACGGCGTCCGGTTGTCGAGCGACGCCTCGATGAACAGGCTGTCTTTTGACGGGGCTGGCTTGCCGTTTGCAGCCTTGGCGGCGGGTGCCGGCGACAGGGCTGCAAGCAGCAGCAGGGTGGTGATGGCGGTGCGCATGGTGGTGCTACTTCATGAGTTCCCTCGATCTTTCCGCTGCAGCCCTGGTCGTTTCCACCAGAGCCTCTTTTACCTGACGGCGGTCCATCTCCCGAAGGCCGGCCTCGGTCGTGCCGCCGGGGGTCGTGACGTCCCTCGCCAGCTCATCCGGGCTTTTTTCACTTTCGAGTACCATGGTCGCTGCGCCGAGAACGGTCTGGGCGGCAAGGAGCAGCGCGGTTTTCCGGTCAAGTCCGCAAACGACGCCCCCTTCGGCGAGCGCGTCGATGATCCTGAACACGTATGCCGGGCCGCTGCCGGACAAGCCGGTCGCGGCATCCATGCTCTGTTCGTCGATACTTGCGGTCCGGCCGATTGCGCAGAAAATGCCTTCGGCAATCGCCAGGTCTGCACCGGTTGCGTTCCTGCCGTGGCAAAGTGCCGTCATGCCTTTGCCGACGAATGCCGGGGTGTTCGGCATCACCCGGACGACCCGCGTGCCGGCAGGCGAGAGCGATTCGATGAATGCGGTGGAGATGCCTGCGGCCACGCTGATGATGAGCTGGCTCTTCTTCAGGGCAGGGCGCAGCTCATCCAGTACGTCGCCGACCTGGTATGGCTTGACGGCGATGATGATGACTTCGGCAGCGTCGGCAAGTTCGGCTATCGATGCTTTCGCGCTGATGCCGAACTGCGCGGCCACACGGGCCAGCGCCTCCTGGTTTTTGTCGTAACCGGCAATGGTGGTGCCCGGTTGCTTTACAAGGCCGGAAATAAGCGCCTGGGCGATTCTTCCGGTTCCGATGAATCCTATTTTTCGACTGTTCATGGGTCCGTGATGGTTCTGGTGTCCGGCCGGCCTTGCTTGCGGTGATGGTCAGCCATGACGGATTTTGATGGTAAGGATGATGCCGAACAGCAGCAGCGTGACACCGTTTGCCGTGATGATGGAGGGGCTTTGCGTGGCCAGACCGTAGCAGAGCCAGAGGGCGACGCCGACAGCGGTAACGGCAGCCCAGGTCAGGCTGACATCCCGTGCCTGTCGGGTGCGGAGCATCCGGTATGCCTGTGGAAAAAGCCCGAACGTGGTCATCAGGCCTGCGGCAAAGCCGAGATATTCGATTTCAGTGGTCATGTCGTTGGCGTCTGCGCTGTTCTCCTGCCGGTTATGTCCAAGATAGGAAATTCTCCCGACTCGTATGGCCAGGAATGCGTTGCCGTGCGGGTTTGTGGTGGCAGAAACGGCAGACGGGAGCCTGGGCTCCCGTCTGTCCACCTGGATATGGTCTGTCCCTGCTTATTTCGAAGCGCCGACCATGTAGGCAACGGCGTTACCGACCTGCGCCGGGGTCAGGCTGTTGTTGCCGCCCTTCGGAGGCATCGTGCCTTTGGCACCCTTGAAGCCCTTGACGGACTTTGCGACCATGGCGTCGATGCCTTGGCTGAGACGGGGGGCCCAGGCAGCTTTGTCACCCAGTTTGGGTGCGCCCATCAGGCCGGCTTTATGGCAGGTTGCGCAGCTTGCGTCGTAGGTCGCTTTGCCTGCGGCGGCGTTGTACTTGCCTGCGGCAAAGGTGTTGCCTGCCAGCAGCATGGTGGCGCCGACGAGAGCAATGGAAACGAAACGGGACATAGGTCTTCTCCGTAGATGGTTGTGATGGTTGTGTGGTGCAGGAACAACTTCCGGTCCTGTGCCAGTGATGTTAGCAATTTACAGACGCTCCTCCAAATTTTTTGGCTGGCCGGTCAGCGGCAGGAAACGTCGAAAGGCCGGTGTGGCCGGCCTTTCGCTGTCAAATCCATTCCCGAGTGCCGGGTTACTTCGAGATGCTCATCATGTATTTTGCGGCATCGGTGAGCTGCTCGTCGGTCAGAGCGGTGTTGCCGCCTTTTGCGGGCATGCCGTTCAGGCCGCTGATGGTGTTTTTGATCACGTTTGCCTCACCCTTTGCGATGCGCGGTGCCCAGGCTGCCTTGTCACCCGGTTTCGGCGCACCCATCATGGCTGCGTCATGGCAGGCGTTGCAGCCGCCTTCATAGACGGTCTTGCCTGCGGCAAGTTTCGGGTCGGCAGGGGCCGCTGCTGGAGCTGCGGGGGCTGCCGGCGCTGCAGCAGCAGCAGGGGTGGCCGGTTTTTCAGCCTTGTTGAGCTCTTCGGCAAGTTTCGCCGGGGGTTTTTCCAGTCCACAACCGCCAAGGACGACGAGTCCGGCGGCAAGCAGCGGCAGAAAGCGCTTCATGGTTTTCTCCTTTGTATGTTTATCCCTTTGGGGTGGGTGGGTATGTTGCAAAAAATTCCGTGAATGTGATTTTACGCATTAATCATGTTCTCTCAAAATGGATTTTGCCTCAGCCCATTCGTTCAAGCTGCTGGCGCAGGTCGTTTCTGGAAAGTCCGTAGAGGTGTGTGTAGAAGAGGTTGAAGAGCAGGACCGCAGGCTTGATGCTTGGCGCGTCCAGGCCGCGTCGGAAAGCATTGGCGATGTTGAACACCTTGCGGGTGAGCTGCGAGTAGCTTTCGATGAAGTCCGGCAGCGGGATCTGTTTCGGCCGGTAAAGCATTTCCTGGCCGAACGTGTAACGGAACGAATCGAGGTCTTCCGGATCGAAAAGCAGCCGACCCTCCTCCTTCAGTCGGTCGAAGACACGGGTGCCCGGATTTGGGCGCAGGATGTTGATGCCGGGAACGTCGAGACGGGTGTCGGCGATGAAATCGATGATGGCGGCAGGCGTGTCCAGCGTGTCGCCGTCAAGGCCGTAGATGAAGCTGCCATAGAGGCTGATGCCGCTCCTGCGTATCGCCCTGATGTTTGCGGCCAGCTCTTCCGCCCGGTTCTGGGTTTTGCGGTGGGCGCTCCTGCTTGCGGGTTCAAGGCTTTCGATGCCCACCAGGAGGGCCTGGCACCCGGATCTGGCGAATGCGTCGAGTACCTCCGGCTGCTGGCCGAGCGTGGTGGTCGCCTGGCCGAACCACCTGATGCCCATCGGTGCAAGCCGATCGAACAGTTCTATGGCGAATGCGGGGTTTGCGTTGATTGCATCGTCGACGAAGAAGAATATCCTCCGGTCGTCTTCGCTGAACCGCCTGATTTCATCGACGAGGCTTTCCACCCGCCGTTGGCGGAGCGTGTTGCCGTTGAGGACGTGCACGCTGCAGAAGTCGCAGCGGTAGGGGCATCCCCTGCCGGTCTGGACCAGGTTCGTGGTGAAGTAGCGGCTCTTTTTCAGGTCGGCTTTACCGACCGGCCGCGCCATTGCGAGGTCCGGTGGCTGCACGGCTCTGTAGACGGGTTCTGGCCGGCCTTTTTCGAGGTCTGTCAGGACGGTCGGCCAGATCTCCTCAGCCTCGCCGATCACCAGCGTGTCGGCGAATGGCCGGCAGGTTTCAGGAAAGAGCGTCACATGTGGGCCGCCGAGCACCACGGGGATGCCTCGCTGCCGAAGTTCGGCCGCAAGCCGGAACGCTTTGGCGGCCATGCCGGTCTGGACGCTGATGCCGACGAGGTCCCAGGGGCGATGGAACGGGAAGGGTTCAAACCTCAGGTCGCAGATGTGCTGCTCGACCCCGGGGATATCGGCGGAGGCCAGGATCATCAGCGCCAGTGGCGGGATGGCGAACTGCGTTTTCTTGATCAGGTTCCGTACGGTACCGTTGAACCACCTGCGGATGCCCGCATCGGTGTCGTCGCCGTACAGGGACCTTGCCCCGTCGACGCCGCTGTCCGAGGGCAGGAAGACAAGGGCGACCTGTTTGTTCATACCGTCAGGAGGCTGCTCCGGGTTACCAATCCTTCTCTTCCTTCCTCGCCTGCCGGGGCGGAGCTGGCTTGAAATATCGCCTGATCATCTGTCCCTCATCCTGGCTCGCGTTGTTGAGAACGAGTTGCGAGACGTCGTTGCTCAGTTTCTGCTGCGGGCTTCCCGGGCCGGTTTTGCCCTGGCTGCCGCCGCCACCCGATGCTGCGGCTGTGCGAGGCGGAGAGATGCTGTTGAGTGCCCGGAGGACGATTTCATAGTTGATCCTGGCATCGGTGTCCATCGGATTGGTGACGAGCGCCTTCCGGTAGCATGCCAGCGAAGCCCTGAGCTGGTCGGGGAAGTCGTGTGCCTTGCGGTTTGAGAATGCGATCGTGGCAAGGGCGTTGCCGCGGTTGTAGGACGCCCGCCAGCCCACGGCGCCACGGCTTGCCTGGAGCCCGGCGTAGAGCGATGAAGCCTGTTCGAAACGGTTGAGCGAGTATTCGGTTCCTGCAAGGTTGAACAGCGCCTCCTGCCGGAAGATGCCGTTCGGATACCGGGTCAGCAGGAGAGCGTAGCTTCTTCTGGCAACGACGAAATCCCCGTCGCTTTGCCGTTCAAATGCCTCGGTGAACATCCGGTATTGCCTGATGGCCGATGGGATCGATCCGACGGAGGTGATCGCGATCAGAAGTGTGAGCAACAGTCGGTGCATGGCGACTTTTCTGGAATATACCTCTTCCGCGCCGTTTTTCAGGTGCGGGTTCCCGGGGATCGGCTTGCTTCAGCGCCCAGGCACAGGCCTGGGCGCTGGTCAGGGGGTCATGTTCAATCGGCGAGGAATACGTTCTGGACTGCGGTGACGCCGGCACCGATCTCGAAGGGGACGCCCATTTCCTTCAGGGTGAATTCAAGGCCGCCGATGACCGAAAGCATATCCAGCTCGTCATAGTAGCCGAGATGCGAAATCCGGAAGATTTTTCCGGCGAATTCGTCCTGGCCTGCGGCGACGGTGATGCCGTTGCCGATCTTGAGGATCCGGTTGAATGCCTTCCAGTCGACCCCTTTCGGGAGCCAGACCGGGGTGACTGCGTATGAGGGGGATTCGCTGAACAGTTTCATGCCGAGCGCTTCGCACCCTTTTCTGCAGGCTTCAGAAAGCCGTTCATGGCGTGTCCATACGTTTTCGAGGCCCTCTTCGCGGAGCATTCTGAGCGCTTCGGCAAGGCCGATGATCAGCGTGACCGCAGGCGTGAACGGCGTGTCGTCGCCCTTGTGCGATTGCAGCGCCTTTTTCAGGCTCAGATAGTATTGCGGCTGATCTTTCTTCGCATCGATGATGTCCTGCGCCCGCTCCGATACGGCGATGAGCGCCAGGCCGGGAGGCATCATCAGGCCTTTCTGGGAACCGGTGATGCAGATGTCTGCGCCCCAGTCGTCGAAATGGAACTCATGGGCGCCGATTGCCGTGATGCCGTCGACCAGGATCAGGGCGTCAGATGCTTCGTGAATGGCTGCGGCCAGAGCCCTGATGTCGGTTGCGGTGCCGGTGGAGGTCTCTGAATGGGTCAGGCAGACACCCTTGGCATCAGGATGTTCGCGCAGCAGTTCCACGACGCGTTCAGGCTGGATGGCCGTTCCCCAGGCAACCTTTTCCTCGACGCAGTTGCCCGTGAAGATGCGGACCAGTTCGCCCCACCGCTCCCCGAACTTGCCGCCGTTGATCGTGATCACCTTGTCTCCTGCGCTGAACAGGCTGGAGATTGCCGATTCCATGCCGCCCGTGCCCGAGCAGGTCATGACCACGACCGGCTGGGAGGTGTCGAACAGGTACTGCAGGTCTTCATGCACCTGTCGGAGTATTTCCATGAACTCCGGGTTGCGGTGGTGGATGATCGGTGCTGCCATGCTGAGCATGACAGGTTCCGGGACGGGGGTTGGGCCGGGGGTGAACAGTCGTTTTTTCATGAATGCCGCGGTTTTTTGGCCTCCTCAGGCAAGTCGTTTCAGAATCGTCGAAAACTGCCGGAATATGCAATGGCTCCCGGTCGGGTCGTCCCTGGCCGGGGGGGATAATATACGCATTTCCGGTCGGGGATAAAGGCCTCCCGGCCGCGGGTGCTGAAAATCTCCGGCAAGCCTTCCGCAGGTGTGCGCTCAGTTCTCCGCACGCTCCTGCCTGCCGGTTTCGTCCGCAGCGATCAGGTTCATCTGTTTCCGGTAATAGGCGAACGTGTCTTCCTGCTTGACGACGCCGATAAGCCGCCCATCCTGTGCCGAGACGACGGGAAGGTAGGTGTAGTCGGTGATTTCGAAAATTTTCAGGGCTTCATCGAGTCGGGAGGTGTCGAGAAGCATGGTGACGTTCGTTTTGACGAGGTCCGCGGCAAGCAGGCCGTCTGCCGCTTTTCCCCTGAGGAGCCCCTGCAGCTCTTCAAGCCCGATGATTCCGATGAATTTCCCGTCGTCATCGGTGATGAAAAAATTCGATTCGAGGGTGTTATGGAAGGCGTCGACGAGGGCCGATACCTCCGTCAGTTTCCGGAATCCGATGAAATCACGCCGCATCACCTCCATGACGCTGATGTTGCCGGCAATGGTGAGCGCGATGCCGAACCCGACGCGAACCCCCTCTTTTTCAAGTACGTAGGTTTCCATGGTGTAGGGGTAGGCAAGCCTGGCCACCAGTGCTGCGGTGACTGCCGCGAACATGATGGGGAGCACGATTTCATACTGTCCGGTGATTTCGAACAGGATGAGGATGACGGTCAGTGGGGCCCGCATGATGCCTGCGGTCAGCGCGCCCATGCCGACCAGGGCATAGGCTCCCGATGCGGCGGTCATGCCCGGAAAGAGGATGTTGACTGCCTTGCCGAACATGCCGCCGAGCATGGCGCCCATTTTCATCGCCGGCGCGAACATGCCGCCCGAGCCGCCTGAGCCGACGGTAAAGGCGGCGACGACCGGTTTGAGAAAATAGACCGAGACCATGTTCTGCCAGGTTTCGGTTCCATTGATGGCCCGGTCGATGACCTCGTAGCTGAATCCGTACAGTTCAGGCACCCACATGCTCACCAGGCCGCAGCAGAGGCCGCCGATGGCGGGCATGGCCCATGACGGCACCTTGAAGCGCGCCTGGAGCCGTTGCATTTGTGCTTCGATGCCATAGTAGGTCCGGATGAACAGTACTGCGGAAAGCCCGGCAAGGATACCGAGCAGGAAATAGAGGACAAGCTCGGAATTGGAGACCAGGCTGTAGTGGTGCACCCTGAAGGTCGGGTAGTTGCCGAGGTAGCTGCGTGAAAGCACGGTTCCGACCACGGCTGCGACCACGATCGGGCTGAAGGTTTTGACGCTGAAATCGCCAAGGATGACCTCGACGGCGAACATGACCCCTCCGATCGGGGCATTGAAGACCGCCGACAGGCCCGCCGCGGCACCGCAGCCGAGCAGTGTGCGCGTCCTGGCCGGGGAGAACTTCAGGAGCTGGGCGACCGCAGAGCCGATCGAAGCACCGACCTGGGCGATCGGCGCTTCACGGCCGCCGCCGCCGCCGGTTCCGATGCTGACGACCGAGGTGATGGTTTTATGGAACCAGGTCTTCTTTGAGATTTTTCCCTCTTTCTGGGCGACGGCCATGATGACCGAAGCAAGCCCGTGCCCTGGACGCGACTTTGCGACGAAGGTGTTGTAGAGGCCGACGATCAGGCCTCCCATGGCGGGGATGAGCGGCAGGAGGAGCATGCGGGGGTAGTTGTTCAGGGAGGGGAGGCCGATGGCCGTCGTTCCCGCAAACAGCATGTCGCTGATCAGGCGGATGGCTTCGTGGAAAATGACGGCCACATACCCGGTGACCAGGCCGACGAGTACGGCGACCAGAAGGAATGGCAGATCCTGGTTGAGGTTGAGCTGCGCGAGGAAGGTGACCCAGGTCAGGCGAGCCAGTTCCTGCGATGCACCTTTGTAGGAGCGGCTTTTCCTCAGGATCATGTGCCCCCAGATATTGAGGCGTCGTTTCAGGTTGCTGTATTCCCGGAATGGCGGCATTGTCTTCGGGTTTTGGTGGGCCGGTCAGTGCATACAGGCATTCTCGTGGTGGAAGGCCAAACGGCGATGCAAAGCGGATGCTTGTTACTCCGTCGGCCTGCAGGCGGTTCGTTCGGAATGGTGCCGCCCCGCTCACGCAGGGCGGCGGTCCGTTCAGTTACGGGCCTGTTCCATGAGTTCGGTGAACTCCCTGAACAGGTAATGGGAATCATGCGGCCCGGGCGCTGCTTCCGGGTGGTACTGCACGGAAAAGCAGGGAAGTTCACGGTGCCGGACTCCCTCGACGGTCTGATCGTAGAGGTTCCTGTGGGTGAGTTCAAGCGTGGCCGGCAATGAGCATTCCTCAACGGCGAAGCCGTGGTTCTGCGAGGTGATCTCGATGGTGCTGTTCAGCAGGTTCTTGACCGGGTGGTTTGCACCGTGGTGGCCGAACTTCAGCTTGTAGGTCTTCGCCCCGAAAGCAAGGGAGACGAGCTGATGGCCGAGGCAGATGCCGAAAATGGGCAGGGAGCGGGTGGTCCTGCTGTAGTCGGCCAGTTCCCTGATGGCCTGCACCGCATAGGTGACGGCGAACGGGTCGCCGGGGCCGTTGGAGAGGAAGATGCCGTCAGGGTTCAGTGCGAGCACTTCCTGCGCCGGTGTGCGGGCGCTGACGACCGTAACGCGGCATCCTTCACCCTGAAGCTGGCGGATGATGTTGGTTTTGATGCCGTAGTCGTAGGCGACCACATGGTACTTCGCGTCAGGGGTGTCGCAGGTGTAGGCCTCTGCTGTCGAAACCCTGGCGACCAGGTCAAGGCCGGTCATTTCGGGGATGCCTGCGGCTTTCCGCTGCAGGGCAGCGACATCGTCGACTGCCGTGGAAATGACGCCGCGCATGGCCCCTTTCTGGCGGATTTCCCTGACCAGTTTGCGCGTGTCGATGCCGGCAAGCCCCATGACCTTAGCTTCCCGGAGTGCTTCGTCGAGGCTTCTGTTCGATGCGAAATTGCTGTAGACGTTCGAGGCTTCCCTGACGATCAGCGCTGAAGCCCATATCTTTGATGATTCGTCGTCAATCGGGGTGATGCCGTAGTTGCCGATGAGCGGGTAGGTCATGACGACCATCTGCCCGGTATACGATGGGTCAGTGATGATTTCCTGGTAGCCCGTCAGTGCGGTGTTGAACACGACCTCGCCGGATGCCTCACCGGCGTGTCCGAAGGCGGTTCCGCGGTAGACGGAGCCGTTTTCAAGCACCAGGATGGCTGGTAGTTCCTGCATCGCTGCTGTTTACTCCTTTGCGGCGAGTTTATCGCCGGTTTCCTGTTTTTCGATGTTCGCGATCGCCGTGCGTTCGAACTTGACCTTCACATTGTCGGCGACCTGGACAAGAACGGTTTTTTTGTCGGATTCTATCCCGGCCACGGTTCCGTGGATGCCGCCGATCGTGACGACCTTGTCGCCGCGCTTGATGTTGTCGAGCAGTTTCTCACGGTCTTTCTGCTTCTTCTGCTGCGGCCGGATCATGAAAAAGTAGAAAACGACGAAAATCAGGACGAGAGGGACGAGCTGGATGACCGGGTTCGGTGTCTGTCCACCGCTTGGCGGTGCGAAAAGCATCAGGGCGAGGATGGTGTTCTGCATGATGGTTGCTGGCTGTTGGTATACGGGACAGGAACGCGCCGGGGGTCCGGTTTCGGTCAGGGCGTTCTTTTTCTGAACGCCAAGATACGGTATTTCTCCAACTATTTCAATGTGCCCCTTTTGCCGCAGGGATGAATCTCGCGAAGGGTGTTGCGTCGTAACGGTTCGGTGTCGTGCGGCCCCTGGAAATCATGAGCCCTGCCATGGTCGCGATCATTGCTGCGTTATCGGTCGAGTAGTCCGGCCGGGGGATATGGAGGGAGAGGCCATGTTGGGCGCAGGCGGCGGCCATGGCGCGGCGGAGCCCCGAGTTGGCGCTGACCCCCCCCGCGACCGAAACGGCGCTGACGTTGTGCCGCAACGCCGCGGCGATGGTCTTTTCGACCAGCACCTCGACGATGGCCTCCTGGATTGACGCGGCGATGTCGGCAAGGTGCCGTTCCACGTCCGACGGGTCGTGCCGGTCCAGCCAGGTGCGTACCGAAGTCTTGAGGCCGGAGAAGCTGAAGTCGTAGTTTCCCCGGTAGCTTCTGCTGGTCTGGGAGCTTGCGGTCAGTGCCCTGGGGAAACGGTGGAAGCCGGGGTCGCCCTGCCGGGCAAGGCGGTCGATCGTCGGGCCTGCCGGATAGCCGAGCCCGAGCATCTTGCCGGTCTTGTCGAATGCCTCTCCGGCGGCATCGTCTATGGTTCTGCCGATCAGTTCGTAAGAGAGGTCCTGGTGGACGACGGCAAGGAGCGTGTGGCCGCCGGACACGGTCAGCGATACAAAATCGCCGTCGGGTGCTCCGGTTTCCGGGCCGGTACCGATAAATGGCGAAAAAATATGGGCCTCGACATGGTTTACCGGCACGAAGGGTTTGCCGAGGGCCCAGGCGAACCCTTCGGCGAAGCACAGTCCGACCATGACTGCGCCGATGAGGCCCGGTCCGGCGGTCGCGGCTATGACATCAAGCCCGTTTTTTGTTATATTTGCGTCTTTAAGGGCAGAATCGACGATTGAGACGATCAGTCGTTCGTGTTCCCTGGATGCCAGTTCCGGAACGACTCCCCCGAAGTCGCCGTGGCATTGCTGGGAACTGACCACGTTGGACAGGACCACCCCGTCGCGGAGTACCGCTGCAGAGGTTTCGTCGCAACTGGTTTCTATGCCGAGAATGTTCATGGCACGTGATGACGTCATAAAGTTATGGCCAAAGCTAAGAAACAGGACCAGAATCGCAAACCGGCAAGGAAAATCAGCTTCCTGAAGGCGCTTGCCGTTCTGGTCGGCGCGGACCTGCTCCTGCTGTTCACCCCCGGTCTCGGCATCCTGAACGGCGTGTTCTATATCGGCAGCCTCATCGCCTGGTCCGCAACCCTCCTTGGGCTTGCGCTGCTTGCGTGGGGGTTCAGCGGGCTGTACCGGCAATAATGGCCGGTTGCGGCGACGATGCATTAACGACGATACCGGAGGTAACCCATCATGACGAAGCAGGAAACCGAACTTGAAGCGCTTGCCCGGGAAATCGAGCAGGAGTCTGCGATGCTCGACCGGGCGCGACAGGCGCTTGCTTCCCGTATCATTGGCCAGAAGTCGATTGTCGACCGGGTTTTCATCGCCCTGCTTGCCAACGGGCACCTGCTGCTCGAAGGTGTGCCCGGTCTGGCCAAGACCCTGATCGTCCGTACCTTCGCGGCAGCGATGGACCTGTCGTTCCGCCGTATCCAGTTCACGCCCGACATGCTCCCTGCCGACCTTATCGGCACGATGATCTACAACCCGAAGGAGATGGAATTCTATCCCCGCAAGGGGCCGGTGTTCGCCAACGTCATCCTTGCCGACGAGATCAACCGATCCCCGGCCAAGGTGCAGTCGGCCCTGCTGGAGGCGATGCAGGAGAAGCAGGTGACGATCGGCGATGTCACCTATCCGCTCAGCGAACCCTTCATGGTGCTGGCGACCCAGAACCCGGTGGAGCACGAGGGGACCTACATGCTTCCCGAAGCTCAGCTTGACCGGTTCATGATGAAGGTCATGGTCGATTACCCCTCTTACGAGGAGGAGCTTGAAATCATGCAGTGGGCTTCCGCCTCGCCGTCCCAGGCCGAGATTTCACCCGTCGTGGAAGCCGAGGAGATATTCCGCTCGCGCCGCCTGGTCGATCGCATCTATGTGGACCAGCGGGTGCAGCGATACATCGTCGACCTGGTCATGGCGACCAGGTACCCCGACCGTTACGGCCTTGAGGCCCTTTCGCCGATGATCGAGTATGGCGCGTCGCCGAGAGCTTCGATTTTCATGCTGCTTGCCTCGAAGGCCCATGCGTTTCTGCAGTCACGCCCCTATGCTACGCCTGAGGATGTCAAGACCATCGCCTATGACGTGCTGCGCCACCGGATCCGGCCGAGCTACGAGGCGGAGGCGGAGAGCATGAAAGCCGAGGATTTCATCAGGACCATCCTTGAACATATCCAGGTTCCATGAGGGTCCCGAAAGTGCGAGCCGCGGAGCGGGACGACCAGCGGGGCGCTCCCGTCGTCCGGGAGCCGAACGAGCTGACCCGGAAGATCCGCAAGCTTGAAATCCGTTCACGGCGCCTGGTCAACGAGCTGTTCAGCGGCGAGTACCACTCCTCCTTCAAAGGGCGCGGCATCGAGTTCAGCCATATCCGGGAGTACCAGTATGGCGACGATGTCCGGGCGGTCGACTGGAATACGTCGGCGCACAAGACCGAACTGTATGTCAAGCTCTTCACCGAGGAGCGCGAGCGCACCATGCTCATTCTGCTCGATGGCTCGGGCTCGATGCTCTTCGGCAGCGGTCCCCGGATCAAGAAGGACCTGGCGGCGGAGGTTTCGGCCATTCTTGCGTTCAGCGCCGTGCAGAACAACGACAAGGTCGGCCTGCTGATCTTCACCGACCGGGTGGAGACCTACATTCCTCCGAGAAAGGGCCGGGCTCATGCGCTGACCATCCTTCGGGCGATCTATTCCATCGAGCATTCCGGCCGTCGTACCGACATCGACGCGGCGCTTACGTTCATTCGCAGGACCCAGAAGCGCAAGGCGATCGTGTTCCTGCTGAGCGACCTCATCGGCAGCGGCTACGACCGCGGTATGAAACTGCTGAACGCCAGGCACGATTTCGTGATGATCCACCTTGGCGACCCGCTCGATCTTGAATTGCCCCGCTCCTGCCTGCTCGATCTCATCGACCCGGAAAGCGGGGAGCGGATTACCATTGACGCGCGCAGCCAGTCCATGCGGGAACGCTATGCAGCGCTTGGCAGGCAAACCCGCGACGACCTGCGCCAGCAACTCAGACGCATGAAGGTGGATACTGTTTTCCTTGATACCGGCCGCTCCATCATCGGGGGCCTTAACGCTTTTTTCCGGAACCGTGAGCGGAAAATCTGAAAAAGTGCCGGCGGCCATCATCGCCCTGCTCCTGCTGCTCCTCGCCCTGCCGTTTCCGGTGGCGCGGGGGACCCTTCGCGTTTCGGATGTCGCGGTCAGGGCGGAGCCGGACAGCCTGTTTTCCGGCGAGCGCATCAGATACACCATCACGGTCCGGCACGACCAGGCCAGGCAGGTGGCCGTCGAAGGTCTTGAGGCCGGTCCGTCGAGGCCGTTCGAGCTGGTTTCCCGGACAGAGACATCGAAACGTCTTGCCGACGGCAGCCAGGAGTTGCGCGTTTCGACCGAGCTTGCGGCATTTGGCCCCGGTCGGCTCCGGCTGCCTGGGTTCACCGTCACGGAAACCTCCGGCGGCAAGATGCTTAAGGAGCGCCTCCCGTACCGTCCGGCCTCTTCTGTGGTTGTTCTCAGCATGACCGATTCGACCATGACGAAGCTCCGTCCGGCTTCGCCGCCGATCGGGCCGGGATTCCTGCCGTGGGCGGTGCTCCTGGTCGCCCTCGGTTTCCTGCTGCTGATGGTGCTGGGCATGCTGTACCTGTTGAAACAGTGGATCCAGAGGAACTCGCCAGGAGCTCTCATCGATCCCTCCAAGGCCGCGCGCCAGAAGCTCAAATCGCTTGACCGGCAGTTGACGAAAGGCCTCGCGCCTGCCGAAGGCTATGAAACGCTGAGCAATATTCTCCGGGAGTTTCTGCAGCATCGCTACCGGTTCAGGGCGATGGAACAGGTTACCGGGGAGATTTCCGAGGAGCTCGATCGCCGCCAGGTCAGGGCTCGCGAGACGGTCCTGAAGCTCCTGGTCAGGGCCGACCTGATCAAGTTCGCCGACGGTCGGCCGGATATCGAAGAGTGCAGGAGTTCGCTCAAGGTTGCGGAGGCCTTTTTCCTTGGTGCTGCCGACCCGCTCGACTCGGTGGCCCTGCAGGTGCCTGAGCCGCCGCCTGCCGCCGGGCTGCGGGATACGTCACGTCCATCGGCCTGAGGCATGGAGCGGTTTGTCGACATCGTTGGCGGATTCCGGTTTTCCGATCCGGGGGTGCTTTTGCTGCTGCCTGCCCTGGCGGTTTTCGCCGGGCTGAAGTGGGCGGCCGCGCGGCGCTGGCGTCCCGGCGTGCTGTTTCCCGCCGTGGCCAAACTCCGCAGGGCGGGGCTCACCGTCAACCCTGTGGTGGCCATCCTGCCTGCGCTGTTGCGCTGGGCTGCGCTTGTCGCCGCCGTTGTCGCCCTTGCGGGGCCCAGGGTGCCCATGCCGCCGTCGCCGCTCTCTTCCCGCGGTATCGATATCATGCTTGCGCTGGATGTCTCCGAATCGATGCGCTTGCGGGACTTCGATGGCCAGAGCCGTTTCGAAGCGGCCCGCGATGCCGCCAGGGATTTCGTCGAGACCCGGTCGGCTGACCGTATCGGTCTCCTGGCGTTCAGCGGCGGCAGTTTCACCAGTTGTCCGCTGACCCTTGACCACGACATGCTGGAGCGCCTGATAGATTCCATGGCCCCTGGCATCATCAAGGAGCCGGGAACCGCCATCGGTACGGCCATCCTGACGGCGACCAACCGGCTCAGGTACTCCGAATCCCCTGAAAAGGTGCTCGTCCTCCTGACCGACGGCGAGAACAATGTCGGGGAGGTCGGACCTTCGACTGCCGCCCGGCTTGCCGCCCAGCGCGGTATCCGCATCTATACCGTGTTTGCCGGAAAGCCCACCTCGGAGGCTCCCGATAACGGCCCGTCCGGCCCCGATGCCGTCGCCAAGGCCCATGCCGAACTGCTTGACGTTGCCGCTTCGACCGGCGGCCGGATGTTCAGCGCCGACGATCCTGATGCGATGGCCCGGACGTTTCATGACATCGACCGGCTGGAAAAGACCCGTCTCAGCGGCCACAGGCTGGCCCACACCGTCGAGCTGTATCCATGGTTGCTTCTGGCCGCAGGCCTGTTCCTGGCAGTTGAAATGGCCTGCTCTTCGACACGTTTCCTGAGGATTCCGTAACATGATGTTTTCCAGGCCTGAATATCTCGTGCTGCTCTGGCTGCTGCCCCCGCTGCTTTTCCTTGCAGCCGTGGGTGCACGGCGAAAGCTGAAATACCGTCAGGCGGTGGCGGGCGGGAGCGGCACGGGTCCCGGCGTCGTCTATGAGACCAGCTTCTTTCGCCTGTTCGTCCGCCGGGCACTGTTCTGCGCCGCGACAGGGCTTTTTTTTCTCGCCCTTGCCGGGCCTGAACTTACCAGCGGCGAGCGGCCGGTGCGCCGCAAAGGTTCGGACGTGGTTTTCCTGCTCGACGTTTCCACCAGCATGTTTGCCCGGGACATCCTTCCGGACAGGCTTTCTCGCGCCAAAGCGGAGATCCTGCAGGTCAGCAGGTCGCTTGGCGACGGGCGGCGGGCACTGGTGCTGTTCGCTGCCGCTCCGGTTGTCGAATGCCCCCTGACGACCGACCAGGAGCTGTTCGAAGCGCTGCTGTCGATTGCCTCGCCGGCTCAGGTCGAGACCCAGGGCACCGTCTACCGCAAGGCGTTCGAGACCGGGCTGAACCTGGTCGATTCCGCCCGCCGTGAAGGCAGCGGCGAAACGGTGATGGTGCTGGTCGGGGATGGCGAGGACCATGACCAGACGTTTTCGCGGGTCGCCGCACAACTCAAAGCAAAGGGCATCCGCCTGCATGCCATCGGCATCGGTACGGGAGCTGCGGTTCCGATCCCCCTGCCGGGAGGTGGTGCGGCGGAGGTTGTCAAGAAGGACCCCCGAGGCAATGTCGTGCTGAGCCGGTTCCGTCCGGAAGTGTTCAGCGAAATCGCCCGGGAGGCAGGCGGCAAATTCTACCACAGCCTGCCAGAAGCCCAGGTCGCCGGGCAGGTCGCCGCGGCGATTGCCCGGGACGAGTCCTCAAGCCGTTGGGTAATGGTTCCCGAGACCCGTCGCCCGGTCCATCGTCCGCTGATTGCCGCAGGGATTCTCGCGCTTGCCATCGCCATGGCGACCAGGGACGCAGCACTCCGGGACAGCCCCGCCGCGAAGGGGTAATTTCCCTGCGGGGAGGCATTGTCCGGCATTAATTTCGTAAATTCCGGCTTGGCGGGGGAACCCTGCCGCCGATTCCATCACCAGCACACAAAACGGAGCGATATGGAGCAGCAAGAATCCGGGCAGAAAGCCCTCGACCCAATCGAACGGGCCAAGCTTGGCCTGAAGGTTTTTAACCTGCCGTATGCCGAAGCCGAGGTGCTTATCGACGATTACGTGCGTGGTAAGCAGTACGACCAGGCCAGCGTCGACTACTTCAAGGATCAGGTCGCGACCCAGCAGCACATCAAGGAAAAAGGGGCGGAACTCCTGGTTACGACCGGTCAGATTCTTCGTCTGGTCACCACATCCTTTTTCGAGAACCTTTCCAGTCTCAAGCCGCCGAAGGAGCACTGAGCTGCATGTCGCTGCTGCCGGCTTTTGCCGGTAGGTGCGGTGACGTTTTTGCCGTTTTTGCGGTTATGATAATCATGAAAGGATCGCTGCGGCCGGATGAGCCGGTTGCGGCGTCATCACTGAAGCAAACCAGCAAGAACTGAAAGAACTATGCAGTTTGATCCGAACAAGTTCACCGTCAAGGCCCAGGAGGCACTCCAGGGGGCGTCGATGCTCGCCGGCAGCCGCCAGAACCAGCAGATTGAGCCGGAGCATCTCCTGAGCGTCATGCTTGGCGATGCGGACAATATCGCATGCCAGATTGCGCGCAAACTCGAAGCGCCGGTAGAGACCATCCTTTCGGTCGTCGACCGCGAGATTGACCGCCTGCCGAAAGTCACCGGGGCTTCCGCCAGCGGCCAGTACCTTTCCGCAAATCTTGGCAAGGTCTTCGACGTCGCTCTCGCGGAAGCGAGTCAGCTCAAGGACGAGTACATCAGCTCCGAGCACCTGTTCATCGCCATGTGCGAGGCGGGAGTGAAGGTTTCGAAAATCCTGAAGGATTCCGGCGTCGACCGTAATGCCATTCTGAAGGTGCTGACCTCCTTCAGGGGGTCGCAGCGGGTTACCAGCCAGAACGCGGAGGAGACCTACAATTCCCTGAAAAAATATTCCCGGAACCTGAACGATCTGGTACGCAAGGGCAAGATCGACCCGGTCATCGGCCGTGATGACGAAATCCGGCGGGTGCTGCAGATCCTCAGCCGCCGGACCAAGAACAACCCGGTGCTTATCGGTGAGCCCGGCGTGGGCAAGACCGCCATCGTCGAGGGGATCGCACAGCGTATCGTCGCCGGCGACGTTCCGGAGAATCTGAAGTCCAAGCAGGTCGCCGCACTGGATATCGCGGCACTGGTCGCCGGCACCAAGTTCCGTGGAGAGTTCGAGGAGCGCCTGAAAGCGGTCGTCAAGGAGCTGCAGGCCTCGGAAGGCGAGGTGATCCTGTTTATCGACGAGCTGCATCTGCTTGTCGGGGCGGGTTCCGCAGAGGGCTCCATGGACGCGGCGAACATCCTGAAGCCTGCGCTGGCCAGGGGTGAGCTCCGCTGTATCGGCGCGACCACGCTTGACGAGTACCGCAAGCACATCGAAAAGGATGCGGCCCTTGAGCGCCGTTTCCAGACGGTCATCGTCGACCAGCCGAGCGTCGAGGACACCGTTTCCATCCTTCGCGGCCTGAAGGAGAAGTACGAGATCCATCACGGCGTGCGCATCAAGGACGCCGCGTTGGTCGCTGCTGCGGAGCTGTCGAACCGGTACATCGCAGACCGGTTCCTGCCGGACAAGGCAATCGACCTGATTGACGAGGCGTCATCACGGCTGCGGCTGGAGATCGACAGCGAACCGGAGGAGCTTGACCGGCTCAACCGTGAACTTCGCCGCCTTGAGATCGAGCGCGAAGCCCTCAAACGGGAGCTCGATGCCGGCATTGACTGACCGTGTCGTGTCTGCAACGTTCCAACGTTTTCGAAAGGCTGCCCCGGCAACGCGCCCAGGCAGCCTTTCCTTTTTTTTCTCGTCGGAGCGAAGGGATGCGCTTGCCGCCAACCGCCTTGGCGGTTGGCGGGGGAAAATCGTACATTACAGGCTGAAGCCTCATTGCATGTTTTATGACGTTTGATTTTATTTGTCCAACCAAATTGCGCACCATCATGTTGAAGATCACGAAAATCCGCACCATGTTCCTGATGCTGGTCGCGGTGATGACCCTTGTGTCCAGGCCGGTTTTTGCCGGGTGGGATCCTGCCGATGCGGAAAACGCAAAGCGCACGGTCGAGAAGTTTCGCCAGAAAGACCCTTCGCTTGAACGTTTCTTCTCAAAGGCATACGGCTACGCTGTCTTTCCCGAAGTTTTCAAGGGCGGGTTCATGATATTCGGCGGTGGCCATGGCAAGGGGTTTGTCTATGAGCAGGGAGCTCTGGTCGGCCGCTCGTCGGTGACGCAGCTCAACGTTGGCCCTCAGCTCGGCGGCCAGTCGTTCGGCGAAATCATCTTCTTCAAGGGAAAGGGTGATCTGGATAATTTCAAGAGGGGCAACTTTGAGCTGAATGCACAGGTGCAGGCGGTCGTTGTCACTGCAGGCATGGCCACCAACACCGACTATTCCAACGGGGTCGCGGTCTTTGCGATGCCGAACGCAGGCCTCATGGCCGAATTGTCGATCGGCGGGCAGAAGTTCAATTACAAGCCCGAACCGTAAGTTTTGTTCACTATCGCAGTTTGCATCAATGAACTATGAAATCGTCGTGGGCCTTGAGGTCCACTGTCAGCTCAATACCGAAAGCAAGGCGTTCTGCGGCTGTTCGGCCAAGTTCGGCAGAGCCGCCAACGCCAACATCTGTCCGGTATGCCTCGCCCTGCCCGGCGCCCTGCCGGTGCTGAATGCCCGCGTGGTCGAGGATGCCGTCAAGCTCGGCCTTGCAACCGGCTGCACCATTGCGCAGCGCTCGATACTTGCAAGAAAAAACTACTTCTATCCCGACCTTCCGAAGGGGTACCAGATATCCCAGTTCGAGGAGCCCATCTGCAGCGAGGGGTTGATCAGCATCGAGATGGAGGATGGCACGAAGGATGTCCGGCTGGTCAGAATCCATATCGAGGAGGATGCAGGGAAGTCGATCCACGATATCGGCGACGATACGTACATCGATGTGAACCGCTGCGGCGTTCCGCTGCTGGAGATCGTCAGCTATCCGGACATGCGCAGCCCGAAGGAGGCCTCTGCCTACCTGCAGAAACTGCGCCAGGTCGTCAAGTACCTCGGGATTTCCGACGGCAACATGGAGGAGGGGAGCCTCCGGTGCGATGCCAACGTTTCGGTTCGTCCGGTCGGTCAGACCGAATACGGTACCAGGACCGAGATCAAGAACATGAACTCGTTCAAGAACGTCGAGAAGGCGATCGAATATGAGGCAAAACGCCATATCGGAGTGGTCGAGGCCGGCGGCGTGATTGTGCAGGAGACCCGCCTCTGGGATGCCGACAAGCAGGAGACCCGGTCGATGCGGGGCAAGGAAGAGGCGCATGACTACCGCTATTTCCCTGATCCCGATCTGGTGCCGGTGCTGGTCAGCGATGAACTGCTCGAACAGTTGCGTGCAGTATTGCCTGAGTTCCCGGATGTTCGCGCGGCACGGTTCGTCACCGAGTACGGTATTCCAGCATATGACGCCGGAGTGCTGACCGTGGAGCGTGAGACTGCCGATTATTTCGAGGTCGTCGTCAGTGCTTCGGGGGACAGCAAGTCCTCTTCGAACTGGGTCATGGGCGAAGTCATGCGCACCATGAAAGAGAAGTACCTTGACATTGCCGAATTCGGTATCTCTCCCGAGCGCCTTGGCGGCCTGATCCGCCTTATCAACGAGGGGACGATCAGCAATACCATCGCCAAGCAGGTTTTCGAGATCATGCAGTCAGATGATGCGGATGCGTCGACGATCGTCCAGCGCGAAGGTCTGGCACAGGTTTCCGACAGCGGCGCCATTGAATCCGCCATTCAGGAGATTCTGGATGCCAACCCGAAGCAGCTTGAACAGTACCGCGCAGGCAAGACGCAGCTTTTCGGGTTTTTCGTGGGGCAGTGCATGCAGAAGATGAAGGGCAAGGCAAACCCGAAAGTGGTCAACGATATCCTGAAGCGGCAGCTTGAGGGGTGATGCGGTTGATGGGCCCCTGCCGTCCGGTTTCCGGGGCAGGGGGCCCGTCAGCTTTCCTGGCCGAAAAGATCCCGGTGCCGATCGTTCTCAGGCCTGGGTTTCGAAAGGTCCGGATTGATCGTTTCGAGTTTCTGGCGCGTTTCCTGGAGCCGTTGCCGGCATTGGCCCGCCAGAGCGAGGCCCTCTTCATACAGCGAAATCGATTTTTCGAGGCCGGTGTCCGGGTTCTCGATGCGGCGGGAGATGTCCTCGAGCCGCTGGATCAGTTCTTCGATGCTTGCCGACGGGGGCTCGGGTGCTTTTTTCGATGACGGCATACGGGTGCGGGTTACAGGTTCACAGCTAACATAGGATTTGGTGACGATATTACAAAAGGGGTGGAATCGACGTGAAATTTGTTGACAGTGCGAAAATAGCCGTGCAGGCCGGAGACGGCGGCCGTGGGTGCGTCAGTTTCAGACGTGAGAAGTTTGTGCCCAAGGGTGGCCCCGATGGCGGCGATGGCGGCCGTGGGGGGCACGTCTACCTGCGGGCGGACCGGCAGCTTGCGACATTGCTGGACTTCAAGTATAAAAAGTCCTATGCTGCAGGCCGCGGCGGCCATGGGCTCGGCTCGCGCAAAAGCGGCAAGGACGGGGCCGATATCGTGATCGGGGTCCCCTGCGGGACGGTCGTTCGCAATGCGGAAACCGGTGCGGTCATGTGCGACATGGTTGAGGATGGCCAGGAGGTGCTGCTTGCCAGGGGTGGTCGGGGAGGCCAGGGCAACCAGCATTTCGCGACGGCGACCCGCCAGGCGCCGCGCTTTGCCCAGCCGGGTGAAAAGGGCGAGACCTTTGAACTTGAGATGGAGCTGAAGCTTATGGCCGATGTAGGCCTGGTCGGCTTCCCCAATGCAGGCAAATCGACCCTGATTTCCGTCCTGAGCGCCGCCCGTCCGAAAATTGCGGACTATCCTTTCACCACGCTGGTCCCGAACCTCGGCATTGTACGTTACGAAGATTACAAGTCGTTCGTCATGGCCGACATCCCTGGTATCATCGAAGGGGCGGCGGAGGGCCGGGGGCTTGGGATACAGTTCCTTCGCCATATCGAGCGCACCAGGGTGCTGGTGGTCATGGTCGCCGCCGATTCGGCCGATATCGCCGCCGAATACGCGACCTTGCTCAAAGAGCTTGAGAAGTTCGAGCCGACGCTGCTCCAGAAGCCGCGTATTGCGGTGGTCACCAAGATGGACATCGCGCAGGAGCCGTTCGCCATTCCGGAACTGGAGCCCGGTGTCAGGGTCATTCCGATTTCAAGCGTTGCCGGCAGGGGGCTCAAGGAGCTGAAAGACGAGCTCTGGAAGCTGGTTTCCGCCCAGGTGCAACAGAATCCGGCGACGGTCTGAAGATGCCGGCAGGAGCAACACGCGTCAGGAACGCGCGTCTGGCGGACGCCTCGGCCATTTCGCAGATCACCGAAGGCTATGCCGCCCAGGGCATCATGCTGAAACGCCCCGTCGAGAATATTATCGAGGATATTCGTAATTTCTTCGTTGCCGAATACCGGAACCGTGTCGTCGGTTGTTGCGCCGTGGCCTTTTACACCGAGCGTCTTGCCGAGATCCGCTCGGTTGCCGTCGATGAAGAGCTCCGGGGTGCGGGGATTGGTCGTCTTCTTGTTGAAAAGGCCGAGTCCGTGCTTTCCGAGGAGGGGGTGCGAGAAGTGTTCGTCCTTACGCTCAATCCCGGTTTTTTCAGAAGGCTCGGTTACGGCGAGATTGAAAAGGAGTATTTTCCCCAGAAGATATGGCGCGACTGCACCAACTGCCCGAAGCTCATGGCATGTGATGAGGTCGCCATGGTCAAGAAACTGTAGGGGAGTGGCCTCCGGCCCTTCCCGATCAACCGCCTAACCAGAAGATCAGTGATCGTTCAGGAAGTCACCATCAGGAACAGCGCCGGGTTGCATACCAGGCCGGCGGCTGCCGTCGTCAAGCTTGCCTCGAAGTTCAAATCCGACTTTTTCATCGAAATGGACGGATCGGAAATCAATGCCAAGTCGATCATCGGCGTCATGAGCCTCGCTGCCCCGAAAGGCTCGCGCCTTGTCCTTCGTCTCGAAGGAGATGACGAGGTCGAAGCGGCCCGGCAACTTGTTGAATTTTTCGAACAGGGGTTCGGCGAAGCGTAGTTTTCCTGCCCGACCGCACCACCATCCCGGATACCGTTGCGAATAGCGCTGATCAGCCCCTATCCTCCGCTGAAGGGCGGAATCGCACGGTTCAGCTGCCGCCTGGCAGCCGCTTTTGAAGAGGCCGGGCACGAGCTCATCCGGATTTCCTTCCGCAGGCTCTGGCCGGAATGGGCCATCCCCGGTCATGCAGCCCGTGACGCAGCGGAACCTGGCGCCGAGGTTCCAGAGACGTTGCAGCTTGACCTGCTGAATCCCGCAACATGGGTTTCCGTCGCCCGCACCGTCAGGCAACTTGCCCCGGACATCGTGCTTGTGGCCTGCTGGAATGGGCTGTTCGCACCGCTTACAGCCGTCATGCGACAGGTTTCAGGGATCCGGACGGTTGTGCTTCTGCACAATTTCACCCCGCATGAGCGCATTCCGTTCGAGCCGCTCTTCCGACGGCTCCTGGTGGCAGCGGCAGACGGTTTTCTGACCCTTTCCCGCACGGTCCAGCATGACCTTGATCCGGTCCGCGGCCGGAAACCTGCACGGTGCCTGTTCCATCCGGTCTATGAGCCTTCAGGTGTCGTGCCGGATCGAGGCGATGCACGGCGGGAACTTGGCCTCGGTATGGATGAGCGGGTCCTGCTCTTTTTCGGCTATGTCCGCCGGTACAAAGGGCTGGAGACCCTGTTTGCCGCCCTTGCCCTTGCACGTCGCCGTGATCCGTCGCTGCGGCTTGTCGTTGCCGGTACGTTCATCGGCAGGGAATCGGAGTTTCGGGAGCTTGCCGGGCGCCTCGGCATAGCTGACGCCGTCGATATGCATCCCGGTTACGTTCCGGCAGACAGGGTCGGCCTCTTTTTCTCCGCAGCCGATGCGGTCGTCCTGCCGTACCGATCGGCGACGCAGTCGGGTGTCATTCCGCTTGCCATCGGTTACGGCGTTCCGGTCATCGCCAGCGCCGCCGGCGACCTCCGGAGCCAGGTGGTCCATGGCCGGAGCGGCTGGATCGTCGCCGAGGAGGGTGCGTTGCCGCTGGCCGAGGGCATTCTCGGGTTTTTCTCGGCTTCGGGGCCGCTTCGGCCTGATGCCGACGGCATTGCGGCACTTCGGCAGCAGATATCCTGGGCGGCTTTCGCCGGGCAGGCCGCCGCGTTTCTCGCATCCGTTTCACGGGAGGGTGGTGCATGACGGGCAACCATCGCACGGGGGTCGTGATCCTGAACTGGAACGGCCTTGAAGACACGCTGGCATGCCTCGCTTCGCTGATGAAGGCCGACACGTCGGCGATGACCATACTCGTTGTCGACAACGGTTCCAGCGATGGCTCCGCCGGGGTCATCCGCAGGGCGTTTGCCGACATCGAACTGCTTGAGCTTCCGGAGAATCTCGGCTTTGCCGGAGGGTGCAATGCAGGGTTCGCGTACCTTGACGCCAAAGGCATTGCTACGGTGATATTCCTGAATAACGATACCGTGGTGGATTCCGCGTTCCCCGGTTCGCTTGTTGGCGCCCTCGCCGACCCCTGGATAGGCATTGCCGTTCCGAAGATTCTGTACATGGATGACCCGGACCGTATCTGGTATGCCGGAGGCATCGTCAATCCCGCCACCGGCCTGATCGCCCATCGGGGGATCAGGCACCTCGACGGCCCTGCGTTCAGCGTTTCCGGGCCTACGGGCTATGCGACGGGATGCTGCCTCTGCATCGGTGCCGCCGCATTCCGTGAACTCGGCGGTTTCGATGAACGCTTCCGCATGTATGGCGAGGATGTGGATCTCTGCCTCAGAATGCGGGAACGGGGCCTGGTTATCTGGTTCGAAGCCTCATCGAGGGTCTGGCACCGGGTTTCGTCCACATCCGGCGGTGAGTTTCGTATTGCCAAGCAGCTTCGCAAAAGCGTCGCCGCCGTCGGCATCATGCGTCGCCACCGGATGTGGGGTGGCATGCTGTTGTACCCGCTGCTGCTGCCCTTCAGGAGTCTTGCTGCGCTGGTGCGTCTCGGATTCCTGCGGAGGGGCCGATGAGCGGCTCACCGTTCAGGACGCATGTCGATACGGCATGGTGTGCCGATCCCGTACACCGGATGCGGTGGGAGCGGACGATCGACTTCGTCGGGGCCTCGTCCGCGGCACTCCGGAGCCCAGCCCGCGGCCTCGATGCTGGCGATCGGACTCCTATGACCGGCATGCTTGAGGGGTTGTTCGGCTGTCCGTTCGACGTCACCTCGACCGACCTGGATACCGGTTCGCTTGATGGTTCATACCAGCTCGTCACAGCCTTCGAGGTTCTCGAACATCTCTACAACCCCCTCCATTTCCTGCTCGAAGTCCGGAGGGTGCTTGCTCCCGGAGGGCTGTCAAGGCTCTTTGTCTCCACGCCTGCATGGAAGCCTCCGCTCCTGCAGAGTCCGGACCATTTCCACGAAATGTCGCGCCGCTCGCTTGAGTCGCTGTTCCAGCGTGCCGGATTTACGACGGTACGCCGTGCAGGGTTCCGCATCCGTCCGGCGTTGTTTTACCTGACCGGCTTCAGGCCGCTGCTTCGGGGGGTGTTTGAAAAAATCGTGATCTATGAACTTGCGCCAGGCTCATAACCGTAACGGTGACGTTCAGCTTGTCTGGTTTTCGGAGATCCAGTGGGATTTCCTGTCGACCAGGAAGCAGCGTCTCCTGCAACGCTTTCCAGGAAGCTGGGGCATCCTGTTCATAGAACCGTTCGCACTCGGGCGCCGTCAGCACTGGCTTCCGGTGCGCCGTGGCCGCGTGACGGTGGTGACCGTGCCATTCGTCAAGAACCTGCCGCAAGGGATGGTGCAACTGTTCGAGTCTCCGCTGCTGCGCGGTGCCATCACCAGCATAGGGCGGATCGTCGCGGGATTCTGGACGGGTGTGCTTGGTTTTGCCGGTGCCGACCGCGTTATCGGGCTGAGCAACATCTACTGGGGCCATGTCGCCGCCTCCATGCCCTGCCGCCTGAGGTTTTACGATGCCAACGACGACCATCTGGCGTTTACCGGCGGGCAGGAGTGGCTTCGGCGTTCGCTTCGCAGCTACCTCAATGCGGCCGATCTGCTCTTTGCCGTCAGCCCCGAGTTGCTCGACCGGCTGGCCCCCCCGGCAGGGTTGCGCTGCATCGGGCTTGGCAATGGTGTCGAATTTGAACACTTCGCCCGGAGCCGTTCGCCGATTCCCGGGTTTCTTGCCGCATTGCCGGGGCCGATACTTGGCTATGCCGGCGCACTCGACTGGCTCGACGTGGATCTTGTTGCCGCGGTCGCACGTGCCTGGCCTGCGTCCAGCATCGTTCTGGTCGGTCCAGCCTACGGCCGTGACTGGCACGAGAAAAACGCCGACCTGCTTTCCCTGCCGAACGTCCACTGCGCCGGCGCTATCGACTATGCGGAGCTTCCGGCCTGGGTGCAGCGCTTCGATCTTGCGCTCATGCCGCTTGAGCGCAGTGCGCTCAAGGCTGCCTCGAATCCGAACAAGCTCTATGAATATACCGCTGCGGGCGTTCCTGTTCTTGCGATCAGGTATTGCCGCGCGGTCGCCGATGCACGTGATGTGGTGACGGTTGCCGACAGCCCGGAGGAGTTTGTCCGGCTGGTTCCCCTGGCTCTTGCCGATACCGGTCGCGAACGCCGCCAGGCCTTTGCGCGGCGGCACAGTTGGGACCGGATTGCCGAAACCATGGTCCGTGAGCTTGAGCGCGCGCTGGAACGGGGGGATCGATGAAACCGGCGGTGACCATCGCCCGCCAGGCCGGGATATCCATGGCCGGCTTCGGTTTCGGCCAGCTGGTCCGGTTCGTCTATAATCTTGCCGCGGCCCGCCTGCTCGGGGCGGAAGCGCTCGGCACCTATGCGCTTGTGGTCGCCATCGTCCAGGTCGGCGAGGCGTTCGGTGCCGCGGGCCTGGACGCGGCGCTGCTCAGGTTTGCCAATCTGCACGATGGTGAGGCGCGGCGCCGGGTCGTGGCTTCCGCAATAAAGATGGCCGTCGTTGCGGCCCTCGCCTCCGCCGCGTTCGTTATCCTGCTTGCGGACCAGCTCTCGCTGCTGCTGCACGGGGGGCCGCTGCTTGCCGGGACGCTGCGAAGCGCTGCCGCCGCCATTCCGGTGTCGGTCGGGACGCTGATGGCCGGACATGCCGCACAGGCGTTCCACAAGCTTGCCCCGAAGGTGCTGGCTACGCAGGTGGTCGCGCCGCTCGCCCTCCTTGCGCTCATGCTGGTTTCCCGCTTTCTCTGGGGCGTCGAGGCGGCCCTGCTGGTTCCTTTCGTCCCGGCAGCCCTGCTGGCGCTGCTCGGCGTGTTGCCAGGGTTTTCGGCAACGACCGGCGTCCGGCCTCAGGATATCCTGCTGGCGCCTCCGGACAGGAAGATGCTGCAGGTCGCCCTGCCCCTGCTCGGCGTGTCGCTGCTCGGCATGTTTTCGCACTGGATCGACATCATGATGCTCGGCCTGCTTGCCGATACGCGGACGGTTGGGCTCTACCAGCCTGCGGCTCGCACTGCAGGCCTGCTCAGGTCGGTGTTCCTCGCATTTTCCGGGATTGCCGCGCCGATGATCGCCGCGTACCACGCCAGGGGCGACCGGGCGGGGCTCGGCCGGCTCTACGAGCTGGTGAGCCGATGGGTGCTGACGATCGTGCTGTTCCCGGCGCTCCTGCTCTGCGTGTTCCCCGGTGAACTGCTTTCCGTGTTTGGCGCGCCGTTCCGTGCGGGTGCCCCGGCCCTGCTTCTGCTTGCGGCTTCCGCACTGCTTCAGGCATGGTTCGGGCTTGGCAGCACGGTGCTTGCCATGACCGGCTCGGAGCGGCTGAGTCTCTGCAACCAGGTCGGGGCGCTGCTTCTGCAGATCCTGCTGCACCTGCTGTTCATTCCTGTGTACGGTATGGTCGGTGCGGCGCTCTCGTCGCTTGTCGCCATGGTGCTGCTCTCGCTTGCCCGTGCGGTCGAGTTGCGCCTCCTGCTCGGCATCGCAGCGGTCTCCGCGAAATCATGGAAGCCGCTGCTGTCGGCATCGGTGACCGGTCTGGCTCTCCTGCTTGCCCGTCCGGCCCTTGCGCTGCTGCATCCGTTGCCGGCCCTGTTGCTGGCCGCTGGAGCGGCTTTTTCCGTATATGTTTCGCTGATCAGGATGTTTCGATTGGAACAGGAAGAGCTGGACGTTATTTTCAGCATCATGCCATTTCAGCAAAAACATTCAACAAACCATCCCTTGTGAAGAAAGCCGCCTGGCCATTGCTGGCCGCAGTTCTGCTGTTCATGCTCCTTGGGGCCCTGCTGTACGGCAGGCCGCTCCTGCTCCAGGTCGTTCCCGGTTCCCCCGACAGCGTGACGCCGCTTGCCCTGTCGAAGGCGCTCGACGCCCTTCGTATCCGGACTGGCCTCTACCCGTTGTGGGCGCCGTGGACCTTTTCCGGCATGCCCACCGTCGAAGCATTCAGCTACCTCAGCGGCCTGTATCTGCCGAATCTCCTGTTCGATTACCTGCACCTTGAAGGCGTGCATACGCAATGGCTGCACCTTGTCTTTGCCGGCATGGGCGGATTTGCGCTTGCCCGCCGCCTTGGCCTGAAGGATATCCCCGCGTTTTTCACCGGGACTGCGATCATGTTCAACCCGTTCATGACGGCGATGTTCGCCTACGGCCACGGCAGCCAGCTCATGACAGCCGCATGGATGCCCTGGGCGCTCTGGGCCGCGCTTGGGCTCGCTGAACGCGCCAGGGTGCTTGACGCAGGTTTCCTTGCCCTCGTTCTCGGTTTGCAGCTCCAGCGGGCCCATGTCCAGATCGCATACTATACCTGGATGCTGGTTATTCCTTTCATTCTTGTGGTGGTGCTTGCCGGGAAGGCTGACAGCCGGAAATCGTTCCTGGTCGGCGGCCTGACGGCCGTGGCGCTCGCGCTTGGCCTTGCCATCGCCATGCAGATCTATTATCCGGCGCTGGAGTACCTGCCTTCCTCCGCCCGTTCAGGCGCAGGGAACCCCGCCGATGCCTACCGCTATGCGACACTCTGGTCCCTGCACCCCTCCGAATTGCTCACCTTCGTGCTTCCGGGAGCATTCGGCTTCGGCGGGCCGAGCTACTGGGGGTACATGCCGTTTACCGATTTTCCCCATTATGCAGGTCTTGTCGTCCTTGTTTTTGCCGCAGTCGGGATCGTCAGCGGGCGAAAGAGCCCGAAACCGCTTTTCTTCGCCGCTTCGGCACTGCTGTTCCTGCTGCTCTCGTTCGGGAACCACTTCAGTTTCGTCTACGATCTGTTCTACCAGTTCGCACCGATGTTCCGCTCTTTCCGCGTTCCCTCCATGGCTTTGATTGCCGTCTCGCTTTCGCTTTCAGTGCTTGCCGGTTACGGGTTGCAGGCCTTCCTTGACCTCAAGCCGGAAGCGGGCGCTTCACCGGCGTTGCGCTGGGGTGCTCTTGCGGTTGCCCTTGCCGCGCTGCTGTTTCTCAGTTTCGAAACCCCGCTGGAACAACTGCTTCGCGCCGCTTTCCCGCCCGTGCAGGTCGAAAGCCCTGACCTTGCCGCGCTGGTCAACAATAACCGGTGGAACCTGTGGAAGACAAGCGCCTTCATGTTCGTCGTGCTGGGCGGCGCAGTCGCCGGCATCGCCTGGCTCGCTTCCCGGAAAATCGCCGGGCCCCGCCTGGCGGCGGTGCTGCTGGTCGTTCTTTCCGTGGCCGATCTGTTTCTCATCGATCACCAGATACTTTTTCCGGACGACAGGTCGTTGCGTACCCCGCCGCTTGTCGACCGTGTCGTGCTTGACCGAGCCCTCTCCGGTGACGGGGTTACCCGCTTTATTGCCGCGCAGCCGGGCCTTTTCAGGATCTATCCCGTCGGCCCGCTGTTCACGGAGAACAAGTTCAGCATTGCCGGCATCGAGTCGGTCGGCGGCTACCATGCGGCCAAACTCGGCGTCTACCAGAATGTGCTCGCCAGGACCGGCAACCTTGCCAACATCGGGTTGCTCCAGCTGCTGAATGTCCGATACCTGGTTTCTCCGGTGCCGATCGACAATCCTGAATGCACCGGTGTTGCTACCGGCGTCATCCGGCTTGCCTCAGGTGACACTCCGGTTGCCATCTATGAACTGGCCGGGGCGAAACCTCGTGCGTGGTTCGCTTCCGAAGTGACCGCAACCGCCGATGATGCGTCGGCTCTTGCATCGGTCATGGCCGGTGAGGGTGAACCGGACCAGGCATGGTCGTCTGATCTGCCCTGGCAGGGGACGCGACGGTTTGCCGGGGGCACGATCCTGTCGTTGAACCGGAAACCCGAATCCATCACCATGACGGTCAGGGCCGATGGTGACGCGTTCCTCGTCCTCAGCGAAGTCTATTACCCGCAGCGCTGGAAACTGACGGTCGATGGCCACGAGCAGCGTTTCGTCAAGGTCGACGGACTGGTGCGTGGTGTGGCGCTCGGCGGCGGAACGCATGAACTTCGCTTCACCTATGACCGGAGCCGCTTCGAAACCGGCCGGAAAATTTCCCTGGCGGGAACGGGGGCGACGCTTTTCCTTATTGCAGGGGGTGTGTTCGCTGTTGCCGCAGCCGGTCGACGTTCTTCAACCAATGTTCCGAAAAAGCAGTGAGACAAGCCCTGTTCCTGACCCGTGATTATCCTCCCTATGTAAGCAATGGCTCATCAAGAGCCTGGAAACTCGCCAACAACCTGTCGGAGATCGGTTGGGTGCCGTTCGTGGTCGCCCCTCCATCGATCAGCGGCGTGGATGGCGGTGCCGATGCCGGCAAGGACCATACCGCAGGGCTGTTCCGCGTTGGGGCGCCGGTCAGTCCGGCAAAGCTCAAGCCCGAAGCCATGAACGACCTGCTGCATGGCAATGCTTCCCGGTCACTTCGCCCGGTCAATAGCCGGTTTTTCGGCAGGAGCCAGGGGGGCGCCGCCTGGGCGAAGGCGGCGGCTGCAGAGGTCGAAAAACTGCTGGAAGCGCATCCAGACATTGACCTTCTCTATGCCGCGGGACCGCCGGTCGAGCCGCTGATGCTGGCCCTTGAGACCGCGAGGAAACACTCCCTCTCGGTCGTGCTCGACATTACCGGGCCGCTCGACCCGGCCATGCCTGCCCCTGGGACCCTCTCCAATTCGCGGGAGGCACATACCGAATCGACGATACTTCTCTCCGGGGTTCCCATGATCATGCCGACCCGGGCGCTGAAAGAATATTTTCTGAAAAAATATGCCGGGCGGCTTGACCATGGGCTGCTGACCATCGTGCCGCCGTCGTTTGACGGCGAAGCCATCGCCAGCCGGAAGCCGGCAAGGTCTGATGGGCCCGGCAGCCAGTTCCGCGTGGCGCTTATGGTTGGAGAGCAGCCGGGGGCCGATTGCAAGGCCTTGTTGAAGGGCATCGAGTCGTGGATCAGGATGGACGGCATCAGGCAGGGGGATATAGAGCTGCTGGTTTTCGGCGAAGGTGCGTTCACTGTGTCGAAGCGTGTCGGCCGGAACCCGATCCGCCAGTTTCTGAAGATCGACCTTGCCTGTGGCCTTGCCGGTCAGTACGAGCATTGCCGCAACACCGATTTTTTCTGTGTCGCTCTTGGCCGCCAGGCTTCGAACTCCTGCATGCTGCCAGAACGCCTTGTCGAGCTTGCAGGCATGGGCATGCCGTTTGGCGGCATTGTCCCTGACGGTTCGGCCCTGAGATTCCTGGAGGAGGTCGGCGGCTGGTATGCTGCCGCTGGCGATCCCTCGGCGATTGCCGATATGTTCCGTTCTGTTTCGGCATGTCGCCGTGACCGTACGCTTTCCGGCGTATCGGCGGAAACCATCGGTAATTATGCCGCCCGCGCCGTTGTCCGCGAGATGACGCAGGCCATTGCTATCCAGCCGGTTGCGTAGCGGCCTTTCCTGTTCTGGGCAACCTGGGGCGGGTGAGAATCCACAGGAATGCGGCGCAATGCATCCGATTTTCCGGAGTGCCGGGGGGCTGAAAAAAAAACTTTGAAAACAACGCCGATGCAATTTTTTAGCTGTATCGGCTTTGTTTTTTTTGTGAATTCTTGTACTTTGGCTGTCCTTACGGATTTTCCTGAATGATTTTTCAGCAGAAGTTTCAAACGAAAAAGAAAGAGAGTATATCGTATGCCGACGATTCAGCAGCTTATCAGGCACGGACGGAGTGTAAAAGCCTCCAAGACCGCTTCCCCGGCACTGGAAAAATGCCCGCAGAAGCGGGGTGTCTGCACCCGTGTCTACACGACCACCCCGAAAAAGCCGAACTCGGCGCTTCGCAAGGTTGCTCGTGTCAGGCTGTCGAACAAGATTGAGGTGACCGCCTACATCCCCGGAGAGGGGCATAACCTTCAGGAGCATTCGATTGTGCTGATCCGCGGCGGCAGGGTCAAGGATCTTCCTGGTGTGCGCTATCACATCGTCCGCGGCTCGCTCGATACATCGGGTGTCGCAGACCGCAAGCAGAGTCGTTCCAAGTATGGTGCAAAGCAGCCGAAAGCGGGCGCTGCTCCGGCAAAGAAAAAGTAAACTGAATTAATAACTCGGATATACAATGGGAAAGAAGGGTTCCGGATACGGCGGTCGTGAGGTTGATTTTCGTTACAGTGACGAGACGGTCGCTCGCCTGATCAATGCGATCATGCTTGACGGCAAGAAGGCGGTTGCGGCCAAGGTGGTGTACGATGCGTTCGATATCATCGCCGGCAAGGTCGACGGTGGTGACGCGCTTGAGGTGTTCCGCAAGGCCATGGGCAATGTCGCCCCGGTCGTCGAAGTTCGCAGCAAGCGGGTCGGTGGCGCAACGTACCAGATTCCTATGGAGGTTCAGCCGTCCAGGCGGACAGCGCTGGCATTCCGCTGGATCAAGCAGTACGCAACCAAGCGTGGTGGCCGGTCGATGGCTGAGAAGCTGGCTGCAGAGCTGATGGATGCGGCTTCGGAACAGGGCGCATCGGTCAAGAAGCGCGACGAGGTGCATCGCATGGCCGAGGCGAACAAGGCGTTTGCCCATTTCAGGTTCTGAGTCTGAGAGGAATTTTTAAACATTTGATTGATCATGGCACGCCAGGTTGCGTTAGATAAAGTCAGGAATATCGGGATTATGGCCCACATTGATGCGGGCAAGACCACGACAACGGAGAGGATTCTCTATTACACCGGTCGTCTGCACAAGATGGGTGAGGTTCATGAGGGCGGTGCCACCATGGACTGGATGGAGCAGGAGAAAGAGCGCGGCATCACCATCACTTCTGCGGCAACCACCTGCTTCTGGACCCCGAAGTACGGCAACTTTACCGGTGTCAGCCACAGGATCAATATTATCGATACTCCCGGTCACGTCGACTTCACGGTCGAGGTCGAGCGTTCGCTCCGGGTGCTTGACGGCGCGGTTGCGCTGTTCTGCGCTGTCGGCGGCGTCGAGCCACAGTCGGAAACGGTGTGGCGCCAGGCGAACAAGTATGGCGTGCCGAGAATTGCCTACGTGAACAAGATGGATCGCGTCGGCGCAAACTTCTATGATGCGGTGAAGGCTATCCGGGAGCGTCTTGGCGCCAACCCGGTGCCGATTCAGATCCCGATCGGCCAGGGCGAAATCTTCGCAGGTTTCGTTGACCTGATCAGGATGACCGGCGTCATCTATGACAAAGAGGATGGCAGCACCTATACCGAGGTGCCGATTCCCCATGACCTCGAAAACGAGGCCCGCACCTGGCGCATCAACATGCTCGAGGCGGTGTCCGAAGTTGACGAGACGCTGCTTGAGAAATACCTCGACGGCAAGGAGATTACCGAGGCTGAGGTTCGTGCCGTGCTTCGCAAGGCAACCCTGAACGTCTCCATCATTCCTGTGCTGTGTGGTTCTTCGTTCAAGAACAAGGGGGTCCAGTTCATGCTGGACGCCGTTATCGATTATCTGGCTTCGCCGGTCGATGTCGGTTCGGTCGAGGGGCATCATCCGAGGACCGAAGAGACGGTTGTTCGTGAGCCGAAAGACGAGGATCCGTTCGCGGCCCTCGCTTTCAAGATCGCAACCGACCCGTTCGTCGGCAAGCTGACGTTCTTCAGGGTTTACTCCGGCGTGCTCAATGCCGGCAGCTATGTTCTCAATTCTGTTACTGGCAAGAAGGAGCGTGTCGGTCGCGTGCTGCAGATGCACTCCAACAAGCGTGAAGAGCGCGACTGTGTGTATGCCGGCGATATCGCCGCCGCCGTGGGCCTCAAGGATGTGAGGACTGGCGACACGCTGTGCGATGAAAGTAATCCGATCGTGCTTGAGAAGATGGTTTTCCCCGAGCCGGTCATTGAAATTGCCGTTGAGCCCAAGACCAAGGCCGACTCAGACAAGCTGGGCATTTCGCTCGCGAAGCTTGCCGAGGAGGATCCGACGTTCCGTGTCAAGACCGACGAGGAGACGGGCCAGACCCTGATCGCCGGTATGGGTGAGTTGCACCTGGAAATCCTGGTGGACCGCCTGCGGCGCGAATTCAAGGTTGAGGCCAACGTCGGCCAGCCGCAGGTTGCCTATCGTGAAACCATCCGCGGCTCGGTCGAGTATGAAGGCAAGTTTGTCCGTCAGTCCGGCGGCAAGGGCCAGTTCGGTCTGGTCGTACTCAAGGTTGAACCTCTTGAAGAGGGCAAAGGATATGAGTTTGTCGACGCCATCAAGGGCGGCGTGATCCCGAAGGAGTACATTCCTGCTGTCAATGCCGGTATCCAGGGTGCAATGAAGGACGGCGTCGTTGCCGGGTTCCCGATGCAGGATATCAAGGTTTCGCTCATCGACGGCAAGTACCACGAGGTCGACTCTTCGGAAATGGCGTTCAAGATCGCCGGCTCCATCGGTTTCAAGGGCGCGGCCAAGAAGGCGAATCCTGTGCTGCTCGAACCGATCATGAAGGTCGAGGTCATCACCCCCGAGGAATATCTCGGCGATGTGATGGGTGACCTGTCAGGCCGTCGTGGCCACATCGAGGGTATGGGGCAGCGTGCGGGCGCGCAGTTTGTGAATGCCAAGGTGCCGCTCTCCGAGATGTTCGGGTATTCCACGGATCTGCGTTCCATGACCCAGGGTCGCGCAAACTACTCGATGGAGTTCGAAAGCTATCGCGAGGTGCCTCGCAACATTGCAGAGTCACTGCAGGAGAAGAGGGTTGGCAAGGATTCAGAATAAACGCATTTCATCACCGCATCACTAAACACAGTTAACAGAGAGGGAGAAGAGCTATGGCTAAAGAGTCATACAAGAGGGATAAACCCCACGTAAATATCGGCACCATCGGTCACGTTGACCATGGCAAGACCACCCTGACCGCCGCTATCACCAGCGTTCTGGCAAAGCAGGGCCTTGCAGCAGCCCGTGAGTTCGGCGAAATCGACAAGGCTCCGGAAGAGCGCGAGCGTGGTATTACCATCTCCACCGCACACGTCGAGTACCAGACCGCCAATCGGCACTACGCACATATCGACTGCCCCGGCCACGCTGACTACATCAAGAACATGATCACCGGTGCTGCCCAGATGGACGGCGCTATCCTCGTGGTTGCCGGTACTGACGGCCCGATGCCCCAGACCCGCGAGCACATCCTGCTTGCCCATCAGGTGAACGTGCCTGCACTGGTCGTGTTCCTCAACAAGGTCGACATTGCCGATCCGGAACTGCTCGAACTCGTTGAAATGGAGCTTCGCGAGATGCTCACCGAGTATGGTTTCCCTGGCGACGAGATTCCGATCATCAAGGGTTCTGCACTCAACGCGCTGAACGGTGATCCGGAAGGCGAAAAGCAGATTCTGGAGTTGATGGAAGCGGTCGACACCTACATCCCGCAGCCGGTCCGTGAAGTCGAAAAGCCGTTCCTGATGCCGGTCGAGGATGTGTTCTCCATCTCCGGTCGTGGCACCGTCGGTACCGGCCGTATCGAGAGGGGGCGTGTCAAGGTTGGCGAAGAGGTCGAAATCGTCGGTATCAAGCCGACCCGCAAGTCGGTCGTCACCGGTATCGAAATGTTCCAGAAGACCCTCGACGAAGGTCAGGCTGGTGACAACGCAGGCCTTCTGCTCCGTGGTGTCGACAAGACCGAGCTGGAGCGCGGCATGGTTATCTCCAAGCCGGGTTCGATCACCCCGCACACCAAGTTCACGGCTCAGGTCTACATCCTGAAAAAGGAAGAGGGTGGACGTCATACGCCGTTCTTCAATGGCTATCGTCCGCAGTTCTACTTCAGGACCACCGACGTGACCGGCTCCGTGACCCTTCCTGAGGGTGTCGAGATGGTCATGCCTGGTGACAACCTTTTGGTCGAAGTTGAGCTGATCGCTCCGATCGCCATGGAAGAGAGCCTCAGGTTCGCTATCCGTGAAGGTGGTCGTACCGTCGGTGCAGGTTCTGTAACCAAGATCATCGAATAATCGGTAGATTGTCATCCCGGGGCGAGGCAACGCTCTCGCCCCTTTTTTATTGAAACCATCGAAACAGGGATAGACCAGTGGCTGTTCAGCAAAAGATCAGGATTAAGCTCAAGTCCTACGACCATAGCCTCGTTGATAAATGGGCTTTGAAGATTATTGATGTGGTCAAGCAGACGGATGCCATCATTTTTGGCCCCATTCCGCTTCCCACGAAAACGCACGTGTACACGGTCAACCGCTCGCCTCATGTTGACAAGAAGTCTCGTGAGCAGTTTGCATTTTCATCGCACAAACGGTTGATCGAAATCATCAACCCGACGGCCAGGACCATTGATATGCTGATGAAGCTTGAGCTTCCAAGTGGCGTTGATGTAGAAATTAAGTCTTAACGAAATAGAAAAGCTAATCGGATATGGGTGCGATTCTCGGGAAAAAAATCGGCATGACCCGTTTATACAACGACAAGCGGGAAGCTGTTCCCTGCACGGTGATTCAGGCCGGGCCGTGTTATGTGACTCAGGTAAAGAGTGCAGAAAAAGACGGCTACGATGCGTATCAGCTGGGTTTTGGCGAGCGCGACGAAAAAAAGGTTTTGAAGCCGGTCGCCGGACAGTACAAGAAAGCTGGCGTAGCGCCAGGGTATATCCTGTCTGAAGTCAGCAAGGATCTCATCAAGGGCGAACTCGAAGCAGGAAACCCGGTCGGTGTCGACGTCTTTACGGAAGGCGAGAAGATCGATGTCCTCGGTGTGACCAAGGGCAAGGGATTTGCCGGTGTCGTCAAGCGTCACAACTTCGGCGGCGGTTCCAGAACGCACGGCCAGTCCGACAGGCTTCGCGCACCGGGTTCGGTGGGCGGCTCGTCCGATCCTTCCAGGACCTTCAAGGGAACCAGGATGGCAGGACGCATGGGTGGTGCTAACGTGACGGTCAGGAATCTCGAGATCGTCAAGATCATGCCTGAATCGAATCTGATCGTCGTCAAAGGTGCGGTGCCGGGTCCGAAGAATTCCTATGTAAAGATTGTTTCAACAACAAAGTAAAGCTGGGTGCACGGAACTATGGAATTAAAAGTACTCAACATACAGGGTGCGGAAACCGGTGAGGTGGTGACGCTGAACGATGAGATTTTCGGTATTGAGGTTTCCGAGCATGCCATGTACCTCGATGTCAAGGCAATCCTTGCCAATCGCAGACAGGGAACCCACAAGACCAAAACGCGGGCGGAAGTCCGCGGCGGCGGCAGGAAGCCGTTCCGCCAGAAAGGCACCGGCAATGCCCGTCAGGGTTCTACCCGGTCTGGTCTGATGGTCGGCGGCGGAGCTATTTTCGGCCCACAGCCCCGCTCGTACGAACAGAAGGTGAACCGGAAGGTCAAGCAGCTTGCACGCCGTTCGGCGTTCAGCGCAAAGGCAGCCGCAGGGCAGATTGTCATCGTCGAGGATTTCAGCCTCGAAGGCATCAAGACCCGTCCGGTCGCCGATATGCTGAAGAACCTCGGCCTTTCAGGCAAGAAAACCCTGATGCTGACGCCCGGCTACGATGCTGTGGTCAGCACTTCAGGCAGGAATATCGAGAAACTCAATGTCATGGTTGCCGAGAATGCGTCGACTTATGACATCCTCAACAGCCAGGCCGTTCTCTTCCAGAAGACCGCCCTGCAGAAAATAGAAGAAACATTAGGGTAATTACCGTTTGCCTAAAAAGGAGAGAATTGCAATGAAGAACCCGTTGTTGCGGCCGCTGCTGACCGAAAAAAGCACAAGGCTTTCCGAGCAGAAAGGCCAGTATGCATTCGTTGTCAAGCAGGACGCGGATAAGAACGATATCAGGAAGGCTGTCGAAGAGAAGTTCGGCGTTGACGTCACCTCGGTGCGCACGGCCAATTATCTCGGAAAAAGCAAAAGGCAGTATACCAGGAAGGGACTGATCGCCGGCAGGAAGAGTGACTGGAAGAAGGCGATCGTCACGGTTGGCAACGGGCAGGTCATCGACTACTATGCCGGCGCTGGCGATAAGAGCGAAAACAAGGATTAACAACAGGATAGATAATTTATTACGATGGCAATCAGGAAATTAGCTCCGGTCACTCCGGGCACGAGGTTCGCGTCATACGCTGGTTTCGAAGAGATCACCAAGAGTGAGCCCGAGAAGAGCCTTCTCGTGCCGATCAAGAGGACCGGCGGGCGCAATACCAACGGTCGTATTACCTCCCGTCACATGGGCGGCGGTCACAAGCGGTTTTACCGGCTCATCGATTTCAAGCGCAATAAGGACGGCGTGCCGGCGAAGGTTGCCTCGATCGAGTATGATCCGAACCGTTCCGCAAGGATTGCACTTCTTAGTTATCTTGACGGAGAAAAACGTTATATTCTCGCTCCCAAAGGGATCAAGGTCGGCGATCTTATCGAAAGCGGTGAGAAGGTCGACATCAAGATCGGCAACACCATGCCGCTGAAAAACATCCCGCTGGGTACCGATGTTCACAATATTGAGCTGAAGGCCGGCAAAGGTGGCCAGATGGCCCGTTCAGCCGGTGCTTATGCCGTTCTCGCTGCCCGTGAAGGCAACTACGCGACCCTGAAGATGCCGTCGGGCGAAATCAGGAAAGTCCGCGTCGAGTGCCGGGCAACCATCGGCGTTATCGGCAATGCCGAACATGAGAACATCAGCCTTGGCAAAGCCGGGCGCAGCCGCTGGCTGGGTATTCGCCCCCAGACCCGAGGCATGGCCATGAACCCTGTCGACCATCCGATGGGTGGTGGTGAAGGCAAGTCGAAGTCTGGCGGTGGCCGGAAGCATCCGAAGTCTCCGTGGGGACAGCTTGCAAAGGGATTGAAAACCAGGAACCGGAAGAAGGCTTCGACCAAGCTTATCGTCCGCGGCAGGAACGCCAAGTAAACTTTGTGGTAACTAACAACAAGCAGAGAGTATTATGCCAAGATCACTGAAAAAGGGCCCCTTCATAGAATTCAAGCTGGAGAAGCGGATCCTTGACATGAACAGCAAAGGCGAGAAGAAGGTGGTCAAGACCTGGTCGAGGAGCTCGATGATTTCCCCGGATTTCGTCGGCCACACGGTTGCCGTCCATAACGGCAAAACCCACGTACCGGTCTATATCAGCGAGAACATGGTTGGCCACAAGCTTGGTGAGTTCGCACCGACGAGAACGTTCCGCGGCCATGCGGGCGGCAAGGCTGAAAAGGGCGGTTCGGCACCCAAAAAGAAATAATCTGATAAACGCGGAAAGGTAAGAGAAATCATGCAAGCTAAAGCAATTTTACGGCATACCCCGACGTCGCCCCGGAAAATGCGGCTCGTTGCCGGCCTTGTTCGTGGCAAGCAGGTTGACCAGGCAAAAGCCATCCTGCTCAACTCCACGAAAAGCGCATCCCGCAACCTGATGGTTACGCTCAAGTCGGCAGTGGCGAATTACACGCAGCTCAACCCGGAAGAACGGGTAAATGATAACGAGCTGTTCGTCAAGGCTGTCTTCGTCGATGAAGGTCCGTCGCTCAAGAGGCTCCTGCCGGCTCCCATGGGCCGTGCTTACAGGATCCGCAAGCGCTCGAACCACCTGACCATCGTGGTTGACAGGGTCAAGAAACCGGTAACCAAATAAACTAAGGAGATAACATTGGGTCAGAAAGTAAATCCAACCGGATTCAGGCTGGGAATCATCAAGGACTGGACTTCCCGCTGGTACGATGACGGACCGGTTATCGCCGAAAAGATCAAGCAGGATCAGGTTATCCGGAACTATGTGCAGGCAAGGCTGAAGAAAGAGAAGGCTGGTATCTCGCGCATCGTGATCGAACGGACAACCAAGCATATCAAAATCAATATCTACGCAGCCCGCCCGGGTGCCGTTGTCGGCAGGAAAGGCGAGGAGATCAACAATCTCTCCCAGGAGCTTACCAAGCTCACCGGCAGGGAGGTCAAGATCGACGTGATCGAAGTGATCAAGCCGGAGATCGAGTCGCAGCTGATCGGCGAAAACATTGCCTACCAGCTTGAGAACAGGGTCTCGTTCCGCCGTGCCATGAAACAGGCGATCCAGCAGGCGATGCGTGCTGGTGCCGAAGGTGTCAGGATCCGCTGTGCAGGTCGTCTCGGCGGTGCTGAAATCGCCAGGGCCGAACAGTACAAGGAAGGCAAGATTCCGCTTCACACACTGCGTGCAAATGTCGATTATGCAAGCGTGACCGCGCACACCATTGCCGGTGCTATCGGAATCAAGGTATGGGTTTACAAGGGCGAAGTGCTTGTCCAGAGGCTCGATGCCATTGAAGAGGACGAAATGAAGAAGATGCAGGAACGTCGCGGCGATGCAAGGTCCAGGGGCCGTGGCGACGCAAGAGGCGCAAAGCGCCGCCGTCGTCCGAAAAAGGCCTGACGTCACAAAGTACCATATAATCATTTGAAAAGAATGGAGTTGCCGGTATGTTAATGCCAAAGAGGGTTCAATACAGGAAGATGCAGCGTGGCCGCATGAAGGGCGTTGCCGGGCGTGGTACCGACGTCACCTTCGGGACGTTCGGCCTCAAGGCGCTCGAATCTGCCTGGATCACCAGCCGACAGATCGAAGCCGCACGTATCGCCATGAACCGCTATATGAAGAGGGACGGAAAAATCTGGATCAGGATTTTCCCCGACAAGCCCGTGTCCAAGAAGCCGGCTGAAACCCGAATGGGTTCCGGTAAAGGTTCTCCGGAATTCTGGGTTGCTGTCGTCAAGCCGGGGCGTATCATGTTCGAAGCTGACGGTGTGCCGCGCGACGTTGCGGTCGAGGCTTTCAGGCTCGCCGCCAAGAAGCTGCCGATCAAGACCAAGTTCATTGTCAGGCCCGATTACGAAGGATAACGAGCAAAAGGAAGCGAAACATGAAAAAACATGAAATTGCGGCCATGAACAAGCAGGAGCTTCTCGACAAGATCGACGAGCTGCAGAACAGGCTGGCCGATATCAACTTTTACAAGGCAATCCAACTGCCGCAGAACCCGATGGTTTTACGCGATTCGAAGCGGGATATCGCTCGGATGAAGACCAGACTCCGGAGCCTGGAGCTGGGCGAGGCCTCGCAGGCCACAGCGTAATCCAACGGGCAGTTAATAACCGGTTTCAACAAGAAAGAAAAACAAAAGGGCAACGCAGCAATGTCAAGTGGATCCGAAACGAGGAGCAGGAAAAAGAGCTGGTTGGGCAAGGTCGTCAGCGACAGTATGGATAAGGGCATCGTGGTCGCCGTCGAACGCAGGGTACAGCATCCTGTCTACAAGAAATATTTCAAAAAGACCACCCGTCTGATGGCTCACGACGAGAAGAACGAGGCATCGGTAGGCGATCTGGTCAGGGTGACCGAGTGCAGGCCGCTCAGCAAGCGCAAAAGCTGCAGGCTTGTCGAGATTGTTGAAAAAGCCAAGTAACAGGTATACCATCACTTTAAAGAGGTTAATGCAGGATGATCCAGAAAGAGACTAACCTGGTTGTTGCCGATAACAGCGGAGCCAAGAAAGTTCGTTGCATTCACGTATTCGGCGGCACCGGCAGGCGTTATGCGGCTCTCGGCGACCAGATCATGGTGTCGGTCAAGGCTGCGGTTCCCGGCGGTATCGTCAAGAAAAAGGATGTTTGCAAGGCGGTTGTCGTCCGCTGTGTCAAGGAGCAGAAGCGCAAGGACGGTTCCTATATCCGGTTCGACGAAAATGCCGTCGTGCTGCTCAACGCACAGGGTGAGCCGAGGGGTACCCGAATTTTCGGGCCTGTCGCACGCGAGCTTCGCGACAAGAGATACATGAAGATTGTTTCGCTCGCTCCAGAGGTTCTCTGAGGAGTGGAAAAGCGGGAGTAACTCAGCTGGTAGAGTCACAGCCTTCCAAGCTGTTGGTCGCGGGTTCGAGTCCCGTCTCCCGCTCCGTTCAAGATAAATATCAGATATAGGCCACCATGAAAACAGGCACAAAAAAGATCAAGCTCCACGTCAAGAAGAATGACTCTGTTGTCGTGATCAGCGGAAACGACCGGGGCAAGTCAGGCAAAATCCTCAGGGTGTTCCCGCAGAAAGGACGGGTCATCGTCGAGGGTGTCAACATCCGTAAGCGCCACATGCGTCCGACCCAGTCTAACCCGCAGGGCTCGATCATCGAGCGCGAATTCCCGATTCACGCGTCGAACGTGAAGAAAAGCTGACCGTATTTAGTTAATGACAGGGTGACCAAGACCACCCTGGTAAAAGGATAAGGAAGAGATGTCGAAAAAAGTCGAAACTGCACCGCAGGAGCCGCTGGGTCCTGCCCGCCTTGAGGTCCACTATCGGGAAAATGTTGTCCCGAAACTGATGGAGCGCTTCAACTACCAGAATATCATGATGGTTCCCCGCCTTGAGAAGATTGCGGTGAACATCGGCGTCGGAGAGGCGGCATCTGAGCCGAAACTCCTCGAAACCGCAATGCAGGAACTCGGCCAGATCACCGGCCAGAAACCGCAGGTGCGCAAGGCAAAGAAGGCCATCTCGAACTTCAAGCTCCGCGAGGGTCAGGCAATCGGTTGCCGCGTCACACTCCGCAGCAGGATCATGTACGAGTTCATGGATCGTTTTGTTTCGCTTGCCGTTCCGCGCATCAGGGATTTCAAGGGGCTGAGCGACACGAGCTTCGACGGCCGCGGCAATTACAACGCCGGCATCAGAGAGCAGATCATTTTCCCGGAAATCGACATCGACAAGGTTCCGAGGATCAACGGCATGGATATCAGCTTCGTCACCTCCGCAAAGACGGATGAAGAGGCCTACGAGCTTCTGACTCTGCTCGGCATGCCGTTCAAAAAGAAGAACTAATCACCTTTATCACTGACCAAGATGGCAAGGAAAAGCATTATTGCACGAAACGAAAAAAGGAAGCGTCTTGTCGAGAAGTATGCGGCAAAGCGTGAGGAATTGAAAGCTGCCGGCGATTTCGAGGCACTTCGCAAGCTGCCGCGCGACAGTTCGGCAACGAGGGTCCGTACCCGTTGCGTTCTCACCGGCCGTGGCCGCGGCAACTACGTGAAGTTCGGTCTTTGCCGCCACATGTTCCGCAAGCTGGCCCTGGAAGGCAAGCTTCCCGGTGTCAGGAAGGCGAGCTGGTAAGCCGCTTCTCGGTGCCGATTATCAAGAAGTCTGTCCATTTACGAATGTAACCAACTGTTAGCCATGCCTGTTACGGATTCCATAGCCGATTTCATCACCCGGATCAGAAATGCCGGTAGTGCCAAAAACAAGACGACCGATATTCCTTATTCCAAGCTGCGCGAGAACATTGCAAAGCTGCTGCTCGACAAAGGGTACATCAAGGGCTTCACGGTGATTACCACCGAGCAGTTCCCGTTCATCCGCATCGAGCTGAAGTACACTGCAGACGGAACGCATGCAATCAAGGAGATCTCCAGGGTCAGCAAGCCCGGCCGGCGTGTTTACGACGGCAAGGACATCAAGCGCTACCTGGGTGGTCTTGGCCTCTTCATCCTTTCGACCTCGAAAGGAATCCTGACCGACAAGGAAGCCCGTGAGCAGAATGTCGGCGGTGAGGTTCTGTTCCGTATTTATTAATTTCAAGCGCATCAGAGTTTACCATGTCAAGAATAGGAAAAATGCCGATCAGCCTTACTGATCAGGCTAAGGTAGAGGTCAAGGACAATGTGATCAGCGTTACCGGTCCGAAAGGTGCGTTAACGCAGGCCATGTGCGATGAAGTTACCGTTTCGGTCGCCGATGGCTCCGTTTCGGTCACCAGGATCGACGACAGCAAGCGTTCACGCTCCATGCATGGACTGTACCGCATGCTGGTCAGCAACATGGTCGAGGGCGTCACGAAGGGTTTCACCCGCAAGCTTGAAATCACCGGCGTCGGTTACCGTGCGGAACTCAAGGGCGATCTGCTTGCGCTGACGCTCGGATTTTCACACATGATCTACTTCAAGGCCCCGGCAGGCATCAAGATTGAGGTTCCGGAGCCGACGACTGTTCTTGTCAGCGGTATCGACAAGGCGCTTGTTGGCCAGATCGCCTCCAAGATCCGTTCGTTCAGGAAGCCTGAACCGTATCGCGGCAAAGGTATCAAGTATGAAGGTGAGGTCATCCGCCGCAAGGAAGGCAAGGCAGCCGGCAAGTAACCGGCGGGCCTCAGGAATAACAGTCAGGCAAACAACTATACAGGTTAGAGATAATGAGCCAAATCGATAAAGCTGCAAGCAGGCAGAAAATCAAGGCACGTAGCAGGGCAAGCGTCTACGGCACCGCGGCAAGGCCGAGGTTGTGCGTATTCAGGAGCCTGTCCCAGATCTACGCACAGTTGATCGACGATGACCATGGCAAGACGATTCTGTCGGCATCGACCATGTCGAAGGAAAGTGCCGGATTGACCGGAACGAAGAGCGAAGTGAGCGCACAGGTCGGCAAGATGCTGGCTGAAAAGGCTCTCGCACAGGGGATCACCGCCGTCGTGTTCGACAGGAACGGGTTCCGGTATCACGGTCGTATCAGGGCTCTCGCCGACGGTGCACGTGCAGCAGGTCTGATCTTTTAAAACTTTTCAACGCAAGCGTACATGTCGAAAAAATCTGCCAGGAATATCAAGCCCGGTGAGTTGAATCTGAAAGAGAAGCTGGTGCACATCAACAGGACCGCCAAGGTGGTCAAGGGCGGCAAGCGGTTTGGCTTCAATGCAATCGTCGTCGTCGGAGACAAGGAAGGTCATGTCGGTTACGGGCTCGGAAAAGCGAATGAAGTTCAGGACGCAATTGCAAAAGGCGTCGAAGACGGCAAGAAGAATGTCATCAAGGTGCCGATCGTCAAGGGGACCATCCCGCATCCGATCGTCGCAAAATACGGTTCGGCAAAGGTGCTCATGAAGCCTGCCACGCCCGGTACCGGCCTTATCGCCGGCGGTGCGGTGAGGGCTGTGCTTGAGATGGCCGGCATTCACGACATCCTCACCAAGTCCCTCGGTTCCTCGAACCCGCACAATGTGGTCAAGGCAGCCATCAAGGGACTTCAGAGTATTTCCGATGCGAACGATGTCGCCGAGCGCCGTTCGAAAAGCCTGAAAGAGGTCTTTGAAAGCTAAACAGGAACATGGTGACCATGAGCGAGAAAACGATTAAAGTGACGCAGGTGCGCAGCGTGATCGGCGGCACCAAGAAGCAGAAAGCGACGATCAAGGCCCTTGGCCTCGGACGGCCGAACCACAAGGTTGAACTCAAGGATAATGCCTGCATCAGAGGGCAGATCAGAGTCGTCCAGCACCTTGTGAGGGTTGAGGAGCTGTAACATACTATTCATCAAAGCAAGTCGGGAAGGTATACCATGGATTTAAGTTCACTTCGTCCTGCCAAGGGTGCAGTCAAAAACAGGAAGCGCGTCGGTCGTGGACCTGGCTCGGGCAACGGCACCACCGCCGGTAAGGGCAACAAGGGACAGCAGTCCCGTAGCGGTTATCAGCGCCCCATTATTGAGGGTGGCCAGATTCCGATGTATCGGAGGCTTCCCAAATTCGGTTTCACGCCGCCGAACCGCAAGTCGGTCGTTGGCATCAATGTCGCCCAGATTCAGCAGTGGGTGGAGCAGGGGCTTGTCGGCAACGAAATCAGCGTCATCGACCTCAAGCACCTCAGCAATGCCAGCAACCAGGATTATTTCAAGATCCTCGGCAATGGCGACATTTCGGTTGCCGTGACCATTACGGCGCATTTCTTCAGCAAGTCTGCGGAAGAGAAGATCACCAAGGCCGGCGGCAAGCTCGAAATCGCTTTCCGTACCCTTGAGGAAGCTTCAAAGGTCAATGGCCTGCCGCTTGAGGAGGCACTGTTGAAGCCGAAGGCGAAAGTCGTCAAGGCAACCGCCAAAAAAGCCAAGTCGTAAACGGGGAACCGAGCAGCTATGAAGCTTACTGAGAGTATTAGGAACATCAACAAAATCCCGGAGTTACGACAGAGGATCCTGTATACCCTCCTGCTTCTGTTCATCTATCGTCTGGGATCGCATATCACGCTTCCCGGCGTCGATGCAGCCGCGGTTGCCGGGGCGAGTTCGTCCCATGCCAATGATCTCTTCGGGCTGTTCGATCTGTTCGTCGGTGGCGCGTTTGCACGCGCCTCCATTTTTTCTCTGGGCATCATGCCCTACATTTCCGCCTCCATTATCGTCCAGCTTCTCGGTGCGGTGACCCCCTATGTCCAGAAGCTGCAGAAAGAGGGGGAGGAGGGCCGCCAGAAAATAAACCAGTACACGAGGTACGGCACCATTGTCGTCGCTGCCCTGCAGGCGTGGGGCGTGAGCGTCAGCCTGGCAAGCCCTTCTTCGTTCGGCAAGGCCGTCGTTCCCGAGCCCGGCTTTCTTTTCGCCTTTTCCACGATCGTCATCCTGACGGCAAGCACCGTCTTCGTCATGTGGCTTGGTGAGCGGATCACCGAGCGTGGCATCGGCAACGGCATTTCGCTGATCATCATGATCGGCATTCTGGCACGGTTCCCGCAGGCGCTTGTCGCCGAGGTGCAGTCCGTATCGCTCGGCAGCAAGAACTGGATTGTGGAAATGATCATCATGGCGCTCATGGCGGCGATCGTCGCCATTGTCATCATCCTGACCGTCGGCACCCGCCGGATCCCGGTACAGCATGCCAAGCGCGTCGTCGGTCGCAAGGTGTACGGCGGTGGCACCCAGTACATCCCCATGCGGATCAATACCGCAGGTGTGATGCCGATCATCTTTGCCCAGTCGATCATGTTTCTGCCGAGCACCTTCCTTTCGTTCTTCCCCGAAAACGAGGTGATGCAGAAGATTGCGGGGGCACTCGCATACGATTCCTGGTGGTATGCCGTCATTTTCGGTGCCATGATCGTTTTCTTCACATATTTCTATACGGCAATCGCCTTCAACCCGAAGGAGGTAGCTGATACCATGCGGCGCCAGGGTGGATTTATTCCTGGCATCCGACCCGGCAAGAGCACCGCTGATTTTATTGACAACATCCTGACAAGGATCACGCTGCCAGGCGCGATCTCTCTTGCCATTATCGCCATCCTGCCGACCTTCCTTACGAAATTCGGCAATGTAACTCCCGGCTTCGCCCACTTTTTCGGCGGCACCAGCCTGCTGATCATCGTCAGTGTCGGGTTGGATACGCTCCAGCAGGTCGAGAGCCATCTGATGATGCGCCATTATGACGGATTCATGAAAACAGCGAAGGCACGAGGCCGTCAGGGCTAACAATGGTGACGGCATGATCACAATCAAAAGCGAACGGGAAATTGAACTGATGCGTGAAGCCGGGTCTCTGGTGGCCCGGACGCTCGACATGCTGGGCGACGAGGTTGCCCCCGGCATGTCGACCAAGCGCCTCGACGAGCTTGCAGAACAGTTTATCCGTGACCATCACGGTGTCCCGAGCTTTCTGAATTACGCACCCAAAGGCGAGGTCGGGGTCATTCCCTATCCTGCCACCCTGTGTGTTTCGATCAATGAAGAGGTTGTGCATGGCGTGCCGAACGAGAAGCGGATCATCAGTGAAGGAGATATCGTCTCTGTCGATTGCGGCGCCTACAAAGGCGGGTATCACGGCGATTCAGCCAGGACGTACATTATCGGTGACGTTCCGCAGGATGTCCGAAAGCTCGTCGAAGAGACGCGTAAGTGCCTGTATCTTGGTATCGAAAAAGCAATTGCCGGCAACCGGATGGGAGACATCTCCGCAGCGATCGAAGAGCATGCGAGGTCATTCGGCTACAGTGTGATTGAAAATATGGTCGGCCATGGTATCGGCAGCGAACTGCACGAGGATCCGGCGGTCCCGAATTACGGAAGGCGAGGCTCCGGCGTGAAGCTCAGGGCTGGCATGACGCTGGCAATCGAGCCAATGATTGCGCTCGGCCGTTCACGCCGGGCGGTCAGCAAACGCAAGGCATGGGTCGCTGTGACCGAGGACGGCAAGCCGGCTGCGCATTTTGAACATACGGTCGTCGTCAGGGAAGGCCAGGCTGAGATTCTGACAGCCTCCCCGGAAGGCAAAGACTGACAACAACTACCATTTAAGCGGAGAGCTCCATTGGCGAAGGAAGAATCAATCGAGATAGAAGGCGAAATTCTTGAGGCACTGCCGAATGCGCAGTTTCGGGTAAAGCTCGAAAACAGTCTCGAAGTGCTTGCCCACGTATCCGGCAAGATCAGGATGCACTACATAAGGATTCTGCCTGGCGACAAGGTGAAGGTTCAGATTTCGCCGTATGACCTCTCGAAGGGCAGAATTACCTATCGGTACAAGTGAGTAACTGAAATATTAGCAATCACCGGTTGATTATTAGGGATGTATTTATTACATTACATGCCTTTTCATATTTTGGACATGACCGGACAATCATAGCGTGTGGGGTTTACCATGAAAATCTTTTCATCTATCAAAAAACGTTGCGAGCACTGCAGGATTATCACGCGCAAAGGCAAGCGATATGTGATCTGCAAGGTGAATCCTAGCCATAAGCAGCGCCAGGGGTGATCTTCGGAACAAACAACAGACTTGAGAAAAACATATGAGGTTAGCTGGTGTAAATTTGCCATTGAACAAGCATGCCGTCATCGCACTGACGTATGTTTATGGTATCGGAAGGAAATCTGCCGAAAACATCCTTTCGCGTGCGGGTGTCGCACCGAGCAAAAAGATCTCTGACCTGACCGATGAAGAGGCCTATGCCATCAGGGAGATCGTCGGCAACGACTACACGGTTGAAGGACAGGCGCGAGGTGAGCAGCAGTTGTCAATCAAGCGTCTGATGGATATCGGATGCTACAGGGGGCTTCGTCATCGCCGTTCGCTTCCCGTTCGCGGCCAGCGCACCCAGACCAATGCACGTACCAGGAAGGGCAAGCGCAAGACCGTCGCCGGAAAGAAGAAGGCCACCAAGAAGTGATCCGGGTAATTACAGCAATAAGAGAGATTAAATAGCGACAGACTCATGGCAACAGCGAGCAGGAAAAAAAAGAAAGTCAAGGTTACGCCTGAGGGCACCGTCCATATCAAGGCGTCCTTCAACAATGTCATGGTGACGATCACCGACACGCTCGGCAATACGGTCTCCTGGTCGAGTGCGGGCAAGAACGGCTTCAAGGGTTCCAAGAAGAACACCCCTTACGCATCGCAGGTGACTTCAGAAGCTGCAGCCAAGGAAGCGTACGACCTTGGTATGCGACATGTGGACGTTTTTATCAAGGGTCCCGGCGCAGGCCGTGACGCCGCGATCAGGGCGCTCCAGGGGGTCGGCCTCGAAGTCAAGACCATCAAGGACATCACCCCGCTTCCGCACAACGGTTGCAGGCCGCCCAAGCGCAGAAGGGTCTGACGGTTATCATCAAGAATTATCAATGAAGCAATAATTGCTACTATGGCACGATTCAGAGGCTCAATTACCAAGGTTTCTCGCAGGTTGGGGATTGCTCTTTCACCAAAGGCGGAAAAATATCTCGAACGGCGTCCGTACGCGCCTGGAGAGCACGGACAGTCCCGTAAGGGCAAGGTGTCGGAATACGCACTGCAGCTCCGCGAGAAGCAGAAGATGAAATATCTGTACGGCATCCTCGAGAAGCAGTTCAGGACTTATTACCGCAAGGCTGTCGCACAGCGCGGCGTTACCGGTGATAACCTCGTGAAGCTTCTGGAGCGTCGCTTTGATAACGTTGTCTACCGTTGCGGATTTTCTCCTTCCCGCGCCGGTGCACGCCAGCTGGTCACTCATGGTCACCTGCTGATCAATGGCAAGAAGGTCAACATCCCTTCGTATCTGGTTTCCCCCGGTGACCTTATCGAATTCAGGCAGAAGAGCCGCAATCTGGATGCGGTTGCCGATTCGCTCAACAAGGTCTCCGAAACGAGGATTCCGGAGTGGATCCAGGTCGACAAGGCAAACCGGAAAGCGGTATTCCTTGCCGTGCCTGAGCGTGAAGCGGTTCAGGAACCGTATAACGAACAGCTTGTCGTCGAGTTGTACTCCAAGTGATATTTTTGAATCCTTTAAGGTATCAAGACTATGATATATCAGATGCAGATGCCTGCAAAGATCGAAGTCGATGAAGCAACGCATACCGGCAGTTTCGGGCGGTTCATCGCCCAGCCGCTGGAGCGTGGATACGGAGTTACGCTTGGCAATGCAATGAGAAGGGTCCTTCTGGCCTCTCTCCCCGGTACCGCCATCACGGGCATCAAGATCGATGGTGTTTTCCATGAGTTTTCAACGATTGACGGCGTCCGCGAGGATGTTCCCGAGATTGTCCTGAACCTCAAAAAGGTTCGTTTCAGGTCGAACTGCAAGCGCAGCTGCAAGACGACCCTCTCCCTGGTCGGGCCGAAAGACTTTACTGCCGGTGACATCGTCTCCCAGGAGGGTGAGTTCGAGGTGCTGAACAAGGATCTGCACATCGCCACCATCAACACCGGAGTTACCCTGAACATCGATATTTATGTCGGCAGGGGACGCGGCTATGTGCCGGCCGAAGAGAACCGCAGCGAAGGCATGCCTATCGGTTTCATCGCCCTCGATTCCATTTATACGCCGATCAAGAACGTGAAGTTCAAGGTCGAGAATACCCGTGTCGGCCAGCGTACCGACTACGAAAAGATGGTGCTTGACGTCGAGACCGACGGCTCCATCACCCCTGATGATTCGATCAGCCTTGCCGGTCGCATCATCAACGAGCACTTTACCTTCTTTGCAGAGTTCTCGCCTACAGAGGAAGAGTTCTCAGAGGAAGAGTACAAACAGCTTGACGATGAGTTCGAAAGCATGCGGAAGCTGCTGCAGACCAAGATTGAGGACCTCGATCTTTCGGTCCGTTCGCACAACTGCCTCAGGCTTGCAGAGATCGACACCCTTGGTGACCTGGTTTCACGCAGGGAAGACGAGCTGCTGAACTACAAGAATTTCGGCAAGAAGTCGCTGACAGAACTGAAAGAACAGCTTGAGAAGTCCAACCTCAAGTTTGGAATGGATATTACCCGTTACCAGATGAAAGGTTGAAGCAGGCCTGTCGTTTTATTTGAAATCAATGAGAGCGGAAACAAGACATGCGTAAAGTTAAGCCAGCAAGAAAACTCGGAAGGACGAGTGCCCACAGGAAGGCCACCCTGTCAAACCTTTCGACCCAGCTTCTGATACACAAGCGTATCGAGACCACCGAGGCGAAAGCGAAAGAAACCCGCAAGGTTGTCGAGAAGATCATCACCAAGGCCCGCAAGGGGACCCTCCATGCGCAGCGTGAGGTTTTCAGCGCCCTGCGTGACAAGGAAGCGGTTCGCACCCTGTTCGAAGAGATCGTCGGCCGTGTCGGTGATCGTAACGGCGGATATACCCGCATCATCAAGCTTGCCCCCCGTTTCGGCGATGCAGCGAAGATGGCTGTGATCGAGCTGGTCGACTACGCTGAAGCCGTGTCGGCGAAACCGAAAGCAACCAGGCAGGACCGTGCAAAGCGTGTCAAGGGTTCCAAAAAGGCTGAAGAAGCCGGAAAGGGACCGGACGAAGCTGCTGCCGAGTAACAAGATTTCCCTCTCCTGAGCGGGAGGAATCACCTGATGTTAGTCATCGTCTGCCGGAGGATCGGAATCGATCTTACCAGCGGGCGATGACTATCTGCTTTTCCGCAAACAGCGGGCTGATGTCTCCGATGGGCAGTTGGTCCACCGTTGACGGAAAGCCGAGATGTTTTTGACGCATCATGACCGCATCACCGATTTCCTGATCGAGGGCGCCTCCTTTCAGGCAGATCAGTACCCCTCCCTTTTGGAGCAGTTTCGAAGCGTAGCCGCACAACTCCTCAAGCGGCGCCACCTGCCTGCTCAGCACCGTATCAAACGAAAGCCCTTTCAACTCCTCGACGCGCGAGTGGACCGTCAGGACATTTTTCAGTCCGAGGTCGTTGGCCATCGCCTTGCAGGCGGCAATCTTTTTGCCGGTCGAGTCAACCAGAAGGAACGAGGTCTCCGGGAAAAGGATTGCCAGCGGAATACCTGGCAGGCCTCCGCCAGTGCCGAGGTCAAGCACCTTTTCTCCCGGCATGAACGAGTGGACACGGCAGATGAGCAACGAATGGAAAACATGCTTGACGATGACCGGCGCATCCTCCTTGCGGCTGATCAGGTTGACTTTATTGTTCCAGCTTTCGAGGAGGGTGGTATACCTGGCCAGCTTTCCGAGCATCTCGTCGTTTGCCGGGATTGCATGGTCACGGCACAGGCCGCTGATAAGGCTGAGGTCGTTCTGCATCTTGGTCACGTAAAATCAGTCTTGAAGAATGGCGGTCAAAGGGAAAAAAGATCATGTAATGAGCCGCAATTTACAGGATTCGGCGGACTATCGGAAGTGGAGCGGATCCCTCTCGCCAGCACACACAAAAGAGGGTGAGGAGAAGAAAGCATAAAGGGCGAGGCGTGTGGCGCGCAAGCGCACGAGCAGGAAAGCGGAAAGAAGAATAAAGAGGCTGGGAGCGCCGAGCTCCAGCTCGGCACGTGCGCGCAAGCGCACGAAAGCAGGAAAGAGGGAAAGAGGGAAAGAAAGAATAAGGAGCCAGGCAGGAGCCTGGCGCTCCCGGGGCGTGCGGCGCGCAAGCGCACGAGAAGGAAAGAGGAGAGAAGAATAAAGAGGCTGGGAGCGCCGAGCTCCAGCTCGGCATGTGCGCG